>NZ_CP093362.1 GCF_023380225.1 Apilactobacillus apisilvae
CTTGTCGGGAATTATCCCGGTGGAAGTTCGAGTCTTCTTGGCCGCATAATAACAAAAAAGCTGACTATGATTATCAAAATCATAGTCAGCTTTTTTGTTTAATAAGTTGTTGCTTGTCCAGTTGTATTTGAACTAGTTCCATTAGTTGAACTATTATCACTAGTAGTATCTTGCGTATTATTTAAAGTGCTTAGAGTGTTTAGTCCTAAGTCTTTTCTAATATTATTAGATACAGTTAGCAGTTCTTGTTGTGTTGGAACTTCGTAATCAATTCCATTAATCATGGTAGTTTCACCTTGCAAGGTTTCTGAATGTACATGATGAGTTGCATCTCCATAATGCTCACGCAAAGCAACCATATCATCAAATTTCATATCAGTTTTTAACTTACCGTCAATTGAATTTAAAATTTCTTTGTATCTTGGTAACGAAGAAATATTCATACCTTTTAGTACTAATTTTTGTAGAACTTGTCTTTGTCTAACTTGACGGCCATAATCACCAGCTGGATCTTGATGACGCATTCTTGAATAATCAAGCGCAGCAGCACCATTTAAAGTTATTTCTTTATCTTTGACAACATTAGCATTTCCATAGTGGAATGTTAATGGTGGCTTAACAGTTACACCACCAACAGCATCAACCATTTTTTCTAGTCCACCCATGTTAACGATTGCGAAGAAATCAATTGGTACGTTAAGTAGATTTTGAACAGTTTGAGACGCACTGTCTGCACCACCAATTGAATAAGCAGCATTAATTTTTTCAAAAGGTTGTGAATCACCAGGAACGGTAACTTTAGTATCACGAGGGATACTGGTTAAATGAATTGTTTCTTTTTTAGGGTTAACAGTTGCTAAAATCATAGTATCGGTTCGACCTGTATCGTTACGACCTAAAGCACCGGTATCGGTACCAAGTAATAAGATTGATATAGGTTTGTTTTGTGCAATAACGTTAGCAACATTTCTTTCCTTCTTTTTTAAACCAGGTTCATAAGCTTTATTAGCTGCTGATTGCATATTGGTATAAACATTATAAGCGCCAATTAAACCAGCAATTAATAAAACCAAGAAGATAAAGAAAGTAATCCAAGCACCGCGATGTTTCTTTTTCTTAAAATGAGGTTGGTTGCTTCTAGATCTAGAGTATGCTTTATCTTTATTATTATTTTGCATAGAACTAATTCTGACTCCTTTATTTAAAATCAAGATTTTAATGTACTAATATTTTACATTATAAACGCATTTAGATAAAAAATAATCAATTTTGCTAATATTTTTTATCTTTTTTATGCTACTTGAAGATTGTGATATAATTTTATCGTTAAATTGATAAGCTTTATTAAGTATGTAGTTTATCAATTTTTACATATTTTGTAAATTTAAGGAGCGAGATATAGTTTGAAAAAGACTTTTTTGTACGTCTTAATATCTACCTTTATGTTTAGTTCAATGGAAATTGCATTAAAGAGTGTGGGTGGGGCGTTTAGTCCTATTCAATTAAATTTAATTCGATTTTTTATCGGTGGATTAGTTTTACTTCCAATTGTATTAAAAGAAAATAAAAATATTACTTCTAATCGATGGAAAAGTTTAGGTGTTTTTTCTTTAACTGGTTTTCTGTGTGTTGTAGTAAGTATGACTTTATATCAATTGGCAATTGTTTATGATCAAGCGGCTACTGTTGCAGTATTATTTAGTTGTAATCCAGTTTTTGCAATTTTATTTGCATTTATTATTTTAAGGGAAAAGATTAGTCGTTTAGGAATGATATCTTTAATGATTTCCATTATTGGTCTGTTAATCATTGTTAATCCTGCTAATCTAACAAATCCATTAGGATTAATTTTAGCACTAGGATCAGCATTGACTTTTGGATTATACAGTATTGTTTCTCGTTTTGGATCGATGGTTAGTGGTTATAAAGGATTATCTTTAACTTGTTATACTTTTTTAATGGGCTCGTTAGAATTATTTGTTTTAATTATGCTAACGCATGTTCCACTTATTGCTAAATTCATGAATTCAGTTTCGTGGTTGAAGTCATTTGCTAATACACCAGTACTACAAAACGTTAATTTTAATTATTTTTGGATTTTATTATTTATTTGTGTATTTGTAACTGGTGGTGGATTTGCCTTTTACTTTTTGGCGATGGATCGTGCTGGTGTTTCAATTGCTTCACTAGTATTTTTTATTAAACCGGGATTAGCACCAATTTTAGCTATGTTATTAATTAATGAAAAAATTAGTTTAAATACCTGGATTGGAATTGTTGTAATTTTGGTTGGTTCTGTAATAACATTTACTGGTAGTCGGTTAGAACAGAAAAATTCTGACTTAAAATAATAGGTGAAAAGAGATGATAATATGGCATATCTAGTATTAATGCGCCATGGTGAAAGTCAAGCTAACCGTGATAATATTTTTACAGGTTGGAATGATGTACCACTAACTAATAAAGGTATTGAACAAGCGCATAAAGCTGGTAAATTTATTAAAAATCTGGACATTAATTTTACCGATGTTCATACATCAGTTTTAATGCGAGCAATTGATACTGCTCATATTGTCCTAAAAGAAATTAACCAAGAATATATTAACGAGCATAAAACATGGCACTTAAATGAACGTCACTATGGTGCACTTAGAGGCCAAAAAAAGATAAACATTAAGAAAAAATATGGTGAAAAGCAATTTAAATTATGGCGTCGAAGTTTTGATTCAATTCCTCCATTACTAGATTATCCAGATGATGATTTAAGATATTCAAGAATAGGGATTAAAGAACCACGTGGAGAAAGTTTAAAAATGGCTTATATAAGAATTTTAAACTACTGGATAGATCAAATTGCACCTAAACTTTTAGATGGGCATAATCAATTACTAGTTGCGCATGGTTCTACTTTAAGGGCATTAGTTAAATATTTAGATAATATATCTGATCAAGATATTGATAAAGTAGAAATACCTAATGGTGAACCAATTATTTATAAACTTGATGATAATTTAAATGTAATTAGTAAAATTATTAAATAGACAATATAAAAAGCACTCTCAAAAATTGAGAGTGCTTTTTCTTGATCATTATTTTTCGTTGAATGCTAAAGTTCCCATTGGATCCCATGGATCTAATACAACTGGGTCTTGAGATTGAGCATCTTTTAATTCATCTGATAAGTATTTTTTGTTAATAACGACTTGATAAGCAAATCTTCTAAACCATGATTCACTCATTACAAAGTAACCTTTAGTACCAACTTTGTTACCCCAAGAGTTTTCAACCTTCCATTTAGTAGGTTGTCCATCAACAATATCAACACCAGTTAGTACCATGGCATGATCCATAGCACTTTCTTTGTAATCTAATTGTTCAGCTTTTGAAAGTGATAAGTCAGTATCTAGTAATTCATCCTTTGAGTATAGTCCGTCATCCATAATCCCCATCTTACGATCAGAACTTTGAACAACATCACTACCAAACCAAACACTTTCACCATTTTCTAATTGCTTAATTGCTAATTTTTCAAAGTTTTCCATATCCAAGTTTAAATGCTTAACTTGACGACCACCAACAACGTTACCTAACATATCAACAGTGTATGTTTTATTGTAAGGTTTATCATCTGTTGGTGAATTAATAATTGAAACATAGTCTTCTAAGTTTAAGTTTACATATTTGTCAAAGAACTTGTTTGGAGTTAAGTCTTTGTCGATGTGATAGTTTTTATCATGGTCACGATATTCAAAATTAAAATTAGTAGTAGGTTCACCCAATGTGTATGCCAAAATACGGTAAATATCATTTAACATGTCTTCTTTAGCACTTTCAACATCAGAGCCATCTTTAACTAATTTACGTAATTCAACAGCATCTTTTCTTAATTTTAGATTTAATACTGAGTTTAAGTCGGTAGTATCATTACTGTTATATGTTTCAGGCATAGCTGATTGAGGCACTACTCCATATTTTTGGATAACGGCACATAACATATCCCATTGACCACCATCTTGTTGAGGAGTTTCTAGTAACCATGAAACTCTTCTTGAAGTTAATGGTTGGTCAGCAGTTTTAATAATGTTTTCCAAGAACCAATTTGATTTTTCAAATTTATCCCAAAAAGTAGTGTAAATTTGTGATAATTCAAAATCACCATTTAGATTAAAGTTTTTAGCTAAATTATGTCTCATAGTATTTAATGCGGCAAAGATCCAGCAACGACCACTATGCTTTTGATTAGCAACTTCACCAGTATCTAATTCTAATGAAAAGACAGGTTCCATGTTACTTACAGAGCTATAGTTTGATGAAGTTTTATTGACACCTTCATGACTAACTGCACGTTCCAATATTTTTGCTTCTTTACGATTATTTAAATCATTTTGAAATTTTTGAACATTTTCTAAACTAATACTTTTTCCCATGATAATTCCTCCTCGTTTAATTTAACATTATAGTACTTTTTTCAACTTTTATAAACGTAATTAAATAAAAAGGAATGATTATTATTTAATAACCATTCCTTTTTATTTAAATGTTATCTTGCGTGATAAGTTTTAGAACCATTTTCATCACCAACAATAACCATATTAACCATGTCCAAAAACAATCCATGTTCAACAATTCCGGTTAAATTATTAAGAATTTGCTCCAATTCATGAGGATGTTCAATATAATGCATTTTTAAATCAATAATGTAATTATCAGCGTGGGTAAGCACATGACCACCTTTAGCATTTTTTCTAAATTGGGGATGATATCCCATTTTGTCTAATCTTTTAAATAAGTGAGTGCTGCCATATGGTGTAACTTCAAGAGGTAATGGGAATGATCCTAAATTTTTAGCCATCTTAGTTTCATCAACAACCCAAATGTTTTTTTTAGAATTAATTGCAACGATTTTTTCTCTTAGGTGAGCAACCCCACCACCCTTAATACCTTGAAAATTTTCATCAATTTGATCTGCACCATCAATAGTTAAATCAATGTGATCAACGTCATCGATACTTTTTACATCAATTCCTAAATCACGAGCCCTTTTAGCAGAACGATTAGAGGTTGGGACCCCAATAATTCTAAGGCCTTCTTTGGCAACTCGTTTACCCAAAGCATCCAATAGGTATTTAACGGTTGAACCAGTTCCTAAACCAACTGTCATGCCATCTTCAATGTATTTAACTGCCTCTTGTCCCGCTACTTTTTTCATTAGTTCTTTATCCATAATCTTTTGCCCCTCTAAAATATTCGGTAAATGATTCAATGCTATGAAATAATATAATTATTTTATTTAGATGTCGATTTAAGTTTAATTTAATATTTTTTTGTTAAACTACGAACTAAATATAATTTTCTATTCTAAAGTTATGTTTGTCAAATAAAATATTATGTTTATTATACTTAATATTTGCTATAAAATATGTAGTGTAATTATAATATAAATATATAGGATGTGTATGTATGAAACGTGGATTCCAAATTGTATCAAAATATAAAAATGAAAATATTAATCTGCCATATCGTGCAACTAAACAGGCTGCTGGATATGATATTGAAAGTGCATGTGATTTTAAATTGCCTTCAATTTGGAAATTAGGCTTTTTGAAAGTTTTATGGGCAATTAAACATGAAAAATCAGTTTCTGATAAGAATGTTCAAAAAGCTAAGGATATATTAAAACCGTATTTAGTTCCTACAGGGATTAAGGTTCATATGCAACCTAATGAAGTGCTAATTATTGCCAATCGTTCAAGTGGACCTTTGAAAAGAGGAATGATTTTACCAAATGGAATTGGTGTAATTGATTCAGACTACTATAACAATAATAATAATGAGGGCGAAATATTTGTTCAATTAATGAATTTTGGTATAACTGACCGTGAAATTAAAAAAGGTGAAAGAATTGGACAAGGTATTTTTATGCCATTTTTAACAGTTGATAATGAAGAAAATAATGGTAAGACTAGAACTGGTGGATTTGGTTCTTCTGGTAAATAATTTAAAAGACAAGGAATAATTATATTGGCTAAAGTAAAAATTCAGTTTGTTTGTAAAGAATGTGGTTATATATCGCCTAAATATTTAGGCCATTGTCCTAATTGTGGTCATTGGAACACTTTTGAAGAACAAACTGCTCAAAAAGAAAATGTTAGTTTAAAATCTAATCGTCGAATGGATTTTAATGGTAAGCAAGCAAAACCAGAATTAATTAGTAAAGTTGCTTACGAAAAAGATCATCGTTTTAAAACCGATTCAGACGAATTTAATCGTGTTTTAGGTGGTGGAGTGGTTCCAGGATCATTAATATTAATTGGTGGTGATCCTGGAATTGGAAAATCTACTTTACTTTTACAAATTTCTGGGCAACTAGGTAAAAAAGAACAGACAATTTTATATGTATCTGGAGAAGAAAGTGCCAGTCAAATTAAGATTAGAGCAGAAAGATTAGGCGTTGATGGTTCCAACTTATATCTTTACCCAGAAACTGATATGGGTGCAATTAGAAATGCGATTGATGAATTAAAGCCAGATGCGGTAGTTGTTGATTCAGTGCAAACCATCTCTGAACCAGAAGTTGATTCTAGTATAGGTTCAGTTTCACAAGTTCGTGCAATTACAGCTAATTTAATGTCAATTGCTAAAACTAATGGAATTACGATTTTTGTTGTTGGACATGTAACCAAGGGTGGTGCAATTGCTGGACCTAAGACTCTTGAACACATGGTTGACACTGTTTTATATTTTGAAGGTGATATGCACCATTCATATCGAATTCTTAGAGCAGTGAAAAATCGTTTTGGATCTACCGATGAATTGGGAATTTTTGATATGCAAGAATCTGGATTGCAGGAAGTTGCTAATCCATCAGAAGTGTTTTTAGAAGAACGCTTAAAGGATGCTACCGGATCAGCAATTGTAGTTTCTATCGAAGGAACTAGGCCTATTTTAGTAGAAATTCAAGCGCTTATTACACCATCAGTATTTGGAAATGCACAAAGAACTTCAACTGGAATTGATCGTAATCGAGTCGCAGTTTTAATGGCTGTGTTAGAGAAAAGATCTGGTCTGATGTTGCAAAATCAGGATGCATTTTTAAAGGCTGCTGGTGGAGTTAAATTAAATGAACCAGCAATTGATTTAGCCGTTGCAATCGGGATTGCTTCTAGTTACCGTAACATTGGCACTAATCCAAGTGAGTGTTATATCGGTGAAATTGGTTTAACTGGTGAAATCAGAAGAGTTACTCGAATTGAGCAACGAGTAACTGAGGCTAAAAAATTAGGGTTTAAACGTGTCTTGGTACCTAAACATAATTTAAAAGGTTGGACGGTTCCAAATGGAATTGAAGTTATTGGTGTTTCAACACTAACTGAAGCTATAAAAATAGCACTTAGATAATAAAAGGGAGTGAAATTTTTGAAAATTTTTGATAGATACACAGTCATACAATTAATATTTATTATTATTGGCTGTGCTTTGGGAATTATTTACTTACCATTGTTATGGGAAGTAATGTCTATTAGTTCCTTGGAACTTTTAAACAATGGATTTACTAATTCTATTTTAGGAGCAATTATCTTTTTCTTATTATCTTTGATATTTGGTAAAAGAATTGTTAATCGATTAACTAAAATGGAACAATATCTATCTAGTAAAAATCCATTTTATATTTTAATGGGAACTATTGGGATGATTATTGGTTTGGTTTTAGCTATTTTAATTTCGATTGTATTATTCAGAACCCAATATTTCATTACTAATACACTAATCCCGGCATTATTGATGATTGTTTTTGGTTATTTAGGATTTGTTTTAGGAACAACGAGATTAAATGATTGGAATAAACTATTTCATTTTAGTATTAAAAAGGCTACTAATACATTTACTAGTAATAAAACTGACAATAAGAGTTATAAAATATTAGATACTAATATTTTAATTGATGGTCGAATTTATGAAGTTATCAAAACTGGGTTCTTAGAAGGAACTCTATTAGTACCTAAGTTTGTATTATATGAGCTTCAATATATTGCGGACTCTAGTGATAGTGCTAAAAGAGTGCGTGGCCGCCGTGGACTAGATATTTTAAATAAACTACAAACTGAAAATATCATGCCAATTGAAATGACTTCTAAAGACTATGAAGATATTCCAGAAGTTGATAGTAAGTTAATTCAACTTGCTAAAAGTGTTGACGGTGAAATTGTAACTAACGATTATAACCTAAACAAAGTAATTAAATTTCAAAAAGTTAAGGTTTTAAATATTAATGAATTGGCTAATTCATTAAAGCCTAGTTATATTCCGGGAGAGCATTTAGATGTTATGATTCTGAAAAAGGGAACTGAAAGAAATCAAGGTGTCGCTTATTTGGATGATGGAACAATGGTAGTTGTTGAAGAAGGTAAAAATTCTCTCAATAAACGTTTAACAGTTGAAGTAACCAGTGCCATTCAAACTGATGCAGGAAAAATGATTTTTGCTAAGATTGTTAATAACTAAAGCTTTTATAAGAATTTAACGAGTACTTTATTTTTGCTAACAATAATTGTAAAATTAAATTGATGTAATCTTACAAAAAGAGGAGAAATATCATTGGCTAATAAAAAAATTCGTGTTAGATATGCACCAAGTCCTACTGGACATTTACACATTGGTAATGCTAGAACAGCAATTTTTAACTACCTTTTTGCTAGACATAATAAGGGTAAATTTATTATTCGTATCGAAGATACCGATACTAAACGTAACGTGGCTGATGGTGAAAAAAGTCAGTTAGATAACTTAAAATGGTTAGGATTAGATTGGGATGAAGGTCCAGACAAGCCTGGTGATTTTGGACCATATCGTCAATCAGAACGTCGTTCGATTTATGATCCATTAATCCAACAATTATTAGATGAAGATAAAGCATATTATTCATATAGAACTGAAGAACAATTAACTGCTGATCGTGAAGAACAACGAGCACGTGGTGTTATGCCTCACTATGAATATGAATATGAAGGCATGACTAATGAAGAAATTGAAAAATCAATGGCTGATTCCGAAGCGAAAGGCTTAAAACCAGTTATTCGTTTTAGAGTTCCTAAAAATCGTACTTATGATTGGGAAGATATGGTTAAAGGCCATGTTGAATTTAAATCAGATACTATTGGTGGAGATTTCGTTATTGTAAAACGTGATGGAATGCCTACTTATAATTTGGCGGTTATTATTGATGACCACATGATGAAAATTTCACATGTGTTTAGAGGTGATGATCACGTTGCCAATACTCCTAAGCAATTAATGATGTATGAGGCATTTGGTTGGGATGCACCTAAATTTGGTCATATGAGTTTAATTACTAGTGCAGGTACTGGTAAAAAACTAAGTAAACGTGATGAATCAATTATTCAATTTATTGAACAATATCGTGATTTAGGATATCTTCCTGATGCAATGTTTAATTTCATTACACTATTAGGTTGGTCTCCAAAGGGTGAAGATGAAATCTTTAATAAACAACAATTTATTAAGATGTATGATGAAACTCGTCTAAGTAAATCACCAGCTAACTTTGATAACAAGAAGCTTGAATGGATTAATAACCAATATGTTAAGTCAACTGATGAAGATATTGTAATGGATCTTGCTTTACGTCAATTGATTGCCAAGGGCAATATTGAAAAGAATCCAGATTCTAAGACAGTTGAATGGGCTCGAAAATTGATTGTTACTTACAAACAACAAATGAGTTATATGGGTCAAATTAATTCAATGGCTGAAGTATTCTTTAATGAACCTGAAAAAATTTCTGGGGATGCTTTAGAAGAAATTAGTAATGAAACAGCTCCAGTAGTCTTGAAGGAATTTTATTCAAGAATTAAAAATGTTGAAATTTTTGATAAAATGGAAATTTTAAAGACTATTAAGTCAATTCAAAAAGATACTAAAATTAAGGGACGTCAATTATGGATGCCAATAAGAATTGCGGTTACTCATGAAATGCACGGACCTGAATTACCAGAGTCAATTGAATTAATTGGTCGAGAAAAGACCTTAAAACATATTGATGAAACTTTAAATCAAATTAATCAATAATAATATTTTATTGAATATTAAATTGGTCTTGTTAGATTCTTTATCTAACAAGACTTTTTTAGTTTAGTAAATGAAACTGAAAAATAAGCCGTAATTATGATAGAATAAACTAAAAGTATATAAATAATGAATAGGGGTGCCAAAATTGTTAAGGATCTATAATACACTAACGCAACAAAAAGAAAGATTTGAACCAATTAAACCAAGAGTGGTTAACATGTACGTGTGTGGTCCGACAGTTTATAACTATATTCATATTGGTAATGCTAGAAGTGTTGTTACATTTGATACAATTCGCAGATATTTTGAATATTGTGGATATCATGTGAACTATATTTCTAATTTTACTGATGTCGATGATAAGTTAATTAAGGCAGCTAATAGTCAAAATATGTCAGTAATGGATTTAGCCAATAAATACATTAAAGCTTATAAAGAAGATACTGCTGCTTTAAATGTAGAGCCTGCTACTAATAATCCTAGAGCTACTGACAACATTAATGGTATTATTGATTTTATTAATCAACTTATCGATAAAGGATATGCTTATGAAGCTGATGGTGATGTTTACTATCGAGCTCGTAAATTTGATGGTTATGGAAAATTAGCTCATCAAAGTATTGATGACCTAGAATCAGGTGCCAGCCAACATGTTAGTTCTGAAGAACTAGCAAAAAAAGAAGATCCAGTTGATTTTGCTTTATGGAAAAACGCAAAAGATAACGAAATTTCTTGGGAATCACCTTGGGGTAAGGGAAGACCTGGTTGGCATATTGAATGTTCAGTTATGGCTACTAAATACCTTGGTGATACAATTGATATTCATGGTGGCGGTGAAGATTTAGAATTTCCTCATCATGAAAATGAACGAGCACAAAGTGAAGCTAAAACGGGGAAAAAGTTTGTTAACTATTGGATGCACAATGGTTTTGTAACTGTTGGTGATGAAAATGAAAAGATGAGTAAATCACTTGGAAATTTTGTTACTGTACATGATATTATCAAAAAAGTGGATCCACAGGTAATTCGTTTCCTAATGTCCACGACACAGTACAGAAGACCAATTCAATACAATCAAGCCAATTTAGATGCTGCAGCTAACAACCTTAAAAAACTTAAGAATGCTTATAATAATCTTAATTATCGTTTGAAAGATGCAGATTCATTTAACGATCCTAAGGTTGATCAAGAAATTAGACAAATTCAAGCTGATTTTCAGGATGCCATGGATGATGATTTTAATGCTCAAAATGGGATAGATTGTGTTTATGAATTAGCTAAATTAGGTAATGTCTATGCTGAAAGACCATCAGTTTTTGAACAAACAGTTAAACTTATTTTAAAGAAACTTTCTAAAATGGCATCCATTTTTGGCGTTAATTTTGAAGTTCATGATGATATGAATGATGAAACTATAAAACAATTAATTGAAGAAAGAAATCAAGCAAGAGTTGATAAAAACTTTTCTAGAAGTGATGAGATTAGAGCTTCTTTAAAATCTAAAGGAATTGTATTAGAAGATACAGTTCAAGGAACTAGATTTAGAAGGGAATAATTAATGAAAGAACAAGTACCTAATTACAAACAATTAAATGGAATTGCTTTAGCCTATTTAGGTGATTCAGTTTATGAAGTTTATATCAGAAAGCATCTTTTAGCATTAGGCATTACTAAGCCTAATCGTTTACAAAAAATAGCCAGAAAGTATGTTTCTGCCAAAGCTCAAGCAGCATTGATAGATTTAATGAATGAAAATGATTTATTAGATAAAGAAGAAGAAGCTGTTTTTAAAAGAGGTCGTAACTGTAAAAGTTATACTCACGCTAAAAATACTAGTGTTTTAACCTATCGTTACTCGACTGGTTTTGAAGCGATGATAGGCTATTTATCTTTAAGCGGAAAAGAAGATCGTTTACAAGAGTTATCAAAATGGTGTATTGAACAGGTAGATGCAGGGAGACTTAGATATGAAAAATAATAGTGAAAACAATCAAAGTGAATTTATTATTGGCCGTCATCCAGTAGTATCTGCATTAAGAGGAAAACAGGAAATTAATAAAGTGTTTTTGCAAACTGGTATTCATAAAGATGAAAAAAGTGTTGAAGAAATTATTAAATTAGCAAAACAAAAGCATTTAGTTATTTCAATGGTTCCTAAGCAAAAATTGGATTTGCTATCTGATCATCAAAATCATCAAGGAGTCGTTTTATCAATTTCACCATATGATTATGCAACAATTGATGAACTCTTCGAAAATGCTGAAAATAAACAAGAAGCACCTTTTTTCTTGATCTTAGATAACATTGAAGATCCTCATAATTTAGGATCAATCATTAGAACTGCTGACGCATCAGGTGTTTCAGGAGTAATCATTCCTAAACATCGTGCAGTTGGTTTAACTTCTACAGTTGCGAAAACTTCAGCTGGTGCAATTGAGCGAGTACCCGTAGCTCGAGTAACTAACTTAGTTAACACTATTAAAGAATTAAAAGATCGTGGTGTTTGGGTTTTTGGTACTGATATTAAGGGGAATGATTACCGTCGCTGGGATGCAAAAGGTTCAGTGGCAGTTGTTATTGGTAATGAAGGTAAAGGGATTTCTCCTTTGTTAAAGAAAAATGTTGATGAAATGCTAACTATTCCAATGATAGGTAATTTACAAAGCTTAAATGCCAGTGTTGCAGCCGGATTATTAATGTATCAAGGCTACAATTCTAGGAACCCATTATAGGAAACTATTCTTTAAATGAAGAAACAATTACTCTTAATTGATGGCTATAACATCATTGGAAATTGGCCAAAATTAAATCAATTAAAGTTAGCAAATCGTTTGGCAGATGCAAGAGATGAACTTATATCAATTATTGCTGAATATAAAAAATATCGTGATTTAGATATTACAATTATTTTTGATGCAATGTATGTACCAGGACTTTCTAAAAAAGACACTAAGCATAATTTAAATATTGTTTGGACTAATAAGGATGAAACGGCTGACAGTTATATTGAAGCTTATGCTAGAAGAAAGCAATCTCGCTTTGTTCAAGTGGTAGTAGTGACAAGTGATCAGGCTGAACAATGGACAGTGTTTTCAGCAGGAGCATTGAGAACATCTGCTAGAGAATTGTTGCGAGATGTTGAAAGATCAAAACAAGAAATTAACAATCAAGTTAATAATTATACTAACAAAACACAGTTAAGACATAACCCTTGGTCTGGTGATCAGTTATCTCAATTGGAAAAGCTTAGGGATGATTTATCAAATTAATATTAAAATATTAATATTGATATTTTGGTATATATTTTATTTGAACGCTTGTTCGCTTGTTATAATATTTTAAATTAAGTAAATTTATTTCCATACTATTTTCGTAAGGAGAATTTATGGAGAATTATGTAATTGATTTAGATTTGATAAAAAAATTTAAAAATGGTGACGATAAGTCTTTTAATGATTTGTTTATAAAATATAAACCCATTGTTAATAAAATTTGGCGTCAATATTATTTTAACGATATTGAAATTGATGATTGGTATCAAGAATCAAGAATAGTTATGCTAAAAATAGTTGAAAGATTTAATATTAAAAAAGGAACCTCATTCGGCAATTTATATAAACAAAGCTTAAAAAATCATCTATTTGATATATTAAGAAAAAGTAAAGCAAAAAAAAGGTTACCACTTCAAAAGAAAGTTTCTTTTAATGCTAATGAAGACTACTATAATAACTATGCTGAAGATTATCAAAATATCAATCCAGAATTTGCTTTAAAGTTCGATATTGTTCAAAAAAAGCTTTACCATCGTTGTTCTAAGTTTGAAAGAGAAATATTGGTTAAGATATCGGGTTCTTATCTTGAAGAAGATGATTATAAACTTGTGAAATTTAAACAGATTAACAATTTAGATGATAATAAATATCGAAATTGTTGTTCTAGAATTAAGCATAAATTAAAAATAATTTTACAAGAGGAAAACATTTTACCAAACAGTGACGAAATTGACTACCAAATTTTAAAATGATATTATTTGTTTAGCTATTTAGGGGGCAAAGCCATGTCACAAAGAAAAGTAGCTTTATCATGTGATATATGTGGAAAAAGGAACTATATTACTAAGGTTCAAGACACACATAGTAAACGGTTAGAAATTAAAAAATACTGTAAAAATTGTAATAAATCTACAATTCATAAAGAAACGTTTTAAAGCGGGGGCAAAGAAGTAATGAAGTTAATTAATTTTTTTAAGAGTGTTGGAACAGAAATGAAATTAGTTGTTTGGCCTAATAGACATCAAACAAGAGTAGATACTTCTACGGTTGTTGGTATGTCAGTTGTTTTTGCTATTTTCTTTGCAATTATTGACTGGGCTATTCAATCAGGATTATCATTTATTTAATTATTTATTTAACTTAATTTCAATAAATGATATTATATATTTATGCGGAACTTCGTTTAGGCGAGGTTTTTTTATTTTGTAAATCAAAAGGAGTTTAAATTCAATGGAATCAGCACAAAAACAATGGTATGTAATTCATACTTATTCTGGATACGAAAATAAAGTAAAGACTAATTTAGATTCTCGTAAGGAATCAATGGGAATGGAAGACTATATTTTCCAAGTAGTTGTTCCTGAAACTGAAGAACACGAAGTAAAAGATGGTGTTGATAAAGTTAAAATGGATAAAACTTTCCCTGGATATGTTTTAGTTGAAATGGTTATGACAGATAAAGCTTGGTATATTGTTAGAAATACACCAGGTGTTACTGGATTTATTGGTTCACATGGTCAGGGTAGTAAACCAACACCATTGCTTCCTGATGAAGTAGAATATATTCTAAGTCAATTAGGTGTTACAAAAGAACATCAAGAATTAGATGCTGAAATTGGAGATACAATTACTATTGTGGATGGTGCATTCGCTGATCTTACAGGTAAAATAGTTGAAAAAGACTCTGAAAAAGGTAAGTTAAAAGTTGATATTGACATGTTTGGTAGAGCAACCACAGCAGAATTAGACTTTAATCAAGTAAAACCAATTAGATAAATAGGGTTGTTTAAATTATATAAACATGCTATATTATATTTTGTATGTTTATGCATACTTGTTGTGGGAGGAGAAATCTAATCTCCAATTTTTACCACACACGGACTTAAGGAGGTATGTCTCGTGGCTAAAAAAGTAGCTAACGTAGTTAAATTACAAATTCCTGCGGGTAAAGCAACACCTGCTCCTCCAGTTGGACCTGCATTGGGTCAAGCTGGAATCAATATTATGGGATTCACTAAGGAATTCAATGCACGTACTGCTGATCAAGCAGGCATGTTAATTCCAGTTGAAATCTCTGTATATGAAGATCGCTCATTTGATTTCATCACTAAGACACCACCTGCTTCAATTCTATTGAAGAAGGCTGCCGGTGTTGAACATGGTTCTGGTGAACCAAATACTAACAAAGTTGCTAGTGTAACTAGTGATCAAGTTAAGGAAATTGCCGAAACTAAGATGAAAGATCTAAACGCAGCTGATGTTGAAGCCGCAATGCGTATGATCGAAGGTACTGCTCGTAGTATGGGATTCACTGTTGAAGGTTAATCTTATATTCAACATGTAAGTACCATAACATTTGACTAATTCAGATGTTATGTGGGAGGTTTATCCGTTACAACCACAATTGCAAGGAGGAAAACACAGATGGCTCAAAATAAAAGAGGTAAAAAGTATCAAGATGCTTTAAAACAAGTAGATAATAACAAATCTTACTCTGTTGAAGAAGCTGTTGAACTTGTTAAAAAAATTGATTTTGCTAAATTTGACGCAACTGTTGAAGTTGTATTTAATTTAGATGTTGATACAAAACAAGCAGATCAACAATTACGTGGTGCTGTTGTCTTACCAAACGGTACAGGTAAAGACCAAAAAGTTGTTGTATTTGCTAAGGGTGATAAGGCTAAAGAAGCTGAAGAAGCTGGCGCAGATGTTGTTGGTGAAGCTGACTTAGCTGAAAAAATCCAAAATGGTTGGTTAGACTTTGATGTTGCTATTGCAACACCAGATATGATGGCTCAAGTTGGTCGTTTAGGCCGTGTACTTGGACCAAAAGGTCTAATGCCAAATCCTAAGACTGGTACTGTTACTATGGACGTTAAGAAAGCCGTTTCTGATTCTAAATCAGGTAAGGTTACTTACCGTACTGACCGTGACGGTAATGTTGCAGTTATCATTGGTAAATCATCATTTGATGCTGACAAATTAGTTGGAAACTTCAAAACAATTGAAGACTTAATTGTTAAGAATCGTCCAGCTTCTGTTAAGGGATCATATATTACTAACTTATCAATTTCAACTACATTTGGCCCTGGTGTCAAAGTTGATATTGACTCATTCTAAATTTGAGTAATTAGTTTGGAATTTTAAAATCTCTATTGACCATATTATAATTATGTGGTAAATTAATATTGCTAATTAAATATGAATTCTACCTAAGACTCGGGTGGTGTTGTTACCTTAATATCCTGACGAGGACTCTAAAAGGTTTCTCTATGTCTAGGTAGGCATGGGGATTTTTTATTAAATCCCAAAAAAGTTTGGGAGGTGAAATAATGCCAAAGAAACAAGTTATTGATGCTAAAGCTAAACGAGTAGAAGCTGTTACTGAAAAGTTTAACAATGCTACTTCTGCTATCATTATTAACTATCGTGGTTTAAACGTTGCTGAAGTTACTGATTTACGTAAACAATTACGTGATGCAAACGTTGCTTTCAATGTTATTAAAAATAATATCGCTGTTCGTGCTTCTAAAGAAGCCGGATACGAAGAATTAGGTGATTTATTCAAGGGACCTACAGCCGTAGCTTTCTCTGATGAAGATCCTATTGCACCAGCTAAAATTCTAAAGAATTTTGCTGATAACACTGATGCTGTTGAACTTAAGGGTGGTATCCTTGAAAATAAGGTTGCTAGTCTTGATGAAATTGAAGCATTTGCTTCATTACCAAGTCGAGAAGAATCTATTTCAACTCTTGCAAACATCTTGCAAGCACCTGTTCGTAAATTTGCTATTGCTGTTAAAGCAGTTGCTGAAAAAGACGATGGTGACGCAGCTTAGTTTTAAAAAATTAATTATAAATATCCAAATTGGAGGAAAATAAAATGGCTTTTGATAAAGACAATATTATTGAACAAATTAAAGAAGCTTCAATCACTGACCTAAACGACTTAGTTAAGGCAATTGAAGAAGAATTCGATGTTACAGCTGCTGCTGCTGCACCAGCTGCAGGTGCTGCTGATGGTGGCGCTGCTAAAGATTCATTTGACGTTGAACTAACTGAACCAGGTAACCAAAAGGTTAAGGCTATCAAGGTAGTTCGTGAAATTACTGGTAAGGGTCTAAAAGACTCAAAAGACCTAGTTGATGGTGCTCCTTCAGTAATTAAAGAAGGCGCTAAAGAAGACGAAGCTAATGATATCAAGGCAAAACTTGAAGAAGTTGGCGCAAGCGTTACTCTTAAGTAATAACGTTTATATGAGAGACGTACAACAATATGTTGTACGTCTTTTTTATTTATAACTTGTTAAGTTAATTATAAATTGAGATAATAATATTAATAATATTATTATGGGGGAAGTATTTTTGAAAACTTTATTTCGAAAATGTGCTAATTGGATTAATGAGCACATGACAATAGTTAAAATACTATTTGTTATATTTGTTTTATTCGTTGTCATTGATGTTGGTATTCATGAAACAGCTGAAATCAGTGGAGCTAAAATGGCAAAAAGCTTTTCAACACAAACCCCAATGTCATTATTCATAATGATGGTATTGGGATTTGTGTCAGTTTTACCAATGCTAATATATGATTTCACAATAGTTGGTTTTTTACCTGGTAAATTTAAAAAATCATATGTTGCTAAAACTGGTTGGATTACTAATACATTAACCAATATTGCCGGATTTGGTGGAGTTTTGGGAGCTAGCTTAAGAGCTAATTTTTATAGTAAAAATGCTACTAAAAAGCAAATTTTGTATGCTATATCTAAAATTGTTATTTTCCTTTTAGCTGGTCTATCATCTTATTGTTGGATTGCTTTAATAATGATGTTTTTATTTGGATTTGGTACCAATAGCTTTGACTGGTGGTGGTGGATAGTATTAATTTTAGGTGGATTATATTTTCCACTTTTACTATTAATTACCAGAAAAACTAATTTGGATTATTTTAAAGATTTAAATATAAAAGTTGAAATGAAATTAATTATTGGCTCGCTATTGGAGTGGTTAGGTTGTTCGGCATTCTTTATTATTATAGGTTTATTTATGCATCAACCAATCAATTTATTTGCAGTTTTTCCAGTGTTTATTGTTGCTAATGTTGTGGGAGTAGCTTCATTAATTCCCGGTGGTCTTGGTAGTTTTGATAGTACAATGATGGCCGGACTATTATTTTTAGGTGTTTCTCCTAGTAGTGCAGCTGTCTGGTTATTATTATATCGGGCGTTTTATTATATTTTTCCAGTTGCTTTAGGGATTGTCTTTTTTGTTATTGATTTGTTACAAAGATTAAATAACTTTTTAGATGATATTCCCAAAGTCATTTTTCAAAGATTAGCACATGTATTTATTACAATTTTTATGTATTTTTCTGGAATTATGATGTTATTAGTTGCAGTTATTCCTAATTTAGTTTTAGTCAATAAATTTTATTTATCTTTAGAACCATATACATTTTATTTCTTGGATCAATTAACAACAATTATTGTTTCTTTCTTATTAATTGGTTTTGCTAGAGGTTTTGGTTCAAAAGTTAAAAAAGCTTTTTGGCCAACAACTTTTTTACTTACTATCGCAATTGGTAATACTCTTTGGAAAGAAGATTTTCCTATCAATATGGTGATATTATCGTTGATATTGATTGTTGCATTATGGTTAAGCTATGGTGTGTTATATCGCGAAAAATTCACTTATTCTTGGGGACATGTTCTGATTGATTTCGTACTGTTTGGTATGACTTTCATAGTTTATGCTCTAATTGGCTTACTGACTAATTTTAAATTTACAAAGATGCCTTTTCATTTAGCTAATTCTTATCTTTTCCCATCACCCCAAGTTTGGTTTGCTGGATTTTTAGGATTGATATTAGCATGTTTAATCTTAATTTTGACCTATCGATATCTTTCATATACTAAAGCTAGTTGGATAGACCAATCATTCGATTCTGATCGAGTATCGAATGTTATCACTGCGTTTGGTGGTAATGAAGTAAGTCACTTAGCTTATGTTAGAGATAAAGATATTTATTTCTATCAAGAAAATGATAAAGATCAGTTATTCTTTATGTATAAACGCCGTGCTAATAAAATTATTATAATGGGTGAGCCAATCGGTAACATGAATAAGTTGGGTGCGGCAGTTGATCAATTTATCAATGATAGCGACAATTTAGGTTATTCATTAGTCTTTTATGAAATTGGTGAGGAACTTACAATGTTACTTCATGAAAAAGGTTTTAGTTTTACTAAAGCTGGTGAAGAGGGACATGTTGTATTAAGTGAATTTTCCATTTCAGGTAAAAAGCATCGTGGTGAACGAGCTTTAATGAATAAATTTGATCGTGAAGAATATAAATTTGAAATTATTCAGCCACCATTCTCAAATGAATTTATTAGTGAATTAAAATATGTTTCTGATCAATGGCTAAAAGGAAACCCAGAAAAGGGATTTTCATTGGGGTATTTTGATCGTTATTATTTAAGTCAAGCTCCTATTGCGGTTATGAAAGATAAAAATAACAAGATTGTTGCGTTTGCTAATATTATGCCGACTGGTGATCATGAAATGACATCTATTGATTTAATGAGATCAAGCAATAATGCACCATCTGGAATTATGGATGGACTTTTTATTAATTTATTTGATCACGTAAAAAAACAAGGATATAAATCGTTTAATTTGGGAATGGCTCCGTTATCTAATGTTGGTGAATCTAGATATAGTTTTATTGATGAAAAAATATCGAATTTAATTTATCAGTATGGAACTGCCTTTTATAGTTTCCAAGGATTACGTTCATACAAGGAAAAGTATGTTCAAGAATGGGCACCTAAATATGTTTCATATCGTCGGGGTAATTCATTAGTATTTACAATGTTACAATTATTGATGTTAGTTAATGAACACATTGATAAAAATAAACATCAAAGTATCATAAAAAAATATTTTAAATAAACAAAAATGGTCCTCGCTTAAAATAGCGAGGACCATTTTTATTAATGCTTAGGATACCAGATTTTATAATCGTCAGCTTTCATTGCTTCGACTTTACCAAGACGATAACCATTACCAACTTGTGAGAAAAAATCATGATTTGCTGTAGAAGTGGAAATACCATTCATAACGATTGGATCAACATCTTCACTAGTATCTGGGAATAATGGATCTTGACCTAAATTCATAAGTGCCTTATTAGCGTTATAACGAATGAATGCCAAAACATCATCAGTCCAACCAACTTGATCATATAATAAATGAGTGTATTTTTCTTCATTTTCATATAAATCGTATAAGAAATTATACATCCAATCCTTTAAATCTTGTTGTTCATTTGTACCTAGTTTGTTAAAACCAATTTGGAATTTGTATCCAATATAAGTACCATGAACTGATTCATCACGAAGGATTAATTTAATAATTTCAGCGACATTAGGTAATTTGTTATGACCTAGATACCATAGTGGAGTGTAAAATCCAGAATAAAATAGGAAAGTTTCTAAGAAAACACTAGATATTTTTTTCTTTAAAGGATTACCATCATCATGGTATAAGTTATAAATTTTTTTAGCTTTATTTTGTAAAAATTCTTCTGAATCACTCCAGTCAAAAATTTCATTAATTTCTTCGGGAGTATTTAATGTTGAAAAAATTGAAGAATAACTTTTAGCATGGACAGATTCCATAAATTGAATATTATTTAACACAGCATTTTCATGGGGAGTAATAATATCTTTTCTTAATGCAGCCATACCATCTTGTGATTGTAAAGTATCTAATAAAGTTAAACCACCAAATACATGACCCACTAACCATTTATGATTATCATCCAAAGTTCGCCAATCGGCTAAATCGTTTGATAAGGGGACACGGGTATCTAGCCAAAATTGTTCAGTTAGCTTTTCCCAAGTAGCTTTATCAATTTGATCACTAATCGAGTTCCAATTGATTGCTTTGTAATTATCCATTTATACTAACTCCTTACTATATTAAATTGAACAACTTTCACATTCATTAACACCGACTTCTTGATTGTCGTCAGTGTATGTTCTTACATAATACAATGATTTAATTCCCATTGCATGTGCATAATTTCTTAAAATATTTAAATCGCGAGTCGTCATCTTATCAGTACGGCCATCTTTCCATTCGTAAAGGCCTTCTGGAATTGTTGAACGCATAAATAGGGTTAGACTCATACTTTGATCTACATGTTTTTGGGCAGCTGCATAGGTATCAATTACCTTACGCATATCAATATCGTATGCTGATTTGTAATATTTTAAGGTATCATTTGATAAATATGGAGCAGGATAATAAATTTTACCAGTTTTAGATTCATATCTTTCTTCAATTTTACTGATAATAGGGTGAAGACTAGCCGTTGAATCATTAATATATGAAATAGAACCATTAGGAGCAACTGCTAATCTATTTTGGTGGTAAAGTCCATCTTTCATAACAGATTCTTTTAATTTTTCCCAGTCTGTTTCGTTAGGAATAAAAATATCTTTGAAGACTTCTTTAATTTTATCAGATTTTGGACCCCAGTTATCACTAGTATATTTATCAAAATAAGAACCATCTGCATATTTACTTTTATCAAAATTATAGAATGTTTCATTTCTTTCTTTGGCAATCTTATTTGAAGTTACTAAAGTCCAATAATTTAGAAGCATAAAGTAAACACCTGTGAACTCGATTGCTTCGTCTGATCCATATTCAATATGATTTTTTGCTAAGAAACTATGAAGCCCCATTCCACCTAGACCAATACTATGTGATAATTCATTTCCTCGTTGAATTGATGGTACGACATCAATATCAGAGTGATCAGTAACGAAAGTTAAAGCTCTAACCATTGAATCAACTGATTTACCAAAGTTAGGACTATCCATTAAATTAACAATGTTAGTTGATCCTAAATTACATGAAACATCTGCACCTTGGTCAATATAATCTTGTTTATTATCAACTGTTGATGGTTGTTGAACTTGCATAATTTCAGAACATAGATTACTCATGACAATTTTACCGTCAATTGGATTTTCACGATTAGCAGTATCAATGTTAATAATGTATGGATAACCAGATTCTTGTTGTAACTTACTAATATCAGTTTCTAAATCACGTGCTTCAATTTTAGTTTTCTTAATTTCATCGTTGTTTACCATATTGTCATATTCTTTTGTGATATCAACATATGAGAAAGGTTCTCCATAAACACGTTCGACATCATATGGGCTAAATAGATACATTTCTTCATCATTTTTAGCTAATTCATAAAATTTATCAGGGACAGTAATTCCTAATGATAATGTTTTTACACGAATTTTTTCATCAGCATTTTCTTTTTTCGCAGATAAGAATGAAATAATGTCTGGATGGAAAACACTTAGATAAACAGCGCCAGCACCTTGCCTTTGGCCTAACTGATTAGAGTATGAAAAACTATCTTCTAGCAACTTCATAACTGGAACAACACCAGATGCAGCTCCCTCAATATGTTTAATTGGGTCACCAGCAGCACGTAAGTTAGATAAATTAATTCCAACACCACCACCAATTCTGGATAATTGAAGGGCAGAATTAATTGTACGGCCAATTGTATTCATATTATCAGTAGGCTGAATTAAGAAACATGAAACAAATTCTCCACGACGTTTTCTACCAGCATTTAAAAATGAAGGAGTGGCTGGTTGATATCTTTGATGAACAATTTCATTTGCTAAGTCTAAAGCTAAATCTTCGTTACCGTTGGCAAATAAAAGAGCATTCATTGCAACACGATCAATGAATTGTTCGAGATAATATTCACCGTCATCTGTTTTTAAAGAATATTGGGCATAAAATTTATATGCAGCCATAAAAGATTTGAATTTAAAATTTTGGTTATTTAAATATTCGTATAATTTTTCAATAAACTTAAAGTTGTATTTATTAACAAATTCTTTTTCTATATACTTATTATCAATTAAATAATTAAAACGTTCTTCTAATGAAGAAAATTGTTTTAGATTGGGCTTAACATTTTCTTCAATAAAAGCATCCAATGCGTCTTTATCTTTATTTAATTGGATTTTCCCATCTTTAGGAATGTTAATTTCATTATTTAAATCGTAATAAGTAACATCTTTTAGGTCCTTTAATGACATTGAAAACCACTCTTTCATAATTTTTGAATTAAATTTGTTTATTAGATAAAAGATGGCGAGACCGTTAGCGGTTTCGCCAAAAACTAAATTTTATAATATAATGTAATAGTTATCAACTATGCTAATTGATTTAATTTATCTGGTCTAAAACCAGAAATAGCTTCCATGCCTTCAGCTTCTACAACTGGTAGTGACATAAAACCTTTTTCTTTAAGGTAATCAATGTATTCTGGTTCTTCATTAATATTTCTTTCAGTGAATTCAATATTATGTTCGCCTAAGAAACGCTTTGTCATTTTACATTGCATGCAGTTATTTTTTGAATATACAGTAATTTTTTCCATGATATAATGATCCTTTCTTAATTAAAAGCTTGATTTTTTTCCGTCTCTCGGATTAATTTATATATAAATTCTACACCAGAAAATAAAAAAATCAAACATAAAAACACCATATTTAGTATTGAAAAATGCTAAACATACTAAGTATAGTGCTTTACAGATTTTTGAAAAATTTAATAATTATTTTTTTAGAATTGAGTGATATAAAAAATGAACGAATACTATTATACACCTAACCCAGATGTTGTCCATGAGCTTCATACTTGGAATTATGAATTGTTAGGTAATGATTTAACTTTCACTACTGATAATGGCGTTTTTTCAAAACGAACTGTTGATTATGGTTCATCTGTTTTAGTAAAAAATATTAATTTTGATAAAATTCCTTCCGGAAACATTTTAGATTTGGGATGTGGTTATGGGCCAATGGCCATTGCATTAGCTAAAAAATATCCTAATCGTAATTTTGAAATGGTTGATGTTAACAACCTAGCTTTATCTTTAGCAAAGAAAAATTCTGAACAAAATGATGTTAAAAATGTAAAAATTCATAATTCAAATATTTATGAAAATGTTCAAGATAAATTTGCAGCAATTTTAACTAATCCACCAGTTAGAGCAGGTAAAAAAGTCGTTGATGGAATGATATCAGGAGCTATTAATCATTTGTTACCTAATGGAACACTTACGGTTGTATTGCAAAAAAAGCAAGGAGCACCTTCAGCTAAAAAATTAATGAAATCGTTATTTGGTAACTGCGAAATTATTCGTAAAGATAAAGGTTATTATATTTTAGAAAGTGTTTTCAGAGGATAATTTATGGAAGTTAAATACATGGAATCTGCATTATGGGAAGCTCAAAAAGCTAGTTTAATTGATGAAGTACCAATTGGTGCTGTAATTGTTAAAGATAATAAAATTATTGCTCGTGGACATAATTTAAGAGAACACAGTAATGACGCATTAGATCATGCTGAGGTTGTTGCAATTGATGAGGCTTGTCGTTATTTAAATAGCTGGCGATTAGAAGATTGTGATTTATATGTAACCATTGAACCTTGCTTGATGTGCGCTGGTGCAATTATTAATTCAAGGATTAAAAATGTATATTATGGGGCTCCAGATTATAAAGCCGGAGTTGCCGAAAGTTTATACCACATTTTTGATGATGAAAGATTTAATCATCATGTTAATTGTGAAAAGGGAATCTTAGCAGAACGAGCTAGTTTGGAAATGAAGACATTTTTTAAACGTGCAAGAAAACGTAAAAAAATATTAAAAAAGATTCATAATGAGCTTGATAAATAATAGTAAATAAGTTATTATTATTTATGTCGAAAGACCTTGAAGCAAAGTTGTGTTTACGAACCGTGTCAGATCCGAGAGGAAGCAGCACTAAGTATTCTACGCTTGTGCTTCTTGTTTTTTATGTAATTAAACTCTTAGTCAATTGATGGCTAGGAGCTTTTTTTTGCTTAAATTTTATATAATAATAATTTACTACGACAATAGCATAATTAATAAATAGCATATATAATATAATTAATAATTATCATTGAAAGGGAGTTTTCTATGAGCTATCAAGCTTTATATCGTGTTTGGCGTCCACAGAGATTTGACGATGTAATTGGTCAAGATGTCATTACCACTACTTTAAAAAATGCAATTATCACCAATCAACTGAGTCATGCTTATTTATTTGCAGGACCTCGTGGGACTGGGAAAACTTCCGCTGCAAAAATTTTGGCTAAAGCAATTAATTGTCCAAATAAAAAAGATGGTGAGCCATGCAATCAATGTGAAATTTGTAAAAGTATTACTAATGGGACTCTAAATGATGTCATTGAAATTGATGCTGCTTCTAATAATGGAGTTGAAGAAATTCGTGAGGTTCGTGATAAAGCAAAATATGCTCCCACAGAAGCTACCTACAAAGTTTATATTATTGATGAAGTTCATATGTTATCGACAGGAGCGTTTAATGCTTTGTTAAAAACTCTGGAAGAACCACCAGAACATGTTATTTTTATTTTAGCTACAACTGAACCACAAAAGATTCCTGCTACGATTATTTCGCGAGTACAACGTTTTGATTTTAGAAGGATTACTTCTCAAGATATTCTCCAAAGAATGGAATTTATTTTAGATCAAAAAGATATGAGCTATGACGATAAAGCATTAAAGGTGATTGCCAAATCTGCTGAAGGTGGGATGCGTGATGCATTAAGCATATTAGATCAAGTCTTATCATTTGGGGCTGATAATGTTACCTATGAAAATGCATTGCAAGTAACCGGTAGTGTCACTAAATCTTTTATGAATAAATATCTTCATTGCGTAGTTAATCATGATGTTAAATCTGCTTTATTAAACGCTCAGTCTATTTTAAAAGAAGGAAAAGATGCTGGCCGCTTTATTGAAGACTTAATCAACTATTGCCAAGATATTTTATTATATCAACAATCTCCTGATATGGTGGAAAAGGCTGAACTAGGCCTTATCGATGATGATTTTAAGCATCTGGCAAACGGAATTGATGCTAAAATTATTTATATGATGATAACTCAGTTAAATGATATTCAATCTCAAATGCGTTATACAATGCATCCTGATGTTTATTTAGATGTTTTAACGGTTAAATTATCTAATAATCATATGGAATCATCAAACGATGAATCTACTAATGATGATGAAAAAAATCAATTAAAATCACAAATATTAGAGTTAAATAATAAGGTTACTTCACTAGAAGCACAAATTAATGAAATGACCTCTAAAGAAAATAAAAGCCCTATTCAGATGGATAACCAGAACGTTTCTAAAAAAGAAAACAATAAAGTTAAAAGTAAATCATCTGAAAATAAGGTTAATTTAACTAAAATATATCCAGTGTTAGACAATGCCACTCGTGATAATTTGACTAATTTGCAAAATATTTGGGATGAATTATTACAATCCCTGGATGTTACTAAAAGGGCAATGATGCATGTTTCTAAGCCTGTTGCTGCCAGTGGTGAGGGAGTAATTGTCTCTTTTGAGTATCCATTTTTATTTCAAAAGGCTAATTCTAATACTGAATTAAGCGATTCACTTGAAAATGGTTTAGATCGTATTTTAGGTTATGTACCTAAAGTGGTTTTTGTACCTAGTGATCAATGGCCTTCAATTAGAAAAGATTACCTTATGAATCGGAAAAATAATCAAAATGAATCTGATCATGTTGATGAAAATTTAGGGAATTCTTCTATTGAAAAAAATGCAGAAAACCATGATAATAATGTTGAGAACAATTCAGATGATGAATCTGCAATTGTTAAAAAGGCCACAGATATGTTTGGCGCTGATATTATTGATGTAAAAAATGATTAAGGAGCGATGATATTATGATGAATGGTATGAATATGGGTAAAATGATGAAACAAGTTAAACAAATGCAAAAAGATATGGGTGCAGAACAAGAACAAATTAACAGTAAAGAATTTACTGGGAAAGCACCCGAAGATATGGTTAAAGTTGTTTTTTCTGGTGATCGTAAGATGAAAGATATGCAAATTAAACCAGAAGCTGTTGACCCAGATGACCCAGACATGATGTCTGATTTAGTTATTAGTGCAGTTAATGATGCTTTATCTCAAATCGATAAAGAAACCCAAGATTCATTAGGTAAATATACTAAGGGAATTCCTGGAATGTAATTTTATAAAGAAGGTAAATTATGCAATATCCGGAACCAGTTGCTAAATTGATTGATAGTTTTATGCGCCTTCCTGGAATCGGTCATAAAACAGCAATTAGATTAGCTTATTTTGTAGTAGATATGAACAATGATGATGTTGCTAAATTTTCATCAGCTTTAAAAGAAACTAAGGATAAGCTAAGATATTGTTCAATTTGTGGGAATCTAACAGAAGAAAATCCATGTATTATATGTAAAGATAAAACACGTGATCAGAATATTGTTTTAGTTGTTGAACAGCCAAAAGATATTATGGTTATGGAAAACATGAAAAGTTATCACGGCTTGTATCATGTTTTAGGTGGAGTTCTTTCACCAATTGAAGGAACTGGGCCTGAGGATTTAAATATAAAATCTTTAATTAAAAGATTACAAACTAATTCAAATATTAAAGAAATAATTATTGCAACCAATGCCACTCCTGAAGGAGAAGCAACAGCTATGTATCTATCTAGATTGATTAAGCCAGCTGGGATTAAAGTCACTAGATTAGCACATGGACTATCAGTAGGTAGTGATATTGAATATGCTGATGAAATGACTCTCTCTAGGGCTGTATCTGGTCGAACTGAAATATAGAGGTGTCAGATTATGTTAGGTTTTAGAAAAAACATCAAAAATGTAGGCTCACAATATGATGAATTTCTTTTGTCTTCAATTGATCGTGCAAAAGCACAGTGGGATCAGGCCAAAGAAACCGAATCTGCAATTTCTGAAGTTGATGAAGAAATTGTTGCACAGACGCAATTATCCAAAGCCAAATATTTATTTTTATATCGTGAGGCTAGAGAACGTAACGTTAGTAACAATCGAATTCAATCATCAGTTATTGATTACTAATATTCAAAAGTGTTAAATTCCAAAATGAATTTAACACTTTTTTTATTTGTTGAAATTGTAAAATTAAAGTACAATTAATTACATAAATGGAAAAAGTGAGTGAATTAATATGTCAGGTAAGTTTGTTACATTTGAAGGACCAGATGGAGCGGGAAAAACTACAGTTTTAAATCGATTATTATCTAATTTAGAAAATAAATTAGGTGATCGTTTGGTTACCAGCCGTGAACCTGGTGGTAATAATATTGCCGAAAGTATTAGAAACGTGATTTTAGATCGTGAAAATACTAAAATGGATTCTAGAACCGAAGCTTTATTATATGCTGCATCTAGAAGACAAAATATCGTTCAAACTGTTAAACCAGCATTAGAAAAACAAAAGCTTGTTATATGTGACCGCTTTTTAGATAGTTCAATTGCTTATCAGGGTGGCGGTCGAATGATTGGTGAAAGTTTAGTTTATGAAATGAATCAATTTGCAACTGAAGGTTTCTTGCCTGATTTAACAATATACTTTGATATTCCAGTTGAAGTAGGTTTGCAAAGAATTGCTAAAAATCGTAAGTCTGATGATATTGATCGTTTAGATGTTGAAACTATTGATTTCCATAAACGCGTTCATCATGCTTACCAAGAAATTGTAAAAAATAATCCTAAAAGAGTTAAAGTTGTTGATGCAACTCAGTCTATTGACGATGTTTATAGTGATGTTGTATCAATAATGAACAAGTATGTTAAGAAATTTATGGAATAAATAATAATTTAGGGAGTGCTTTTAGAATGAAATTATTAATTGTAATTATTCAAAATAAAGATGCCGGAAAACTTCAATCTCAATTTGTTAAAAATAATATTCAACAAACCAAACTATCTACCACCGGTGGTTTTTTAAGATCTGGTAATACTACCTTCATGATAGGAATTAAAGAAGAACGAGTTCAAGAAGTATTGGATCTAATTAAGAAAGTTTCTAGAAAACGTGAACAATATATGACTCCTCCAGTTAATTTGGATGGTGGAGTATCTGATGCATCTTACCCAGTTAAAATTGAAGTTGGTGGATCAATCGTTATGGAAATGCCAATGGATAACTTATACCATTTCTAATTTGAGGGATATTAATGAACGAAAATAAAGTAATTGATGAAGCGACTAATAAACAAAAATATTTAGCTGATAGATTCACAAAAATTATAGATAAATATGAATTATCACATTCATACTTATTTAGTGGTGAATCGGGTGTTGGTAAATTAGCAATGGCTTTATTTATTACGATGGGGATCTTTTGTCCCAATACTACTAATGGGTATCCATGTGGTAATTGTGACGAATGTCGTCGAATTTCAGAGCAACAACATCCTGATGTTGTGATTATTAAACCTGATGTTCAAAGTATTAAAGTTGACCAAGTTAGATATTTAAAGGATGAGTTTTCTAAGAGTGGACTTGAAGGTAATAAAAAAGTATTTATTATTCAAGATGCCGAAACTATGACCAATGGTGCCGCTAATAGTTTATTAAAATTTATTGAAGAGCCAGGTAATAATATCTTTTCTTTTTTATTAACGACTAATTTGAATCTTATTTTACCTACTATCATTTCTAGAACCCAGGTCATTGAATTTAATCACTTAAATTCTGCAGAATTCAGTGAACAATTAAAACAATTAGGTGTGAAACATAGCCAAATTAATTTAATGAATAATTTAACTAATAGTATTAATTTTGTTAGAGATTGGCAAACTGATGATTGGTTTGATAAAGTTCAATCTGTAATATCAAAGTGGTTTGATTCAATTGCTAACAATGATGCTGAAGCTTTTGTTACAATTCAAGCTGATTTAATGCCACTAGTGTTGGACAATAAACGTAGAGAACCCATAATTAATATGATGATTGCTTGCTTTGAAGATGTGTTAAATAGTAAATATTTAAAATCAAATCAATTTAATTTTCCTAAAAATGAAAATAGTATCATTCGGCTAGCTAATAATATTCAATCGCAAACATTAATTTGCATTTTAGAAATTATTTTAAACTGTAATCAACAATTATCAATTAATATCAGTTTTCAAAATATATTAGAATCAATAACCTTGAAAATTATGAATCTTTTAAACCAATAGTTATTTTATAAATGGAGTGGATTTTAATTGGATAAACGAGAATTGTATGATGGCTTTAAAAACATGGAAGCGCAAACACAACTCATGTTAACTAAGTTCTCTGAATTACGTGAAGGCTTAGCTGAAGTGTTAGAAGAAAATGCAGAACTAAAAATAGAAAATCAACATCTACATGAATTTATATCAGAGCAAAAAATGGATGATAAAAATGATGAGGATATTAAAGAACCGCGTTTATCTAAATCACGTAAAAATTTGGAAAAGTTATACAATGAGGGTTTTCATGTTTGTAATCAATTTTATGGAACCCATCGTGAAGATAATGAGAGTTGTATTTTTTGTAATGAAATACTAAATAGATAATTAGTGATGGAGGATTAACTTGAATATTCAACACAGTTTCACCGGATTAAATAATAAAGGACGATTATATTTAGTTCCAACGCCTATCGGTAATCTAGATGATATGACATTCAGAGCAATTAAAATATTAAAATCAGTTGATATTATTGCTGCCGAGAATCCTAGCCATACTCAACAATTATTGAATCATTTTGAAATTGAAAGCAAAAAAGTTAGCTTTAGAGAAGACAATAAAGAACGTAGGATTCCAGAACTTGTTGAAAAGTTAAATGCGGGGTTATCAATTGCACAAGTTAGTGATGCTGGGATGCCATCGATTAGTGATCCTGGTCATGAATTAGCAGTCGCTTGTATTGATAACGATATTAGCGTTGTTCCGTTACCAGGTGCTAATGCTGGTATTACGGCTTTGATTGCTTCTGGATTAACTCCACAACCATTCTATTTTTATGGATTCTTAAATCGTAAGAATAGTGAACAGATAAGTGAATTAGAGAATTTAAATCAACACGAAGAATCTCTAATTTTATATGAAGCTCCTCATCGATTATTTAAAACATTAAAGAATATTCAAAAAGTGATGGGATCAGATCGTAAAGCGGTTCTTTGTCGTGAATTAACTAAAAAATTTGAAGAGTTCACTCGTGGCAGTATTGAAGAATTGATTAATTGGGCAAATGATAATCAAATCCGTGGTGAATTTGTGATTATTTTACAAGGAAATAATCATATTAATGAATCACAAGATGATGAATTGAAAGGATTATCAATTAGTGAACAAGTTAATCATTTTATTGAGCAAAGAATGAAACCTAATGCTGCCATTAAAGAAGTTGCTAAAATTCATGATGTTAAGAAACAAGATATTTATAACATCTATCATGAAATTAAAAAGTGAGGATTAGTTATGGAACCAACAAAATATAGTGAAAATCACCGTGTTAATTACTATGAGGCTGATTTTACTAAAAGAATGACTTTAGCAATGATGCTAGATGTTATTATATTAGTTTCTGAAGATCATACCGATAATTTAAAAATTGGTGCAGACTTTGTTAGACAATTTGGGATTACATGGATTGTTATTCAATATAATGTTGATATTAATCGTATGCCTGTAGTTGATGAAGTTATTACTGTTACAACTAAGTCTAAATCTTATAATAAATATTTTGCATATCGTGAATTTTCTATTCATGATCAAAAGGGTAATTTATTGGTTCATATGACTGGACTTTGGGCGGTAATGAATTACGAAACTAGAAGAATTGCATCTATTCCAAATGAAATTGTTCTGCCATTTGGTGCTGAAAAAGTTAACAAAGTTCCAAAACTATTAAAACCACAAAAGGTTGATTTGGATACTGCAAATAGTCGAACCTTTAGTGTGCGTTATACAGATATAGATTCTAATAAGCACGTAAACAATGCCCATTATATGGATTGGATGATTAATGTGTTGCCGGCTGATTTTTTGACTAACCATTCCCCAATTCATTTCGATTTAAGGTATGAAAATGAAGTTAAGTATGGAAGCAATGTTGAAAGTTACTATAATATGGAAAAGTTAGATGATGGTAATATTTTAACTAAACATGAAATTATGAGTAATGATAAACATTGTACAGTTGCTGATATTATTTGGAAAAAGAATAAATAATTTTAAGGGTATTTTCATTTTTCTGTGGAGATGCCTATTCTTTTTGTTATAATTTAATTTGTAATTTAAAATAATATGAATAATTAAGGAGATAGAAGAGTAAATGAAAGTATTGGCTTTAGATACATCTAATCGACCACTAACGGTTGCTATTTTAGATGATAATCAAGTTTTAGCTACAGAATCGACAACCGTTCATCAAAAACATGCGGAATATTTATTGCCTATCATTGATGAATTATTTAAAAAGGTTGATATGAAACCAAGCGACTTGCAAAGAGTGGTTGTTGCTAATGGCCCGGGTTCTTATACTGGTATCAGAATTGCCACTGCCACTGCCAAGACTTTAGCTTATACTCTAAATATCGACTTAGTTGGAGTTTCTAGTTTATTGACCTTAGCATTAAATGTTCAAGAAGAAGGCAGTTTAGTTATGCCAATATTTGATGCTAGAAATAATAATATATTTACCGGTTTATATAAAATTGAAAATGGTTTGCCTAAGTCAATACTTGAAGACCAACATACTGATTTTGATAAATGGTTAGATTTAGTTGGAGAAGTCAATTCTAATGTTTATGTATTAGGTGATTTTGATAATTTTAATAATAAATTAAGTGATCAATATAACAATCGATTTAAGACTTTAGATGGTTTTTCTAATTTACCTCAAGCAGCTAAACTTGGTATTTATGGTCAAAAACAATCGCCTGTGAATAATATTCATGGATTTGTTCCTAATTACTTAAGATTGACCAAAGCAGAAGCAGATTGGAAAAAAAATAATCCGGAGGCAAGTGAAACATCATATGTTGAAAAATTTGATTAATTGGTATCATAATACATTTTTAAATACTAAAGGCTCATTAAAAAAAGAATGCTTAAATATTAAAAACCATAATGTAGAACTTAATGATCATAAATATTATGTTGCTAAAGCGAGGGTAACTGATATTCCGGAAATTATTAATGTTGAAAAGGCAGTTTATAATGGTGAAACTCCATGGAATGCTGAGGCCTTTACTACAGAATTACAACCTCGGGATGATCGTTTTTATTTATTGATAAGATATCGTGATCAATTGGTTGGATTCATTGGTAGCTCTTTAATCGATAAGACTAAAGATTGTCACATTTCTAACGTAGCGGTTTTACCTCACTTTCAAGATCGTGGTATTGGGTATTTCTTAATTACAAAAATCATTGAGAAAGCACGTCAATTGAGTTATAAATCAGTTTCTTTAGAAGTTCGTATAAGCAATATTAGAGCACAAAGGGTTTATTCTGATTTAGGATTTAAGAAAAATGGGATCAAAAAGAATTATTATGATGGTGATCATGAAGATGCATTAGATATGATTTTAGATTTAGATTTATATGAAACCATTCCTAATAATTTTGGAATTTAAATAGAAATGAAGGTATTTTTTTGGAACCACATATCGTAATGTCTTTTGAATCTAGTTGTGATGAAACTAGTGTGGCTATTATTGAAGATGGTCATAAAATATTATCAAATATAGTTGCTACTCAAATTAAAAGCCATAAACGTTTTGGTGGAGTAGTTCCAGAAGTTGCTAGCCGTCATCATATTGAAGAAGTAACTATTTGTGTTGAAGATGCAATGAATGAAGCCAAAGTTACTTATGATGACATTGATGCAATTGCAGTTACTTATGGTCCTGGATTAGTAGGAGCATTATTAATTGGAGTTACTGCAGCTAAAACAATTGCTTGGGCACACAATATTCCATTAATTCCAGTCAACCATATTGCAGGTCATATTTTAGCTGCTCGTTATGTTGAAGAAATTAAATATCCAGCTTTAGCATTAGTTGTTTCTGGGGGTCACACTGAATTAGTTTTAATGCCTGAAGAAGGTAAATTTAAAATTATTGGTGAGACTAGGGATGATGCTGCTGGAGAAGCCTACGATAAAGTAGGGCGAGTTTTAGGAATTAATTATCCTGCAGGCCCAACTGTTGATAAAATGGCTTCAAAAGGTCATGATACTTTTGATTTCCCTAGAGCAATGGAAAAAGATGAAAACTTTGATTTTAGTTTTAGTGGATTGAAAAGTGCATTCTTAAATACAACACACCATGCTGATCAAATTAATGAAGCCTTAAATAAAGATGATTTAGCAACCAGTTTTCAACAAGCAGTTGTTGATGTTTTAGTTTATAAAACTAGACGAGCATTAGAAGAATATCCGGTTAATCAATTAATTTTAGCAGGAGGAGTTGCTGCTAATCATGGATTAAGAAATGCTTTAGATGAAGCAATAAAGGATGTTTCATCAACTCATTTAGTTAAAGTTCCTTTAAAATTATGTGGTGATAATGCTGCCATGATTGGTGCTGCTGGTTATGTTTTTGCAAAAAAAGGTATTTTTGCTGGAGTTAATTTAAATGCTGATCCAAGTTTAGACTTTGAATTGTTAAATGATATTGAAAAATAAAAAAATGGATGTAATCTGTATGATTACATCCATTTTTTATTCCTCTAATTTCAGGCTATATTCAGTCCATTCATCTTCTAAAGAATCAATTTGTTTATTGATGCTATTTAATTGGTTTTGTAAATCTTGTAACTTCCCAATGTCTTGTAAAACTTCCGGTTCAACCATTGTTTTTTCAATTTTTTCTTTATTTTTATTTAAAGTTTCTAATTCATTTTCTAATTTTTCAATAGAACGTTTTATTTTACGTTCTTCTTTTTGCTTACTTTTATTAAAAATAAATTGTTTTTGATTATCAGATTTAGGTTTTTTATCGTTGGATGAAGCTTCATCTTGTTCTTCTTTTTTCTTTTTAATTGCTTCTTGTTCTTCTTTTTTTTCTACGTAATAATCATAATTACCTAGATATTCATTAGAACCGCTTTCACTTAACTCGACAATAGATGTCGCAATTTTATTAATAAAATAACGGTCATGAGAAACAAATAAAATAGTCCCATCAAAAATTTTTAGTGCGTTTTCCAGAACTTCACGACTGTCGATATCAAGATGGTTGGTAGGTTCATCTAAAATTAAAAAGTTATCATGATTCATAGATAATTTAGTTAGCAATAATCTGGCTTTTTCACCACCAGAAAGATTTCCAACAGTTTTGTCCACATCATTACCAGAAAATAAGAAGCTTCCCAAAATAGATCTAATATGTTGTTCAGTTTCTGTAGGATAATCGTCCCAAATTTCGTCTAAAACATTTTTTCTTCGATGCAAAGTATCCTGATGTTGATCATAATAGCCAATTTGGACACCAGTTCCTAATTGAACTTTACCATCTATTTTAGGTAATTTTTTAATAATTGTTTTTAATAGGGTAGACTTTCCAACACCATTAGGACCAATTAAAGCGACCGCTTGGTGCTTTTTAATATCCAAATTGATATCTGAACTAAGAATTTCATGTTCATAACCAATTTTTAAATCACTAACTTTTAGAACAACGTTTCCACTTTGCTTATACGGTGAAAAACTAAATTTTGCTGCTTTTTCATCGTGTTCAGGTGAATCAATTCGGTCCATTTTTTCTAATTGCTTTCGACGCGCCTGAGCTCGTTTAGTTGTTGATGCTCTTACAATATTTTTATTCACAAAATCTTCCATTTTGTGAATTTCTTTTTGTTGTTTTTCAAAGTTTTTTAACTGAATTTGATAATTAGCTTGTTTTTGTTCAATAAAATTAGAGTAATCACCATTATATTCGTCTAAATGTCCATGATTTAAATCATAAACTTTATCAACGATTTTATCCATAAAATAACGATCATGTGAAATGATTAATAAAGCACCAGGATAGCCTTTAATATAGTCTTCTAACCATGCGATTGTTTTTACATCAATATGATTAGTAGGTTCATCTAAAATTAATAAATCACGTTTTTCTAAAAGTAATTTAGCCATTGCTAACTGGGTTTGTTGACCACCTGATAATTCATTGATTTTATGATTATAGGAATCTTTCTTAAATCCAAATCCAGCAAGTACTGATCTGATTTCAGCTTCATAGCCAAAACCATTTTTAGATAAAAATTCTGATTGCAATCGGTCATATATTTTACTAATTTTTTGAAACTTTTTAGGGTTATTAATTACTTCATTACTAGCCATCTTATTTTCGTATGAATGAATTTTATTTTCTAATTCACGAATTTCTTTAAAAACTGATTCCATTTCTTCGATAATAGTTCGGTTTGATTTTAAACCGGTATTTTGAGCTAAATAACCAATTGTTAAACCATTTTTAGTCGTTACATTACCCTCATCAATTGAATCAATTCCCATAATCATTTTAACTAACGTAGATTTACCGGCACCATTTCTTCCCACTAGAGCAACTTTACCATTTTCAGGAATACTTAAATTGACGTTTGTGAAAAGATCTTCACCACCAAATCTTTTTGTTAACTTATTAGCTTGTAAAAGAATCAATATTTTCACCTCCTAAATATTCTTATAACGATAATGATAATAATAATTCTAGCATATAATAACATTATTATTAAATAATGTATTTTTTAAAAGTTTGGAAATCATTTCACAAACTATCTTTTTATGGTAAAATAATTATTCGTTATGCGTATTAATTCAGGGAGGGAAAAAATTTGGACATGAAAATTCCTAGGGCAACAGCTAAAAGATTGCCTATGTATTATCGGTATCTTAGTGGATTACATGATGCAAAAGTAAAACGTATTTCTTCTAGTATGTTTGCTGATGCAGTGCAAGTTGATTCAGCAACAATTAGAAGAGATCTTTCTTATTTTGGTGCCCTTGGTAAGCGTGGCTATGGTTATGATGTTGACAACTTATTAGAGTTCTTTAAAAAGATCCTAAATCAAGATCATTTAACTAATGTAGCCTTAGTAGGTTTAGGTAATTTAGGACAAGCTTTATTGAACTTTAACTTTCATAAAGATAGCAACGTTAGAATTTCTGCAGCTTTCGATATTCATGAACATATGATTAATACAGTTCAGAGTGGTGTCCCTGTCTATGATGTTAAGTATCTGAAAAAACAATTAAGTGAGCAACAAATAGATGTGGTTATTTTAACTGTTCCTACAGGAGTTGCCCAACAAATTTGTGATCAAGCAATTAGTGGTGGTGCAAAAGGTATTATGAATTTCACTTCTAAACGCTTGTCTGCACCTGCAAACGTAAGAGTACAGAATGTAGACTTAACCAATGAATTACAAACCTTAATTTATTTTATTGAACATTATGATAATTAAAAATAAAAAATGATCCTCAATTATTTTTGAGGGTCATTTTTTTATTTTCACTAAATCATTTAGCTTGCATTTATTCAAAAAAAATAATATATTGTATTTGTTCGTTAGCACTTAAATCATGAAGTGCTAATTCTTGTTATAAAAAATGGAGGGATAGTAACAATGTTAAAACCATTAGGTGACCGTGTTGTTATTGAAACACAAAATGAAGAAGAAAAGACAGTTGGAGGGATTGTTTTAGCAAATAATGCAAAAGAAAAGCCTCAAACTGGAAAAGTCCTTGCTGTTGGTGATGGACGTGTTCTTGAAAACGGTAAAACCTTATCACCATCTGTAAATATTGGCGACAAAGTTTTATTTGATAAATATGCTGGTACTTCTGTTGATTATGATGGTAAATCATATTTGATTTTACATGATAAGGACATTGTTGCTGTTATTGAATAATTAAAATAATAAGCGATTTGTTAATATATTTTTTATGGGGTGAATAATAATTATGGCTAAAGAAGTTAAATTTTCTGAAGATGCTAGACATTCAATGCTAAAGGGTGTTGATAAACTAGCTAATACTGTAAAGACAACATTAGGGCCAAAGGGACGTAACGTTGTACTAGAGGAATCTGCAGGTAACCCTAATATCACTAATGATGGGGTTACTATCGCTAAGTCTATTGATTTGAAAAATCATTTTGAAAATATGGGTGCTAAGTTGGTTTCTGAAGTTGCTTCTAAAACTGATGATATTGCTGGTGACGGTACTACTACTGCTACTGTTTTGACACAAGCAATCGTAAATGAAGGGATGAAGAATGTTACTGCAGGTGCTAACCCTGTTGGTATTCGTCGTGGAATTGAAAAAGCTACTCAAGTTGCTGTAGAAAAGTTGCATAAGATGTCACACGAAGTGAAGAATAAGAATGACATCGAACAAATTGCTTCTATTTCTGCCGCTAATCCAGAAGTTGGTAAATTAATTGCTGATGCAATGGAAAAAGTTGGTAATGATGGTGTTATTACTGTTGAAGATTCTCGTGGTGTTAATACTACAATGGACGTTGTTGAAGGAATGCAATTTGATCGTGGTTACATGTCGCAATACATGGTAACTGACAATGAGAAAATGGAAGCCGATTTAGACAACCCATACATTTTAGTTACTGATAAAAAGATCAATAATATTCAAGAAATTTTACCAGTTTTACAATCAGTAGTTGAACAAGGTCGTTCATTATTAATTATTGCTGATGATATTGGTGGAGAAGCCTTACCAACACTTGTACTAAATAAGATGCGTGGAACATTTAATGTTGTTGCAGTAAAGGCACCTGGATTTGGGGATCGTCGTAAATCACAATTGCAAGATATTGCTACTTTAACCGGTGCAACCCTTGTTACTGATGATTTAGGGATTAATTTGAAAGATGTTAAAATTGATCAATTAGGTCAATCTAACAAAGTTAATGTTACTAAAGACGATACAACTATTGTCCAAGGTTCTGGTGATAAAGAACAAATTGCTAAACGGGTTACTGAAATTAAGAATCAAATGGAGACTACTACTTCCGATTTTGATCGTGATAAGTTAAGAGAACGTTTAGCTAAATTAGCCGGTGGAGTTGCTGTTATCCGCGTTGGTGCAGCTACTGAAACTGAACTAAAAGAACGTAAATACAGAATCGAAGATGCTTTAAATTCAACTAGAGCTGCCGTTGAAGAAGGCTTTGTTCCTGGTGGTGGGACTGCCTTTATTAATGTCTTAAAAGATATTAGTTCAATTGATACTGATGGTGATGAACAAACTGGTGTTAATATTGTTTTACGTGCATTAGAAGCACCTGTAAGACAAATTGCTCACAATGCTGGTGTAGATGGTTCAGTTGTCGTTGAACATTTAAAGAATAAAGATGCTGGTGTTGGATACAATGCTGCGACCGGTGAGTATGAAGATATGATTAAGGCCGGGGTTGTTGATCCTACTAAGGTAGCAAGATCTGCTTTGCAAAACGCTGCATCTGTTTCTGCTTTGTTATTAACAACTGAAGCAGTTGTTGCTGATATGCCCGATGAAAATGATGGTGGAAATAGTGGAATGCCACAACCAGGTATGGGTGGCATGATGTAATTAAATATCTTTATTAACTAGGATTCCTTTATAGGAATCCTTTTTTATTTTCATCTACCTTGTTTTTAATTAATTACATTTGTATAATTTAGTTATTACATCTTAAATTGAAAGGAAAACGATTAATGTTAAAATTAGAAATAATCGTTTGCTTGTTTGCGACTTTAATAATTTCAGCTGTTTTAACACCATTTATTAGAAAATTATCTTTTAGATGGGGAGCAATCGACGACCCAAATAAACGAAGAATGAATAAAATTCCAATGCCCACTATGGGAGGGTTGGCAATATTTATTTCCTACACATTTGCGACTAATTTTTTACTTAGGAAGCAAATGCCAACGCATCAATTATATGGAATGTTTGCCGGAGGAGCAATTATTGTTTTAACCGGAATTATAGATGATATTTGGGTGTTAAAACCTCGGCAAAAAGTTTTTGGGATTAGTATTGCTGCTTTAGCCGTATATTTTTTGGGCAATGTTCAGATGAATCTGATAACTTTACCATTTATAGGGACTTTTAGCTTAGGTTGGTTTAGCTTACCATTAACATGGATTTGGATTTTGGCAATCACTAATGCTGTTAACTTAATTGATGGATTAGATGGTTTAGCGACTGGAGTTGCTGTAATTGCATTAACAACAATGGGAATTACAGGTATGTTTTTCCTTAATGTGGGTAATACATATGTATCAATTATGATTTTTGCATTGGTAGCATCTTGTTTAGGTTTCTTACCATACAATTTCTTTCCAGCTAGAATTTATCTAGGGGATACAGGTTCTTTGTTTATTGGATTCATGATTGCTGTATTTTCATTGAATGGGCTAAAGAACGCTACTTTTATTACAGTTATTATTCCGGTAATTATTTTAGGTGTACCAATTACTGATACTATTTATGCTATTCTAAGAAGAATGCTTAATAAACAATCAATTTCACACGCCGATAAAAAACATTTACATCATCGCTTAATGCAAATTGGCTTAACGCATCGTCAAACAGTTTTAGTAATTTATGGTATTGCTTTAATTTTTTCGTTTATTTCATTACTTTATCCAATTTCAACAGTTTGGGGTTCGATTTTACTAACAATTGCCACATTAATTGGCTTAGAACTTTTTGTTGAATCAATTGATTTGGCCGGTAAGGGGCGTCAACCACTTTTAAATTTAATTAAAAAAATTGTAAAAGAAAATACTAGTAAAAGTAATCATTAAAAAAGATTGATTCGTTAAGAATCAATCTTTTTTAATATCTTCATATGGATTAAAGTCAATCTCAAAATATTTCTCGTTACCGTTAACCATGGTTACATTATCATTTAATAAGTTAATAACTTTTTGTTTAAATTCATCAACTTCATTATTATCAATTGATATAATAATTGTTACTTTATCAGTATATTGAGTATCAATAATATTTACATTATTTTCCTTTAAATGGTAATTCAGTTGATCAAATAATGCATAATTGATACTTAGTTTAATTTCAGTTTGGAGAACTTTTTTAATAACACCGGCTTTTTCAATTGCTTTGGTTGTAGCATTACTATAAGCACGAATTAATCCGCCAGCACCTAATTTGATGCCACCGAAATATCTAGTTACAACTGCCACAGTATTATGAATGCCAATCATTTTGATAGCGTCTAAAATTGGAACACCTGCAGTGCCAGATGGTTCACCGTTATCACTGGCTCTTTGCACATGGTCATCTTGCCCAATTACATATGCATAACAGTTATGTGTAGCTTTTTTATTATCAGCTTTAACTTCATTTATAAATTTTGTAGCATCTTCTTCACTATCAATTCTAGCAATATTACAAATAAAACGTGATTTTTTAATTTCTAATTCATTTGACCCAGTTTTTTTTATTGTTAAATAATCATTTTTCATTTTTGATAAACCTCATTATTTATATTTTTCGTATTTAAAATATGGTGATTAGTTATGATAAAAACTTTAGAAGATTTATATGGAAGACAAATTGATGAATATGATATTGATCAATCAATAAAAAAGTATTCCAAAATTAAACAGTATACACCAATTAAGATTAACAATAACCATATCTATTGTAAACGATGTGGACAAACTAGCGATAAAGATTCATCTTACTTACCTAACAATCAATACTATTGCCCACTTTGTATTAACTTAGGTCGAGTGAGCAGTGATCATAAGTTGTATTATTTATCTGAACCAAATAATTTTGAAAAAATAGAAGATATTCTTACATGGGATGGTAATTTAACTGATTTACAGATTGAATGTTCCAAAAAGATTATTGATGTTTTTCATAATAATGAAAAACATCTTTTATGGGCAGTTACAGGTGCTGGTAAAACTGAAATGTTATTTTCAGGAATTGAGAGTGCAATTAATGACAAAAAACGAATTTGTATTGCATCGCCACGAGTGGATGTATGCATTGAACTTTTTCCCAGAATCAAGGCCGCTTTTAATAATATTGATATGATTCTTTTACATGGAAGACAAACAGAAGAATATCGTTACTGTCAACTTACTGTTTGCACTACTCATCAATTATTGAGATTTTACAACGCTTTTGATGTATTAATCATTGATGAAGTAGATTCTTTTCCGTACGTAGCTGATGAAGGCTTACATTTTGCAGCTAATAATGCATGCAAAGAAAAATCAAGTACACTTTATTTAACTGCGACACCAACAGATAATCTCTTAAAATTAGTTAATAATAAACAACTGAGCATAAGTTATCTACCATTACGTTTTCATCGCCATTTATTACCTGAAATTAAAAATAAATTTATTGGTGATTGGCGAATGAAACTTAAAAAGGATAAACTACCTAAGAAACTTATTAATTTAATTAAAAATAGAGTTGAACAAAAACAACGATTCTTATTATTTGTACCACGAGTTCAGGATTTGATGCCCATTTCTAAAGCATTAGAACGATATTTTAATACATCTTTGTGGGATACAGTTCATTCAACTGATGAAAAAAGGTTAGCGAAAGTTCAAAGAATGCGAAATAACGAAGTTTTATTTTTAATAACTACGACTATTTTAGAACGTGGAGTCACTTTTCCTGGAATTGATGTAATTGTTTTAGGTGCAGAAGATGATTTATTTTCCACTTCAGCCTTGGTACAAATTGCGGGGCGAGTTGGCCGTAAGAACGAACGTCCTTATGGGGATGTTATATTTTTAAGCCATTATTACACCAACGTCATTAAAAAAGCTATTAAGCAAATAAAATATATGAATAAGTTAGGAAGAAAACTTCTATGAAAAAATGTCTTTTTTGTGATTCCCCATTAAATAAAGAGTTAACATTGGGATTTTTACTTAGCTTTAAAAAGCTATCTAATGATTTATTATGTAAAAGTTGCTTTAATAAATTTGAGCTAATTAATTCTAATCATCGTTGTATTATTTGTGGTCGTTCCGGAGATTTTGAAGATGAAAAATGTTCGGATTGTTTAAGGTGGCTTGCTTTAGATAATAGTTTAATTAATAAATCATTTTTTAATTATAATGATTCGATGAAGGAATATATGCAAAGATATAAATTTAATGGCGATTATCGTTTAAGAAAGATTTTTCAAAATTATTTTAAAAAAGAATTGAATTCTGATAAGATAGTAGTTCCAATTCCGGTGAGCAAAAGCACTTTAAAAAGGCGAGGGTTTAATCAAGTTGAGGGCTTTTTAGATGGAATTGAATATTCTGATATATTATCAGTTAAGTATGATGAAAAGGTTACTCATTCTACTCAAAGTAGAATAGATCGCATTAAGACTAAACAATTTTTTGTTATTAAAAATAATATGAAAAATTTAATCATTGATAAAGATCTAATTATAGTAGATGATGTTTATACTACTGGAACAACGATGCGTTTAGCTTATTCCTTATTAATTTCAAATGGTGCTAAAAGTGTTCAAGGATTAACATTAGCTAGATAATATAAATTATTAAATTATTTTTAAAAACTGCTATAAAATGTTAAGATAGTAAAGTATATATTAGTTAAAAATCGGATGAAATTTATAATTTAAAATTATAGAAGGGAATTTATCAATGCCTAACATTTTGAAAAAATGGGTTGAAAGTGATAAGCATGATATTAAACGACTAAGTAAATTAGCCGATAAAGTTGATAGTTATGCTGATGAATATCGTCAATTAAGTGATGATGATTTAAAAGCTAAAACCCCTGAATTTAAAAAACGTTATCAAGACGGTGAAACTTTAGATGATCTATTACCTGAAGCATTTGCTGTTGCTAGAGAAGGTGCTACTAGAGTTCTAGGATTAACCCCATTCCACGTTCAAATTATGGGTGGAATTGTTTTACATGAAGGTAGCATTTCTGAAATGAAGACCGGTGAAGGTAAGACCTTAACTGCAACTATGCCAGTTTATTTAAATGCAATTTCTGGAAAAGGTGTTCATGTTATTACTGTTAATGAATATCTATCTCAACGTGATGCTGAACAAATGGGTGAATTATATAATTGGTTAGGTTTAACAGTTGGTGTTAACTTGACTGAAATGAGTGCTGAAGATAAGCGTAAAGCATACAACGATGATATTACTTATTCTACTAATAGTGAAATTGGATTTGACTATTTACGTGATAATATGGTTGTTTACAAAGAAGATATGGTTCAACGCCCATTAAACTTTGCGATTGTCGATGAAGTTGACTCCATTTTAATTGATGAAGCGAGAACTCCATTGATTATTTCAGGACAAGCTCAAGGTTCAACACAACTATATAAACAAGCTGATCAATTTGCTAAGACTCTAAAAGATAAAGACGATTTCAAAATTGATTTAGAATCTAAGACAGTTGCAATGAAAGATCAAGGAATTGAAAAGGCTGAAAAATACTTCAACTTAAAGAACTTGTATGATACTGATAACACAGCTTTAACCCACCATTTGGATGAAGCTTTACGTGCTAACTATATTATGCTTAAAGACAAGGACTATGTTGTTTCTGACGGCGAAGTATTAATCGTTGATTCATTTACTGGTCGTATTATGGAAGGCCGTCGTTTCTCTGATGGATTACATCAAGCTATTGAAGCTAAAGAAGGTGTTGAAATCCAAGAAGAAAGTAAAACAATGGCTAACATCACATACCAAAACTTATTTAGAATGTACCACAAGCTGGCTGGTATGACTGGTACTGCTAAGACTGAAGCAGATGAATTTAGAGAAATTTATAATATGGACGTTATTTCAATTCCAACTAACAAACCAGTTGCTAGAATTGATGAACCAGACTTGTTATATCCAACACTACAATCAAAATTTGATGCCGTAATTAAGAAAATTAAGGATCTACACAGTAAAGGTCAACCAATGTTAATTGGTACTGTTGCGGTTGAAACTTCAGAATATCTTGATAATCGATTAACTCAAGAAGGAATCCCTCATAGCGTTCTTAATGCTAAAAATCATGCTAAAGAAGCTGATATTATTTCCAATGCTGGTCAAAAGAATGCTGTTACAATCGCTACTAACATGGCTGGTCGTGGTACGGATATTAAACTTGGACCTGGGGTTGTTGAATTAGGTGGACTAGCTGTTATTGGAACTGAACGTCATGAATCCAGACGTATTGATAATCAATTACGTGGTCGTTCTGGTCGTCAAGGAGATCCAGGCCTTTCACAATTTTATTTATCACTAGAAGATGATTTAATGCGTCGTTTCGGTTCTGATCGTATTAAGAATTTCTTGGAAAGCATGAAAGTAGATGGAGAATCTGCTGTTATCAAGAGTAGATTGATTACTAAACAAGTTGAATCAGCTCAAAAACGTGTTGAAGGTAATAACTACGATTCTAGAAAGCAAGTTCTTCAATATGATGATGTTATGAGACAACAACGTAATGTTATTTATGGAGAAAGATATCAAGTTATTGAAGAAGACAAATCGCTTGAATGGGTACTTATGCCAATGATTAAGCGTACAGTTGATCGAATTGTTAACTTGCATACTCAAGGTGATAAGAAAGATTGGGATTTAGATACTATTCTAGACTTTGCTATTAGTGCTTTAGTTAGTCCTGACCGTATTAGTTTAAGTGATTTAGAAAATAAATCTGCTGATGAAATTAAAGATACTTTGATGGATCTTGCTAAACAAGTTTATAAAGAAAAACAAGATCAATTATACGATCCTTCTCAAATGCTTGAATTCGAAAAGGTTGTTATCTTAAGAGTTGTTGATTCACATTGGACTGATCATATTGACGAAATGGATCAATTGAGACAATCAATTGGTTTAAGAGGTTATGGTCAATTAAATCCATTAGTTGAATATCAACGTGAAGGTTACCAAATGTTTGAAGAAATGGTTTCAGATATTAATTATGATGCAACAAGATTATTTATGAAGGCTGAAATTAGACAAAACATTGAAAGATAGTTTTAAAAAGGCGGAGATGGGCTACTCAATAGTTCCATTACCGCTTTTTTATTAAGGAGATTAATTAAATGGAAATAACTGATGCAAAAAATGAATTAGCTAAAATAAAAAAAGCTATCAATGGCTTTAGGAGGTCACTTTGACTTAGATTCTTTATATGAGACGATTGAGATTAATGAAGCCAAAATGACTGAACCAGATTTTTGGGATGATCCTAATCATGCACAACAATTTATTAATGATAATAATAAATTAAAGAAAAAATACGACAATTTTCAATCATTATCCTCACAAAGTGATGATTTAGAAGTTAATTTAGAGTTACTAGAAGAAGATAATGATGTTGCTATGGTGGAAGAATTTGAAAAATCATTAGATGCTACGAAAAAGCATTTAGCCAAATATCGCTTAGGGATGTTGTTGAACGGTAAATATGATAGTAATAATGCAATTTTAGAAATTCATCCAGGTGCTGGTGGAACTGAATCTCATGATTGGGGGATGATGTTGTTACGTATGTATACCCGATGGGCTGAACAAAGTGGATTCAAACTAGAAACGCTAAACTATCAGGTCGGCGAAGTTGCTGGAATTGACACTGCAACCTTACTTATTTCTGGTGAAAATGCTTATGGTTATCTAAAATCTGAAAAGGGTGTGCATCGACTAGTCAGAATTTCACCCTTTGATTCTGCTGGTCGTCGTCATACATCTTTTGCTTCAGTTGATGTGATGCCTGAATTAGATGAATCAGTTAATATTGATATTAATCCAGCTGATTTAAGAATTGATGTTTTTCGTGCTAGTGGTGCTGGTGGCCAACATGTTAATAAAACTTCATCAGCTGTTAGAATTACTCACGAACCTACAGGAATTGTGGTAGCTAGTCAAGCTCAACGTTCACAAATACAAAATCGTGAAACTGCGATGAATATGTTGAAATCTAAATTATATGAACGAGAAGAAGAAAAAAAAGCTGAGCAAAAAGCACAAATTGAAGGAGAACAAAAAGAAATTGGTTGGGGGTCTCAAATTAGGTCCTATGTTTTTCACCCATATTCAATGGTCAAGGACCATCGTACTGGATATGAAACTGCTAAAGTTCAAGATGTCATGGATGGCAAATTAGATACATTTATCAATTCATATCTACAATGGAAATTAAGTAAAAAGAATCCCAACTAATTAGGAGTAAGTAAATGAGTTATATAATAATAATATCTTCAATTTTGATTCAACCAGTTTTATGGCTTGGAGTCATAAAGACATATCTAAATTATCGTAAAAGAATTTCTCGCGAACGTAATAATTTTAATACATCTATTTATCAAAATAACTTTGAAATTAAGCATTTTATAATTAGTTTCTTTATTTTAGGAACAATTGGTTCAATTATTTCAGCTTTTATAGGAACATTTATACCTAATATCTGGATTTTTATATATGAAGTTTTGCTTTTATTGAATCTCCTTTTAGTTCCTAATAAAGTCTATCCTATTTTTATGGCTGGATTGACCACTGTTGTCATGATAGTGATCGATTTGTTTAATTTACTTGATAATCAATGGGATTTTCCTGTTAACATGTCAATGACTGATAATAGAAATATTTTGTTTTTGCTTAGTCTGATAATATTATTATCGGGAATTTTCTTTAGATTCTTTATTGGTAAGTATAATACTCCAGAAGTTTTTCGAAATAAACGAGGTAATAAGGTTGCTGGATATGTGTTAAATGAAATTTCAGTAATTCCATTACTTGTTTTAGTTCCAGGAGATCAAATTCACAAACTGATTTCTTTTTGGCCAGTTTTTAATTTCAATAATCAATCTTTTACGTTATTTTTCTTACCAGTATTATTAGGTATTAAGATAAACATATTTAAAAATGTTCCTAGAGAACTTTCTATTAAACTAGGTAACAATGTTATTAAAATAAGTGTCTTAGGATTTGTTTTTACAATTATCAGTTATTTCTTGCCAATTGTTACATTATATTTATTAGCAATTTTAATTTTTATATATTTGGGCTCGATAGTCTGGATTAAAAATTATGATCGTAATTCTAAAAAGTGGTTTTCTGATGCTGTAAATGGTTTAAGAGTTATTGGAGTTAGGCCTAATACACCAGCCACTAAAATGAATGTTCAAATAGGCGATTTAATTATTGAAGTTAATAATCAAAAGGTTCATAATGATAGTGAATTTTATGAGGCAATCCTTTCATCACCAACTTTCTGTCGATTAAAAATAGTCAATCGTAATGATCGTATTAAAATCACAGAATCAGCAATTTACAACGATTCACCTAATGAGTTAGGGGTTGTTTTATTTAAAGATAATTAGATAAGATTGTTGTATTTAACTGTAAAAAATGGTTAAATATTTAATTCAAAGGAGTTGTATATAAATGAAAAAAGTAACAAGATCAAAAACAGATAGAATGTTAACTGGAGCTTTGGGTGGAATTTCTGAATATTTAGGAATTGATTCTAGAATTGTTAGAATTATTTTTGCAATTTTGACAATTTATCCAGGACATATTTTATTTGGTCTACTTGCCTACGTTATTATTGTAGTTTTAATTCCTAATGACCAAAAAGTTACTAGTTCTTTTGAAGATATGTTTAATCGTTCACAGCAGTATACAAACCGTGAAGAGAAAAAAGATAATAAAAGTAATCGTAAAAATTTAAAAGATGTTCAAGAGTTTGATCATAAAAAATAAGGAGTCCTTATTATGGGATTTTGGAGTAGATTGCTAGTTAATACCTTGTTATTTATGGCGATCGCTGGTTTCTTTCAAGGTAGTTTTTATGTTGCTAGCGTTACGACTGCAATTATTGCCGCATTTGTATTGGCAATTTTAAATACGTTGATTAAGCCAGTGTTATTTATTCTTTCATTACCAATTAATATATTGACATTAGGATTGTTTAGCATAATACTAAATGCTTTTATGTTGGAAATGACTTCTTATATTGTTGGTGCTAGTTTTCACTTTAATTCATTTGGCATGGCAATTTTAGTTTCAATTATAATGTCAATTTGTAATATAGTGATTTCTGATAATCAGTCAGATAGAAATAAATATTAAAATAAAAGAGTAGATGTTTATAATCATCTACTCTTTTTTTGTTGTTTATAAACATTTAGATTAAAAGATACTGCTTAAAATGGTAAAATGATAATAACATGGGAGGTAGAATTATGACTTATAACGTTAGCGTTGCTGACTTAGTTGAAAACACACATTTAGATATTTTTTATGGAAAAGAATATTTAGATAGACCCATTACAACAAGTGATATTTCAAGACCAGGCTTAGAACTGACTGGTTATTTTAACTATTATCCAGCAAAGAGAATTCAATTACTTGGGATCACTGAAACGTCCTACGCTAAGGGGATGAAAAGTGAAGAACTATATAAAGTTATGAATGAAATGTGTCATCCTGAAACGCCAGCTTTTGTTATTTCAACACAACTTGATCCTCCTGATGAATTAATTAGAGCTGCTAAAAATGAACATATTCCAATTTTAGGTTCAAAGTTAACAACTTCTAGAGTCTTAAGTAATATGACAAATTACTTAGAAAGTAATTTAGCAGAAAGAAAATCCATGCATGGTGTTTTAGTTGATGTTTATGGTTTAGGAGTATTAATGACTGGAGATTCTGGAGTTGGTAAAAGTGAAACTGCTCTAGAACTTGTCAAAAGAGGACATCGTTTAATTGCTGATGATCGAGTAGAAGTTTATCAACAAGATGAACAAACTTTAGTCGGTCAAGCACCAAGAATTTTAAGACATTTATTGGAAATTCGTGGGATTGGTATTATTGATGTTATGAATTTATTTGGTGCAGGAGCTGTTCGTTCAAAGACTAAGGTTGATTTAATTGTTCATTTGGAAAATTGGTCTGACGATAAGACTTATGATCGATTAGGTAATGGCGATGAAACCAGAAGAATTTTTGACGTTGACGTCCAAAAAATTAATATACCAGTTAAAACGGGACGAAATTTGGCAATAATTGTCGAGGCTGCTGCGATGAACTTTAGAGCTAAAACAATGGGATACGATGCTACCAAAGTATTTGATGATAATTTAAATAGTCTAATAAAAGAAAATTCAAAATCTAATAATTAAAGAGTGAATGGAGGAATTTATTATTTTAGCCGCATTAAATCCAATTGCCTTTAATTTAGGAGCAATACAGGTACATTGGTATGGTATTTTTATTGCTAGTGCAGTAATGATTGCAGTATTTTTATCAGTTAAAGAAGGCCAAAAACGTGGTATTTTAGCTGATAATATTTATGATATGATTTTATGGGCATTACCAGTTGCAATCATATCTGCTAGAATTTATTATGTAATCTTTCAATGGTCGTATTATAGCCAACATTTAGATGAGATTATTAAAATATGGGATGGTGGAATTGCTATCTATGGTGCTTTAATTGGTTCCGGGTTAGTTGTTTTTATGTATTGTCGAAATAAATTTATTCCGGTATGGTTAATGCTAGACATCATTTCACCAACCGTTATTATGGGACAAGGCATTGGTAGATGGGGTAACTTTATGAATCAAGAAGCTTTTGGTAAAGTTACTAGTTTGACCTTTTTGCAACATCTTCATTTACCACCATTTATTATTAACCAAATGTTTATTCAGGGCTTTTATCGTCAACCAACATTTTTATATGAATCTCTATGGGATTTGTTAGGATTTGTTCTTTTAATTAATTTGCGACACATTGACAAATTCTTTAAACGTGGGGAAGTTGCTTTGAGTTATGTTATTTGGTATTCATTTGGAAGATTTTTTGTCGAAGGAATGCGAACAGATAGTTTGGTAGCTTTTGGTGATATTAGGGTTTCACAAATATTATCAATTTTCTTATTTTTAGGAGCTATTATAATAATTATTTATCGTAGAAAAAAATACTCAGATTTACCTTTCTATCTTGATGGTAGAGCTATTAAAAATAAATAATATGAATTACAAGGAGACTTTATAATGGTTGAAAAAATTGCAGTTCTAGGTGCTGGATCATGGGGGAGCATGCTAGCTAATATATTAGCTGAAAATGGTAATGATGTTCGACTATGGTCATACAAGTCCGCTCAAGTTGAAGAATTAAACAATAAGCATACTAACTCTAAATATATTGAGAATTTTACATATTCTAAAGATTTAGTTGCTTATTCTGATATGCAAGAAGCAATTGATGGTGTTGATGACATATTATTTGTTGTTCCAGCCCAAGTTACAAGATCAATTGCTAAAAAAGTAAATGAAATTTTAGCAGAATTAGACAATAATGTTAACATTATTCACGGTAGTAAAGGTATTGAACAAAAGACTTATAAACGAATGTCAGAAGTTTTAGCCGAAGAAATTGATCCTAAATATCGTAAATCTATCTCTGTAATTTCAGGACCAAGTCAGGCTGAATCCGTTGCTAAACATGATATTACTTTAGTGACAACTGCTTCTGAAAATATTAAAGATGCTGAACATATTCAATCATTATTTATTAATGATTATTTTAGAGTTTATACTAATGATGATATTATTGGTGTTGAAATTGGGGCTGCTTTAAAGAATATTATTGCACTAGGAGCCGGAGCATTATATAGCTTAGGATATGGCGATAATACTAAAGCTGCACTAATGACTCGTGGATTAGCCGAAGTTTCTCGCTTAGGCACTTCATTTGGGGCAAACCCATTAACTTTTACTGGATTATCTGGTGTCGGAGACTTAATTGTTACCGCAACTAGTAGCGATTCAAGAAATTGGCGTGCCGGATATCAATTAGGCCAAGGAAAGTCATTAGATGATGTTATTAAAAATATGGGAATGGTAATTGAAGGAATTGCTACTACTAAGGCTGCTTATGAATTAGCTAAACAACGTGGTATTGATATGCCAATTACTTCAGCAATTTATAATGTCTTAAATGATAAAGTTACTGTTAAAGATGCTATTAATGAATTAATGCATCGTGAAGGCCGCGCAGAATTAGATTAATATTTTAGGAGAATTATTATGAACAAAATAAAAAAAGCAATTATCCCAGCTGCTGGGTTAGGAACTAGATTTTTACCCGAAACCAAAGCAATGCCAAAAGAAATGTTACCAGTTGTTGATAAACCAGCTATTCAATTAATCGTTGAAGAAGCGGTTGCATCTGGAATTACTGATATTTTAATTATTATCGGTAAAGGTAAACGTGCGATTGAAGATCATTTTGATTCAAATACTGAATTGGAATTGAATTTAGAGCAAAAAAATAAAATGAAAATGTTAGAGGCGGTTAAGAAAACTAACGGCTTAAATATTTATTTTAAGCGTCAAGAACATCCAAATGGTTTAGGTGATGCAGTCCATACTGCTAAAAGTTTTGTTGGTAATGATCCATTTGTCATCATGTTAGGTGATGATTTAATGCAAGACAAGACGCCATTAACTAAGCAATTAATTGATAGTTATGAAGAAACTCATTCATCAACTTTAGCTGTTATGAAAGTACCACATGAAGATACTTCTAAATATGGTGTTATTAATCCAGCTAAAGAAATTAAAGATGGATTATATGACGTAACAAGCTTTGTTGAAAAGCCTAATCCTGAAGATGCACCTAGTGATTTAGCTATTATTGGTCGTTATCTATTAACCCCAGATATTTTTGAGATCTTAGAAAATACTAAGCCTGGTAAGGGTAATGAAATTCAACTAACTGATGCGATTGATACACTTAATAAATCTGGTAAGGTTTATGCTCATGAATTTACGGGTGATCGTTTTGATACAGGTAATAAATTTGGTTGGCTACAAACTAACATTGAATTTGGATTACAACATCCAGAAGTCTCAGATCAATTAAAAGCATACATTAAAGATTTAGCTAAGCGCTTAGGTTAAAATAGTTTGTGTGCAATATAATAGACAAAGTATTTATTTCATAGTAAAGTAGTTATTATTATAAAATTGAGAGGTGCTTAAATTATGGAAAAATATGATGTAATCGTAATTGGTGCAGGCCCTGGTGGTATGACAGCTGCATTGTATGCTTCTCGTGCAAACTTGTCTGTATTGATGATTGATCGAGGCATTTATGGTGGTCAAATGAATAATACTGCCGAAATTGAAAATTATCCTGGATTTAAGTCTATTTTGGGTCCTGATTTAGCTAAAAAGATGTATGAAGGTTCAATTAATTTTGGTGCTAAATATGCATACGGAACTGTTCAATCAATCGAAAATAATGGTAAGGGAAAAATCGTTCATACTGATGAAAATGATTATGAAACAAGTTCTATTATTATTGGAACCGGATCACAGTATCGTAAATTAGGTGTTGAAGGTGAAGACGAATACGGTGGTAAAGGTGTTTCATACTGTGCTGTTTGTGACGGAGCTTTCTTTAAAAATAAGGAAGTGGTCGTAATTGGTGGTGGTGATTCTGCTATTTCTGAAGCACTATATCTTGCTGGAATTACTTCGAAAGTCACTGTAATTCATCGTCGTGACCAACTAAGAGCGCAAAAAGTATTACAAGATCGTGCCTTTGCCAACGGTAAGATTAATTTTATTTGGAATACAAATGTAACTGAAATTGTTGGTGACAATATGAAAGTTACTGGCGTTAAAACATTAAATAATCAAACAAACGAAGAATCAAGCGTTGATGCTAATGGAGTCTTTGTATATGTTGGTAATAATCCAATGACTGAGGCATTTAGTGATTTAGATATTACTGATGATAAAGGCTGGATTAAGACCAATGAACGAATGGAAACTTCTGTTCCAGGAGTATTTGCAATTGGTGATGTTCGCCAAAAAGAATTAAGACAAGTTACTACTGCTGTTGGTGATGGTGGTATTGCTGGTCAAAATGCTTTTGAATATATTTCTTCATTATAAAAATTTATAATAAAAAGAATGCTTTGAACTATAACTCAAGGCATTCTTTTTTATTATCTTTTATTGATACTTATTAATTTTAGAATGTATGTTCGTGTGTTAAAATATAAACAAAATTGTGCGAATATTTAATTTAAATTAATATCATTTTTTGAAGGTGAGGGGATTTTTTGCAAATTAATCGAGAAGAAAATAATCATTTTGAATTAGTCTCTAAATATAAGCCTACTGGTGATCAACCAGAAGCAATAAAAAAATTAACTGATGGATTTAATAATGGTCAAAAATCACAAATATTATTAGGTGCAACTGGAACTGGTAAAACTTTTACTATTTCTAATGTAATCAAGAATGTTAACCGACCAACTTTAATTTTATCCCACAATAAAACTCTAGCTGGTCAATTATACGGTGAATTTAAAGAGTTCTTTCCTAATAATGCTGTTGAATATTTTGTTAGTTATTATGATTATTACCAACCAGAAGCTTATGTTCCTTCAAGTGATACTTATATTGAAAAAGATTCATCTGTAAACGATGAAATCGATAAGTTAAGACATGCTGCAACTAATGCATTATTAACGCGTAACGATGTTATTATTGTGGCTTCTGTTTCTTCTATTTTTGGATTAGGAAGTCCTGAAGAATACTTTAAACATACTGTATCTTTACATGTGGGACAACAAATTGAGCGTGATGATTTACTAAGACAACTAGTGGAAATTCAATTTGACCGTAATGATATTGATTTTCAACGTGGCCGTTTTAGAGTTCATGGGGATGTTGTTGATATTTTTCCTGCATCTGGTGATAAACATGCTTTTAGAGTTGAATTTTTTGGTGATGAAATCGACTCAATTAGAGAAATTGATACTTTGACCGGTGAGTTTTTCGGTAAAAAAGATAATATTATTATCTTCCCAGCAACCCACTTTTTAACAGATAATGAACATTTAGATACCGCTTTATCTGATATCAAAAAGGAAATGAACGAACAAGTTGATAAATTCAAAAGTGAAGGAAAACTTGTTGAAGCCCAACGTTTAAAACAAAGAACTACTTATGATGTTGAAATGATGGCTGAAATGGGTTATACCAATGGAATTGAAAATTATTCTAGATTTATGGATGGACGTAAGCCTGGAGAACCTCCATACACATTGCTAGACTTTTTCCCTGAAGATTATTTATTAGTTGTTGATGAATCTCATCAAACCCTACCTCAAATTGGTGGGATGTATAAGGGTGATAAAGCAAGAAAAGAACAACTAATTAATTATGGCTTTAGATTACCTAGTGCTTTAGATAATCGTCCCTTAAAAATGCCTGAATTTAAAACCCATATTAATCAAGCTATTTATATGTCTGCAACTCCTGGCCCCCGTGAGTTAGAAATGACTGATGAGAAAAATATTGTACAACAAATTATTCGTCCAACGGGGTTATTAGATCCAACGGTGGAAGTTAGACCAATTATGGGTCAGATGGATGATTTGGTTGGTGAAATTAACAAACGAATTGATAACAATGAACGAACTTTTGTTACAACATTAACCAAAAAAATGGCTGAAGATTTAACTGATTATCTCAAAGATCTAGGAATTAAAGTTGCATATTTACATTCGGATGTTAAAACCCTTGAGCGAACAAAAATTATTCGTGACTTAAGGTTAGGCAAGTATGATGTTTTAGTGGGAATTAACCTATTAAGAGAAGGGATTGATGTGCCTGAGGTATCTTTAGTAGCCATTTTAGATGCAGATAAAGAAGGCTTTTTAAGAAATGAACGTTCATTAATCCAAACGATTGGTCGAGCCGCTAGAAATGAGAATGGTTCGGTTGTTATGTATGCTGATAAGGTGACGGATTCAATGCAAAAGGCAATGGATGAAACTGCTAGGAGAAGAAAAATTCAACAAACATATAATCAAGAACATGGGATTACACCTCATACAATTAAAAAACCAATTCGTGATTTAATTAAATATGATGATAACGATAAAAATGAAAAAGAAAGTCATTCTTTTGTTGAATCTGATTTTCAAAAGATGACTAAAAAAGAACAACAATCTATGTTAGAAACACTTAACAAAGAGATGCGACATGCAGCTGTTCAACTTGATTTTGAACAAGCGGCATCATTACGTGATACGATTTTAGACTTGAAAAGTGAAATGAAGTAGGAGTTGATTTCTTGCAAAACGACAAAATTATTATTAAGGGTGCTCGAGCACATAATCTAAAAAATATTAATGTTGAAATTCCGAAAAATAAGTTAACCGTCATGACGGGACTATCTGGTTCAGGCAAAAGTTCTTTAGCTTTTGACACCTTATATGCCGAAGGACAACGTCGTTATGTTGAGAGCTTATCTTCATATGCCAGGCAGTTTTTAGGCCAAATGGATAAACCAGATGTTGATTCAATTGAGGGATTAAGTCCAGCAATTGCAATTGATCAAAAAACGACCTCACATAATCCGCGTTCAACTGTTGGAACTGTTACTGAAATAAACGATTATTTTAGATTATTGTGGGCAAGAGTTGGAACACCTATTTGTCCCAATGATGGAACTAAGATCACCCGTCAATCAATTGATCAAATGATTGATGAAATTATGGCATTGCCTGAAAGAACTAAGTTGCAAATTTTATCACCAGTTGTCCGCGAATCACGTGGCCAACATAAAAAGACTTTTGATAAAATTCAACGAGAAGGCTTTGTTCGTTACCGATTAGATGGAGAAATTCATGAAATTGGTGATGGCATTGTTCCTGAAAAAAGCAAAAAACATAACATTGATATTGTTGTTGATAGAATCATTGTTAAAGATGGAATTAAGTCACGTTTATCTGATTCACTGGAAACTGCTTTAAGATTAAGTGGTGGTTATGCAACTGCTGATTTAATGGGAAAAGGCGATAATTTAATTTTTTCTGAACATTATGCTTGTCCATTATGTGGATTCACAATTAGTGAACTAGAACCACGTTTATTTTCATTTAATTCACCAATCGGTGCTTGTCCTGATTGTGATGGATTGGGGATGAAGCTAGATGTTGATGAAAGTCTAGTAATTCCAGATAAAAATAAAACTTTAAAAGACGGCGCAATTGATCCTTGGAATCCAATTAGTTCTAAATTTTATCCTAGTCTATTAGAACAAGCTTGTGATGCTTTTAATATTGATATGGATATTCCATTTAAAAAGTTACCTAAAAAGAAACGTGATTTAATTTTAAATGGATCTAATGGCAAAGAATTTCATTTCCATTTTGATAGCAGTTTTGGCGGAGTTCGTGATACTGATGCACCATTTGAAGGGGTACTTAGAAACATTTCGCGTCGTTACAATAGTACTAATAGTGACTTTACTAGAGAACAAATGCGTAAATATATGACTGAATTAACTTGTCAAACTTGTAATGGTTATCGATTAAATCGAGAAGCTTTAAGTGTAAAAATTGATGGTCAAAATATAAGCGAAATTACTAATTTGGATATTAATAAGGAACTAGCATTTTTTAAACAACTTACTTTTGGTGAAAAAGATACAACAATTGCTAAACCAATTTTGAAAGAAATTATTGATCGACTTTCATTTTTAAGAAATGTTGGCTTAGATTATTTAACTTTATCTAGAACTGCCGGGACTTTATCTGGTGGCGAATCCCAAAGAATTCGTTTGGCTACTCAAATTGGTTCCAATTTATCTGGTGTATTATATGTATTAGATGAACCATCAATTGGTTTACATCAGCGTGATAATGATCGACTAATTAAATCGTTAAAATCAATGCGTGATTTAGGAAATACATTAGTCGTTGTTGAACATGGCGAAGATACGATGCTAGCATCTGATTATATTGTTGATATTGGTCCAGGGGCTGGATCTAATGGTGGTAAAGTAATGGCTGTTGGTACACCTGAAGAAGTAGCAAATAATGATCAATCACTAACTGGTCAATATTTATCAGGCAAAAAATATATTTCAGTGCCATTAAAACGACGTAAGGGTAATAATAAGCATATTAAAGTAAAAGGTGCTAGTGAAAACAATTTAAAGAACGTTGATGTTGATATTCCATTAGGTGAGTTTAATGTTATAACTGGAGTATCTGGTTCTGGAAAGTCTACTTTAATTAATCGTGTTTTAAAACGTGCATTAGCACAAAAATTAAATAATAATTCTGAAAAACCAGGGAAATATAAATCAATTTCTGGGTATAAGAATATTGATAAATTAATCAATATTGACCAAAGCCCTATTGGGAGGACGCCTCGTAGTAATCCTGCCACTTATACTGGTGTTTTTGATGATATTCGTGAACTTTTCGCCGAAACAAATGAAGCAAAGTTAAGAGGTTATCAAAAGGGTCGCTTTAGCTTTAATGTTAAGGGTGGACGTTGTGAGACATGTCATGGGGATGGAATTCTAAAAATTGAAATGAATTTCTTACCTGATGTATATGTACCTTGTGAAGTGTGTCATGGAAAACGCTACAACAATGAAACTTTGGAAGTTCAATATAAAGGTAAAAATATTGCGGATGTTTTAGATATGACGGTAAAAGATGCTTTATCATTTTTTGAAGCCATGCCTAAGATTACTAGAAAATTGAAAACAATTAATGAAGTAGGTTTAGGATATGTTAAATTAGGCCAATCTGCAACGACATTGTCTGGTGGTGAAGCCCAAAGAATGAAGTTAGCAGCTGAGTTATATAAAAAATCAGCTGGTAATAATTTATATATTCTTGATGAACCTACAATTGGATTACACACTGATGACATTAAACGCTTGTTAGTAGTGTTACATGAATTAGTAGATCAAGGAAATACGATATTAATTATTGAACACAATTTGGATGTAATTAAAACTGCTGATCATATTATTGATTTAGGACCAGAAGGTGGTGAAGGCGGTGGTAATATTATTGCCACTGGAACACCTGAAGAAATTATCAAAGTTAAGAATAGTTACACTGGTCAATATCTTTCTCCAATTTTAAAACGTGATCTAAAGCGAACCAAAGATGATAAATAAAAAGCGCATTTAGCGCTTTTTATTATGTTTTAAAATGACACGCCCGGGTATGTGTGTTACAATGTCATGAGTTATTATTTGAACGACTAAAAATTACTAAGAAAGGCGGGGTAACTATATGAGTGATTTAAATAACCGTCCTAAAATCGTAGTAATTGGTGGAGGTACTGGACTACCAGTTATTTTAAATAGCTTAAAACAGCAAAATGCTGATATTACTGCTGTGGTAACAGTGGCTGATGATGGTGGATCATCAGGAAAAATTAGGGATTATATGGATGTAGTCCCACCGGGCGATATTAGAAATGTTCTAGTATCATTATCTGAACTACCCAAATTAGATTTAGATATTTTTCAATATCGCTTTAATAGCGATGATCAATTTTTATCTGGACACTCAATTGGCAATTTAATTATTGCTGCACTTTCTGAAATGAAAAGTGGTATTTATAATGCGGTCCAAATTTTAAGTAAAATGATGAAAGTTAATGGTCATGTTTATCCAGCTTCAAATGAAAAATTACAGTTATGTGCGGAATTTGAAGATGGTAGCAAAATGAAAGGTGAATATGAAATTACATACGCTCATAAAAAAATTAAACGGGTGTGGGTAGAAGATATCCATTCTGATGAATCACCTAAGGCTAATCAAAAGGTTATTAATGCAATTATGAATGCAGATCAAATTGTACTCGGACCAGGTAGCCTATTTACCAGTATTTTACCTAATTTAATGATTAAAAATTTGGGGGATGCGGTAGTAAATTCGACTGCTAAAGTAGTTTATATCTGCAATATTATGACGCAGAAGGGTGAAACAGATAATTTTACCGATGCAGATCACGTAAAAGTGTTAAATAATCATCTTAAATGTAATTTTATAGATACAATTTTAGTAAACAATAAAACCATTCCTAAAAACTATGTTGATAAACAAAAATGGAGCGAAATTTCCCATCAAGTTAAACATGATGCTTACAATTTAAAAGAACAAAATTGTAAGATAGTTGAGGGGGATTTCTTAAAATTAGAAGATAAATGTGCCTTTCATAATGGTCAATTTGTATCAAGTGAATTAATGAAATTAATCAATGATTGGAGTGATTAAGATGTCATATGCTAGCGAAGTTAAAAAAGAATTAACCACTTTAGAAGTTCATAAAAAAAACGCAAAGGCTGAATTGATGGCTTTAATTCGTATGAATGGATCCATGTCTTTATCTTCGCATAAAATTTTATTAAATATTCAGACAGAAAATCCAGCAATTGCTAGAAGAATTTATACATTAATTTTAAAATTTTATGATGTTGAAAGTAAGCTTGTCGTTCGTAAAAAAATGAAACTGAACAAAAATAATGTTTATGTCGTAAGAATTATGTATCAAGTTAAAGAAATTTTGGATGACCTAGGTATTTTTGATAATTATCAAATTTTAGAAAGAGTACCATTAGATTTATTAAATAGTGATTCTCAAGTTCGTTCTTATTTGAGAGGAGCCTTTTTAGCTGGTGGTTCGGTGAATAATCCAGAAACTTCACGTTATCATTTAGAAATATATTCTTTATATGAAGAACACAATGATATGATTTCTGAGATGATGAATAATTATGGATTAAATGCTAGAACAACTGAACGGAGAAGTGGTTATATTACCTATCTTAAGGAAGCAGAAAAAATCGCTAACTTTTTACAACTGATTGGTGCAACCAATGCAATGCTTAAATTTGAAGATGTTAGAATTATGCGAGATATGCGTAATTCAGTTAATCGATTAGTTAATTGTGAAAACGCCAATATGAATAAAGTTGCTAATGCCTCTACGAGACAGTTGACCAGTATTCAATATATCGCTGATACTGTTGGCTTGAAACAATTACCTAAAAAATTGTATGAGGTAGCAGTGACTAGAATTAAGGAACCAGAAGTTAGTTTAAAAGAACTTAGTGAATCATTGCCTAGTGGTAGTATTTCTAAGTCCGGAATTAATCATCGATTAAGAAAAATTAATGAATTTGCTGATAAACTAAAATTGGAACTTCAAGAAGAATCCTAAAAAAATAAAAAGCATCTGGAATTTATTCCAGATGCTTCTTTGATTAATATACATTATTTCTTTTCAGAACTGTTTTGCATGATTGAATCAATTAATCCATAATCTACTGACTCTTGAGCACTTAAGTAGTGATCACGTTCAGTATCTTTGTTAACTTTTTCAATTGGTTGCCCTGAATTTTTAGCAAGGATCTCATTAATCATGTGACGAGTCTTCAAAATAGATTCAGCAGCAATCGCAATTTCGGTTTGTTGACCTTGGGCACCACCAGATGGTTGGTGAATTAATACTTCTGAATGAGGTAAAGCAAAACGTTTACCCTTAGTACCAGATGATGCTAAAACACTGGCCATTGATGCAGCCATACCCATAACAATAGTTTGGACATCTGCTTTAACGAATTGCATAGTGTCATAAATTGCCATACCAGCAGTTACAACACCACCAGGTGAGTTGATGTATAAGTAAATATCTTTATCAGAATCTTGGGCATCAAGGAAAAGTAATTGAGCAATAACAGTATTTGCCATGTTATCTTCAATTGGACCTGATAGCATAATAATACGATCTTTTAATAGTCTTGAATAAATATCATATGCACGTTCACCGCCAGATGATTGTTCAATGACTGTAGGGACTAAATTCATGTTGTATTCCTCCCATAAAATTTTAATTTATTTATTTAAAAAGCTAAAACTAATTTTATATTATTGGTCAATCAAGGTCAAACGATTTGTTTGATATCAATGCACTCGAAGGGAATCGAACCCTTATTATAAGAACCGGAATCTTATGTGATATCCATTACACTACGAGTGCATAAAATTACTATAAATGAATGATAGGCAAAATTCAAGATTATTCGTTGTTATATAATTAATTTGCAAAGTAAAATTACGATTGATATACTGATTTTGTAGAGATTAATGCTATTTTATTTCAAAATAATGATTATAAATTAGTAATCATAATTATTTTAAATTAGTTAGCTCTGTAATATAGACTATCACTTAAAAAAGTAGTAACATTAGCTCTGTACGTAGTACTTAAATTTATTTCTCTAGGAGGAAAACAGTTATGACTGTAAAAATTGGTATTAACGGTTTTGGTCGTATTGGTCGTTTGGCTTTCAAACGTATCCACGAACTAAACTCAAATGAAATTGAAGTTGCTGCTATTAATGATTTAACAACTCCTTCAATGTTAGCTTACTTATTAAAATATGATTCAACACATGGTAAATTCCCAGGTGAAGTTTCTTCAACTGACAAAGGAATTGTTGTTGACGGTAAGGAAATCCCAGTTTACGCTGAAAAAAGTGCCGCTGACCTTCCATGGGTTAAAAATGATGGTGTTGACTTTGTACTAGAATGTACAGGTTTCTACACTTCAGAAGAAAAATCACAAGCTCACTTGGACGCTGGTGCAAAACGTGTCTTAATTTCAGCTCCTGCTGGTGATATTAAGACAGTTGTTCCTGGTGTTAACTTGGATACATTGGACTCAGATGACAAAATTGTTTCAGCTGGTTCATGTACTACAAGTTGTTTAGCACCAATGGCTTACTTCTTAAACAAAGACTTTGGTCTTAAAGCTGGTACTATGACAACTATTCATGCCTTTACTTCTACACAAGCTATCTTAGATGGCCCTCGTGGTAAGAAGTTCAGAAACAACCGTACTGCTTCAGTAAACACTATTCCTCATTCAAGTGGTGCTGCTAAAGCTATTGGTTTAGTAATTCCTGAATTAAATGGTCATTTACAAGGTCACGCACAACGTGTTGGTGTTGTTGATGGTTCATTAACAGAATTAGTTTCTGTATTAGACAAGAATGTTACTGCTGATGAAATCAATGAATCAATGAAGAAACATGCTGAAGGTAACGATGCATATGGTTACACTGAAGATCCAATTGTTTCAACTGATATTATTGATGATTCACATGGTTCAGTATTTGATCCAGGTCAAACTGAAATCACAGCAAATGGTGACACTCAATTAGTTAAGACTGTTGCTTGGTACGATAACGAATGGGGCTTTACTTGCAACATGGTTCGTACTTTACTACACTTTGCTGAACTTTAATATTAAATTAATGCTTTTATAGCGAAAAAAGGTGGAGGGGGCATTTGCCTCTTCCGCCTTTTTTATAAAATAAAATTCGTTATTCTTTATAATTTTAGAAAAATGAATTATATTCAATATATAAATTATAAAATATTTTTTGAGGAGGTTTTCTAAATTGGCTAAGACAACTGTTTCTGATTTAGATTTAAATGGCAAAAAAGTTTTAATGCGTGTCGACTTCAACGTTCCAATTAAAGATGGTGTTGTTGGTGATACTAGTCGTATTGTTGGTGCTATTCCAACCATTAAATATGTAATTGAACATGGTGGAAAAGCAGTATTGTTCTCTCACTTAGGTCGTATTAAGAGTGAAGATGATAAGGAAGGTTTATCATTACGTCCAGTTGCTGAAAAATTATCTGAATTAATTAACAAGCCTGTAACTTTTGTTCCTGAAACAGAAGGTAAAAAATTAGAAGATTCTGTTAATGACATGAATAATGGTGATATTTTGTTAGTACAAAATACTCGTTACGAAGATGTTGTTGATGGTGAAAACATCAAACGTGAATCTAAAAATGATCCTAAACTTGGTAAATACTGGGCTTCATTAGGTGACTGCTTTGTAAACGATGCATTTGGTACTGCTCATCGTGAACATGCTTCTAATGTTGGTATTGCTCGTGCAATGGAAGCTAATAACAAGCCAGTTGCTGCTGGATTCTTAATGGAAAAAGAAATTAAGTTTATCGGTGGAGCTGTTAATGATCCAAAACGTCCATTTGTTGCCATTCTTGGTGGTGCAAAGGTTTCTGACAAGATTGGTGTTATTGATAACTTACTAGGTAAGGCTGATAAAATCATTATTGGTGGTGGAATGACTTATACATTCTACGCAGCTAAAGGTTATTCAATTGGTAATTCACTTGTTGAAAAAGACAAGATTGATACAGCAAAGGAAATTCTACAAAAGGGTGGCGACAAGATTGTGCTACCTATTGATTCTGTAGTTGCTCCTGAATTCAAAAATGATGCACCTACTGAAGTAGTTGGTGAAGATATTCCTGATGGACAAATGGCACTTGATATTGGTCCTAAGAGTATTAAATTGTTTGAAGATGTATTAAGAGATGCTAAAACAGTTGTTTGGAATGGACCTATGGGTGTATTCGAAATGAGTAATTTTGCTGAAGGAACTCTATCTGTAGGTAGATTCTTAGGTGATTTGAAAGATGCTACTACTGTTGTCGGTGGTGGTGACTCAACTGCTGCTGTTAACCAATTAGGCGTTGCTGATAAATTATCACACGTTTCAACTGGTGGTGGAGCTTCACTAGAATACATGGAAGGTAAAACTTTACCAGGTATTGCTTCAATTACTGACAAATAATAAAATTTATTTTAAAAGAGTTTGATGTTTTGCATCAAACTCTTTTTTTACTTGTGATAGAATTGAATTACTTAATTTATTTAATATAGATGTTATTATAAATTATATAAGTTCAATATTTAGGAGGAAATAATAATGAGAACTCCTTTTATAGTCGGTAATTGGAAAATGAATTTAACTTTATCAGAGGTTAATGATTTCTTGAAACAACTTACTGATAAATTACCTGATATTAAAAAGGTTGAATGTGCAATAGCTGCATCACCAATCTTTTTAGAGTCTTTAACAAATTATTGTAAAAATAGCCCATTAAAAGCATCGGCTGAAAACTGCTTTTATAAAGATAAGGGTGCCTATACCGGTGAAGTAAGTCCATATGCATTATCAGATATGGGTGTTGATTATGTAATGCTTGGACACTCTGAGAGACGTAAGTATTTTAATGAAAGTAATAAATCTATTAATAAAAAAGTGAAAGCAGTATTGAATAATCATATGATACCAATTATATGTTGTGATGAAACAATGACTAAACAAAAGCACGATGATCATATGGATTGGGTAGTTAATCCAGTTTCTGAAGCTTTGAAGGGAGTTTCAGTATCTGATGCTAAAAAAATAGTTATTGGTTATGAACCCAGTTGGGCTATTGGTACTGGTAAGTCTGCTAGTGTTAATGAAACACAAGAGGCCTGTTGCTTGATTAGAAAAACAATTGATGAATTATATAATGATGATGTTGCTAATCAAGTTAGAATTTTATATGGTGGTAGCGTTAATGATAAAAATGCTCAAGAATTAATGCAACAAAAAGATGTTGATGGGGTTTTAGCAGGAACAGCAAGTTTAAAACCTAAAGAGTTTTTAAAAATTATAAATTATATAAAATAATTTGTTTTTATAGTCACTTTATGTTGAAACTTAAGCATTAAAATAATAAAATGAAAGTAGCCTTGATTACGAGGTAACAACTTTCATTAAGGAGAGAATATAATGTCAATTATTTCAGATATTTATGCTCGAGAAGTACTAGATTCTCGTGGAAATCCTACAGTTGAAGTAGAACTATATACTGAAGCAGGTGCAATGGGTCGTGGAATCGTACCTTCAGGTGCATCTACTGGTGAACACGAAGCCGTTGAATTACGTGATGGCGATAAAAACCGTTTTATGGGTAAGGGTGTTACTAAGGCTGTTAACAACGTTAATAACATTATTGCTAAAGAAATTATTGGTTATGACGTAACTGACCAATTAGCTATTGACCAAGCTATGATTAAGTTAGATGGTACTCCTACTAAAGGTAAGTTAGGTGCTAATGCTATCTTAGGTGTTTCATTAGCCGCTGCACGTGCTGCTGCCGATGAATTAGGTGTTCCATTATATAACTACTTAGGTGGTTTCAATGCTCACGTATTACCAACTCCAATGATGAATGTTATCAATGGTGGTGAACATGCTAACAACAAGGTTGACTTCCAAGAATTTATGATTATGCCTGTTGGTGCTGAAACTGTTAAAGAAGCTATTCGTATGGGTTCTGAAACATTCCACAACTTAAAGGCTATCTTAAACGAAAAGGGTTACTCAACTGCCGTAGGTGACGAAGGTGGTTTTGCTCCTGACTTGAAGAACAATGAAGAACCATTTGAAATCTTAGTTGAAGCTATCCAACGTGCTGGTTACAAGCCAGGTAAAGATGTATCAATTGCATTTGACTGTGCTGCATCAGAATTCTATGATGCTGATACTAAGAAGTACAACTTAGTAGGTGATGGTAAATCTTACTCTGCTGATGAATTTGTTACATTACTAGAACAATTAGTAGACAAATACCCAATTATTTCAATCGAAGATCCTTTGGATGAAAACGAATGGGAAGATTGGCAAATGGCTACTAAGCGCTTAGGTAAGAAAGTTCAAATCGTTGGTGATGACTTATTTGTAACTAACACTGACTACTTACGTAAGGGTATTAAGATGGGAGTTTCAAACTCAATCTTAATCAAACTTAACCAAATCGGTACTTTAACTGAAACAGTTAATGCTGTTCAAATGGCTAAGGAAGCTGGTTACACAGCTATCATTTCACACCGTTCAGGTGAAACTGAAGATACTACAATTTCTGACTTAGTTGTTGCTATGAATGCTGGTCAAATTAAGACTGGTTCAATGAGTCGTGGCGAACGTATTGCTAAGTACAACCAATTAATGAGAATTGAAGACCAATTAGGTTCAGTTGCTCAATACAAGGGTGTACACTCATTCTACAATTTAAGTGAAGAAGCACGTAATAACATCATTAATAAATAATTCTTTATTTATCAAGCCAAAAGCATTAAACACAAATTGTGTTTAATGCTTTTTTTTAATTATTTTTAATATGGTATGATAAAAGTATTATTAATTTAAAGGGGCAGTTTTTTTGAAACTTGATAATATAAAGCGTTTTAAGTCAGTTTTATATGGTGCCTTGATTGGTGTCGTTGTAGGTATATTTATAAGCTTATTTAGAATTCTAATTGAATTTTTATCAGGGATTTTTCTAAAGATAGCTTTATATGCTAATAATAGTTTGTTTTTGTTATTTTTATTAATTTTTATTAATTTATCTTTAGCAATTATTACGTATTGGCTAATTATTTCAAATCATAATATTAAAGGTTCTGGAATTCCACAAGTTGAGGGTCAATTGGCTGGCCAATTGGACTATAAATGGTGTCCAGTTTTTATTAAAAAATTCATTGGTGGTGTGTTATCAATTTCTAGTGGATTATTTTTAGGGAGAGAAGGGCCATCGATTCAATTAGGGGCTACTTTAGCTCAAGGAATTGCTAAGTTAACGCATAATGAAGGTGTTGATCGTAAAATTATGATTTCTGGAGGAGCAGCTGCTGGATTATCTGCAGCTTTTAATGCTCCAATTGCTAGTACATTATTTGTTTTAGAAGAAATTTACCATAATTTTTCAACATTGGTTTGGACAATTGCTTTGTCAGCAGCAGTTGCTTCCAATTTTATTTCTACTGCAGTTTTTGGTAAAACACCAGTTCTTCACATGAACTATTTTCATGTTATCCCATTACATATCTACCCATATTTAATTGGACTAGGGATATTTTTAGGTGTTTTTGGTAAACTATATGAATTTTTCACAATCAATATCGGTAGTTGGTATAAAAAGTTAAATTTTATTCCTAATTGGGTGTTTGTATTTATTCCATTTTTACTAGTTATCCCAATTGAAATGTTCATTCCAAATATTTCTGGTGGTGGTAGTAATTTAGTTTTGACAATTTCTAAACAGTCACCAGCAATTTTAACTTTAATATTTTTCTTTTTACTAAGGTTTGTTTTTTCTACAATGTCTTACGGTACTGGTGTTCCTGGGGGAATCTTTCTACCAATGTTGTCACTAGGAGCGGTATTAGGATCAATTTACGCTAAAATATTAATTAGTTTAGGCCTGATGTCACCAATCTTTTTTGTTAATTTTATTATTGTTTCAATGAGTGCTTATTTTGCTTGTATCAGTAAATCTCCTTTTACTGCAATTTTATTAATTACAGAAATGGTAGGATCTCTCCAGAACTTAATGGCATTAGCTTTTGTAACTTTAGCTGCTTATGTCGTTTCTGATTTATTAGGTAGTAAACCTATTTATGATGAAATGCTGCAAAATTTGTTATCACCTCAAAAATCTAGCGTTAGAGGAAATGTCGTTATAATTAATTCATCAGTTTTTGTCGGATCAAAAATTGATGGCAAAATGGTTAAAAACATTAGTTGGCCTGATGATACGATTTTAAGTTCGATTAATCGAAATGATAATAGGATCATTCCCAATGGTGATACAATTATAAAAGCAGGAGATAATTTAAAAATATCTACTAACTATAGTAATCGTGGATATGTTCATGATTATATGAAAAAATTAGTTAATAATTATTGATTAATATATTATCAATTGGAAAGATTTGTTTTATATGATAAACTAAAATATAAAGCTATTAATTATGAGTTAAAACCTATTATTAATTATAGGTAGGAGGCAACGAATTGTATAATTTTTTAATGGATATAATTTGGATTGACAGTATTTTAATAATTATTGCCGTGTTAATGCAACCAGCTAAAACTAATAATGATGCAATGTCATCATTGAGTGGTGGTGCTGATGATTTATTCTCAGGCTCTAAGCCTCGTGGATTTGAAGCATTTATGCAAAAGGTAACAGTCGTACTATTAATTATCTTTTTTGCAACTGCATTAGCCTTAGTATGGCTATCATCACATTAAAAGATTGACTCCTGTAAACTTACAGGGGCTTTTTTTATATTTAATTGCTGAAAGATATTATAAAAATGTTAGAATATTCATAGAATATGAAACGAAATTTGATTAAAATCAAAAATAATAAATTAATGAGGAATCGATATTGGAAGATAATAATTTAAAAAAAGAAGTCCAAGCGGTTTTAGACAAGTATCCTAGCCAGACTTTTGCAGTTGAAGAAATTGCTGATGAATTAGGATACCATGGTGCAAATGCTTTTACTTTAATTGTGCAAACACTTGCTGTCTTGGAAAGAGAAAAATCAGTAATTGTTACCGCTGAAGGTAACTTTAAATTTAATGAAGAAAATGAAAAAATTGAAGGAACTTTTCATTCTAATCCTAAGGGATTTGGTTTTGTAAATTACGACGATGAATTAGATGATGCCTTTATCGCCCCTGATAATACAATGCAAGCAATGAATGGCGATAAAGTTGAGATTAAGATTGTCAGAAAAGGTGATTCTAAATCTGGTAAAGGTCCAGAAGGTAAAATTATAGACATTATCGAACGTAATTATGAACAAGTGGTTGGTGAATTTATTCGAACTGGTGATGATCATGGATACATTGGTCAAGTTAAACTAACTAATAAAAAATTAATTAACTACAAATTTTATGTTGTTGGAGCAGGTTTAAAGCCTACTCCTGGAGAAGTCGTTACTGCTGACATTACTGAATATCCAAACTCTGATCATCCTGATTATATGGTAGGAATTGCTAAAGAAGTAATTGGTAGTGTAGACGATCCTGGTATTGATATTTTACAAATTGTTTATGCTCATAATATTCCTTCACAATTTCCAGAAGATGTTTTACAAGAAGCGGATGCGATTCCAGAAACCATCAGCAAAGAAGAAATGCAAGGTCGAGAAGACATCACTGATCAGGATTTAGTTACAATTGATGGTGAATCATCTAAAGATTTGGATGATGCAGTTACTGCTTGGAAGCTACCTAATGGTAACTATCATTTAGGAGTGCATATTGCTGATGTATCCCATTACGTTAAGCCAGGTAGTTTACTAGATGAGGAAGCTTACAAACGTGGAACCTCAGTTTACTTAACTGATCGAGTTATTCCAATGTTACCTCGCCGATTATCTAACGGTATTTGTTCATTGAATGAAGGCCAATTAAGATTATGTATGAGTTGCGACATGGAAATTAATCCAGAAGGGCATGTTGTTAAGCATCGTATTCATCCAAGTGTTATGAAATCAACTGCTAGAATGACTTATAAAGCAGTTAATGATATTTTAGAATCTGATGATGAAAAAACAAAAGAAAAATATGCACGATTAGTCCCAATGTTTAAAACAATGGGCGAATTGCATAAAATACTTTACAAACAACGTCGTCGTCGTGGTGCAATTGATTTTGATGATAATGAAGCAGAAATCATTGTTGATGACAAAGGACACCCAATTGATATTAAAGTTCGTGTTCGTGGATTAGCTGAACGCATGATTGAATCATTTATGTTAGCAGCTAATGAAACCGTTGCAGAAAATTATTGTGAAAAACATGTACCATTTATTTATCGTGTTCATGAAACTCCAGATGGTGAAAGGGTTAAGAAATTTTTCGAATTCTTGAGTGCATTTGGAATTGATGTTAAAGGAGATCCAGAACATCTAAAGCCTAAGATGTTACAAAACATCTTGAAAAAAGTTTCTGGAAAGCCAGAAGAAGCTGCTGTTTCAGTTATGATGCTGCGCAGTTTAAAACAAGCTCGTTATACTGATCAACCACTAGGTCATTTTGGCTTGGGGGCTGAATATTATACCCATTTCACTTCACCAATTAGAAGATATCCGGATACAACGGTTCACCGTTTAATTCATCATTATGAAGATAATGGTATGGGCAAAGAAGCTAAAGCTAAATATGCTAACCTATTAGAAGAAATATCTGTTCATTCATCTAAATGTGAACGTCGTGAAATTGATGCTGAACGTGACACTGATGCAATGAAGAAAGCTGAATACATGTCTGATCATATTGGTGAAGAATTTGATGCCACTGTAAGTTCAGTTTTGAAATTTGGGATGTTTATCGAACTACCAAATACAGTTGAAGGATTAGTTCATATTAGTCGTATGAAGGATGATTATTATGAATACATTGAAAAATTTCTTGCCTTAGTTGGTCGTAATACACACCGTACTTATCGCATTGGGCAACCAGTACGCGTTAAAGTAGTTAACGTTGATGTTGACCAAAGTGCAGTGGATTTTGATATTGTTAATCCTGAAAATACACCTATGTCTAAATTGAGAGTAGAACATAAGAATAATGGTTCTCGTGGTAATAGACGTAATCGTCGTAATGGTGATAAACGTCGAGATGGTAAAAAAGGTCATGGTAGATTTAACAAGAACCATTCCAGAAGAAATGGTAATCGTAACAATAACGACCATGGTCATTCTAATAAACGCTAATTTAGGCGTATTGTAGAGGTGATTTTACATGGCTAAGAAGAGAAAACAAACGAAAAATGATAATTTAATGGCACAAAATCGTAAAGCCAGACATGATTATCGTGTTTTACAAACTTATGAAGCTGGAATTGCCTTGACTGGAACTGAAATTAAATCTGTGAGGGCACATCGAGTAAATTTAAAAGACGGATTTGCTCAAATTCGTAATGGACAAGCTACTTTGATGAATGTTCATATTAGTGAATACACTGAAGGCAATCAATTTAATCATGATCCATTACGTAATCGTAAATTATTGCTTCATAAACAAGAAATCAAACGTTTATCTCGTGAAACCGATAAAAAGGGGATTACTTTGATTCCCTTGAAAGTTTATATTAAACGAGGCTTTGCTAAAGTCTTGTTAGGAGTTGCAGAAGGTAAACATGAATATGACAAGCGTGAAACTATTAAACGTCGTGATCAACAACGTGAAATTTCACGAGTTATGAAACATTATTAAAAGAGTACTTCTATTTGGGAGTACTCTTTTTTGTAAATGTATTTAATAAGCAATTGTGATAAAATTATTTTGAGGTGTTAATAAATGAAACCTTTTATCCACAACGACTGGTGGGAAGTCTTAGAACCAGAATTTGAAAAAAGTTATTATCAAAATTTAAGAAAATTTTTAGTTAATGAATATAATAATTATTATATCCATCCGGCGGCTGATAAAGTTTATGAAGCTTTTGAATGGACTTCATTTAGTGAAACTAAGGTTGTGATATTGGGCCAAGATCCATATCATGAACCTAATCAGGCTCATGGATTAAGCTTTTCAGTTATGCCCGGTGTAAATATACCACCATCTTTGCGTAATATTTATAAAGAATTACAAGATGATTTAGGATGCAAGCCTGTTAATCATGGTTATTTGGAAAAATGGGCTAAACAGGGAGTATTGTTATTAAATTCAGTATTAACTGTCAGAAATGGACAAGCCTTTTCACACAAAGGTAAAGGATGGGAAGAATTAACTGATGCTGCAATTAAAAAATTATCTGCTCGACCTGAACCCGTTGTTTTTATTCTTTGGGGGGGAGCAGCTCGATCTAAAATCAAATTGATTAATACTGATACTAATATTGTTATTCAATCGGCACATCCTAGTCCATTATCTGCATACCGTGGTTTTTTTGGATCTAAGCCGTTTTCTAAAACAAATGAAGCACTTAAAGCTCTTGACGAACAGCCGATTGATTGGCAATTACCTGAGCATGTAAAATTAAAATAAAATTACTTTAGGAGGTTATTTCTATGAACTTATTTGATAAATTAAGAAATGATATTAAAGGTGAAAACAAAAAAATTGTTTTTCCTGAAGGTTATGATGAAAGAATTATTGAAGCAGCAGTTCGTCTTGCTAATGAGAGTTTAGTTACTCCAATCTTATTAGGTAATAAAGACGAAATTGAAAAAAACGCTAATGGTGAAGACATAAGTAAGTTACAAATTATTGATATTAATAATTATCCTAAAGACGAATATGAAGCTATGTTAGATGCTTTAGAAGAACGTCGAAATGGCAAAAATACTCGCGAACAATTAGCAAAATGGTTAAATAATGAAAATTATTTTGGTACGATGTTAGTTTACATGGGAAAAGCTGATGGAATGGTATCTGGTGCTTCCCATGCAACTGGTGATACAGTTAGACCTGCTTTACAAATTATTAAAACTAAAAAGGGCATGCGCAGAATTTCCGGTGCATTTTTGATGCAAAAAGATGATACTCGTTATGTATTCGCTGATTGTGCAATCAACTTAGAATTAGATTCAGCTGGAATGGTTGAAGTTGCACAACAAAGTGCTGATACTGCCAAAATGTTTGGAATTGATCCCAAAGTTGCATTTTTAAGTTTTTCTACTAAGGGATCTGCTAAGGGAGAAATGGTTACTAAAGTACAAGAAGCAACTAAAATGGCCCAAGATAAATTGGACGTTCCATCGGATGGCGAATTACAATTTGATGCTGCTTTAATTCCAGAAGTAGCTAAGAAAAAAGCACCAAATTCTAAAGTTGCTGGTAATGCTAACGTCTTCGTTTTCCCTGAATTACAATCAGGAAATATTGGTTATAAGATTGCCCAAAGAATAGGTGGATTTGAAGCATTTGGTCCTATTTTACAAGGCATGGCTAAACCTGTTTCTGATTTATCTAGAGGTTGTAATGCTGAAGATGTATATAATGTTTCAATTATTACTGCAGCTCAATCTCTGAAATAGGGGGGCTTGCTTGATGAAATTTAATGTGAATACTCCGGAAGAAACAATGAATTATGGTGAGCAATTAGCTGATTATTTATCTCCCAAAGATGTTATTTTGTTAGATGGTGATTTGGGTGCCGGTAAAACTACTTTTACCAAAGGCATTGCTAAGGGATTAGGTATTAAACGCAATATTAAAAGTCCTACTTTTACCATTATTCGTGAATATCAAAACGGTCGGTTACCTTTATATCATATGGATGCTTATCGCCTGGATGATGGTAGTGGAGATGAACTAGGATTAGAGGAATACTTTAATGGTGATGGAGTAAATGTAGTCGAATGGTCTAACTTTATTGAAGAATCTTTACCTAAAGATTATTTAAAAATTATTTTTAAGCGCGATGATTCAAAAGGAAATAATTATCGAACCATTGAATTTGATCCAAAGGGAACACATTTTAACAAAATAATTGAAGAAAGTTACGGCAAAAATTGATGCAAGAAAATTTTGAAGTGCAACTTTCTTTAGCAATACCTGATGATGCAAGCAAATTAATTGATTTATTAACCCAATTAAAACAAGAATCTGACACTTTTACTATCGACCCCGAATTAGGTGATATGACAGTTAAGCAGCAATCTAAACAAATAATGCTAGTCAATCAAACCCGAGGGAACGTTATTATCGTAGCTAAATATTTAGATACAATCATTGGCTTAGTTACTGTTCAAGAATTAGATAATTCTGGATGTGGTGAACTAGGTGTTGCGGTTTTGAAACAATATTGGAACTGTGGACTAGGAACAAAATTAGTCATGGAGTCTATTAATTGGGGAATAAATTATAGTAATTTATCTGAAATTGCATTAATTGTTAAAAAAAATAACAAACCTGCAATTCATGTTTATGAAAAGTGTGGTTTTAATTTCTCTAAACATCGTTTAATTAATATTCAAGAAAATTATCATTCTACTTATGAAATGCAAATTAAAGTAAAAAAATAGCCCACTATTATTAGCGGACTATTTTTTTACTTTAATGAATGGCTTTATTTCATCATTTCCAAAGCTTTTTTGTTCATGAATTAAAATATTTGCGCAAGCTAAACTATCATCCAAAGCATTATGGTGATGATGTAAATCAATGTTTAAATAGCTGCAAACGGTATTTAATTTATGGTTTTCAAATTGTGGATAAAAATATTTGGATGTCTTTAACGTGTCTAATGTTAGATATTTAGGTACAATTAAGTTATACCTTAGTAAAGTGTTTTTTAAGACACTATTATCAAATGAATTATTATGGGCAATAATTAACTGGTTGCTAGTAAAAAAATTTTTGATACTAGGCCAAATTTCTGGAAAAACTGGTGCATTGGCAACATCTTTTTCGTGTAATCCATGAACTTTGATATTACGCCAATTAAAATCTGCTTCTGGGTTAATTAAACTATAAAATTCATCAACGATTTGGTTATTTCTCACAACTGTAAGAGCCAAAGAACATGCACTAGCTCTTTTACTATTAGCTGTTTCAAAATCAATTGCTACAAAATTCATCTTTGTACTCCTTACAATAAACTCAATCTAATTATAACATGGTAACATTTCCTTTTATCATGTTAAACTTAATATATAAAATATATTAAGGAAATTGATAATTATGGACAAACAAATAAATATTCTAAAAAATGAACCATTATCCAAATATTCTTTTACTAGAACTGGGGGCCCAGCTGATTTTATTGCGTTTCCTAAATCTGTTGATGAAGTTCGTTCGCTAGTTAAGCAGGCAAAGAATGATGATTTACCAATTACAGTACTAGGGAATGCCAGTAATTTAATTATAAAAGATGGTGGAATTAATGGATTAGTTATTATGTTGACTGATATGAACAGTATTAGTTGTGACAATCATGAAATTGTTGCTGATGCGGGTGCTTCTTATATTGATGTTACGATTGAGGCACAACGTAATAGTCTTTCTGGTTTAGAGTTTGCTGCTGGAATTCCTGGTAGTGTTGGCGGGGCTATTTATATGAATGCGGGTGCTTATGGTGGTGAAACTGATAAAATAGTCAAAAGTGTAGTTGTTTTAACTAATGATGCTCAAATAAAATCACTATCAAATCAAGAGTTACATTTTGGTTATCGGCATAGTTTAATTCAAGAAAATGACTATATCGTTTTGCAAGCAACCTTTGAATTACAAAGTGGGGATTCAAATGATATCCAACTAGAAATGGATCATTTTAATTCATTACGTGCTTCTAAGCAACCTTTAGATTTACCATCTTGTGGTAGTGTTTTTAAGAGACCGGTGGGTAATTTTGCCGGTAAGTTAATTCATGATTCAGGACTTCAAGGTTATCAATCTGGTGGAGCGCAAGTTTCCACTAAACATGCTGGATTTATTGTTAATGTTGATCATGCTAATGCAACTGATTATCTTGATGTTATTCATCATGTTCAAGCAGTCGTTGAAACTAATTACAATATTCATTTGGAAACTGAGGTTAGAATTATCGGAAGAGATAAATAAAGGGGACTTTTATATATGGAAATTATTGAGATTATTTTGTTATTGATAGTTTTATTATTATCCTCCAATATAATCCATCACTATGTACCATTTATTCCTGATAGCCTAATTCAAGTTGCTTTGGGATGCTTATTGGCAGTTATTTTTAGTTTTAATATCCATCTTAGTACTGAATGGTTTTTATTATTGTTTATTGCACCATTATTATTTAATGATGGTAGGCGTTTTCCTAAAGATGATTTATGGGAATTAAGATGGCCAATTTTTGCTAATTCCATTCTTTTAGTATTTATTACAATGATATTAGGTGGATTAGTTATTTATAAAATGATTCCATCGATGCCAATGTCAGTGGCATTTGCCTTAGCAGCAATATTATCACCTACCGATCCCATTGCAGTTGAAGCAATTGCTAAAAAAGCAAGATTACCTAAAAATATTTTACATTTAGTTAATGGGGAAAGTTTAATTAACGATGCTAGTGGATTGATTGGTTTTAAATATGCAGTTGCTGCAACTGTTTATAGTGTATTTTCATTAAAGGATGCCGTTGTAGATTTCTTCTATATCAGTATCATTGGTGGATTAATTGGAACTTTAACAATGTTAGCAATATCTTTTGTTAGAAGATGGATATATAAAAAAGGAATCGATAACATTGCTTTTAATATCGTTGCTCAAATTGTTTCACCATTTTTAATTTACATGTTATCTGAAGAGGTATTCCATGCTTCTGGAGTAATTGCGGTAGTAGCTGCTGGAATTGTTTATCATTTGATGTCTGGAAAGTCTAATGCTGCATTGGCTGAATTAGAAGTTATGAGTGAACATACTTGGGATATTATTATTTATATCTTAAATGGAATTGTATTTTTAATTTTGGGAATTGAGTTACCATTTGCAATGGGAACTGTTGTTAAGAGCATGCAGTTTAATACTTGGTTATCCATTGGATATGCAATTATTACCTGGTTTGTATTATTAATTATCAGAGTTGTTTGGATTATGGTTTATGAATTCTTTAGCAATCTGATTTCCAATCACAAAGTTGAACATATTGATTTCAGAACAGCTTTAATTGCTGGAATTTCTGGAGTTAGAGGTGCCATTACGATGGCAGGTGTACTTTCGATTCCATTTGTTACTAATAAGGGAATTCCTTTTCCAGATCGCGCTTTGATTTTATTTATTGCATCGATTGTTATTATTCTTAGTTTGGTTGCAGCAATTGTAATTTTGCCACTAATATCGAATGAAGAAAAAGTGGTTCAATATAATAATAATAACTATTGGAGTGAAAGTAAGACTAGAATTTATATGTTAAACTTTGCTATCGAGGAAATCAGGGAGCATAGTTCAAAAGATAAACATATTGGTAACGTGATTATTGATCAATATCATATTATTATTAAGCAGTTATCAGCAACGAGAGTAAGTGAAATGGAAAAAAAGGTTCGTGCTGCTGCAATTAAGTACGAAAAAGAAGCTATCAAGAGATTATCTATTAGAGGTCAACTAAATAAAAAAATGATCAATGTTGTTAATTATCAAATTAATCATCGTGAATTAAAAACTCTAAAAGAACTTAATCAATCTAACAATAAACTTGAATTAGTTTCTTTATATCAAACATTTAAGTTATGGTTGTTTAGTCAAAATAACGATGAAGAAACTAAATTTAAGTTACGTAAATCTTTAATTAAAATTAATAATTATACAATTGAAAGTTTAGACCAATTGGGCAATAAATACGACGATGATGTTGTTAAAACAATTATTGACGAATATCTTAACTATAACGAAGCGCTTAAAACTAGTTCGATTGACTATGAAACTAGATATCGTCGAATGAAAGTTCGAGCTTTAGGTGCTCAAAGAGTTGCCATACAACAACTTGTTACTGATGAAAAAATTAGTTGGAAAACCGCTTCGGATTTAAGACAAGAAATTAATTATTTAGAAAATATTGAATTAGATGTATAAAAAAGGGACTGTGACATAAGTCTCTAAAAAATAACGCTCGTTGGAATTTAATTTTTCCAACGAGCGTTATTTATGTATAATAAAAAACGATATCGAACCAACCGATATCGTTTAAATAAATCTCCTTGAAAGGAAACTTAAAACTAATGAGTACTAATTATATTTTAAATATTCAAAATTGGCAACCTAAAAATAATCATCAAGTAAAAATTATCAATCAAATTGTTGAAATGATTGGTTTAGAAGAAAAATACATATTTGGTAGGCCACGAAAATACGACCTACGGTCACTATTAAAGTTAACCTTGTTTGCTTATTCTAAAGGGATTTTTAGTAGTCGCCAAATTAGTGAGCTGGCAGAAGAAAATTTACCTGCACGTTGGTTAACTAAAAATTCATTTCCTTCATACAGAACAGTCTGTCGATTTAGGATTTCAGATGAAGCAGAAAATTTAATTAGTAAATGCATGAATCAATTAACTAAATATCTAAGAAAAAATAATTATATTGATGATGTAAGTTTTATTGATGGAACTAAAATACTAGCGAATGCTAATAAGTATTCTTTTGTTTGGCGTAAAAATATAATCAGATTCGATAAATTAAATCGCGAAGCGATTATAAAATTACTACATGACATGAATGATGTTAAATATGTGGGTGAACTCCCAGATGACTCTGATATTTCAACAAGTGAGTTAGATGAAATCATCATCCATTTAGAAAATTGTTTAGCAGATTTAAATGATCAAATTAAACAGAATAAAAAACTATCACCTAATCCCCATAAACAAAAGCGTCGTAAGTTAAAAGCCATTAAAAGAAAACTTCGTTTTCGTAAATGCAAACAAATAGAATATCAAAAAAGTAATAAAATATTTTCCAATCGTAATAGTTATTCTAAGACTGATCATGATGCTACTTTTATGCGTATTAAGGAAGACCCCATGTTAAATGGACAACTTAAACCTGCTTATAATTTACAAATTGCCACTAGTGGACAATTCATAACTAATTTTGACATTTATCAAAATCCCACTGATACTCGTACTTTAATTCCGTTCTTAAATAAACAAATTAAGAATAATAGTTTAGGTAAATATATTGTTGCCGATGCTGGTTATGGATCTGAAAGTAATTATCGTTTTATAGAAGACAAACTAACTAATAACATTCCTTTAATTCCCTATGGAACAATGTTAAAAGAACAAAGTCGTAAATGGAAAAGTGATGACCGTAAGGTCATGAATTGGTATTACAATGCACAAGATGACTATTACCTAGATCCTAATGGCGTTCGATTTAATTTTAATGCCTATTGTAAAAGAACTGATAAGCATCAATTTACTCGCGACTTTAAAGAATATGAAGCTGAAAAATACGATATTAATCAAAATATAAACTCTAATGCATTAACCAAATCTGGCAATAACAGAAAAATTAGAATTAATTATGCATGGGAATATTTTAAAAATAAACAAAAAGAATTGCTTTTGGCACCGAAAACAAATGATATCTACGAAAAAAGAAAAATAGATGTAGAATCAGTTTTTGGTAGACTAAAGGCTTCTTTGCGTTTTAATCGATTCTCCGTTAGGGGAATCGAAAGGGTCAAAAGAGAAACTGGATTTGCTATGATGGCATTAAATATAAGAAAACTAATGACGAGAGTCATTAATTTTATACTGTTATATACAAAAACAGGATTTACGTTAAATTTCAAACGTAAATCCTGTTTTTTAGGAGACTTATGTCACAGACCCTTTTTATAAATTATTTTCAGTGTCTTTGACAATTAAATGTATTATCCAATATACAAAAGTTTGAATGATTGTTAAAATTACAACAAAAGCAATCATATGAGGAGTCCACATTTCAATTAGTGGTTTTATTAATAACTTAGGTGATAATAAAAGATAGACTGTATGAAATCTTAGGAATCTCCCAATGAAAATTCCAATTGAAGATATAATGTTTAAAATAATAATTAAACTCATTTTAAAAAATTCAGATTTTATCTTTAATTTTTGTGTAATTTCATTTACAACTTTGAATAATCCAAAGAACCCGATTAATGAACATCCTAATGCACTAATCATTAGATATGAATAACTAATCCACATTTGCCCAGATAGCCTTAATAGTCCATCATTTCCATAAGGGTTTAGTAGTGATAGATGAAATAAATCAGTTAACAGATATGGTGCATTAGGATAAAAAATAATCCATAATAATAATATTGGCCAAAATAGCCACGATTTCGATAAATGTCTATTTGTTAATTCCAAACTCATTTCGATTGGAATATATCCTAAAATAGTATTTAAAATTAGAAATCCAAATGGAGGTTTCACCATAATATATAAAAAAATTATCCACATTATAAATACTATTCTTATTTGCCATTTTATATTTTTTAACATTTTTTAACCTCTTAAAAAGATTTATTATATTTATTATTTTAACGCGAAAAACATTTTAATTGAACTATTAAAAACTAAAAATTACAATGTAATTATTAATATTAAAAAGTAATGATATACAGTGATATAATGTATATTGTTAATGAAATATGGAGGAATATTTATGGGCATAAATTTCAGTAATATATTTACGCTTAGCAATCTTTTAGACATTTTGGTTGTTTGGTTTATTATATATGAAGTTATTGTTTTACTTAGAGGAACCAAAGCAGTGCAATTATTTAGAGGGGTTTTAGTAATTGCGATTGTTAAAATTCTTAGCATTATTTTTGGCTTAACAGCTGTGTCATGGTTAACAGACCAAGTTATCAATTGGGGAGTTATTGCAATTATTGTGATTTTTCAGCCAGAAATTAGACGTGGCCTTGAACATATAGGTCGTGGATCTATTTTAAAGCATACGCAAAATCAAAATGTTGAAAATCAAAAAATGATTCAAGCCTTAGATAAGTCTATTCAATACATGTCGAAACGTCGTATTGGAGCATTAATTACAATTCAAATGGATACTGGATTAGAGGACTACATAGAAACTGGTATAAAACTAGATGCTGATGTAACCGGCGAATTATTAATTAATACATTCATTCCCAATACTCCTTTACATGACGGAGCTGTTATTATTAGAAATAATCGTTTAGCAGTTGCTGCGGCATATTTACCATTATCACAAAGCAACTTAATCCCAAAAGAATTAGGGACGAGGCATCGTGCTGCTGTGGGAATTTCTGAAGTTACTGATGCTTTAACAATTGTGATATCCGAAGAAACTGGTGAAGTTTCAATTACTAAAAATAACGAGTTATTAAGAGGCTTAACCGAAGAAGATTATATAAAGTTTTTAAAAGATCAATTAATTACTAAACAAGATTCTGTTAACAAGAATTTTTTCACCATGTTAGGAACTTGGGTAGATAAAATTAAAAGTAATAAGCAAGATGGAGGTAAAAAGTAATGAAAAGATTTGATAATCCTTGGTTTTTTCGATTAATTTCATTAACTTTTGCAATTCTGCTATTTGTTTATGTCAATCAAAACAAGTTTTTTGGTAATAGTAATGATACTACCGATAGTTCAATTACCCAGTTAACGGCAACTAAAGATTCAACATTATCATTACCTTTGCAGTTGAATTTTGATAATAATAAATACTTTGTTACAGGATATCCAGAAAAAGTTTCAGTTAAAATTAGTGGACCTGCGGCTTTAGTAACAACTACAGTTAATACACAAAATTTTAAAGTTTATGCTGACCTTTCTAGATTAGGTGTGGGACATCACAAAGTTAGAATTTATCAAGATGGATTGAATGACGAACTAAAATATAAAGTTAATCCAGCATATATTAATGTAAATATTCAACCTAGAAGATCTACTGAGTTTCCAGTAGACATAAAGTATGATAATTCTAATATTGCAGATGGTTACCGTGCCGGAAAAGCGGTTCTGGGTAATGACAAGGTTAAGGCTACTGGTGCTGAAAATGAAATTAATAAGATCGATAAGGTAGTTGCTCAATTGAGTATTCCGCAGGGAACAAATAAAACGGTTAATGCTTCAGTTATCCTAGAAGCCTTAGATTCAAAAGGTAAAATAGTTAATGTTATTTTGACGCCTTCAACTACTTCTGTTAATTTACCAATAAGCAGTAGTAATAATAAAACTGTTCCGATTGATTTACGTACTGAGAATTCATCATCTGCTAAAAAATATACTTTAAGTTCTGATACTAAGAAGGTCAAAGTGTTTGGATCTTCAAAAGAACTTAATGATATTAACTCTGTTAAGGCTTATGTTGATGTTTCTTCCATTAATAAAGAGAAAAACGTAAATGTTCAATTAGATAAGAATTTGAATCATGTATCTGGATTTGATCCTGATAACATTAAAGTAAATATTAAAGCCCAAGCTCGTTAAAATACATTAGTTTTTAAACTGAGAAATGGAGATATGTTATTATGAAATATTTTGGAACCGATGGAGTTAGAGGAGTAGCTAATGAAGATCTTAGTCCTGAATTAGCCTTTAAATGTGGTCGTGCTGGTGGATATATCTTAACCAAACACAATGAATCTGAAGGACAACCACAAGTTTTAGTAGCTCGAGATACTAGAATTTCTGGTCAAATGTTAGAAAGTTCATTAGTTGCAGGATTATTATCAGTTGGAATAGAAGTATTGCAATTAGGTGTTGTTACCACTCCGGGGGTTGCTTATTTAGTAAGAACCCAAGGTGCCGCAGCTGGTGTTATGATTACAGCTTCACATAATCCCGCTGAATATAATGGAATTAAATTCTTTGGATCAGATGGTTACAAATTATCTGATGAGTTAGAAGAAGAAATTGAAAAGATTTTAGAAGAAAATAAAGATGACTTACCTCGTCCTTCATCTAAAGGATTAGGAACATCTGATGACTATTCAGAAGGTAGTCAAAAGTATATTCGCTTCTTAGAACAAACTGTTCCTGAAGATTTATCAGGTATGCATATTTGTGTTGATTCAGCCAATGGTGCTACTAGTAGTTTAGTTTCAAGATTATATGCTGATTTGGGAATTGATTTTGATACTATGGCTACAATGCCTAATGGACTTAACATTAATGATCAGGTTGGTTCTACTCATCCTGAACAATTACAAAAAATGGTTGTTGATAAAGGTGCCGAAATTGGTTTAGCCTTCGATGGTGATGGTGATCGTTGTATTGCTGTTGACGAAAATGGCGAATTAGTTGATGGTGATAAAATTATTTACATTTGTGGTAAATATATGTCTGATCATGGTCGCCTAAAACAGGATACAGTGGTTACAACTGTTATGAGTAATTTAGGAATGTACAAAGCTATGGAAGCTAATGGAATGAAGAATGTTCAAACCAAAGTTGGTGACAGATACGTTGTTGAAGAAATGAACAAATCTGGCTACAATCTTGGTGGTGAACAATCAGGGCATATTGTATTTTTGGATTTTAATACTACTGGTGATGGATTATTAACTAGTTTACAATTGCTTCATGTTATGAAAGATACAGGTAAAAAGTTATCTGAATTAGCAGCAGAAGTTAAAAAATATCCACAAAAATTAATTAACGTTAAAGTTTCTGATAAAAAACAAGCTTTAAATAATGAGCCAGTTAAAAATATTATTTCACAAGTTGAAAAAGAAATGAATGGTGATGGTCGTGTATTGGTCCGTCCTAGTGGAACTGAACCATTACTAAGGGTAATGACTGAAGCACCAACTCAAGATCTAGTAAATGATTACACAAAGCTAATTGCTGATGTAGTTGAAAAAGAGTCAGGAATTGAATAAAAACAAAAAAGGCCTAATTTTAGGCCTTTTTTGTTTTCTTCTTTTTAAACTATACCAATTATCCATATATTGATTGACATATATAAGTTAAAACTGTATTCTAGTAGTTGTCTTGGAAAAATAAATATGAATATAAATGTATATACCAATTATAAAACCTGAAAGGAAGGTATAATTATGTGTGGAATTGTTGGAGTTGCAGGCAATAAAGATGCAGTCAACATTTTAATTAATGGATTACAAAAATTAGAATATCGTGGATATGATTCTGCGGGAATTTATGTAAGTGATAAAGATGGTCAAGATCATCTTATTAAGAGAACAGGTGCCATTGCTAACTTAAAAAATGCGGTGGGAGATGATATTCGTGGAACTTCTGGAATCGGGCATACTCGTTGGGCAACTCATGGTGGAGTAACTGTTGAAAATGCTCATCCTCATTTTTCACAAGATAATCGTTTTTATCTTGTTCATAATGGTGTTATTGAAAATTATGAAGAATTAAAAGCTAAATATTTATCTGATTTTACATTTACTTCACAGACTGATACTGAAGTAGTAGTTCAATTAGTTGATTATTTTGCAACTAAAGAAAATATGAATGCTAAAGATGCCTTTTTAAAGACACTTTCACTATTAGATAGTGGTTCATCATATGCTTTTCAATTAATGGATCGTGAAGAGCCTGATACTATTTATGTGGCTAAAAATAAAAGTCCTTTATTAATTGGTATTGGTAAAGATTGTAACGTGGTATGTTCTGACTCATTAGCTATGTTGAATGTTACTCATGATTTCTTAGAATTAGATGATGGTGATTTTGTTACAGTTAGACCTGATTCAATTGAAATTCAAGATAAAAATGGTAATCTTGTAGAAAATAGAAAACCTTTCCATGTTGATATTGATGCTAGTGATACCGATAAAGGAACATATCCATACTACATGCTTAAAGAAATTGATGAACAACCAAATGTTATGAGAAAATTATCTGCTGAATACTTAAATGCAGATGGTATTCCTGAAATTGAACCAGAATTATTAAAATCTATTAAGCAAGCTGATCGTTTATATATTGTAGCTGCTGGTACTAGTTATCATGCTGGATTAGTTGGTAAGAATTTATTTGAAACAATGGCACAAATTCCTACAGAAGTTCATGTAGCTTCAGAATTTGCATATAATATGCCTTTATTATCAAAGAATCCATTCTTTATTTTCTTAAGTCAAAGTGGCGAAACTGCTGATAGTCGTGAAGTTTTAGTTAATATTAATAAAGCTGGATATAAGAGTTTAACAATTACTAATGTTGCTAACTCCACATTGTCACGTGAATCCAATTATACTTTGTTATTACATGCAGGGCCTGAAATCTCAGTTGCTTCAACTAAGGCCTATACTGCTCAAATTGCTGTAGAAGCTATTTTAGCTAAAGCCTTAGGAGAAGCAGATCAAATTAAGGAGGCTACTGAATTTAACTTAAAACAACAATTAGGTTTAGTTGCTACTGGAATGCAAACGATTGTTGATGAAAAGGAAGTCCTTAATAAGTTATCTAAAGATTATTTTGTTGACGCTAACAAGGCATTTTATATTGGTCGTGGTATTGATTACTTTGTTTCTTTAGAATCAGCTCTTAAACTAAAAGAAATTTCATATATTCATGCCGAAGGATTTGCTTCTGGAGAATTGAAGCATGGGACAATTGCTTTAATTGAAAATGGAACACCAGTTATTGGTATTATTACTCAATCAAATACTGCTGGTTTAACTAGAAGTAATCTTGAAGAAACAATTGCTAGAGGTTCAAAAGCTATTACTATCGTTACTAAATCATTATCTAAAGATGGTGATGATATTATTGTTCCTGATGTTAACAGTATGTTAACTCCATTATTAAGTGTTATTCCTGCTCAATTGCTTGCTTATTACACAAGCTTGAATAAGGGATTAGACGTTGATCATCCAAGAAACTTAGCAAAGAGTGTTACAGTTCAATAAAATTTAAAAAGCAGGCTCTAGAGTTTATTAACTTTAGAGCCTGCTTTTTTTACGTAAACGTAATAATTTTTTCGTTTATTAATGTTATAATATTTTTGGGAGTGTTCAGTTATGAAATTTACTAAAAAAAGAGGAAATAATTCTAAAATACAATCTAAAAAAGATAAAACTTGGGAAAAATTCAAAAATCAACAAAATAAATTAAGCGCAGATCGACGCGGAATTAAAAGATAATTATTTTAGGAGAATTATAATATGAAAAAGAAAAATGTTGCTAAGGTTTTTTTATCATTAATGACAGTTAGTACTATGATGGTTTCAGTTAACTCATTATATTCTTATGCTGATAGTAATGATTCAAACAATAGCCCATTAAATAATAATAGTTCAAACAATAATAATAGTTCATTAAATAATACCGATAATAATAGTATTGATAATTTATCCAGTCAGCTCAATTATGATAATTTTTTCACTAAATTAAGTCCATTAGCTACAAAAATCGCTAATAAGAATGATTTATATCCTTCATTACTACTTGCTCAAGCTGCTTTAGAAAGCTTTTATGGTCAAAGTGGTTTAACGCAAAACAGTAATAATTTATTTGGTATTAAATCATTTAATGGGCAAGGCGTTAATACTGATACTACTGAGTTTAATGGTAATAATAGTTATACAACTAATTCTGTTTTTAGAACATATCCAGATCTTTCAAGTAGTTTGCAAGACTATGCAGATTTTTTAAACAATAGTAGATATAGCAATGTTCATCGTTCTATTGCTACTACAGTTGAAGAAGCTGCACAAAATATTAGAGATGATGGATATGCTACTGATCCTGATTATGGTGCTAAATTAATTAGAATCATTAATAATAATAACTTAAAATCTTATGATTCATCAGATAGCAGTAGTCAAAATGATTATAATAAGGGTTTGGATATTAATACATCTGTAAATACAAACAATAGTCAGATACATAATAGTCAAACACAAAATGATGATAGTAAGTCTGAAAATATTAAATATAATAGTGCTAATGGGCAAGAAACATTTAAACTATCTAATGATTATAAGTCATATAAATTATCTAATCACGCCGAAGGTAGTAAATTTCAGATAAAAAATTACTCATGGAGTAATAAACTTAATTCAAATAAAAAAGTTTTTGCTGATTGCTTAGCTATTCATAAAGTAGGATCACAAGAATCTAAATTTTATCGTATTCGTCTAGGCAATGATTCTAAACGTAAATATTGGGTTTCTGAGAAGGCTTTAGATCTACCTAATGTTACCTACACTAAAACAAATAAAAAAATTACTGTAAAAAATACTGATAGTAAACAACTTTATAATCATGTTTATAATTCACCATATTTAAGTCAAAAAATTAAAAATACTAAAGACTTAAGTGAAGATAACTATAATTCTAATATGAAGGCTACTATTGACAATAATGGTGTAAAAACTGATTGGTATAGAATTTATATTGCAGGAACTGGAAATGCTTGGATTAGTTCAAAAGACTTATCTAATATTAAAACTAATGATAGCAAGAAAAACACTTATAATAAAACTTCTTCCGGTTATGCTTACTTGAATAACTATGGTAAATATCGTTTGTATGATAAAATTCCTGGCACTTCAAAGTCAGTTAAAGTGTCCAATTGGGATAAAATTAAAGTTCCTAGTGACTATTTAGTAAGTTATGATTCTTCGGGAGTTAATGGTAAAGATAATACTAATTGGTATCATATAAATATCAATCATAAAACTTATTGGATTTCATCAAGTGCATTGAAGTTTTAGAAACAACCTTATATTTCTTTGATTTGATATAATATTTCGGTAGTTTTATAATGAATAAATTGAATAAATGTTTAGGAAGTATAAAAATGGCAGAAGATTATAAAATTAGAGTTCAAAATGTAACAAAAGAATATGATTTATTTAAAACACAAACTGATAAGTTAAAATCATTTTTTTCGATTAAAACTGATGTACCACATTTTTGGTCATTAATGGGAGTATCTTTTGATGTTAGGCCTGGTGAAACTTTAGGTTTAATTGGAGTAAATGGTTCTGGTAAATCTACTATTTCTAATATAATGTCTGGAATCATTCCACAAACAACTGGATATGTTGATGTCAGAGGAGATACATCAATTGTTGCAATTAGTGCTGGTTTAAAATGGAATTTAACTGGTCGTGAAAATATTAGATTAAAGTCTTTAATGCAAGGATTAACTAATCCGGAAATTGATGATTTGATGGATGATATTATTGGATTTGCTGATATTGGTGACTTCGTAGACCAACCAGTAAAAAGTTATTCCAGTGGTATGAGATCTCGTTTGGGATTCTCTATTGCTGTTCATATTAACCCCGATATCTTAATTATCGATGAAGCTTTATCTGTTGGTGATGATACTTTTTATCAAAAGTGTGTTGATAAAATTGAAAATTTCAAAAAACAAGGTAAAACAATTATTTTTGTTAGTCATTCACTTAGACAAATAGAATTACTATGTGATCGAGTTGCTTGGATTAACTATGGCGAATTAAAAACCATTGGTAAAACTAAAGATGTTACCAAAAAATATCGTGAATTTACCAAATGGTTTAAGTCACTTTCTAAAAAGCAAAAGGCAGATTTTGAAACTGAGAAAAAACAAGTACAGAAAGATTTTGATATTAATGAATATCAAAAAAGGGTAACTGAAGAAGAACAAGCCCAAAATCCTGATGATAAAAAGGTTGCATCTAAGATTAAAAAGCGTTTTTATAGTTCTGTTATTAGCGAAAAAATGCCTAAATTATCAGTTGCTTTCACTTGGTTAGTAGTTTTTGCAACAATGTTTTTCTGCTTAGTGAATATTTCTGGTCATTCTATAACGCATATAGTGAAGCATCCGGCTTCAATTGTTAAGCCTTCAAAAACTTTGAAGTTACCTAGTAAGTTAGAACAAGCTTCAGGTTTAAATAAAAAAACTCATAAAGCACAAAAGACGAGTGTTAAATAACTGAAAATCCGTTTATGCGGATTTTTTTTGTGATAAGAGGTGAAATATAAAAAATGGCAGTAGAATATAAAAGTGATGAAACCTTAGATTTAATTGAACAAATTACTAGATTAGATGGTAGTAAGTATATGGAAATCAGTAATATGGTACAAAATGGTAGGGCAGAGTTAGCTGCTGAAAGAGGTTTTATCCAAGAAGTAAGAATTTTACAATTGAATATTCCGCATTCTGATCATGTGGCTAAATATGAAGATTATATTAATATCCATTATTCAATGCCAGGGGAAGATTTAGATCACTTTGAAGAATGGTCAAAAAATGATGAAATGCAAAAAGAAGTCAATATTATTTTAAAAGAAAATCACGTTGGATAAACAAAAAGAGCTACTGATAAAATCAGTAGCTCTTTTTTTATGTGTCCACTAAGATATTGTTGAAAATAATAGCAAGATAAATTACACAATATTTAGTGGTGAATTTGAATATGTATACATAATTATAACGTAAATAATGTTTCTTTACAATGAATTATTTAATAAGAGTCTTACAATTAAATTATGTTATCATATAATTTGTTTATTAAATCTTAGGAAGTGATTAATTGGAATATCTGATTGATTTAGTTTTAATATTATTAGCTACAGTATTATTTGGAAAATTATTTAAAAGCTTTGGGTTACCAGAAGTTGTTGGTCAATTAATGAGTGGAGTTATTTTAGGCCCTTCTATTTTAAATATTGTCCAAACGGGTAAGATTATTGGAACTTTTTCGGAAATCGGGGTTATTATTTTAATGTTTATTGCTGGTCTAGAAAGTAATCTTGAACTTTTGAAAAAATACTTAAAGCCAAGCCTAATCGTTGCTTTTATGGGGATTATTTTTCCAATCGCCTTTATGTATATTGCAGGTTTTTTCCATGGGTTTTCTAATATTGAAAGTTTATTTATTGGAATTATTTTTGCAGCCACTTCAGTGTCAATTTCAGTAGAAGTTTTAAGAGAAATGGATGAATTGGATAGTACTGAAGGGATTACGATTTTAGGAGCCGCCGTTGCTGATGATGTTTTATCAATTTTAGCTCTTAGTTTTGCTGTATCTTTTTTCGGTGTTAGTGATGGCGAAAATAATAATATTATTTTAACTATTTTATTACAAATTGCATTTTTTATATTTGTTTATATTATGTATAGAATTATTTTGAGATTTTTGCCTATTATTATTAATAAATTTAAATTTGGTATTACTGAATTTTCTATGATTGTATGTTTATTACTGGCATATTTAGCTGAAGAAACTTCATTAAGTACAATTACTGGAGCTTTCTTTGCAGGAATTATTTTTAGTCAAAGTGATTTTAAAGATAAAATTTCAAATGATTTTGAAACAGTGGGTTATTCAATATTTATACCCGTTTTTTTTGCTAATGTTGGTTTAGAAATGGAAATTAGTGGGATCTTAAATCATTTTATTATGTTTATTATATTTACTATTTTAGCAGTTGTAACTAAACTTTTAGGTTCAATGCTAGGAGCAAAAATGAGTAATTTTAATTCTATATCTTCATTGGAAATTGGTGCTGGAATGATTAGTCGCGGAGAAGTTGGCTTAATTATCGCTGGAATCGGATTAAGTTCACATTTGATTAGTGAAGATTATTATTCTACTATTATCGCATCTATCATTGCTACGACATTAATAGCACCAATTATTTTACGTAAGGTTATCTTAATTAAAAGGGAGCATTAAAATGAATCAACTATTAAAAGAAATATTACTAAATATTGGATTAATGGTTTTTCCATTTACCTTTATAATTAGTGGTCTTACAAGTTCTTCACCAGTTTTATATATTGGTATCATGTTATTAGGGATTATTTGTTTACTAATGGGTCCTATTTACATTTATTATTGGCTTAATAATCATAATGGATTATGGTATCGCAAATTATTAGCTGCCTTTTATGTAATATTATTATTGGCTTGTATTAGTAGTTATTTTGTTTAAATAAAAACGACTTACCTTTATTGGCAAGTCGTTTTTATTATCTATTCTTTCTTGAATGAATAGAATGGTATATTTTTCTTTGTACTAAATATTGATCATGTTGCATCGTTATAAATAATGGCGAAGATTCCTCAATAACATTACTGAATTCTAATCCATACCATGAAATAGGTGAAGCAGTTATATTTTGTAAAAAGATTCTTCCAGATATTAATTGACGATCAAAAGCATTAATTTCTGAATTTAATGCTAAATCAGAAGGTCTTTCATTAATAATAACGAATTTGAAATCACCAACAATACCTGGCTTATTAGTTGAAGAATAACGTTGCTTTTGTGGATCAATAACACCTTGTTGAATTAAGTAATTAACAATTTGATGTAAATAAATACTTACACTTTGTTGTTTTCTGAATCCTAGATATAGTTGAATATCAACCACATTCTTAGTATCCAGTAAATCAACAGTATAATTACTTTCATAAGGGTTATTAGTTTCATTAACTGTTACGAACCAATAAACCTTTGCACGTTTAGGCTCCTTATCTAATATTGAATACATAGTACTACGTTTTATTTGGTAATCGTTTTTAATCTTAGTCATGTATACAAGATTTGAGGTGTATAAAGGAATTGAATCATCATTACTTAATTCAGACAATTGTTGACGATAATCTAATAATGATACATATTCACTTTCTTTTTCATAATGATCACGACGCTTATTACCGAAGTACCATAAAATCATAATCATCAGTATTGATAACATGATAATTAAAGTTACATACCCACCATGCAAAAATTTAACAACACTGGCCAAGAAAAATGTAAATTCAATTACGGCAAAGAATAATGCTATACAAAATGCAATATACCTTTTTGTTTTAGATGATAGATATTCAAACAGTAATAATGTTGTCATTAACATTGTAAGAGTTATTGCTAATCCATAAGCTGCTTCCATATGTTCAGAACTTCTAAATAGCCACAAGACAATAAATGTGACAATACATAAGAACCAGTTTATAGTTGCAATATAGATTTGACTTCTTACATTACTAGGATGTTTTACAATCATTCTTGGTAAGAATTTCAGTCCAATGGCCTCATCAACTAATGTAAATGAACCAGTTATCAATGCTTGTGATGCAATAATAGCTGCTAAAGCTGCTATTGCAATTGCAAATCCACGAAGACCACCAGGTAACATATCATAAAACGGATTTAAATTTTTTAATCCAGAATATGCAGGATTATGTGCATTTTTTATAATCCATGCACCTTGGCCTAAATAATTTAGTACTAATGATGCATAAACAAAAGGCCAAGTTCCATAAATGTTTTTCTTACCGACATGTCCCATATCAGAATATAATGCTTCAGCACCAGTTGTTGCTAAGAAAATACTACCTAAAATAAAAATTCCTGATTTATTAGTTGGACTAAATAGAATTTCAATAGCATATATTGGATTAAAAGCTTTTAATATTAAAGGATAATGAAGTAAGTTAATAATTCCCATGATTGCTAAAAATGAGAACCAAACCAACATTACTGGTCCAAAAGAATTTCCAATAATTCCGGTTCCAAATCTTTGAATAATAAATAATAATAACAGAACGCAAGAAGTAATAATTACAACATCTTGTTGGGAATTACTAAATGAAATAGCACCAAAAGATTGTCCTTTTAATCCTTCAACAGCGGAGGTAACTGTAACTGCTGGAGTCAGGGTTCCATCTGCTAAAAGAGCAGCACCACCAATTAAAGCAGGCCAAACTAACCATTTTGCTTTACGCCTTACTAGAGCATATAGAGCAAAAATACCACCTTCACCATTATTATCAGCTTTCATTGTGATCAATACATATTTCACAGTAGTAATAATCATCAATGTCCAAATGATTAGTGAAATTGATCCCACAATATAATCTGGAGTGATGTCAGACATCTTGCCGGCATCACCAATAATGGCATTCATTACATATAATGGCGAAGTACCAATATCACCATAAACAATACCCAAGGCAACTAACATTCCGGCCAAAGATAGTTTATTAAATTTAGCTTTCATAACTAAATCCTCCAAATAAATATAAAATTTTATGTAATTTTTACCTAATAAAGTACAACATACCACTAAAATAGGATACTTTAAAGAAAAAGTACAAAATATTGTCATAAATGTTAAATTATATATAAAGACAGAAAAAAATCAATATCTAATTGGGGCGAGATTACTATGAATAAAATAAAACAAAATATTTTTGGTGACCATATTTTAAAGATAGTAATAATAATTTTAATCTTATCTTTATTTATAGGTTTGCCCAGTATAAATGACATTAATACCACAACTATTATTTCTCTTTTTACTTTAATGATGTTAGTTTCAATTATAAAAAATTTGAATATTCTCAGTTACATTAGTAATTACATAATTAACAAATCTAAGAACACAAGGCAAATCAATCTATTAATGGTTTTGGTATCTTTTTTTGGATCAATGTTGGTTACAAATGATATTGCAATTATAACGCTAGTGCCTTTATATATAGAAATTTCCCAAAAGCAGGATTTATCAGTTCCTTATCCAGTGACCTTAATTACAATTGCTGCTAACTTAGGTAGCTCAGTAACTCCATTTGGTAATCCACAAAATGTATTTTTACTTGCCTATTATCATTTATCAATTGGTAAATTTTTTGGTGCTTCTTGTTTAATTCTGCTTTTGGGATTATTAATTTTAGGAATATTATTATTATTTGTTAATAAAGAAGAGTTAAATTCAGTTAATTTAAAAAAAGTTAATATAAATTACAAAAAATGTTTACCACTTATTTTATTAATTATCTTAATTTTCTTAGGTATTTTTGAAATTATTAATTTATGGATTCCAATGATTTTAACCTCTATTTACGGAACCTACATAAATAAAGATACATTTGTAGAAGTTGATTATTCTTTATTGTTGTCATTTGTTGGGTTCTTTTTAATTGTTGGGACACTCGGTCGTAATCCGTTGGTTATTAATTTTTTAAACAATATATTGGGTAATTCTAAGCAAATATTTTTATCTAGTGCTTTAATTAGTCAAATCATTAGTAACGTTCCTGGTTCAGTGTTGATTGCTAAATTTACTAATGATTTTTATCCACTCTACTTAGGAGTAAGTGTTGGTGGAATGGGGACCTTAGTTGCTTCTTTAGCCAACTTATTAGCATTTAAACAAGTTCAAACTTATGCACAAAAGAGTAGTTGGAAATTTTTGAAGATTTTTACATTAGTAAATGTTGTATTGCTATTAATTTCTATAGCCGTTTTTATGTTGATTGTTTAAAAGCAAATCATTAACATTTTTTTGTAATGTGTGTAATAATTTAATTACTAGATATATGAAGGGATGATTTTATGTATACAGATCTTAAAGGTAAAGTTGCTGTAGTTACCGGTGCATCAAAGGGTATTGGTAATGCTGTAGCAATTCGTTTAGCTGAAGAAAATATGAAACTAGTATTTAATTATAATTCTGACGAAGCTGGTGCTCAAAAAGCTGTCGATGAAATTAAAAAACAAGGCGGTGACGCTGTTGCTGTCCAAGCTAATGTTGCCAAAGAAGAAGATATTCAAAAGTTAGTTGATACTGCTGTCGAACATTTTGGTACTTTAGATTTATGGATTAATAATGCTGGTATGGAAAAGGAAGCCCCTACTCACAAGCTTTCATTGGATGACTGGAATAAAGTTATTAATGTTAATTTAACTGGTACTTTCTTGGGAACAAAAGCTGCTTTGAATTACTTCTTAGATAATGATAAGCAAGGAAACATTATCAACATGTCATCTGTTCATCAACAAATTTCATGGCCACATTTTGCTGATTATTCAGCATCAAAGGGTGGTAGTAAATTACTTACCGAAACAGTTGCTAAGGAATATGCTGATAAGAATATTCGTGTAAATGCAATTGCACCAGGTGCTATTAATACACCAATTAATGCTAAAAAATTTGCTGATCCTGAAACTTACCAAGAAACTGCTGACTTAGTTCCAATGAAACGTATTGGTAAACCAGGAGAAGTGGCTTCTGCTGCTGCTTGGCTAGCTTCAGACGAATCATCATATGTAACTGGTGATACAATTTTTGTTGATGGTGGTATGAAACTATATCCAGCATTTAACAATGGTCGTGGATAATATATTAATGACTTGTTGATTCGACATCAGCAAGTCATTTTTATTTTTTTCATTAACTGTTTAAATATTTACTGTACATATTAAATTCAAATTATTTTTTATAAAAGATCAAAAGTTATATAATTATATTAATACTCATTTTTCTATATTAAAATAAAAACGGAGGGTCCATTTTGAAAAAGATACATAATTTATTAGATTCAACTTGGGTAGAATTAGTAGATGCTAACACTAAAGAGGTGGTTTCAACTATTGAGGATTATAAATTACCTAACATATTAAAGGGGTATATGTTAGACACCCATGAACATTCACGATTTGAATATGACTCTGTCAAAAAATATTCAGTTTTAATTACTAGAGCACTTACTAGTGGTCAAGACGAAAATGTTGAAACCTCACCGGTCATTTCTGCTTTTACCGATGGAGTTATTATTACTAAAAGTGATTCCAGATATCGAGTTAAACAACAAAGTAATTGTACTAAATTTGATGTTATTTTTAGTATTCTTGAAAGAATTAACAAACCATACATGAATAAATTAGATCAAGTAAATGAAGATGTAGAAAATCTTCAAAAATTAAGAAAAAGTGTTCATAATAAGCAGTTGAATGAAATTGCTATTTTGAAGAATGATTTGGTATATTTAAAATCTTCTACTGCTGCTAATATCATGGCAATTAATCAGCTACAAAAATCTAGTGACAATTTTGTTGTTCCAATTACCTTTAATAATCATCAGGATCAACATATTGATGATGTAACTGTTGAATATAGTGAATGTAAATACATGTTTGACGTTAATTATGAGATTGTTAGTCAAATTGAAGACACTTACAGTAATATTATTAATAATAACTTGAATGAAACGACGAAAATATTAACAATTTGGTCTTTGATTTTAGCTATTCCACCAATTATTAGTGGATTCTATGGTATGAATGTAGTCTTGCCATTTGCCAATAGTAAATGGTCATGGATATTTACTGTTGTGATAACTTTAGCAATTATTTATTGGATGATTAGATATTTAAGAAGACATCATGACTTATAAAATCATTTCCAAATAAATTCAGTTTGATTATCCGGATTTACTTTTTTTATTACTTGTCTTTGATTTTTAGTGTTAATAAATGATACAAAAATTATTAGTGAAATTGTTAATATTAAAATATATTTTTTAAAATTTCTTTTTGTCATTTTTATCACTTCCATATTTTTAATATATACAATGTATATTTAATTACTTAAAAATAACTTAAATGAAATCAATGAAAGCGCTTTACTGATATGAAATATAAATGTATAATGATAATTATAAAAGATTATACATATTTTTTATTTAACTTTAATCATAAAAAAGTGCATAATAAAATTATAAATAAATGAGAAAGAAGTGTTACTAATATGGATTGGAAAATTATAATTGCCATACTTCCTGCATTCCTTTGGGGAGTTGGTCCTTTAATTGGTACCAAAATAGGTGGTCGTCCTATTGAACAAGTAATGGGTACTGGTTATGGTCAAGTAATCATAGGATTAATAATCTATGCTTTTACTAGACCTGCAATTTCCTTTCAAGAATTTTTATGGCCATTTTTAGGTGGTATGGCTTGGTCATTTGCTCAATTCACTCAATTCAGTTCATTTCAAAAAATGAATGTTTCATCAGCAATGCCAATTTCTACTGGATTACAATTGATTGAAATTCCTCTATGTGGAGTTATTTTCTGGGGAGAATGGGCATCAGGTACTGCGAAGTTAATTGGATTTTTAAGTATTGCTTTGTTAATTATTGGTGTTTTCTTTACTAGTTATGTTGATAAATCTGTTTCTAGAGTTAAGATGGACTACAAAGCTGGTATTCCATTATTACTTATTGGATCTTTAGGTTACACTGCTTGTTCAGTTTTTCCTAGAATTCCTAATGCATCTGGAATTGTTGGCTTGTTACCACAAACAATTGGTATGTGTTTAGGTGCTATTGTTATTTCTTTTGTTATTAATGGAAAAGATTCACTTAATTTAATGAAATCTAAATTTACTATCAAAAATAGTATTATTGGTTTATTAGGTGGATTAGGTACATTGGCATACTTAACTTCATTAAGCTTAAATGGTGTTGCTACTTCATTCCCATTAACTCAAATGAATGTTGTGGTTTCAACATTAGGTGGTTTACTAATCCTAAAAGAACATAAAAATAAGAAAGAATTGGCATTTACTGTTGCTGGTTTAATTATGATTGTGTTTGCTGCAATTATGATTGGTAGACTTTCATAATTTATATAATTCATTAAAAAAGACTTAATTTTAATTAAGTCTTTTTTTGTTGCTTAAATAGCAAAAGTATAGTAAGCTACACTTTGTTGAAATGAAGGAGGTAATATTTTGTTTTCAGATGATAACTTAGGAATTAAGATCAATATTATTAATAATTTAGTTGGCAATCACTTTCAACAAGAAATTAAAAAGTTGTTCCCTGAACTAACAAGCTCTCAGTTTGCAATTTTAACTTATTTATTTGATCGAAAAGATCAAATTGTTTCACAGGATGCTTTAGCTGCTGCTATGCATACAAGCCATCCAACTATGAGAAACATTATTAAGCGAATGGTTGCAAAAAATTTATTATTAATTCGTCCTTTAAAAACTGATAAACGAAAAGTTGAAGTCATACTTTCAAAAAAATCCAAAAGCCTTATTTTGGATAATAAAGATAATATAAATTTGATAATTAATAATATAAATAAAAAAATAACTAATGGAATGGACAAAAAAGATTTAAAACAATTAAATTTTTTATTTTCCGAAATAATTAATAATTTTTCATAGGGGTGATTGAATTGGAAAATATAACAACTAGCGTCCGTAATAAAATGATGTCAGTAATTTTATTCGGATCATTTATGGCATTATTAGCTGAAACATTATTTAATAATGCACTTACTGGGATTATGCATTCATTTGATATAAATCAGTCAACTGTTCAATGGTTAAGTACCGGGTATTTATTAGTTGTTGGACTTATGATTCCAATGTCTTCTTGGGTCTTTAATAATTTTAAGACGAAGAATAGTTATCTTTTTATGATATTTACTTTCTTAATTGGTTCACTTATCGGATGGTTTGCTCCAAATTTTTCAGTCTTATTAGTAGGGAGATTAATTCAAGCAATTGCTGCTGGATTGCTAATGCCATTTATTCAAAACATTATTCTTATGCTTTTTCCACCAGAAAAGCGTGGACTAGCATTGGGAATTACAGGTTTAGTTATTGCTTTAGGACCAACGGTTGGGCCAACATTATCAGGAATAATTCTTGAATATTTTGGTTGGCGAGACTTATTTGCTTTATTAGCTACTATTTCTGTAATTGTTATAATTTTAGGAATTTTCTTTACTAAAAATATTAATACTGTTAAAAAATCTAAATTAGATATATTATCATTGCTAATGTCCATTTTAGGATTTGGTGGTCTTTTATATGCATTTTCTGAGATTGGTAATACCGGAACATTTAATTTATCGGTCGTTATAACAGGAATAATTGGTATTGTAAGTATTTTAGTATTTATTTACCGTCAAAGTCATCTAGAAAAGCCACTAATTAATATTAATATTTTTAAGAATCATGTTTTTAATTTAACTACTTTAATAAGTACTTTAAGTAATATAGCAATGGTTGGAATAGAATTAATTATGCCATTATACCTGCAAAATACTAGAACAGTATCAGCACTTGAAACGGGACTAGTAATGATGCCAGGTGCTATTTTAATGGGAATTTTTAATCCATTATCAGGTGCAATTTACGATAAAATTGGTGTTAGAAAAATATCCATTATTGGATTCTCTTTTATTTTAGTTGGAACAATTCCAATGTTATGGTTTGGAGCTAACTCTAATTTGATCGAAATCATTTGTAGTTACTCAATCAGAATGATAGGTGTGGCATTAGTCATGATGAATTCATTTACAGACGGAATTAATTCCTTAGATAGTAAATACACGACTGATGGGAATGCTGCTTCATCTACAATTCGACAAGTAGGTGGTTCTTTAGGGACGGTTTTGTCAATGACTTTTGTTACTTTAGGATTTAATAGTGTTATAACATCTTCTGGTAATAAAGTAATTGCCTTTTCTAACGGATATCACTTTGGATTTATATTAATGTTTGTTGTTGCAATCTTAGGCTTATTACTATCATTTTTATTACCTAAAATTAATAAGGACTAGTTTTGACTGGTCCTTTTTTATTTATTAAAATATAATTATAAAAAAGTTGCTAATTTCTAATAATTGTATTAGTATTAAAAATAATTTATAAGTAATGGAGTGAAATATATGGACTTTAAATTTTCAGATCGTGTACCAAGCCTTGATAATGATGTGGTAGGTGAAATTTTAAAAGTAGCTGGGGATCCTAAAATTATTTCATTTGCCGGTGGATTACCAGCGCCTGAATTATTTCCAGTTGAAGAAATGAAAAAGGCAGCAGACGAAGTTTTTGAAAAAGATGGTCAAAATGCACTTCAATATACAGCCTCAATTGGTAATCCAAAGTTAAGACAGTTAGTTACTGATCGAATGCAAAATCATAAACATATTGATTGTAATGTTGATAATGTATGTATCACAACTGGTTCTGAGCAATCAATTGATTTAATCGCTAAGATGATGATTAATCCTGGCGATGTAGTTTTAGTCGAAAAACCTACATACTTATGTGCATTGGATGTATTTAGAAGTTATGGAGCTAAAATTGTTGGTGTGGATATGGATGATGATGGAATGAAGATGGATTCTTTAGAACAAGCATTAAAACAAAATCCAGATACTAAATTAATTTATACAATTCCCAACTTTCAAAATCCAACTGGACGTACAATGCCAGCAGATCGTAGACAAAAGTGTGCTGAATTAGCTAGCAAATATAATGTTATGGTGATGGAAGATGATCCATACGGTGAAATCCGTTATTCTGGTGAACCAGTTGATCCAATTAAACATTTTGATAAAGATGGTCATGTAATTTTTATGAGTACATTTTCAAAAATTTTGGCACCTGGTATGCGTTTGGGATGGATTGTTGCTGATAAAAAATTTGTGGACGCTTTTGTTTTAATGAAACAATCAGCTGATTTGCATTCTGACAATTTATCACAATATATCGTTGCTCGATTTATGGAAGAAAATGACTTAGATGCTCATATTCAAAAAATTCGTGATGTTTATTATCGTCGTTCATCAATGATGTTAAAAGAAATTGATGAACAATTTCCAGAAGGGGTTAAACATAGTAATCCAGAAGGTGGAATGTTTATCTGGGTTGAAGTTCCAGGTAATATCAATACGATGGAACTATTTAAAAATTGTGTTGAACACAATGTAGCTTTTGTACCTGGTGAACCATTTTATCCAGATAAAGTAATTCCAGGAACGTTTAGAGTTAACTTCTCTAATATGCAAGAAAATCAAATTCATGAGGGTATTCATAGAATGGCAGTTGCTATCTCTGAGATGCTTAATAAATAATAAAAGAAGCAATCATTTTTAAAATGTTTGCTTCTTTATATTTTAAAATTTATATTTTTTGGTTAATTTTTGTACTTTTTGACGAGCTTTATTAATTGTATTAATGTCTTGTTCTTCTAAAACTTGTTGTATAGTTTCAGCAACTTCAGCGGAATCATATTCATTAAAATTCCTACTAGTAATAGTAGGAGTACCAATTCTGATTCCTTCCATAACAGAACCCTTTTCATTAGGCAATAATTCTTTATTAGTAGCAATTCCAACTGAGTATAGTAGTTCAGCACCTTCATTACCAGTTAGACCAGTTTTAGTAATATCTAAAGTCATTTCGTGATTTTCAGTAGTTTTAGAAACTACACGGATTGTTTTAGATTTATTAAAGACTTTAGCCATTGCTTGTGCATTTAAAATAACTTTTTTAATGTATTCTTTAAACTCTGGTTGCATTGCTTCTTTAAATGCAATTGCTTTTGCAGCAACGACATGTTCTAAAGTTCCACTTTGAGATAGTGGAAAAACAGCATTATCCAATTTATTAGCAAATTTCTTTTTAGCCAGAATTAGTCCACCACGCGGACCTCTTAAAGTTTTGTGTGTTGTAGAAGTAACTATGTCTGCCACTTCCATTGGGTTAGGATGTAATCCTGCAGCTACTAATCCAGCAATATGTGCCATATCAATCATTAAATAGGCACCAACTGAATCAGCAATCTTTTTAAATTTAGTCCAATCAATGATGTGACTATATGCTGAAGCACCAGCAACAATTAATTTAGGTTTCACTTTTTTAGCAATTTCATTTATTTTATTAAAATCTAAAAACTCAGTTTTTGGATCTACTCCATAGAAATAACAATCATACAATTGACCAGAAAAATTAGTGGGTTGACCATGGGTGAAATGTCCACCGGCTTTTTCGCTCATTGATAAAATTTTATCACCAGGTTTCAATAAAGCAGCATAAGCAGCTTGATTAGCTTGAGTGCCTGAATGTGGATATACATTTGCATATTCAGCCTTAAATAATTCTTTTGCTCGCTTCATTGCCAAATTATCAATTTTATTAATTGCTTCATTTCCAGTATATACACGCTTATTAGGATAACCAACTGCATATTTATTGGTTAAAATCGATCCCTGTGCATCCATGATTTCTTGCGAAACAATGTTTTCAGATGCAATTAATTCAATTACGTTTTCTTGACGTTGTTTTTCCTCATTAATTGCTTCCCATATTTTAGTGTCATTGTGATAACTTGTCATTGTAATTTCCTCCTTAAATAAAAAAAGACGCACCTTTGTTTTTACAAAGGGCGTCTTTAACACTGTTCCACCTTATTTTATATTAGATTTATGTCTAATACCTCTGAATTGTATTTATATTAATTAACTTAACTGCCTTCACTTAATTTATCCATTTTTTCACTAAAATAAATGGTCTCTGTTGATTGTTCTTATAAGCTACTACTTTTAAGTTTCTATTATAATATCTTATGATTAAAATAAAGTCAATTATTAATTTACCAAATTTTCAGAGAAGGTCCAATCATATAAATACCAAAAATCATAACAAATGAGCAACATGTTATAACTATCCATTTGTAGAATCCTTTACTTTTATATTGAGATGGTAATGCTTTGTTTTCTAATAATAATAAAAATCCCAAAACAATTGGAGTCATTAGTGCATTTAAAATTTCAATGGAAATAGTTATATCAACCATATTGTCCATATATAAAACCATTATTCCACTAATAATAAATACCAGAATATAAATACTGTAAAATCCCAAATTGTTTTTTCTTAATTTGTTGTTTAAGCTATGTTTCCAATTTAAGACTTCGGTCATTCCCCAAGTTCCAGCTAATGCTACTACTAGGGCAGCTACTAAAGATCCACCCAAAATACTTAGTCCAATAATTACTTTAGCAATTCCAATTCCTGAGAAGCTACCAAGTGCGTTTGCTAAATCAATGACTAGGTTAAAATTAATATATTTATTTTTAGCAGCTACGATTGTGGCAAATAAAATTATGTATCCAATCATAATTCCCTGTGTGATAACTGTTCCAATTGCAGTATCATACTTTTCTACTTTAATCATTTCAGGTTTCAAGTTCTTATCGATAACTGCACTTTGCTGATAAAAAATCATCCAGGGCATTATTACAGCTCCCACATTTGCTGCAATTAAGTATATATAATTAGGATCTGATAGAGGTACGTTTTTCATACCGTTTATCATTTCATTAAAGTTGGGATGAATAAAAAATAATCCAATAATAAAAACTAATTCAAACAGGCCAACGGCTAATCCAATATGTTCAACTCTTTTATAGCTGCCCTTTAATCCAATTCCTGCTAGTAAAATAATTGCCATAGGAATTGTGATTGTTTTTGGGATGCCAAACAGTTCTCCAACACCAGCAATGCCAATAAATTCAGTAATTAATGCTCCAATTACCGAGATTAAAAGTGTTATTGCTGATAGATAAGCCCATTTTTTACCAAAATATTCACGGATTAGTTCTCCATGCCCCTTTTTGGTAACAATACCTAATCTGACAGTCATTTCTTGTGCCATATATAAGATTGGCATTAAAATAACTTGTGGTAAAATCATTGCATATCCATATTGGGCACCTGATTGAGCAGCTGTTAATAGACATCCAGCATCAGTATCTGCTAGCATTACAATTAATCCAGGTCCAAATATTTTAAACCAACGTTTAAATCTCTTTAATAACGGGATATTTTTTTGTATAATTTCGATTTTATATCGCTCCTAAAGAAGAATGGAATTATATCTTATCACTACCTTTTTTAAGTAATAAGTCTTTTATTACAAAATTTCTTATGATATAAACATTAGTTATTATTTTTTGAATGAAATTTTAATTATAATTCACGAAAAAAATAAAATGATCATTTTTAATAATTACCCAATCTTTATTATATTTATAATTATTAGGAGGGCATTCTTTGAAAAATAAAATTTTTATCTTAGAGCATCGCCATAATATATTAAAAGTTAAATACCGTAATGAGTTCGGATACTTTTTTCCATCAACCATACTTACTAGTAAAGATAGTTTAGTAAAATCTTTTTTGGACGCCGAACAGCGTCTTTTAAATAATTTAAATTCAAAAGATAAATTAATATTAGTACCATTATCTTTTGATTTAAAACAGCAGTTATTTGAGATTCAAGTTTTGTTTGACTATTCTGAATTGGGTATTTTCAATATTTATAGCAATGGTAATATAACTAAAAAAGACATTACTTAATTACAGTAATGTCTTTTTTATCATTTTTTATTAGAATGGTGCATTTCCTGGTTCACGTGGATAAGGAATAACGTCTCTAATGTTTTCCATTCCAGTTAAGTACATAACTAGTCTTTCAAATCCAATTCCGAAACCAGAATGTTTGATTTCACCGTATTTTCTTAATTCAGCGTACCAAGCATATTCTTCTGGTTTTAATCCAAATTCGTGAATCTTTTTGTCCAAAATATCTTCACGTTCTTCACGTTCACTACCACCAACGATTTCACCAATTCCTGGTACTAAACAATCAGAAGCAGCAACAGTTTTACCATCATCGTTATCACGCATGTAGAATGCTTTAATATCACGAGGATAATCTGTTAAGAAGGTTGGACGTTTATAAATTTCTTCACATAAGTAACGTTCATGTTCAGATTTTAGATCCATGCCCCATTTAACCGGAATTTCAAATTGTTCACCTGATTCTTGTAACATCTTGATTGCATCAGTATAAGTTACACGAGCAAATTCTTCACCAGCGGTACCTCTTAGTTTATCAAGTAGACCTGGTTCAACGTTTTGGTCCAAGAAATCAAGTTCATCTTTAGCATGTTCTAAAAGATAGTTAATAACATATTTTAGTAAACCTTCAGCACAATCCATCATACCTGGTAATCTGGTATAAGCCATATCTGGTTCAATCATCCAAAATTCAGAAGCATGACGAGGAGTATGTGAATTTTCAGCTCTAAATGTAGGTCCAAATGTGTAAACATTTTTGAATGCCATTGTGAAAGCTTCTTCTTGTAGTTGACCACTAACTGTTAGGTTAGTAACTGTTTTGAAGAAATCTTTAGAGTTGTCTACTTTGCCATCTTCGTCTTTTGGTAAGTTATTCATATCCAAAGTAGTTGCGCGGAACATAGCTCCAGCACCTTCAGCATCACTACTTGTAATGATAGGGGTATTAACGTATACAAAGTCATTGTGTTGTAGATATTCGTGAACAGCAAAAGCTGCTAATGAACGAATACGAAATACTGAGTAGAATGTATTAGTTCTTGGACGTAAATGAGCAATTGTTCTTAAATATTCAAAAGTTTGTTTTTTCTTTTGTAATGGATAATCAGCGTTTGAATGACCAACTAACTCTACTTTTTGACCATGAATTTCAAATGGTTGTTGTGCATCAGGAGTTTTAACAAATTCTCCTTCTACAGTAATTGTAGATGCAATTGGTAATTTGCTAATTTCTTCAAAATTAGGGTTATCTTTTTTTAAGATAACTTGTGCACTTCTAAAACATGAACCATCATTTAATTCAATAAAGCTAATGTTTTTAGAACCACGAATAGTTTTTACTGATCCTTCAAGAGCAACAGTAGATTTATCTTCAATATCTTTATCGTATAAATCGATAACACTTAGTTGTTGCATATAAAATACACACCTTTCTGATTGTTTAAATACAATAAATAAAAAAGAGCTTTCGTCCATATAAGGACGAAAGCTCTTTCCGCGGTACCACCTAAAATGCCTTTAAAAAGGCCACTCTTTCATGTAACGTATGAAGACCGTTTATCTCTACTTTAAGGGTTCGAAATAAAAACAAATAGGTGTTATTCCTAGATAATAGGGTTATTAAGCTCTCACTATTCTTAATTCGCTGAAAAAATATTATTTAGTACTAATCCATATTTATAGTATTTAATATATAAACTTTATAACAATTAAATATTAACACTAATTTACTAGTATATACAATATTATTTTAAATTAAAATTCTAAATAATATTTAATTCAACTTGAGTTAATTTATTAGGAAATTATTTATTATTTTATTATAATTAAAGTATATAAATAGGAGAGGTTGTAGATACTATGTTAATTTCAACTACTGAAAATATTGGAAAAAATTACGAAGTATTGGGTGAAGTGTTTGGTGTTACTACTCAATCTAGAAATATTGGTAGTAATATTTCTGCAAGCTTAAAAAATCTTGTTGGTGGAGAAATTAAAGGTTATACGCAAATGCTCCATAATTCCAGAGAAGAATCAATTGGAAGAATGAAAAAGGAAGCCGAAAATAAAGGTGCCGATGCAATCGTTATGATGAGATTTGATTCTGGCTCGATTGGTAGTGATATGCAGTCAGTTGTAGCTTATGGCACTGCGGTTAAGTTTAATCAGTAATTTTTAGGAGATTATAAATATGAAAAACTTTTTAAATCGCTTTTTATCTTGCGTTCCTTACTATCAATTAAAATAGTTTTTGTATTTATTTTAAAAAATAAAATTATTTTATATGTAAAGGTAGATATATATGAAAGATAAATCGAGTTATCAATTAACAGTTGATCAAATTACTAAAAAATTTGATATTAAAGATATAAATAAAGGTTTAAGTGATGAACAAGTAAGACTTAGTTTACAAAAGTACGGTCTTAATAAAATTGAGGTTAAGAAAGAACCTAAATGGAAGCTTTTTGTGCGTCAATTTAATAACATGATTATTTACATTTTAATTGTAGCGGCATTAATAACTTTATTAATGGGACATTACTCTGATGCATTAGTTATTGCATTGGTAGTAATCATTAATGCATTTATTGGTTACTATCAAGAAGCAAATGCTTCTGAAGCTTTGGAAAAAATCAAGCAAATGTTATCAACTCAAGCGACTGTTTATCGAAATGGTAGTAGGGATGATATTCCAGCTGAAGACTTAGTTGTTGGGGATGTTGTTTTTCTTGAAGCAGGTGATAATGTTCCAGCTGATTTAAGAATTTTTGATGCGGATAATTTAAGAATTCAAGAAGCTGCACTTACTGGTGAACCAGATTCAATTGAAAAAATTGAAGGGGTTATTGAAAAAGATAAAACACCATTGGCTGAACGTAAGAATATGGCTTATGCATCAACTTCAGTTACTTCTGGTAGTGGAAAAGGAATTGTTGTTGATACCGGTGAAAATACTGAAATTGGTAAAATCTCATCAGAAGTAAATAATACTAAAGCCAGAAAATCACCATTAATGATTGAGTTAGATAAATTAGGAACTCAAATTACTTATGTAATTATTGCAGTTTCAATTTTACTATTCATTTTAGGTTTATTTATGGGAACGTATTCACTATCAGTACTATCTTTAGCCGTTGTATCAATGTTAGTAGGTGCCATTCCTGAAGGATTACCTGCTACAACATCAGTTGTTTTGGCAATGGGTGTTAGCGACATGGCAAAACGTAAGCATACGATTATTAAATCCTTGCCTGCAATTGAAACTTTAGGTTCAGTTGATGTAATTGCTACAGATAAAACTGGTACACTTACCAAAAATGAAATGACAGTTAAAAACATCATTATCGATAATCGTGAATATGATGTAACTGGTGATGGTTATGAACCCAAAGGTCAAATTAAATTCAATAATAAACCTGCTGAAATAAATTCAAAGATGAAGTTATTCTTGGAATCAGGATATGAAGCTAACGATACTGTTTTATCAAATGATGATGGAACATGGGAAATTAATGGTGAACCAACAGATGGTGCTTTCTTAACCCTTTATCATAAAGTTGTGAATTATCCAGAGCATGCTAATTATCAAGAAGTTGATACATTGCCTTTTGATTCAGATTACCGTTACATTGCCAAGCTAGTTCGCGATGAAAATGGTAAAAAGAAGATTTTTATTAAGGGTTCTCCTGATAAATTATTTGGCATGGCTGACAAAAATGATAAAAATTTTGATGAAAAATATTTAAATAATCAAATTAATGAATTATCTAAACAGGGAAAACGTGTCATTGCAGTTGGATATAAAGATGTTTCTGATGACGTTAATGAAATTACTCATGAAATCCTTAAAGATAATGTTAAGTTCTTAGGATTAGCAGCCATCATTGATCCACCTAGAGAAGAAGTTATTCAAGCACTTAAAGAAATGAATTCTGCTGGTGTTCAATTGAAAATGATTACTGGTGATAATCCAATTACTGCTAAAGCAATTGGTGAGCAATTAGGACTAGCTAATAAAATTAGTGCTGTTACTGGGGCACAGCTGGATGAAATGTCAAAAGCAGAATTTAGGGATGCTGTTATAAACAATCAAGTATTTGCTAGAACTACACCTAAAAATAAAATGGATATCGTTCAAGCTTTAGAAGATGCTGGTAAGGTTACTGCAATGACAGGGGATGGTGTTAACGATGCTCCTGCATTGAAGAAAGCTGATATTGGTGTAGCTATGGGGATTGAAGGAACTGATGTTGCTAAAGATTCTGCTGACATGATTTTGACAGATGATAACTTTAGTACGATGGCGGTAGCTATCAAAGAAGGCCGTCGAATTTATGATAATATCAAAAAGAGTATTCTTTTCTTATTACCAACATCTTTTGCTGAAGGATTAATTATCGCTTTTACAATTCTGATGAATCGAGAAATGCCATTGGAACCTACGCAGCTGCTTTGGATTAACATGGTGTCGGCAATTACAATTCAATTTGCCTTTATCTTTGAACCAGCTGAAAATGGTATAATGAATCGAAAACCACGGAAAAATACAGCTAGTTTGTTAAATAAACATGATGTATTTCAGATGACATATGTATCTTGTATGATTGCTATAATTGGTATTATTGTCTTTGAATGGTTGATGGGGCAAGGATATGATCAAGCAGTTGCAAGTACAATGGTTGTTAACGTAGTTGTATTTAGTAAGATATTCTACTTGTTCAATATTAGAACTAATAATTTAGCGTTATCTAAAGATTTCTTTAGTAATCAAAAAGCCTTTCTAATTATTGGCTTGATGATTATTTTGCAGTTAATATTAACTTACGTTCCATTCATGCAATCTTATTTCTATACAGCCAATATTAGTTGGTTTGATTGGTTAATTATTGTTTGTTCCGGAATTATTGTGTTGATTGTGGCTGAAATTGATAAATTTATTAGATTCAGCAAAAATAAATAATAAAAATAAAAAGATTCTTACACAATCTTGTGCAAGAATCTTTTTTTATACATTGTCTTTTAAAAACTCATTCACATTATTAAACTGTTTGGCGTTTTCTTCAAAATCACGTAGTAGAATTTTATCACTTTTAGTTTTATTATTTTTATCTTCTAATAAAATATAAGATTTGTTTTGATCATATTTATTAATGTTTGAATAAATTTCAGGATAAATCATATTAATAGACTGTTTAGGCTGAATTTGTACATCATTCCATTTATCAACTTCATCTGATAATTTGTTATATTCATAACTACTTGAATTATTAACTAAATTTTTAACATTATTCTTAGTTAATAATTCTTTTTTGAATAGATTGTTCACACCATAAACATGGATACTTGAATTATCCGCAATATCTTTTGCAGTCATAGCTTCGTCCGATTGATTAGTAATTCTATAGTCAATTGATAAGGCTTTTCCATCTTTTTGTAATTTTGAATTATATTGAGTGCCTACTAATACGCGGTCTACAGCTATTGTTCCGTATTTAGTAGAAATCTTAAAATTATCATTTTTATTTTGTACTACTTTTGCTGAAGTGTCATTCTTGTGATTAGAAGCACTGGAAGAAGAACAAGCTGATAATGTTAAAGTGCTAAAAATAGCTATTATGTAAATAAATATTTTTTTCATATACAAAACTTCTTTCTATGAATTTATTATATTACTAATAAAATGATTTTTCATTAACTATGGTTCCGTTTAATTAATATTAAAGTATAATTAACTTAAAATAATAAGTGGAGGTTTGATAAATATGAAAGAATTTGATTTATATGTAGTTCGTCATGGACAAACTTATTACAATATTTATAGAAAAATGCAAGGCTGGAGTAATACACCTTTAACTAATCGAGGGTTAGAGGATGCTGAAAAAATTGGCAATAAATTATCCGACATTAAATTTGATGCATTTTATACCAGTGATATGGCACGTGCTGAAAAAACAGCTAAAGTTATTCATGATAAAAATAATTATTCAGCAAATGAAAATATAATATCATCGCAGTTACTTCGTGGAGCATTTTTTGGTTATTATGAAGGATCTAATATTGACGAAACTTGTCATACAATTGCTGCTAGTAATGGGTTTTCATCATATAAAAAAATGGTACAAGAAGCGGGATTAGGAAAAATTAAAGACACTTTTCATGAAGTTGATCCATTTCATCAAGCTGAAAATAATGATCAATATTGGAAACGCTGGGATGAAGGCTTTAGAAACATTATGAATAATAAAGATATTACAGATAATGGTAAAGTTTTGCTAGTTAGTCATGGACCAGCAGTACTTAGCTTGGTTGATCGATTTGCACATGGTAAATATGATGTTAGCGTTCGTCCTAAGAACGGTAGTCTTACTAAATTACACTTTGATAAAGAAGGGAGTATTAGTGTTTTAAGCTATAATGAAGTCTAACTTAAGTAATTAGATGAATTTAATATTTTACTAAAAAAGCCAAAATAATTTTTTGGCTTTTAATTTTATTCAGTTTAAAATAGTGGATTTCCACTTGCAGTTTTAACGTCTTCTATATTTTTTTCAATTATATCCCAGTGCTCAGCTAATTTATTATCAGATATTCTATAAATATCACATACTTTGTTAGTATGACCATTATTTAAATCGCACTTAAAAAAAACATAAACATAATCATTATCACTGCTTATATTTAAAATATTAATTTTTGGTTCCAATTTCAAAAATAATTTTATGAATTCTATAAATCCAGCTTTTCCATTTTTAACTTCAGGACTATGTTGAATATAGTCATTTTTCATAAAAGTGTCTATATTTGATAAATCACCATTTTTAAAAACTTCTTCATAAAATTTATTTACTAATTGCTTATTATCCATGTTTTAACAACCTCCTATTAAAATCAATTAACATTGTATTACAAATAATTTATTCTAGTAAGAATTATTTGTAATTATATAAAATGAATCAATTAATTTATATCTAAAGTAAATAAAAAGCCCGCTGTTAAGGTAAAATTAAAACCTATAACAACGAGCTTTTTTATATCAATGGAGTCGGCGGGATTTGAACCCGCGTCCGAGCATATCGCCATTCGAATATCTACGCTCATAGGAGTATTACTTAAATTTCACTAATCAAAACGCCATACACCAAGGCTATCATGATTAGCTAACCTGATTAATCTCTTCTAGCAACTTCAGGTGGGAGCTGACTAGCGTAACCTATTTCATATAAAACCCAATGTTAACCCATAGGTGAAGCTAAATTGGATTGCTGCAGGCGCCTATTAAGCAACCATTAAGCAGCTTGTAAAGTATTATTTTTTGCAGTTATAATTTAAAACTGGACGGTTTTGCGTAGACGCCGCTACGTAACGCCACTCGAATTCGAACTATACCCGTCGAATCCATAACGACCCCAAAAATTACATAATCTATTTTATCATATTATAACTTTGTGTAAAACATTTATAATTTTTAGAAGGAAATATTAAGCGATTGGATTAATTATTGTTATAATTGGGATATATCGAGGGTGAACTAATGAAATCAAATACAATAGCAAGTGAAAGAATAAATCCTTTCTATGTTAGATTGAAACATTTAAAGATTGAAAAATGGTATGTTAATGAAATGCAGGATACGAAAAGTAACCGCTGCTCATTCTCTAAAGAAAATAATTATACTAAACTAGAAATTGATAAAATTGGCTTTTATAAAAAACAATTATGGTACCACTTTTGTAGTAGTGTCGAAGAAGGTTGGGTTGCTCATAAATTTGTTCGAAAAAATTATCGATTATTAAAATTACATTTTAACGTTGATCATCGTTATGAAAATGCGGTTATTGCAGCTCAGGCACTTTTATCATATTCTGGTTATGATTTATCGCTTAATGAAGTAATTAAATTTACAAAAGATAAGTATTCATATAAACCAAATGACTTTTTTAAATTATTTATAAATAATAAGGGTTCCTTTAAATTATTAACTAATAAATCATACCGTAGAGTTAGATCACAATTATTAAGAAATCGTCCAGTCCTTATGTGGCTGGATGATAATAAACATTGTGTGATTATAATTGGCTTTAATCGGCGAGTGTTTTTTTACAAAGATGCTTATGATGGGCTAAATAAAACTATTACAATCAGCCAATTAACACGTCGATGGAAAAAAAGTGGTTATTTAGCATTTAGTTACTAAAACAAAAAGCAAGCCATAAAAATGGCTTGCTTTTTTATAATCACCCGCATGGGGCTCGAACCCATAACTCCGCCTTGAGAGGGCAGCGTCTTAAACCAGTTTGACCAGCGGGCAATAAATATAACAATAATTATGTTACTTTAAACAAATTAAATTGTCAAACAAGAGAATGATGATTGACAGCTTTATTACAAAAGTTTAACATAATAAATGTAGTAATTATTGGGTATTCGCCAAATTGGTAAGGCAGCGGACTCTGAATCCGCAATCTACTGGTTCGAGCCCAGTATACCCAATCAAAACGTCGCTATATTGCGGCGCTTTTTTTGTTTTATAAACAATATTTATTTTAATTTTACAAAATAAATACTAAAATAATCTATAATAAGTTTTTATTTTAATATTTATGAAAAGGAGTGAGTTTAAAGTTGATTAGATTGTCTAAAAAGTATTTAGTCTGGGGTGCAGTTTGGGCAGCTGTTTTATTTTTAGTTGTTCAAGTTTCCTGCGATTTGTATCTGCCAACTGTTACTTCCAATTTGATTAATAATGGTGTTGCTAAAAATAATGTTTCCTATATTTGGAGCGAAGGATTTAAGATGTTATTCGTAACTTTTATAGGTGTACTTGCTGCCGGTGGAAATATCTATTTTGCTGCAACACAATCACAAAAGATGGGTAAAAAAATTCGTTCAGCACTTTATCGAAAAATTATGTATTTATCCGATCAAGACTTAGACAAATTTGGAGACGCTTCATTAATTACTAGAAATACTAATGACGTTGTTCAAATTCAAAATGTTATGATTCAAGTTTTGAGAATGATGATTATGTCACCAATTATGTTGATCGGTGCAATGTCTTTAGCTTTTGTTAAAAGTCCGAAGTTAACAATTGTCTTTTTTGTATCTTTAGTGGCTTTAGCCATTGTAGTAGCAATTGTTATGTCTTTTGCTGGTCCAATGTTTAAAAAATTACAAGGACAAACTGATAAGTTAAATCTAGTTTTTAGGGAAGGTTTGACAGGTGTCAGAGTTATCAGAGCTTTTAATCGTGATAATTATGAACAAAATCGTTTTGATAAATATAATAATCGATATGCAAAAACAGGAATTCGTGTTTTCATGTTAGTTTCATTAATGTTTCCATTGATGACATTTATTTTAAGCGGAACTAATGTCGGAATTGTTTGGTTTGGTGCTAAGATGATTTCAAATAGCGGTCTAGATGTTGGTAATCTAGTTGCTTTTATGACATATGCTACACAAATTTTAATTAGTTTTATGATGCTATCATTTTTATTTGTATTTATTCCTCGAGCTCAAGCATCAGCTACTCGTATTAATGAAGTGTTTGATGTTAAAGATTCTATCAATGATCCTAAACAACCAATAGAAATTGATAAAAGTAATAATACTTTAGCTTTTGAGCACGTTGATTTTAAATATCAAGATTCTAAAACTCCAGTGTTGAGTGATATTGATTTTAATGCTAAAGCTGGTCAAACAGTCGCAATTATTGGTGAAACTGGATCTGGTAAGTCTAGTCTAATCAATTTAATACCACGTTTATATGACGTATCATCAGGTTCTATTAAAATTAATGATACAGATATTCGTGATATTTCACAAAAAAACTTACATGATTTAATTTCCATTACACAACAAACCGCAGTTCTATTTACAGGAACGGTAAAAGAAAATATGTTATATGGAAATGAATCTGCAAGTGATGAAGAAATTTGGCATGCTTTGGATATAGCTAAAGCTTCTGATTTTCTTAAAGATGAAGGCGGCTTAAATGCTCGCGTTGAACAAAATGGTGAAAATTTTTCCGGTGGTCAAAAGCAACGCTTAGCAATTGCTAGAACTATCTTGAAGAATGCTGCTATTTATATTTTTGATGATTCTTTCTCTGCATTAGATTTCAAAACTGATGCTCAATTAAGAAGTGATTTGAATAAAGACGAAAAAATCCGAAAAGCAATTAGCGTTATTGTTGCTCAAAGAATTTCAACAGTTGCCGATGCTGATTTAATTCTAGTTTTAAACAATGGTAAATTAGTTGGTGCTGGTACACATAAAGAATTATCAGCTAATAATCCATATTACAAAGTTATTTTAGACTCTCAGATTAAGAAGGGAGGTTCCAAATAATGGATAACAATAAAAAGCAACGTCGAGCAGATAATTTTTGGAAATCCACATGGCGATTAATTAAATATGTTAAACCATGGCTATTAGGAATTTTTATCACTTTAATCTTGGCGATTTCAGCAACAGTTTTGCAAATTGTTACTCCTAAAATTTTAGGTGAAGCAACCACTGAAATTTATAAAGGTGTAATGAAAGGTTTTGCAATGAAAAAGTCGGGACTACATTTAAGTAGTATCCCAATTGATTTTGGCGCAGTTGGACATATTTTATTAGTAGTTGCAATTTTATACATCTTGGCTGCTTTATTTAATGTTGGTCAACAATTTATTATGACTTATATTTCACAAAAGGTAGTTTACCGTTTAAGAAAAGATATGAAATCTAAGCTAAAACGTCTACCAATTTCATATTATGATACCCATTCTAACGGTGATATTATGTCTAGAATGATTAATGATATGGATAATATTTCAACAATGTTTCAAACCAATTTAACTCAATTAATTACAAGTGTATTGTTATTCTTCGGTGTTTTATATATGATGACAACAATTAGTTGGTCATTAACATTAGTTGCACTTTGTACTTTCCCATTAATTGCTTTAATAGTTGGGATTGTAACGCCTAAATCACAAAGATTTTTTAGTAAGCAACAAAGTCATTTAGGAACCGTTAACAGTCAAGTTGAAGAAAATTTTGCTGGCCGTAATATTATCAAAACTTTTAATCGTGAAGAAGAAACAATTAAAAATTTCGAAAAAGAAAATGACAAATATTACCAATCAGCTTGGAAAGCCCAATTTGTTTCTAGCTTTATGTTCCCATTAATGAACTTTGTTAAGAACTTAAACTATGTTTTTGTTGCCGTATTTGGTGGAATTAAAGTTGCGGCTGGATCGATTGCATTAGGTAACGTTCAAGCATTTTTACAATATGTAAATATGTTCAACCAACCTATTACTAATTTAGCTAACTTAACTAATACAATTCAGTCAACAATTGCATCAGCTGAAAGAATTTTTAAAATATTAGATGAACCAGAAATGACTGATCAAACTGTAAACAAAAAATCTATAGATACTGATGATGAAATTACATTTGAAGATGTTACTTTTAGATATGTACCTGAAACACCACTAATTAAAGATTTTAATTTACATGTTCAACAGGGAACAACGGTTGCAATCGTTGGACCTACAGGTGCTGGTAAAACAACAATTATTAACTTACTTGAAAGATTTTATGATATTGATTCTGGTTCTATTAAATTCAAGGGTAAGGATACTAGGGACTTTACTAAATCAGAATTACGTTCGCACATCTCAATGGTATTACAAGATAGTTGGCTATTTACTGGAACTATCCTAGATAATATTAAGTATGGTAACGATAAAGCTACTGATGAAGATGCTTATACTGCTGCTAAAGAAGCACAAGCTGATGGCTTTATTCAAAAATTACCTGATGGTTACAATACGGTATTAAATGAAAATGCTTCTAATATTTCGCAAGGTCAACGTCAATTAATTACCATTGCGCGTGCTTTTGTGGCTAATCCAGAAGTCTTAATTTTGGATGAAGCTACTAGTTCAGTTGATACTAAGACTGAATCAATGATTCAAAAGGCTATGGATAATTTGATTAAGGGACGTACTAGTTTCGTTGTTGCTCATCGTCTTTCAACAATTCAAAATGCTGAAAAAATTATTGTTATGGATCATGGACAAATAATTGAAACGGGTAATCACGAATCATTAATGAAGAAAAATGGCTTTTATGCTGACTTATATAATTCACAATTTATTGGTAATAATCTATAAAAAAGGAAGCGATTTATCATCGCTTCTTTTATTTTGCCTTATAATATAAATAAACTATTGGTTTGAGGTGATAACTTGAAATACTACAAAACAATTGAAAATATTAACCATTTAGTGATAGATGGAGTTGTTCCTGGCGTTAATTGTGCTTTTATTGACGGTGAAGATGTTGAACGTCATTTAATTGGTGATAGTGAATTAATTCCCGAAAAAGTGGAATTAAAAGATCATTTAATATATGATATGGCATCAATTACCAAGGTTGTTGGGACTACGATGGTTATTTTAAAATTATCGGATGATCATAAATTAAATTTAGATGATTCAATTAGTAAATATTTAACGACTTGGTCATTTCCAGAAGTTACTATTCGTAATTTAATAACTCATACTTCAGGCATTGAAGGCTATATTAAAAATCGTGATAACTTAAATCATGATGAGCTAATTAAATCATTATTGAGATTAAAAGTTGGCAAAGGTTTAAATCATGAAATGCATTATGCAGATGTTAATTTTATTTTATTAGGATTAATCGCTAAGAAAGTGACTGGTCAATCAATTCAAAAATTAATTGATCGGTTCGTATTAAAGCCTCTAAAAATGAATAATAGTGGTTTTAATCCTAAATACAAAAAGAATTGTATTCCCACAATTTATAACAAGCAAACCGGAAAATTGCTTCAAGGATCTGTCCATGATCCAAAAGCACAAATATTAGGAGAAGATTGTGGATCAGCAGGCTTGTTTAGTAATATGGATGATTTAATTAAATTTGTTCATTCAATTCTTTATCCTGAAGACAACCCAGTTTTATCTGATGCAACAATTAAAGGATTCTTTCAAGATCAAACTTATTCCCACAAGCTGGGTCGTAGTTTTGGTTTTGAATTACTTTATCATGATGAGATGAAATATATCTGGCAATCAGGTTATACAGGTACTTTCATTATTATAATTCCTGATTTAAAAAGAGCGATGATTTTCTTATCAAATCGCGTTCATCCAATTGCACCAAACGAATATTATATTGAAAGACGGAAGACTTTAATTGAAACTTATTTAAATGAAAATAAAAAAGCTTGGAAATAAATTCCAGGCTTTTTAATATGCTTTTTCTACTTTCATTTTTTCAAATTGTGAGAAATCATCATTAGGGTAACGACGTTTTAATGCTTTAATTAATATATGCTTAGCTATAATGTTATTTCTAGCTAATATAGGGCCATGGAAATAAGTGCAATAAACATTCTTATAGATTGCACCTTCTGCTTTGTCTTTACCATTATTACCGTAACCTTGTTCAACATCACCAAGTGGACGTTCATCTGAACCAGTATAAGTAACACCTTGATGATTTTCGAAACCATGATATTGTTCACCGGTTTCTTCGTTTTTAATTAAGATATCGCCAATAAATCGGTTATCGTGTTGTTGTTCAGTATAATGATCCATCACACCAATTCCAGGAATCTTATCACCTTTAGCATCAATATAGTATTTACCCAGTAATTGAAAGCCACCACAAATTGCTAGTAGGCATCCATTTGAATCAATGAATTTTTTGATTTCGTCTTTTTTGGTTTGAATATCTTTAGATACGATGGTTTGCTCAAAATCTTGACCACCACCAAATACAGCAATATCGTAATCGGCTGCTTTGAAATCTTCATCTAAGCTTACAACATTTGATTGGACATCGATGCCCATTTTTTTACCATAATATTTTAATACTAAAATATTTCCTAAATCACCATAGGTGTTCATTAGGTCACCATATAAATGAGCGATATTTAATGTGTACTTCTTAGCCATTATTCCATACCTCCCTTAATATATCCTTTTTCAGCAAAATCTTTTCTAAGTTGAAGCATTGCCGTATAAGTTGCTAGAATGTAAACCTTTTTAGTGGGTAAGTTTGGAATGTCTTTAACGACTTTTTCTAAATCAGGCTCAACTTCATGAAGCTTTTCATCAACACCCGCGACTTTTAGTCTGAATGTAATATCGCGATATCTTTCGCCACCAGTTATGAATTTTTTGATTGGCATTTGGTTTAATCTTTCAAATTCACCATCCCAAATCCAACTAGTGTCAATTCCATCGGCATAGTTAGCATTCAATAATCCAATAAATGAGAAATCTTCTTGTTCTTTACTAATCATATCAATAACTTGGTTCAAACCGACCGGATTCTTGACTAAAATCAATGTGACATCTTTACCTTCTACATTAATTTGTTCTTGCCGACCAAAAACTCGTTCGTTTGATTGAAATGCTGTTGCTGCTTCTTTAGCTTCAATTCCCAAAAATCTTCCAACAGAATAAGCTGCTAAAGCGTTATAAATATTATAAACACCACCAATTCCGATTGAAAGCTCTTGGCCATCAACGATAAATTGAGATGAATTAGGTGTTAATTGACCTAATTTAGTTAATTCATGATTTAAAACCGGACGCTTGAAGCCACAATGTGGACAAAAATAGTTACCTAAGTTGGCATAACTAATATAACGATAATGTAGAATGTTTTGACACTTAGGACATAAGATACCATCAGTGTTAGGTTCTGCTTTAATATCATTTTCATCATCATGATTTTTAAATCCATAATAAATTTTAGGGTTAGGTAAGTCAACGGAGTTAAAAATAGGGGCATCTCCATTAGCAATAATAGTTGCCTTTGGAGCTAATTTAATCCCATCAATGATTTTTTTATAAGTAGTATAGATCTCACCGTAACGATCCATCTGATCACGAAATATATTGGTACAAACAAATGCAATAGGTTTAATGTATTTAGTTAATTTAATAACATTAGCTTCATCCACTTCAAGTACTGCCAAGGGACGTTTGCTTTTATTATTTTTTGCTTTTAAAAAAGTTGTAACTAAACCTTGTTCCATATTAGAACCAGAAGGATTTGTTAAAACGTTTTCGTATTTTTGTTTTAATACTTGGACAGTAAGTGCAGTTGTAAGGGTTTTACCGTTGGTTCCTGTAATAACAACAACATCATAGTTTTTACCTAGATGTTTTAAAATTTCAGGATCAATGGCAGTAGTTATTTTACCAGGTAATGAACTTCCACCATGCATGAAAGTATGTAAAAACCAATATGATGATTTTCCAGCAAAAGTTGCTAATTCGCTTCTAAGTGACATTAAACGCACTCCTTATTGATGTAATATCAAAAATTTTATCATACTTTACTATTATAGACCGTAAAATTGCATATAAGTATTTCAATTTCATTAACTTTATTTCATACTATCGAAATTACTTTATAAATCAGCTATAATAATAATGAAAATAAAAAGAGAAAGCGAGTTGTACCATGGCTCAACTATATTATCGTTACGGAGCAATGAATAGTGGTAAAACAATTGAAATTATCAAAGTTGCTCATAATTATGAGGAACAGGGTAAATCAGTTATTATTATGACTAGTGCTCTTGATACAAGAGAAGAAAGAGGAACTGTTTCTTCAAGAGTAGGTTTAAGTAGAAGTGCTCATGTAATTGATGAAGATTCAAATTGTTTGGAAATGGTAAAATCTATTAATTCAGATGCTAGCTGTATTCTAGTGGATGAGGCACAATTTTTAAGTAAAGAGAATGTTTTTCAATTAGCTAAAATTGTCGATGAAATGAATATACCAGTGATTGCTTTTGGGCTAAAAAATGATTTTCAAAATAATTTATTTGAAGGATCCGAAAATCTGCTCCTTTATGCAGATAAAATTGAAGAAATGAAAACAATTTGTTGGTTCTGTGGTAGAAAAGCAATTATGAATTTGCGTTTTCATGATGGTAAACCAGTTTATGAAGGTGAACAAATTCAAGTCGGTGGTAATGAGTCTTATTATCCAGTTTGTCGAAAACATTACTTTAATCCACCATTACATTTAATCGGAAAGTGAGGATATTAATTTTATGGACGAAATATTTGAAAAGCTACAAGCAGTTGTAGATCGTTATGATGAATTAAACGAATTAATCAGTGATCCTGAAGTTATAGCTGATACTAAGCGCTTTATGGAGTTATCTAAGGAAGAAGGTAGTTTAAGAGATATTGTTGGGGAATTCAACAAGTATAAAAAAATTACTTCTCAATTAGATGAAGACAAAGAAATGCTAGCTGAAAAGTTAGATGAAGATATGAACGAAATGATTAAGAGTGAAATTAGTGATTTAGAAACTCAAAAAGAAGCTCTTGAAGAAAAAATGAAAATTATGTTACTACCCAAAGATCCTAATGATGATAAAAATATTATTATGGAAATCCATGGTGCTGCTGGTGGTGACGAAGGAAGCCTTTTTGCAGCTGATTTATATGATATGTACATTCGCTATGCTGAAAAGCAGGGCTGGAAAACTTCTATTATTGATGAAAGTGCTACCGAGGTTGGTGGCTTCAAAGAAATTGCTATTATGATTCAAGGAGAAAAGGTTTACTCTAAATTAAAGTTTGAAAATGGTGCCCATCGAGTTCAACGTGTGCCTTCTACTGAATCCGCTGGTCGTATTCATACTTCAACTGCAACCGTTGGTGTAATGCCTGAAGCAGAAGATGTTGATATTGATATTGATCCTAAAGACATTAAAACTGATGTTTATCGTGCATCTGGTGCTGGTGGACAACATGTTAACAAAACCTCATCTGCAGTTAGAATGACCCATTCACCAACAGGAATTGTTGTTGCAATGCAAGATGAACGTTCTCAACAACAAAATCGTGCAAAAGCAATGCAAGTTTTAAAAGCACGTGTTTTTGATTATTATCAACAACAAGAAGAAGATAAGTATGATTCTGAAAGAAAAGCTGCTGTTGGTACTGGTGATCGTTCTGAAAGAATTAGAACATATAACTATCCACAAAATCGTGTAACTGATCATCGTATTGGCTTAACACTTAATAAGTTGGACAAAGTTATGAATGGAGATTTGGACGAAATCATTGATGCTTTAATCGTTTCTGACCAAGCTAAGAAGTTGGAGCAATTAAAGAATGAATAAAATGACATACTTTGAAGCCCAAAAAAGGGCTTCTTTGTGTATAGAGAGCAAAAATATGGATTCATCAGTTGCTAAGTATTTAATGATGGAACGTTTTAATTTTGATAACACTCATTTATTATTACATTATCGTGATGAAATGAGTTTGGAAGATAATAAACAATACTTTAGTGATATTGATAAATATATAGAGGGTTATCCACCACAATATATTGTTAGTAAAGCTCCATTTTTTGGACATGAATTTTATGTGGATAATAATGTTTTAATTCCACGCCCAGAAACTGAAGAATTAGTTGAATGGGTTCTTTCTGATTATCAAAATCAATCTAATTTAAGATTACTAGACATGGGTACTGGTAGTGGAGCAATTGCGATTGCTTTAAAATTAGAACATCCCAATTGGCAGTTATCGGCTGCTGATATTTCTTTAGGAGCACTATTAGTTGCACAAAAAAATGCAGAAAATTATAACGTTGATATTAACTTTATTCATAGTGATTTGTTTAATAAGATAGATAATCATTATGAGGTAATTGTTAGTAATCCTCCATATATTGCTGATGATGAGCTTAAGTATATGGATGAAAGTGTTATTAATTATGAGCCACACGAAGCGTTATTTGCTGATGATAATGGTTTGCTAATGTATCGAAAAATTGCAGATCATATAAAAAAAGTGGCTTCTAAAAAACATGGTTGTCTTTATCTAGAAATTGGTTTTAAGCAAAAAAATGCAGTTGTTGATATTTTTATTAATAAAGTTCCAAGTGCTATTATTACGACAAAAAATGATTTTTATGGTAATCCCAGAATGATAAGGGTCAAATATTAAAAGGAAAGTGTTAATTATGGATACAAAAATTTATACTAAAAAAGATTTAAAATTGGCTGCAAAAGATATTAATGATGGTGAATTGGTATCCTTTCCGACTGAAACAGTTTATGGTTTAGGTGCTGATGCAACTAATGAAATAGCTGTAAAAGCTGTTTATGCTGCAAAAGGGCGACCAAGTGATAATCCTTTAATTGTGCATGTGGATGGACCTAATATGGTTAAAAAATATGCCCAACCATTATCTCCTGAAGCACAAAGCTTGTTGGATACTTTTTGGCCAGGACCATTGACCATTATTTTTAAATTAAAGCCTAACGTTTTATCTAAAGCCGTTACTGGTGGACTAGATACAGCTGCCTTTAGGAATCCTAATAACGATGTAACTTTATCATTAATCAGAGAAGCTGGGGTTCCGATTGTTGGACCTTCAGCTAATACCTCTGGAAAGCCTAGTCCAACTAAGGCAGAACATGTTTATCATGACTTAAAGGGTAAAATTTCTGGTATTTTAGATGATGGCGAATCTAAATATGGAGTTGAATCAACCGTTTTGGATATGTCAACTGATACTCCTGCTATTTTAAGACCTGGAGCAATTACATCAACGGAAATTGAAAAAGTAATTAATAAGCCAGTGTTGGATCAAAGAACTAAAGTTGCTGATAATCAAGTTCCTAAAGCTCCTGGAATGAAATACAAACATTATGCACCAAATGCTCAAGTTTATATTGTGGATAATGAAGATGAATGGAAAAGTTCAGTTAAATGGGCTGCAGAACAAAATCATCCAGTAGGAATTATGGCTGATAATAAAAATATTGATAAATATGATTGGTCAGATAATGTTGAAACTTTTAGCCTAGGTGACAACGTTAATTCTGCTAGTCATTTACTATTTGCTGGCCTAAGACATTTTGACAATGAACCCGAAGTTAAATCTATTTTAACGCAAGCATTTTCTTCTGATGGTATTGGGGAAGCTTATATGAATCGATTAAATAAATCAGCTGGCCAAGTTCATTTTAATTTGAAATAGTAATGCAATTTCTGTAGTTGTATTCTATAATTTAGTTGTAACTTATATTTAGTAACCTATATTTAGAGGAGAGAACGCCATGAATTATGATTATGTAAATACAGATAAGGAATTATGGAATGCTATTCACGATGAAAAGGATCGACAAGAACATACAATCGAACTGATTGCTTCTGAAAATATTGCATCTAATGCCGTAATGGCAGCACAAGGTTCTGTCTTAACTAATAAGTATGCTGAAGGTTACCCTGGTAAAAGATACTATGGAGGCTGTGAATTTGTCGATGTATCTGAACAACTTGCTATCGACCGTGCTAAAAATCTATTTGGTGCTGAATATGTTAATGTTCAGCCTCATTCAGGCTCACAAGCTAATCAAGCTGCTTATGCTGCATTTTTAAAACCTGGTGATAAAATTCTAGGAATGGATCTAAATGCAGGTGGACATTTAACTCACGGTGCTAAGGTTAATTTTTCTGGTAAAATTTACAAGTCATATTCTTATGGATTAGATCCAAAAACTGAAGAATTAAATTACGATAAAATTTTAGAAGAGGCTAAAGAAATCAAACCTCAACTGATTGTTGCTGGTGCTTCAGCCTATAGTCGTATTATTGATTGGAATAAGTTTAGAGAAATTGCTGATGCGGTTGGTGCATATTTAATGGTTGATATGGCACATATTGCTGGTTTAGTTGCAACGGGATTTCATCCAAGTCCAATTGGAATTGCTGATGTAGTTACTACTACCACCCATAAGACCTTACGAGGACCTCGTGGTGGAATGATTTTATCTCAAGAAAAATACGGCAAAAAAATAAATTCATCATTATTTCCAGGAACACAAGGTGGTCCGCTAGAACATGTTGTTGCAGGTAAAGCAGCTTGTTTTTTTGAAGACTTACAACCTGCGTTCAAGGATTACTGTCAACAAGTAATTAAAAATGCTCAAGCAATGGCCGATGAATTTAATAAATCCTCAAATATTAAAGTAGTTTCTGGCGGAACTGATAATCATTTAATGGTTTTAGATTTAACTAACACTTCACTAAATGGTAAGGAAACACAAGCGTTACTAGATACATTGAAAATTACAACTAACAAGGAAGCTATTCCTAATGAAAAATTAAGTCCATTTGTTACTAGTGGATTAAGATTAGGCACTCCTGCGATTACTTCTCGTGGATTTAACGAAGAAGATTCTCGAAAAGTTGCTAAGTTAATTATTAAAGCAATTGATAATCATGATAATCAAGACATTTTAAATGAAGTAGAGACACAAGTTAGTCAACTAACTGGGAAACATCCAATTTTTAACTAGAATCGAGGTATGATTAAATGGGTAAGTTTGAAGTTATGAATCATCCATTGATTCAACATAAACTGACTATTATTAGAAATGAAAATTGTGGGACTCGTGAATTTAGAGAAGTAGTTAATGAAATTGCTACTCTTTTAGCATTCGAAGTTTCTCGTGACATGCCACTAGAAGATGTTGATGTGAAAACTCCTGAAGGAATTGCGCATGCAAAACAACTAACTGGTAAAAAACTAGCAGTTGTTCCAATTTTAAGAGCCGGTATTGGGATGGTAGATGGAATTTTAAGCCTAATTCCCGCAGCTAAGGTTGGTCATATTGGAATGTATCGTGATGAAGAAACCTTTGAACCACATGAATATTTTGTTAAATTACCTAGTGATATTGATAAAAGACAAATATTTGTTGTAGATCCAATGTTAGCAACTGGTGGTTCTGCTATTATGGCAGTTGATGCATTAGTTAAAAGGGGAGTTCCTGAAGAAAATATTAAATTTGTTTGTTTAGTAGCTGCTCCAGAAGGTGTGAAGGCCTTACAATATGCACATCCTAATATTGATATTTATTCTGCGGCATTAGATGACCACTTAGATCATGGATATATTGTTCCTGGTTTAGGGGATGCTGGTGACAGATTATTTGGGACCAGATAATCTGTTTTAGAACTTATTGCTTTTTGCAGTAAGTTCTTTTTTTGTATATAATATTACTAATTAATTTACATATTTTTTATTTATGTTAATTAGTTTTTTGCTTTGAAATAACTGCCGAATGGTGGTAAGATTTTAATGTATTTTGTAATAAAAATACATCATCTTAGAATTCATACTTACATCATTATTATTAATGATGTATAGTAAGCTAAGAAAAGGGGTGATATTCTGTGGATGAACCTATTTCTACATTTAAGCTCTTTGGACTAACCTTTGACGTTGGTAACATGGTTTCTCTTGTTGTAGTTGCTGCAATTGTATTTTTCTTTGTATTCGCATTATCTAGAAAATTACAAATGATACCTACCAAGAAGCAAAACATATTAGAAATGATCGTTGAATATACCAATGGATTGTCTACCAATTCACTTTCAGCAAAGAATGCTAAGCCATATGGATTATATGCATTTGTGCTATTTGTGTTCTTGTTCATATCTAACCAACTAGGTTTATTCTTGGAAATTGCTTATAATGGGGTTACTTATGTAAAAAGTCCCACTTCCAACCCAATTGTTACAATGACATTGGCTGTAATGGCTTTGGGTCTGGCTCATTTTGCAGGAGTTTCAAAATTAGGTTTTAAAGGGTACTTTAAGAGTACTTACTTAAAACCATTTAAGTTTTGGTTACCACTGAATATTTTCGAAGAGTTTGCTAATTTCTTAACCCTTGGCCTTCGTTTATTTGGTAATATATTCGCTGGTGAACTACTTCTAGGTATGGTTAACAATTTAGCCTTTTCACATGGAGTAGTATTAGTTATTCCTAGTTTTATTTTGGGAATGGCATGGGTTGCCTTTTCAATCTTTATCGGAACTATTCAGTCTCTAGTTTTCGTAATCTTAACTTTTGTTTACATTTCTCAAAAGATTCAACCTGAGGAATAATTTTCTATTTTTTAAGGAGGATTTTATCATGGGAGCAATTGCTGCTGGTTTAGCTGTAGCCGGTGCCGCTATTGGTGCAGGTATTGGTAATGGTGTTGTTATTTCTAAATATCTAGAAGGTATGGTAAGACAACCAGAAATGACTGGTCAACTAAGAACTAACATGTTTATTGGTGTTGGTTTGGTTGAAGGTTTACCAATCATTTCATTAGTTATGGCATTTATTTTAATGGGTAGATAAAAATAAAAAATATAATTTTTCAAGTGAGGAGGTGTCAATAGATGCTTTCACAAACATTATTTTCTTCTGTTTCTGCAACAGAAGCTGGCGGATTTCCAATTGGAAATATTTTATTTACAGCAATTATTTTCCTTGTACTAATGTGGTTGATTAAACATTTTGCATGGAAGCCATTATCAGAAATGATGACACAACGTGCTGATAAAATTTCTAACGATATTACATCTGCTGAAAAGTCTCGTAAAGATGCTGAAGAATTAGCAAAGAAACGTGAAGATGCTTTATCTAAATCACATGAAGATGCTAATACTATTATTAGTGATGCTAAAACTTCAGCTCAAAAACAAGGAGAACAAATTGTCTCTGAGGCTAGAAATGATGCCCAAAGTGTTAAAGCTTCTGCTCAAAAAGATATTGAGCAAGAAAGAAAAGATGCTTTGGCTAACACTAAAGATGATGTAGCAAACTTATCTGTTGAGATTGCTTCAAAAATCATTCAAAAAGAATTGAAGTCTGATGATCAAAAAGCATTGATTGATTCTTATATTGAAGGGTTGGGGAAGCAAAATGCTAGATAAGATTACATTCGCAAAACGTTATTCAAAAGTACTTTTTGAGTTATTGGAATCTAACAATCAAGTTGAAGATGGTTATAATGAATTATTGCAAATCAAACAAGTATTTGTTAATAATTCAGATCTAGGCAATTCTTTAACTGATGTTAGTTTTCCAGAAGAATATAAATTAAAATTAGTTAAACCTTTGATTGATGGTATTAATACAGAAGCTATTAAAAACTTATTTAATGTTTTACTACAATCTAATAATATGGATGAATTTGTATTAATTGTTGATGAATTTGAACAATTATATAATGAAAAAAACAAAATTGTTAATGCAGTAGCTATTACTGCAGTTCCTTTATCAGATGATCAAAAAGAAAACTTATCTAACGTTTTAAAAACTCGTATGGATGCTAGAAAAGTCATTTTAAATAATAAAATCGATCAAAGTATAGTCGGTGGTGTAATTATTAAATCATCGAACGTTGTTTTTGATGGAAGTTTAAGAACTAAAATTAATAATATTAAAAAACTTCTATTGAATTAATGACAATATCTATAAAGAGGTGAAACTTTTATGAGCATTAAAGCTGAGGAAATCAGTGCTCTAATCAAGCAACAATTATCTGGCTATAAAGACGAGTTGTCTGTTAAAGAAACAGGAATTGTTACCTATGTTGGTGATGGTGTTGCTCGTGCTCATGGCTTAGATAATGCATTATCTGGTGAGTTGCTTGAATTTGATAATGGGATTTTCGGTATGGCTCAAAACCTTGAAAGCAATGATGTAGGTATTGTTGTTTTAGGTGATTGTACTGGAATCCGTGAAGGCGCTACTGTAAAACGTACCGGTCAAATCATGGAAGTTCCCGTTAGTAATGAAATGATTGGTCGAACTATTAATTCATTAGGTCAGCCAATAGATGGTAAAGGTGATATTAAAACTGAATCATCTCGTCCAATTGAAAAGAAAGCACCAGGAATTATGGACAGACAAAGTGTATCTGAACCATTACAGACTGGTATTAAAGCCATTGATTCATTAGTTCCTATTGGTCGTGGCCAACGTGAATTGATTATCGGTGATAGAAAGACTGGTAAGACTTCAGTTGCCATTGATACTATTTTGAATCAAAAAGATCAAGACATGATTTGTATTTATGTTGCTATTGGTCAAAAAGATTCAACTGTTCGTTCACAAGTTTCAACACTTGAAAAATATGGTGCTATGGATTACACAATTGTATTGTCAGCTGGTCCATCAGAACCTGCTCCATTACTATACATTGCTCCATATGCTGGTGCTGCTATCGGTGAATACTTCATGGCTCAAGGTAAACATGTTTTAGTTGTCTATGATGATTTAACAAAACAAGCTAATGCTTACCGTGAACTATCACTTATTCTTCGTAGACCACCGGGTCGTGAAGCTTATCCTGGTGATATTTTCTATACTCATTCACGTTTACTAGAACGTGCAGCTAAGTTATCAGACAAACTTGGTGGTGGTTCAATGACTGCCTTACCAATTGTTGAAACTCAAGCTGGTGATGTTTCTGCATATATTCCAACCAACGTAATTTCTATTACTGATGGACAAATCTTCTTAAATGCTGATATGTTCTACTCAGGTACTCGTCCAGCTATTGATGCTGGTACATCAGTATCTCGTGTTGGTGGAGATGCACAGATTAAAGCAATGAAGAAAGTTGCTGGTACTTTAAGACTTGATTTAGCATCATATCATGAACTACAAGCTTTCGCTCAATTTGGTTCTGATCTTGATGATGCAACTCAAGCTAAATTAAATCGTGGTGCTCGTACTGAAGAAGTTCTAAAACAACCTCTTCATGCTCCACTACCAGTTGAAAAACAAGTAATTATCCTATATTGCTTAACTCATGGTCATTTGGATAAAATTGAAATTGATGACATTGCTCGTTATCAAAACGAATTATTTGAATACTTTGATGCTTCACACCGTGATTTATTAGATTCAATTGTTGAAACTGGTCAATTGCCAGATACTGATAAATTAGATGAAGCAGTTAATGCTTTTGATAATTCATTTCAACCAACTGAAAACAAAAAAGAAACACAAAATAACTAGCTTGAAGGATGGTGAGAACTAATGGCTGAATCTATTAATGATGTTAAACATCGTATTGCATCAACTAAAAGTACACATCAAATTACAACTGCAATGCAAATGGTTTCGACTGCTAAGCTAAATCGTATTCAAAAGCATTCAGGTTCATATGAACAATATGTTTCTCGTGTAAAGTCTGTTGTAATGCACTTAGCTCAGTCCCATTTGTTAGACAACATTGATTCCTCAAGTAATGCAGACTCAGGCAAGGCTCAAAAGACTGCATACCTAGTTATTACTTCAGATCGTGGAATGGTTGGAAGCTACAATAGTAATGTAATTCGTGAGACTAATGCTTTCATTGAAAAAAATACGCCTAATCCTGATGATTATATGATTTTAGCTGTAGGTGGTAACGGCGCTGATTTTTATAAAAATCGTAATGTCAACGTTTCTTATGAATATCGTGGAGTTTCTGATATTCCTACTTTTGCTGAGGTTAGAGAAATCGTTAAGACAGCTAGTTCTATGTATGATGATGGTGTTTTTGATAAACTATATGTTTGTTATACCCATTTTGTTAATAGAATTTCTTCAGAATTTAGATCTGAAAAAATGCTGCCAATGGATAGCGAAGCTATGAATGAAGGCGCAAGTAAAGATGTTAAAACATCAGCAATTAATGCTGAATATGAAATTGAACCCGATAAGAAATCTGTATTGGAAGCAATTTTACCCCAATATGCTCAAAGTTTAGTATTTGGTGCAATTCTTGATGCTAAGACTTCTGAACATTCAGCAAGTTCATCAGCTATGCAATCTGCATCTGATAATGCTGACGATTTAATTTCGAAATTAGAATTACAATATAACCGTGCTAGACAAGCTGCTATTACTACCGAAATTACTGAAATTGTTGGTGGTCAAGAAGCTTTGAAGCACTAATAATATAAGACATGATGGGAGGAATTAACGAAAATGAGTACTGGTAAGGTTATTCAAGTTATTGGACCAGTCGTTGACGTTGAATTCCCAACGGACGCTGAATTACCAAACATTAATACTGCACTTAGAATTCACAAGAGTGAAAATGAAAGTTTAATTACCGAAGTTACTCTTGAATTAGGTGACGGTGTTCTAAGAACCATCGCTATGGACGGAACTGATGGTTTACGTCGAGGCATGGAAGCTGAAAACACAGGGGCACCTATTTCTGTTCCTGTTGGTGAAAACACCTTAGGTCGTGTATTCAACGTTCTTGGTGAAACAATTGATGGTGGTCAAGAATTTGACAAAGATGCACAACGTTGGCCAATTCATAGACAAGCACCAACTTATGATCAATTAAATCCATCTGCTGAAATTCTAGAAACTGGAATTAAGGTTATTGATTTATTAGCACCATATATTCGTGGTGGTAAAGTTGGATTGTTCGGTGGTGCCGGTGTTGGTAAAACTGTTTTAATTCAAGAATTAATTCATAATATTGCTCAAGGTCATAACGGTATCTCAGTGTTTACCGGTGTTGGTGAACGTACTCGTGAAGGTAACGATATGTACTTTGAAATGAAAGAATCAGGTGTTCTAGACAAGACTGCCATGGTCTATGGTCAAATGAACGAGCCACCTGGTGCACGTATGCGTGTTGCTCTAACTGGTTTGACTATTGCTGAATACTTCCGTGATGAAGTAGGTACCGATGTTCTATTATTCATCGATAACATTTTCAGATTTACTCAAGCTGGTATGGAAGTTTCCGCATTACTTGGTCGTATTCCATCTGCTGTTGGTTATCAACCAACATTAGCTACTGAAATGGGTCAATTACAAGAACGTATTACTTCAACTAAGAAGGGTGCTATTACATCCATTCAAGCGGTTTATGTTCCTGCCGATGATTACACCGACCCTGCTCCAGCTACAACATTTGCCCATTTGGATGCAACAACTAACTTGGAACGTTCATTAACTCAACAAGGTATTTATCCTGCCGTTGATCCATTAGCATCAACTTCATCTGCATTGGATCCATCAATTGTTGGGGAAAAACATTACAAGGTAGCTACTGAAGTTCAACAAGTATTGCAAAGATACCACGAACTTCAAGATATTATTTCTATTTTAGGTATTGATGAATTATCTGACGAAGAAAAGACTATTGTTGGTCGTGCTCGTCGTATTCAATTCTTCTTATCACAAAGTTTTAGTGTCGCTGAACAATTTACTGGTTTACCTGGTAAATATGTTCCAGTTGATAAAACTGTTGATGGATTTAAAGCTATCTTAGATGGTAAATATGATGATCTTCCTGAAGATGCATTTAGAAACTGTGGCCCTATTGAAGACGTAGTGGAAAATGCAAAGAAAATGAAGCAAAATAACTAAGGAGGGTTCTAATTGGCTGATAACTCAGTATTAACCGTTAGTATCGTAACTCCTGATGGTAAAGTATACGAATGTGAAACTGCTACATTAGTTGTTGTTAGAACTATGAGTGGTCAATTAGGAATTATGCCTAATCATATTCCTGTAATTGCTTCATTGGAAGTTGACGAAGCAAAAGTTAAACATGATGGAAATGAAGATGAAATTGCTGTAAATGGTGGTTTTGTTGAATTTTCTGATAATAACTTAACAATTATTGCTGATAGTGCTGAAAAGCAGGGTGACATTGATGTTGATCGTGCTACTAATGCTCAACATCGTGCTGAAGAACATCTTAAAGAAGCTCGCCAAAAACATGACGACCAAGATATTCTACGTACCCAAGTTGCTTTGAAAAGAGCTATTAACAGAATTCACGTTGCTAAACGTTAAAAATGAGGTCTACAATTTTTGTAGACCTTTTTTTATTTAATTGTAATCTTTTATCAAAGGACAAAGTAATATTTTTATGGTATAGTTTTGATAAGAAAATGGTGAAATTATGAAATTTATGAATATTAGTAATTTAATAGATATAATAATTCAATTATTTTTTATTAGTATCTCCTTTTGGTGTATTAAAGATATACATTTAGAGCAATACATTCACATGCATGAAAATCAGTTTAAAATTTTATTAACTTTATTATCAATAATGCTAGGTTTTTCTTGTGGATCATTTTTTATTTGGATTATAAATACAATATATAATTTTTAAAACACAAATTATTTTTGGGAGGGTTAACCTTGGATAAAATCGTTGTAAATGGCGGTCGTAGATTATCTGGTAGTGTTCATATTGAAGGTGCAAAAAATGCAGTTTTACCTATTATGGCAGCTACTATTTTAGCTAGTAATGGTAAAACTAAGTTGAATAATGTTCCTTTGCTTTCTGATGTCTACATCATGAATGAATTACTTAAACAATTAGATGTCAATATAAATTTTGATACTAAAAATAATTCAATGCAATTAGATGCATCGAATGATATTTTATATAAAGCACCATTGAAATATGTTTCAAAAATGCGTGCATCTATTGTTGTTATGGGACCATTATTGGCTAGATTAGGACATGCTAAAGTAGCTTTACCTGGAGGATGTGCAATTGGATCTAGACCTATTGATATTCATTTAAAAGGTTTTGAATTGTTAGGTGCCACAATTAAACAACATGACGGATATGTTGAAGCCTTTGCTGAAAATGGACTTAAAGGAAATGATATTTACTTAGATTTTCCAAGTGTTGGTGCTACTCAAAATATTATGATGGCAGCTACTTTAGCTGATGGTGAAACAACAATTGAAAATGTTGCTAAAGAACCAGAAATCGTTGATTTAGCTAATATTCTTAATAAAATGGGTGCTCATGTTAGTGGTGCTGGAACTAGTAAATTAAAGATTAAAGGTGTATCTCAGCTTCATGGAACTGAACATAATGTTCTTCAAGATCGTATTGAAGCCGGTACTTTCATGGTTGCCGCAGCTTTAACACATGGAAATGTTTTAATTGAAAATGGCGAAAGCCAATATAATGAACCGTTAATTGCTAAGTTGCAGGAAATGGGCGTTACTGTAAAAATAGAAGATCATGGTATAAGAGTTATCGGACCTGAAAAACTTACATCAGTGGATATTAAGACTCTACCATATCCTGGATTTCCAACAGACATGCAACCTCAAATGATGGTTTTACAATTAGCTTCTGCGGGTAGCAGTATGTTAACTGAAACGGTTTTTGAAAATCGTTTTATGCATTTAGGTGAATTGAGTAGAATGAATGCAAAATTTCACATTAATGGTCAAACAGTTATCTTAGATGGCCCTACAGAATTTAGTGGGGCTGAAGTTTCTGCCACTGACTTAAGAGCCGCCGCAGCATTAGTATTGGCCGGATTAGTAGCCGATGGCAGCACCCAAGTTACTAATTTAAAATATTTAGATCGCGGATATTATGACTTTCATGACAAATTAAAACGATTGGGCGCTGATATAAAAAGAATTTGTTTAGATGAAAATGATGAAGTTACTGAATAAAACATTTCATTAATAAATAAATTCTTAAAATTGATAATCTATAAATATGATATAATGTAATAATACAAGTTGATTCAGGAGGAAGTTAAGAAATGGTAAAAGATATCGGCATTGATTTGGGAACTGCCAATGTTTTAATCTATGTGACTGGTAAAGGAATTGTTTTAAATGAACCTTCAGTAGTTGCAATTGATATTCAAACTAATAAAGTTTTATCCGTTGGCTCTGAGGCCTACAAAATGGTTGGTAGAACACCAAGTAATATTCGAGCAATCCGTCCACTGAAAGATGGAGTTATTTCAGATTTTGATGTAACTGAACAAATGCTTACATACTTTATTAATAAATTAAGTGTAAAAGGCTTTATGTCTAAACCTAAAACTATGATTTGTGCACCAACTAATATTACTAATATTGAGAGAAAGGCTATCATTCAAGCCGCTGAAAAAGCTGGAGGCGGTAAAGTCTATCTTGAAGAAGAACCTAAAGTAGCAGCTATTGGTGCCGGTATGAATATCTTTCAACCAAAGGGTAATATGGTAATTGATTTAGGTGGAGGAACTGCTGATATTGCAGTTATATCATTGGGTGATATTGTTGCAAGTAAATCAATTCGTGTTGCCGGTGATGTCATGAATACACAAATTTCTTCTTATATCAGGGATAAATATAAAATGGTAATTGGTGAACACACTGCTGAAAAAATTAAGATTCAGATTGGTACAGCAACCGTTGATGATCAAGAAGTTAAAGAAATGGAAGTTCGAGGTAGAGATGCTATTGGTGGAATGCCAAAATCAATAACTTTAACTAGTCCTGAAGTTCAGGAAGCAATTTCTGATACTGTGACTCAAATTATTGAAGCAGCAAAAGATGTTTTAGAAGTTGTTCCACCTGAATTAGCTTCAGATATAGTTGATCGTGGTATTATGTTAACCGGTGGTGGAGCATTATTAAAAGGCTTAGACCACGCTATTTCTAAAGTATTAACAGTTCCTGTTATTATTTCAGAGAGTCCTTTAGATAACGTTGCTAAAGGTGCCGGCGCTTTATTAGAACATATGAATAAAACAGAAAAGAGTAAAGATTAATATAAGAAAGTGAATATAATGACAAAAATATTATTATTTTTAGTTAACATTTATAAAAAATATATTTCACCATTATTTCCACCAGCATGTCGTTATTATCCTACATGTTCAACTTATATGATTGACGCTATTAAAAAACATGGTCCTTTACTTGGTCTTATTATGGGTATCGCAAGAATTATTAGATGCCAACCATTTGTTAAAGGTGGATATGATCCAGTTTCTGATCAATTTACTATTTTTAGAAACAAAAGAGCGAGCGATGATTATCGTCGTTCAATGAATTTGAAGTAGCCGATCTATATTTTATCGACTACTTTTATTTTTGGAGGAAAATATGTCAAAATCGAAGAAAAATATTAATGTACAGCTAGATACTAAAAAAATTGAGGGAAAAGACTGTGAGGTCTTAACTGTTGGTAAAAAAGAAGTAGGTTATATTAGACCAAATGAAGAAAATAAATTTGACGTTGTTTTTGGTGAAGATTTATTTCATGCTAAAACTGTTGATGAAGGTGTTGAAACATTAATTAGTCAATACCATCTTCATAAAGGTTAATTATAAAATATAATAAGGTGATGATTTAGAGTGTTAAATAATTCTAATGAAAATGACACTGTGGATTCTAGAATTGATTGGCAAATAATAATTTGTGTTTTGTTACTTGCCCTAATTGGGATCGGTTCTATTTTTGTTGCTGTTAATCATGATTCTTATTCTGCAACCATTGTTAAAACAATGATAACTCAAGTTTTATGGTACACAATTGGAACGATTGCAATTGTTATTATTATGCAATTTGATTCAGAACAACTTTGGAAAATTGCCCCTATAATATACTGGGGTGCATTACTGATGTTAGCTTCGTTGCTTGTTTTGTATAGTCGATCTTTTTTTGTTCAGACAGGAGCTAAAAGTTGGTTTCAATTAGGACCATTAACTTTTCAACCAGCTGAAGTTATGAAGCCAGCCTTTGTTGTCATGTTAGCGCGTGTTGTAGTTGAGCATAATCGTAATTATGGAGTTCATATTGTTAAAACTGACTTTTGGTTATTACTTAAGATGATTCTCTGGACTTTACCAATATGTGTACTATTGAAGTTAGAAAATGATTTTGGAACAATGTTGGTTTTCTTTGCAATTTTGGGTGGACTAGTTATTGTTTCTGGTATTACATGGAAGATTATTCTACCTGGATTTATTTCATTCGCAACAATCGGTGGAACTGCTCTAATATTAGTTATTACAAGTGGCGGTAGAAAAATATTGGAATCTGTTGGGTTTCAATCTTACCAATTTGATCGTGTTAATGATTGGTTAGATCCATCTAATCCATCTAACTTAAATGGATCTGGATATCAATTATGGCAAAGCATTAAAGCAGTTGGTTCTGGTGGATTTGGAGGAACTGGTTTTAATGTTTCACATGTTTATGTACCTGTTCGTGAATCTGATATGATTTTTTCTGTAATTGGAGAAAATTTTGGTTTCGTTGGTGGATTAGTACTAATTGGGTTATATTTCTTATTAATTTCTCGAATGATTAGAGTTACATTTGAAACTAGAAATATATATTATGCATATATTTCTACCGGAATCATTATGATGATTTTGTTTCATGTTTTTGAAAACATTGGTATGAGTATTGGATTATTACCTTTAACTGGAATTCCACTACCTTTTGTTAGCCAAGGAGGATCAGCTTTAATTGGTAATATGATTGGGATTGGTTTAATTATGTCCATGCAGTATCATAATTATGGATCGATGTTTAGTTCTAATAAAGAATTTTCTTAGTTTATAATTGACTTTGAAATTTATTCTTTGTATAATAAATTAAAATTTGATGGCAAGATGAGTAAATAATTAATAAATGTACAAGAGAGCTTTTAATAGCTGAAATAAAGCCTTTTATTGTTATTGAATATGGTCTTGCAATAATTCAATTATTAATGAGCTATTTAACGAATTAATAATGTTTAGCAACCATTATATTGCTAAGTATTACTTAAAGTGATACTTGTTGAGATTATTGTCGTGAGATAATAATAAAAAAGGTGGTACCACGAAACTCTTCGTCCTTTACTATGTTTAATAGTATTGGGAGAAGAGTTTTTTTATTATGAAAGTGGGGAGATTTTTTGATAAAGTTTAAAAATGTTTATAAAAAATATAAATTAAATAAAAGCATTTTGACGGCAGTTAATGATGTCAATTTTGAAGTGGATGATGGAGAAATTTACGGAATTATTGGTTATTCAGGTGCTGGTAAAAGTACTTTGGTTCGTATATTAGATGGAATTGAGCCTCCAACTTCAGGATCTATCGAAATTAGTGGAAAAGATATTTCTAAATTAAGTAATAAAGAACTTAGAGCACAAAGAAAGAAAATAGGAATGATTTTTCAACATTTTAATTTGCTTTGGTCTAGAACAATTATCCAAAACGTTGAATTACCATTGGAAATATCTGGTGTTAACAAGGAAGAGCGCAAAAAGCAAGCTCAAAAATTTATTGAACTTGTTGGACTAAAAGGGCGTGAAAATGATTATCCTTCTGAATTGTCTGGTGGTCAAAAACAACGTGTAGGAATTGCTAGAGCTTTAGCAAACAAACCGGAAATTTTAATTTCTGATGAAGCTACTAGTGCATTGGATCCACAAACTACTGATGAAATTTTGGACTTATTAATTAAAATTAATAAAGAACTTAATTTAACAGTTCTATTAATAACTCATGAAATGCATGCAATCAGAAAGGTAGCAAATAAGGTTGCTGTGATGGAAAATGGGCAAATTGTAGAACATGGTAGTGTTTATGATATCTTTAAAAATCCTAAACAACCAATTACTAAGCGCTTCGTTGATGAAGACAATCCTTCTACTGAAAATGAATTAAGTATGACTGTTGACGAAATTGTTGATAAATATCCTAATGGTTCTGTTATTAAATTGTCTTTTAATGGAAATCAATCCCAACAACCAGTTATTTCTCAAATGATTCGTGATTTCGATACTCTAGAAATCAGTATTATTGAAGGAGCTATTCATCAGACCCAGGACGGATCTATGGGATCATTAATTATTCAATTATTAGGAACTCAAGCAGATCAGAATAAAGCAATTGAATACTTAAATTCATTAAATATTGAAACTGAGGTGATCAATCGTGGATAATCAAGGAATTCAATCATATTTTCAATTTAAAAACATTAATTGGCCAGCAATGCAACAAGCAACATGGGAAACAATTTGGATGACAGCTTTATCAATGATTATTGTAACCTTTGTTGGAATAATTTTAGGGCTACTTTTATTCGAAAGTCGTAATAAAAAAGGCTTTGGATGGAGAATATTAAACTGGATTATTGCTTTTCTTGTCAATGTTTTTCGTTCCATTCCATTCATTATTTTAATTGTGTTATTATTACCATTTACGAAAGATTTAGTTGGAACCATTATTGGACCTAAGGCAGCTATTCCATCATTAGTTATTTCCGCAGCACCATTTTATGCTCGAATGGTAGAAGCTGATTTTAGAGAAGTTGATAGTGGAGTAATTGAAGCCGTTAAATCAATGGGTGGAACTAACTGGGATGTTATTTTTAAGGTACTATTGCCAGAAAGTACGCCTGCTTTAATCGCTGGTGGCACTGTGACTGCTATTTCTTTAATTTCTTATACTGCAATGGCAGGTGCAATTGGTTCTGGTGGACTAGGATATTTAGCTTACCTAGATGGTTTTCAATCTAACAACAATACTGTGACATTAGTTGCAACCGTTATTATTTTAATTATTGTTTTAATTGTTCAAACGATTGGTGATTTGTTAGTTAAGAAAACTGATAAACGTTCATTATAAGGAGGATTAATTATGAAAAAAATTTTATCCTTCGGTTCTATATTAATATTATTTATTGTTTTATTATTTTTAGGTCCTGGTAATTATAAAGCTAAAAATACTTTACGAGTTGGTGCATCCAATATTCCACATGCTGAAATACTAAGGCACGTTGCGCCAATGTTAAAAAAGGAAGGTGTTAAGTTAGATATTGTTACCTTTCAGGACTATGTATTACCTAACCGTGCTTTGATTGGTAAACAAATTGATGTAAATTACTTTCAAACACCAGCATTTTTAGATCAATGGAATAAGGAAAATAATGCTAACCTAGTAGACCTAGGGGCTGTTCATCTTGAGCCTATTGGTATTTATTCTAAAAAAGTTAAAAAACTATCCGATTTAAAAGATGGTGCTAAAATCTTAGTAAGTAGTAATGCACCTGATTATGGTAGAATTATTCAGCTTTTCCAGCAACATGGTTTAATTGGTATCAAAAAAGGTGTAAAAATTTCACAAGCGACCTTTAGTGATATTAATTACAATCCGAAGCATTTAAAATTTCAAACTGGATATGAACCTAAAATAATGCCATTAATTTACAATAATGGTGAGGGTGATGCAGTAGCAATTAATTCTAATTATGCTGTACAAGGTGGCTTACAGCCTTATAAACAAGCTATTGCCCTACAAAAAGCACAGAAAGATTCACCATATAATAATATTGTTGCCTCAAGATATGGTAATCGGAATAATCGTGAGATTAAGCTTTTAGTAAAAGCACTTCAATCTAAATCTACGCAAAAATGGATTAAAGATAAATATAAAGGGGCTGTTTTGCCGGCCGAAAGATAGTAAATTTATTGAAAAGTACTCATCTATGAGTGCTTTTTTTATTGACAAAGTTATTTATTATATATATAGTTAGTTATATAAGTAACTAACCTTAATTAGGAGGTGTTATAAATGCAATTTGATTTTCAAAGTTCTGAACCTATTTTTTTACAAGTTTCCAATCAAATTGAAGATGCTATTTTTACAGGAGCATTTCCTGAAGGAAAACAAATTCCATCAACTACTGAAATATCCAAGACTTTTCAAATAAATCCAGCAACTGTCCTTAAAGGGATGAATATACTAGTGAATAATAATTTATTAGAAAAGCAGCGAGGTCGAGGAACTTTTGTTACACATGGAGCTCAACAAAGGGTTGTCAATGAACGTCGAGAACATTTCTATCAAGATTACATTTTAAATTTAATCAATGAGTCTAAAAAATTACATTTGAACGAAGATGACATTTTACAATTAATAAAGCGAGGTTATGATAATGAGTAAAATTGAAATTAAAAATTTAAATAAAAACTTTAAGTTTGGTAAAGATAAAATATTAAAGGATATTAACTTATCCTTTGATTCTAATAAAATTTATGGACTATTTGGTGAAAATGGAGCTGGTAAATCGACCTTAATGAATCTAATTGCTGATTATACTTTTCCTACGGATGGTCAAGTCACCTTAGATAATGAAAATGTTCATGATAATGATAAGGCGTTATCTAAGATTTATTATATGAATCAAAATAATATGTATCCTAAAAATGAAAAAGTTAAGAAAATATTCGAATTAACTAAATCAATATATAAAGATTATGATGTTCAATTACAAGACAAATTAGTAAAAAAATTTCAATTAAACATTAAGACACGTTTTAATAAATTATCAACCGGATATAAGTCCATTGTTAAAATTATTATTGCTTTATGTGTACCATGTGAATTTATTATTTTAGATGAACCTACTTTGGGTCTAGATGCCAGAAATCGTGATATATTCTACCGTGAATTAATTGAAAGTTATAGTGAAGAACCTAGAACTTTTATTATCTCTACACATATCATCGAAGAAATTGATAAGTTAGTTAGCAATGTTGTTATGATTGCTGACGGTAAAGTTGTTTTAAATGATACATCAGATAATATTCGTGCAAAAGCATATTCAGTAAATGGTCCTATGGACTTAGTTAGTGATTATACTAAAGATTTGTCAGTGATTGGAAAAGAATCATTAGGTCAATATGTAACAATTGATGTTATGGGATCATTACCTAATAAAAAAGTGCCTAGTGGGGTCAAAGTAACTAAAATTGAATTACAAAAGTTAATTGTTAATTTGATGAATAAGGATGGTGCTAATGATAATTAAAGAAACAGCGCTATATAAAAATATTATGAAAAGATACTTTTTATATACACTTATTTATATGGCAATAGTATTTTCAACTACTATCTTAATGAATCGAAGAGGATTATTAGAAAATTTGAGTCAAATAAAAACTACTTATTTATCATTTATAGTGGTTATGATTTGTTTTAATTATTATTTATTTAAGCTGTCAATTAATTTTGGGATGAGTAGACAATCTTTATATAAAGTTAAATTATCATTATTATGTTCAATTGCTTTTATTGTTAATATCATTACATTTTTAACTAATCTATTAGTATATTTTTTTGATAAGAAAGATTTAGATTCTCTTTATATTGGTTTATATTACGGATTTTTTCACAATAATATATTGGACTTTACTTTTATGTTTGTTTTTGGAATTGTTTTTACATTTTTTATATTTATTATCTTTAATACATTAGGAACGTTATTATCACTTTTTGGAGTTATTGGTAAAATTATTTGTTTAGTTGCTATCCATGCAATGTTTACTTTACCACTGATATTAATAGGTATTTACCATGATTTTATCAATACAGATTTCAGTGTTATTAACAAAATTTTTTCGATTATAACTGGAATACATACTGCTAATAATAAATATGGAAATCCAATTAACATGTTAGTAACTTTATTAATTATTATAATTATTATGTTGTTTATTAACTATAAATTAACCAAAAAGCATCAAATTAGAAGATAATTTAAGGAGGTTATTAACTATGAAAGAAAAAGCTTTATTTAAGGCTATTAGCAAAAGAAATTATTTTTGGGCAACTTTAATTGTATTATTTGTTTTATTATTGGATATCGTTTTTAGTAGAAGTTTATCTGATGGATTTTTAAATAATATAAATTCTTTTCCAACAATATTTACTTTATGTCTGCTAATTTTATTGTCTAAAAATTATGATAATTTTAAAATTGCCATTCAAAATGGTATTAATCGTAAAAAATTTTGGAAAATGAAAATGTGGCTTGTCTTATCATCATCATTTACTTTAAGCGTATTTAGTTTTGTAGTTCAAATCTTTAGATTTAATATAAATGATATTTCATCCAGTGATTGGTTTTTTTATAATTACTCTAATTTTTTTAGTAACAATATTCTAGATACTATTTTTATGTTTATTTCTGAGTTATTTCTTGCATTTTTTATTATGATGTTAGTTAATACTTGGGGCAGCTTTATGTCACTATTTAATCGCCTTTGGAAGACAATTATTTATGTTTCCATTATTGGATCATTTATTGCATTTGGGATTAGTTTAAATCAAACGATTATTTATAATGTTTTTGATTATTTAGTATTTAGTCATAGTAATGGCATTAATAATTTCTTTCACTTAATACTTGGTATTAGTAATAACGGTAGTAATAATAATCCTATCAATTTAATCATTACATTATTAGTTTGCACAATTATACTTTCAGCTATTAATTATGGTGTGACTAAATTACAACAAGTAAATCGATAAAGGGGAATGAATTTTGAAAGAGAACGCTTTATTCCGTTTAATTACTAAAAAGTATTTGAAAATTTCATTTGGTATAGTTTTATTACTATTTTTATGGGAATTTTTAATTACCGGATTCACTCGAGGATTTGACATTAAATATTTATTGTATGAAATTTTTATATCAATGCCTTTTAGTTCATTTTTTAATTTACTATTAGTAATTATTTTTGTTTTTAATTATAAAAATTTTAAATTGTCGATTCAAAATGGAATAACTAGAAATAAGTATTTTTTTACTAAAATTAAAGTTATTGCTTTATTTTCAATAATAGGAAGTCTTTTTAGAATGTTTGAAAGTGTTTTTGATAAAACTTTTTTAAATTCTAATTATAATTTATTTTATCAAAACATATTTGATTCTTATTTGTCAGCTTTTATATTTACATTTATTACTTATTTCATAATAATGATGTTTATTTTAATTTCATTTAATACATTAGGGAGCTTTATATCCTTATTTTCTACATTTTGGAAAATAATTATAATTTTATTATTTGGATCTGGAATTATTTCATTTTTTGTTTTATTAACTAAAACTAATTATTATGTAATTTTTGAAAAAATTATGGTTTCTATGCATACTTCATTTATATTAGATTTTATCGATGGCTTTATCGAAGGTTTTACTAGACGTCCAGAGTATTATTACAGTTATAATCATGGAAATTCTTATAGCCCTATTTATACAGTTATAATTTTAATTGTATGCATATTGATTTTTGCTCTTATCAACTATAGATTAACTAAATTGCAACAAGTAAATCATTAATATAAAACACAATTAAATAAAATATGGTATACTTAGGTTTCAAAGATTAATTTATAGGACGGTTATAACAATGGTAAAGAAAACACATTTAGCTCTATTATTTGGTGGAGATTCATCAGAACATGATGTTTCAAAACGTTCTGCACATAATATTTATGATGCAATGGATAAAGATAAGTATGATATTAGTCTATTTTTACTTACTAAAAAAGGAATTATTCTAAGCGATGAAGCTTCTCACCGTATCTTCAATGGTGAATCAGAAGATGATGTTGTTAAAGAAGAAATGGATAAATTAGACTTTTCTGATCCTTTAGCACCAATTAAAAACTTGGCTGCAGTTAAAGATATCGATGTATTTTTTCCAACTATCCATGGTAATTTGGGTGAAGATGGGACTATTCAAGGTTTATTAAGATTGTTACATAAGCCTTACGTTGGTAGTGGTATTTTGGAGTCTGCAATGGGCTTTGATAAAGATATTACTAAAAAGATGCTTAATTTAGCAGATGTTAGAAATACTAATTATCAATTAATTACTCCTGATAATAAAGATGATTGGTCATATGCTAAGTTACAAGCTAAGTTTGGGGATGTTATTTTCCTAAAACCTGCTAACCAAGGTTCTTCAGTTGGTATTCATAAAGTTACCAATGAAAAAGAATTTGAAGATGGTCTAAAAGATGCATTTAGATATGATTACAAGATTCTTGCTGAACAATCAATTGATGGTCCGGAAGAACTTGAAATTTCCATTTTAGGTAATGAAAAACCAATCGCTTCAAAGTTAGGTGCTATTAGAGTTCCTAAGCAAGACAAATTCTACACTTATGACAATAAATTTGTTGATGCTAGTGAGGTTATTTTTGATATTCCAGTTGATGTTTCTAAAGAACTAGCTGATGAAATTACTGATATGGCTTTAAGAGCTTATAGAGCATTAGGCTTAAAGGGTATGGCACGTATTGATTTCTTAGTATCAAAAGATGATGTTCCATATTTAGGTGAAGTTAATACACTACCTGGATTTACAAATATTAGTTTGTATCCACAATTATGGGAAGCTTCAGGAATTAGTTATACGGATTTGATTGATCGCCTAATTGATTTAGCTTATGCTGAATTTAAACGCCAATCTGAAATTATTCATGATTTTAAACCATTATCATAAAATATAAACAAGGATCTCTTTTAATTAAGAGATCCTTTTTAGTTTATACGTATTTAATTTATGGGGGTGATAATATGGTTCAAAGATGCAACTGGTCTACTAAAAATAATCGCTTATTAATATATCATGATAACGAATGGGGGCGCCCAATTTTTGATTCTCAAAAGTTATTTGAAATTTTATCATTAGAAATTTTACAAGCGGGATTATGTTGGACGTTGATCTTATCAAAAAGGGATAGTATCGTTGAAGCTTTTGATTATTTTGATTTCAAAAAAATTAGCGCATATGACAACAATCAGTTAGAAAAATTGATTAACAATAAAAATATTATTAGAAATAAAGATAAAATTGAAGCGATAATTTTTAATGCTAAATTATGTAATAGTATAGATTTATCTAGTTTTATTTGGGAAGATTTTAGTTATTGTCCATTAAATCATTTAAATGAAAGTAACGAGATTCCATTATATGAAGAATTTATTCATAAATATGTATTAAAATTTAAACATTATGGTTTTAAAAGAATTGGATCAAAAACTTTATATTCATTTTATCAGGCTGTTGGAGTAGTAAATGATCATGAAATTGAATGTTTTTATAATAAATCTTAAAAAAGTATTGCTTAAAATTTATAAACAGGTATTATTAATAGATAATTAAAATTATTGGAGGGGTATGCACAGTAGGGTGCATACAAAAATTTAATCACCATGAATACAAATGGCGAATTAATCAAACAGGCAAGAGAAAGACTTGGAATTAATCAGACACAACTAGCTAAAATGATTAATCGAACTCAAACCACTATTAGTAATATTGAAAATGATAATCATAAGACTGATCTTGATACATTTTTATTAATATCTGATAAATTAAATATTTCAATCGATAAATTTGTTGATAATGATTTTTCTTTATCATCTTGTAAAATTTATAAAGTTAAAGATTACATATTAAACGGTAATCTCTTTGCGGCTGAAAAATGTTTAAGCGGAATGAAAGAGTATAATATAGATGAAAATTTAATCAGAAGTAAGTTTAATTTTTACAAGGGTTATATTAAGCTAAGAAAGTATAATAACTATACAGAAGCAATTTTATTAATGCAAAATGCATATATGTCTTTAAAAACTTCAGACGATTGTGAACATTATATTTGGGTTTGTAGTTATTTATCTAACACTTTTTATAAGTTGAAAAAATATGATGAGGCATACTACTTTTGTAATAAATCTTTGAATTTTATTAAACATAATGAGGTCATTAACCATTCTAGTGATATCATTAAAGATTCATATAATGTTTTACACTATGTACTATGTCAAACTAATCGATATGAAGAAGCTAAGTATATTTCTGGCTTAGTAGGTTATCGGGAGCTAGCTTTTACATCTACTTTTGAAATTCTATTAAGAGAAAATCATGATGATGAAAAATTTCACCAGTTAATTAAAGATATTATGAACTCTGGAATTAGTTTACCGATTAGTTTTAAAAAAATAACTAAAGAACATAATTTATTATAAAAAAAGAGCTTTTATTGAAATGGCCTGAAGTGACCCCCAAAAGTTGGACAAGAAATTGTTCAATATTTTGGGGGTCATTTTTTGGTTAAATTTAGTTATGAATTTAAATTAAATGTTGTTTTAGAATATCTACAAGGATATGGTTCCACTTATCTTTGTAAAAAATATAATATTGTGAATCCTAGTACTGTTTTACTATGGATTAATATGTATAAAGCCTACGGCTTAAAGGGTTTAATTGTAAGAAATTACGGTAAAGTGTATTCTGGTGAGTATAAAATAAAAGTGCTGAATTGGATGCACACTCAACAAAAGTCATATCCAGAAACAGCACTTCATTTCAATATATCTGCCAGTAGTACCATCTTCACTTGGCAGAGAAGAATGGAGACTAAAGGTATACGTTCATTATACAACAAACGTGGCCGTCCTAAAATGCAGAAAACTGAATTAAAAGTAACCTCATGTCAAAAAAATTTAGCTAATGAATACATGATTAAGTATGTGTATACAAAAATTCAAATGAAACATCCTAAGAGTAGTAAATTTGAGGTTGTACATAAGCTGATTAATCAATTAAAATCTTTATCTAAAAGTTATATTTTACAGGTAATTCAATATTCTCGCAGTGTTTATTACTATAACTTGAAGAAAGCGAAGCTTTCTTATGATAATTCTTACATTGAAAATAAAATCAAAAATATTATTATTAAGCACGCTGCTTACGGATATCGCAGAATAACTGCAGTATTAAGACAATCAGGCCTGAAAATTAATCATAAACGTGTACAAAATATAATGAAACGTAATAATTGGCAATGTAAATTGTTTAGTCGACGCAAACGTAAGTATAATTCATATAAAGGTCAAGTAGGCAGAATTGCTAATAATATATTAAATGGTGATTTTACAGCCAATAAATTTGGTCAAAAAATTACTACTGATGTTAGTGAATTTAGATATGGCAATGAAGATATAAACCATCGGGTTTATTTATCACCAGTAATGGATTTATATTCAGACAAAATATTATCTTTTAATATTAGTAGACATCCAAATGTAAGTTTTACTTTAAAAGCACTAAATGAAGCAATGCTTAATCTAAAATCATTACCTTATAGAACTATTGTACATAGTGATCAAGGTTTTCAATATCAACATCATAGTTGGGTTAATACATTGAAAAAATATAATGCGATTCAGTCTATGTCCCGTAAAGGGACATGCTTAGATAATGCACAGATGGAATCATTTTTTCATATTATGAAAAGTGAAATGATGAATGTTCATTATAATACAAAAGAATCCTTAATCCATGCCATGAAAGTATGGATTAAGGATTACAATAATAATAGAATAAAAGAAAAACTAGGATACCAGTCACCAAATAAATATTTGGGATTAATATCCTAGTAAAAGTTGTCCAACTTTTGGGGTTCACATCAGCCCCCCAAAAGTTAGATAACTTTTGGGGGCCACATCATAAGGCTTTTTTTATTTGTTTTCATTATCAGTTTTTACAATTAATACATCGCATTTAGCTACTCTGGTAACGTATGATGCGACGGATCCAATTAGAATCCTTTCTGTCATACTTTTACCATTAGATCCAAGCATAATTAAGTCTGTGTTAAATCGATTTACTAATTCTTTAGCGATAATAGATTTAGGTGCGCCATATTCAATTACATAATCAACGTCTTTTATACCATTATCATTAGCTAATTTTTTATACTTATCTAAAGTTCTTTTGGCATCAGTAGTTAATTCATCTAACATAGAATCATCATAGCTATCTAAGTCATTAACAACTCTTGTATCAATAACATGTGCGATATGCAAACTAGCCTTGTTTCTTTTAGATACTTCTACAGCTTTTTTGAACGCTAACTTAGAATACTTAGAACCATCAATTGGAACCAAAATTTGTTTATAGTTTTCCAGCATAAATTTCACTCCAAATATTATTTCTTTGGCAAGAATTTAACTAAAGTTAATTCCATCACCAAAGACATTATACAACTACTAACTAGCATAATGATAATAAAAAGAGTGCTATTCATAATAGCCGAAATCAAAGAAAGTAAGGATAATAATATAAATATTATTCCATAAAAACTAATTACTTTTCTTAATATTGGATTGCTGTCTGGATTCAACATCATAAATCGCTTATTACGATGTGTATATAAATAGAAACCAATTATAAATAATATAATTGCAAAAATAATCATTAAAATTACCATTATATTTCCCCATTCTTATTATTTTGAGCTGCTTGTAATTTTTCGTATTGTTTTTTGTAAGCATTCTCAATTTTTCCATTTGATTTGGGAATGTAATATTTATCATTTTTAATTTTATCAGGTAAATATTGTTGCTTAACCCAGTCATTAGGATAATCGTGTGCGTATTTATAATTATTTCCATGTCCCAATTCTTTAGCACCTGAGTAGTGTGAATCTTTAAGGTGATTAGGGACGTCACCATAATTTCCATTATGAATTCTATTAATTGCACTATCAATGGCCATTAATCCTGAATTTGATTTAGGTGATAAGCAAAGTTCAATGATTGTATCTGCAATTGGAATCCTGGCTTCCGGTAGGCCAACTTTATTGGCAGCTGTAATAGCATTTACAGTTCTAGAACATGCAGCGGGATTAGCTAAACCTACATCTTCGTATGCAATTATCATTAAGCGTCGACTAATGGAGTTTAAATCTCCAGCTTCCAATAATATTGCAGCATAGTGTAACGCTGCATTTACGTCAGATCCACGAATTGATTTTTGAAAAGCAGATACAACATTATAATGTGAATCGCCATCTTTATCATGATTAAATGATTTTCTCTGCAAGCATGCTTCAATATCTGACAAATTAATATTAATTGTATTTTCACCATTTGGTTCAGTAGAATTGGCTGCTAATTCAAGTGCGTTTAGTGCACTTCTTAAATCACCATCAGTACTTGTCGTTAAGAAATTCATAGCATCATCATTTATTTGAATCGACATATTTCCTAGGCCATTTTTTTTATCATCTAATGCTCTTTTTATAGCTGATAGAATATCTTTATTATTTAGAGGGTGAACTTCAAAAATTTGAGTTCTACTTCTAATGGCAGGATTTATATTAATATAGGGATTTTCTGTTGTAGCACCAATCAAAATAATATTACCACTTTCCAGCAGTGGTAATAAAAAATCTTGTTTAGTTTTATCTAGTCGATGAATTTCATCTAGTAACAAGACAACTGTTCCAGACATTTTAGATTCTTCAGCTACAATTTGCAAATCCTTTTTAGAATCTGTAGCCGCATTTAACTGTCTAAAAGCATATTTTGTAGAACCGGCAATTGCACTAGCAATACTTGTTTTACCAGTTCCTGGTGGACCATATAGTATCATTGATGATAGTATCTTAGCTTTAACCATTCGATCAATTATTTTGCCTTTTCCAACCAGATCTTGTTGTCCTACAATATCTTCTATTTTTTTTGGCCTCATTCGATATGCTAAAGGATGCAAAGAATTATCACCTCAATTATTTAAATATATTTTTTACTTTATCTAAAAAAGATTCTTTCTTTTCTAGATTTTTGTTTTCGACTTTTTCATGATTATATTTGTTTTCGAAATCTATTTTATTTACATTGATTGACTGTTTATTAGCATAAACAACCCCATAATTTTCCGGCTCGGTTTTATAGAAAGAATCAGTTTTAACTACAAATTTGATATTATTTTTCGATGCTAATTTAATAAAAGGGGATATCATATCATGTTCTAGATTACCGTTTAATATTAACTGGTATGAATTATTATTATTAAATTCTTTATTTAAGTCTTTAATTGCATCGGGATTTTTTAAATCTTTGATTTTTATTGCAAAAGAAACTCTTTCTCTAAACGTTCCCAAATATTTTCTTTGCTCATCTGGATTTACTTTTGGAGTTCCACCCATTGAAGATTGTTCTAAACGATCATTTACATTTCCTTCACTCATTTTATACAACTCCTTTTATTTTATATTATTATTTTATCATTTATTAAATATGGATAATAAAAAAGTGTTTTGCATAAGCAAAACACTTTTTGATAAAAATGAAATATTGAATTATAGTTTGTTGTAGTATTCAACAATTAGTGAAGCATCAATATCAGCATTCATTTCATCACGTTGAGGTAATCTAGTGATTGAACCTTCAAGTTTGTCAGCATCGAATGATACATATTGTGGACGACCAACAACAGCATCAACAGCTTCCTTGATGATTTGTAGTTCTTTTGATTTTTCACGTACTGAAACGACTTGGCCAACTTTTACTTCGTATGAAGGAATGTCAACACGTTTGCCATCTACAGTAATGTGACCATGGTTTACTAATTGACGAGCTTGACGACGAGTAGTTGCTAAACCTAAACGGTAAACAACATTGTCCAATCTACGTTCTAGTAATACCATAAAGTTATCACCATGACGACCTTCTCTAATTTTACCAGCGCGGGTAAATAGTTTTGAGAATTGACGTTCAGTTAAACCATACATGTAACGTAATTTTTGCTTTTCTTTTAATTGAGTACCATATTCAGATAACTTACCACGACGACCTTGACCATGATCACCTGGTGCGTAAGGGCGACGAGCTAATTCTTTACCAGTACCTGATAATGAAATACCAAGACGACGTGAAATTCTCCAACTTGGACCTGTATATCTAGACATAAAAATATCCTCCAATAAATTTGTTTTGGAGTAAAATAATCCTTTATATACTTAGTATTCGTGCATATTGTTTTGCGACTTTCGCTTCAGCAGCCGTGAAGTTACTAGTAGGACCAATGTTGCGGCATCAATATGTTGACGAGCTTACCGTATATTGCTGCATTATTTTACACAAAAAGCATTTTACTTTCATTTTACCTATTTGTCAATCTTTAAATGATTGCTTAAGGCTTTAGTAAAATCTTTTAATGTTTTTTCATCTTCCGATGAAAATCGATTTTTAATAGGAGCGTCAATATCTAGCACTCCTAATTGTTCATTATTAACAGTGATTGGAATAACTATTTCTGATTTACTGTTTGAATCACATGCAATATGTCCAGGAAATTTATCAACATCTTCTACTCTTAATATTTTTTGTTCTTTAAAAGCAGTTCCACAAACACCAGAACCATTTTTTATGTGCATACATGCTACTTTTCCTTGAAATGGTCCTAGTATCAATTCGTTATTTTTAACATCGTATAAGTAAAATCCAGCCCAACTAATATTACTAATACTTTGCATTAATAGTGCAGATGCGTTTGCTAAATTTGCAGTGTTGTTATTTTCACCAGTTAATAAGGAATTAATTTGTTCTACAATTAACCCATCAATTTTTGACATATTAGTTCTCCTTTGTCCTATAAATTCATTATTAGGTGTTTTCATAGCTTATACGTATGATATAATTTAATATATCTGAAATTATTTTATTATTAAAAAAAACAAATTACAATTAAAGACATTATTAAATTGAAATTAAGGGGAAATATAAAAAATGCTTTTCATAATTATAGTTGTAATAGTAGTGATTGCGCTTTTTCTACTATTCATTTACCAAAAAGGTGTTTTAAAAAACATTCAAAAGATTGATCATCAAAGAGATACACTTAGTAAAGCACCAATTGGTGATGTTATTGATACTACTTCTAAAATTAATTTGAATGGTGATTCCTTTGATCAATTTAATGAATATAAAGAAAAATTTAACAATTTAACTAAAGATGAATTACCAGAAATTAAAATATCGCTAGCAAATGCTCATAATGCTGCCAAAAAATTTAGTTTGCTTAAAGCTAAAGCCTTATTAAATGATTCTAAATTAAAGCTAAAAAATATTAATAACAGTATGGATGAAATTAATAATGGTTTAAAAAAGCTACAAGATCTTAGTGACCAACATTCTAGGTCAGTAGACGATTTAGATAATGAAATAAAGAATATTAATAAAGAGTTGCTTTCAAAAAATTATTCTTATGGTCCTAGTAGTGATAAATTAGAAGATGTTTTAAATTCTATTAAGGAAGAGTATAAAAAATTTATTAAGTCGGTTGATGATGGCGATCAATATGTTGCCGAAGATATTTTAACTGATTTAAATAAAAATATTGAATGGCTTAAATCAGTAATGGATGAAATTCCCCAAATTTATTCTTCATTGTCTAAGGAATTTCCTAAACAATTAGATGAAGTTGAACGTGGTCACAATACTATGTTACAAACCGAATATAACTTCATTGATGATAATATTCCATCAATTATTGAACAATTAACATCAATGATTGAAGATGGTCTAAAGATGTTGTCTGAATTAAAAGTAGACGAATCCAAACAAAATAATTATAAAATTGAAAAATCAATTGATTCTATGTATTCAATGATGGAACAGGAAATTGTTGCTAAGCGTAAGGTTAAAAAGAATATGCACTTAGTATATGATTATATTTATCATGCTCATCGTCAAAATCATATTTTAATTTCTGAACTTAATAAATTAAGTAAGAATTATACTTTAGATCATGATGAAATAAAAAATGCCAAGTTGTTTGCAGAAAAGATTTATAAAATTGAAGATATTTATAATAATGATTATCAACTAATTATTGATAATAAAGCTGTCTATTCTAATATCCAGGCACATCAACAAGATGCAAAAAAACAATTAAGTGCAATTGAAAAAGAACAAAAGGATATTAATGATTCAGTTGCTGATCTTAATAAAGAAGAAGATGAAGCAAGAGCTAAAATTGAAAAATTCGATTTACAGCTTTTAAATATTCGTCGTCAAATTGATAATTTAAATTTACCTGGATTAACAGATGAATATATGGAAAAATACAAGTATTCATATAACGAAGTATCTAAATTAGGTTCTACCATCAATCAAGTTAAAATTAGCATGGATGATATTAATAAAAAGTTATCTAATATGGAAAAAGCTATGGAAGAATTAATTTCTGATACTGATAACATTATTAAAAATGCAGTTTTAGCAGAAAGATTAATGCAATATGCAAATCGTTACCGAAATAGTAATGAAGAAGTTGACGATGCTTGTATTCAATCTAAAAAGTATTTTGATAATTTCTCATACGAAGAAAGTTTAAAAACAATTTCAAAAGCAATTGATAACGTTGATTCTGGTGCTTTTAATAGAATGGAAAAAGAATATTATCAACAACATGAAAAAGAAAATAAAAAAGATTAATTTTATTTAGAAGTAATTTAGGTATTGTTAAAATACAACGACATTACTTCTTTTTTTCTGTTATAATTATTCATTGTTTATTTTATTACTTTAAGTAAGTATAAGGAAAAGAGGGTAGCAAAAATGATTTATTTTGATAATAGTGCGACAACTAAACCAGACCTAAGTGTTATTGATACTTATGCTAAGGTTAGTGAAAAAATTTGGGGTAATCCATCTAGCTTGCATAAATTTGGAGAGCAAGCATTTCATTTGCTCGAGCAATCACGTCAACAAATTGCTAAATTACTGTCAGTATCACCAGAAGAGATATTTTTCACTAGTGGTGGAACTGAAGGTGATAATTGGGCAATTAAGGGGACTGCTTTAGAGCGAAGAGAATATGGAAATCATATAATTACTAGTTCAATTGAACATCCTGCTGTAATGAATTCAATGAAAGATCTATCAAAATTAGGCTTTGATATCACATATTTACCAGTTAATAAAAATGGTCAAGTGAATGTTAAAGATTTAAAAGAAGCAATTAAGCCAACTACAATTCTTGTTTCAATTATGGCAGTTAATAATGAGGTTGGTTCAATTCAACCGGTAAAAGAAATTGGTAAAGCTTTGAAGGAATATTCAAAAGTCAGTTATCATATTGATGCTGTTCAAGGTCTTGGTAAGGGACTTCATGATGATATTTTTAATGATCGAGCTGATTTTATTACCTTTTCTGGTCACAAATTTCATGCTCCCCGTGGTGTAGGGTTTATGTATAAACGTAAGGGTAAAAAAATTGCTCCTTTATTATCCGGTGGTGGACAAGAACACAACTTAAGAAGTAGTACTGAGAACTTGCCGTCAATTACTGCAATGGCCAGAGCTTTAAGACTATTAAAAACTGATGAAAAGCAAAAAATTCAAAACCAAGTTAATATTAAGCAACTTATTTTTGACCATATTAAAAAGTATGATAAAATAATTACTTTCTCTAAGGTCACAAGTAATTTTGCACCACATATTTTATGTTTTGCAATTAAAGGCGTAAAAGGTGAAACTATTGTTCATGCATTTGAAAGTTATGATATATTTATTTCAACAACAAGTGCATGTTCATCTAAAAAGCACTTAGCTTCTAGTACACTAAATGCAATGAAAATTCCTGAAGATGAATCAACTAGTGCAGTTAGAATTTCATTAGATGAGCATAATACAGTAGAAGAAGCTAAAAGATTTATTGATGTTTTTGATATTTTATATGATAAATTCAAGAAGATTAATTCATAGAAAGGGTTAAATCAATGCAATATACTGAGATAATGGTTCGTTACGGTGAACTATCTACTAAAGGTAAAAACCGTAAAGACTTCATTAAACAACTTGGTAAAAACGTAAAAAGGGTACTTCATAATTTTGAAAACCTTGAAATAAGCGCTAAAAGAGATCGATTGCACATTACTTTAAATGGTGAAGATTCAAGTTCAATTATGAATCGTTTAAAAGATGTTTTTGGAATCGAAACTTTTTCCCCTGTTATGAAGGTTGAAAAAGATATTGAATCCGCTAAAAAAGTTGTTGCTGAAATTGTTAAATCACAATATAAACCAGGGATGACTTTTAAAATTGATACTAGACGACAAGATAAGAACTTTCCCTTGAATACTCATGAAATTAATGATGCATTAGGTGGTGCAGTTGTTAATGAAATTGATGGAATTAAAGCTCAAATGAAAGATCCTGATATTACAATTCGTGCTGAGTTTAGAATGAATGGAATTTTCTTATCTAGTTTAACTATTTCTGGTGCAGGTGGATTACCTGTTGGAACTGGTGGTCGTGCCACAATGATGTTATCTGGTGGAATTGATTCTCCAGTAGCTTCATATTTAGGGATGAAACGTGGCGTTAGATTAGATATGGTTCACTTTTATAGTCCTCCATACACTAGTGAACAAGCACTTGCTAAGGCAAAACAATTAACTGAAAAGTTAACTCGTTTTGGTGGGAACATTCAATTTCTACAAGTTCCTTTTACTGAAATTCAAGAAGAAATTAAGGATAAAGTTCCTGAAGGATACTTAATGACTGTGCAACGTCGAATGATGTTAAGATTAACAACTGCCTTAACATTAAAAAGACATTGTAAAGGTATTTTTACCGGTGAATCTTTGGGACAGGTTGCATCTCAAACGTTAGAAAGCATGATGGCTATCAATGACGTTACCAATTTGCCAGTGTTAAGACCATTAAGTTCTTTAGATAAGACCGAAATCATTAGAATTGCTGAAAACATTGATACTTATGATTTATCAATCATGCCTTTCGAAGATTGCTGTACAGTATTTACACCACCTGCACCTAGAACTAAGCCTAATTTATATCGCACTCGTGAATGTGAAGCAATGATCGATGTTGAAGGATTAATGGAACGCGCATTAGATAAAGTGAAAATTGTTGATATTAAAAATGGTGAAGAATTCTTAAATGCACAAGAAGATGTATTTTCTGAATTGCTTTAATTTTAAAAAGCTCAATTTTAAGTTGAGTTTTTTTTATTTCAAATAAATCGCTTGCAATTTAATCATATAAGTTGTATTTTTAATTTATTAAGTTTAGTTAGGATGGATGAATTTATGCAATTAACATTTTTAGGAAAAGAAGTTATTTTAGATGATAAAGTATTAAATGTTGGAGATAAATTACCAGCTTTTAATTTACTTAATTCTAAGGGTAACAAAATTACGAATGATGATTTTTTAGGTAAAATGACATTGATTAGTACTGTTCCAGATATAAATTCTGATGTATGCAGTTTAGAAACTAAAAAATTTAATCGTAAGGCTGATAAATATACTCAATTAAATTTCTTTACTATTTCTAAAAACACGATTGAAGAACAACAAGATTGGTGTGCTGCCAAGGGCGTTCAAAATATGGAATTATTATCTGATTCAGAACTATCATTTGGAAAATCAACTGATACTTATGTTTCAGATATTGATGCTTTAGCTAGAATTGTTTTCATTTTAGATGAAAATAGTAAAGTAGTTTATCGTCAAATTGTTCCAGAAATAGCTTCTCAACCAGATTTTAAGGAAGTTGTTGAATTCATCAAAAAAGTTACTAATGATGTTGACGATTAATTAAAAATTGTCTAATATATAGTTATTGAATAACGAAAGCAATGATCAAGAAAGTATTTTTAAAATTATGTATACAGAAAGAAAGTTGTTTAGTTGAAAGACTTTCCGTAGTTATAAAAAGAAAGTAACTTGTGAGCTTTCATATTGAACTAATATTAGATATGAACGGGACCATCGTTAAATGGATTTTGAGATAGAATATTTTTATATTCTAAATTAGGTGGTACCACGAGCATTTCGTCCTATGGGATGGGATGCTCTTTTTTTATAAAATGGAGGGATTCGATGTCTAAAGAAACAGAAATGTCCACAAAGTATGATCATAGTGCTGTTGAAAACGGACGTTATCAAACTTGGTTAGACGAAGACGTTTTTAAACCAAGTGGCGATAAAAGAGCAAAACCATATTCAATTGTTTTGCCACCACCAAATGTTACTGGTAAGTTGCATTTAGGTCACGCTTGGGATACTACATTGCAAGATATGCTAATCAGACAAAAAAGAATGCTTGGTTACGATACAGTATGGGTTCCTGGGATGGATCATGCTGGAATTGCTACTCAAGCTAAAGTTGAAGCTAAATTAGCCGAACAAGGTATTTCCAGATATGATTTAGGACGTGAAAAATTTGTCGATAAAGTATGGGAATGGAAAGATGAATATGCTTCTACCATTAAGCAACAATGGGCTAAAATGGGTCTTTCATTGGATTATAGTAGAGAACGTTTTACTTTAGACGATGGATTATCAGAGGCTGTTCAAAAAGTGTTTGTTGATTTATACAACAAGGGCTTGATTTATCGTGGCCAATACATTATTAACTGGGATCCTAAAGCACAAACTGCTTTATCAGATATTGAAGTTGTTCATAAAGATGATAAAGGTGCTTTTTACCATGTTAAATATCCATTTGCTGATGGTGTGACTTTTGATGGTAAAGATTACATTGAAATTGCCACTACTCGTCCAGAAACTATGTTCGGTGATGTTGCTGTTGCTGTTCATCCCGACGATGAACGTTACAAGGAATTAATTGGTAAGAAAATTGTAGTTCCGCTAGTGAACCGCGAAATTCCAGTGATTGCTGATAAGTATGTAGATCCAGAATTTGGAACTGGAATGGTAAAAATCACACCTGCTCACGACCCTAACGACTTTAAAGTTGGAAACCGTCACGACTTAAAGCGCATCAATACCATGAATGGCGATGCTACCATGAATGAAAACGCTGGAAAGTATAATGGGATGGATCGTTTTGAAGCCAGAAAAGCAATGGTTAAAGACCTTGAAGATCAACAATATATGTTAAGTGTTGATCCAATTGTCCATGCAGTTGGTCATTCAGAAAGAACCGGTGTACAAATAGAATCAAGACTTTCAACTCAATGGTTTGTTAAAATGAAGCCTTTAGCTGACCGTGCAGTTGAAAATCAATCTACTGATGATAAAGTTAATTTTATTCCAAAACGTTTTGAAAATACTTTTACTCAATGGATGGATAACATTCATGATTGGGTTATTTCACGCCAATTATGGTGGGGACATAGAATTCCAGCTTGGTACAACAAGCAATCTGGCGAAATGTATGTTGGAATGGAAGCACCTAAAGACGCCGAAAATTGGGAACAAGATCCAGATGTTCTTGATACTTGGTTCTCATCAGCATTATGGCCTTTCTCAACTTTAGGTTGGCCTGATGAAAATTCTGCTGATTTCAAACGTTATTTCCCAACTAATACTTTGGTTACTGGATATGATATTATCTTTTTCTGGGTTTCTCGTATGATTTTCCAAAGCTTAACATTTACGAATGAACGTCCATTTAAAGATGTGTTACTACATGGATTAATGCGTGATTCACAAGGTCGTAAGATGAGCAAATCATTAGGTAACGGAATCGATCCAATGGATGTTATCGATAAGTATGGTGTTGATTCACTAAGATGGTTCTTAGCAACTGGTAATACTGCCGGACAAGATGTTCGCTTTAGTTATGAAAAAATCGAATCAGCATGGAATTTCATTAATAAGATTTGGAATGCTAGTCGTTATGTAATCATGAATTTAGGTGATATGGATAAACCAGTATTACCTGATAAAAGTGAATGGAATTTAGCTGATCGGTGGATTTTAAGTCGTATGAATAATGTCGTTACTCAAGTAACTGATTTATTTGAAAAGTATAACTTTGGTGAAGCTGGTCGTGCTTTATATGACTTTATCTGGAATGACTTTTGTGACTGGTATATTGAAATGAGTAAGGAAACTCTTAACGGTGATGATGCTAAAGCTAAAGAAAACACCAGAAATATCTTGGCTTATGTTTTAGATAAAATTCTAAAATTAATGCACCCAATGATGCCATTTGTAACTGAAAAAATTTGGTTAACAATGCCTCATGAAGGTAAATCTATTATGGTTGCTCCATATCCAGTTGAAAATAAAGAATTTAATGATGATCAGGCCGAAAAGAATATGTCTGCATTGATTGAATTAATCAAGGTTGTTAGAAATATTCGTGCTAAGGCTAATGCTCCAATGTCATCATCAATTGATTTATTAGTTAAAACTGATAATGCTGAATTAAAGAATATTTTTGAAACTAATCGTCATTATATTGATCGTTTCTGTCATCCAAAGAAATTTAATGTAGGTTCAGATATTGAAGCACCTAAATTATCAATGACTGGAATTATTACTGATGCTGAAATTAGTATTCCATTAGCTGAACTTGTTGATTTAGATGAAGAAATTACTCGTATTCAAAAAGATATTGATAATTATACATTTGAAGTTCAACGTGCCGAAAAGAAACTTGCTAACAAGCGTTTTGTTGATAATGCACCTGAACAAGTTGTTAATGCTGAAAAAGAAAAACAAACTGATAATGAATCTAAATTAGAAGCTGCTAAACAAAGACTAGAAGATATTAAAAGTCAAAAATAATTAATTTAAAAAGTCGAGCTGATGCTCGGCTTTTTTTAGGAGATGAAAGTTAATGAATTATGAAGATGCTATAAATTTTATTCATGGAAGACATAAGTTTAGTAAGCATCCCACTTTAGATGTTATAAAATCACTTTTATTTAAACTAAATAATCCTCAAGATAAAATTAATGGGATTCATATTGCAGGAACCAATGGTAAAGGATCAACTTTAACTTTTTTGAGAAATATTTTTCAAGCAGAAGGATTAAATGTTGGAAGTTTTACTTCACCATTTTTAATTAAATTTAATGAGCGGATTAGCGTTAATGGAATACCAATTAAAGATAGTGAAATTATTGATTTAATTAATTTAATCAAACCAATTGTAGAGCAAATGGACGATGATTTAGCAGGTGATGGACCCACAGAATTTGAAATTGTAACTACTATGATGTTTTTATATTTTGCTAAAAATCCAGTAGATATTGTTTTAGTAGAAGTAGGAATCGGTGGCTTGCTTGATTCAACGAATGTTTTTACGCCCAAAGTTTCAGTTATTACTACAATTGGTTATGATCATATGAAAATATTAGGCAATACATTAAGTGAAATTGCAGCTCAAAAAGCGGGAATTGTTAAAGAGAAAGTAGATTGTGTAGTTGGTAAATTACCAACAGAAGCATTGAATGTTATAAAATCAATTTGTGAAGATAAGCGAAGTAAATTATTTATTCCAGATTACAATTATTGTATTCATAAAGAAAGGGAAGGCTCATGGAGTGAAAAATTTTTATTTTCAGATAATAAAAATGAGCTAAAAGATTTAACCATTAAAATGTTAGGCAATTATCAGATTGACAATGCGGGGTGTGCAATTGAAGCCTATGTTCGTTACAAAGCATTAAATAATGAACCTATAAATGTTAAAGTTATAAAAAAAGGCTTGTTAAATTCTTTTTGGGCGGGGCGTTTTGAAAAAGTTAGCGTTGACCCACTAGTCGTGATAGATGGAGCTCATAATCAACCAGCAATTGTAGAGTTAGCTGATTTATTAAAAAATCATTTTCACAACTACGACATTTATATTGTTTTAGCAATCCTGGATGATAAGCAGTATATGAACATGATTAATATATTAGCTAAGATAAAAAATGTTCATATAACTTTAACAGAATTTAACGGACCTAATAATCGTAAATCCACTGACATGAGTGAAGTTATTGGGGATATTTATTCAGAAAATAAAGTTAATTTTGTTCCCCAATGGAAATTAGCAATTATGGATAATGCTAAGCAAATGTCTGCTGATGATTTATTATTAATTACTGGTTCATTATATTTTATTTCGGATGTTAGAAAACTTTTTTATTAAATTTGTGAAACATTAATGATAAATAAGTCAAAATCGTTTACACTAGGTATTGTTATTGTAATTTTAAAACTAATAATTATGATATAATTAAAAGGTAAAATTAATAAACCAACCAAATGAATTATGAAGGGATGAAAAATTGTGTTTGGATTTGGAACTAAAAACATTGGAATTGATTTAGGAACTGCAAACACAATTGTTTATGTTGACGGTAAACAAATTGTGTTAAGAGAACCTTCAGTTGTCGCTAAAAATACTAAAAATGGAGAAATTGTTGCAGTAGGACAAGAAGCAAGAGACATGATTGGTCGTACGCCTGCAAGTATTGCTGCTATTCGTCCGATGAAAGATGGTGTTATTGCAGATTATGATACTACTGTAACTATGCTAAAATATTATATTAACAAAACTGTGGGTCATTCATCAGGTAAACCATATGTAATGGTATGTGTACCTAGTGGAATTACTGCTGTTGAAAAACGTGCTGTAATCGATGCTACTAGAGTTGCTGGTGCCAGAGATGCCTATGTAATTGAAGAGCCATTTGCTGCTGCTATTGGGGCTGGACTCCCAATTATGGATCCTACTGGTAGTATGGTAGTGGATATTGGTGGAGGAACGACTGATGTTGCTACTATCTCACTTGGTGGAATCGTATCAAGTCGTTCATTAAGAGTTGCTGGTGATCGTTTAAACGATGCAATCGCTACATACATTCGTAAAAACTATAACTTGCTAATTGGTGAAAGAACTGCTGAAAAATTAAAATGGGATATTGGTTCAGCTTCATTAGAAGCAGCTAAGAATATTGAAAATGTTACTATTCGTGGTCGTTACTTATTAACTGGACTCCCAAAAAGCATTGAAATTTCAGCAGAAGATGTTGCTAAAGCGATTGAAGAGCCAATTCAAGAAATTATTAGTACTGTTAAGGAAACTCTAGAAGAAACATCACCTGAAATTTCAGCAGATGTTATTGATCATGGTATTGTTTTAACAGGTGGTGGAGCCTTACTTAAAAATCTACCACAAGTTATCTCTGAGGCCACTAAAGTTCCTGTTTCCGTTGCTAAAACCCCGCTTGATTGCGTTGCAATCGGAACTGGTGAATCACTAAAAAATATTGATGTAATGAAGAGAAAATAGATAAATTAAAGCGGGTGGATAAGATATCTTCCCGCTTATTTATTATTAAAGTTCGGAGGAATCGACAATGCACAAATTTTTCTCCAATCGTAAATGGGTAATTGTAATAGTTTGTTTAGTTTTAAGTATAGGTTTTATGACTCTATCAGTTAGTACCAGAAACAATCGAGCAATGCCACCTTTTATTCAACGATTTGGGAACGATATTGTTGGAATTGCTGACACAGTTGTTGCTTTTCCAATTAATACGGTTCGACATGGTTCAGAAAATATTAATAATTTAATTAATACCTACAAAGAAAATCAACGATTAAAAACGCAAGTTGATAATGTAGTTGCCACCAAAGTTAAAAATCAAGCTGTAGAGCAGGAAAATAGTCAGTTAAAAAGACAATTAAAAATGAATTCAGGGATGACAGATTATACTCCCATCAATGCAGAAGTATTATCAAGAACCCCTTCTGCATGGCAAAATCAATTGATTATTAACAAAGGTCAAAGTGCTGGAGTTAAAAAATATATGCCTGTATTAGGTGGTAATGGTTTAATTGGTAGAATTTCAGAAGTTAACACTACTAATAGTAAAGTGGAATTAATTTCTAATAACTCTGACTCTAATAATAAATTTTCTGTTCAAATCATTAATCGTAAGGGTAAAATTGTTAATGGTTTGATTAATGGCTTTGATAGATCTACTGGAGAACTAGTAATGGGTCATTTAAATACTAAAATTCAGTTGCAAAAGGGTGATAAAGTATCTACAAATGGACTAGGTGGTATTACTCCTAAGGGACTTTATGTAGGATCAGTTTCTAAAAATAAAAAAGACGATTATGGAACTTCATCTAAAATTTATATTAAATCTCCATCCGATATAAATGATTTAGAAGCAGTTACTGTAGCTGCTAAACAACAATAGGAGGGGTAATTAATATGTTAAGTCATTCTCCTTTAAGATATATTTTACCAATTGGAATTTTGATTGCATTATTTTTAGATGGTTCGATTTCATTGGTATTTAGTCACTTATTATTTAACGGTTATTACTTTATTCCACAACTAACTTTTTTATGGTTGTTTTATGCAATGTTTTTTCAGTATCGGATAAATCTCAGAATTGAATGGTGGTCTGCTTTAGCAGGGCTATTATTTGATTCTTACTATACAGGAATATTGGGAGTATATGTATTTATATTTCCCTTGGCTATTTATGTTGGTAAAAAATTATATAAGTATTTTTCAGTAAATATATTTAGTGCTTTATTAATTTATATAATAGATATTTTTTTAATATATTATTTATCATTTTTTGCTAATAGATTAAAACACTTAACTGAAATGTCAGATAGCTTTTTTTTGACTCATGTTTTGGGCCCTACTTTAATAATTAATGTTATTTTATTAATTTTTTTGTATATTCCTTGTCAGTTACTATTTGATCACTTAAACTAAATATTCAAAGAGGAGTTTTCAATTGATGCAATCAGTTGTATTGAAAGGTACTCAATCCGGTTATGAAATAATATTAGATGAGTCATCTAGTTTTAATAAAATTAATGATGATTTATCATCTTTATTAGATCGCTTGAGTCAAGAAAATATTAATAATTCAGAAGATGTTAAACTAAATGTTCAATTAGGTAATCGATTATTTTCAGAAAAGCAAGAAGAAACAATTGAAATGAATGTTGCTAAACATCATGGTATAAAAATTGGTCAATTTTTGTCTAATGTTTTAACCAAAGAAGATGCTAAACAGCAATTTATGCAAAAATACATTGAACCAATCAGTAAAACTATTCGTAATGGTCAAGAGGTTTATGTTGACGGTGATATATTATTTTTTGGTACAATTCATGAAGGAGGTAAGCTAATATCCTCTGGAAATATTTATAATATGGGAGACATTCGTGGTATTGTTCAATCAGGATATCCTGATTCAGAAGATAAATTAATTATTGGTAATTTACATAATGCACAACAGGTTAGAGTTGGGGAACAATATGATATTGTGTCTGATAATCCAATTAAAGATTCTGAAAATACTGTTGTTTATGTTAATGATTTACATCTATTAAGTTATGGTAAAATTAATGAATTAAAAGGAATTAATCCAAAATTCTTTAATCGTATTGGAGGCATCATTTAATGGGAAAAGCTATTGTAATTACTTCAGGTAAAGGTGGAGTTGGCAAGACAACTTCCAGTGCAAACATCGGAATTGCGTTAGCTATGATGGGTAAAAGAGTTTGCTTACTTGATTTAGATATTGGATTAAGAAACTTGGATGTTGTTCTAGGTTTAGATAATCGTGTTATGTATGATATTGTTGATGTTGCAGATGGTAGAGCCAATTTAGCGCAAGCTTTAGTTAAAGATAAAAGATTTAATGATGCTTTATACTTATTGCCTGCAGCTCAAAATACCGATAAAAATGCTTTAAATCAACAACAAGTTAAGGATATTGTCGATGAATTAAAGCCTGATTTTGATTATGTTTTTATTGATTGTCCAGCGGGAATTGAACAAGGCTTTATTAATGCAGTTTCTGGAGCTGAAGGTGCAATTGTGGTTACAACTCCAGAAATATCTGCAGTAAGAGATGCCGATCGAGTAATTGGATTATTGGAACAGCATCCATTGAAAGAATCACCTAAGTTAATTATAAATAGAATTAGAACTTCATTAATGCAAGACGATAGTTATATGGATATTGATGAAATTACCAGGCATTTAGGAATTGATTTGTTGGGAATCATCTTAGATGATGATAAAGTTATTAGTACATCTAATAGTGGTAAATCAATTGTTATGAATCCTGATAATCCAACTGCTCAAGGCTATCGTAATATTGCTAGAAGGTTAGAAGGAGAAACAGTTCCTTTAATGAATATCAATAAAGCAAATAAAAAAGAAGGCTTCTGGAGTAAGCTTTCACATTTATTTGGCCGCAAAAAGTAATTTAATTTGCTTTAAAAGTTAAATTAAGTTATTCTTATTTTTAATAATAAAAAAATAATGATCAGAAGCGCATGACAAAATGATTTATAAGAGAATCCTTCTATGGTGAAATGGGATAATCATTTTTAATGTTTCACGTCTGTGAATTGTTATTCTGAATTAATATATTAAGAATAAACCGGTTCTATCCGTTATCTTTTGAGTTTTAAACTCTATGAGCTATTTTATGTGAGTAAGATAGAAAATTAGGTGGAACCACGTTACAACGTCCTTTTAGCATTATTGCTAAAAGGACGTTTTTTATTTAAAAAGGAGGGTTTCTTAAATGAAGTATGTGTTTGAAATATTGCCATCTTTATTTTCTGGAGTAGTAACAACTTTAGAAATTTTTGGCTTAACATTACTAATTTCTATTCCATTAGGAATAGTTGTATCACTTGCTTTAACTGGTAAGAAGATTATTAAATCTATTTTTGCATTTTATGTATGGATAATGCGTGGAACACCATTATTACTACAGCTTATCTTTATTTTTTATGGACTTCCAATTATTGGGGTAGTTTTTCCTAGATTTGAAGCGGCATTAATTGCTTTTTCTTTAAACTATGCTGCTTATTTTGCTGAAATATTTCGTGGTGGTTTTCAATCAATTCCACAAAATCAATTTGAAAGTGCTAAAATGCTGAGATTATCTAGGTGGCAAACATTAAGAAAAATTGTAATTCCACAAGTCGTTAAAATTGTTTTACCATCAATCGGAAATGAAGTAATCAATTTAGTTAAGGACTCATCACTAGTTTATGTAATTGGAATTGGTGATTTATTACAAGCAGGTAATATTGCCACAGCACGTGATGTTACATTGTTACCTTTAATTTTAGTTGCAGTATTCTATTTGATACTAACGGCAATTTTAACTTTCATATTAAGAAGATTAGAAAAAAGTTTGAATTACTGGAAATAAGGAGGTCCATTATCAATGTTTAAAATAAAAAATTTAAATAAAAGTTTTCAAAATAAACAAATTATAAAAAATATGGATTTATCGGTTAATAGTGATGAAATATTAGGAATAGTTGGGCCTTCTGGTGCCGGTAAAACAACACTTCTTAGATGTATAACCGGTTTAGAAGAAGTTGATTCAGGTGAATTTTATATTGATGATAAACAATTTGACCCAACGAATAATTCTGAATCTCTAATTGGTGTTGTGTTTCAAGATTTTGGCCTTTTTCCCAACTTAAAGGTAATTGATAATATTACCTTGGCTCCACAATTGGTTTTAAAAAAATCTAAAATGGATGCAGAAAAAGAAGCTAAAATTTTAATTGATCAATTAGATTTAAATGGAAAAGAAGATTTGTATCCATATCAGTTATCTGGTGGACAAAAGCAACGGGTAGCAATTGTTCGAACCTTGGCGATGCATCCTAAAATAATTTGCTACGATGAACCTACATCTGCATTGGATCCCAAGTTAAGTGAGGAAGTCGGTAAAATAATTTTGAATTTGAAAAATCAAAATATTACCCAGTTGGTAGTTACTCACGATACTAATTTTGCTAATCAAATTTCGGATAAAATAAAAGAAGTAAAACCAATTTAAGAGGTGATAATTGTGAATAAAAGATATTTGAAATTTATAATCTTATTTTTGTCTTTTTGTTCAATCTTCATTTTAAGTGGTTGTCAATCACTAACACAAAAAGCTAATACTCAAGATAATTGGTCTAAAATAAAAAAGAATAAGAAAGTTACTATTGGTCTAGATGTTACCTTTGTACCGATGGGATATGAAAATAAAAGTGGTCAAATTACTGGATTTGATGTTGATTTAGCCAAAGCAGTCTTTAAAAAATACGATATTAAACCCATTTTTCAACCAATTGATTGGTCTATGAATGTTACTGAATTGCGTAATGGAACAATTGATTTAATTTGGAATGGATTTTCTGCCACTCCAGAGCGTAAGAAGAATGTAGCTTTTTCTAATCCTTATTTGTCGAATGAACAAGAATTAGTTTCACTTAAATCTTCACATATTAATAATTTTAAAGATATGAATAATAAAGTATTAGGTGTCCAAAGTGGTTCTTCAGGATTAAATGATATTAACAATGATCCTAGTGTTTTAAAAAATCGGATTAAAAATAATTCACCAATCTTATATAACTCTTTTACTAATGCTTTTATTGACTTAACTCATAAGAGAATTGATGGATTATTAATTGATAGTAATTATGCTAACTATTATATTGCACACCAATCTGATCCTTCAATGTATAAAGTTTCTACTGGTAAATTTCCCGATGAACAATTTGGTGTTGGTATGAGAAAGGGCGATAAAACTTTAAAAGATAAAATTAATTTAAGACTACATGAATTAGCTAAAAATGGTGAATTGAAAAAGATTTGCCAAAAGTGGTTTGGCAATAAATATAAATCGCCGTTATTGAATATTGAAAAATATAAGGAGGAATAATTTTGCTTAATGAAATCTCAAAAGGCGTTAGTTTAAATACAATTCATGAAAATAAATTTAAAACAATTACTATTAAGGTGGATTTAATTGCTCCTTTGAACACTGAAAACTTTGCTAAAAGAGCTTTGTTGACAGAATTATTGGAAACTAACAATCAAGATTATCCTACTCAAACGAAGTTGGCTCAGCAGTTATCTAAAATGTATGGGGCTAGTTTTGGAACTAATATTTTAAGATATGGAAATTTATCAATTATTAGAATTAATTTGATTATTCCGAATCCTAAATATATTCCTGGAAGACCTAATTTATTAAAATCAGCATTTAAGTTCTTAAAATCTGTTATATTTAATCCGCTTTCTGATGGCAAAAAATTTGATGATGATACTTTCAATTTACAAAAAAGCAACATTCAAAAGTATATTAAGTCATTAGTAGATGATAAACAATATTATTCATCAATAAAATTAAAAGAACTATTTTATAAAGATGATCCTAAACGTGGCAAATTTTTATTTGGTAAAACAAATCAATATGATGACATAACATCCAATAATGAATATGATTATTATTTAGATGTAATTAAAAATAATAATATTAATTTTTCCATTTTAGGTGAATTTAACGATGATGACATTATTAAATATATTAATTCGATGAATATTTTAAGTCGTCAAAATACTTATTTTATTGATAAATATATCCATAATTCATCTAATTTACAAAAAATTATTGAAAACAGTAAATCTACTCAAAGTAATTTAAATTTGGCTTATAAATTACCGATTTATTATGACGATGAAGATTTCTTTGCTGCTTTGATTTTTAATGCGGTTTTTGGAGGAACTCCACAGTCTAAGTTATTTAAGAATGTCAGAGAGAAATATAGTATGGCTTATTATGCCAATAGTACTTATAATGCTCTCAATGGTGTTTTAATAGTTAATTCTGGAATTGATGCTATTAATGCTAATAAAGTTCAAACTATTATTGACGAACAATTAAATTCGATTAAAGTAGGTAAAATTGATTTAGATTTACTTAATAGTATTAAAGCAGAAATGATCAATGCTAAAAAGTCAATTTTAGACAATCCTAGACAAATTTTGGAACAAAGTTTTGTTAATATTTTGCTTAGTCGAGAAATAAACTTTGATCAATGGTGTGAACGAATTAACAAAGTTACTGTTGAGCAAATAGCTCAAGTTGCTAAAAAAGTAAAATTACAAACATCATTCTTATTGAAAGGAGACAAATAAAAATGAAGACATATTCCAACTATAATGAAAATGTTTATATTGAGCACTTAGATAATGGACTAACCGTTGTTATGAACCCTAAAGTGGGTTTTCATAAAACTTATGCATCTTTTTCTACTAAATATGGTTCAATGGATAATGAATTTATTAGTTATGATGGTCAAAAAGAAACAATGCCAGCTGGGATTGCACATTTTTTAGAGCATAAAATGTTTGATAAAGATGGATATGATGCAATGGATATATTTTCAAAATATGGAGCTAGTTCGAATGCGTTTACCAGTTTTAATAGAACTAGTTATTTATTTTCTTGTACTAACCACTTATCAGAAAATTTGAACAATTTGTTAGACTTTGTCCAGCAACCATATTTTAATGAAGAAAAAGTTGAAAAAGAAAAGGGTATTATTGCTCAAGAAATTAAAATGTACAATAATGATCCAGGAGCAGCTTTATATTTTAATACAATTCAAAATATGTATCCTGATACTTCTTTAAATGTCGATATCGCTGGAAGTGTTGATTCAATTCAAAAAATAACAGCAAAAGATTTATATACTGCTCATAAAACTTTTTATCAACCATCAAATATGCAATTAAATATTGTTGGAAATATTGATCCGATTAAAACTTTACAAATTATTAAAGATAATCAGAATAATAAAAAATTTTTACCGATTAAAGAAATTCAGAGAATGGGATTAATATCAAAAGAAATTAAAAAAGATAATCAAAAATCAATGGATGTTATTAATACTAAGGCTGCTATCGGGATTAAAGGTAATCCTGCAAATGGCAATAATATTAAGTACGAATTATCAGTATCATTATTATTGGAACTATTATTTTCTGAGGACTCAACTAACTATGATAAACTTTATAAACAAGGAATTATTGATGATTCATTCGGATTTGATTTTGACTGTAACAATCATTTTAATTTTGCAATTATTGCTGGTGATACTGAAAAGCCATCTAATTTTATAGAAAAAATTAATAAAATATTAAATAATTCGATTAATTCATTAGATAGTTTAAGTGATGACTTAGAATTAATCAAAAAGGAAGAAATTGGTCAACATATACTGATAATGAATTCAATTGAAGCCACTTCTAATAATCTTGGTGATAGTGATAATAACTTTGTTAATCTTTACGATGAAATTGATATTATTGATAATCTTACAATAAAAGATTTAAAGTATTATGGTCAAAAATTTATTAATTCTAATAACATGATTTCAAATATTATCGTTCCAAACGAAAATATTTGATTATATTATGATATACTAAAAATATATAAATCTATATTTAAGTGGAGTAATTTCTATGGCAAAAGATGATAATAAACAAGTAGAAATCGGTAAATCACTACATGATGCACGTGTTGCAAAAGGTATGTCATTAGACGATGTACAAAAGATTACCAAAATTCAAAGTCATTATTTGGAAGCAATTGAAAGAGAAGATTTTTCAGAACTACCAGGTGACTTTTATGTTAGAGCATTTGTTAAGCAATTTGCTGATACTGTCGGTATTGATGGCATGGAATTACTTAACGAACATGATGATAATCTACCAGATACACAAACTGAAGAATATACTCAAAAGGTTTCAGATGATAGTTTATCTAGAAAATCTGCAATCCAGAATAAGGAAAACAAACGCGATTCATTAAGAAAACTTATTCCAATTGTTGGTACTATTATAGTTATTTTAATTGTTATTTTTGTTGTATGGGGAGTAGTTGCTAAAACCAATAAATCTTCAGATACAAGTATTAGCGACAACAGTTCTGTTTCTGTTAGTGGTTCTTCTGAAAAGTCTTCAGAATCAAGTGATGCTAATAATAAAAAAACTGTACATAAAAAGACAGTTGATAAAAAGGTCAACAAGACTGCTATTAAAAAAGTTAATACAACTGAATATGAAGTCACTGGTAGCAAGGAAAATACCGTTAGTTTAAATGCAAGCAGCCGTGCTTGGTCATCTATTTCTGCTAATGGTAAAACTTTATTCTCAGGCGCACAAAATTCAGGTGACAAAAAGAGTGTTAAAATACCTAATGGAACCAAAAGTATTTCAATGTCATTAGGTAATGTTCCAGGAACCAAGATTCTTATTAATAATAAACCATTAAATCTTGATAAAAATGTTCCATTAACAACGATGATTACTATCAATTTTAAATAAAAAAGAGGGCTTTAAAGCCCTTTTTTTAATCGAATAAAAGAAGGAGTACTGTATTTTGAATTTACCTAATAAATTAACTTTAATTAGAATTATTATGATTCCAGTCTTTATTTTACTACTATCGTTTCCCTTAAATTTAGGAACTACAATTATTATGGGAACTACTATTTCTGTTGTTAGGATCGTAGGAGCCTTAATTTTTGCAGTTGCTTGCATTACAGATTTTCTTGACGGTCAAATTGCTCGTCATCAACATTTGGTAACTAATTTCGGTAAGTTCGCTGATCCTTTAGCAGACAAAATGATTGTCATGTCAGCTTTCATTATTTTAGTTTCCTATGGCTTAGTGCCATCATGGGTAGCTGCTATTATTGTTTGTCGTGAGTTAGCAGTTACCGGTTTAAGATTAATTGCCGTTGAAAATGATGGTGAAGTAATTGCCGCAGCATGGCCAGGTAAAATAAAGACTGCTACTCAAATGATTTCCATTGTTTTATTATTATTAAATGATTTTATTAATTTGACTTTATTTAATTTAGGATTAGGGACTCTACTTTTATATGTATGCTTATTCTTTACAGTATATTCAGGTGCTGAATACTTTATTAGAAGTAGAGATCTATTTTCTGATTCTTTTTAAAAAATATTTCTTTCTTAAAACGTATTTAATCATGAAAGGTTGAATTATTAATGAAAATTGACTCTTCAATTATAGAAAAAATGATTCAAAAAAATATTAGTATTACTGCAGCTGAAAGTTTAACGGCAGGGATGTTTCAGTCGACTTTAGGTGGCATTTCAGGAGTTTCTGCTATTTTTCCGGGTGGATTTGTTACCTATGCAAATGAAGCTAAAGAATCAATGCTGGATATCCCATCCACTGTAATAGATCAGTATGGTGTTGTTTCTAATGAAAATGCTATCTGGATGGCTAAACAAGCAAAAAATAAAATGAATACTGATGTTGGGATCTCTTTTACTGGTGTTGCAGGACCATCTTCTTTAGAAAATCATCCTGCTGGCACTGTTTTTATTGGGATTGATTATTTAAATTATCCAGTATATTCTAAAAAATTTATTTTTAAGGGTAATCGCAATGAAATTCGAATGCAATCAGTCAATGCTGCAATGAAAATTATTGAAAATGAATACAACAAGTAACACGAACATTCGTTCTTTTTTGCTTGATTTTTTTAAAATATATTAGTATAGTATAAATATTGAATAATTATATAACGATTATTGTGACGAGGAGGTCATTGAATGGCTGATGAACGTAAAGCAGCTCTAGATGGTGCTTTAAAACGAATTGAAAAAGAATTCGGTAAAGGTTCCATTATGCGAATGGGAGACCGTGGAGATACCAGAATATCAACGATTCCATCAGGATCAATTGCATTAGATAATGCATTAGGTGTAGGTGGATTTCCAAGAGGTCGTATTGTTGAAATTTATGGGCCTGAAAGTTCTGGTAAAACTACGCTTGCATTACAAGCTGTTGCTGAGGTACAAAAGCAAGGTGGAACAGCTGCTTATATTGATGCTGAAAATGCTTTAGATCCAGTATATGCAACTAATTTGGGTGTTAATATTGATGATCTACTATTATCACAGCCTGATACTGGTGAACAAGGTCTGCAAATCTGTGATGCTTTAGTTTCAAGTGGAGCTATTGATATCGTGGTTATCGATTCAGTTGCTGCATTAGTACCACGTGCAGAAATTGAAGGTGAAATGGGTGATGCCCATGTTGGTTTACAAGCTCGTTTGATGTCACAAGCACTTAGAAAATTATCTGGTTCGATTAATAAGACCAAGACCATTGCACTATTTATTAACCAAATTAGAGAAAAAGTTGGTGTTATGTTCGGTAATCCTGAAACTACACCTGGTGGTCGTGCACTTAAGTTTTATTCAACTATCAGATTAGAAATTAGACGAGCTGAACAAATTAAAAATGGAACTGACGTTATTGGTAACCGTACCAAAATTAAAGTTGCAAAAAATAAGGTAGCTCCTCCATTTAAACGTATTGAAGTAGATATTATGTATGGAGAAGGTATTTCTCAAACCGGTGAATTGGTTGATATGGCAGTTGACCAAGATATCATTAATAAAGCTGGATCTTGGTATTCATACGGAGACGAACGTATTGGACAAGGTAGAGAAAATGCTAAACAATATCTATCTGATAATCCAGATAAAATGGCAGAAATTAATAAGAAAGTACGTTCCGCTTATGGAATGGAAGATGAATCTGATGACGAAGAAAGTTCAAAATCAGATGAAGCCGCTGAAAAATAAATTAATGCTTTTGAAGAGTAATTTGGCTATAAATGTCTAAATTACTTTTTTATTACATAAAAAAGTATATTTTAAAATTAATAGTCCTATATTAGGAGTAGATATATTGACACTTTTACCAGTAAAATTTAAAATATAGTAGTACTTAATAATTTAATTACAGTTATAATACAATTTTATTTTATTCTATGATGGTTTGGAGGTGTAACTTAAGCCTATGACTTATATGTTTGTTTCCATAATCCTCGTAATCATCGCTGTTGTTTTAGGTGCTTTTATAGGTATGTTTTTACATAAAAATATAGTTGAAAAAAAATTAGCTATTGCCCATAAAAGTGCAAAAGATATCTTGGATAATGCCAAAAGGCAAGCTCAAACTTCTGCTAAAGAAAAGTTGCTTGAGGCTAGAGAAAAAAGTAATCATTATCGTTCTAATATTGAAAAAGAAATTAAGCAAAGACGTGCGGAAGTTCAACGTCAAGAAAATCGCTTGATTCAAAGAGAAGATGCTTTAGATAGAAAAGAAGATGCCTTTGATAAGCGGGAAGCTTCCTTAGATAATAAGGATAAAAAGTTAAACGTTAGTCAAAAAAAATTAGAACAAAAACAACAGGATGCTGATAATTTGGTTAATCAACGTCAAACTGAGTTGGAAAGAATTTCTTCTTTATCACAAGATGAAGCAAAAGATTTAATTATTGGTGAAACTAAAAATCAATTAGCTGATGAAAGAGCTAAGATGGTTAAAGATAGTTATAATCAAGCGAAAAAAGAATCTAGTATAAATGCTAAAAATCTTGTGGTTGAGGCAATTCAACAAAGTGCAGCTGATATTGTTTCAGAAACAACTGTTTCAGTTGTTAATTTGCCTAGTGATGATATGAAAGGACGTATTATTGGTAGAGAAGGACGGAATATCCGTACTTTTGAAACACTTACAGGAATTGATTTAGTAATTGATGATACTCCTGAGGCTGTTGTATTAAGTGGATTTGATCCAATCAGACGCGAAGTTGCTAAAATGGCGCTAGAAAAATTAATTAAGGATGGTAGAATTCATCCAGCTCGTATTGAGGAAATGGTTGATAAAAGTCGTCGTGAACTTGATGAAAAGATTCAAGAAATTGGTGAAGAAACAGTTTTTGATTTAGGTATTCATTCTATGAATCCTGAAATTATTAGCTTAATTGGTAAATTAAACTTTAAAATTTACTATGGACGTAATGTTTTGAGCCATTCTATTGAAGTCGCAAAATTATCTGGTGTTTTAGCTGCTGAACTAGGTGAAGACGTAGTGTTAGCAAAACGTGCGGGATTATTACATGAAATTGGTCGTTCTGTTAATAATGAAGTTGAAGGTTCCCATATTGATATTGGAATTGATCTAGCTAAAAAGTATCATGAGAGTCCTGTTATTATTGATTCAATTGCTAGTGATAATGAAAATAAAGAACCTAAATATATTATTTCAGAATTAGTAAGTATTGCTAATAAAATTGCAATTTCTAGACCAGGTGCTAAAAGCAAGTCACTAGAAAGCTTTGTTCATCGTCTTGAAAGTCTTGAAAAAATTGGTGATAGTTTTGATGAAGTTAAGAAAAGCTATGCTATTCAAGCGGGACGTGAAATTCGCATAATTGTTAAACCAGATAAATTATCTGATACACAAGCGATTGTTTTAGCTAGAGATGTTAAAAATAAAATCGAATCTGATATGGAGTATCCTGGACATATTAAGGTTACAATTATTAGAGAAGTTAGATCGATTGAATATGCAAAATAAAAAAGGCCATTTTGGTCTTTTTTATTTTATCTAAATCGGTGTAAAATTATTATTATATAAATAATGAATTGAGGAAAAATATGAAAATTTTATTTCTTGGGGATGTCGTTGGCAATCTAGGTATGAAAATGATTGAACAATATCTGCCAATTTTAAAAAGAGATTATAAGCCACAATTAACAATAGTAAATGGTGAAAATGCGACTTCTTTTGGTCGAGGTATTAATAAAAAAGTTTATAAAGGCATTATGAATGCTGGTGCTGATGTAATAACATTAGGTAATCATGCTTGGAATAATGAGGAAATTTTTGAATTTATTGATGATACAAAAAAATTAGTAAGACCTTTAAATTTTCCAGGACAGGATACTCCTGGTAATGGTTACACAATTATCAATATTAATGGTAAAAAAGTTGCTGTTATTAATTTACAGGGTCGTATTTTTATGGATCCTATTGATGATCCTTTTAGAATGGTTAACGATTTAGTTGACGATTTAAAATCACAAGTTGATAGTATTTTTGTTGATTTTCATGCCGAAACCACTAGTGAAAAGCAGGTCATGGCGATGTATTTAGATGGTAAAATTAGTGCACTAGTTGGTACGCATACGCATGTTCAAACTAATGACAATCGAATTCTGAAAAATGGAACTGCATTTTTAACCGATGCTGGAATGTGTGGCCCCATTGATGGAGTTTTAGGCATGAAATATAACAATATTATTCATCGCTTTTTAACACAACGCCCAACCAGGTTTGAAGTTGAAGAAAATGGTAATGGAATTGTTTCTGGTTGTATTATTGATATTAATAATGACACTGGTAAAGCTAAATCTATAAATACAATTATGATAAGCCCTGATCATCCATATCAAGGCTAAGATTTTTAAAGGCAGGTATAATATGGGAAAATCAACTAAACTAACACCCATGATGGAACAATATGAAAAAGTAAAGGCTCAATATCCAGATGCTTTTTTATTTTATCGCTTAGGCGATTTTTATGAAATGTTTAATGATGATGCAGTTAAGGGTGCACAAATATTAGAACTTACATTAACTGCTAGAAATAAAAATTCTAGTAATCCAATTCCAATGTGTGGAATTCCGTATAAGGCGGTAGAATCATACATCAATACTTTAGTTGATAAAGGTTATAAAGTTGCTATTTGTGAACAAATGGAAGACCCAAGAGTTGCCAAAGGAATGGTTAAAAGAGCAGTAACTCAACTACTAACTCCTGGGACTAGAACGGAAACAGGCGCTGAAAATGCAAAAAATAATAACTATTTAACTGCACTTGAATATGATAAAGATAATCAAAAATATGGTTTTTCATATGCTGATTTATCAACTGGTGAGTTGCAGGTTAGTGTTTTGGGTCAAATTGATACCGTCATTAATGAAATTATGAATTTACAAACTAAAGAGATTATTGTTAAAGATGTTCCGGATAAAGATATCAAAATTTTTAAAAAATTAGGAATTTTATTATCTCATCAACCGGATATTTCAATTGGTAATGAAATGCAACACTTAACTGATAACTTAATTAATCCTTTAGAAAAAGAGACTGTTAATCGACTTATTTCATATATAATTAAAACTCAAAAACGTAGTTTATCACATATGAAACCAGCTTCATCTTATCGCCCAGCTGAATTTTTAAAGATAGATCATAATTCTCAATATAATTTAGAGTTAACTAAAAATATTAGAACCAATAAAAAATCTGGAAGCCTGTTATGGCTTTTAGATGAAACTAAGACTGCAATGGGTGGTCGTAAATTAAAAAAATGGTTAGATCGTCCATTAATTGTTAAGCATAAAATTGTAGAAAGACAAAATTCGGTTCAAGAACTACTAGATCATTATTATGAACGTAATGAAATCAGTGATATTTTGATTAAGGTGTATGATTTAGAAAGATTAGCTGGTAAAGTGTCGTTCGGTTCAGTTAATGGTCGTGACTTAATTCAGTTACAGTCATCATTAGAACAAGTTCCTAAATTAAGATATGAAATTGCTTCAATCGATGCTAAGACATTTAAAAATATTTATGATAATTTAGACCCAGTAGATGATGTTTCTGATTTAATTAATTCTGCAATTAATGAAGAACCACCAATTTCAGTTACGGATGGTGGTTTGATTAAGGATGGATACAATTTAACTTTAGATAAATATCGTGATGCTATGAATAATGGCAAAAAATGGATTGCTGAACTGGAAAGCAAGGAACGAGAAGCAACGGGAATTAATAATCTAAAAATTGGTTATAACCATGTTTTTGGTTACTATATTGAAGTATCTAAGGCTAATCTTAATAAATTACCTGAAGACCGTTATGAACGAAAGCAGACCTTAACTAATGCTGAAAGATTTTCTACCCCAGAATTGAAAGAAAAAGAAAAATTAATTATTGAAGCTCAAGAAAAATCTAAGACTTTAGAATACGAAATTTTCAGTGAAGTTAGAGATACTGTTAAACAGTCAATTAATCGTTTACAAAAATTGGCTGAAACAGTTTCCACCCTAGATGTTTTACAAAGTTTTGCTGTAGTTTCTGAAAATTATCGGTTAGTTAAACCAACTTTGAGTGATAAACATGACCTAGAAATTGTGGATGGTCGACACCCAGTTGTTGAGAAAGTAATGGGACATCAATCATATGTTCCTAATGATGTAAAAATGGATCCAGATACAAATGTATTGTTAATTACAGGCCCTAATATGTCTGGTAAAAGTACTTATATGCGTCAATTAGCTTTAGCGGTTATTATGACACAAATTGGTTGTTTTGTTGCTGCTAAAAGTGCTCAAATGCCTGTATTTGATCAAATTTTTACTAGAATTGGTGCAGCCGATGATTTAATTTCCGGGGAAAGTACCTTTATGGTTGAAATGAAAGAGTCAAATGAGGCAATTCAAAACGCAACCAACAATAGTTTAATCTTATTTGATGAGATTGGCCGTGGAACTGCAACTTATGATGGAATGGCTTTAGCACAATCAATTATTGAGTATGTTCATAATAATACGCATGCTAAGACGCTTTTCTCGACTCATTATCATGAACTAACTGAACTTGAAAATACTTTGAAGAATTTAACCAACGTTCACGTTGGAGCGGTTGAAAAAAATGGTGAATTGGTTTTCTTACACAAAGTTAAAAAGGGTGCTGCTGACAAATCATATGGAATTCATGTTGCCAAATTAGCCGGGTTACCAAATAATTTATTAACACGTGCCAATGATATTTTGCAACATTTGGAGAATTCTCAAAATGATAATAATGTTATGAATATTGAACAAGAACCGGTATCTAAAGAAAAACAAGTTAATGAAGATAATGATGCTCAACTTTCATTATTTAGTGATAAATCTAATAAAGAAAATTCCAACAATAGTATTAAAGATAATAGCATTATAAATGATATTAAAAAAATGGATTTAATGTCCAAAACACCAATGGAAATTATGAATGCTGTTTATAAATGGAAACAAAAGATTGAAAAATAATAAATGGAGGGGATTATTTGCCTAAAATTCATGAACTCACCCCAGTTTTGGCTGATCAAATTGCAGCTGGTGAAGTTGTTGAACGACCAGCTTCAGTTATTAAAGAATTAGTGGAAAATTCAATTGATGCTAAAAGTAGTCAGATTGATATTAATATTAAAGATGCTGGTTTAAAAAGTATGCAGGTTGTTGATGATGGTTATGGAATTGATAATAATGATATTAAGTTAGCTTTTAAAAGACATGCTACTAGTAAAATTAATAATCCCCAAGATTTATTTAAAGTCCATTCTTTAGGCTTTAGAGGGGAGGCTTTACCCTCGATTGCTTCAGTTTCAGATGTTAAATTGAAAACATCCACTGGGGATGAAGGAACGTCAATTCACATTAAGGGTAGTAAGATTGAATCTATTATGCCTTCTGAATCTAGACGAGGAACTAACATTACAGTTAGTGATTTATTTTATAATACGCCGGCTCGTTTAAAATATATGAAATCTTTGCAAACAGAATTATCTAAAATTACAGATATCGTGGATCGTTTAGCAATTGGACATCCTAACATTGCCTTTTCTTTAGTTCATAATAATCGTGAAATTATTAGAACTTCTGGCAGAAATAATTTACAGCAAGTTATTGGTGATATTTATGGTTCTAGAAACCTTAAAAAAATGATTAGTATTAATAATCAAGATGATGATTTTAAAATTAGTGGATACGTAAGTTTACCTGAGTTAACTAGATCCTCACGAAACTATGTCACAATCATTTTGAATGGTCGTTACGTTAAAAATTTTAATATTTTTAAAGCATTAAATGATGGCTATGGTTCTAAACTAATGGTTGGTAGGTACCCAATTGTAGCTTTAAATATTAAATTGGATCCAACTTTAACCGATGTAAATGTTCATCCCACTAAACAAACCGTCAGAATTAGTAAGGAAGAACAGTTATGTAATTTAATTACTAAAACTGTTTATGAATCAATTTTTCCGAAAAATTTGATACCAGATGCAATGACTAGGGAACGCGGAGTTAAGCCTAAATATCAAAATACTGATCAAATTCAAATGGACTTAAATAAAGCTTCCACCCAATATCATCCATCTGTTTCTAAAGAGTTTAAAGAAACAATTGAGCCTTCTGTTCAAGAAAATATTAAATCCAGTAATGTGCAAAATTCAATTATTGTTAAAAATAAAGAAGATTTAAAATCAAAGCAATTATTAGACTTTAAAGAAAAATATGATAATGAAGAGGATGCCTTACCTTTTGGTGACACTTCAAATGAAACTAAAAATTCTGATGAAAACAAAACACTTAAAGAAGAAACTCGGTTTCCCAAATTACGTTATATTGGACAATTGCATGGAACTTATTTGATTGCTGAATCAGATAATGGCATGTATATTTTAGATCAACATGCTGCTCAAGAAAGAATTAACTACGAAAAATTTAGAGTAGAAATTGGTGAAGTTTCTGAAAATCAACAAAATCTATTAGTTCCTTTAATTCTAGATTATCCGGCATCAGATTCGATGATTATTAATAATAAAATGGACATTTTGCATAGCGTTGGAATTAATATTGAAATATTTGGTCAAAATAGTTTTGTGGTAAAACAACATCCCACTTGGATTAAATCTGGTGAAGAAGAATCAACGATTCGTTCAATGATTGATTGGGTAATTGATGATAAAAAAATTTCAGTTGCTAGTTTTAGGGCTAAAGCTGCAATTATGATGAGTTGTAAAAGAGCGATTAAAGCAAATCACCATTTAGATCGAAAACAAGCGGTTCAATTAATATCCGATTTATCTAAAGCTAATAATCCATTTAATTGTCCGCACGGTAGACCGGTATTAGTATCATTTTCTAATGGTGATATGGAAAAAATGTTTAAAAGAATTCAAGATCCACACAAAAGTGAATAATTAATTTAAAGGATGTTAAAAAATGTATGAATATTTAAACGGCCTGATTGTTGATATTAATCCTGGCTATATAGTTATTGATGTTTCAGGAGTAGGCTATTTAGTGCATACTGCTGATCCTTATCGTTTTGATGTAGATGATCAAAAAAATGTTAAAGTTTATATTTATCAAGCAATTAGTGATTCTGCACAAACTTTATATGGTTTTTATACGCGTGAAGATAAAAGTATCTTTGAAAAGTTGTTAAGCGTATCTGGAATTGGTCCTAAGAATGCACTAGCAATTTTAGCCGGTAACGATCCTAAATCATTATTGAATGCAATTAATAATGAAAATGTAACTTATTTAACGAAATTTCCAGGAGTTGGTAAAAAGACTGCTAAGCAAATCATTTTAGATTTAAAAGGTAAGATTGACGATCTTGCACCTTCAATTTTTGATGACTTTAATGATGAAATTAGTGAACAAGTGGTGGATAATACAGAAAATCAAGAAATGACCGATACACTGCAAGCCTTAGAAGCGTTAGGATATACTAAACGTGATGTTGAGAAAGTTAAAAAGGAACTAAGTAAGCATGATAAAATGACTACTGATGAATATTTAAGTCAAGGACTTAAATTGTTAACCCAATACTAAAGGAGGAATATCATTATGGACGATAATCGAATAATTTCTGGCGACAGTGCTAGTCATAATGAAGAATCGGTTGAAAAATCGCTTCGCCCACAATATTTATCCGAATATATTGGTCAAGATCAATTAAAATCTGAATTATCCGTTTATATTAAGGCTGCCAAACAAAGAGAAGAATCATTGGATCATGTATTATTATATGGACCACCAGGCCTTGGAAAAACCACCTTAGCAATGATTATTGCTAATGAAATGGATGTAGGAATTAAGACAACAAGTGGTCCAGCAATTGAAAAGCCTGGTGATTTAGTAGCTTTACTAAATGAATTGCAACCTGGCGATATTTTATTTATCGATGAAATTCATCGCTTACCTAAAGTAGTCGAAGAAATGCTTTACTCTGCAATGGAAGATTTCTATGTAGATATTGTGGTTGGTCAAGGTCCAACTGCTCATCCAGTTCATTTTCCATTACCTCCATTTACTTTAGTGGGTGCTACTACTAGAGCTGGTATTCTTTCAGCTCCATTTAGAGACCGTTTTGGAATTGTGGAACATATGAAATATTATGAAACAAAAGATTTAGAAGATATTGTAAAACGTTCTGCTGAAATTTTTCATGCCGAAATTGTTACCCAGGGGGCCCATGAAATTGCTAGAAGATCAAGGGGAACACCTAGAATTGCGAATCGTTTGTTAAAACGGGTTCGTGATTTTGCCCAAGTATATGCTAAGGACAATATTGATGTTGAAATTGTTGATCATTCATTGGGGATGCTTGGTGTTGATGATGAAGGATTAGATAGTACAGATATTAAGTTATTAAAAACGATGATTGTTTATTATAATGGTGGACCCGTTGGACTAAATACTTTAGCAGCTAATATTGGTGAAGAAACTGATACAATTGCTGAAATGTACGAACCATATCTATTGCAAATTGGTTATTTAAAACGAACTGCTAGAGGTAGAATGGTTACGGAAGCAGCATATAAACATTTAAATTATCCAATTAATAATAATTAATTTATGGTAGACTATTATTGTTAGTTCTGATAACCTTATATACAAAGGATTATATAGAAAGTGTGGGTGAAATTAATGGGAAACTTTGCAGGATTTGGTATTATGATTGTACTTTTTGGTATCATGTACTTCTTAATCATTAGACCACAAAAGAAACAACAACAAAAACATGCTGAAACGCTAAAACAATTACAAAAAGGTGACCACGTTGTTACAATTGGTCGTCTTCATGGTGTCGTTGACGAAATTGATACAGAAAACAAGACTGTTACTTTAGATTGTGATGGTATTTATTTAGTTTTCGATATGAGTGCAGTTGCTAAGGTAACTAATCGTGTTAGTGAAACAGTACAAAATGATAAGGATTCTTCAGAAGATAAGACTGAAGAAAAACCATCAACAAAAGAAGATTAATTTTAAAAAAGACAATTTTCATTTGATTGAAAATTGTCTTTTTTATTCTTAATAATTTTATTTATCGTATGCTATAATTATTAAATATATAAGAAATAGATTGAAGGGCATTAAATATAATTATGCAAAAAATTTTAAACGCATTTAATTTATCAACTGAGAAAAAAATCATTAAAGCAATTTGTGACTTTGATACAATTATTATTCATCGTCATCAAAGACCAGATCCAGATGCATATGGATCACAAATGGGATTAGCTAATATTATTAAGGCTTCTTTTCCTGACAAAAAAGTTTATTGTGTTGGGAAACAATATCACGGATTTGATTGGTTAGGTAAAACTGATGAAATTTCAGATGATGTATACAAAAATGCATTGGTTATTGTCTGCGATACTGCTAATCAACCTCGGGTGGATGATAGTCGTTATAATACCGGTAAGATGATGATTAAGATTGATCACCATCCTAATGATGATCAATTTGGTGACATTATGTGGGTTAAACCAGAAGCATCCAGTACCTCTGAACTTATTTATGAATTGTACGATTCTTCAAATAAGTTAAAAATTAATGATGAAGCTGGCCGCTTGCTTTATGCTGGAATTGTTGGTGATACTGGAAGATTTAAATATCCTTCAACTTCTGCTAATACATTTAGAGTGGCTTCAGAATTGGCCAAATTAAACTTTTCAACAACCGAAGTTAATAATATTGAATCAGAAATTGATATTCCATTAGCTAGATTATCAGCATATGTATATGAGAACCTTACTATTACAGATAGTGGTGCTGCATATTTAATTTTAAGTGACGAAGTTTTAGAACCGTTTAAATTAGGTGACGAAAGTACTTCCGCTGTAGTTCCATTACCTGGAAATATCAAACAAGTTAGTTCATGGGCAATATTTGTTCAACAAAAGGATGGTAGCTACCGCATTCGTTTACGCTCTAAGGGACCATCAATTAATGAATTAGCTAAAAATTTTGGTGGTGGTGGTCACCCATTAGCTAGTGGTGCTGTAGCCAAAGATGATGATGAAATTAAAAAAGTTATTGAACAGTTAGATACATTAGTTGCTGATTATAAAGGAGACAAGTAATGACAACTACTTTTAAACAATATAATTTTAAGACATTCATTATGGATGCTTTAAATGATTTAGGTTTTAATGAACCTACTAAGATTCAAGAAAATATTATTCCTGAAATTAGAAAGGGAAGAAGTGTAATTGGTCAATCTGCTACTGGTAGTGGCAAAACTCATGCATTTCTTTTACCCATTTTTGATAAGATTGATCCAGATGAAAATAGCGTCCAAGCTGTAATCACAACTCCAAGTCGTGAATTGGCATATCAAATCTATGGTAATGCGAAACAACTTGCTAAGTATAGTGAAAAAGTTATCCATTTAGCAAACTATGTGGGTGGAACTGATAAAAAACGTCAAATTGAAAAATTAAAAAATGAACAGCCACAAATTGTAATTGGAACCCCAGGTCGTGTTGCTGATTTAATCAAGAGTCAACATTTAGATGTTCATACTGCTAATCAATTAGTAATTGATGAAGCTGATATGACAATGGACTTAGGTTTTTTAAAAGAAGTAGATACTATTGCTGCTAGTTTTGGTAAAGATGTTCAAATGATGGCCTTTTCTGCTACTATTCCGCAAAAATTGAGTACTTTTTTGAAAAAATATATGACTAATCCATATGTTGAAAACATTCCTAATACAACGATTATTAATCCAAGTATTGATAACTTATTAATATCAACTAAAGGTGAAAATAAAAATCAATTAATTTATAAATTAATCACTATGGGTGAACCATATTTAGTTTTAATTTTTGCTAATACTAAAAAACGTGTAGAAGAATTGTATGAATTTTTACGCAATCAGGGATTGAAAGTAGGAATGGTTTCTGGTGCTTTAACTCCACGTGAACGTAAAAGAATGATGAAACAAGTTCAAAATCTCGATTTTCAATTTGTAGTTGCTACTGATTTAGCTGCTCGTGGAATTGATATTGAAGGAGTATCTGATGTTATTAATGATGATATTCCAGATGATTTAGAATACTTTATTCACCGTGTAGGTAGAACTGGTAGAAATAATATGCCAGGTACAGCCATTACTTTATATGATCCTGATGAAGAATCTGAAATTGATGCTTTAGAAAATATGGGTATTTCATTCAAACCTAAAGCAATTAAAAATGGTCGCATTGTTGATACTTATGATCGTAATCGCCGTAAAGAGCATCGTCGTGGCCATGATAAGTTAGAACCAAACATGATTGGTATGATTAAAAAGAAAAAACGTAATATTAAACCAGGGTATAAACGTAAAATTAAAAGTGAACTTAAACGAAACGACGAAATGAATCGTAAGATTGAACAAAGAGAAGAAGGACGTCGTAAACGTAAGTCTAGAAAAAATAGTTCAAAACGCTATAGATAATTTTATTGACACTATTTTTAATAAATTTTATACTCATAGGTAGGAATAACGAAGAGAATATATTTATGTTAATTGAATTTTAAGAGACGTTTTGGATGGTGTGAAAAACGATTTTTTAATGTAAATGCTATCTTTTTATGATGAATAAAATCGTTACTCAGCGTTATTGAGAAATAAAGAGGTAAACGAAGAACATCGTTGCAAGTAAAGTGGTACCGCGTGTGAGCGTCTTTACTGCAACGGTGTTTTTGTGCTTTTTGGAGGGAAAAATATGAAACAATTAAGTAGTAGCCAAATTAGAGCCATGTATTTAGACTTTTTCAAGCAACATGGACACACGATTGAACCTAGTGCTTCATTAGTACCTAAAGATGATCCATCATTATTATGGATTAATTCTGGTGTTGCCACTATGAAGAAATATTTTGATGGTAGTGTGGTACCTAAAAATCATCGTTTAACTAGTTCACAAAAAAGTATTAGAACAAATGATATTGAAAATGTAGGTAAGACTGCTCGTCACCATACTTTATTTGAAATGCTAGGTAACTTCTCAGTAGGTGACTATTTCAAAAAAGAAGCCATTTCATGGGCCTTTGAATTATTAACATCGCCTGAATGGTTTGGTTGGGATAAAGAAAAACTATACATGACAGTTTATCCTAAAGATACTGATGCTAAAAAATATTGGCAAGCAGCTGGTGTATCGCCTGATCATTTAGTCGATATGGAAGATAATTTCTGGGACATCGGTCAAGGACCTTCTGGACCTGATACTGAAATATTTTATGATCGTGGACCTGGACATGATGATTTAGAGCCGGATGATCCAGAAAATTATCCTGGTGGTGAAAATGAACGTTATCTAGAAGTTTGGAATATTGTATTTTCTCAATTTAATCACAAGCCTGATAACACTTATGAACCACTACCAAGAAAAAACATTGATACGGGAATGGGATTAGAACGTGTTGTTTCCATTTTTCAAAATGCACCAACTAACTTTGAAACCGATTTATTTTTACCAATTATTCATAAAACTGAAGAATTAAGTAATAATAAAAATTACGGTAAAAATGATCAAGATGATGTTGATTTTAAGATTATTGCTGATCATGCAAGAGCAATTACATTTGCAATTGGTGATGGGGCACTTCCTTCCAATGTTGGCCGTGGATACGTTATTAGAAGACTAATTAGACGAGCCATTGTTTCAGGTCATCGTTTGGGAATTGAAGAAGACTTTTTGTATAAATTAGTACCAATTGTTGGCGAAATTATGCAATCCTATTATCCAGAAGTCTTAAATCAAAAAGATTATTTAGCTAAAGTTATTCATTCTGAAGAAAAGCGTTTTAATGAAACACTTTCTGATGGATTATCCTTACTTAATGATTTGATGGATAATCTAAAATCTACAAACCAAAAAGTTGTTAGTGGAAAAGATGCATTTAAACTTTATGATACCTATGGTTTCCCATTAGAAATGACTAGAGAATATTTAAATGATGAAGGATATTCTGTTGATGAAGATGGATTTAAAGTAGAAATGCAAAAACAAAAAGATCGTGCTCGTAACGCTCGTGGTGATAAAAAATCAATGGGGGTTCAACGTGATTTACTGCTTGAAATTAAAACACCAAGTAAATATGTTGGTTACACTCAGCTAAATGTTTCTAATGCTAAATTACTTGATATTATTGTTAATGAAAAATTAGTAGATTCTGTAGCTCGTGGCGATGCTGAATTTATTTTCGATGAAACCCCATTTTATGCTGAAATGGGTGGCCAAGTTGCTGATCAAGGAGTTATTAAAAATTCTAACGGTGAAATTTGTGCAAAGGTAACCGATGTTCAAAGTGCACCTAATGGTCAAAATTTACACACTGTTGAAGTTTTAAAACCTATGAATAAAGGTGAAAAATATGAACTAGATGTTGATCGCCAATTCCATAGTAAAGTAGAAAAGAATCATACAGCTACTCATTTGCTTGATCAATCATTAAGAAATGTTTTAGGTGATCACACCCAACAAGCTGGTTCCTTAGTTGAACCTAACTATTTAAGATTTGATTTTACTCATTTTGGATCTGTAACTGAAGCAGATTTACACAAGGTTGAAGCTTTAGTTAATGAACAGATCTTTAAAGAACTACCAGTTCAAACAATTGAAACTGATCAAGCAACCGGTAAAAAAATGGGTGCAATTGCTTTATTTGATAATAAATATGGTGATAAAGTTCGAGTAGTTAGCGCTGGTGACTTCTCAGTAGAATTTTGTGGTGGAGACCATGTGAAAAATACTAATGAACTAGGACTATTTAAGATTACTTCTGAATCTGGTGTTGGTGCCGGTGTAAGAAGAATTGAGGCAGTTACTTCTGAAGATGCTTTTAATTATTTAAATAATGAAGAAAGTATTTTAAAACAAGTTGCAAGTGCAACTAAGACACATAAAGTAGAAGAAGTTCCAGAAAAAATTAGTCAAATTCAAAATGAAATTAAAGAATTACAACAAAAACAGGAAAAATTAGAAACGAAGGTTGCTAACCAACAAGCTAATTCAGTATTTGAAAACGTGCAAGAAGTCGGTGGCCTAAAGGTTATTACTGGTGTTATTAAAGTTTCTGGTATGGGTCAATTAAGACAATTAGCTGATACTTGGCGTAATAAGTCATTGTCAGATGTGTTAGTATTAGGTACAGAAAGTAAAGGTAAAGCCAACTTAATGGTTGCAGTTAGCGATGATCAAGTTAAAGCTGGAATTAAATCCGGTGATTTGATTAAAACCATTTCAAAAGAAATTAACGGTGGCGGTGGTGGCCGTCCCAATATGGCTCAAGCTGGTGGATCCAATCCAGCTGGTCTTTCAAAAGCAATGGATGCTGCTGTTAATTATTTAGAAGAATTATAATGATTGCAGTTTCTTTAATATTTTAGTAAACTTGTGATATCTTATATCAATATATAGAGGTGTTTTGTAATGAGTGCTTCAGATAAAACAATGTATTTTGATTTTAATAATAATGCTCCTAAAGATGTACATGACACTCTATTGTTAGTATATAAAGCTTTAGAAGAAAAAGGATACAGTCCTTACAATCAAATTGTAGGATATCTGATTTCAGGAGATCCTGCTTATATTCCTCGCTTTAAGGATGCAAGAAATTTAATTCGCCGTTACGAGCGAGACGAAATTATTGAAGAATTAGTTCGTTTTTATTTAGTTAAAAATAGTAGTGAGGATAAATAAGTTATGAGATTAATGGGGATGGATGTTGGCTCTAGAACAGTTGGCATTTCAGTCAGTGATTTATTGGGATGGACTGCTCAGGGAGTTGAAATCATTCCAATTAAAGAAGAAGAAGAGCAATTTGGATTGGACCGTGTGTCTGAATTGGTTGATAAGTATGGTGTAGATGGTTTTGTTTTAGGATTACCCAAAAATATGAATAATACTTCTGGCCCTAGAGTAGATGCATCTAAGCACTATGGTGAATTGCTGAAAGAAAAGTTTGGCCTACCAGTTGATTTTGAAGATGAAAGATTAACTACTGTTGAAGCTGAAAGAATGCTAATTGAAAAAGCTGATACATCTAGAAAAGGTCGTAAAAAGGTAATTGATAAGATTGCTTCAGAATTAATTTTACAAACTTATTTAGACCGTAAAGGTAAACTAACAAATATATAGTAAAGAGGGAAAATTATGAGTAAAGAAGAACCACAAACACAACAAATTACAATGGTTGACGAAAATGGTAATGAAGAATTATATGATGTATTATTCACTTTCCAATCAGAAGATTATGGTAAGTCATATATTTTACTTTATCCAGTTGGAAAATCTGATGATGAAGAAGTAAATATTGAAGCTTACGTATTACCAGATGATGATGATCCTACAGATCCTCAAGGTGGAGATTTAAAGACTATCGATTCTGATGAAGAATGGGATATGGTTGAATCTGTTCTAAACACATTTTTATCAAAAGATGAAGATGGAAAATAATAGATATTATTGATTAAATGAAATGGAGTGCCTGATTAGGTACTCTTTTTTATTACTAACTGTTTTAAAGTCGTTTTTCATGCTAAAATAGTTGTTGAATGACTGGGAGGGTTTATTATAATGGCTACAAATCAGCGCTTTAAAACTAGTATAGGTAATAAAAAATATACTTTTGTAGGAAAAAGTTCTGTTGAACATATGAAAACTGTTACTGATTTAATGAATGAACAACTAAAACAATTAAAAGAATTATCACCCAATATCAGCAAAGAGGATGCCTCAATTTTGTTGGCATTTAATGCTTTTTCGGAACAAGTTAAGTTACAAAAAGAACTTAACAAGCTAGAAAAAAAGGAAAATAAAAAATAATGCTTTTTACAATTATTATATCTTTAATACTTTTATTCAGTATCTATAATGGGTATAGAAAAGGTTTAGCTCAGGAAATAATAAGAATTATTGGTTTCTTATTAACATTGTTATTTTCATTAATATATTCTAGAACTTTAACAAATGTGTTATTTGCTCACACTAATATTATTAATAATCGTTTATTATGTAATAGTATTAGTTTTTTTATAATCTTTATATTCTTATGGATAATTGTGCGAGTTATCATCAGATTAATCGATCAATTTACTTCAATTCCCGTAATTCATGAATTGAACTCATTTGGTGGCGGTTTAATGAGCTTTATAATTTCATATCTTATGATATTTTTAATTTTGAATATTATTTTGGTATTACCAGATGATAACTTAAAAAAACAATATTATGACTCAAAAGCTGCAACCTTTATAGTAAATAAAACTCCACTATTATCACATGATTTATATAAAAAATGGTTAAGATAAGGAGGCAATGATTTAATGGAAACTAAAGTCTTTGATACTTTAGAATATAATAAAATTAAAAATTCAATTTACCAATATTTGACAACAAAAAATGGAAAAAATGAACTACAAATATTAAAACCTACTAATAATGATAAAACAATCAATATATGGCTAGATGAAACTGATGATGGAATGCATATTTTAAGACTAGATAAAGAAATATCAATTCCTAAATTGGATGATATTAGCCCGTATATTAAAAGACTTAAAATTGATGCTAATTTAAATGGAATTGAACTTTCAAAAATTAATAAAGTTTTGAAGTCTGTTAATTATTTAGTTAACTTTTTTGATAAGTTAAATGATGAACAAGTATCGCTTAAAAAACTTTATGATATTGTAAACGAATTTCAAACGATACCCGGTATTTCCAAACGATTATCATTTTCTATTGATGATGAAGGTAATATTTTAAATTCTGCTTCTAAAGAATTAAATGCTGTCCGTAAAAGAATTGATAAAGTTAAAAGTGATATTCGCGGTATTATGAACGGCTATACTAAAAAACAATCTAAATATTTGACTGAACCAATTGTTACCATTAGAGAAGATCGAATGGTAGTTCCAGTAAAAGCTGAATATAAAAACAAATTTGGCGGAATTGTTCACGATCGTAGTTCATCAGGGCAAACTTTGTATATTGAACCTAGTTCTGTAATTGGTCTAAACAATGAATTAAGACAAAATCAAATTGCTGAAAGACAAGAAGAAAGACGTATTTTAATTGAATTGTCTGATTTAATCAGACCATACCAATGGGAGATTGTTCACAATTCTAAAATACTGGGTCACTTAGATCTAATTAATGCTAAAGCTAAGTATGCAAGAAAAATGAAAGCAACTAGACCATTTGTTTCCAAAGAAAATCTTGTTAATTTAAGAAAAGCTCGTCATCCTTTAATTGATCAAAACAAAGTGGTTGCTAATGATTTACAATTAGGTAATCCAAATAGAGCAATTGTTATCACTGGACCTAATACTGGTGGTAAAACTATTACTATCAAAACCTTAGGCCTTTTACAATTAATGGGACAATCTGGACTTTTTATTACGGCTAACGAAGAATCACAGATTGGTGTATTTGATAATATTTTTGCCGATATTGGTGATGAACAATCAATTGAACAAAATTTAAGTACATTCTCATCACATATGGATAATATTGTTGATATTTTAAAAAAGATAACTAAGCATAGTTTAATATTATTAGATGAATTAGGGGCAGGAACAGATCCTAAAGAAGGTGCTTCTTTAGCAATGGCCATTTTAGATAATATTGGTGAAACTGATGCTGAAGTGGTTGCTACTACTCATTATCCAGAGCTTAAAGTTTATGCTTATAATCGTGTTAAAACTGCAAATGCATCGATGGAATTTGATGTTGAAACATTAAAACCCACTTATCATTTGTTAATGGGAGTACCAGGACAAAGTAACGGTCTAAATATTGCTGAGCGTTTAGGGCTTTCTTCACAAATTATTAACGAAGCACGTTCGTTAACTGATCAGGATAGTCAAGATTTAAATAATATGATCGTTGAACTAACTAACCAAACTAAATTAGCTCGTGAACATGCTGAGCACTTAAATCAACAATTAGAAGATGCAACTAAACTTCATGATGAATTAAGCGACAAATTTAATAAGTATCAAAATCAAAAAGAACGTTTAGTAGCTGAAGCTAAAGAAAAAGCGAATGAAATTGCTAAAGATACCAAAGTAAAAGCTGACCGTATTATTTCTGAATTGCATAAAAAGCAAAAACAGATTGGTAAGGTGTCAGTAAAAGAAAATGAACTAATCGATGCTCAAGGTGAAGTAAATTCTCTAAAGCAAGATGTTAGTTTATCTAATAATCGAGTTCTTAAACGTGAAAAAGCCAAACATGATTTCCATAAGGGCGATGATGTATTGGTTAAGTCTTATGGACAACGTGGAGTATTAATGAATGATTTAGGCAATCATAATTGGGAAGTTCAATTAGGTATCTTAAAAATGAAAATCAATGAAGATGACTTAAAAAAAGTTAAGGCTGAAAAAGAACAACATTTTACTACTCGCGTTAAAAGGACAGGTTCTTCAGGTTTATCTACAACTTTAGATTTGAGAGGTCATCGTTACGAAAATGCCATGCATGAAGTTGATCAATATTTAGATTCAGCTGTTTTGGCTGGCTATCCTTCAATAACTATTATTCATGGTAAAGGTACTGGTGCTTTGCGGACTGGTGTCACTAATTTATTAAAACGCGATCGTCGTGTATCTGACTTTGGATATTCTGCACCTAATGCTGGTGGTGATGGATCAACAATTGTTAAATTAAAATAATACATCTTACAAAACATATTATTTGCATTTTGTTTTTAACCTGCTAAACTTATTTTTAGTAAGAATTCAAGGAGGTTTTATAATGGTTTCTGAAACTACAGATAAGACATTTGAAAAAGACACTTCTACTGGTGTTACTTTGACAGATTTTTGGGCAACTTGGTGTGGACCATGTCGTATGCAATCACCTGTTGTTGATCAATTATCAGAAGATATGGGAGACCAAGTTACTTTTAACAAAATGGATGTTGACCAAAATCCGGAAACTCCTCAAAAATTTGGCATTATGAGTATCCCAACTTTATTAGTTAAAAAGGATGGTAAAGTGGTGGATAGTATCGTTGGCTATCATAGCAAAGAACAATTAGCTAAAATTTTAAAAGAATATTTATAATTAGATAAAAAAAGGGGCTGTGACATAAGTCTCTACAAAAATAGGATTTACGTTTTAAATTTAACGTAAATCCTATTTTTTTATATAACTTTATAAAATTAATGACTTTCGTCATTAACTTTCTTATATTTAATGCCATTATAGTAAACCCAGCTTCCTTTTTAACCTTATCGATTCCCCTAACGGAGAATCGATTGAAACGCAAAGAAGCCTTTAGTCTACCAAAAACCGATTCAACATCTATCTTTCTTTTTGCGTAAATATCACTTGTTTTTGGTGCCAAAAGCAATGCTTGTTGTTTGTTTTTAAAATATTCCCATGCATAAGTAATACTAATTTTTCTAGTGTTACCAGACTTAGTTAGAGCATATGAATTAATGTCTTGATTAAGATCATACTTTTCAGCTTTATATTCTTTAAAATCACGAGTGAATTTATATTTATCAGTTCTTTTACGATAACCATTAAAATTAAATCTGATGCCTTTGGGATCAATATAATAATCATCTTTTGAATTATAATACCAATTCATGACCTTACGGTCATCACTTTTCCATTTACGACTTTGTTCTTTTAACATTGTTCCATAGGGAATTAAAGGAATGTGATTAGTTAGTTTGTCTTCTATAAAACGATAATTACTTTCAGATCCATAACCAGCATCGGCAACAATATATTTACCTAAACTATTATTCTTAATTTGTTTATTTAAGAACGGAATTAAAGTACGAGTATCAGTGGGATTTTGATAAATGTCAAAATTAGTTATGAATTGTCCACTAGTGGCAATTTGTAAATTATAAGCAGGTTTAAGTTGTCCATTTAACATGGGGTCTTCCTTAATACGCATAAAAGTAGCATCATGATCAGTCTTAGAATAACTATTACGATTGGAAAATATTTTATTACTTTTTTGATATTCTATTTGTTTACATTTACGAAAACGAAGTTTTCTTTTAATGGCTTTTAACTTACGACGCTTTTGTTTATGGGGATTAGGTGATAGTTTTTTATTCTGTTTAATTTGATTATTTAAATCTGCTAAACAATTTTCTAAATGGATGATGATTTCATCTAACTCACTTGTTGAAATATCAGAGTCATCTGGGAGTTCACCCACATATTTAACATCATTCATGTCATGTAGTAATTTTATAATCGCTTCGCGATTTAATTTATCGAATCTGATTATATTTTTACGCCAAACAAAAGAATACTTATTAGCATTTGCTAGTATTTTAGTTCCATCAATAAAACTTACATCATCAATATAATTATTTTTTCTTAGATATTTAGTTAATTGATTCATGCATTTACTAATTAAATTTTCTGCTTCATCTGAAATCCTAAATCGACAGACTGTTCTATATGAAGGAAATGAATTCTTAGTTAACCAACGTGCAGGTAAATTTTCTTCTGCCAGCTCACTAATTTGGCGACTACTAAAAATTCCTTTAGAATAGGCAAACAAGGTTAACTTTAATAGTGACCGTAGGTCGTATTTTCGTGGCCTACCAAATATGTATTTTTCTTCTAAATCAATCATTTCAACAATTTGATTGATAATTTTTACTTGATGATTATTTTTAGGTTGCCAATTTTGAATATTTAAAATATAATTAGTACTCATTAGTTTTAAGTTTCCTTTCAAGGAGATTTATTTAAACGATATCGGTTGGTTCGATATCGTTTTTTATTATACATAAATAACGCTCGTTGGAAAAATTAAATTCCAACGAGCGTTATTTTTTAGAGACTTATGTCACAGTCCCTTTTTATTCTGAATACAAATCAAAGTTTTCTATACGATCATAATCGTTTGCAGGACTTTTAGGATCCATATGTACTCTAATGATAACTTTTCCATTCTTATCTTCTTTAGGATTCATTTCAGCTTCAGCAATTACACCTAATTGTTGTTGAGCAATTTGTGCTAATATACCCGCTTCAAACATAAAATCATTATCAGACGAAGATTCAATTCTTGCTTTTATAATTTCGCCACTTAAAACCCATTTTATTTCATGTTTATTTTCTGAGATAATTGATAAATCACCCAGGCCGGATTGCTTAAAAAACAAACTTACATCTAAAGCATCTTTAAGCGGGAATCTTCTTGCAATTTTTTTACCGGCCCAATAAAGAATGCTGTGATTATCATCACCTAATAGATCATTAATTAAAATATCCCTTAACAATTCTTGTCCCCAGTAATTACTAGTCTCTTTGTTACCCATTATTTTTTTATAAAGATTATTATTCATAGATATTAACCTCAATTCTTTCTATACACTTTATTATATTATAATTTTTAATAGATTTACATATTTTATGAAATAAATTTTTTGTTGTTAAAATATTAATAAATTTATTAATTAAATTATTGTAAAAAATGATACTATATATTTAAAGACTTTTTTGAAAGAAGGTTAACTAATTGGATAGACGTGCAATTGGTTTTATGGATTCAGGTGTAGGTGGACTAACAGTTGTTAAGGAAGCTTTACACCAACTACCTAATGAAAATGTTATTTTCTTAGGAGATGAAGCCAGATTACCATACGGAGAAAAATCTCCTAAAGAAATTAAGAAGTTTGCTCTACAAATTTCTAGATTTTTAGTTAATAAGGGAATTAAAACTTTAGTTATTGCTTGTAATACTGCGACTGCCCATGCACTAAAACTATTGCAGCATAATTTAGACATTCCTGTAATAGGGGTTATTTATCCGGGTAGTTTAACAGCAGTTCGTTCATCTAAGGGTAGAAGAATAGGTATTATTGCTACTAATGGTACAATTAAGAGTAAAGCATATGAAAAAACAATTAAGTCCATTAGTGATGACACTACATTATTTGGCCTTGGATGCCCTAGATTTATACCAATGGTTGAAGCAGGAAAAGATAAAAGTGAAGAAGATCAAAAAATAGTTAATCATGATTTGCTTCCTATAAAAAAAGATAATGTTGATACTTTAATAATGGGATGTACTCATTATCCAATTATGAGAAATTTAATTCAAAATGCAGTAGGTTTTAATGTCCATTTAGTGGATCCTGGAGTGGCGGTTATTGATGATTTGAAAAAAGTGCTAAAAGATAATGACTTAATTAATAGTAGTTTAAATAAAAGTAAATTAGAATTTTATACAACTGGTTCTGTTCATGAATTTAAACATGTTGCGGAAGAATGGTTAAATTTAAGTATTGAAGTAAAACATATTTCAATTTCTACTTTAGAGGAGGCTTAAACTTGGATAAAATAATTATTGCAACTAATAATGAAAATAAAGCTGCTGAATTCAGAGAAATGTTTGTCGGTAAAAATATCGAATTTAAGACTCTTAAAGATTTTCCTCAAATTCATAATATAAAAGAAGATGGAAAAACTTTTGAAGAAAATGCTACTATTAAGGCCAAAACAGTTCATAAAATAACAAATTTACCCGTTCTTGCTGATGATTCTGGCTTAGAAGTTCATTCTATTAATGATGAACCTGGTGTTTATTCTGCTAGATACGCTGGAGATCATGACGATGTTGCCAATAATAAGAAGTTACTAAAAAAATTATCAAATAAGAACGATAGAAGTGCTACTTTTAAAACTTGTTTAGTATTAATTAAAAATAGTAATAAAAAATTAGTAGTTAATGGTCTTTTGAATGGTCAAATTTTAAAAGAACCAAAGGGAAATAATGGATTTGGATATGATCCATTATTTTATATACCTAGTATGCATAAATCATTAGCTGAAATGTCTGAAGCAGATAAAAATAAAATCAGTCATCGTGGTCAAGCTATTAAAAAATTATTTAAAGATTTCGATAATTGGTGGATTAATTAAAAATTAACTAATTGTAAAAAAATTAGTAAAATGCTATTCTAAATATATAGTATGAAAAGGGGGAGGAATTGTATGACAATAGGAGCTTTAGCAGGTTTAATTGCTGCAATTGCATTTTTAATTTTGGCTGTAAGTGCCGCAGTAGTATTAATTAAACTTTCAAAAACTGTTGATGAGGTTAATAAAAATCTTAGCTCAATTTCTCAAGATGTTGATGTATTATCAAAACAAACTGAAGAAATTATGATTAGTTCAAACACTATGATTAAAGATCTAAACGAAAAGGTAAATACATTAGATCCAGTATATAAGGCCGCTGCTGACGTTGGTCAAAGTGTTTCTGATTTAAATAACGCTACTCAAAACTTAACTAAACGTTTTCAAGAAAGAAACAAACCAACTTTCATGGAAAAAGCTGCAAGTGTAGGTTTTAAATTATTTAAAAAGAAATAAGGAGAGTGTTTTTATGAAAAAGACAGGATTGTTTTTTATGGGTTTAACTGCTGGGGCAGCTGCCGCAGCTTACTTTGGATATCGTAAATTAGATGATGAAAAAGCTAAAAAAATAGTAGATAATACTAAACAAACTGCTAATAGTCTTAAGGATCGTGCGTTAGACTATGCCTTTTATGCAATGGATTCAATGGATAATGCGAAAGAATCATTACAGTCTAAGACCTCAGATGCAACATCTAAGATTAAAGATGTTGCTAGTAAAACTAATGATAATGTAGTAAATAAAGCTCAATACTATTATGATGAAGGTAGTACTCAGTTTCATAAATCAGCCAATAATTTAAGATCAAAGGCTAAGAATAATGAAGACAATGATAATGAAGATGTTGTTGTTGATCCAGATTTCTTATCTAAGGAAAATGAAAAGTAGTTTTATAAAAAAGACTTGAAGTTATAGCTTCAAGTCTTTTTTATATACTTGTTATTTATATATTAATCTGCTATATTTATATTCATAATGAAAGCGCTATAAAACTTTCTGTTGATATATTTAAGAAGGGATTAATCTATGGATAAACAAAGCGTAACAATCTATGATGTTGCTAGAGAATCAAAAGTTTCTATGGCTACAGTTTCAAGAGTCTTAAATGGTAATTCAAACGTTAGACCTGCTACAAAACAAAAAGTAATGGATGTTATTAATAAAATGGAATACCGTCCTAATGCTGTTGCTAGAGGCTTAGCTAGTAAGAAGACAACTACTGTTGGAGTTATTATTCCAGATGTAACCGATGAATATTTTGCTTCTCTTGCAAGAGGAATTGATGATATTGCTTCTATGTATAAATATAATATAATTTTAGCTAATTCTGATGACAATCCTGATAAACAGATTAAAGTTTTAAATAATTTATTAAGTAAACAAGTTGACGGTATTATTTTTATGGGAAATGAAATTAGTGATGAACTGATTATTGAATTCAAACGTTCTAATGCTCCTATTGTTTTAGCTGGATCTATTGATGATTCTGGATCTGTTCCTAGTGTAAACATTGATTATACTGATGCAGTAATGGATGAAACAATTCAATTAATAAAACATTCTAATCGGAAAATTGCATTCATTTCTGGTTCTTTGAATCAAACTATAAATAAAAAATATCGATTAAAAGGATACCGAAAAGCTTTAAAAAAATATAACTATAAATTTGATGATAAAATGATTTTTGAAACTAATTCTAGTTATGAAGACGGCTATAAATTAGCTAATAAACTGATTAATGAAAAAGTCAAAGCAGCGATTGTTACTAATGATGAACTGGCTGCAGGAGTTATGAATGGCTTAACAGATTCTGGTATAAATATTCCTAATGATTTTGAAATATTTACAAGTAATAATACTAAATTATCAAAGATGGTTAGACCACAGTTATCTTCAATAACCCAGCCATTATATGATATTGGGGCAGTTTCCATGAGATTATTAACTAAGATAATGAACAATGAACCAATTAATGAAAAACAGGTTTTATTAAACTATGATATTTTACAAAGAGATTCAACAAAGGTTTAATTAACTTGATTAACTAAATTCATATTGATATACTTAATATGTTTGCAATTAAAAGAATTTGACTTAGACGAGAGGAGTGCTGAGATCATGTCAGGACATTCAAAATGGCATAACATACAGGGTCGTAAAGGTGCCCAAGATAAAAAACGTGGTAAGATTTTTCAAAAAATTTCACGTGACTTATACCAAGCAGCTAAAGCTGGAGGTGCTGAAGCAGATGGAAATCCTCAATTACGTTTAGTTATTGATAAGGCCCATGCTGCTAATATGCCTAAAGATAATATCCAACGTGCGCTAGATAAAGCAACTGGTGTTGGTGGAGCCAATTATGAAGAAATCACTTATGAAGGATACGGTCCAGCGGGTACAGCTATTATGGTTTCTTGTTTAACAGATAACAAGAATCGTACAGCTGCAGCTATTCGTTCCGCATTTACTCATCATGGTGGCTCATTAGGTTCAAATGGTTCTGTTTCATACATGTTTGATCGTAAGGGCTACATCGTTATTTTACGTGACGGATTAGATGTTGATGAAGATAGTATGCTAATGGACGCACTTGAAGCTGGTGCCGATGATATGAAGGCTAGTGATGATAAATTTGAAATTTTTGTTACTCCTTCAGATTTAAACACTGTTCGTGATGAATTACAAAAGAAATATACTTTGGATACTGCTGAAGTAACTATGTTTCCACAAACTACTACTGAAGTACCTAGTGACAAAGTATCACAATACACGGGCCTAATCGATGAACTAGATGAAAATGATGATGTTCAAGATGTTTATGAAGCTGTTAAACTACCAGCTGATGCTGAATAATTTAAAATTTTTTTAATGGATGTGCAATGTTATTGCACATCTTTTTTTTATTGTCTAAAAATAAATTAACCTTTATTACGAATATATATATTGGAGGGTATTTTATGAAGATGATGGATTATTTTCAAATTTTGATTAATCATGCAATTGAAATTAAAGCTAATGATATATACATTTTTCCTAACAGTGAAAATTTTGCAATAAAAATGCATTCTAATTTAGAAATTATTGATTATGAAATATTGAAAAATGATTTTGCTGATAAATTGTTTAATTATTGTAAATATATATCAAGTATGTCAATTAGTGAAAAAAGGAGGCCACAATTAGGATCATATTTATATCAGCATAATAACATTAACTATTATTTGCGTTTTTCTTCGGTTGGTAATTTTGATAATAAAGAGTCGATGGTTATTAGGATTATTTATTCAATTAATGACCAGTCGATAAAATATATTGATAATAATCAACTATTATCTTTAGAAAAAAATGCACATAAAGGTGGAATGATTTTATTTGCTGGAACCACAGGATCTGGTAAAACTACATCTGTTTATAAATTGGCTAATATGTTAGGGAGAAACAAAGTTGTAATGAGTATAGAAGATCCAGTCGAAATAGTTAATGAATCATTTTTGCAACTTCAAGTTAATGATAATGCTGGAATGGGGTATAACGAACTCATAAAAGTTGGGTTAAGACATCGTCCTGATATTTTTATTATTGGAGAAATTAGAGATAATAGAACTGCTAGTGCAGCAATCAGAGCAGCGTTATCTGGCCATTTAGTTTTAAGTACTATTCATGCTAATAATGCTGAAAGTGTATTAAATAGAATTCATCAATTAGATATTAACTTATCAGATATTGAACAATCAATTAATACAATTGTATATCAGCAGTTAGTTAAAGATAATAGTTATAATAATTCGGCTAGTTTAACCATTATTGAGAATCCATCTAAAAAAATGGAGAAAATAAATGATATTTTTTAAAAACAGGAAGAAAATGACCTCAATTCAGCAACAAAATTTTTTTAAGATACTGAGTGAAATGTTGGAATCGGGGTTTAATTTAAAAGAGTCATTACTTTTTATTAAGCAAACAAATAAAAAGTTTATAATTATTGACGATATTTTAACTAATTTAGAAAATGGTAAATATTTTAGTCATAGTATTAGATGTTATATTAACGGTGAACTTTATAATCAAATTTATTTAAGTGAAAAAAATGGTAATTTAATTGAATGTCTTAAAGAAATAAGTAAGTATATAAATATTAAAAATAAACAAAATAAAAAGATAAAAGAAATATTGGCTTATCCAATTTTCTTAATTATGCTGCTTTTATTTGGTGTAGCGGGTATTAATAAGATATTAATGCCTCAAATTAATAATATTGCCTATAAAGAGGAGTATAACTTCCAATTTTTTTATTTTTTAACATTTCTATTAGTATTTGCTTTATTTCTTATTATAATATTTTATATAAAACAACCATTTTTAAAGAAAAGAGAACTTATTATTAAGCTTCCTTTTTTAGGAAAAATTTATAAAAGTTATCTAAATTATTACTTATCGTATAGTCTTTATTTAATGCTAAAAAATGGAATTGATATCAAAGATATTTTAAATATTATGAATTGTTTTCAGAAGGGGACAATAAATTATCATTTGAGTTTTGAAATTAAACATCAAATTGAAAATGGATGTAATTATTCCAAGATTATTAATAAATATAATTTTATTCCTAATGAATTTAATTTATTTTTTTCACAGGGCAATTCCAGAGATAATTTATTAAGAAATTTATTTATGTTCTCAAAATTACAATTTGAAGAAATGATTAATAAAACTAATCGACTTATAAATCTTATTCAACCAATCTTATTTTTAATTATTGGAGTTGGAATAGTATTCTCATATTTATCAATATTAATGCCAATATATAAATCATTAAGGGGAATTTAAAATGACAATTAAGAAGAAAAAACCAGCGTTTACATTAATAGAAATGACAATAGTGTTATTTATTATTTCATTATTGATTTTAATTATTGTTCCTAATTTGACCGGTCAAAGAAAACGAGCAGAATCTGTTCATAGTAATGCAATGACTTCACTAATTCAAAGCCAAATTGATGCATATTTAATTGATAATGATGATGGTAGTGTTACTTATGAATCTTTAAAAAATAAAAATTATCTAAGTGACGTTCAGATTAAACGTGCCGAAAAGCAAGGAATTAGAATTGAAGATAATCAAGCTATTAAAAAATAAAACTGATGGATTTACCAGTATTGAAATGATTATAGTAATGGCCTTAACAGCAACATTTCTTTCTTTTACTATTTTTATTTATCAAACTACTAATAGTTACCATCGTAATGATGAGTCTGCATTTTGGAATGCCTTTAAGCATCAATGGGATAGTGTACTAACTGCTACTAAATTAACTACTCATGCCAATGTAACTAGCAGCATTGTGGTAACTAAGGATGAAGTTAATTTTTACTATTGGAATAATATCAAAAAGAAAATTAAAGTCCCTGAAACGTTAGAGATATACAGTTCTTCTTATAAAATAAATATAAAAAGTGGTGGATATGTTGCTCCATCAACTTATCGATGGAAGTCTAAAATTAGTGGGGATATTTATAAACAAACTTTTCAATTAGGTTGGGGGATATATCATTTGGAAAAAGAGTAATAAATCTGCGTTTATTATGTTAGATAGTTTAATAGCAATCACCTTAATTTCTTCAGGAATTTTATTATATTTACAATGTGATCAATTGATGAATAAATCTATTAAAAAATATGAATATAGATTAAGTCAGAGTAGAGAAAAATATGAACAGAAATTTAAATAAACAAGCGTTTACTATCATTGAAACTATTATTGGATTAATATTGGTTGCTTCAATTGCTCTTTTGATTAATAATTCAATTCCATATTTAAATTATGAAAATAAAACAAACAATGATAATTTAATTAATTATCATATCTTTTTAAAAACTATCGAGTCTAAAAAACTAAATTTAAAAGTATTAAATGCTAATGATGACACGGCTAATTTTATTAATTATGACACTCAAAAAAGATATAGGATTTCTTTGTATAAGAACATGTTAAGATTGTCTGGTGATAAAAATGGTCATGTTCCTTTACTGGATAATGTAACTAATATCGAATTTAAAATAGTTAATCATCACCTACATTTAATAGTGATTTTAAAAGAAAATCAAAAATTTGAAAGTGTGAGCTCAATTGAAAGTTAAATGTGAAGCTTCAGCCACAATGATAGCAATTATTTTTTTAACAATTTTATCTTTTATTTTATTAATAAAGTTTTCTAACTATAATGCTGAAATTACTACCATTAAAGAATTGATAAAAAACTATTAGCTATATATATTTAAGTAATTTTTAGTTTATCTTGAATTAATTAATAATAATCTGGTAGTATGAACTATGTAATAAATCTTTTAAGGGAGTGAGTATACTGGCTGAAAAAGATACAGAAACTTTGTTTAGTGTTTTAGATAAATCAACAGAAATTTTGAAAAATGAACTATCAATCTCATTTTTAGATGCATTTATTGAAACTGGTGATAATATCCTTAATTCTAATCAAGTGCATATTGAAAATGGACAACCTAGTGAAAGCACTGTTTCTAAACTTGAAAAGCTGTATAATGAAATAGATTATAATTCTATGGATGCTGAGTCAATTAGGAAAGCTATCCAGATTATAATGATTAAAGCAACTAAAGAAGATGCTGTACAAGCAAATCATCAAATAACTCCTGATACAATTGCATCTATTATGGGTTACTTAATTATTAGATTATATAATGGCAAACCTAACATTAATATATTAGATTTATCAGTTGGAACTGGTAATTTATTAAGTACCGTTATGAATCAATTGACAGATGAAATTAAAACTAAAGTTCATGGTGTCGGTGTTGATAATGATGATTCGATGTTAGCTATTGCTAGTTTGAATTTTCAAATGCAAAATAAAACAGATAATATGGACTTAATTCATCAAGACTCTGTCGATAATTTATTTGTTGATGATTCAGACTTGGTTATTTCTGATTTACCAGTGGGCTATTATCCAATAGACGAAAACACTAAAAATTATAAAACCAGATCTAAAGATGGCCATTCATATGCTCACCATTTATTAATTGAACAAGGGATGAACCATGTTAAGCCTAACGGTTTTGGTGTCTTTTTAGTACCAAGTAATCTATTTAATACTCCCGCTGCTAAGGAATTATTAAAATGGATCCAAGATAATGCTTATATGCAAGGTTTATTAAACTTACCTAAGGAATTATTTGCTAATTCAAATGCTCAAAAAGCCATTCTAATTTTACAAAAGCATGGTGATCAAGCTAAACAAGCAGATAAAATAATGTTAGGGGAATTTCCTTCCTTTAAGAATCCTTCAGCTTTTCAAAAATATTTAGCTGAAATTGTTGAATGGGAAGAAAATAATCTATTGAAATAAAAAAGTAGGGAGAACTATTATGGGAAAATCAATTGCTATTAATGCCGGAAGTTCTACATTAAAATTCAAATTATTCGAAATGCCTTCAGAAAAATTAATTTCAAGTGGTGCGATCGATCGTATTGGCTTAACTAAGTCAGATGTTGCAATTAAATATGGTGATGGCCAAAAATTTCATAAAACTATGGATATTGAAAATCATGAAGAAGCTATTAAGCTAGTTTTAGATAAATTACTAAGCTTGGATATCATTGATGACTACAACGAAATTACAGGTGTAGGACACCGTGTTGTAGCTGGTGGTGAATACTTTACTGATTCTGTTGTAATTACTGATGATGTTTTAGACAAGCTTGAATCTTTATCAGAATTAGCACCATTACATGAACCAGCTAATATTCTTGGAATTAAAGCTTTTAAGAAAATTTTGCCTGATGTTATCAGTATTGCTGTATTCGATACTTCATTCCATACATCAATGCCTGAAGAAAACTATATGTATGCTTTACCATATAAATATTACCGTGAACATAAAGCTCGTAAATATGGAGCTCATGGTACTAGTTATCGTTATGTTTCAGGCCGTGCAGCCGACATGTTAGGCAAACCATTAGAAGATTTAAAACTTGTTGTAATGCATTTAGGTGCAGGTGCTTCTATTTGTGCAATTGATCATGGTAAATCACTTGATACATCAATGGGATTTACTCCAGTAACTGGTGTTATGATGGCTACTCGTTCAGGAGATGTTGATCCTTCTTTACTTGCTTACATTATGGAAAAAGAAGGCATTAGTGATGTTAATGAAATGATTAATGTTTTAAATAAAAAATCAGGTTTATTAGGTGTTTCTGAAGTATCTGCTGATATGCGTGATTTGGAAGCTGTTAAAGCTGACAATCATCAAGCAGAATTAGCTCGTAATATGTACATGAATCGTATTATTAGATATGTAGGTCAATATGTTGCTGAAATGAATGGTGTTGATGCAATTGTATTTACTGCCGGTGTTGGTGAAAATGATATTGGTATTAGACAAGAAGTTGCTGATAAATTAAGCTACTTTGGTGTGGGTGTTGATCCTGAAAAGAATCATATTCGTGCAGTTGAAAGAGATATTAGTTCAGAAAATTCATCAATTAAAACATTATTAATACCTACTAACGAAGAATTAATGATTGTTAAAGATATTGAAAGATTACGTAAATAATTAAACTAAGAGCTCTTTTAAGGGCTCTTTTTTTTTTCATTGATAAATGAAAAAAATTCATCTTAAATAATTAATCATGAATAAATGTTGAATTTACAACCTTTATTTATAATGAAGAAACCATAATTTAAATTTTAAATTTACCTTATAATTTATAATTATGTATAATTATTGGTAAAGGGAGTGTATAAGAACATGGAAAAAACACCTAATAATGATAATAGTCAATTATCAAAAGGTTTAAAAAATCGTCATGTCCAGCTAATTGCTCTTGGAGGAACAATTGGAACAGGTTTATTTTTAGGAGCTGGAGAATCAATCCAATTTGCAGGTCCCTCCATTATATTAGCTTACTTAATAGCTGGAATAGCCGGTTTCTTTATTATGAGATCGCTGGGTGAACTTTTATTATCAGATGTTAATTGTCATTCTTATATTGAATTTATTGATAAATATTTAGGTAAACGATTAGGATTTGTCGCGGGGTGGACTTATTGGGCTTGCTGGATTTCTATAGCAATGGCCGAAATTACTGCTGCTGGTTTATATATACATTACTGGTTTCCTGCTATTCCACAGTGGGTTACAGGTTTGTTTTTACTTATAATATTATTTTTAACTAATTCGATTAATGTATCAGCTTTTGGTGAAACCGAATTTTGGTTTGCTTTGATTAAGGTAGTGGCTATTTTAACTTTAATTGCTACTGGTGTGGTTTTAGTTGTAATTAACTATAAAACACCAGTTGGACATGCTAGTATTAGTAATTTATTTGGAAGCTCGATGTTTGCTCATGGCTTTAGTGGATTTTTATTGAGTTTTCAAATGGTTATTTTTAGTTTTGCTGGGATTGAAATGATTGGGATGACTGCTTCAGAAACAAATGATCCAGAAGTTGTAATTCCAAAGGCAATTAATGAAGTTCCATCTAGAATTTTAATTTTTTATATTGGATCATTAGTTGCATTGATGTGCATTTATCCTTGGGAACATATTAATGCTACCTCTAGTCCATTTGTTCAAGTATTCCAAAATATTGGAATTACTGCTGCTGCTTCAATTATTAATTTTGTTGTTTTGACTGCTGCAGTTTCTGCATGTAACTCTGCTATTTTTACTACTGGTAGAATGATTTATTCATTAACATATGGATCTAAAAAATATATGGGAAAACAATTGGGATCTTTAAATAAGCATCAAATTCCTTCAAAGGGTATTTTATTTTCAATCGCTGTCATTGCAGTTTCATTAATTTTAAATGCTTATATGCCAGATGGCGTATTCCAGTTAATATCTAGTGTTTCCACAACTTGCTTCTTATTCATATGGGGATTAATTGTTTTAGCTCATATTAAGTATAGAAAAGTTGTTAGTGATAATAATGATGATGATAAATTAACTTTTAAAATGCCATTATTTCCATTTTCTAACTACTTTGTTTTAGCATTTTTAATTTTTGTTGCTGTTATTATGTTATTTAGATTTAATACCCTAATTGCATTGATAGGTTCAATAATTTGGATTGCTTGTTTATACTTTATTAAGTTAATAACTGATGAATTTGAAAAAAGATAATTTCTTAATTGAAATTATCTTTTTTGTTTTATATTTTATTTTGTTAGGATTATTATTATAAAGAGAGTAATTTAAATGGTTTAGATTAATATATATATAATTATTAAAGGAGGTAATCTAATTGTCAGATAAAATCGCAATTTTGCATACCAATGATTTGCATTCTCATTTTGAAAATTGGCCTAAAATTGTTAGATATTTATATGAAGAAAAGAGAAAGTTACAAAATCAAGGCTATTTTGTTATTACAGTCGATTTAGGAGATGCATTAGATCGTGCTCATCCATTAACTGAAGCAACTAATGGCAAAGCTAATGTTAAATTGTTAAATGAAGTACACTATGATGCAGTTACTATCGGTAATAATGAAGGGTTAACTAATAGTAAGCAACAATTAGATCATCTTTACGATGACGCTAATTTTGATGTTATATTAGACAACTTAGTTGACTTAAAAACAGGTAATCAACCTGATTGGTCTAAAAAATATAAAATAATAACGACTACTAATAATACTAAGATAAAATTATTAGGTTTAACTGCACCATATCATTCTACTTATGAGTTAGAAAATTGGAATCCAATTGATGATCAAAAAATGATTCCAGATTTACTTAAAGATAATTCAAAAAGTTACGATGTATTAGTTTTACTATCACACTTGGGAGTGACTCAAGATCGACTTACAGCCAATAAGTTTCCCCAATTTGATATTATTATTGGTAGTCATACTCATCACTTATTTGAACATGGTGAATATGATAATCAAACTTTGTTGGCTGCTGCTGGGAAGTATGGCCATTATGTGGGTGAAATTAAGCTGGATGTTGACAATGGAGAAGTTGTTAATAAAACAGCGTCTGTAGTTAAAACATCAGACTTAAAAACATTATCATCAGATGAAAAATATATTAAGGAATTAGAGCAACGTGGTGAAGCCATATTATCTAAATCTAAGATAGCTAATATACCATATACTATGCATACATCTTTACGTGGAGAACCTTCAATTGTTAAAGAAGGTTTGGAAGCAATGAAGAAAAAGGCTGGAACTGATGCTGCAATTATTAATGATGGACTATTTCTTGATGATTTATCTAAGGGGATTGTTGATAAAAATCAATTGCATAAAATTTTACCGCATTCTATGCATGTTACTAAAACAACTTTAAGTGGTAGTGATTTATGGCGTATGATAATGGAAATGGAAAAAAACCGTAAGTTTCTAGTAAATTTTGAACAAAAAGGAATGGGTTTTCGCGGTAAATATTTTGGTGAATTAAACTATTCTGGAATTAGTATCGATATAGGAACTAAAGAAGTTTACTATAATGATAAATTAGTTAAAGATAATGAAAAATATAGTATAGCAATATTAGATCATTATTTATTTATTCCATTTTTTCCAACAATTGATATTATGGGAGATAATCGTATTTTATATGATGAAACATTACGGGATGTTTTTGCTGATCATTTATCAAGAAAATATCCTTTGAATAATAATTAGGAGAATGTTATTTGGATCGTAAAACTATTGAAGAAAAAGTAGAAGAATTAAGAAATAAAAAAAGGCCTTTAGCCAAAATATCTCAAGAAAATGAACATAAATTGCTTATTAATGGTCATGATTATGAAATAATTACTAATATAGATAACTGCTTTGATTTAGAATTGTTTAAGCAACAATATAATCCAATCTTCAGTAGATATAATTATATTGTTGGAGATTATGGATATGGCATTTTGAGACTTAAAGGTTTTTTTAATGATGAAAGTAGTGTAAATCCACAATTTCAATTTAGTTCAATTGAAGACTATATATATGAATATGCCAATATTGGGGCTAAATATTTTGTTATTCACAATTTGGAAGCTCATAATAATTTTAATAATAAAGGAAATCGTACTAGTTTTCGTAAACGTAAAAATAGACGTCATGGGTTTGAAGAAAAAATAACTAAACAAAAACGTCCAATTAATAAACGTAAAAATATGAAAATTACTAAAAGCGATGGTAAAGGTAAACGTCATTTTATAATCAAGGAAGGTAACTAAGATGCAAAAATATAAGGGCTATTTCATTGATTTAGATGGAACAATATATGCAGGTAATAAACGTATACCTGCTGCTAAAAGATTTATTGAAAAATTACAAAAAAATAACATTAAATTTTTATTTGTCACTAACAATACTACCAAAATGCCAATTGATGTTGTTAAGAATCTTTCTTATAATCATGATATTCATGTTAATGAGGATAACGTATACACTGCTGGTTTGGCTACTGCTGATTATATGAATAAAATCGCTGATGAAAAACATCGTAAAGTTTATATTGTTGGTGAAAAAGGATTAATTACGGCTTTAAGAAATAAAAATTTTCAAATTGTTGATAATGAACAACCTGATTATGTGGTTGTAGGACTAGACTCTGATGTGACCTATGAAAAACTAAGTAAAGCAGTTTTATATATTAGAGCTGGTGCTAAATTTATTGGGACTAATCCAGATAGTAATATTCCTAATGAGAAGGGGATGCTCCCAGGAGCGGGTGCCTTAGTTGACTTAGTTAGATATGCTACCCAAAAGGAACCGACATTTATTGGTAAACCTGAAAGTATTATTTTGGAAAATGCTTTAGATCGGATTCATTTGCATAAAGATGATGTTGTTATGGTAGGGGATAATTATATGACTGATATTTCTGCAGGAATTAATTTTGGAATTGATACTTTGCTGGTTTATTCAGGATTATCTACTAAAAAACAGGTATCACAAATGAATGTTAAACCTACTAATGAAATTGATTCATTAGATGATTGGCAGCTTTAGTATGTTAAAGTGGTACATTAAATTACTATTAATTATTATATGTGTAATTAGTGCAGGGATATTTATTATAATTAATGTCCCTTTTTTATATCGGATAATAATCTCATTTTTTGATATAAATTTTCATACACATAAGTCTGTTAATATTTTAATGAATAACTATAATAACGTTATTACTTATTTACAATCACCATTTATTACTAATATGCAAACTAGTTTTTTAATGAATCAAAATGGATTTAATCATTTTAGGGATGTCAAAAATTTAATACTAATAAATAATTTGGTTATGTTTATTTCGTTACCAATAAGTATAAAATTCTATATTTCTTTTAAACGTAAAAAATATAGATGGATATTTATTCGCCCCCTAAAAACTTTAAACTATTTAATTTTATTTTTTGGATTGTTTATTCTTTTAGATTTCAATGATTTTTTTATAAAGTTTCACCAAATTTTTTTCAGAAATAATAATTGGGTTTTTGATGCTAAAAGCAATCCCATTATTTTAGCCTTTCCGGATGAATATTTTTTGATTTGTACCGTTTTAATTTTTGTTCTTTTTTTGTTTAGTTGCTTTTATCTTATAAATCGTGGATATAAAGACTTAAAATAAAAAGGGACTGTGACATAAGTCTCTAAAAAAATAACGCTCGTTGGAATTTAATTTTTCCAACGAGCGTTATTTATGTATAATAAAAAACGATATCGAACCAACCGATATCGTTTAAATAAATCTCCTTGAAAGGAAACTTAAAACTAATGAGTACTAATTATATTTTAAATATTCAAAATTGGCAACCTAAAAATAATCATCAAGTAAAAATTATCAATCAAATTGTTGAAATGATTGGTTTAGAAGAAAAATACATATTTGGTAGGCCACGAAAATACGACCTACGGTCACTATTTGGTAGGCCACGAAAATACGACCTACGGTCACTATTAAAGTTAACCTTGTTTGCTTATTCTAAAGGGATTTTTAGTAGTCGCCAAATTAGTGAGCTGGCAGAAGAAAATTTACCTGCACGTTGTTTAACTAAAAATTCATTTCCTTCATACAGAACAGTCTGTCGATTTAGGATTTCAGATGAAGCAGAAAATTTAATTAGTAAATGCATGAATCAATTAACTAAATATCTAAGAAAAAATAATTATATTGATGATGTAAGTTTTATTGATGGAACTAAAATACTAGCGAATGCTAATAAGTATTCTTTTGTTTGGCGTAAAAATATAATCAGATTCGATAAATTAAATCGCGAAGCGATTATAAAATTACTACATGACATGAATGATGTTAAATATGTGGGTGAACTCCCAGATGACTCTGATATTTCAACAAGTGAGTTAGATGAAATCATCATCCATTTAGAAAATTGTTTAGCAGATTTAAATGATCAAATTAAACAGAATAAAAAACTATCACCTAATCCCCATAAAAAAAGCGTCGTAAGTTAAAAGCCATTAAAAGAAAACTTCGTTTTCGTAAATGCAAACAAATAGAATATCAAAAAAGTAATAAAATATTTTCCAATCGTAATAGTTATTCTAAGACTGATCATGATGCTACTTTTATGCGTATTAAGGAAGACCCCATGTTAAATGGACAACTTAAACCTGCTTATAATTTACAAATTGCCACTAGTGGACAATTCATAACTAATTTTGACATTTATCAAAATCCCACTGATACTCGTACTTTAATTCCGTTCTTAAATAAACAAATTAAGAATAATAGTTTAGGTAAATATATTGTTGCCGATGCTGGTTATGGATCTGAAAGTAATTATCGTTTTATAGAAGACAAACTAACTAATAACATTCCTTTAATTCCCTATGGAACAATGTTAAAAGAACAAAGTCGTAAATGGAAAAGTGATGACCGTAAGGTCATGAATTGGTATTATAATTCAAAAGATGATTATTATATTGATCCCAAAGGCATCAGATTTAATTTTAATGGTTATCGTAAAAGAACTGATAAATATAAATTCACTCGTGATTTTAAAGAATATAAAGCTGAAAAGTATGATCTTAATCAAGACATTAATTCATATGCTCTAACTAAGTCTGGTAACACTAGAAAAATCAGTATTAATTATGCATGGGAATATTTTAAAAACAAACAACAAGCATTGCTTTTGGCACCAAAAACAAGTGATATTTACGCAAAAAGAAAGATAGATGTTGAATCGGTTTTTGGTAGACTAAAGGCTTCTTTGCGTTTCAATCGATTCTCCGTTAGGGGAATCGATAAGGTTAAAAAGGAAGCTGGGTTTACTATAATGGCATTAAATATAAGAAAGTTAATGACGAAAGTCATTAATTTTATAAAGTTATATACAAAAATAGGATTTACGTTAAATTTAAAACGTAAATCCTATTTTTGTATAGACTTATGTCACAGTCCCTTTTTATTTATTTCTTCTTTCCTTTATGAAAGCAACTATTCCAGGAATTAAAGTAACTAATATAATTCCAATTACTACAATTGAAAAATGTTCTTGAACAAATGGAATATTACCAAAGAAATAACCTGCACCACAACATAATCCTACCCATACAATACAAGCAGATAAATTATATTTTATAAATTTTTCATATTTATAACCACTAGTTGCAGCTATAAATGGTGCTAATGTCCTAATTATAGGCATAAATCTTGCTATAAAAATAGCTAAAATTCCATATTTATCAAAAAAAGCTTTAGCTTGATCTAGCTGTTTGGGCTTGATAACTTTAGCTACCAATTTCATTTTGGTAATTCGATAACCAATTTTATCTCCTAAATAAAAGTTTAACGTATCGCCTAAAAATGATGCTAACAGAAAAATTAGTATAAATATCCATATATTTAGGTGATATTGTGGATTTGCTGATATAGCAGAAGCAGCAAATAGTAATGAGTCTCCTGGTAAAAACGGCATAATTACTATGCCGGTTTCTATAAATATAACAGCAAATAATAATAGATATGTCCAATCACCAAAGTATGTTACTAAGTTAATTATGTGTTTATCAATGTGTAATATAAAATCAATTAAAGTATTCATTTTGAACTCCTTAAGTATTTGTTTTTCATAATTTTAACAAAATTATATTTACAATATATATAAATTATAAAATAAAATAGTAAAAAAGACTTATCATTTTACTAAATTTATTTTATTATATTATATGGTTACTAATATAAATCAAATGGAGGAGTTTATTATTAATTATCCGCAGTTAAATTTAGATAAAGAGAATGGCCCGTTAGCCCTTATTAAAACTAATTATGGTGATATTGAAATTAGATTATTTCCTGAACAAGCACCAATGGCTGTTGAAAACTTTATTAAGCTATCTGAAGTAGGATACTATGATGGGATCTGTTTTCATAGAATTATTAAAGATTTTATGATCCAATCAGGTGATCCAACTGATACAGGTGCCGGTGGAGAGAGTATATGGAATCAACCATTTGATGATGAGTTTTCTGAATATTTATATAATTTTAGAGGCGCTTTATCAATGGCTAATGCAGGACCTAACACCAATGGAAGTCAATTTTTTATTGTTCAAAACAATCATTTAGAAGATAACTTAATTGATCCTATGAAAAAATCTAAATTTTCTGAAAAAGTTATTAATGCTTATAGAGAATATGGTGGAGCTCCTTGGTTAGATTTTAGACATACTGTTTTTGGTCAAACTATAAAAGGAATGGACGTTGTAGATCAAATTGCTAATGCTAAAGTTGATAATAGTGATCGTCCTTTAGGTAATGTAACTATTAATAAAATCGAAATTTTAAAATAAAGTATTGACTATTAATTTTGTTTTTGATAAGATTATTTTTGTTGTTGAGAAATATTAATTTCTTAAAACAATGAGGTGTTAAATTTTAATTGACATACTATTTCTTTATTGTTATTATATTCGAGTGATGTTAAATAAAGTAAATAATTTAATTAAAAAAGTTGTTGACTTTTACTTGTAAAGATGGCATAATAATTATTGTTGCGTTGCTGATAAAGCAAACGGCAATAAAAAATAATTATAAAAAGTTGTTGACGTTAAGTTGTTAACATGGTATAATTAAAAAAGCTGCTCAATGAGGCAGATAACTAATAAGTAGATCTTTGAAAACTGAACAAGATTGATAATCGATGATGTGTAAGGATTCTTATAATTTAGATTATAAGAAATTAAAACACAGCGAAGTCAATTCGCTTTTAAAAACAATTAATTTGATGAGCTAGAAAAGCTTTTCATCTATAAGATGAGAGTTTGATCCTGGCTCAGGACGAACGCTGGCGGCGTGCCTAATACATGCAAGTCGAACGAGTCCTCCCAATTTGATTTTATGCTTGCATAAAAGATTTTTGGATTCGGGACGAGTGGCGAACTGGTGAGTAACACGTGGGTAACCTGCCCTAAAGCAGGGGATAACATTTGGAAACAAGTGCTAATACCGTATAATTAGTTGGAACCACATGGTTCCAACTTGAAAGATGGCTCTGCTATCACTTTAGGATGGACCCGCGGCGTATTAGCTAGTTGGTGAGATAAAAGCCCACCAAGGCGATGATACGTAGCCGACCTGAGAGGGTAATCGGCCACATTGGGACTGAGACACGGCCCAGACTCCTACGGGAGGCAGCAGTAGGGAATCTTCCACAATGGACGCAAGTCTGATGGAGCAACGCCGCGTGAGTGAAGAAGGGTTTCGGCTCGTAAAACTCTGTTGTTAAAGAAGAACAAGTGTAAGAGTAACTGTTTACGCTTTGACGGTATTTAACCAGAAAGCCACGGCTAACTACGTGCCAGCAGCCGCGGTAATACGTAGGTGGCAAGCGTTGTCCGGATTTATTGGGCGTAAAGCGAGCGCAGGTGGTTTTTTAAGTCTGTTGTGAAAGCCCTCAGCTCAACTGAGGAAGTGCAGCGGAAACTAAAGAACTTGAGTATAGAAGAGGACAGTGGAACTCCATGTGTAGCGGTGAAATGCGTAGATATATGGAAGAACACCAGTGGCGAAGGCGGCTGTCTGGTCTATTACTGACACTGAGGCTCGAAAGCATGGGTAGCGAACAGGATTAGATACCCTGGTAGTCCATGCCGTAAACGATGAATGCTAGGTGTTGGAGGGTTTCCGCCCTTCAGTGCCGCAGCTAACGCATTAAGCATTCCGCCTGGGGAGTACGACCGCAAGGTTGAAACTCAAAGGAATTGACGGGGGCCCGCACAAGTGGTGGAGCATGTGGTTTAATTCGATGCTACGCGAAGAACCTTACCAGGTCTTGACATCTTCTGCCAACCTAAGAGATTAGGTGTTCCCTTCGGGGACAGAATGACAGGTGGTGCATGGTTGTCGTCAGCTCGTGTCGTGAGATGTTGGGTTAAGTCCCGCAACGAGCGCAACCCTTATTATTAGTTGCCAGCATTAAGTTGGGCACTCTAGTGAGACTGCCGGTGATAAACCGGAGGAAGGTGGGGATGACGTCAAATCATCATGCCCCTTATGACCTGGGCTACACACGTGCTACAATGGATGGTACAACGAGTCGCGAAACCGCGAGGTCAAGCTAATCTCTTAAAGCCATTCTCAGTTCGGATTGCAGGCTGCAACTCGCCTGCATGAAGTTGGAATCACTAGTAATCGTGGATCAGCATGCCACGGTGAATACGTTCCCGGGCCTTGTACACACCGCCCGTCACACCATGAGAGTTTGTAACACCCAAAGACGATGGAGTAACCTTCGGGAGCTAGTTGTCTAAGGTGGGACAAATGATTAGGGTGAAGTCGTAACAAGGTAGCCGTAGGAGAACCTGCGGCTGGATCACCTCCTTTCTAAGGATATTACGGAAACTTACATTAGGTTAATCAATCTTATTCAGTTTTGAGAGGTCTACTCTCAAACTTGGTTCTTTGAAAACTAGATATTATTAATTTCTAAAATTAACATTAAAATTTGTATTAAATACAATTTTAACCGAGAACACCGCGTTATTTTGAGTTTTTTAAAAAGTTTTATTCGTATTATACTCAATTAACCAAACATCACGAAGTGATGAACAGGTTAAGTTATGAAGGGCGCATGGTGGATGCCTTGGCACTAGGAGCTGATGAAGGACGGGACTAACACCGATATGCTTCGGGGAGCTGTACGTAAGCTTTGATCCGGAGATTTCCGAATGAGGAAACTCGATAACCTTAATCGGTTATCACCAATTAGTGAATTAATTAGCTAATTTGGCGGCAGACGTGGGGAACTGAAACATCTAAGTACCCACAGGAAGAGAAAGAAATTTCGATTCCCTAAGTAGCGGCGAGCGAACGGGGAACAGCTCAAACCAAAGAGCTTGCTCTTTGGGGTTGTAGGACTGAACATTTGAGTTACCAAGTTAGACAATAGTCGAACTAGCTGGGAAGCTAGGCGATACAGGGTGATAGCCCCGTAGACGAAATTGTTTAACCTCAGTTCAGGATCCTGAGTACAGCGACACACGTGGAACGTCGTTGGAATCCGGGAGGACCATCTCCCAAAGCTAAATACTCCCTAGTGACCGATAGTGAACCAGTACCGTGAGGGAAAGGTGAAAAGCACCCCGGAAGGGGAGTGAAATAGTTCCTGAAACCATGTGCTTACAAACAGTTAGAGCCCGTTAATGGGTGATAGCGTGCCTCTTGTAGAATGAACCGGCGAGTTATGTTAACATGCAAGGTTAAGGTGGATAAGACCGGAGCCGTAGCGAAAGCGAGTCTGAATAGGGCGTTTGAGTATGTTGAGATAGACCCGAAACCAGGTGATCTACCCATGTTCAGGCTGAAAGTGCGGTAAAACGCACCGGAGGGCCGAACTCGTGTACGTTGAAAAGTGCTGAGATGAAATGTGGGTAGCGGTGAAATTCCAAACGAACTTGGAGATAGCTGGTTCTCTCCGAAATAGCTTTAGGGCTAGCCTCGGATTTAGAATCATGGAGGTAGAGCCACTGTTTGGATGAGGGGCCCGTCATGGGTTACTAAATTCAGATAAACTCCGAATACCATTGATTTATATGTTCGGGAGTCAGACGATGAGTGATAAGATCCACCGTCGAAAGGGGAACAGCCCAGACCACCAATTAAGGTCCCTAAATATATGCTGAGTGGAAAAGGATGTGGAGTTGCACAGACAACTAGGATGTTGGCTCAGAAGCAGCCACCATTTAAAGAGTGCGTAATAGCTCACTAGTCGAGTGATTCTGCGCCGAAAATTTACCGGGGCTAAGCATATTACCGAGATTGTGGACATGACGTAGTCATGTGATAGGAGAGCGTTCTAAGGGCAACGAAGTTAGACCGTAAGGACTGATGGAGCGCTTAGAAGTGAGAATGCCGGTATGAGTAGCGAAAGATTAGTGAGAATCTAATCCACCGAATGACTAAGGTTTCCTGGGGAAGGCTCGTCCTCCCAGGGTAAGTCGGGACCTAAGCCGAGGCCTAGAGGCGTAGGCGATGGATAACAGGTTGATATTCCTGTACTAGTTAATTATGTTTGAACGATGGAAGGACGTAGGAGGCTAACTTGTGCGCACTATTGGATGTGCGTTCAAGCAGCAAGTCAGTTGAAGAGTGAAATGCTTTTCAGCGGGTTGACAAGCTGTGATGAGGACCGAATTTAAGTAGGGAAGTAAGCCACGTCACACTACCGAGAAAAGTTTCTAGTGAGTAATTAACTACCCGTACCGCAAACCGACACAGGTAGTCGAGGAGAGTATCCTAAGGTGAGCGAGTGAACTCTCGTTAAGGAACTCGGCAAAATGACCCCGTAACTTCGGGAGAAGGGGTGCTGCACGTAGTGCAGCCGCAGTGAAAAGGCTTAGACGACTGTTTATCAAAAACACAGGTTTCTGCAAAATCGTAAGATGAAGTATAGGGGCTGACGCCTGCCCGGTGCTGGAAGGTTAAGTGGATGAGTTAGCTTCGGCGAAGCTCAGAAACGAAGCCCCAGTAAACGGCGGCCGTAACTATAACGGTCCTAAGGTAGCGAAATTCCTTGTCGGGTAAGTTCCGACCCGCACGAAAGGCGTAACGATCTAAGCACTGTCTCAACGAGAGACTCGGTGAAATTGAGATACCTGTGAAGAAGCAGGTTACCCGCGACAGGACGGAAAGACCCCATGGAGCTTTACTGTAATTTGATATTGGGTGTTGACATAGCTTGTACAGGATAGGTAGGAGCCGTAGAAACCGGAACGCTAGTTTCGGTGGAGGCATTGTTGGGATACTACCCTCGCTGTGCTAACACTCTAACCCGCACCACTTATCGTGGTGGGAGACAGTGTCTGATTGGCAGTTTGACTGGGGCGGTCGCCTCCCAAATAGTAACGGAGGCGCCCAAAGGTTCCCTCAGAATGGTTGGAAATCATTCGCAGAGTGTAAAGGCACAAGGGAGCTTGACTGCGAGACAGACAGGTCGAGCAGGGACGAAAGTCGGGCTTAGTGATCCGGTGGTACCATATGGAAGGGCCATCGCTCAACGGATAAAAGCTACCCTGGGGATAACAGGCTTATCTCCCCCAAGAGTTCACATCGACGGGGAGGTTTGGCACCTCGATGTCGGCTCATCGCATCCTGGGGCTGTAGTTGGTCCCAAGGGTTGGGCTGTTCGCCCATTAAAGCGGTACGCGAGCTGGGTTCAGAACGTCGTGAGACAGTTCGGTCCCTATCCGTCGCGGGCGTAGGAAATTTGAGGGGAGCTATCTCTAGTACGAGAGGACCGAGATGGACATACCGCTGGTGTACCAGTTGTCCCGCCAGGGGCACAGCTGGGTAGCTATGTATGGCTGAGATAAACGCTGAAAGCATCTAAGTGTGAAACCCACCTCAAGATGAAATTTCCCATTCCTTTGTGGAAGTAAGACCCCTAAGAGATGATTAGGTAGATAGGCTAGAAGTGGAAGTGCAGCGATGTATGGAGCGGACTAGTACTAATTGGTCGAGGACTTAACCAAGTAAGGTTGTTCTCATTTAGAAATGATAATATCTAGTTTTGAAAGAACGAAGTTCTTTTAGAAAAATAGTGTGGTGGCGATAGCTAGAAGGATACACCTGTTCCCATGCCGAACACAGTAGTTAAGCTTCTAAACGCCGAGAGTAGTTAGAGGATCGCCTCTTGCAAGGGTAGGAAGTTGCCGCGCTTATTATTCCGAATTAGCTCAGTTGGTAGAGCACCTGACTGTTAATCAGGTTGTCGTCAGTTCGAGTCTGACATTCGGAGTTAGTTATGGTTTTGGAGAGTTGTCCGAGTTGGCCGAAGGAGCATCATTGGAAATGATGTAAACGGGTCAAAGCCTGTTTCAAGGGTTCGAATCCCTTACTCTCCGTTATAACTTTATTGGTATGACCCGTTGGTCAAGTGGTTTAGGACGCCTGCCTGTCACGCAGGAGGTCACGAGTTCGAGTCTCGTACGAACCGTTGTTGTTTTATACAACATATAATTAAATAATCTATAGCATAACATAAATGGTTTGGCTCGGTAGCTCAGTTGGTAGAGCAACGGATTGAAGCTCCGTGTGTCGGCAGTTCGATTCTGTCCCGCGCCATTTATGGAGGAGTAGCGAAGTCTGGCTAAACGCGGCGGACTGTAAATCCGCTCCTTCGGGTTCGGTGGTTCAAATCCACTCTCCTCCATTTTAAATAGGGATATAGTTCAATGGTAGAATACCGGTCTCCAAAACCGTTGATGTGGGTTCAACTCCTACTATCCCTGTTATGTTGCTATGGCGGTAGTGGTGAAGTGGTTAACACATCGGTTTGTGGATCCGACACGCGTGGGTTCGATTCCCACCTACCGCCCTTTTTAATTGGGTTATAGCCAAGTGGTAAGGCAATGGACTTTGACTCCATCACGCGCTGGTTCGAATCCAGCTAGCCCAGTTGAATATAATATTAAATGGCGGTATAGCCAAGTGGTAAGGCAGAGGTCTGCAAAACCTTTATCATCGGTTCAAATCCGATTACCGCCTTTAATTATTCATTAATATATATTTTGCCGGAGTGGCGGAATTGGCAGACGCGCTGGACTCAAAATCCAGTGATCGTTAAGATCGTGTGGGTTCGAACCCCACCTCCGGTATAATTAATAATCGAATAAATCTTAATGTTGAAACGATAAGTATTTAATACTTATCGTTTATTTTTTGTAATACGTTCTTTTCAATATTTTTATTTTGTGATATGCTTATAAAAGTTATGAGCGTATTCCCGATAGGATTCACCTAGTAGTGAAGATGCCTTGTAACCAAAAAAGTAGGGGGAATAATTAAATGCAAGAAAGACATTTATTTACATCAGAATCTGTTTCGGAAGGACATCCTGATAAAATAGCAGATCAAATTAGTGATGCTATTTTAGATGAAATGTTAAAACAAGACCCTGATTCTAGAGTAGCCTGTGAATGTTCCGTTACAACAGGTTTGGTTTTAGTCTTTGGTGAAATTACTACCAAAGCTTATGTTAATATTCAAAAAGTTGTTAGAGAAACCATTAAAAATATTGGATATGACAATAATAAATATGGATTTGATGGCAATACTTGTGCAGTCTTGGTAGCTATCGATGAACAATCACCCGATATTGCTCAAGGTGTAGATGATTCTATAGAGACTAAAGAAAATAGTACTGATGTTTTAGATAAAATCGGTGCTGGTGATCAAGGTTTAATGTTTGGTTATGCTGTTGATGAGACTCCTGAATTAATGCCACTACCTATTTCATTAAGTCACAATTTAATGCGAAAAATTACTGAATTAAGAAAAAATGGTGAAATTACATATCTAAGACCTGATGCTAAAGCTGAAGTAACTGTTGAATATGATGACAATAATTCTCCATTTTTTGTTGATACAATTGTCTTAAGTACTCAACATGATCCTGATGTTAAATTAGAAAAAATAAGAGAAGATGTAATTAATAAGGTCATTAAAACAACAATACCTGAAAAATTTTTAAGTGAAAAAACTAAATATTATATTAATCCTACTGGTCGATTTGTTATTGGTGGTCCTCAAGGGGATGCTGGATTAACTGGACGTAAAATTATCGTTGATACTTATGGTGGTGCGGCTCATCATGGTGGTGGTGCATTTTCAGGTAAGGATTCAACTAAAGTTGATCGTTCCGCTAGTTACGCAGCTAGATATATTGCCAAAAATATAGTGGCCGCTAAGTTAGCAAAAAAAGTTGAAGTTCAAATTGCATATGCAATTGGAGTTGCTGAACCAGTATCTATATCAATAGATACTTTTGGTACATCTGAATATTTAGAAGAAGATTTGATAAGTGCAGTAAGAACAATATTTGATTTGAGACCAGCTGGTATTATCAAGATGCTTAATTTAAAACGCCCAATTTATAAACAAACTGCTGTTTATGGACATTTTGGTAGAACTGATATTGATTTGCCTTGGGAAAAAACTGATAAAGTTAGCGAATTGAATAACTTTTTAAAAAATAATGCTTAATAAAAAAACGATTTATTTTCAAAAAAATAAATCGTTTTTTTTATTTTATTTATGGGGGAAATATGATAAAAAATATTAATAATCGTCATATGATTATGTTAGCGTTATTTATGATGACGTTTGTGGGAGAAATGGATGTTACTATAGTTTCTACAGCTTTTCCTTCTATTATAGGAGAAATTCATGGTGTATCACTTATGAATTGGATATTTTCTATTTTCTTATTAACCAATGCAGTTTCTATACCTATATATGGCAAATTATCTGATCAATTTGGTAGAAAGAAAATACTTATAATTGGACTAACTATCTTTTTGTTAGGAACTATATTCGCTGGAATTTCTAATAATATAGAAACTTTAATAATATTTCGAGCTATTCAAGGAATTGGTGCTGGATCCATTATGCCACTATCTTATACTATTATTGCAGATATCTACTGTATGAATAAAAAGTCTAAAATGATAGGAATAAATGGTGCAATATGGGGAATATCTTTAACCTTAGCGCCTTTATTAGGTGGTCTAATAGTTGATATTTTTAATTGGCGTTGGATATTTTTTTGGACAGTTCCAATTATATTAATGTCAATCATATTAATTAGTTTTAATTTAAATGAAAATTCTAATTATATTAAACAAAAAGTAGATTATTTAGGCATAATATATTTATCTATTTTATTGTTTTCTGTTATGAATTTGATTCAGTTTATTGATTCTTTGTCTGTTAAGATGGATGAAACATATTATTTAATTATTATATCAATTATTTCCTTTATTTTGTTTATTAGAACCGAATATAAATCGAAGAATCCAATTATTCCAATGTCATTATTTCATAACAAGACTTTTATTATACAAAATATAGTTTCTCTTTTAATTAGTGGATTTGTTTTTAGTTTAGAAATATATTTACCAATATGGATACAAGGTATTATGCGACTATCTGCATCTATATCTGGATTGGTTATTACTCCAATATCTATTTTTTGGATTGCTGGTTCCTTTCTATCTGGTTGGCTATTATCTAAAACAAATGCGTTTTACGTAACAATTACCGGTCTAACATGTCTTTTGATATCAGCAATCTTATTATTAAACTTATCAATTTATTTAAGTTTAATAAACTTTGCAGTTATTTCTGGAATTTGTGGAATCGGTTTTGGATTAACGATAACTAATAGTACTGTTATTTCTCAAAATATTGTTGATAATGATAAATTAGGGGTGGCAACTTCTTTTAACAGTTTAAGCAGAATTATTGGTCAAACCTTAATACTTTCTGTTTTAGAAATGGTCACAAATAGAGAAATTAAAATTGGCTCTTTGCATTCTGATTTAGTAAATGCATCTTCTGTTAATGAACTTATGTACTATAAATCTGACCATCAATTATCTTCAAAAACAATATCGTCTTTTAAAGAGATTTTACTTAATTCTCTACATTTAGTATTTTTTGTTTGTTTATTGTTGGTTGTTTTAGCATTAATAATTAATTTCTTAGATAAAAAAGTAAAAAGACGTAGCTAAATTAGCCACATCTTTTTACTTTTTTTGTATAGCTATGAGAATAGGTGGTTCGTTAATCTGATTGATAAACTTATATTCTAATACAGAATATTGTTTTTGATTTAAATTTTTTACAAAACTCAATACACTATTTTTTTCCTCTTTGCCACCTTGATGTCCATAATAAAGCACTAAAACAACTATACCATTTTGTTCTAACAAATATAAACAATCTTTAATGGCTTTTAGTGTAGTATTTGGTTTTGTAATAATATTCTTATTTCCACCTGGTAAATATCCTAAATTAAAAATTGCTGCACTAATGTTTTCTTTTACATATTTTTTAATATTTTCATGTCCAGTATTAAATAGTTGAACGTTTTTTAAATCGTTTTCATCTAATCGATTCTGAGTGATTTGAATAGCTTCTTTTTGTAAATCAAATCCATAAACTTTACCTTTATTTTTAACTAACCTAGCTAAAAATGCAGTATCGTTACCCTTACCAACGGTTGCATCAACAACTATGTTACCAGGTTGAACAATGTTTTTTAATAATTGATGGCTATATCTTAGTGATGGTTGTAATTTGATTTTTATGATCTCCTTTAACTAAATGTTGATTAAATTATATCATTTTATAATATATTAAGATTATTTTATGTAGTCTTGATTTTAAATTTATATACTGGTATATTATAAATAATTAAACTATTAAATAATAAATTGCTGATACGAACTAGTAAATTAATTGATATATTAAGAAACTAAATGGTTGCTGTGAATTTAGATATGAATTTTTTGAACTCATCGTTGAAATTTTAACTGAAATTATTAGGTTAAAACGTTTTCCGCGTTATGGATACTACAAGGGGTTTTGTATTTTATACAAAAAATTTAGGTGGTACCGCGGAATCTTTTCGTCCTATAAGTATTTTTCATATTTACTTATAGGACTTTTTTATTATTTAATAAACTTTATAGGAGGAATTTATAATGCCTTATGATCATCTTAAAATAGAACAAAAATGGCAAAAATTTTGGGAAAATAACAAAACTTTCAAAACAACTAATGATGCTAATAAAGAAAATTACTATGCTTTAGATATGTTTCCATATCCTTCAGGACAAGGCTTACACGTTGGACATCCAGAAGGTTACACTGCTACTGACATTATGTCCAGAATGAAAAGAATGCAAGGCAAAAATGTTTTGCATCCAATTGGCTTCGATGCTTTTGGACTACCAGCAGAACAGTATGCTTTGAAAACGGGTCATCATCCTGGAAGCTTTACTGAAAAAAACATCGAACATTTTAGAGAACAAATTAAATCTTTAGGTTTTTCATATGATTGGGATCGTGAAGTAAATACTACCGATCCTAAATACTACAAATGGACTCAATGGATTTTTGAACAACTTTATAAAAAAGGTCTTGCTTATGAAGATAAGATTGAAGTTAACTGGGCTCCTGATTTTATGGGGGGAACCGTCGTTGCCAATGAAGAAGTTAAAGATGGCAAAACTGAACGAGGTGGATATCCAGTATATCGAGTTCCAATGACTCAATGGGTTCTAAAAATCACTGCTTATGCTGATCGTTTAATTGATGATTTGGATGATTTAGATTGGCCTGAAAGTATCAAAGAAATGCAAAGAAATTGGATTGGTCGTTCTAAGGGTGCAAGTGTATTTTTCGCTGTTGATGGCCATAAAGATGAAAAAGTTGAAGTATTTACCACTAGACCAGATACATTATTTGGTGCTTCTTATATGGTTCTTGCTCCTGAACATGACTTAGTAGATAAGATTACTACTGATGATCAAAAAGAAGCAGTTAAGGCTTATCAGAAAGAAGTTGCTACTAAGTCTGATTTGGAAAGAACTGATTTGAATAAAGATAAATCAGGTGTATTTACAGGAGCATATGGAATTAATCCAATTAATGGAGAAAAACTACCAATTTGGATTGGTGATTATGTACTATCATCATATGGAACTGGTGCTATTATGGCTGTTCCTGCTCATGATGACCGTGATTATGAATTTGCTACTAAGTTTAATTTGTCAATTAAACCGGTTATTGAAGGTGGCGATGTTTCTAAGGAAGCATACACTGGTGACGGTAAACATGTTAACTCCGAATTCTTAGATGGCATGGGTAAAAAGGAAGCTATTGAAGCAGCAATTAGTTGGCTGGAAGAACATAAAGCAGGTCATTCTAAGACTAATTACCGTTTAAGAGATTGGATTTTCTCACGTCAAAGATATTGGGGAGAACCAATTCCAGTTATTCATTGGGAAGATGGCAGTACTTCATTGGTTCCAGAAGATGAATTGCCATTAAAATTACCTGAAGCGAAAAATATTGAACCTTCTGGTACCGGTGAATCTCCATTAGCTAATATTGATGATTGGGTAAATGTTGTTGATAAAAATGGACGTAAAGGTAAGCGTGAAACTAACACAATGCCACAATGGGCAGGTAGTTCATGGTATTATCTAAGGTATATTGATGCTCATAACGATAAGCAACTTGCTGATCCAGAATTATTAAAACAGTGGTTACCAGTTGATTTATATATTGGTGGAGCTGAACACGCTGTTCTTCACTTACTATATGCTAGATTTTGGCATAAGGTACTTTATGATTTAGGAATTGTACCAACTAAGGAACCATTCCAAAAATTAGTTAACCAAGGGATGATTTTAGGTACTAATCATGAAAAAATGTCTAAATCTAAAGGTAATGTTGTTAATCCAGATGAAATTGTTGAAAAATATGGTGCTGACACTCTGAGATTATACGAAATGTTTATGGGGCCATTAACTGAAGCAAAACCATGGAGTACTGATGGATTAAATGGTGCTAATAGATGGATTAAGCGTGTATGGCGTTTAATCATGGATGATAATAACCAATTACGCGATCGTATTGTTACTGTTAATGATGGAAAACTAGATAAAATTTATAATAAAACTGTTAAAACAGTTACTGATGACTACGAGAACTTAAGATTTAATGTTGCTATTTCAAGTATGATGGTATTTGTTAATGAATGTTATAAACAAAATACTTTATATCTAGATTATATGGAAGGCTTCATTAAACTACTTGCACCAATTGTTCCTCATATGGCTGAAGAATTATGGAATAAGATGGGCCATGATGAATCCATTACTTATGCTAAGTGGCCAGATTATGATGAAAGCAAAATGATTGATGACGAAATTCAAATGGTAGTACAGGTTAATGGTAAAGTTAGAGCACATATTAAAGTTGCCAAAGATATGTCAAAAGAAGATATTGAAAAAGTTGCTTTAAATGACGATAAGGTTATTGAATTTACTAATGGTAAAAATGTTCGTAAAGTTATTGTTATTCCAGGTAAAATTGTTAACATTGTTGCTAACTAATTTTAAAAATAAAAAGAGACTTTGTCTCTTTTTTTTATTACTAAAGTTGCTTACTTTATAAATTTTGATTAAAATGAATAGGTCAGACAAATTTGAAAGTAGGACTATTAAATGCAAGAAAGTAAAGAAAAAATAAATAGCGATCGCCAAACGCAAAGCAAAATGTTAAAAGGGTCTTCATGGATGACTGCTGGTAGCATTTTGTCAAGAATCTTAGGTGCAATTTACATTATTCCTTGGAGTATTTGGTTTGGTAATCTATATTTTCAAGCCAATGCTTTATACGTTCAAGGATACAATGTTTACAGTATGTTTTTAATTATATCAATTGCTGGAGTTCCATCGGCAATTGCTAAAGAAGTTGCCCATTATAATGCCCTTAATGAATACGGAATAAGTGTTCGACTGTATAAGCGGGGGTTGGTTTTATCTGTAACAACTGGAATCTTATGCGCGTTATTTCTCTATTTCGGTGCACCATTATTAGATAATGGTAATCCTAATGTAATTCCTGTAATGCATTCATTGTCATGGGCTGTATTAATCATACCAACAATGAGTTTAACTCGTGGTTATTTTCAAGGATTTCAGGATATGGCACCATCAGCAATATCACAATTTGCGGAACAATTATTTAGAGTTATTTATATGTTAGTTACAGCATTTTTTATAATGAAAGTTGTACATGGTAGCTGGATAACTGCTGTTACACAATCAACTTTTGCTGCATTTATTGGTTCTGTTGCTGGACTTTTAATACTAGGTGCTTATTATTTAAAACGTAAAGACTATTATAATCACTTAGTAGAAAATAGTAATAATAAAATTCATGTTAATGCTAATCATCTATATAAAGAAATAGTTAGTCAAGCAGTTCCATTCATCATTTTAGGTGCTGGAATTACTATTTTTCAGTTAATTGATCAATATACTTTCTTTGATATTATGAAGATAGCTACTGATTATCCAATGAGTGTTTTAAACAAACTTTATGCTATCTTTGCTGGTAACGCTAATAAACTAATCATGATTACGATTTCTTTAGCTTCAGCTTTAGCAATTACTGTGGTTCCTTTATTATCAGAAGCCTTTACTAAGAAAGATAAAGATGGAATTAGTCGTCAATTATCGAATGGATTTGTTTTATTTTCCTTTATTATGATTCCGGCTGCTCTTGGGATGACCGCAGTTGCTGGTCCATTAAATCGATTATTTTATGGAACTGGATACAATCATTTATCTGCTAACATATTAGCTTTTTCTTCTGTTATTTCTATCTTATTTGGATTATTTACCGTTATTTCAGCTATGATGCAAGGAATTTCGCAGAATAAATTAGCAGTTAAATATTTTATATACGGAACAATTGCTAAAATAGTTTTCCAAATCCCAATGGTTTTACTATTTGGAACTTTTGGTCCATTAATTTCATCCGCAATTGGATTCTTAGTTGCCGATGGATTAATTATTCGTTCATTAGATAAACAATTTGGTGTTAGAAGTTATGAAATGCTAGAAAAAATTAACTGGATTTTGATATTTTCACTGGTTACCTATATTGTAGCTTTAGCATTTGTTTATTTGGGCAATACAGTTGTTGGTCTATTAATGGAGCCATATGGTAGAGTAGGCAGTGGATTTGTTGTTTCATTAGCAGTGTTAGCGGGAGGCTTTGTATATGTATATCTTGCTTTAAAGAGCCGAGTTGCTGATTACGTTATTGGACATCAATCTGAAAACTTAAGAAATAAATTACACATTAAATAAAAAGGTTAAATCCTAAATAGGATTTTGAAGTGACCCCCAAAAGTTGGACAAGAAATTGTTCGATATTTGGAGGTCATTTTTTTGGTTAAATTTAATAGCGAGTTTAAATTAAAATTAGTATTAAAATATTTATCAGGAATAGGTTCAACTTCGTTGAACCATGAATATGGTATTAAAGGCAGTGCAACATTACTTTCATGGGTACAAATGTATCAAAAATATGGATTTAAAGGTTTAATTGTGAAAAACAGTAAACAATCATATTCTTATATGTATAAATTAAAAGTGCTGAACTGGATGAAACTCCACAAAAGTTAATATCCAGAAACAGCACTTCACTTTAATATATCTTCGCCATCTGCCATATTTATATGGGAATGAAGACTAGAAAACGGGACGCTTAATAACATGAAAATCAAACATCCACTTAAAAAGAATCTCACAAAAGACAATATAAAGCAAATAAGAATTTTGGAAAACAAGAATTTGGAATTATCAATAAAGCTAAAATATAAGACTATTATAGATAAACATGGTCAAACTACAACTATAAAAATAATAAATAGTTTATTTAAAACAACGACACTATCTAAAATTTTAGACATTTTAGGCATTTCAAGAAGCAGTTATTATTATCATAGGAAAGCTACGCTTTCTTCTTTTAAACAAGACATTGAATTAAAAGTTAAGCAAGCAGTAAATGAACATAAGACCTATGGATATCGCAGAATTACTGCATATTTAAATAACAATGGAAAACATGTAAATCATAAGTGTGTACAAAGAATTATGCAGAAGTATAGTCTACAATGTACTCTATTTAGTAAAAGGAAACGCAAATATAATTCATACAAGGGACAAGTAGGACATATAGCATCTAATTTATTGAATGGAAAGTTTAAGTCACAACATTTTGGTCATAAAATAACTACTGATGTCAGTGAGTTTAGATATGGTCATAATTTAATAAATCAAAAGGTTTATTTATCACCAGTAATGGATCTTTATTCAGATCAAATCATTGCATATAATATTAGTGCACATCCAACAGTTAAATTTACTTTAGTGGCTTTAAACAAAGCGTTAAATATTATTAATAATAAAGAAATACAAACTATTGTCCACAGTGATCAAGGGATCCAATATCAAAGTCATGAATGGGTAAACACGATAAAATCATATAATGCGATTCAATCCATGTCCCGTAAAGGGACATGTTTAGACAATGCACAAATGGAATCATTCTTTCACATTATGAAAAGTGAAATGATGAATGTACATTATGATACAAAAGAATCCTTAATCCATGCCATGAAAGCTTGGATTAAGGATTATAATGAAAATAGAATTAAAGAAAAACTAGGATACCAATCACCAAATCAATATTTGGGATTAATATCCTAGAAAAATGTTGTCCAACTTTTGGGGGTCAGATCATTTAACCCTTTTTTTCGTATTTTTTCATAAATTCGGGAATTCTTTGAATAATATGAGTTGGTAAAACTACATATTGATTTTTAGCTAATTCATCGGCAATTGCACTATGTAAAAATACAGCTGATAATACTGCATTATATTCATTAGAAAACTGTGCCACAAAGCCGCCAATCATACCAGCTAAAGTATCACCCATACCTCCGGTTGCTTGTGCTGGAGTACCTCCAGGATTTTTAAAAACTTTTTCTTTATTATAAATTTCAGTGTGATGTGATTTTAATACAACAATACTATCTAACTTATTAACAACTTTCATGTTATTATCTTCATTTTGGTCACTTATTTTAATACCTGAAAGTCGTTGCCATTCCATTTGATGGGGAGTAAAAATAATTTGATTATCAGGTAATGTTAAATCATATTGATTAATCATTGTAATTGCAGAACTATCGATAACTAAAATTTGCTTATTATTAACTAGTTTAAAAACTTTACTTATTATTTTTAAACTATTTTTATTAGTTCCAAGTCCAGGTCCAATTACTATTACATTAAAAGTAGGAATAAGCTTTTCTAGTTCACTATCATCATTATAGTTAGCGAACATTGCTTCTGGAGCATGGTCGTGAAGACTAGTTAAATTAACAGGATCAGTCAAAGTTGTAATTAATCCTGCCCCAGAGTTTAACGCAGCCTCAGTTGCCATAATAATAGCTCCACCAAAATTAGTATTACCACCGATCAAGCCAACTTTACCATAAGTACCCTTATAACTATCATTAGGACGAACTCTTATAGTATTTTTAACCACAGACAAATCTATATTTTTCATTCTGTATCCTCCTAATTAAAACTAATAATTTAATTATAGCATTCTATATTTGTAAAGTTCACTGATAACCGCTAAGATGTAGTTATTAACACTAGGGGGTATATGCATGATAAACTGGAAGAAACAAGCTAAAAAATATAAAGATGATTATTTAAATGATTTGAAAACATTAATTTCTATCGATAGTGAACGTGATGATAATAATAGTAGCAAAGATTTCCCACTAGGAAAGGGACCTGCTGATGCTTTAAAAAAATATTTATCGTTTGGTGAACGTGATGGTTTTAAAACCAAAAATTTAGATAATTTAGTAGGTTATATTGAATACGGTGAAGGTGATAAGACTTTTGCAATTTTAGCTCATGCTGACGTCATGCCTGCTGGTGAAGGCTGGGATACTAATCCGTTTGAAATGGTTGTTAAAGATGGTAATGCTTATGGTCGTGGTGTCTCTGATGACAAGGGACCGGGATTAGCAGCTTATTATGGATTGAAAATTATGAAAGATAATAATATTAAACCTAATTGTAAAATTAGATTTATAGTAGGTACTGATGAAGAAAGTAATTGGACAGGAATGAAACATTACTTTGATTTAGAACCCGAGCCTGATTTTGGTTTTTCACCTGATGCTGAATTTCCAGTAATTAATGGTGAAAAGGGTAATACTACTTTTGAAAATACTTTTAATAATAATCAATCTCAAAATGCAAGTTGTGTATTAAAAAATTTTGATTCTGGATTACGTGAAAATATGGTACCTCGTGATGCTTATGCTGATATTTTAGTAAATGATAAAGACGAAATTAATTCCCAATTCACTACTTTTATGGAAGATAATGATTTAAAAGGAAATTCAGAAATCACTGAAAATGGGATTAAACTACATTTAATTGGTAAATCAGCACATGGAATGGAACCTAAAAATGGAGTTAACTCCGGAACTTATTTAGCAACATTTTTAAGTGAATTTTCATTTACTGAAGATGCCGATAATTTCTTAACGTTTATTTCTAAATATTTGCATAACGACTCAAGAGCTAATCATTTAGCAACAAATTATCATGATAAAATTATGGGTGATTTAACAATGAATGTTGGAATTATGAAATTTAGTCAAACAGACGGTGGATTTATTAATACCAATTTTAGATACCCTAAGGGAATTTCAGTAGAAAATATTGAAGAGCATTTAAACAATGCAATTTCTAAATTTTCAGGTGTTGTAAAAAATACTGATAATATGGTTCCTCATTATGTGGATCCTGCTGATCCAATTGTAAATCGTTTAATTAGTATTTATCGTGATCAGACTGGTGTTAAGAAAGCAGAACCTGAAGTTGTTGGTGGTGGAACTTACGGTAGAATGATGAAGCGTGGAGTTGCATTTGGTGCTTTATTTCCATGGACCGAAGATACCATGCATCAAGCTAATGAGTTTCAACCGATCGATGATTTAATATTAGCGATGTCAATTTATTCTCAATCTATTACAGATTTATCAACTGATAAATAAAAAAGGGAGCTATGGAACTGAAGTTATAATATTGAACAGATAAATAAAAGCACTTTCGATAAAAGTATTATTTTAATTTGGTAAAATAATATAATTCGGAGGTGTTTTTTGTATGACTAATAATAAATATTCATATGAAACTAAACTAGAAGCCGTTCGGCTTCTTAATGAAGGTGTTCCTGGTAGAAAGATTTGTAAAATACTTGGTTTAAAGAGTGACGGCTTAATTTATACATGGCGGAAATATGTAAGAAATGGTGATTATTATCGTTTGAATCAAAAGCCTGGCAAACAATATAAATATAATAAAGGCAATTTAGAAATACCTAGTGACGTCAGAAAAGATATGGAAATTAAACAAATGAAGTAAGAACTTGAAGTTATAAAAAAATATTTAATCATGGAAGGGCTGTGGTAAATCAAGCTACTATTAAATTAATCGATACTTTCACATCCAAAATACCTTTAGTTAGGATTTGTAAGTATCTCAATATATCTAGAAGTACCTATTACTATCATAAAACACATGCAGCTCATTTTAATTTAAGTCAGATTGAACAGGAGATTCAACAACTATGTATAAAAACAAAGTTTTTATATGGTTATCGTAAAATTTATGCACTAATTAATAAGCACTTAAAATGCAGTGTTAGTAAAGTTCAAAGAATTATGGCTAAATACAATTGGTGGTGTCGTATTAAACGTAAAAGATCTCATCGACCTGGTAATCCGTTCAAACAATTTGATAATATAATTAATCGTGATTGGAACATTAGTTTACCAAATCGTAAATTAACCACTGATATCACTTATATTCCTTGCGGAAATAAAATGTTGTACCTCTCTACAATTATGGATAGTTTTAATTCGGAAATTATTGCTCATAAAATTTCTAATCATCCAAATACCCAATTGGCATTAGATACACTAAATCAATTAGGCTATTTAAGTGGTGCTATCATTCATAGTGATCAGGGTTCTACTTATACTTAGCGTGAATTTTTTGAATTAGCACGCAAAAAAGGCGCCATCAGAAGTATGTCCCGTAAAGGGACGCCAGCTGATAACGCCATCATTGAATCATTTCACTCCAACCTAAAGACTGAAATGATATACACACAAGCTAAACCTAAAGGTTTAGCAGATACTATTAAGTGTGTGAATAATTATATCAAATTTTTGAATAATAAACGAATTTTAACAAAATTAAGCAACCAATCACCTGTAGAGTACAGGAAATCAGTTGCCCAATTAAATAATTAGAAAGCTGCTTTTATTTATTTGTTCAAAATAATAGTTGCAGTTCCTATTAGCTCTCTTTTTTATTTTCTGATTTTCTTTAATTCATTATCAATTTGATTTAATATAATTTCAACATTTTTTTCTTCTGATAAATCGTATTTTTGTAAATCAATTTTCATTTTTGGGCTTGCATCGTAATCTTCGTACCAATTTTTGTAAGCTGACCACATATTATAATAATAATCTTTTAATTTCGGATTATTATCAAATTGTTCATAATCACGACCACGTTTCTTAATTCTTTTTAAAATGGTTTCGAAATCAGTTTGCGCATATACCATTAAATCAGGGGCCTTCTTAGGTAAAGCTTCTAATTCTGACATCATACGGTCTAACAATGATAAATAAATCTTCAATTCTGAATCAGTGATGTTTCCTTCTACATTGTTTTGTTTGGTAAATAATGCATCTTCATAAATAGAGCGATCTAAAATATTATTATCATCAGACAATGCCTTCTTGATCATTTCAAAACGTTTATTTAAAAAGTATATCTGTAACAAAAATCCGTATTGTTTTGGATCCTTGTAATATAAAGGCAGAACTGGATTTCCCCCAACTGGTTCGTAAAAAGCTTTAGTATCAAGATGTTTAGCAATCTTTTCAGTTAGTGTAGTTTTTCCCACGCCAATCATTCCTGCAGTAATTATCACCATATTAACTCCTTGTTTAAACAATAATATTAATATTCTATCATATTTGATATAAGCACAAAAAAATACCTTGAATAAATTATCAAGGTATTAATCCAATTATTTATTTTCATTTTTTAATAGATCACGAATTTCACTAAGTAATACATCTGTTTTACTATCTTTAGCTGTTGTATCACGTTTAGTCAACTTGTTGAATGCTCTTACCATTAAGAAAATAATAAATGCAATAATGATAAAGTTTATGATTGCTTCAATGAATGAACCTACTTTAAATTGGGCACTTCCAACAGAGAAAACCAATCCAGATAAATTAATTTGTCCCAAGAATAAACCTAAGAATGGATTAATCAGGTCAGTAGTAAGAGATTTAACGATTGCTGTAAAAGCAGAACCGATGATAACACCAACAGCTAAATCAACTACACTACCTCTGGAAAGGAATGCTTTAAAATCTTTAAACATATAAATAACACCTCTCTATACAAATCTTAGTTATTATTATGATAACATAAAATTAATTAAATATAATTATAAATGTTATACTAACCATATATTAAGCAATATAAATAATTGATAAAGTACATTGAAGGGTGATTTTTGGATGAATAGAAAAAGTAAAATTATTTTTGTATTATTTTTGGTGATTTTTCTTATTTGTTTACAAAATAATTTTTTCGTAACAAATGTAAGTGCTAAAGAAACATTAAAGTCTACAAAAATTAGTGATAATAATCATAATTTATCTACGACTAAAAATATGGATTTTTTAGTCGTAATGAAACCCAGACATAATGATGAACTAAGTAAATTTGTTTTAAAGTCAAACAATAAAAAATTCATTTCACCTGATGCTTTCAGCAAAAAATATGGTCAAAGTGGATATAAGATTAATAATATAATAAAATACTTAAAAAAATATCATTTATCTACAAAATTATACAAAGGGAACATTGTGTTGAATGTCTCTGGTAGTATGCAAAATATAAAGAAGGCACTTCATTTTGAATCAAAAAATGTACATAAAGATGGAGTTGATATAACAGCTCCTAATCATAAATTGTCTTTACCAAAACGTTATAACAAATATATTATTGATATCATTGGATTTAACAATTATGATAATATCAACAAGAAAGTTAATAACATTGATACTAATAAACCAGAACAATTAAAAAAGGGTGGACCTGATAAATTCATTAATCAATATAATATATCGCCCTTATATAAAGATTATTCTAAAAATTCTTCTATTGGAATAATTTCTTTTGGCAGTTTTAATAAATCTGATGTTAGTCATTTTTGGTCAAAAATGAAAGTTCCAAGTTCAAATAATCGTATTTATATTCATAAGCAAAAAAATAGTAAGATGATTAACAATAGTGATGAAACAGCAATGGATTTAGAACAAGCAGGAACAATCGCACCAAAATCTAAAATAAACGTTTATTTATCATCACCCACAGTTTTTGGGATGTTAAATAGTTTATCTGAATCAATTAGCGATAATAAGTCAGATACACTTTCATTAAGTTGGGGAATTAGTGAAGCAGAAATTCAAAAAGAAATTAAATTAGGCATTTTGAGCAAACATTATAATAAAATTATTAACTTGATTTTGGAACAAGCTGCTGCTCAAGGTATTAGCTTTTTTAATGCATCGGGTGATAATGGAGCATATGACGGAATTTCTTCAGGAATAACTAAACTAACTGTTGAAACGCCATCTTCATCTCCATACGTGACGTCAGTTGGTGCTACAAGTTTGCCAATTAATTATCGAGTTAACAATCAACAAATATCTATTGATAAAGAAAGAGCATGGTCTAATGACTTTTTGTATCCTTACTTTAATCTTTTAAAAATATATAATGAAAATAGCTCAATTTTTATTCCTAGTTATTTTGCTGGATCAGGTGGTGGATTTAGTGAGATGAATTCATTACCTAGTTATCAAAAAAATGTTAAGGGTGTCGGTACTTTTAATGCCAAAGACTATTGGAATATGAATAGTGGTTATGCTCAACAATATAGTACTCCTCAAACTGTCACTGGTAGAAAAACAGGAAGAAATTTGCCTGATATTGTGGCTAATGGAGATCCGCAAACTGGTTATTTAGTTTATAATAACGGTAAATGGAACATTGATGGGGGTACCAGTATTGTTACTCCACAAATTGCTGGTGTTAATTCTTTAATGATTTCCAAATCACATCATCGCATGGGACTTTGGAATCCTAAAATATACGATTATGCTAAGACTAGTAAAACGCCTTTTAAATCTATTAATGATAAAGATAATAACAGTAATTTGTACTATACAGGACAGTCAAATACTATTTACAATCAAGCAACCGGTTTAGGAACGGCCGATTATTATAAATTATTTAAACTAATGAAATAAAAAAGCAATGACAATTAGGAACTGAATTTATAATATTGAACAGATAAATAAAAGCACTTTCGATAAAAGTATTATTTTAATTTGGTAAAATAATATAATTCGGAGGTGTTTTTTGTATGACTAATAATAAATATTCATATGAAACTAAACTAGAAGCCGTTCGGCTTCTTAATGAAGGTGTTCCTGGTAGAAAGATTTGTAAAATACTTGGTTTAAAGAGTGACGGCTTAATTTATACATGGCGGAAATATGTAAGAAATGGTGATTATTATCGTTTGAATCAAAAGCCTGGCAAAAAATATAAATATAATAAAGGCAATTTAGAAATACCTAGTGACGTCAGAAAAGATATGGAAATTAAACAAATGAAGGAAGAACTTGAAGTTATAAAAAAATATTTAATTATGGAAGGGCTGTGGTAAATCAAGCTACTATTAAATTAATCGATACTTTCACATCCAAAATACCTTTAGTTAGGATTTGTCATTATCTCAATATATCTAGAAGTACCTATTACTATCATAAAACACATGCAGCTCATTTTAATTTAAGTCAGATTGAACAGGAGATTCAACAACTATGTATAAAAACAAAGTTTTTATATGGTTATCGTAAAATTTATGCACTAATTAATAAGCACTTAAAATGCAGTGTTAGTAAAGTTCAAAGGATTATGGCTAAATACAATTGGGGGTGTCGTATTAAACGTAAAAGATCTCATCGACCTGGTAATCCGTTCAAACAATTTGATAATATAATCAATCGTGATTGGAACATTAGTTTACCAAATCGTAAATTAACCACTGATATCACTTATATTCCTTGCGGAAATAAAATGTTGTACCTCTCTACAATTATGGATAGTTTTAATTCGGAAATTATTGCTCATAAAATTTCTAATCATCCAAATACCCAATTGGCATTAGATACACTAAATCAATTAGGCTATTTAAGTGGTGCTATCATTCATAGTGATCAGGGTTCTACTTATACTTAGCGTGAATTTTTTGAATTAGCACGCAAAAAAGGCGCCATCAGAAGTATGTCCCGTAAAGGGACGCCAGCTGATAACGCCATCATTGAATCATTTCACTCCAACCTAAAGACTGAAATGATATACACACAAGCTAAACCTAAAGGTTTAGCAGATACTATTAAGTGTGTGAATAATTATATCAAATTTTTGAATAATAAACGAATTTTAACAAAATTAAGCAACCAATCACCTGTAGAGTACAGGAAATCAGTTGCCCAATTAAATAATTAGAAAGCTGCTTTTATTTATTTGTTCAAAATAATAGTTGCAGTTCCTAATTGTCATTGCTTTTTTCATTGTTCATTTATTTTTTTCAACATAGATTCTGCAATTGCCCATCTTCTGGCTTTTTTACGAAGTTCCATATTAGTAATCTTATTTACAGTCATTTTTTCAAATGCAGCACTATAATCAATTGAAACCGTGTCTGCAGGAATCTTAATCGGTTCTAACATTCTAGTTTTGAAAGCTTTTTTAGAATCTTCCATTGCATCTTTGATTGATTCCATAGTTTCATCGTAGTTATGTGAAATTAAACTTTTAGCAAAATTTAATTCTGATCCTTTGTATGAACTATAAATGAACATTACTAAGTTAAGTGTTTTTTCTTTCATTTTTTACATCTTCTTTCAAAAAAATTTACTTATTAGTTAAATTATAGCTTAAATATTGGTATATTTGCAATTTATAAATAGTTATTATTACTATTGGAGCATATAATTTTGTTACTATTAATTATATCAGTAATAAGGAGGAACTTTTTTATGTTAGATAGAGACTTTATAGATGTTAAAGATGCTTATCAAAATAATTTAAAAAATTTAGACATTAAAATTCGAAAACATAAAATTACAGTTTTTACGGGATTATCAGGTTCTGGTAAATCTTCATTGGTATTTGATACAATTGCCGCTGAATCTAGAAGGGAACTTAACGAAACATTTCCTAGTTTTACTCAACAATATTTACCTAAATATGGGGTGCCTGATGTTGGACAGATTAATAATTTACCAGTTGCAATAGTTATTCAACAAAAAAAGGTGGGTAAAAATCCTAGATCAACTTTAGCAACATACACTGGCATCTATTCTTTGATTCGTTTGTTATTTGCCAGGGATGGTGAACCCTGGGTTGGATATTCTGATACATTTTCTTTTAATTTACCGCAAGGAATGTGTGATAAATGTAACGGTCTTGGTTATATCGATAATATTAATCCTGATAAAATCATTGACTACAATAAGTCATTAAATGAAGGAGCAATTACTTTTACTAGTTTTGGTCCTGGAACATGGCGTTGGAATCGTTATGGACATACGGGTCTTTTTAATAATGATAAAAAAATTAAAGATTATGATGAACATGAATTATATATGTTACTTTATGCACCACAACAACATTTAAAAAATGCACCTAAAATATGGCGTAGTTCAATTCTTTACGAAGGTGTTGTTCCCCGTATTAAGCGTTCAATTATTGAAAGTAGAGAAGGACAACACCATAAAAAGGCAATTGCAGAAATTGTTAATCGCACTGTTTGCGATAAATGTGGTGGTAGTAAATTAAGACCAGAAGTTCTAAAATGTAAAATTAATAATTATAATATTGCCGATATTTTAAAAATGGACTTAATTCACGTGGTTAAATTTTTATCTGAAATAAAGACACCACTGGTTCAAAATTTACTAAGAGAATTAACAACCAAGATCAATTCGCTGATTGATTTAGGACTAGGTTATTTAACTTTAGATAGGAGTACTGATACTTTATCTGGTGGTGAAACTCAAAGAATTAAAATTGCCAAATATATGAATAGTTCTTTATCTGATATGGTTTATATTTTAGATGAACCTAGTGTGGGTTTACATCCAGTTGACATAAAACTAATTATTAATGCCTTAAAAAAATTAAAAGATAAGGGAAATACTATTCTAGTAGTTGAGCATAATCCAGAGTTGATCCCGGTTGCTGATTATGTTGTAGAAATAGGTCCAAAACCTGGTGCTGATGGTGGAAATATAACATTTCAAGGAACTTATAATGATTTGTTAAACAGTGATACACTTACTGGTAAATTAATAAAAGAACCACTTAAATTTAATCAAACCAAATCATTTGATAAGAAACTCTCTTTAAAAAATGTTAATATTCATAATTTAAAAAATGTTGATGTTCAAATTCCGATGAATGCTGAAACTGTTATTTCTGGAGTTGCTGGATCTGGAAAAAGTTCTTTGATTACAGCAGTAAAAAGTAAGCTAAAAAATGGTTATATTGATTTATCACAAGATTCAGTCGGAGTAAATATTCGTTCAACCTCAGCTACTTATTTAGACATATTAAATGAAATTAGAAAGATTTTCGGTAATTCTAACAATGTATCTAGACAACTATTTAGTTACAATGGTAAAGGTAAATGTCCTCTATGTAAGGGGCGCGGCGTTCAAATTACCAATATGTCTTTTATGGATCCTGTAATTCAAACTTGTGAGAAATGTCATGGAAAAAGATACAGTGATGAAGCTTTGCAATATAAATATAATGGCAAAGACATTAGTGAAGTTCTATCAATGTCGATTTCAGATGCTATTATTTTTTTCAAAGATCATAAAATTATTTATGATAAATTAATTAATATGCAAAAGGTTGGTTTAGATTACTTATCTTTGGGACAATCTTTAGATACTTTATCTGGTGGAGAAGTACAAAGATTAAAATTAGCGGTTCAGTTAAATCAAACTGGAACTGTTTATTTACTAGATGAACCTACTGCAGGTTTGCATATGAATGATGTACAAAATATGAATAATTTGTTTGCCGATTTAGTGAAAAAAGGAAATACAGTTATTATTGTAGAACATAATTTATCCGTAATTAGTAAGGCTGATTGGATGATTGATGTTGGTCCGAATGCTGGTAGATATGGTGGTGAAATATTATATTGCGGAACTCCAGAAAATTCTCTATCTAATCTAAAATCTGTTACCGGTCAAGCAATGGCAAATTATAATAAACTAAGATAAAACAAAAGCACTAGAATAAATATTATCTAGTGCTTTTTATTATGCCCTAAAAGGGATTCGAACCCATACTTGGAAGTCCAAACAACGACCTGAACGTTGCGCGTCTGCCAATTCCGCCATTAGGGCATTTATTTCCAATTATATACCTTTTAATACAATTTATTAAGTTAAAATCAAGAATATTATTCTTTACAGACTGCTATATACGTTTATACTTAATAATAGTTTGTGTACTAAATATTATTAAACAAGAAATTTTATGATTTGTGGTCTATATGACTGAACTTTTGGTACAATATTATTAGTAACAAATTAAAAATAAAATAACCTATAAAAAAATTAATTATGTTTAATGAAAAGGGGAAAAATCGACATGTGTGGATTTTGTGGATATGTAAATCAAAAAGACGTTCCTAGCGATACTATCAGTAAAATGGCTGATCGAATTAAGCATCGTGGTCCCGATGATGAACAATATTTTCAAGATGAAAATGTATCAATGGGATTTAGAAGATTATCAATTATTGATTTAGCTCATGGTGGCCAACCTTTATTTAGTAAAGATCAAAAAAAAGTTTTAACTTTTAATGGTGAAATTTACAACTATAAAGAAATTAGGAAAGAATTACAAGATCAAGGATACGAATTTGAAACTGATGTTGATTCAGAAGTTTTAATTCGTGGTTATGAAGCTTGGGGTTCTGGATTATTGAAAAAGCTTCGTGGAATGTATGCTTTTGTTATTTATGACAAAGCTAAAAATGAAGTTTTTGGTGCCCGTGATCATTTTGGTATCAAACCATTATATTATTATGATGATGGGGATGCTTTTATGTATGGATCTGAAATAAAATCATTTTTAAGTAATCCAGCGTTTAATAAGCAATTAAATATTAGCTTGTTACCAATCCATTTAAGTTTTGAGTTTATTCCATCAGAAGAAACTATGTTTAAAAATGTATATAAAGTAATGCCTGGTACATACTTTATTCACCATATTGATAGCAAAAAAACAGAAACTCATCGTTACTATCAATTTAATTATGACCACATCGATAATTCACAAAATGTTGAAGAAGATGCTAAAAAGATTGAAGGACTTGTAAAGGATTCTGTTAAAGCACATATGGTTGCTGATGTTGAAGTTGGCAGCTTCTTATCTAGTGGTGTAGATTCTAGTTATGTATTAAATGAGGCATCTAAATTAAAACCTATCAAATCATTTTCTTTAGGTTTTGATAATTCAAAATATAGTGAACTTTCCTGGTCTACTGATTTTGCTAATCAAATTGGTCAAGAAAATACACCAATTAAAATTACTGATGAAGACTACTTTGATTTCTTGCCAACAATGATGTATTACATGGATGAACCTCTTTCTAATCCATCTGCTATCCAATTATTCTACTTAGCTAAAGGAACTAGAAAACAAGTTAAAGTTGCATTATCTGGTGAAGGTGCTGATGAATTCTTTGGTGGATATAACACTTATCTTGAAGCTAAGCCATTTGAAAGATATCAAAAATATGTACCTGGATTTATCAGAAATACATTAGCTAAAATGGTTACTAAAATGCCAAGATTCCATGGACGTCGTTTCTTAATTCGTGGAGCTCAACCTCTAAGTGAACGTTATTATCGTGTAAATTATGTCTTTAATTATGATGATAGAAATCGTTTATTAAAGGATCAAAGTTTGAATCGAGATTCAGGTGCTTACTCAAAACATATTTTTGATGAAGTTAAAGATAAAGACGAAATGACTCAAATGCAATATTTTGATATTAATACTTGGCTTCCATTTGATATTTTGCAAAAGGCTGATCGTATGAGTATGGCTAATTCATTAGAAGTTAGAACTCCTTTAGTTGATAAAGAGGTTGCTGAATTTGCATCTACTATGCCAATTAAAACTCGTATAAATAATGAGGGAACTAAGATTTCACTTAGAAAAGCTGCTGAGAATGCATTACCTGAAAAGGTTGCAATGAAAGAAAAACTTGGCTTCCCATCTCCAATTGCTTCATGGATTAGAGAACCAAAATTCCATAAACGAATTGTTCGTGCATTTACTTCAGATGTAGCTCAAAAATTCTTTAATACAGATGAATTAATGAGAATCCTAAAAGAACATGATGAGGGTAAGTCTAGTATGCAAAAGATTATGACACCTTACTTGTTTATCTTATGGTATGAAGTTTACTTCCCAGAAGATACTGATGCAGATACAATTAACAAAGTAGAATTACAAGCTTAAATTTTGATGTTAGGAAATGAATTTTAATGTCACTTGGAATTAATGAAATAAAAATAATTTTATCTGAACATAACTTATTGAAAAAAATTGTTATTGGAGATCATGATACCTTTCATGATGTAACTTATGACTCTAGAAATGTTAAAAAAAATGCATTATTCTTCTGCAAGGGAAACTTTAAAACACAATATTTAAGTATGGCTAAAGATTCAGGAGCGTCTGGATATGTTTCTGAAAAGCAATATGATGAGGGGAATGGATTAACCCAAATTATTGTTACTGATGTACAAAAAGCAATGTCTATTATAGGTGCTGCTTTTTATGGCTATCCTGAAAATAATTTATTTATTATTGCTTATACCGGTACTAAAGGTAAAACAACATCATCTTATTTTGCTAAAAGCATTTTAGACTATACTACTAATAAAAAAACGGCTTTGTTATCAACAATTGATACTATTTTAGGAAATCAATCTGATCAAAAATTTAAATCTCATTTAACAACTCCTGAATCTTTAGATATTTTCAAATATATGAAAACAGCTGTTGATAATGGGATGACTCATATGGTGATGGAAGTATCTTCCCAAGCATATAAAAAAAATCGGGTTTATGGATTAAAATATAATATTGGATTATTTTTAAATATATCCCCTGATCATATTGGACCAAATGAACATCCAACTTTTGCTGACTATCTACATTGTAAGGAGCAGTTGTTAGTTAATTCAGATACTTGTATTATTAATGCAGATACTGACCACTTTTCAGATGTTTATAATGCGGCAAAAGCAACGACTGAACCTGAAAATATTTATCTTTTTAGTGACCATGACAAAAAGTTATTGGATAATCGTCACCCAGACTTTATCTTTGATAGTGTTGCTGACACGATTAATGATAATAAAATAAAATTATTACCAAATAATGAAAAAGTTGCAAAAATGAATTTATCAGGTGAATATCGAATTGCAGTTGCAGGAGACTACAATGAATCAAATGCAACATCAGCTATAATTGCTACTGCGTTAGCTGGAGCTGATGCTCAAGATGTCAAAAATGGTCTAGAAAAAGTTTTCGTTCCTGGTAGAATGGAATCTTATAATGCAAACCAAAACGGTTTCGTTTATGTTGATTATGCCCATAACTATGCAAGCATGCATGCCTTGCTAAGCTTTTTGAAAAAGGGTAATCCAAATGGAAAAGTCATTGTAGTTGTAGGAAGTCCTGGAAATAAGGGCGAGGACCGTAGGAAAGGTTTTGGGATGGCACTAACTGAAAATGCTGATGAGGCATTTCTTACTACCGATGATCCTGCCTTTGAAAATCCTGAGGATATTATTGAAGAAATTGATTCATACATCGATCACAGTAAAGTTGATGTGCATGTCCAATTAGATCGTCGGATGGCAATTAAGCAAGCAATTTTGTCAGGAAATAGCAATTCCATTATAGTGATAGCTGGTAAGGGACGCGATCCTTACCAAAAAATCAACGGTGTTGATACTCCTTACGAAACTGACTCCGTTGTAGTTAAAAATGTTTTGAAAGGGTTAGAAAATGAGTAATAATACATCTGATTTTACAGTAGTACTTTTAGGTAGTGATTTTAATGCTTATGGGATGGCCAGATCTCTCTATGAAAAATATGGTCAACCAGTTAAAGCATATGCTGAAAAAGCATTAGCACCTACCAGATATACTAAAATTGTTGATTTATCTTTAATTGATGGTTTTAGTGAAGATCCAAAATGGATTGAAGAAATGCTTAAATTAAAGCAAGAATATGCTAAACATCCAGAACCAGTTATTTTGATTGGTTGTGGTGATGGTTATGCTGAGTTAATATCGAAGCATAAAGATGAATTGAATGATATTTTTGTTTGTCCATATGTTGACTACACATTAATTAAGAAACTAAATAGTAAAGAAAACTTTTATCAAGAATGTGAAAAATACGGTTTACCTTATCCTAAAACAAAAATTATTAGTAAAAAAGATTACGAAAGTAATGATGATATTGAACAACCTTTTGGTTATCCGGTAGCTTTAAAACCTACTAATAGTGTTGAATGGTTAGATATTCATTTTGAAGGTCGTAAAAAAGCCTTTATTATTAAATCTGAAGAGGAATTTAAAGATATTGTTGGTAAAATTTATGATAATGGCTACACATCTGATTTGATTTTACAAGACTTTATTCCTGGTGATGATAGTAATATGAGAACTTTAAATGCATATGTTGATAAGCACCATGAAGTCAAAATGATGTGTTTAGGTCATCCGTTACTAGAAGATCCTTCACCATCTTCAATTGGAAACTATGTAGCCATTTTACCTGAATACAATGAAAAATTATATTCAATGGTTAAAGCCTTTTTAGAAAAAATTAATTTTACAGGTTATGCTAATTTTGATATGAAATATGATATCAGGGATAATTCGTTTAAATTATTTGAAATCAATTTAAGACAAGGTAGAAGTAGTTTCTTTGTTAGTTTAAATGGCTACAATCTTGCCGATTGGGCTGTTCAAGATTATGCTTTTGATAGCTTAAAAGATAAAGAAACCGTCTATGCTAACAAGGATAAATCTAAATACTGGTTATGGCTAGGTGTTGGTAAAGAAGTATTCAAAAAGTATGCCAAGGATAACTCAGATAAAGATTATGCTTTAGAACTTATCAATAAAGGACAATTTGGTACGACTTTTTGGTACGATAAAGATCGTAACTTTAAGCGTTGGATGTTAGTAACTTGGATGAAGCATATTTACGCTAAAAATTTCCAAACATATTTTAAAAATAAATAGGATATGATTTTATGAGAAAGTTTTTTTCGATTATTGGCGGAATGGGGACTGAAGCAACTGAAAGTTACATTCATGTTTTGAATCAAAGAACACCAGCTCATTCTGATCAAGAATATTTAAATTATATATTAGTAAATCATTCAACAATACCTGATCGAACTGAATATATTTTAGATAATTCAAAACCTAATCCATTGATACCTTTGCTGGAAGATATTAAGCAACAAAGTCAGCTCAATCCGGAATTCTTTGTAATTCCTTGTAATACTGCTCACTATTTCTACAATCAGTTACAAGCTGCTACTAATATTCCCATTTTACACATGCCTAAAGAAGCAGTGAAAGAAATTAGTAATGTTTATCCTAATGCAAAAAAAGTAGGATTGATAGCAACTCGTGGTACTATTTATGATGGTATTTATGATGTGGAAATCAATAAAAGTAATTATGATTTGGTAAAACCAACCAAGCATATTGAAGATGAAACGATGGAACTGATTTATAAGTATATTAAAGAACAAAATAAAGTAAATGTTAGTTTATATCATCATATCTTGGAAGAAATGGTTAATGAGCTAAATTGTGATGTTGTTATACTTGGATGTACTGAACTTTCAGTTGCTCAAGAAAGGGCTGCTGATCATAACTATCCAGTAATAGATGCTCAATCAGTATTAGTTGATCGGACTATTGATAATGCTTTAAACAATCGTAAATTATAAAAATAGCGATACTTTCAAAATTAAGAAAGTATCGCTATTTTAATACAATGATTAAATTAAAAATTATTAAAGCTAAAATGCTTATTATTAATAGAGTTACATTGATGTTTTTTAGACTGCTTCGTTGTTTATTAGAATAATTTATTTCGACCATAATTGACGAACTTACTATTAGTAGGACTGTAATTAATGCTTCAATATTATTATTATGAAAAACTCTAAATGCTAAAATAATGTTGAACATAAAAAGTAAAATATAAGTTATTCGAGTATAAATTAGCCACTGAATAATTCTCTTAGCCGATAGTCTTGTTAGCCCAATTATGATATTAAGTATGTAGATACCTAATATTATATATACGATCGATACTAGCATAAAATAGCGCCTCCTTTTTTATAATTTTACCATAAGACCTTTGAATTATTGCAGTTTCAAAAAGTTAATGTTAGTATAATAAAAAAATAAAAAAGAAGTGGTTTGTTTTGACAAGAAAAATTGGTGTTATTGGGATGGGTCATGTTGGATCAACTGTGGCTCACTATATTGTAGCAAATGGATTTGCTGATGATTTAGTATTAATTGATAAAAATGAAAGTAAAGTTAAAGCTGATGCATTAGATTTTGAAGATGCAATGCCTAATTTACCATTTCACACTAACATTTTTATTAATGACTATTCTTTATTAAAAGATGCTGATGTTATTATTTCTGCTTTAGGTAATATTGATTTAATTAAACAGGCAAATGGTAATGACCGTTTTGCTGAACTATCAAATAATGTGAAAGCTGTTAAAGAAGTTGCCCCTAAAATTAAAAATAGTGGATTTAATGGTTTAATTGTTGCAATTACTAATCCAGTTGATGTTATTACATCTATTTACCAACAAGAAACTGATTTGCCAAAAGAACATGTCATTGGAACTGGAACACTACTCGATTCTGCCAGAATGAAACGCGCTGTTGCAGCTAAATTAGATATTGATTCTAGATCAGTTAAAGGTTACAACTTAGGTGAACATGGTAATTCACAATTTACTGCTTGGTCGACAGTTGAAGTCTTTGATGAACCAATTACTAAATTGGCTAAAGAAAATGGCTTGGACTTAGCAAATTTAGATAAAGATGCTAGAGATGGTGGATTCACAGTTTTCCAAGGTAAATTTTATACTAATTATGGCGTTGCTACTGCTGCTGTTAAATTAGCTAACGTCATTATGTCAGATTCTAAAACAGAATTAGTAGTTTCTAATTATCGCAAAGAATATGGTGTTTATTTATCTTATCCCGCTATCGTTGGCAGAAATGGGATTGAAAAACAAATTAATTTGGATTTAACTAAAGAAGAATTGGAAAAATTACAGTATTCAGCTGATTTTATTAATCAAAAATTTGAAGAAAATAAATAATTAATATTTATGGAAAAATATGCTTGCTATTGCATTACTTGTTTGATAATATCAATAACACAAAATTATTAATCAAGAGGTGAATGTATATGGCTGAACTAAAAATTGGAGATTATATTGCTGCTCCACGTTTTGGCTATTTAAAACATGATTTTTCTGGAACTATTGATAAAATTTATGAAAACTCAGTAATGGTACTAATTAATGAACATCATCAAGATGATGACATAGTAGTTAATGAATATAACCAAAGAGCAATTGTAAGTAAAAAGCAAGCAAAACTAATTAAAAAACAAACCACTTAATTATCAATGCACAATTTTGCAACGTATGATATAATTAGTTTATATCTGCGGGTATAGTTTAGTGGTAAAATATAAGCTTCCCAAGCTTAAGTCGCGGGTCCGATTCCCGTTACCCGCTTAGTGTTTATCACTTTTTAAGTAGATATTAGTATTCAGCGATAAAAGATTAGTAAGTATGTATTAATATTTAGCGACTTTGGAAATGGTGTAAGCCGAAGGTTATGCATATTGAATTCGTACTTTTTAGAATATTTTATAATAAAATAAGCGGATATTTTATATCAATTAGAGTGGTACCGCGGGTTATCTCGTCTCTTACAGTTGTTTTACTGTAAGAGACTTTTTTATTGGAGGAAATATAAAATGGAAAATAAAGAATTAGTTGCTAAAGCTCTATCTGATGCTTTAGATGGTGAATTAAAAGCCGAAGACCTTGTAAATAAAATTGAACGTCCTAAAAATTCAACGATGGGTGACTTGGCTTTTCCAACGTTTATCTTAGCCAAAAAATTTAGAAAAGCCCCTCAACAAATTGCTACTGATATTGTAGAAAAAATTAATCAAGAAAATTTTGATCATGTTGAAGCAGCTGGTCCTTACGTTAACTTCTTTTTAGATAAATCTAAATATAGTGCTAATGTTATCGAAACTATTTTAAAAGAAAAAAATGATTATGGAAAAAATAATGATGGTAAAGGTGGAAACGTTACTATTGATATGTCTTCACCTAACATTGCTAAGCCTATTTCAATGGGTCATTTAAGATCAACTGTAATTGGTAATTCTGTAGCTAATATTTTAACTAAAAATGGTTATAAACCTATAAAAGATAATCACTTAGGTGATTGGGGGACTCAATTTGGTAAATTAATTACTGCTTACTTAATGTGGGGTAATGAAGAAGATGTTAAAAAAGACCCAATCAATAATTTAGTTAAATATTATGTTAAGTTTCATAAAGTAGACAAAGAAAAACCTGAATTGGATGATGTAGCTCGTGATTGGTTTAGAAAGCTCGAAAATGGTGATGAAGAAGCTACTAAGTTATGGAAATGGTTCCGCGAAGTTTCAATTGATGCATTTGAAAAGATTTACAAAAAATTAGGTGTTTCATTTGATACTTATAATGGAGAAGCTTTTTATAATGATAAATTACAGGGTGTTGTTGATGACCTTGATAAAAAAGGTCTACTATCAAAATCACAAGGAGCTACAATTGTTGATTTAGATAAATATAATCTAAACCCTGCTTTAATCTTAAAAAGTGATGGTGCTTCATTATATATCACTAGAGATATTGCAACCGCAATTTATAGAGACCAAACATACAAGCCAGCTATGAATTTATATGTTGTTGGATCTGAACAAACATACTACTTCAAACAATTAAAGGCTGTTTTAACTGAAATGGGAGTTCCTTCAGCTAAAGATTTACATCATATTCCATTTGGATTAATTACTGTTAATGGTAAAAAATTATCTACTAGATCTGGAAGAATTATTTTACTAGATGAAGTGTTAGATGATTCTATTGAAATCGCCAAAAAACAAATTGCTGATAAGAATCCTGATTTACCTAACAAAGATGAAGTTGCCAAAGAAGTTGGGGTTGGAGCAATTGTTTTTGGTGACCTACAAAATGAAAAAATTAACAATATTGACTTTAATCTTGAAGATCAACTTCGCTTTGAAGGAGAAACAGGTCCTTATGTTCAATATGCCCGTGCCCGTGCAGAAAGTATCTTAAGAAAATCAGGTAACACTGACTTTTCTGCTTCTAAGAAACAATTGAACGACGCTGAATCATGGAATGTTATTAAACTACTTAATGACTTTCCACAGAGAGTTAAAATGGCTTGTGCAGAATTTGAACCTTCTGTTATTGCTAAATACTCATTGAGACTAGCCAAGGCATTTAACAAATATTATGCTCATACTAAGATCCTTGAAGATAATGATCAAAAAGATGCTCGCTTAGCTCTAGTTAAATCTGTATCAATTGTATTGAAAGAATCATTAAGTCTATTAGGTGTTAAATCTCCTGAAGAAATGTAATATAATAAAGAGCACAGTTTAACATACGTTAAATTGTGCTCTTTTTGCCCATAGATTATTCTTTTGGGGTAAAATAGAAGTATTATAATTTCCTACTATTTGGAGGAGAAAACTTAATATATGAAAGAAAAATATACTACTAAGCAAAAATTTAAAATTATATGGCAAAAATATCAAATTACTAGATTAATCATTGTCTGTATTTTGTCTTTAATTTTTGTGGTTAGTGCTTATTGTACTTATATTGCTAAAACTACTAATGTGCGTGATTTACAGTCTTCATTAGAACAATCAACAATTATATATGATGCTTCTAATGATAAGGCAGGAAATATATATTCACAAAAAGGCACTTATGTTGGATATAAGAATATTTCTGCTAGTCTACCCAAGGCAATTTTATCGACTGAAGATCATAATTTTTATCATGAATATGGATTTTCAGCAAAGGGATTTGCTCGAGCCATGTTATCGGTGGCTAAAAATAAATTAATGCATCTAAACTATATTAGCGGAGGTGGGAGTACTTTAACTCAGCAATTAGTTAAAAATGCATATTTAACTCAGCAACAGACATTTAGTCGTAAACTAAAAGAACTATTTTTGTCTATTCAAGTTGAAAATATATATTCTAAAAAAGACATTATAACTATGTATATGAATAATGCATATTTTGGCAATGGCGTTTATGGTGTCCAAGATGCTTCTAAACGTTATTTTGGGATGAATGCTAAAGATTTACCAATTCAAGATGCAGCTGTCTTAGCTGGAATGTTAACTAATCCAAGTGAATACAATCCTGTAGATCATCCTAATTGGGCTTTACAGCGTCGAAATACGGTTCTTCAATTAATGGTTGAAAACGGCAATTTAAATCAAAGCACTGCAAATAATTTGAAGAAAACGCCAATTAGAGTTGTGAATGATTATCAATACAAAAACGGTTATAAATATCCATATTACTTTGATTCTGTAATTGATGAGGCTATTAATAAATATGGATTATCTGAATCAGATATCATGAATCGTGGCTATAAAATTTATACTAATTTAAATCAAAGCCAACAAAGTAGCATGCAGAATAATTTTGAAAATGACAGTATGTTTCCTAGTAATGCTTCTGATGGTACGAAGGTACAAGCAGCTTCAATTGCTGTAGATCCTAGAAATGGTGGGGTTAATGCAGTTGTTGGTGGAAGAGGTCAACATGTGTTTAGAGGATATAATCGTGCTACTCAAATTAAACGACAACCGGGTTCAACTATGAAGCCATTAGCTGTTTATACGCCTGCTTTACAAAATGGTTATAATTATGATTCAAGTTTAGTGAATGAACAAAAATCATATGGTAAAAATAAATATACGCCTAAAAATTATGGCGGAGTTTATACAGGTAAGGTACCTATGTATAAAGCTTTAGCAGAAAGTATGAATGCTCCGGCTGTATGGTTACTAAATAAAATTGGGGTGGAAGCCGGTTATGATTCTGTAAAATCATTTGGTTTACCTGTCACCAAAAAAGATAAAAATTTAGCCTTAGCTTTAGGTGGAATGTCTAAGGGAGTTTCACCACAACAGATGGCGGGAGCCTATACTGCATTTGCCAACAATGGAAATATGACGACTCCACATTATATTAGAAAAATTGTTGATTCATCAGGAAAAGTTATTGTAAACAATGATCAAAATGAATCTAAAAAGGTGATGTCTAAAGAGGTTGCTCAACAAATGACTAGTATGATGTTAGGTGTTTTTAACAATGGTACTGGAGTGGATGCCAAACCATATGGATATCAAATTGCTGGTAAAACTGGTAGTACTGAGGCTGATAATACTGGTGATTCAGATGCCACTCGTGATAAATGGATTGTTGGTTATACACCTAAGGTAGTGGTTGCTACTTGGGAAGGGTTTGATACTACTAACAGTAATCATCATTTAGAAAACTTGAGTGGTAATGGTGTTGGTCCGTTATTTAGAAATGAAATGCAACAAATATTACCAACTACCGGAAACAACAATTTCTCCGTAAAAGATGCTCAATCGCAATATGATGATGATCATCCTAATACAAACAACAAATCTAATTCTGGAATTTGGAACAGTATTCAAGACGGTGCAAGTAAGTTTAGTAACAACGTTGAAAAAGGATTTGATAGTATTAAAAACGGTGCTGGTAGTTTGTTTGATAGTGCTAAGAAATTTATCGGCCAATAGAAATTGGCCAAATTATAGTAAACGTCGTATCATTAATATATTAGTGATACGACGTTTTTTTAAGGAGAATTGTATATTGAAATTTATTCATGCCGCAGATTTGCATTTAGAAAGCCCCTTTGAAGGCTTAAAAAGTGACTATATTCCCAATGATTTATGGGAATACATTTACAATTCAACTTTTATAGCATTTGAAAAATTAGTTCAAAATTCAATTGAAGAAAAAGTTGATTTTATTTTATTAGCTGGTGATTTATTTGATCGTGATACGCAAACTCCTAAAACTTATGAATTCTTTTACAATCAACTTTTGAAATTAAATGAACAGAATATAAAAGTATTTATAATTTTTGGAAACCATGATTATTTAAATATTGATAATAATCAGCTTGATTTTCCAAATAATGTATACGTATTTGGAAATGAAGTTGAAACGACAACTTTTGATCTTGATGGCGAAAAAATTGCCATTACAGGTTTTAGTTACTCTAATCGCTGGATTAATGAAAAGATGATTAATAAATATCCATTAAAACAAGACGTTGATTTTCAAATTGGGATGCTTCATGGAAGTGAAGAAAATACAGGCGATAATTATGCACCTTTTAATCTACAGGAATTAATTAGTAAAAATTATAATTATTGGGCTTTGGGTCATATTCATAAACGTATGAAATTAAATGATAATCCACCTATTATGTATTCTGGAAATATTCAGGGCCGTCATAAAAAAGAATCAGGTCCAAAAGGTTACTTATTGGTCAATGAAAAAAATAATCAGCTGGATATTAGTTTTGAAGAAACTTCAGTTATTATCTGGGATGCTTTAAAAATTAAATTAACTCAAGATGATTTCGATACAATTATTACTGATTTAATGAATAAATTATATAAGCTTAATTATCCTAAAATGCATTTACTTCAATTAGAATTAAAAGTTGATAATTACCAACATATAATCAATCAAGATGAATTGCTGATTAGAATCCAAAACACTTTAAAAAAAGAATATCAAAATTTAAATGTTTGGATATATGATATTAAAGTTATTGTGAATAAAAAAATTGTTTCACAAATTGATGATGAAATTTGGCAAAAAGCAGCAAAAGATACTTTTAATAATGACCAGGTATCTAATTTAGCTCAAAGCTTAAATAAATATGATTTTATACAAAAACATTTAAGTGATGATATACCTAATATTTTATATCAAGAATCTCAAATTAAAATACTAGGTAATAAGGATGAAGATAATGAAAATTAATAAGATAGAAATTTACGGATATGGTAAATGGCATGATGTTACTTTTGATTTAAATAAGAACAATTTACAGTTAATATACGGAAATAATGAATCTGGTAAAACAACTCTGCTAAGTTTAATTGAAGGAATCTTATTTGGATATTTAAATGGTCGTGGCAATAAATATAGCCAATATATCCCCAAAGATAGCAACGCTTATGGTGGTAGCTTAACTATTAAGACTGAAGATAACCGTAATTTTATTATAAAAAGAGTTGCTGGTAAGTATGGTGGAGATTTAAGTATTTATGACTTGGATAATGAATGTGATACAGATAACGATGTTTTAAAGAATATATTAGGCCCAATTGATCGTCCAACTTTTGAAAATTTATTCTATTTTGGTGATATAAATATTAAGGATATTACCAAATTAAGTGATACTGATTTAATTGAAAGAATTCAAAAAGTAGGTTTTGTGGGTAGTAGTGATTGGATAAATATTCGCGCCCAATTAGATAAAGAATCTAGAAATTTATATGCCCCAAAGGGAAGAAAGCCACCTCTAAATCAAAAACTTAAATCATATGATAATTTATTATTAAAAATAAATGAAAGTAAGTCTTCTTTAAATAATTATAAAAATTTATTGATACAATTTAATTCTATCAACGAAGAAAATATTAGTTTAAAGCATTTTATAGATAATCTTAATAAAGAAATTGATCAGCTTAAAAATCATAAAAGTAAATGGCCATTATATGAGAAGTTAATTGATCTGAAGCCAATTAAGGTTAAGGATGGATTTGATAATAATGCTCAAAATCAATTATATAAATTGAATAATTCTATTAAGTTAAATAAAAATCAAATAGATATTTTAGATAATCAAATTAATGAAATACAAAATAAAATAAACAAAGATTCTGAACTTGTTTTTTATGAACAAAATCAAGATAAAATTAATGAATTATTCAATAATTATGACAAAATAAATGATTTAAATAGTTTTTTGAAAGTTAAGCAAGAAATTTTAAAAGAAACTCATGACAGTTTAAGTAGTAATCCTTTACCGATAACTAAAGATGATAAAAATAATATTACCGATTTACAGAAAGCATTAAATAATAATCCAGTTAAAGTAAACAATAAATTGATTATTAGTTTAATCGCTTTAGGGGTTATTTTATTATTATTGCCTGGGACACTTAAGTTATTATGTATCGCTTTATTTATTATTTCTGGATATCTTTATTATAGTAATAAAAATAAATTAAACTATCAGAGTAGAATTAATGAAAAAATTAATTCTTATCGAGTTAAATATAACTTTTCAGATAATAATATTGATAACTGGTTTATTTTAGATGATAATTATCGAAATAATAATGTAAATGATTATAGTAAGGATATTAATGAATTATTATCTAAAATTGAAAATTATTTTAGCCAATGGAAATTTTCTAAAAATTATTTAAGTTTAGGTGATAATTATGATCAAAACTTATCTAATATCAATCAATTTATTACCAGAAATAATAAATTAATTGATGAAAATAAACGATATTCAGAAGATTTAAATCGTTATTTATTAAAAAAAGATGAACTTGTTAAAGCTAATGTTGAAATAACAACCGAAATAAACAAGTTTTTTTCAGTTCGTTCGGTAAATAATCAATCTGAATTTGATTATGAAATGAACAATCAACACAAAGCGATTCAAATTAATAATCAGCGTCAAAATATAAAAAGCCAATTAGATGATAATGAAATTAATAAATTAAAATCATTTAAAAATAAAGAAGATATAAATGAAGCTTTAAAAAAGAAATTAGACTTACAAAATACTAAACAGCAACACTTATTAAGTAATAGTCAAAAAGCTGAAAAGGTTAAAGTTAATATCGATGAACTAACTAAAAATGGAACTTATCAAGAATTACAACAAAAAAAAGCTAATCTTGAAGCAGAAATTAATGACTTGGTAGATGAGTGGCTAACGACTAAATTATCTTTTAATTGGATTAACCAGGCGCTTAATATAGCCACTGCTGATCGAATTCCTTTGTTTCAACAAAAAGCCCAAGAATATTTTGGAACTTTAACAAACAATAACTATATTAAAATCACATACTTTAAAAATAAGTTAAAAGTTACTAGAAATGATAAAACTCAGTTTGATATTGGGGAATTATCCAGGGGAACGATTGAACAGCTATATTTATCATTACTGCTATCTTTATCAGTAGTTTTTGGTCGTGATTATAAATTACCAATTATTATTGATGATGGATTTTCTGAATTTGATATTGATCGTTCTAATAATGCTTTTAAGCTTTTAGAGGATATTAGTAAATCATTACAAGTTATTTACGTTACTTGTAATCATGATGTCTTAGATTATTTTGATAAATCAATAATTTTGAGTTTAAATAAAAAATAGCACAAAAAAAGGATTCCTATAAAAGGGAATCCTTTTTAATAATTAATTAAATTATTTATTATTTAAGAAAGAAGCTAAAATGTTTTGTAAGTCTTTGTCCTTGATTTCAACTCCACCATCTTTAAGTGCTTTAGAAACAACTTCTTTTTGAAGAGTAGGATCTTGCATCTTAGTCTTAGCAATTTGTTCTTTCAATTCAGAAATATGATCTTTGTATGAAGATCCTTTCTTAGGATGGTTAACCATTTGAATAATTTGGTATCCAGACTTAGTCTTTACAGGTGTCTTAGTGTATTCACCGTTTGATAACTTATAAGCAGCTTTACTGAATGCTGAATCAATACTTGTGTCAGTATTGTCAAATGCATCTACACGACCACCTTTATCTTTATTAGTAGTGTCTTTAGAATACTTTTTAGCTAATTCAGAGAAGTTTTTACCCTTCTTATCATTAAGTTGTTCAATAACTTTATTAGCAGTCTCTTTGTCTGAAACTAATATTTCATTAACAGTAATCTTTGGTTCAAATGACTTAAATTGTTTTTCTAAGTCTTTAGTTGAGTAGCTAATATTAGCTTTCATGGCAGCTTGTAATAGTGCTTGTGATTTAAGAGTATCTTTGTAAGTTTGTTCTGTATAACCTTGTTGTTGTAATAATGTGTCAAATTGTGATCCATATTGACTTTTAGCTTGGTTAAATTGAGCATTAATATCTTTAGATGATACTTTATCACCATATTGTTTGTTTAATACTTTATCTAAAATCATTTGTTGTAGAACTGTTTTACCGTTAGCAGTGTTTTTCATACTACTATAGTATTCACTTTGAGTGATTTTACCACCATTGGTAACTGCAACAGTTTTACTACCACATGCAACTAATGAAACACTCATTAAGGCACCGGCAATACCGACTAACCATTTCTTATTCATAAAATTAACACATCCATTTCTAAAATTTTTAATAAATTGTGATTAAACACGACCAATTTCAACTATAACATATTTACCCTAATAAAATTAAGAGGGGACTAAAACTTACATCTATTATTTTTGTAAATGATCGATTCTTTTTTGAATCATTTCTAATCTAGGGTTTATCTTAAATTGGAAATCACTTATATCTTTTTGCATACCTTCAAAAATTGGAGTAGATTTTTTTAATTCACCTTGTAATTTTTGAATGTTTTTTTGTAAATCTTTTCTAGATTCATTAATTTTTCTTGAATCGTCTAAAGATCCTTTTGTATTATTTGATATATCTTTAATAAAACTGCTAGGATTTTTCTTGTTTACATATAAATATGTAGCAAATCCAGCAGCAGACACACCTAATATTTTTAAAAAGGTTTTCATATCATTAACCCTCCAAATGTTTTGAAATGTTATTTTGAATTCGGGTCAAAGTATCCTCATTATAGCGATTTGAATTATCTGAGAAGTTTAATGAAAATCCATCATCATTACTATATCTAGGAATTAAATGAAAATGAGAATGAAATACTGATTGTGATGCAACTTTACCATTATTATTAATGATATTGATTCCTTTAATATCTGGAGCAGAATTTTTAATTGCTCTAGCAATTTTAGGAATTCTAGCAAAAACTTGTTCGGCCATTTCTGTATCATACTCATAAATGTCTTTTACATGTTTTTTAGGAACAACTAGGGTATGCCCGGGGGTTGTTTGTGAGATATCTAAAAAAGCTTTTACTACATCATCTTCATAAACAGTGTAGTTAGGGATTTCATTTTTAACAATTTTACAAAAAATACAATCATCCATATTAAAATCTCCTTTCCTTTTCTAATTTACAATACAATATCAATAATAACATAAAATAACCTTAAAATAACTTTGTCTAAATTATGATATAATCAATATAATAAAATGTTTTTTAAGGGTGATAATATATGGCATTAGAAGTTTCCCATTTAGTAGGGGGATATTCACAAATTCCTGTACTTAAGGACATATCTTTTAATATCAAAGATGGTGAGCTAGTTGGTTTGATAGGATTAAATGGTGCTGGTAAATCAACTACTATTAATCATATTATTGGTATTTTAACTCCATTTTCTGGAGACATTAAAATTAATGGAACTGCAATCGATAAAGACATTAATAAATATAAGCAGCAGATTGCTTATATTCCTGAAGTTCCTATTTTATATAAAGAACTAACATTAAAAGAACATATTGAAACAACCATTATGGCATATCAATTAGATGAAAATGAAGCTTGGCAGAGGGCAAAAGAATTATTAAAAATGTTTCGCTTAGATAATAAATTAGAATGGTTCCCGATTAACTTTTCCAAAGGAATGCGTCAAAAAGTGATGATTGTTTGTGCTTTCATTACTAATGCAAAATTATTTATTATTGATGAACCATTTTTAGGTTTGGATCCATTAGCAGTTAATGATTTGTTGAATTTAATTAATAATCAAAAAAAGCAAGGAAGTAGCATTCTAATGTCTACTCATGTTTTAGATACTGCACAGCGCTTTTGTGATCGATTTGTTTTAATTCATAATGGGCAAGTTAGAACAGAAGGTAACTTAGAAGCGTTGAAAAAAGAATATGGTGATGACGAAAGTTCATTAAATGATATTTATCTAAAATTAGCTGAGGAATCAAATAATGAATAGTCTTTTTAAACATCGTCTTGGTGCCCATTTAATTGAAATGACTAAATATTTAAGATATGTATTTAATGATTTTTTTGTAATCGCTTTGATGTTTTGTTTTGGTGGATTAGCTTATGAGTATTCAATGGCACTTAAACATCTTCCTAAGGGCCTTTGGTGGAGTCAACCGTTAGTTTTACTAGTTATGTTTATTTCTGTACAACTTGGTGGATTTGCTGACTTTATAAAGAAGGCTGATTATGTATTTTTGATGCCAAAAGAACAATCTTTTTATAAATATTTTAAATCAGCAATGAGATATAGTTATTTAATGGCTTCTATTATTCAAATATTATTGTGGATTATTTTATTACCATTTGTAGCAGTTACTTTTTCAAAATTTAGTGGCATATACGCTGCTTTTATGTTAATAATTTTACTTTTAAATAAGTATATTATTATGAACGTTTCTTTTATTAATATTTATAGACAAGATAGTGAAAAGCGCAATTTTATTTTTAAAATTGTTATACCTATATTGACTTTTTATATGCTAATTTGGATTTCAGGAATCATTTCACTAATTGTTTCTATCTTGATAGCTTTTTATCTAGTATTCGTAAAAAATAATTGTAGTAATATGTCTATTAATTGGAATAAGGTAATTGAGAATGAAAATAGTCGAATGCATCGTATTTATCAATTCTTCAATATGTTTACTGAAGTTCCAATGCTAGAAGGTAAAGTTAAGCGCCGTAAATATTTAGATCCATTATTATCATTATTTAATAATAACAATGTTTTTGCTTACTTATATGTAAGAGGCATTTTTAGAGATAAAGAGGTTAGTGGTTTATATATTAGACTAACTTTAATTGGAACAATATTAATATTATTTATAAATAATTCAATCTTGGCTATTTTATTAAGTTTGTTATTTATTTATTTAATTGTTTTTCAAATCATTCCTTATTATTCTAATTTTGACGACAATGCTTTTACTTATATTTATCCAATATCTGATGAAAATAAATTAGCTAGTTTTACTAGTATTATTAATAGGCTAATGATTTTAACAATATTGTTATTTTTTGTTGCTACTATTTTTAGCAATAATATTATGACGTCGTTGATTTTAATAGTTCTAGACACGATTGAATTATACTTGCTCACAAAATTTTATATCAATAAAAAAGTTAATAAAGCTAAATTAAAAATTTAATACTATCTTGACGTAGTTGGACAATAAACCTTAGAATAAAAGATAGTATTTTATCGACAATTAATTTGGCAATTAAATGGTCAAAACAAAAGTTTTGACCATTTTTTATAGGAGGAGAAAATTTGAGAGTTAGAAATAAACCATGGGCAAATGATTTTATTAAAGATCATTCAGAATATATCGTTGATAATCCTGAAGAATTAAAGGGCCAATGGGCCACCAGATTTGAAAAAGATCAACCAATTCACGTAGAAATTGGAACAGGGAAAGGTCAATTCATTGTTGAAATGGCTAAAGAACATCCTGAAATTAATTTTTTGGGAATTGAGATTCAACAAACCGTTATTGCGATTGCATTAAAAAAAGTTGTTGCGTCTGAGTTACCTAATTTACAAATGGTTCATACCGACGGTGCTGGTATTGATACATTTTTTGATGAACATGAGTTAGATGCTATTTATTTGAACTTTTCTGATCCATGGCCTAAAAAGCGTCATGCTAAAAGACGCTTAACTTCACCTAAATTTTTAGATAGCTATAAAACAGTTTTGAAAAAAGATGCACCCGTTATTTTTAAAACAGATAATCGTGGCTTATTTGAATACTCTATAATAACTTTTAATAATTATGGTATGTATTTTGACTTATTATCTTTAGATTTACACAATAGTGAATATAATGATGATAATATTGAAACTGAATATGAACATAAATTTAGTGCTAAAGGACCAATTTATAAGGTAGTGGCATATTTTGATAAAAATAAAGAAGATTAAATTATCGATTTAATCTTCTTGCCATCTAAACATAAGCTTATTATCAATTTTAAAGGGATGTTCAATGATTTTATTGTCTATCTTAATGTTAATTGATCCAATGTATTCATTTTTCTTTTTAAAAATCCAATATCCATAAATTTCATTATTAAAATTACTTTTTGCATCTTGAATCTTTTTGTTAATTATGGATTGAACCTTATATTTTTTATAGAGTTGGTTACTATAGAAGCTGGTTGCAATACTTCCAATTAGCAAGCCTGTATAAAATAATTTATTGTTTGAAATTATGATTACCTCCGATTTATTATTACTAAGTTATATTATAATCAAAGTAGATAACATTTTCTAATTTATAAGTTATAATATAACAACATTAAACTATAAGGAGTGTTTATTAATGGAACAATTACCAAAAATGAACTTAAATGAATTGAAAGATAAAATTGATAGTGGCAAGTATATTCTATTCTTTACCGCTGACTGGTGTCCCGATTGCTCTTTTATTAAGCCTGCGATGCCTGAAATTGAAGCTGAATATAAAGAATACACATTTTTAACTGTTGATCGTGATGAAAATATCGATTTAGCTGCTGAATTAAGTGTAATGGGTATTCCTAGTTTTATTGCTTTCAATAACGGTGAAGAAATTGGCCGTTTTGTAAACAAAGATAGAAAAACTAAAAAACAAGTTGAAGAATTCATTGATTCTTTAAATTAAATATTGAGAGGTAAGATTTAATGTTAATTGCAAGTTATAATCCTAAACAAAATGGCGATATTTTAGTTGTTGTTTTAGGTGAAACAACTGGTGAACAAAATGTAGAGTACAAGAACGATATAGTTACTATTTCTGAAACAGATAATGGTGAAATAATTGGTTACAATTTTTTGAATGCTAGCCATATTTTACCTAAGTTAACTGATATGAATGGTCAAATTGATTTGAATGCTGATGACGTTACCAAACTAAATGATGCTTTAAAGGCACAGAATTTAGCTGATAATATTGTTTTAGATGATGACCCCAAATTTGTAGTTGGTTATGTAAAGTCTGTAAGTGATCATCCAAAGTCAGATCATTTAAAAATAACAGAAACTGAAGTTAATGATGGTAAATCTTTACAAATTGTTAGTGGATCACCAAACATGCAAGCAAACATTAAAGTTGTTGTTGCCAAAGTTGGTGCAATGATGCCGGATGGGTTAATTATTTTTCCTGGTGAATTAAAAGGTGAAGATAGTAATGGAATGATTTGTTCAGGACGTGAACTTCATATTCCGAATGCACCACAAAAACCGGGAGCTTTAATTTTACCTGATAATTATGAAGTTGGATCTGAATTTGATTTTGATAATGCATCCACTTTGTTTGAATAAATAAAAAGAGGAGTTCTTCCTCTTTTGTACATAAAATAATATTGATTTTTGAGGATGAAAGTTATATGGAACATTATGATGGACCTGCTTTTTACAGAAAGTATCGCATCAATACCAAAAAACAAGAAAATAGACATATAAATAAGATCAAAGAAAACAAAAAGCATAATTATAATCGCAAAAAAGATTTAAAACAGTCTGATGTAGATACAAGTGACAATCCAATTGCGCAAAGAGCTGCTGAATTCAAACCTACTAAGCAGCAAGAATTTTTAGGTAGTAGTGAACCGTATTATAAACTAAAAATTTCATTACCTTATTTAAAAATTAAGCAGTCTTTGGAGGTTAATTCAGATAACTTGATTGTTTATGCGGATAATGATGAAGGTGCAATTGACCTAGATAACTATGATCCATCGGAATCAATTGTTAAAGAATCTGCTAATGAAGATGACGACAATTCAACTGAAACCTTATCAGATGAAAATCCTACTTTTGATAATGATAATAATGAAGATGTCATTGAACCCATCAAAGAAAAAATTCAAAACGATGATAATACGATTATTGCTAATCAAGAAAACGATATTAATGAAAATAATGATTCTAATGACAGTTTGATTTCTATAAATGATGACGATAAAGAACAAATTGATAATGAAGATGATGATTCAGAAATAGAACCTGAAACAGAAGACAATAAAACACCATATAGTAAATATGTTGATTTGTATGCTAATGATTTTGAGTATTTGAAAAATATTGAAAGTGATGGGAAAAAATTTGTTGCTGCTAAACCGGATGACGTTAATAATCTAAAAGATTCTGAAGTGATAGATAAAAACAACAAAGAAAATCCTTCTGATGAATCAAAGTCTACTAATGAAGTTTCAAATAGCAAAGATGCAGAAGTTAATGATAATAAAGAAGAGCATTCAGTATTAGGACATTCTTTATCTTCAATTATTAATGAAGAGCAGGATGCTCAAAAAGATTTGTCCTTATTTAATGATAAAAAAGATGAGTCTGAAGAAACTGTTTATGATGATAGTAAATATCAATTTCCTAGTTTGGATTTATTATCTGAACCAAAGAATGTTGATGATGATAGTTTAGATGATTGGATTGAGAGTCAGGCTCAAAAATTAGATGAAACGCTCAGTGCTTTTCATGTTAATGCCAATGTAGTGGATTGGACAAATGGACCTACAGTAACTCAGTTCCAAGTTAAACTACAGTTGGGGGTTAAAGTAAGTAAGATAACTAACTTAACAGATGATTTGAAAATGGCTCTAGCGGCAAAGGACATTAGAATCGAAGCACCAATTCCAGGTAAAACTACTGTGGGAATTGAAATTCCTAATCCGCATCCTAGACCAGTTATGCTATCTGAAGTATTGGACACACCACAATTTAAAAACAATAAAGATCCACTAACAGTAGCTTTAGGTGTTGATTTAACTGGCAAACCACAAATGACTGATATTCGTAAAATGCCACATGGATTAATTGCCGGTGCTACTGGATCTGGTAAAAGTGTTTTCTTAAATAGTTTGTTAATTTCTTTACTTTACAAAGCTACTCCTGCTGAACTAAAAATGATTTTAATTGATCCTAAAGCTGTAGAAATGGCCCCATATGATAATTTGCCACACCTTCTTTCACCAGTTATATCTGATCCTAAACAAGCATCAGCTGCTTTAAAATGGGCAGTCAAAGAAATGGATGAACGTTATGAAAAACTTGCTTCTTCTGGTGCCAGAAATGTTGAACAATTTAATAAAATGGCAGAAGAACATGGTGAGTATGGATTAAAAATTCCTTATATTTTGATTGTGATTGATGAATTGGCTGACTTAATGATGGTTGCTTCAAGTGAAGTTCAAGATTATATTGTTAGAATTACCCAAAAGGCTAGAGCTGCAGGAATTCATTTGATTGTAGCGACTCAAAGACCTAGTGTTGATATTATTACTGGTACAATTAAAAATAATATTCCAACTCGTGTTGCCTTTATGGTTTCTAGTCAAGTTGATTCAAGAACGATTATTGATAATGCTGGAGCTGAAAGATTATTAGGTAAAGGTGATATGCTCTATCTAGGTAGCGGTGCTAGTCAATCAATTAGATTACAAGGAACTTTTGTTACAGATGAAGAAATTGAAAATATTACTAGCCAAGTTAGAAAGCAAGGCCAACCTAAGTATGCTTTCCAACCAGAATCACTTTTAAAACATGTTAATAAAGTGGAACAACAAGATGAATTAATGCCACAAGTATTAAAATATATTTCTAAAGAAGATAATGTTTCAACTTCTAAATTACAAAGAGTCTTTTCAATTGGCTATAATCGTGCAGCAAGCTTGATTGATAATTTAGAGCAGAATAATTATGTTTCTGGGCAGCATGGTTCTAAGCCTAGAGATGTATATTTAACAGAGAAAGATTATAAAAAACTAAACATTTAATAATTTTATTAACTTTATTATTTAAAGTTTGCTATTATTAAATTAACGAAAACTTAAAGGGGCGTTTAGATTATGGATACAAGTAAGACATATCATTTTGTAGGTATTAAAGGTACAGGGATGTCTGCAATGGCCAGAATTCTTCGCGATAGGGGATGCACAGTTCAAGGTTCTGATATTGAAAAGTATACTTTTACACAAAGAGGTCTAGAACAAGCCGGAATCAAGGTATTGCCTTTTGATGAAAATAATATCCATGAGGGTCTAATTGTTATTGCTGGAAATTCATTTAACGATGATCATCCTGAAATTAAAAAAGCACGTGAAATGGGATTAGAGGTTTATCGTTATCATGAATTCTTAGGTAAAATGATTCAAGGACATACAAGTATTGGCGTTTGTGGAGCTCACGGTAAAACCAGTACAACTGGTCTTTTATCACATGTTTTATCAGGAATTGCTCCAACTGACTTTTTAATTGGTGACGGTACTGGTAAGGGAGTTCCTAATGCTAGATTCTTTGCTTATGAAGCTGATGAATATAGAAGACATTTCTTAGCAACTAAACCTGATTATGCGATTATGACTAATATCGATTTTGATCATCCGGATTATTATACTGGTATTGAAGATGTAAAAAGTGCATTTCAAACATTCGTAAATCAAACTAAAAAAGGTATTTTTGCTTGGGGTGACGATAAAAACCTTAGAGATTTAACTGCTAATGTACCCATTTATTATTACGGTACTAATGAAGATGATGATTTTAGAGCTACTAACATTACTCGTAGTACTTCTGGTTCATCATTTGACGTAGAATATCGTGGTAAAAATTTGGGTAAATTCCAAATTCACTTATACGGTGAACATAATGTATTGAATTCACTTGCTGTTATCGCAGTTTCATACTTTGAACATGATAATCTAGATGAAGTACAACAAGAATTGGAAACATTTAGTGGAGTTAAACGTCGTTTTGCTCAAAGAAAAGTGGGTGATATGACCATTATTGATGATTATGCTCATCATCCATCAGAAATTAATGCTACTTTAGATGCTGCAAGACAAGAATATCCAAGTAAAAAAATTATTGCTGTTTTTCAGCCCCATACTTTTAGTCGAACTATTGCTTATTTAGATGAATTTGCTGAAAGTCTAAATAAAGCAGACGATGTTTATATTACTAAAATCTATAGTTCACCTCGTGAAAAAGCGGGTAAAGTTTCTAGTGCTGATTTAGAAGCTAAGATTACTAAAAATGGTGGATTAATTAAAGCTGAAAATATGTCTCCATTATTGGATTATCACGATGCAGTTGTCATTTTTATGGGTGCTGGTGATATTCAAAAATATGAAAAAATTTACGAAGAATTGCTAAATGATGTAATTAATAATGTGAACTAAAAACTTGTATTCATACTTCTTTATTTGGTAAAATATACTAAATTATTATGTTTTATATAAAGGGGGATTAATGATGAATGATTATGATCAAACTAATCGTCGTTTAGTAAACAATTCATTTGGTATGAATAAATTTTTAACCAAGACATATGGATGGATGGCACTATCCGTTCTTATTTCTGGAATTGTTTCTTACTTGGTAGGATCTGTTTACCACACTACTTTGGCCTTAGTTCCTAGTATAGTAGGAATTGTTATATGGCTAGTTTTAGCTTATGCTACTTCTAAAGTTGCAATGAACAATTCTACGCTAGGTTTTATAATGTTTATTGCATTTTCGGCTTTAACTGGTGGATTATATTCTTATATATTCCTAGCATATAGTGCAACGGTTATTACTCAAGCATTTTTAACTGCTACTGTGGATTTTGCGGTTATGTCTTTTATTGGTATTACAACTAAGAGAAGCCTAGATAAAATTGGTACTCAAGCAACCGGGGCATTGATTGCGTTAATTATTGTAAGTATTATTAATGCTTTTCTAAGAGTTCCATTCTTCAGTTTTGTTATTTCAGTTATAGCTGTAATAATCTTTACCATATTAATTGCATATGATAGTCAAAAAATTAAAGAATTGTATAATGAACATGGTTCTGAAGTTTCAGAAAATGGCTTAGCTATTAATGGAGCTATGGCATTATATTTAGATTTTATTAATCTGTTCTTACAACTATTAAGCATTTTTGGTGGTAATGATAGAGATTAATTATTAAAAAAGATGATGTTATTACAACATCATCTTTTTTATTTTAGATATAATTAATATTGATAAGTGTTAAAATTTAATTATAAAATATTTTACAGTTAAAAGGAGAATTTTATGGCTGAAAAGAGATTACTATTGATAGATGGTAATAGTATTGTTTATAAAGCTTTTTATGCTTTAATCAATCAAGTAGAACGCTTTACTAATAATAAGGGTGTTCATACGAGTGCTATCTATGGATTTAATAATATGTTAGATATTATGCTAAAAAAAACCAATCCCACACATGCCTTAGTTGCATTTGATGCTGGTAAAACGACTTTTAGAACTAATATGTATGATGGTTATAAAGCAGGAAGACATAAAACTCCAGAAGAATTAATCGAACAATTTAAATATGTAAAAGAGCTTTTAAAAGCCCGTGGAATTAAAACTTATGAGCTTGATAACTATGAAGCTGATGATATTATTGGAACCATTTCTAAGGAAGCAGATAATAACGGCTTTCAAACAACAGTTGTTACAGGAGATAATGATTTAACTCAGTTATGTTCAGAAAAAACGACTGTTTCTATCTCTAATCGTGGTGTTTCAGGTGTAACTCATTATGATACTGATTATGTTAAAGAAACAATGGGAATTACACCACAACAAATTATTGATTGGAAAGCACTCAAAGGTGATAGTTCTGATAATTATCCCGGCGTAAAAGGTGTGGGCGACAAGACATCTTTAAAATTAATTAAAAAATTTAATAGTGTCGAAAATCTTTATGATAATTTGGATGAAGTCAGTGGTAAAAAGCTTAAAGAACATTTGATTGAAGACAAACAAGAAGCTTTTTTAGATAAAAAATTAGCTAGAATTCATCGTGATGCACCGATAGATATTGAATTAACCAATTTAAATTATTTAGGTGATAATCTAGAAGCGTTAGTTAAATTTTATCGTGAAATGAATTTTAAAAAATTTCTTAGTCAAATGGATTTTGATGAAACCAAGGATATGAAATCCATTAATTATACTGAATTAACTAAAGATAATTTAATAGATTTAAAGAACAATAATGATGAGGTTACTTTTTATTTAGGTATTGACGGTGAAAATTATCATAGTGACAACTTCATTGGATTTGCTTTAAAAATTGATAATGATAATTATGTTTCCAAGGACATCAATCTTTTAAAATTACCTCAACTAAAAAATATTTTAGAAAATAATAATATTGTAAAAAATGTTTTTGATACTAAAAGAACTTATGTTGGATTAAATCGTCTTGGCATTACACTAAAAAATGTCGGTTTTGATTTATTATTATCCTCATATTTACTAAATACTAACGATAATAGCAATGATTTAGGTCGAGTAGCCAACGAACATGACTACTTTGAAATTCAATCTGATGAAGATGTTTATGGTAAGGGTGCTAAGCGCAGAATTCCTGAAGATGATGTTTTATATTCACATTTCTCAAGAAAGCTTATGGCAATTCAGTCCCTCAAACAAAAATTATTAGATGAGCTAAACGATAACCAACAAATTGATTTGTATAAAAATCTTGAACTTCCATTAGCTTTTGTTTTAGCTAAAATGGAAATTGATGGAATCTTTGTTGATAAAGATATTCTCGATCAAATGAGTAGTAAATTAACTGAACGAATCAGTGAAATAGAACAACTTATTTATAATGAAGCTGGTGTGAAATTTAACATTGCTTCTCCTAAACAACTGGGAGAAATTTTATTTGAAAAGATGCACTTACCAGTTTTAAAAAAGACCAAAACGGGGTATTCAACAGCAGTTGATGTTTTAGAAAAATTAGCATCAAATTATCCCATAGTTCAAGAAGTACTGGACTATCGTCAATTATCTAAAATTTTATCAACTTATATAGTTGGTTTGTCTAAAGATATTCATGATGATCATAAGGTGCATACTAGATATCTGCAAACACTTACACAAACGGGTCGTTTGTCTTCTGTTGAACCTAATCTTCAAAATATTCCAATTAGAACTGAAGAAGGCCGTAAAATTAGACAAGCTTTTGTGCCAAGCCATAAAGATTGGCAAATCTTTTCATCTGATTATTCACAAATTGAATTAAGAGTTTTAGCCTCAATTTCAAATGATAAAAACATGCAAGATGAATTTATTAATAATGATGATATTCATGCATCTACTGCTAGAAGAATTTTTGACTTGAAAGATAATAGTGATGTTACACCTGAGCTAAGAAGACAAGCTAAGGCTGTTAATTTTGGAATTGTTTATGGAATTTCTGATTTTGGTTTAGCTAACAATACTGGAATAAGCCGTAAGGATGCTAAACAGTTTATCGAAAAATATTTTGCCGAATATCCTGATGTTAAAAACTATATGGATGATATTGTTGGAAAAGCGAAGAATAACGGTTACGTTGAAACTATTTTGCATCGTCGTAGATATTTACCTGAAATTAACTCTAGAAACTTTCATCAACGTTCTTTTGCAGCAAGAACTGCTATGAATTCTCCTATTCAAGGTAGTGCGGCTGATATTATTAAAATAGCAATGATTAAAATGCAAAAAGCTTTAAAAGATAATAATTTAAAGGCTAAAATGTTATTACAGGTTCATGATGAATTAATATTTGAAGCACCTAATGATGAAATTAAAATATTAGAAAAGCTTGTACCTAAAGTTATGGATTCTGCTCTGAAACTAAAAGTTCCACTAAAAGTTAAAAGTCATTATGGAAAAAATTGGTATAATATTAAATAAAAAGTGAGGTTTTTGAAATGCCAGAATTACCTGAAGTTGAAACTGTTAGACAAGGACTTACTCAACTAGTCAAAGGTTCTCATATTAATAGTATTGATGTTTTATATCCTAAAATGATTAATGTTAGTCCAGAAAAATTAAAAGTTACTTTAACTAATCAAAAAATTGAAAAAATAGATCGTAGAGGGAAATATTTATTGTTTCGTTTTTCAAATGGAATGACATTGGTATCTCATTTGAGAATGGAAGGTAAGTATGATGTTGAACCAGAAGGTACTGAACCTACCAAACATACCCATGTTATTTTTCACTTAGATGGAGGTAGAGAACTTAGATACAAAGATAGCCGTAAATTTGGTAGGATGTATTTGATTAAAAATGGTGATGAACATACATTATCAGGATTAGGAACAATTGGTCCTGAACCAACTAAAGAAGACTTAACTTTTGGTTATATGAAATCAATTATGAATAAAGCTAGAGGGAAAATTAAACCATTTTTGCTTAATCAAAGCAATATTGCTGGTCTAGGTAATATATATTGTGATGAAGTTTTATGGTTAAGTAAAATTCATCCAGAAACAATAACTAATACTATTCCAGATAATCAAATTATGGATTTAAGAAGTAATATTATTGAAGAAATAAAGATGGCCATTAAAGGACATGGAACAACTGTTCATTCTTATTCAAATGCTTTCGGTGAAGCTGGTCAATTTCAAAATCAACTGCACGTATACGGCAAAGCTGGTAAACCTTGTGAAAGATGTGGTACTAGTTTTGAAAAAATTAGAGTAGCTCAAAGAGGAACCACTTTTTGTCCTAAATGTCAGAAACAAGTGTCAAATAATGACTAAAATTATTGGCCTTACTGGTGGAATTGCAACTGGTAAATCTAATGTTTCAGAATGCTTGTCTGAAAATGGTTATGAAATTATTGATGCTGATAAAATAACTTATGAATTACAGCAAAAAGGAACTAATTGTCTTAATGATATTGTTAAATATTTCGGTAACCATATCTTGAATGATGATGGTAGCTTAAATCGTAAGTCGTTATCTAAAATTGTTTTCAGTAATAAAAGTAATTTGACATCCTTAATGAGAATTATGGATCCATATATTAGATTTTCTGTAAATGATAGAATTAACAAATCTACTGAAAAAACTATAGTTCTTGATGCACCAACTTTATTTGAAAGCGGATATTCTTATATGTGTGATAAAATTGTTGTAGTTACTTGTACTGCAAATAATCAATTACTAAGGTTAATTGCACGCAATGGTTTGAGTATTGCTGATGCTACTAAAAGAATTGCCAATCAGTGGCCATTAGAATTTAAGGAAAGACTAGCTGATAATCTGGTTGATAGTAATGGTTCTATTATGCAAACACGTTCGCAAGTGGTAAAATTATTCAATAAAATATCTAAAGAAATTAATTGAGGTGACAGTTAATGCAATGTCCTCATTGCCATAAAAATTCATCTAGAGTGGTCGATAGCCGTCCTACTGAAAATGGCCAAGTTATTCGTCGCCGTAGAGAGTGTGAAAAGTGTGGTTATCGCTATACTACTTTTGAAAGAATTGAACAAACACCATTATTGGTAGTTAAGAATAATGGTAATCGTGAAGAATTTAATAGAGAAAAAATATTACGTGGAATTATTAGATCTGCGGAAAAAAGACCAGTTTCTATGGATTCAATGAAAGAAATTGTAGATAATGTTGAAAGTAAAATTAGATCAATGGGAGAAAATGAAATTCCTAGTCAATCTATTGGTGAGTATGTAATGAAAGAGCTTGTTAATGTTGATGAAATTGCTTATATTAGATTTGCAAGTGTTTATCGTCAATTCAAAGATATGACGGTCTTTTATAATGAACTAAAAGAGGTTATTGATAAAGATCATCAAAAGAATGATGGTAAATAATGATGGAGAATTGCTCTAAGCTGAATCCACAAGATAATTTTCAAATTTTTTCTAGCTATTATAATATTTCTGACATTGAAAGAGAATCATTAGACATGTTATATCAACCAATAATTGGGATTAATGCATATGCGTTGATCAATTGTTTTTGGAGAATGTATGAACATGATACCGATTTTTCAATGCATGCTAATTTTGAATTACTAGCATATTTAAATATAGATATTAAAGCATTTTATGAAGCTAGACTAAAATTAGAAGGATCAGGGTTAATTAAGACATACATTAAAGATAATAAGTATGTTTATCGCTTGGTTAATCCTTTAAATCCAACTGAATTTTTTAAAGATGATTTATTAAGTGTTACACTTTTACAAATTGTTGGAGAAAATCGATATACAGATTTATCAAATTCTTTAGTTAATGATACTTTATCTTTAGACGGGTTTGATGACATATCTAAAAACTTCCTTCAAGTATTTAATATTAAGGGGAGCGAGTTATCTAAGACACCTGATGTTATCAATCAAACTAAAGAAATGATTAATGATTATGAAGATAAAGGATCAAATAAACCAAATATAGATGACGATTTTGATTTTAGTTTGATATTATCTATTTTAGAGAGTTCTTTTGTTAACTTGAACGATGTTAAAAAAAATCATGAATTAATTAATTCTGAGCATCTTTTATATGGGATTGATGAAACAAATATGGCGCGTTTAATTGAAAGATCAACTAATGTTAACAACAATGTTTTTGATCCTAAAAAATTAAAAATATTAGCTGATCGACAATTTAATAATCAAAACAGTGTTCAAGAAGACAATCGTAAAACATATATTCCAGAAGATACACAAAAGTTAGATAATTCTGAAAAACAAATTGTTGAGATGGCTCAAGAATATTCACCGATTGATTTTTTGCAAGGACTCAAGGTTCAAGTGGATGGTTTTGTTCACGATAATGAAGTTAGGACAATTCGTGATGTGATTGAAGTTTCTGTACTAAAACCTGAAGTAATTAATATGATTACTTATCATATTATTATTGATCAAAAAAAATCTGGACTAAGTAGAAACTTATTTACAACGATTGCTGATAATTGGTCACAGAAGGGCGTTCGCACTGCTGAAGACGCAATCACTGAAATTCGCAATCGTAAAAAAAGTAATGATGAAAAAAAACGTGAACGAAAACGTAATTATCGAAAACCAATTAAGGAAGAATTACCTGATTGGGCTAAAAAAAGTAATTCTACTAAAAAAAATGTATCTATCGATAATAATTTAAGCAATTCTAGAAGAAAAGAATTAGATGATAAACTGAAAAAAATTAGAAGCTGGAGAAAAGAGGGAAGATAATGGAAAATTTAAGTGACGAATTATCTAACTTAATGATTAATAAAAAATTTGGTGAACGATTTAAATCATTAGCTAATGAAGTTTTTCAAGATAAAGAGGTTAAAAGATTTTTAAGTAGTCATAATGATGAATTAGATCATTCTACGATTATTAAATCAATTTCTAAGCTATATGAATTTGTTAGAGAACGTAATAAGGTTAATTCTGGTGAAGAATCAACTATTCCTGGATATCAGCCAAAATTAGAACTAAGCAAAAATGCAATCAACGTTGCATATGTTCCAACTAAAGAAAAAATTGAATCGATAAGGGCTAATAAAATGTTAAAAAAAATGCATTTAGTTGCTTTACCTGACGCTTTACGTAAAATTAATTTTGATTCTTTTTATAATGATAACAATCAAATTAGAGCAAATGCTTATGATAATTGTTTACAATTTATTAGTGATTATGAAGAGAATCCTAAATCTTACCATCAGGGTATATATCTGTATGGTGAATTTGGTGTTGGCAAAACATTTTTAATGGCAGCTATGGCTAATGAGTTAGTCAAAAATGGTCATGAAGTAATGCTATTGCATTTTCCTAGTTTTGTTACTAATATCAAAGGTTCAATTCAAAATAATACAGTTTCTAAAAAAGTTGGTAAAATTAAAATGACACCTTTGTTAATATTAGATGATATTGGTGCTGATGATATGTCTTCTTGGATTAGGGATGATATTTTTAGTGTTATTTTAGAATATCGAATGCAAAATGAATTACCTACTTTCTTCACTTCTAATTATTCGATGGATCAATTTGAAAATAATCACTTGAAGTTTAATAATAAGGGTGATGAAGAACCTTTAAAAGCACAAAGAATTATGCAAAGAATACACTTTTTATCAAAAGAAGTTCAAATGACTGGATATAATCGTCGCCCTCAATAATTTTAACTTGACAATTTAACTTTAAATGATGATAATAGTAGTTAATTAGAAGATATGACTTATCTTGATCTATTACAGGGAAAGAAAACATTTACTGGAAGTTTTCTTATTTAATCACTTTAAGTTACCACTTCTTAAATTTCTAAAGGATAATTTTAGAACGGGTAGTTTCCGTTACTTACTATTTATGAGGTCCATAATTTTAATTTATGGATAGAATTCGGGTGGAACCACGTAAATTACGTCCCTAGTATTACACTTTTTGTGTAGTGCTAGGGGCTTTTTTGTTTTTAACTTCCCGTTTAAAAATTTAAAGAGGAGAGATATTTATGGCTAGCCTTTCTTTTGAATTCCCAGATGGAAATGTAAAAGATTTTGATGAAGGTGTAACTACTGAAGATATTGCTAAATCAATTTCTATTAGTTTAGCTAAAAAAGCTGTAGCTGGTAAGATTGATGGTGAAATGGTAGACGTTGATTTACCATTACAATCAGGTGGAAAAATTGAAATTGTTACTAAAGATAGTGATGATGGTTTGAAGGTATTACGTCAAACTGCAGCTCAATTATTAAAAGCAGCTTTAGCAGATCAATTTACTAACATTCAATTTGGTGAAAGTAATACTAACGATGATGGTTTTTTTGTTGATACTGATAAACGTGAAACTCAAGTTAGTGCTGATGAATTACCACAACTTGAAGAACGTATGAACAAAATGGTTAAAGATAACGTTAAAATTGAACGTAAAGTTCTAAGTCTAGAAGATGCATTAAAACAAGTTGATGGTGATCCATACCAAGCCAAATTAGTTAATAAGTTAGCTAAAGATAACAAAGTAGTCTTTTATCAAATTGGCGATTATTTAGGATTAGGCGAAGGCGCTGTTATGTCTTCTGCTAAACCACTAAAAGCCTTTAAGTTACTATCAGTTGCCGGTGCTTATTGGGAAGGTAAATCATCAAACCCAATGTTACAAAGAATTTTTGCAACTGCTTTTTATAAAAAAGCCAACTTGGAAGATGATTTAAACAGACGTCAAGAAGCTAAAGAACGTGATCATCGTGTTATTGGTAATAAATTAGATTTATTCTTTGTTGATCCTAAAGTTGGTGCTGGTTTAGCATACTGGATGCCTAATGGTGCAACTGTTCGTCGTGTTGTTGAAAGATATATTGTTGATAAGGAACTAGCAAATGGTTATGAACATGTTATTACGCCTGTTCTTATGAATTTAAATGCTTACAAGACATCTGGTCACTGGGATCATTATCGTGATGATATGTTCCCCCCAATGGATATGGGTGAAGGTGAAGAACTTGAATTACGTCCCATGAACTGTCCAAGTCATATTCAAATTTACAAACACCATATTCGTTCATATCGTGAATTACCAATTCGTATTGCTGAATTAGGTATGATGCATAGATACGAAAAATCTGGAGCTTTATCTGGACTACAACGTGTTCGTGAAATGACATTAAATGATGGTCATACCTTCTTAGGTGTTGAACAAATTCAAGATGAATTTAAAAAGGTTCTTCATTTAATGACTGAAGTATACAAAGATTTTGATATTAGTAACTATCACTTTAGATTAAGTTATCGTGATCCTAAAAACACTGAAAAATATTTTGATGATGACGAAATGTGGAATAAATCTCAATCTATGCTTAAAGGTGCTATGGATGATCTTGGATTAGACTATGTTGAAGCAGAAGGTGAAGCAGCTTTCTATGGTCCTAAGCTAGATGTTCAAACATACACAGCAATGGGTAATGAAGAAACCTTATCAACTATTCAATTGGACTTTATGTTACCTGAAAGATTTGATTTACATTATGTTGGTGAAGATGGTCAAGAACATCGTCCAGTTATGATGCATCGTGGCTTAGTTTCAACGATGGAAAGATTTATTGCTTACTTAATTGAAGTATATAAAGGTGCATTCCCTACATGGTTGGCTCCACATCAAGTTAAAATTATTCCTGTAAGTATGGATAAACATGGTGATTATGCTAAAGAAATTAATGAAAAATTAGTTCAAATGGGAATTCGTTCAAGTGTTGATGATCGTAATGAAAAGATGGGTTATTTAATCCGTGATGCTCAAACCAATAAAACCCCATACACATTGGTTGTTGGTGATAATGAAATGAATTCTCAAAGTGTATCAGTTCGTAAATACAGTGAACAAGATAGTAAAGATGAATTATTTGAAGATTTTGCAAAAGAAATTAAAAATGATATTGCTAATTATTCAAGAGGAAATGAATAATTTGTTGACAAGCATATTATAATTTGATATTATTAGTTTATTGAAAAAGCAGAAGCCTTCCCGCTTCTCGCCTAAGTGATAATTAAGTTGCTAGGCATGATATCGGATAAACCTTTGTACAGCAAAGGACAAATGCGGGAGCCTTCTTGGCTTCCGCATTTTTTCTGCTTTTAATATACTTGGAGGTGAATTACCATAGCAAACGATATGATGGTTAATGATGGAATTCGAGCACGTGAAGTTCGTTTAATTGGTGCAAATGGTGATCAATTAGGAGTTAAATCAACATCAGAAGCGATGAAACTTGCTGAAGATGCAGGCTTAGATCTTGTAGTTGTTGCTCCTAAGGCTAAACCAATGGTTGCTAAAGTATTGGATTACGGTAAATACCGCTTTGAACAACAAAAGAAAGCTCGTCAAGCTCGTAAGAAACAAAAAGTTGTCAGTGTTAAGGAAATTAGACTTAGCCCAACTATTGATACTAATGATTTTAATACTAAATTAAAAAGAACTAAGACATTCTTGTCAAAAGGTGAAAAGGTTCGTGTATCAATTCGTTTCAAGGGACGTGCCATCACACATAAGGAAATAGGTCGTGATGTTTTAAACAGAATGGCAGATTCTACATCAGATGTTGCTAATGTTACCCAACGAGCAAAAATGGACGGTAGAAGTATGTTCCTAATGCTCGCACCTAAATCAAGCGATAAAAAATAGTTAGTATTTATTAATACTTTAAAGAAATTAAGGGAGGATTTTATAATGCCAAAGACTAAAACAAACCGTGCTATTGCTAAGCGTTTCAAAAAAACTGCTAAGGGTGGTTTAAAGAGTGCCAACGCTTATACAAGTCACCGTTTTCATGGTAAAACTAAGAAACAACGTCGTAACTTACGTGGAACTAGCATGATTAACAAAACTACTGCTAGCAAATACGAAAAAATGTTTTAATTAATTGAAACACAATTTTAGGAGGATTTAAACATGCCAAGAGTTAAGGGTGGAACAGTTACTCACGCACGTCGTAAACGTGTTTTAAAAGAAGCAAAGGGTTACCGTGAAGGTAAACATAGTCTATTTAAGACTGCTAAAGATCAAGTTATGAAGTCACGTGAATATGCTTTCCGTGATCGTAAAGCAAACAAGAGTAATTTCAGAAGATTATGGATTGCTCGTATTAACGCTGCAGCTCGTATGAATGGATTAAGCTACAGTAAGTTAATGCACGGTCTAAAACTTTCAAATATTGAAATGAACCGTAAAATGTTAGCTGATTTAGCAGTAAATGATGAAAAAGCATTTGCTTCATTAGCAGAAACTGCTAAGAAGGCTGTTAAATAAGTTTTATATACAATCAAAACTTTCACCACTTAACGTAAGTAGGTGGGAGTTTTTTTCTTATTAATTGAGTATTTATTCTACTCAATTAATTATACATACTTTAGTTAGAGGAGTTAGCTATATAATGATATCTAAATTTAAACCAACATGGATGATACCAATGATATATAATATATCACCAATTAAATTAGAAGACATGGGAATTAAAGCTGTATTTACAGACTTAGATAATACTTTAATTCCTTGGAATAATCCATATGGAACTCCTCAACTAAGAAATTGGCTTAAGAAATTAAAAAAACATAATATTAGATTAGTTGTAATTTCTAATAATAAGCACTCAAGGGTAAAAAAAGCCTTGGAAATGTTGAATTTAGATTTTATTTCCCGATCGTTTAAGCCTTTGCCTAAGGGTATTGATAGAGCTTTAAATAAATATCATTTAGACAAAAAACAAGTTATAATGGTTGGAGATCAATTGTTAACAGATGTTTGGGCATCAAATAATGCAGGCGTTAGAAGCGTTTTAGTTAAACCGCTTATTTCAACTGATGCCTGGAATACTAAGCCTAATCGTTTTATCGAAAAGAAAATTTGGAAAAAATTATTAAAAAAATATAATGATTTAGAATGGCAGGAGGATATTAATGACTGAAAATATATCTAATGAAGATTTACGTTGTATTGGATGTGGTTCTGAGATACAAACTGACGACAAAAATGCTTTGGGTTATACGCCTAGTTCTGCTCTAGAAAAAGCTAAAGATACTGGTGAAATTTATTGTCAAAGATGTTTTAGACTACGCCATTATAATGAAATTTCACCAGTTAGTCTTACTGACGATGACTTTCTAGCCTTATTGAATCAAATAAGAGAAGCTAATGCTTTAATTGTTTATTTGGTGGATATTTTTGACTTCAATGGTAGTTTGATCCCCGGATTACATCGTTTTGTTGGTGATAATCCAGTAATGTTAGTAGGTAACAAAGCCGATTTATTACCTAAGTCACTAAAAAATAGTAAATTAAAAGATTGGATTAGACAACGTTCAAATGAAGCTGGAATTAGACCAATTGATGTAGAATTAGTATCGGCAAAAACTAATGAATCTGTTGATAGTTTGCTTGAAAATATCGATAAATATCGTAAGAATCGTGATGTTTATGTTGTAGGTGTTACTAATGTTGGTAAGTCTACCTTAATAAATCAAATCATTAGACAAAATACGGGTATTAAAGAGCTTATTACTACTTCTAGATTTCCTGGAACCACTTTGGATAAAATAAGTATTGATTTAGAAGATGGACATAAATTAATTGATACCCCAGGAATTATTCATCAAGAACAAATGGCTCATTATTTAAATGGAAAAGATTTAAAAATAGTTGAACCACAAAAACAAATCAAACCTAAAGTTTATCAATTAAATCCAGAACAAACGCTCTTCTTTGGTGGGGTTGCTAGATTTGATTATGTTAATGGTGACAAGAAACATGGCTTTACAGTTTATGTAGAAAATGATTTATTTATTCACCGTACCAAGTTAATCAATGCAGATAACTTTTATGAAAAACATTTTGGTGAAATGTTAACGCCACCTAGCGAAGATTCAATAAAAGAATTTCCTGAATTAGTTCGTTATGAATTTAAAACGGATCAAAAAAGTGATTTAGTGATTGAAGGATTAGGTTGGATTACTGTACCATCAGGAGTTGTAGTTGCTGGATGGGCCCCTAAAGGTGTATCTGTATTATTAAGAAGAGCAATGATTTAAAAAGGAGAACATGAATGAATTTAAGAGGTAAACAAAAACGTTATTTAAGATCACAAGCTAATCGTATGAATCCACTATTTTCAGTAGGTAAAAATGGATTAAATGATATTTGGTTGGAGCAAGTATTGGATGCATTGCAAAGAAGAGAATTAATCAAGATTAATATTCAACAAAATGCTGATGAAGATGTTGATGATGTTAAATCATTTATTGAAGAAAATAGTGATATTAATGTTGTTCAAACAATTGGTAAAACTTTATTGTTGTTTATGCCTGCAAGTAAGGAAAAGTTTCAAAATTATTCTGTAGAAGTAAAACATATCTAAAGAAGGTGTATAAAGTACAATGGTTAATAAAGTTGTACAAAAAAAGCCAAAGAAGAAAATTGGTATTTTAGGTGGTACATTTAATCCTATTCATAATGGACATTTATTTATTGCAGAACAAGTAAGAACTCAACTTAATTTAGATAAAGTCTTTTTTATGCCTGATTATAAACCGCCACATATTGATTCCAAAAATGCAATTGATTCAACCTATCGTGTACAGATGGTTAATTTAGCAATCAAAGATAATCCTTATTTTGCAACATCAATGGACGAAATTAATCGTAAAGGTAAAAGTTACACATATGATACAATGGTTACTCTAAACAAAAACAACCCCAATGTTGAATATTATTTTATTATTGGTGGAGATATGGTTAACTATCTACCCAAATGGTATAAAATTAATGAACTAAATAATATTGTTAATTTTGTTGGTGTTCAGAGAGATGGATATAGTACAGAGTCTCCATATAGAGTTATTAACATTGATATACCTAAATTAGATATTTCTTCAACTTTGATACGCAATCACATTAAAAAAGGAAATTCAGTCCGCTACTTGATTCCAAATGCAGTTTTGGATTATATAAAGGAGCATCATATTTATGAATGAAATTAAACTAACATATAAAGAAAACGTTGTTCCATACACTAGAGAAGAACTAGTTAATAAGTTAAGAAGCTCATTAAAGACATCTAGGTTTGAACATGTGTTGAGAGTAGAGCAAATGGCAATTAAGCTAGCCAAATTAAATGGGTATGATGAAGAATTAGCTAGTATTGCTGGATTAGTACATGATTATGCAAAACAACGTCCAGATGAAGATTTTATCGCAACAATCAAAAAATACCATTTAGACGAAGATTTATTAAAATATGGAAATGCAATTTGGCATGGTGCTGTTGGATATTTATTAGTTGAACATGAACTGGGGATTTATAACGAACTAGTACTAAACGCTGTTAAATATCACACCACCGGTGCTAATTATATGTCAACTTTGGATCAAATTGTATACATGGCTGATTATATTGAAATGGGACGTGACTTTCCAGGCGTAGATGATGCCAGAAAAATTACATTTAATAATTTACAAGATGGTGTTGCATATCAAACTAAGCATACTTTAAATTATTTAATTAGTAATAATAAATCAGTTTATCCTAAAACTATAGATACTTATAATCAATGGGTCGTTAATTCAAATATAAAATAATAAGGAGAATTTTATAAATGAGTAGTCAAAATAAGCTAGAGATAGTAGTAAAAGCTGCAGCAAGTAAAAGAGCTAATAATATAGTTGCATTAAATGTTCGCAAAGTTAGTTTAATGTCAGACTATTTTGTTATTATGGATGCTAATTCAAATCGTCAAGTTAAATCAATTGCTGATGAAATTGTTGATCAAGCAGAAGAAAACAGATTTGAAGTTCAACAAGTTGAAGGCAAAGATACTGCAAAATGGATTTTAGTTGATTTGGGAGACGTAATCGTACATGTTTTCCAAAGTGATGAGAGAGAATATTATAATTTAGAAAAATTATGGTCTGATGCACCATCTGTTAATATTGATGAATGGACAAAGTAATATGATTTATCAAAAATTTGCTGAATTATACGATGAATTATTTGATCCAACCATGTATGATAAATGGTTGGATTTTGTTAAATCTAATGTAAATAAATCAAATGATATATTAGATATTGCTTGTGGTACCGGTAGACTAATATCTTTAATGGAATCTGAAGGATATAAAATTAGTGGTATGGATATTTCATCTGATATGTTAACAATGGCTGAAAATAATTTTAGTAATCACAATAAAAATATCCAGTTAATTCAAGGAGATATGTTAAATCTATCTTCTTTTCCAAATTATGATACGATAACTTGTTTTGATGATTCATTATGTTATTTGGACGATATTTTAGCGGTAGAAAAAGCATTTATAAATGTTTTTAATCATTTAAATGAAAATGGAAAATATCTATTTGATGTAATTACTCCTTATCAAACTGATGTAGTTTATCCAGGGTATATGTATAATTATCACGATGATGATCGTGCTTTTATGTGGACCTCTTATGTTGGAGATAAGCCACATTCGGTTGAACATGATTTATCATTTTTTAATTATAATTATTCAATTGATGCTTATGATGCATTTAGTGAATTACATCATGAAAGAACATATGATTTAAATGAATATCTTAAAAAGTTAAAAAATGCCGGATTTGAAAATGTTAATGTTTATAGTGATTTTGGTAAAGAGAAAATATCTAAAGATACAACTAGATGGTTTTTTGTTTGTGAGAAGGGCTAATTGATATGCTGAAAGCTGTAGGAATTATAAGTGAATATAATCCTTTTCATAATGGACACTTATATCATATAAAAAAAGCTAAGGCTTTAACCCATGCTGATATTTGTGTTGTTTTAATGAGTGGAAATTGGGTACAAAGAGGACAACCAGCTATTTTAGATAAATGGGATAGAACCCAAATGGCGCTTGATAATGGAGCTGATTTAGTCTTAGAATTACCATTTCAATTTGCAGTGCAACCAGTAGATATATTTGCTAAATATTCAGTAAATATTTTAGGTAGCCTTAATTGTACGTGGCTTTCATTTGGAAGTGAGAATCCTAATTTAAATTTTTATGAATTATCTAAAATTTTAGTTAATGATCATAAATTATTTCAAGATTATAATCATACTTACTCATCTTTAATTAAAACTGCATTTTTAAACAAAACGGGAGTAATGATTGATAGTCCTAATGATACATTGGGGCTTAATTATGCTACTTATAATAATGAGTTAAATAATTCTATGAAATTAGTCCCCATTAAGAGAAAAGATAGTAATCATAGTGATACAGAATTGTCATTTGATAGTATTTCTAGTGCATCATCTATCAGAAAAAATATTAAACAATTTCAGAAAATTGCTCCTTTTGTTCCGCAAAAGACTTTTGATTTATTAAAAAATCATCAATGCATAAATTGGAATGTTTTTTGGGATTATTTAAAGTACAAAATTTTAACATCCTCTTTGGATGATTTAAAAAATATTTATCAAATGAATGAGGGACTAGAGCATCGTTTTAAAAAATATATATATGAATCTAATGATTTTGAACATTTTTTAAATAAATTAAAAACAAAACGTTACACATATGCTAGATTAAGAAGGCTGTGTGTCTACACTCTTTTAAATTTTAAACGTTCAGATTTTTTTAAATCGCAGCAATATGTAAGAATATTGGGCTTTAATGGCTTAGGTAGATCTTATTTAAGGCAAGAAAAGAAACATGTAAATATGGAAGTCATTTCTAAACCTAATAAGAAATTACTTAGCAATGAACTGTTGTTTGACTATCGAGCTGGAAATGTATATAGTATTGCAAGTGAAAAATATGAAGATTTATATAGAATTCCATTAATATTTTAGAATTTCAGGTATCAAGGAAAACACCTTGACAAACTATTATATTACTATGTATAATTAACGTCGTTGCATTAGGAGGTAAACCTATGAAATGGGTATTAAAAGAATTATCAGATTACAAGAATGAACCACTTTCTGTTAGTGAAAAGTTGGATTTATCCCAAGATATAATGGATAGATATAGTAAATATGTCATTTCTGCAAAAGATAAATTCGATGTGGATGCTTATGTATTCTATGACAATGGTAATGCTATTGTTAATGCTCATGTTCGAGGTAACATTGTGGTTCCTTCGTCTAGATCATTAACTCCTGTAAACTTACCATTAGATTTTAAAATCGATGAAGTTTATGTTGATACTAAAGCTCAACTAAAGAAGTATGAAGAAGATGATGAAGCTGCATTTTTATTAGAAGATGATGATGTTATTGATTTTGATAAATCAGTAGCTGATAATATCATTTTACAGATTCCAATGCATATTCTGTCACCTGAGGAAAAAAACGGAAGTAAAATGCCTGAAGGCAATGATTGGGAAGTTATTTCTGAAGAAGAATATGAAACTCAGAAGGCGGATAATAAAAAGGTAGATCCACGTCTTGCTAAGTTGAAAGAGCTATTTAACGATAGTGATAAATAATTGGTAAGGCTTAAAAATTTTTCACTAGTGGATGTTTTATTTTTAATATAAAGGGGGTCTTTGCATTGGCTGTACCAAAGAGAAAAACTTCAAAAGCTAAAAAAGGTATGCGTCGTGGTCACATTAAGTTGACTCAACCAAGTTTGAGTGCTTGCCCAAACTGTGGTGAATTACGTAAACCTCACATGGTATGTCCTAGTTGTGGATACTATGATGGAAAACAAGTTGTTAAAACTAACGACTAATTTTTTAAAACAACCAGATCACCATGGAATCTGGTTGTTTTTTTGTATATAAAAAGAGCTTAACTTTATTGTTTAAGCTCTTTTTAGTTTGATTATTTTGTAAAATCAATAACCATTCTACCAACAATCTTATTGTTTTTCATATCATCGATAATGTCGTTAATGTCTTCTAATTTACAAGTTTGTACAATTGGCTTAACTTTACCTTCACTACCAAATTGGAAAGTTTCAGTTAAGTCTTGTCTAGTTCCAACTAAAGAACCTGCTACTTGGATACCATCTAAGACAGTTTTATCAATGTTTAAAGCCATGTCACCTTTAGGTAGAGCAACAGCAACTAACTTTCCATCAGGTCTTAAAGCGTTAACTGCAGTTGTGAAAGCATCTTTGTTAACAGCAGTGACAACAGAACTATGAACACCACCAACTTTATCCTGAATTGTTTTTGCAACATCTTCATCATGACGATTAATTAATAAGTCAGCACCATTTTCTTTTGCTGCTTTTAATTTTTCATCATTACCATCAACAACAGCCACATGAGCATTAAATACATTGTGTGCAAATTGTACAGCTAGATTTCCTAATCCACCAGCACCAACAACTTCATTCCATTGACCGGGTCTTAAATTACCAACTTTTAACGCTTTGTAAGTTGTCACTCCAGCACATGTTAGTGAAGTAGCTTCAATTGGATCTAAGTTGTCAGGAACTTTAACGGCATAGTCAGCATCAACAATAACCTGTTCAGCCATAGCTCCATCCATTGTAAATCCAGCATTTTCAACATTACGGCACAATGTTTCACGACCAGTTAAGCAATATTCACAATGTCCACATCCCTTAAAGAACCAAGCGATTGAAACACGATCGCCAATCTTTAAATTAGTAACATCTTCGGCAACTTTTGATACTCTACCAACACCTTCATGTCCAATAATTCTGCCAGGGACCTTACCAAAATCACCAGAAGCAACATGCAAATCTGTATGACAAAGTCCACAGTATTCTACATCAACTAAAGCTTCACCATTGTTAATTTCTCTTAAATTAACATCCTTAATATCTACGTATCCATCTGAATTATCTCTAACTACAGCAGCCTTCATAATTTTTCCTCTATTCTTTATAGTTTAAACAATAAAGATTATAAATAATATTACATATATTATCAATAAAATTTATAAATGAAATTGAAATCATAATTATTGCAAAACAGTTTAATTATAATTAATATTATATTCTTTAATAATAATATTTGTCTTTATGCCACTACTATTGCTGTTTTTATTATGATAAAATATATTAGTATAATATTAAGATGTTAGAAAATTTGTAGAGGTGTACTATTATGAGTAGAATTTTAATAGTTGAAGACGAAAAAAGTTTATCTAGATTCGTTGAACTAGAGTTAAAGCATGAAGGATATGATGCGACTGTTGCATCTGATGGTAGAGAAGGACTAGATGAAGCTATCAATGGTGATTTTGATTTGATTTTACTTGATTTAATGCTTCCCAAACTAAATGGTATGGAAGTTGCCAGAAGACTAAGAGAAAAAAAGAATACTCCAATTATAATCATGACAGCAAGAGACTCAGTTATTGACAGAGTTTCTGGTTTTGATCATGGAGCAGACGATTACATAGTAAAACCATTTGCAATCGAAGAATTATTAGCTCGTGTTCGTGCTTTATTACGTCGTATCAATATTGAAGGGGACGAAAAAACTGAAAATCAAAAAGTAGTTCACTTTAAAGATATTACTGTGGAAAAAGAAAGTCGTATTGTTAAACGTGGCGATGATATTATTGATTTAACAAAACGTGAGTATGAGTTGTTATTGACATTGATGGAAAATGTTAATGTTGTTTTAGCTAGAGACGTTCTTTTAAACAAAGTATGGGGATACGAATCTAATGCTGAAACCAACGTAGTTGATGTATATGTTAGATATCTAAGAAATAAAATTGATCGTAGTGACCAGAAAAGTTACATTCAAACTGTCAGAGGTACTGGGTACGTGATGAGATCATGATTTTAAAAAATGATGATGACATTAATCATCATGAACATAATAAAAAATATTTATCTTTAAAATGGAAATGGTCTATTGGATCTGCCATAATAATATTTTTAATATTATCTATTTTTTCTTTTCTTATATATGATCGCTTCTCAGATGTACTGTTAAGTCAAGAGACTGCACATACTAGTGAAACTCTTGATTCCATCTCTGGAAGACTAACTAAATTTAATGATACTTTATCTGAAAAAGAAGTTATTAGTATACTGATTCCTCAGAATGAAAAAATTAAAAATCATAAAGAATTAGGTAAAGTATCCTCTAACTCGATTTTTAGTAGTATTTCTAAGGACGATATCGTTGTTAATGTCTTTGATAAAGATGCCAATTCTATATTTTTCTCTAAGGAAACTCCTAAGCAACTTATAAATATTAAACATATAAATAATAGGGTTAAAGAACGTGTTAATTACTCTAATCATTCTTCATTGATTGAAGAAACTCCTATATATTCTAAAGTTGATGGTAAAAAGATTGGCTATTTAAGGATAATAAACAATCTTAATGATTATCGTGTTTATACACGTAAATTATTTATTATATTGATAGTTATTTTGTTATTAGGAATTTTCTTTGCATCATTATTATCTTATATATTAGCAGCTTATATGCTAAGGCCAATTAAGATAATTTCTAATACTATAAATAGTGTTAATGATTCGCCTAAAACTGAAGTAAGGGTTCCTGATTTACATCAAAATGATGAATTATCTGATTTAGGTAATTTGTTTAATGATATGTTGGATACGATGCAAAGATATATTGATCAGCAGCAACAATTTGTTGGGGATGTTTCACATGAGTTAAGAACTCCCGTTGCTGTAATTCAAGGTCATCTAGATATGCTTTCTCGTTGGGGAAAAGACGATCCAGAAATACTGAATGAATCTATTAAATCTTCTGTTGATGAAATAAATAGAATGAAAAGTTTAGTTCAGGAAATGTTAGATTTATCCAGAGCAGAGCAAGTTGAGATTAACTATAATAATAAACTAACTGATGTTCAAGACATAGTTCATCAGGAATATAATGATTTTAAAATGATTCACCCAGATTATACATTTAACTTGGATGATGATATTGATGATGAAACTATTATTCAAATCTATCGTAATCATTTAGAACAAATTTTGATTATTCTTCTTGATAATGCTGTTAAATATTCTACTAAGCGAAAAGAAATTCATATATCTTTATCGATTAAATATCGATATGTAGATATAGCCGTTCAAGATTTTGGTGAGGGTATTAACGAAGAAAGTATTAATAAAATTTTTAATCGATTTTATAGAGTTGATAAAGCTAGAAGTCGTGATCAAGGTGGAAATGGTTTAGGATTATCCATCGCTAAGCGTTTAGTTGAAGCCTATCACGGTAAAATCTCTGTTGAAAGTTCAGCCGGGTATGGATCTATTTTCACAATTTCTTTTCCAATTTTAACCCAAGATAAGATTGAGCATATTAAAAATATTGATAATAAAGAATAATAAAAAGGGTTGTTACTAATATCAGTAAACAACCCTTTTTATTATTCTTTATTTTGTTTTCCAGAATTTCTTTTTCTTAAATCATTATCAATCTTTTTTGGCTCTTCTTTTACTGAAGTTGTTTCTTCTTTAGTAATATCATGTATTTTTTGTTCTGCTTGTTTAGCTTGTTCTTTTGCTTGTGCAGCAACTTCTTTTTTAATCTTTGGTCGATATAAATTCATTATAACTGTTTGAATACATGCAAAAATACCACTTACAAAGAAATAAAATCCTAATCCTGCAGGAGCACTAAATGTTACTAAAACAATCATGACAGGAGTGATGTATGACATCATTTTCATTTGTTTCTTTTGATCTTCAGGTAATCCTAAGGTCATTAAATATCCTTGAATAATATACGCTACAAATGATAGAGCAACTAAAATTAAACTTTTATCACCAAGTTTAATCCCTAAAAACATTGTATGTGAAACTTCTGGAGAATATCTAATACCGTTATATAGTGCAATATATACTGGCATTTGAATTAGTAAAGGTAAACAACCAATTCCACCAGTCATACTTATATTATTGTCACGATATAGTTTCATCATTTCTTGTTGAATCTGCATTTGTTCTTCTTTAGAACTTGCATTTCTTTGACGTTCTTGAATGTTTTTCATCTGAGGTCTAACAAGGCTCATTTTTTCTTGCATCATTGTGGATTTTTTCATTTGACTGATCATAGCTGGTAATAGAACCATTCTGACTATGACAGTTAATAAAATGATTGCCCAACCGTAACCACCAACAAATTTAGACATAAAGTCTAAAATATGCTGTGCGGGTAATGCTAAATATTCATATGTTAATCCATATGGTTTGCCAGATGAATCTTGTCTTACACATCCAGATAAGGCCAATGCAGACAATCCAACCAATGAAAGAACACTATACTTCTTTAAATTCTTCATTAATAATAAAAACCTTTCTTAATTTTTTTTACTTACTAATAATACCAGAAAAGCACAATTATATTAAATTTTAATTGAAAAATTTTGATAGTCTTTATAATTTAATATTTCTTTTTTTATTTTCACAACATTTATTATTGAACTGCTTGAATTCTTTATTTGTTTAAGAAATTTTGAAATATCATCATTTTTTATACTAGCAATTATTTTAACAGAACCATCTGATAAATTTTGCACGTAACCTTGCACATTTAGTTTATCTGCAATTTCTTTTACCGACCATCTAAAACCAACACCTTGAACTGTTCCAGTTACAATTAATTTAATAGTTTTTTTCATTGTTATCACTCCTTTTGCAATCATTCATATATTATTATAAAATAATATGAATAAGTTAGTATTAAAAAGGGGCTATTCCTTACTATGGAAAAAATAACTTCTGTTAAAAATAGCAGAATAAAAGAATGGAAAAAATTAAAAAGTAAAAAAGGTAGAGAAAAACACTCTCTTTATATATTAGAAAGTTGGCATTTAGTTAGTGAAGCATTAGATTCAAATCAAGATGTTCAAGTTATTTTAACGACACCAAAGCAATTTGAATTGCATAATGAAGAACTAATCAATTACTCTAAAGAAATAATTGAAATTAATGATGAAATAGCTAACGATTTAGGCTCTACAATTACACCACAAGGTATTTTTGCAATTGTAGGATTACCTTCTTCAAATATTATTGAAAATGAAAATATTGATGGTTCATGGTTATTGTTAGACAATATTCAGGATCCTGGTAATATTGGAACAATGGTTAGAACTGCCGATGCAGCTGGAATGAATGGCGTTATTTTTGGTGAAGGCACTTCTAATCAATTTAACCCCAAGGTTCTTAGAGCAATGCAGGGAAGTCAATTTCATTTAAAAATAATTGAAGGTGATTTAAATCATTGGATAGATAAATTAAAAGAAAATAAACTACCTATATACGGTAGTGAGCTTAATGATGAAGCGTCAATTTATAGTGACATTAAGCCTTCCAGACAGTTTGCTTTAATTATGGGAAATGAAGGTAATGGGATGCAGAAAAAATTACTTGATATTACCACTAAGAATCTATATATTCCCATTAAAGGAAATGCAGAATCTTTAAATGTTGCAATTGCTGCAGGTGTTCTAATGTTTCATCTACAAAAATAATAAATTAATGATTATAAGGAGATAATTTAATTATGGCTGATGACTCATGGAAAAATGATAAATTATATATGTCATATGTTTCTGATCTATTAGCATCTCCAATGGTAATAGATTTAGCCAATTATACACAGCATCATTCTTCTACAAGGCTAAAACATTGTATTGATGTATCATATGAAAGTTATAAAATTGCTAAACGTTTTAATTTGGATTCTAGATCTACCGCTAGAGGTGGACTTCTACATGATTTATTTTATTATGATTGGCGATTGGATAAGTTTCACTTAGGCTCACATGCCTATATGCACCCAAGAATTGCATTAAGAAATGCTCAAAAAATAACTAAATTAAATGATAAAGAAAAAGATATTATTATTAAGCATATGTGGGGTCTAACATTAAGTAAACCAAAATATTCTGAAAGTGTGATTGTTTCACTCATTGATGACTATGATGCTATTAGAGAGTATTTTGCCCCAAAGTATCGTAATTTAAAACAAATATTTGAAAAGTATTAATAGGAGGGATAATGAATTTGTCTACCAATAGTCAATTAAAATCTTCAACTAATTGTAATTTATGTCCTAAATTTGAAAAAACATTTTCCATTTTAGGTAAAAAGTGGAATGGTTTAATTATTGAAACGCTCCTTAATGGTCCTCAAAGATTTAAAAACATTTCTAATAGTATTGATAAATGCAGTGATAGGGTTCTAGTTGAAAGATTAAAAGAGCTAGAAAAAGATGATATTGTAGCCAGAAAAACTTTTAAAGATTCTTCGCTAATTCAATATGAGTTAACTAATAGAGGTAAAGATTTAGAACCTATAATGGATGAAGTTCATAACTGGGCAGATAAATGGTTTAATTTGTGAAACCGGTCTTGACCTGTTCCTTTATTTGCATTATTATTCTATTAAGAGTGTAGAAGAAAAATTAGTAGACTAATTATTTACAGAAAGATTTCATTTGCTGAGAGTAATCGTATATTAGTTGAATTCATTTTCTGAGCTGATATTGGGAGTTATTTATTAACGAAAAATTTTCCGGTTAATCACCGTTATTGAAATTAAGTGTATGAGTTTAATACTCATAAACTAGGGTGGTACCGCGAAGCTTCGTCCCTTTTAGGGATGAGGCTTTTTTTATTGAAGGGAGAAATTTATGAGTCTAAAAAATGATTTGACCGAGTTACGCGATAAAGGTCTAGAAAATATTAAAAGTGCAACTGATATTAAAAAAATGAATGATGAAATTAAAGTTCATTTATTGGGTAAAAAAGGACTAATTACAAAGGCTTTAAGAGGTATTAAAGATTTACCAGTTGAAGAACGTCCTAAAGTTGGTAGTTATGCAAATAAGATTCGTGATGATATTCAATTAGCTTTGGATAAAAAGCAATCTGAATTAGAAAAGATTGCCTTAAATAAACAATTAGCTGCTGAAAAAATTGATGTTACTTTACCTGGTGATCCGATTGCTAAAGGGCATCCCCATGTTATTCAATCAATCATTGATGAAATTTCAGATATGTTTATTGGCATGGGATATGAAGTTTTAAGCGGTCCTGAAGTTGAAGAAGATAAGTATAATTTTGAAATGATGAACTTACCTAAAGATCATCCTGCAAGAGATATGCAAGACACTTTTTACATTACAAAAGAAATTTTAATGAGAACACAAACTTCTCCTATGCAAGCTAGAACTTTGGAAAAACATGATTTTAATAAAGGTCCTTTAAAAATGATTTCACCTGGGGTTGTATATCGCCGTGATACTGACGATCCTACTCATTCACACCAATTCCACCAAGTGGAAGGAATTGTGATTGATAAGCATATTACAATGGCAGATTTAAAAGGGACTTTAGAATATTTATTACATCAATTATTTGGTGACAAATATGATATTAGATTAAGACCAAGTTATTTTCCATTTACAGAGCCATCAGTTGAAGCCGATGTAACTTGTTTTAAGTGTAATGGTAAAGGTTGTGACGTATGTAAAAATACTGGTTGGATTGAAGTCTTAGGTGCTGGGATGGTACATCCTAATGTTCTGAATATGGCAGGCGTTGATTCAGATACTTATGGTGGATTTGCCTTCGGATTAGGTCCAGATCGTTTTGCAATGCTTAAATATGGTGTTGACGATATTCGTGATTTTTATTTAAATGATGTTCGCTTCCTATCACAATTTAATTAAGGAGAATTTTATATGAAAGTATCTTATAAATGGCTTAAGGAATATATTGATTTAGATATTCCTGCAAAAGATTTAGCCGAAAAAATAGAACGTTCTTCAGTAGAAGTTGATTCTGTTGATAAACCTAGTGAGGGACTAAAAAAAATAGTTGTTGGACAAATCCTTAGCTTGGAAGACCATCCTGATTCAGATCATCTACATGTATGTCAAATCGATGTTGGTGAAGACGAACCTATTCAAATTGTTTGTGGTGCTCCCAATGTTGAAAAGGGTAAGAAAGTAATTGTTGCATTATCTGGTGCTCGAATTGCTGATAATATAAAAATTAAGAAATCTAAAATGCGTGGTATTCAATCTAATGGGATGCTATGTGCTTTAGATGAAATAGGTTTTCCAAAAGATGTTGTTCCTAAGGAATGGGCTGATGGAATTTACTTTCTACCTGATGATGCCAAAAATGGTGATGATGTATACTCATATATTGGTATGGATGATGAACTAATCGACTTAGATGTTACTCCTAATCGTGGTGATATGTTAAGCATATATGGAACTCTTCATGATTTGTCTGCTATTTATAATAAGCATGTAAATTATGATGATGTTACAGTTAAAGAAACTTCTGGTAAGAAAACATCAGATCAAGTTAACAGCGATGTTGATGAAAATATTGCTCCAATCTATAAAAATCGGATTGTCAATAATGTGAATATTAAATCTAGTCCACTATGGTTACAAATTCGTTTATGGAATGCTGGAATTAAACCCATTAATAATATTATCGATATTACTAATTATGTAATGCTAAAATTTGGTCAACCTATGCATGCTTATGATTTAGATAAGCTAAATGGTAATAAAGTTACTGTAAGAAATGCCAAAAAGGGTGAAAAAATTACTACATTAGGTGAAGATAATTTAAATCTCGATGAAAAAGATATTATCATTGCTGATGATCGTCCAATTGCATTAGCAGGTGTAATTGGTGGCCTAGATACATCAATTACTAAGGAAACTAAAAATGTTTTATTTGAATGTGCAGTTTTTGATCCTATTAAAGTAAGAAAAATGGCACGTAAGCATGTTATACACACTGAGGCTTCCCAAAGATTTGAACGTGGTGTTAATCATAGTGGTTTAGATGAAGCTATGGAAAACGCTTGCCAAATGAGTAATGAATTAGCGAATGGTGATGTTTGCGATGATATTTTAGATGGAACTGAATACAAAATTTCACCAGTAGTTGTTGAAATTACTTTAACGAAAATTAATCATATTTTGGGGACCCATCTTTCTTACGAACAAGTTCAAGATATATTTGAAAGATTAGGATTTATTGTTCATAGAAATGATGATTCATTTTCAGTTACTGTTCCTGTCAGACGTGGGGATATTCATATTGATGCTGATTTGATTGAAGAAGTTGCGAGAATTTATGGTTATGATAATTTACCATCTACTTTGCCTACAACTACTATGACTACTGGTAAACTTCAACCTAAACAACAATTGATGAGAGATAGTAGACATATTCTTGAGGGACTAGGTTTAACCCATGCAATTTCATATGCTCTAACTACCTCAGAAAAAGCTAATATGTTTATGATGCAAAATTCGTTTGAAACTAATCTTAGTTATCCTATGACTAATGATCATGAAACTTTAAGAATGAACTTATTAACCGGTTTATTAGATGATATCGCTTATAACAAGGCAAGAAATGTTAGCGACGTTGCTTTATATGAACAAGGCCGTGTATTTTATAAGGATACTAAAGACCAAGTTAAGCCTTCAGAAATTGAACATATTGCTGGTGCTATTTCAGGCTCATTAATATCAAGTAATTGGGATGAAAACAATAAAGAAGTAGATTTTTACCAAATTAAAGGAATTGTAAATAAGTATCTAGAAACTATTGGTTTTAATGGACAAATTGATTATGTATCTAATGCAGAATACCCAGAAATGCATCCTGGTAGAACTGCTGATATTATGATTCATGGTCATTATGTTGGCTTTGTTGGAGAAGTACATCCTAATATTGCAAAACAATTTAAGATTAATGATACTTATGTTTTCGACTTAAACTTAGATAGCTTAAATGATTTACCTAAGTCAGATCAAAGTTATGAATCTATTTCTAAATATCCATCTATTTCAAGAGATATCGCATTGTTAGTAGATGACAATATTACAAATTCTGATATTGTTAAGGTAATTGAAAAACGTGGTGGCGCATTCTTAAAAGAAGTTAATATTTTTGATGTTTATAATGGTGAACATGTTCCAGAAGGTAAAAAATCAATGGCCTATAATCTAGTATTCCAAAATAAACGTGATACTCTAGTAGACGATGATGTTAATAAAGTTATGGACAAGATTCAAAGGAATTTAGAAAAAGAATTCGATGTTGAAGTTCGTTAATTGTCTAAGATGGAGGAATTGTATTGGCTAATAAATTAAAATCCGATAATTCTTCTAAGAAGCATAATAATTTAGGCCGAAAGATTAGTTTCACAATTGTGGGAATTTTGATTATATTGGGATGTTTTATATTTTTCCTAGGACATCAATATTTAAATAGTTCTTTAGAACCACTTAATTCCAAAGATAAAAGTGTCATACAAGTCAATATTCCTTTAGGTGCTTCGGATAAGAAAATTGGATCAATTTTACAGGATAATAAAATTGTTAAGAGTGGGATGGTATTTGATTATTATGTAAATAGTAATCATTATAATAATTTAAAAGCTGGATATTATGAATTTTCACCTTCAATGAGTTTATCGACGATTGCTAAAAAACTGAAAAACGGTGGTTCTTCGCAACCGCTTCAAGGCAATTATGGTAGATTGCTTGTTAGAGAAGGCGATGATATTAATCAAATTTCCAAGGATATAGAAAATAGAAGTCAATATTCTCGAGAAGATTTTCTTAATCTTATTGATGATAAAAATTATTTATCGCAATTGGAAAAACAATATCCAGAAATGTTGAGTTCTTCATTTAAATCTAAAAATACTAGATATAAGTTGGAGGGATATTTATATCCTGCTACTTATAATTCGCAAAAAGGAATTGATTTGAAGGACATTGTTAAACAAATGTTGGATAAATCTAATAATGAGCTAAAGCCTTATTATAAAACTATCAAGAAGCAAGGACTTACGGTAAATCAAGTCATGACTTTAGCATCGATGGTTGAATTGGAAAGGTATAGCAATATTGATCGTGAAAAGATTGCTGGAGTATTATTTAACCGATTAAATTATCAATTACCACTTGAAATGAAGTCCAGTATTTTGTATGCTAATGGGAAAAGTTTTAGTCAATCAATTGAAAAAAAAGATTATAAAATTAAATCTCCTTATAACTTATTTAAGCATACTGGATATGGACCTGGACCTATTAGTAATCCTAGTATTAATGCTGTGAAAGCAGTTTTAAATCCAAGGGATAGGGATAAAAATTATTTGCATTTTTACATTGATACTAAGAAAAATAAAGTTATGTATACCAGTGATTTGTTAAATAGTAGTTCAATAGTCAAAAATAATAACTATATGAGATAAAAATAATTTGGAGAGATTAATATGGTAGAAAATAAAAAACGTCCTGTTGTTATAGGTGTAACTGGTGGTTCTGGTAGTGGTAAAACTACTGTAAGTCGTGCTATTTTTAATCAGTTGTTAGGGCACTCAATAATGATTTTACAACAAGATTCTTACTATAAGGACCAATCACAAAAAACTTGGGCTGAAAGAGAAGAAACTAACTATGATCATCCATTATCTTTTGATACGGATTTATTAATCGATGATTTACACAAGTTATTAAACTATAAAGCAATTGAGAAACCCGTTTATGATTATAAAAAGTTGAATCGTAGTGAAGAAACAGTTACTCAAGAACCTCGTGATGTTATTATTCTTGAAGGAATTTTGATTTTAGATGATAAACGTTTAAGAGATTTAATGGATATTAAGGTATTTGTGGATACTGATGATGATATTCGTATTTTAAGACGTATTCAACGTGATACTAAGGAACGTGGACGTACACTTGATGAAGTTGTTCAACAATATCTAGAAACTGTTAGACCTATGTATAACCAATTTGTTGAACCAAGTAAGCGTTATGCAGATATTATTGTTCCTGAGGGTGGTAAAAACCAAGTTGCTATTGATTTATTAACTACTAAAATTCAATCAATTTTATTAAAACATGGTAATACCAAAGTTTTGAATAATATAGATACAACAATTTAATTAAAGGAGATATAGTATGGCTGAAGACGAAACATATCCAATGACCCTTGAAGGTAAAAAGAAATTGGAAAATGAATTAGAAGATTTAAGATTAAATCAAAGACCTAAAATTATTGAAAGAATCAAAATTGCCAGGAGTTATGGTGATTTATCTGAAAACTCTGAATATGAATCTGCTAAAAATGAACAAAGTATGTTAGAAAGTAGAATTACTACTGTTGAACATATGCTTCAATATTCTAATGTTGTAGATAATGAAGATGTTGATAAAGACTTGGTTAACGTTGGTAAAAAAGTTACTTTTAAAGAATTACCAGATGAAGATCCAGAAACTTATCAAATTGTTGGAGCTGCTGAAGCAGATCCAATGGGTGGAAAAATTTCAAATGATTCCCCAATTGCTAAAGCATTGTTAGGTCATAAGAAAAATGATGATGTAACAATTGAAATTCCTGCTGGTGATATGCAGGTTAAAATTATTGATGTTCAATAATGAATAAAAAGATCCTTAAGATGAATCTACTCATCTTAAGGATCTTTTTATTTGTACTTTTTTTTATTTATAATCAAGTTAACTAATAATATTGAAATTCCAATTATTGTCATGATAATGCCTATGTTTAAACCACTAGGATAATAATATAGGAAAACTTTATGTTTTCCTCTTGAAACCATTTTACTACTACCAATAAATTCATTTAACCATGGCGATATTTTGGATTCATGACCATCTATGACTAAATGCCATCCCATTGAATAAGGTATTGACGTCAAAATATTACCTTTTTTGTTAAAGTTTAAATCAGCAGATATATTATTATTATTAAATTTAATATTATTCCTTTGATTATGAATATAATTTGTATCTTTTTTAAATTGATTATAGTTAAGATTATAAAGGCCAAAATCATTAGAGTATAAACTAGCTTTTTTAAAATTAATATCTATTGTACTGTTTTGCTTAGGTAAGCTGATCACTATTGAATTAGAAAATGTTTTAGGCACAATAACACTATTTCCGTTAACAAAAATTGAGCAGTTATCTTTATTAAAATTACCAGATAACAGTAGATAAGGAATGTTTCCATCAGTATAGTTGTATTTAATATCAATAGAAGCTGGTTTTAATAAATTTTTCTTTTTAACAACTGATTTGTTAAGAGATTTGGTGTTATAAACATTATTAAAAGTTACTTTATAATCATTATTAAAATTAAATATATTTTTATTTGAATTAGATAAAGATTTAAAAATATTGTTTTGATAGTTCAAGGGGTCATCATTAGTTTTTATTTTTTTTAATGAATTCTGATTTGTTTCATAAATTATTGGAAAATAATTATTGTTTTTATAACTATTAAAATCATTATTTACTTTATTATTAATAACATCATATCGTTTTCCACTTTGCTGAATCATTGGATATTTTTTAAATCCATTATCCATATTAATTATATATTTAAAACTTAATAAGGAGTCGGTAAATAAGGTGCCATTAGAATAATCAATTGATCCGCTATTAAATGGAATTCCAATTTTTGATTCAAATTCAGTATTTTTCTTTTGTAAAGTGGATGAAAATACTGAACCACCATTAAAATTATTTTCTAAAGGATCATTTTTAGTACGATAAAATGATTTTCCAATTCGGTAGAATGAATTATCATTTTTTTGGATTGATGATATTTTATTTGATAATATTTTATTATAAGTAGTATAGTCACTATTATTAACATATGAAATGCTATTTAATGAATTGAAAGTGTTTATTCCCATATCACATATAGTGATTATAAGAAGGCTTAATAAATAGTATTTAAATGTTTTTTTGTTGATTAACATTATTATTAAAAATGTTATTGCTAAAATTAACAATGAAATTATATATTTTTCTATAGATAAAAATGTAAATCTATTAATATTAACTCCAACGTATAACATTCCAGCAACAAGAATGACTGAAACTTTTATTATTAAAGTAATATTTATTTCTTTAGGCAAACTATTAAAGCCAATTGCTCCTAAATATGCAATCAAGAAACAAGTAATAAATGAAAATCTATATGGATACCATACTGGAAATTGAAATGCATGCCAAAGTAAATCAAGTGGTTCAAAGGACATGGATATAATCAAAAATGATAGTAGCAAAAAATATATAACTCTTTTTTTTATTCTAATGTTGTGATTGAAGAAAAAAGAAATCATTGATATTAATGCAATACTTCCAATAAATATATTAGGATAGCCACTAGGTATTTGATCAAAGTTAAAAGCACCATTTAAAGACTTAGAAATCATATCTAAAGGATTATACTCAAATTTCCATTTTATATTACTGATTGTATATTGCCCTTTACCATCTTTAAGGGCTATTATGTTAGGTATCATTAGCCATGATGAAATTAAAAATGCAGTTAAACTAGTTCCAATATATTTTAAAATCATTTTAATTTTATTATTGATATTGCTGTATTTAATAACGTAATTAGCGATAAAATATGTACATGAAAATATACAAATCATAAAAGCCATATAATAATTAATGATTATTATAGCTGTTAATGATATTAAATAAACTTTATAAGAGTTCTTTTTAATTATATTATCAATACCTAAAATAATTATTGGTAATATAATCATTGCATCTAACCATATAATATTCAATTGGTTAGCAATTATCCAACCATTCATTGCATATGAAGTTGCAAATATTGGAATTGTTAAATTGTTTTTAACTTTTTTGGTTTTTATTAAGTATCCAAAACTTAATCCTGACAGTCCATATTTTAATAACGTAATCAACATAATACTACCATTCATGAAACTTTTCGGTAGAATAGCAATAATTAAGTTTAACGGGCTCATTAAATAGTAAGACCATATACTTGTCATTTCACCACCATATCCATTTGAAAAAGAATAAAATAGATTACCAAAGTTAAGTGTATTGATAGTTCTTTTATAAAATGAAAAAAAATCTACGTACTGTTGGCCTAAATCTACTGTTAAAATGCTACCATTACCAAATGGAAACATATTGCGATATGCAAAATAACATGCCATAATTATAAACGGAATAAAAAAACTTAACATAAGTGGTATATGATTTTTTATATGTTTAATAACTTGTCATCCTTTCATTAATGAAATTGTTGTCACTATTTTATACATATATTATACAATACGTATATAATAACATTCATGTTTAAAAAAATTTATAACAAGGAGTTTAGATAACCTTGAATAGTTTTCTACAAAAAATATTTCATCATCAAAACAAAAATATAAATTCGAGAGTACCTTTTCGATTAAAAATATTATTATTTATTGTCGGTGCTTTGTTTTTAGTATTAATGATTCAATTAGCATATTTACAAATCGTCAATGGAAGTCAATATAAAGCTGAAGTAAATCGATCCGATAATTCTATAAAATTGGGGAATGTTCAAAGAGGGATGATTTATGATTCTTCTGGAAGAGTTTTAGTTGGAAACAAGGCCCATCAGGCTATCCAATATACTAAAAGTATAGGTGTTAATAGTAGTGACTTATATAATCTTGCTAATAAGTTAAGTAAGTATATAAGCGTTGATTCAAGCGCCTTAACTTCTAGACAGGCAGCTGAATATTACCTATCTAATCCTTCTAATTTGCAGAATATAGAAAAAAGCTTAAAGTTACCAGCTAATTCAACCCCCGATACTCAATATAATGCTGCTTTAGATAAGGTTCAGAATGATAAGTTATATGGTAAAAGTGCATCTGCTAAGAATGCAGCTGTTATTTTTCAAAAAATGAGTGGTGCATATCAACTATCCACTACTTATATTAAAACAACGGGAGTTACTAATAAAGAATTAGCCGAAGTCGGAGAACATTTAACTGAAATGCCGGGTATTCAAATTGGTAGTAGTTGGACTAGAGAATATCCTAATGGTAATTCTGTTCAAAGTATCGTTGGAACAGTTTCTTCAGAAAAAACAGGATTACCAATCGATAAGATTAATACTTTACTTGCGCAAGGATATTCTAGAAATGATAGCGTTGGACAAAATTACTTAGAATCAGAATATGAACCTGTTTTGAGAGGATCTAAGTCACAAACTTTAATTCAAAATGGTAGCTTAGATAAGTCAATTAAACAGTATGGTGGTCAAAAAGGTGATAATGTTCAGTTAACTATTAATTCACAATTTCAAAAAAAATTACAGTACTTAGTAGAACATGCCGAAATGTCAGGAAATTCTACTGGTGCTTATGCTGTTGTTATGAATCCTAAAGACGGATCTGTTGTAGGAATGGGTGGAGTGAATAGAAATCCTAAGACTGGTAAATTAACGCCTAATGCATTGGGAACAATTAATAGTTCCATTACAATGGGATCTGTTGTTAAGGGTGCTATGGTGTCTGGAGCACTTATGGATAAAGTTATAACTCCCACTAATTCTGTTTTAACTGATAAACCAATTCTTACTGGTGGTATCCAAAAAAGTTCTTGGTTTAATCATAATGGATCTGCAAATTTACCAGTTGATGCTTCTACCGCTTTAGAAATATCTTCTAACTCTTATATGATGCAATTAGCTATGAAAGAGGCCAAATTTAATTATTATTCAGGAGCTCCATTAACGATGAATCCTGATGTGTTTAACATTATGCGAGGATACTTTAATCAATTCGGTTTGGGAGTGAAAACAGGAATCGATTTACCTGGTGAAACTAAGGGAATTCAGGGTCCTAGTGGTTTTGCTAATATTGGTAAAGCACTTGATTTATCTTATGGAAATTATGATAATTATACAACTATGCAAATAGCACAATATATTTCTACCATTGCTAATGGGGGATATCGTATTGAGCCACATGTTGTGCAAAATATTAGATCATCTAACAAAGACGGTAAACTAGGAAGAGTTAAATATTCTGTGACACCTAATATATTAAATAAAATTGATATGACTCCGGCTCAACGAAAAGTTGTTACTGATGGTTTTTATAAAGTTGTTCATGGAACTAGTCAGTATAGAACTGGGATTACGCTAAATCAAGTTAAACCAGAAATTTCTGCTAAAACTGGGACTGCGCAAACTTTTTATAATCATAATAGTACTGTTACTCTTAGTTTAGGTTCTTTTGCACCATCTAAGAATCCGCAAGTAGTAGTTGCACTAGCAATTCCAAACTTGCCAGACGATGCTGAAAGTAATAATATTAACTTAGCTAAGCAAATATACTCAGCTTATTGGAAATATGTACAGTCAGATAAAGGTTTTGAATAAAATTATTGCTGTTAAGTAATTTTCCTTAACAATATTTGTATAAACTCTGGTCAAATCCTAAAAAAAATGATAATATATTAAAAGTTGACGGTTGTTTATATCTATAAATTGTAAAAAGATAAATTTGGAGGTGTAACACTAATGAGAGTACACATTACACTAGAATGTACAGAATGTCACGAACGTAACTACTTATCAACTAAGAGTCGTCGTAATAACCCTGATCGTTTGGAACTAAATAAATATTGTCCACGTCAAAGAAAAGTTACATTACATCGTGAAACAAAATAAGGATTCGGGTTTAAAGCCCAATCCTTTTTTTATATCTTAAGAGAGTGTTATATGGATAAAAAAAATATTAGAAAACAAATTATTGGTCTATTAAAAAATAAGAATCATAAAAGTTATTATGAACACAAACTTTATAAAAAATTATTTAATAGTTTAGAATGGAAAAATAGCGACTCTATAGCAATCACTATAAGTTTAAAATTTGAAATTGATACAAGACCGATTATTAGAAAGGCTTTTTTAGATAATAAGGAAGTTTTTGTTCCTAAAGTCATATCTAAAGAAGAAATGGTCTTTATTAATTGTACTGAAGATACTAAATTTAAAAAAAGTTCTTTTGATATATATGAACCATTATTTACTTTTAAAGCTAATATTAGTGATATTGATCTATTAATTGTCCCAGGTTTGGCCTTTTCTTTAGATAATAATCGTTTGGGATTTGGCGGCGGTTTTTACGATCGAATTTTAAAAAAATATAATGGATATACTCTTTCTCTTTGTTTCAAGGAACAAATATATCAAAAAGCACTTTGGAAAGTTGATGATTTTGATCAAAAAGTTAAAAGAATCATTTATTAAAATAAAAAATTCTTCTTTTTACCATGATATTGATGAAAAACCATTTATAACAGAGCTTTTATTGCTAATCATGGCTTTTGTTTATATTTTTGGTTTAATTACAAATACCAGTGATGAAATTGTTATGAATGGATCTATGTATAGATATCCAATTCAATATTTTGGTCAATGGTGGCGTTTTATTACACCAATATTTATTCATTTAGGTTTATTACATATTGTAATGAACGGAATTAGTTTATATTATGTAGGGATTCAATTAGAAAAGATCTTTGGCCATTTTCGTTACTTATTGATTTTCATGTTATCTGGTATTATGGGGAATATTGTTAGTTTTGCATTTTCTAATAATCCTAGTGCTGGTGCAAGTACTGCTATTTTTGGATTGTTTGGTGTTTTCTTAATGTTAGGGGAAACTTTTCATGATAACGTGGCAGTTAGAAAAATGTCACAAAGTTTTTTAATATTAATTGGTATTAATATAGTTTTTGATTTAACCAGTACAACAATTGACTTATCAGGGCACTTAGGTGGATTAATTGCAGGATTTTTTGTACCTTATATTATTGGATTACCAAATTATAAGGTCAATAAGTCTAAAAAGATACTTTCTTTTATTGTCTTATTAATAATCATAATTTTTTGTTTAAAAACTGGATATATGTCAAATAATTAGTGCATTTTTTTTTAGGATGTGGGACAATGAATACGTTGTATGATGTGCAACAACTATTAAAAAGATTTGGTATTTATGTTTATGTAGGTAAAAGAATTTGGGATATTGAAGTTATGGCTTTAGAACTGGATCATTTAAATGAATCAAATGTCATTACTCAAAAAGAGTTTATACAAGCTAAACTAGTTTTAAAACATGAACATAAAATCGAAGAAAATAAAACTGAGAATAACAATATTTAGGAGGAACTACAAATGGTACGTAAATTGATTGGAATTGACTTAGGAGGAACAACTACAAAATTAGGCTTTTTAACAGATAGTGGTGAAATTCTTGATAAATGGGCTATTACCACAGATGTAAGCGCTAACGGAAGTCATATTGTTCCAAATATTATTGAATCTATTACAAAAAAGATGGAAAACTCTGATCATAAAATTGATGATTTTGTAGGTATTGGAATGGGAACTCCAGGTTCAGTGGATCGTGAAGCAGGTACAGTAATTGGTGCTTATAACTTAAACTGGAAGACAACTCAAAAAATCAAGGATCAAATTGAACAGGCTTTAGGCCTTCCTTTTTCCATAGATAATGATGCTAACGTTGCCTCATTGGGAGAATATTGGCAAGGTGCCGGTAGTAAAGATTCTGATGTTGTTTTTGTTACTTTAGGAACTGGTGTTGGTGGTGGTGTCATTATTAATGGTGAATTAGCTCATGGTATTAATGGTGGCGCTGGTGAAATTGGCCATATTACTGTTGAACCAGGTGGCTTTATGTGTACTTGTGGTAAACGTGGATGTTTAGAACAATATGCTTCAGCTACTGGTGTGATTAATGTGGCAAAAAGTTTATCTACTGAATTTACTGGTAATTCAAGATTAAAAGAAATGATTAATACTGGCGAAGAAATTACTTCTAAAATTGTTTTCTTCTTAGCTGACAATGGTGATATTTTTGCTAATCAGGTTGTTGACCGTGTATGTTATTTCTTAGGTTTAGCTTTAGCTAATGTTGGTAACACTCTAAATCCTGGTAATATTGTTATTGGTGGTGGTGTATCTAACGCTGGTAACACATTACTACAACCAACAACTAAATATTTCCAAGAAAACGCTTTTAGACCCGTTCGTGATTCTACTAAAATTCGTTTAGCCCAATTAGGTAATGATGCTGGTGTTATCGGTGCTGCATCGCTTGCGTTAAGAAATACTCAAAAATAATTTAATTAGGTTAGGAGATTCATGATGTATTCTTCACTGGTTTTAGTAGTATTAATTATTGCTGTATTTTTTATTATTAACTTATCTACTAGAATAAGGGCTAATAGAGCTGCAAACATAATTAATGAAGAAGATTTTCAAAAGGGTAGTCATCGAGGTCAAATTGTCGATTTAAGAGAAACAAAAGATTTTGATTCTGGGCACATATTAGGTGCTAGAAGTATGCCATATTCAACCATTAAGACTTTTTATGGCAATATTAGATCTGATATGCCTGTTTACTTATATGATCAAGGTATGAATATTAGTATGCGCACTGCTATTTTTTTAAGTAAAAAAGGTTATAAAACTATTTATATTTTGAAAAGCGGTTATCGTAATTGGAACGGTAAAACAAAAAAATAATATAAAAAATAAATCCATTGAAAGAAATTTACTTCCAATGGATTTATTTTTTTCGCTTTTAATTTAGATGAGCAGAACGTTGCTTTCTTAAAACACGCTTTCTGTTTTCTTCAAGCTTTTGTTCATGATTTTCTACAGGTTCAACGACTGTCTTTTTAAAAGAAAATAATGCACCAACGACAGCGCTTAGTGTAGCTAATACACCTAACAAGAATCCGTTTCCAAATTTCTTCATATAATAACCTCCTTATGTATATATCTATACATTTCTATTATGCAAGATTTACTACAATATATCCAGTTTTGTGTTTATTTTTACTCAATAATTTATTATTATAAAGTTAAGTATTATTCTAAAAGAAACGGTGAAAAACATGAATAAAGTTTTAATAATAGCTGGACCTACAGCGATAGGTAAAACGTCATTGTCTATATCGTTGGCCAAAAAATTTGATGGTGAAATTATTTCTGGTGATTCAATGCAAGTTTATAGACATTTGAGCATTGGAACAGCTAAAGTTACAAGTAATGAAATGGATGGAGTAAAACATCATCTTATTAATTTTAAAGATGTTAATGAACGATATTCAGCATCTAATTTTGTTGATGATGCTAAAAATTTAATTAAAGATATATCTAGTAGGGGTAAATTGCCTATCATAGTTGGAGGTACTGGATTCTACTTACAATCCTTAGTTGATGGTTTTAAATTTGGTCAAAGCTTCGACAAAGATAACAAATTGAGAAATGATTTACATAAATATTCAATTGATAATGGTAAATATAATTTGTGGAAACGCTTAGATAAAGTTGATCATGAATCAGCAATTAATATTCCTGTTAATAATGAGCGTCGTATTATTAGATCTTTGGAATTTTATAAACAATCGGGGAATAAATTTTCTGAACAAAATGACAAGTCTGATATTGAAATTGATAGTTATATAATTGCATTAAACACCAATCGTAATAACTTATACCAAAGAATTAATAAACGAGTAGATGATATGTTTAGCAGTGGTTTAGTCGACGAAGCTAAGTGGCTGTATAATAAAGGCGGATTAGATTTGCCAGCATGCAAAGGGATAGGCTATAAAGAGTTTGATGGTTATTTTAATGGAAATTTAAATCTAAATGATGTTAAAGATTTAATTCAGAAGAATTCAAGACACTATGCTAAAAGACAATTAACTTGGTTTAGAAATAAAATGGATGTTACATGGTATGACATTTTAAATAATAAGGAAGAAATTTATTCAATTGAACAAGATATAACTAAATGGATTAATAAATAATTTTAAATTCATGTTATAAAACATGACATATGATCTTGACAAGGACAATTATAATGTTAATATAAAATATATTAGAGGGAGTTATTTTTATGAAAGAAAAAGACTTAAGACGTTCTTTATCAGTTTTACCAATTGGCACTGTTATGAAACTTACTAGTTTAACTGCTAGACAAATAAGATATTATGAAGAGCAGGGACTTGTTTCACCTGAAAGAAATGAAGGAAATCGCCGAATGTACTCTTTAAATGATATTGATGAGATTTTAGAGATTAAAGATTATTTATCTGAAGGGATGAACATTTCTAAAATTAAGAAAGTCTATGAGCAGCGTAAACAAGACGAGTTAAATAATAAAGATACTCATAAGAATTTGTCTGATGAAGAAGCTAGAAAAATACTTTCAGATGAACTTTTAAATGTTGGTGGTTTAAACTATAAAGATGTTAAGGGCAATAATTCTTTTTAATTAATATAATAAAAATGTTAGGGGTAGAGTTAAATGGCTACAAAACATGATTATTCAAAAGACGACATCCGTCGTATTGTAAAAGAAAAAGATGTTAAATTTTTAAGATTAATGTTTACTGATGTTTTAGGAACATTAAAAAATGTTGAGGTCCCAATTAGTCAGTTAGATGAATTACTAGATAATAAGTTAATGTTTGATGGTTCATCTATTGAAGGATTCGTTAGAATTGAAGAAAGTGATATGTATTTACATCCAGATCTTTCAACTTGGATGATTTTTCCTTGGAGCTCAGAAAAAGGGAAAATTGCTAGGGTTATTTGTGAAGTATACAAGCCTAATGGTGAACCGTTTGAAGGTGACCCTCGTAATAATTTAATTAGAGTTCTTAAAGATATGAAAGATGCCGGCTTTACTTCCTTTAATATTGGACCTGAACCAGAATTTTTCTTGTTCAAGATGGATGAAAATGGTAAACCAACAGTTAAATTGAATGATCAAGGTAGTTATTTTGATATGGCCCCTCTAGACTTAGGTGGAAATTGTCGCCGTGACATTGTTCTAACTCTTGAAGAAATGGGATTTGATGTCGAGGCTGCCCATCATGAAGTCGCCCCTGGACAACATGAAATTGACTTTAAATATGCTGATGCTTTAAATGCAGCAGATAATATTCAGACATTTAAATTGGTTGTTAAAACGGTTGCAAGAAAACATGGTCTTTATGCTACATTTATGCCAAAACCATTGAGTGGTATTAACGGTTCAGGAATGCATTTAAATATGTCATTATTCAATAAAGATGGTGATGTATTCTATGATAAAAAAGGTGATTTAGAATTATCCAAGACTGCATATCATTTCTTAGGTGGATTAATTAAACACGCTAAGAGTTACACTGCAATCTGTAATCCAATTGTTAACTCATACAAGCGTTTAGTTCCTGGATATGAAGCACCTGTTTACGTTGCTTGGTCAGGATCAAATCGTTCTCCATTAATCCGTGTACCTAATGCTCGTGGACTTGCAACTAGATTAGAAGTAAGAAGTGCTGATCCAACAGCTAATCCATATATGGCAGTTGCTGCAGTGCTTGAAGCTGGTCTTGATGGGTTAAGAAATGAAATTGTTCCACCAAAGAGTGTTGATAGAAATATTTATCATATGAATGCTCAAGAAAGAAAAGAAAATCAAATTGTTAATTTACCAGATGATTTACTTGATGCACTTAAAGAATTATCTTATGACAATACAATTAAGCATGCATTGGGTGAGAAAATCTTTAACAGCTTCTTAGCTGCTAAGCATTTAGAATATGATGCATATCGTGCTCAAGTTTCTGAATGGGAAAGAGAACAATATATGGAACAATATTAAAAAATATTTTTAGGAGATTATAAAATTATAATCTCTTTTTTGTTTGAAAATTATATTGCTCATGATAAAATCGATATTATCCTTAAGGAGTGATATTTTGTTTGATTTTGATGAACTTTTAAAAAATTCTATTTCTAAATTTAGAATTGAAGAACAAAAAAGTAATTTACCAGTTAATCCAAATAATAGACTTAAAAAAGCTTATATTAATTTAGATATTAGTTTATCTAAATTAGCAAGTGATTCTAAAAGATTTAGCATTTTAAATTTTACTAAACTAGATGTTAGTCCAGACGATTATAAAAAGAATATTTTGGAAGACTTTTCTAAAAGTATGAATTTGTTTTTGTTAGTAGCTAATTTAAAAAATTGGAATCATTTAATTCATATATCAAATGACGAACAAAATCGTATTTTTAGTAATAAATCTGATAGTGATTTTAGTAATGTATACATTGTTATTAAAAAAATGCTTTTTAACAGTTTATCCAGTCATAATGAGAAAGACTTTTTATACGCTTGGAAAATATTTAATAAGTTTGGAATTGTTGACTTAAATCTTAAAATTAATGATGTTATTGAAGAAGTTAAAAGAATTAATAAAAATATTTAAAAACTGTTGACATAGAATACTATTTTTAATATAATTATTTTTGTTGGTTATTTGATGTCGCAGTAGCTCAGCTGGATAGAGCAACGGTCTTCTAAACCGTAGGTCAAGAGTTCGAATCTCTTCTGTGACATTTATAAAAAGTAGATTACAAATTGTAATCTACTTTTTTGTTGACTAAATACCTTAATATGTGTATACTTACACTGTTGTATTTGTGGACTTCACAGCTACAACCGCACGTAGTAAGTATTAAGTTTCATTTGATGAACGCTTATCTTCGGCGAGTCTAAGCATATTATTTCAAGGAGGTGCACATTATGTACGCAATTATCGTAACAGGCGGTAAGCAATATAAAGTTGCTGAAGGTGACTCAATCTATGTTGAAAAGTTAAACGCAAACGAAGGTGACAAGGTTAACTTTGACCAAGTTGTTTTTGTTGGTGGTGACTCAGCTAAGGTTGGTACTCCTTTAGTAGACGGTGCTTCAGTTGAAGGTACTGTTGAAAAACACGGCCGTGGCAAGAAGATTACTATTCTTCGTTACAAACCTAAGAAGGGTGCCCGTTCAAAGAAGGGTCATAGACAACCATATACTAAGGTTACTATCGACTCAATCAAGGCATAGTAAAGAGGCTATAATGATTAAGGTTAATATTTATCATAATAATTTAAATGATCATATAACATCTTTTAAATTAACTGGTCATGCTGATTCAGGAGAATATGGTAAGGATATAGTTTGTGCTGCTGTTTCTGTACTGTCTATTTCTACTGTAAATGGATTAGATAGTGTAGCGCACTTAGAGTCTAAAGTTAAAAGTAATAATTCTGATGGTGGTTTTATGCAGGTAACTATTCCTGAAGCTAAAAATCATGATACTGATATAGCTGCTCAAGCTATTTTAAGTAGTTTTGAAAATGGTATATCAGATGTTTCTAAAAATTATGCAAAATATATTAAATTAGATATAATAAACGATTAAATTGTACGGAGGTGTAATCCTATGTTAAAAATGAATCTACAATTCTTCTCTCACCATAAAGGGGGAGGTTCAACTGCTAACGGTCGTGATTCAGCAGGTCGTCGTCTAGGTACTAAGGCTGCTGATGGATCAACTGTTACAACTGGTTCAATCATCTATCGCCAACGTGGTACACATATTTACCCTGGTAAAAATGTTAAGCGTGCTAATGATGATACTTTATTTGCTTTATCAGATGGTGTTGTACGTTTTGAACGTATGGGCCGTAAGAATCGTCAAGTTTCAGTTTACCCTGTATCTGAAGCAGTTTCTAAATAATTAAGTAAATGATGTATAAAAAGCCTGATTATCAGGCTTTTTTTATTATAAAAAAAAATGTTATAATAAATATTAAGCAATATAATGAACTATATTTAATAGTTAATATTAGGAGGATTATTTAATTATGGCAACAATTTCAACAGCTCAGTTTAAAACTGGATTAACAATTAAGGTTGATAATGCAATTTGGCGTATTGTTAACTTTCAACATGTAAAGCCTGGTAAGGGTGGTGCTTTTGTTCGTTCTAAGTTAAAGAACTTAAGAACTGGAGCGGTTCAAGATAAGACTTTCCGTTCAGGTGCCAAAATGGAACAAGCACAAATTGATTCTAAAACTATGCAATATTTATACGAAGATGGTTCTGGTTATGTATTCATGGATATGGAAACATACGACCAATTAACTGTTCCTGGTGAAAAAATAAAAGATGCTTTAAATTACTTGCAAGAAAACATGGAAGTAAACATTGTTCAATATGAAAATGAAGTAATTGGTATCGAAGTTCCTAAGACTGTTACTTTAGAAGTTGAAGAAACTGAACCTGGCATTAAGGGGAATACTGCATCAGGTGGTAGTAAACCTGCTACTATGACAACTGGATTAATTGTTCAAGTTCCTTTCTTTGTTAATGCTGGTGACAAACTATTAATTAATACTACTGAAGGTAGTTATATTTCAAGAGCTTAATAATTTAATTAATTAAGATTTTAATTGCTCGATTGGGGGTAATCCTTATGGCAGATAGTAACAATATTGCTTTGAAATCATCAAGTTCACAAGCTGGTGAAATGCAAATTTCTCCACGAGTATTAGAAATAATTTCTAGTATTTCTGCTGTTCAAGTTAAGGGCGTTAATCGGATGCGTGGTTCTTTAGCTAATGGGGTTAACGAACTTTTTGGTAGAAAAGAATTTGGCAAGGGAATTAAATTAAATTTTGATAACGATAAATTAATTGTCGATGTTTATGTTTACTTAAACTATGGTGTTTCCGTGCCTAAAGTGGCTTTAAATATCCAAGAACAAGTAAAACAACAACTCTTATTCATGACAGAACTAAATTTAGGTGAAGTTAATGTTCATGTAGAGGGAATTGTTCCTGAAAAAGCGGACAATGCATTTGATTCAAATAATTTGTTTGATGACGACGATAGTGATAATAAGGGTGAACAATAGTGAATTTTACGAGACATAAAATAAGAGAGTTTGCATTTCAAACATTGTTTGCAATTAATGCAAATGATACTACAGATAAAGAGCTTTTTTTTCATGCCATTTCAGAAACAGAAGATGATATTCCATCTTATTATTTGGAATTAGTTAATGGTGTTTTAGAAAAAAGAGAAGAATTAGATACTAAAATTAGTGAATATCTTATTTCAGGTTGGTCAATTGATAGGATTGCTAAAACTGATCTAGCAATTCTTAGAATGGCTTTCTTTGAAATCTTTTATGTAGATGATATTCCATCTAAGGTAGCAATTAATGAAGCTTTAGAGTTAACTAAGAAATATAGTGATGATCATTCACGTAAATTTGTTAATGGTGTTCTATCTAATGCTATTTTATAAATTTAAAAATAGATTTGCTTTGATGCAAATCTATTTTTTTAATGCATAATTTTATTTTAATGTGCTAAAATAAGGATAAAAAATAATTGGGGTGTTTCTATTATGGCAACTGTTATTGATGGAAGATTATTAGCAAAAAAGTTAAATGAAAGTACAAAAGAAGAAGTTACAATTATGAATAGTAAATCTATTGTTCCTTGTTTAGCAGTTATTATTGTAGGTGAAGATCAAGCTAGTAAGCGATATGTAAGAAGTAAACACAAGAAAGCTGAACAACTTGGTATTAAATCAATAGTAAAAGCATTGCCTGAAGAAACAACTGAAAAAGAATTATTATCAGTATTAGATGAATATAATCATAATGATTCAATTAATGCAATTTTAATTCAATCACCACTACCAAAACATATTAATGAAAAATTTGTAATGGGACATATCAATCCCCAAAAAGATGTCGATGGTTTTCAAACCATTAATTCTGGAAAATTATTTTTAAATGAAAACGAAAATTATCCAGTTGCTTGTACGCCTAAAGGTATTATGAAAATGCTTGAAGAATATAATATTGAATTATTGGGCAAAAAAGCAGTTGTGATTGGTAGAAGTACTATTGTTGGCAGACCAATGGCAGCATTATTAATTAATGCTGGTGCTGAAGTTAGTGTTATTAATCATTATGCTAACGTAAATGATTATACTAAAGATGCCGATATTATAGTTTCAGCTACTGGTGAATTACATACGGTTACTAAAAAAGATGTCAAATCAGGTGCTACTGTAATTGATGTTGGTCAGAATTTAAATGAAGATGGAAAATTAGTTGGGGACGTCGATTACGATGATGTATCTCAAGTAGCCGGTTACATTACGCCAGTTCCTGGTGGTGTTGGTCCGATGACAATTAGCACTTTAATGAGTCAAACCGTTGAACTTACAAAATGGAGTGAAAAACATAATGAGTAATGATTACTTATCAGTTAGCGATTTAACTAGTTATATCAAAAAAAAGTTTGATCGCGATCCTTACTTAGGTAAAGTTTATTTAACCGGTGAAATATCTAATTTTAGATTGAGACCTGTGCATCAATATTTTAGTTTAAAAGATGATAACGCTAAGATTAGTGCAATTATGTTTAAATCATCCTTTAATAAAGTTAAATTTACTCCTGAAGAAGGGATGAAAGTTTTAGTTACCGGAAGAATTTCTTTATATGAAAAGACCGGTAACTATCAAATATATATTGATCATATGGAACCTGATGGTGTAGGTGCACTTTATCAAGCATATGAACAATTAAAAAATAAGTTATCTAAAGAGGGGCTATTTTCAGCTCCTAAACAACAATTAACTAAATTTCCTAAAAGAATTGCCGTTGTGACCTCTGCCAGTGGAGCAGTTATTAGAGATATTATAACGACAACTAGAAGACGATATCCAATAGCACAAATTGTTTTATTTCCAGCGGTTGTACAGGGGGATGAAGCAGCTAATGATATTACTCATCAAATCGCTCGAGTTAATGAGATGGGAAATTTCGATACTTTAATAATTGGTCGTGGTGGTGGATCAATTGAAGATTTATGGCCATTTAATGAAGAAAATGTTGCTAGAGCTATCTTTGATAGTGAAATTCCAGTGATTTCTTCCGTAGGCCATGAAACTGATACAACGATTGCCGATTTAGTTGCAGATGTTAGGGCTGCTACCCCAACTGCTGCTGCTGAATTATCTGTTCCTGTTTTAACTGATGTTTTAGCTGAATTGCAACAAGCACAATTAAGAATTTTTAATGCTTTTAAAAATAATATAAATATTATGAATCAACGTTTAAATAAAGCAAAAAACTCTTATATTTTTAAACAACCTGATCGTTTGTATGATTCTTATCTACAAAATTTAGATGGGTTACGTGAAAAATTAATTATTAACATGAAAACTAATTTACAAAGATTTGATAAAAACTTAAATCAACTATCTAATAAATTACAGATTAATTCTCCTAAACAAAGAATTGATGCTAATCTTAAAATTTTAAATATAAAGCAACAACAATTGGAAAGAAATATTAGATTAGTTGTTAGTTCAAAAAAAAACAAGATCAAAAATATTGCGGATTCTTTAGATCATCTAAGCCCATTAAAAACAATGTCAAGAGGATTTAGTTACACAACCGATGAAAATGACAACGTAATCAAAAGTGTTGATGATTTGAGTGAAAATAGTCAAATTAATCTAAACTTAATTGATGGATCTGCTCAGGCAACTATTAACAACATAGAAAGGAAGTAAAACAATGGCCGAAAAAGAAACTTTCGAAGATAATATGCAAAAATTAGAGAGTATTGTAAATGAATTGGAACAAGGAGATATCCCTTTAGAAAAAGCTTTATCAGAATTTCAAGATGGGGTTAAATTAACCAAAGATTTAGAATCCACGCTTAAAAATGCAGAAAATACACTTGCTAAAGAAATGACTAATGATGATAAAGAAGTATCGTTTGAAAAATCAGAAAGTGATACAAAATAATGTTAAATCAACTATTGGGTGATTTTGAAAATGAATATTTAAAAAAAATCAATAATTATTTAAAAAATAATTTAAAAAAAGATGTTGATCAAGAAACTTTATACGAATCCATGAAATATTCTTTGATGGCTGGTGGCAAACGTTTAAGGCCACTATTAACTTTGGCAACTATGCAAACATTGGGCAAAGAAATTAGTAATGATAGTTTAAGAGCTGCTTGTGCACTTGAACTTTTGCATACATATTCTTTAATTCATGATGATTTACCAGCGATGGATAATGATGATTTGCGTAGAGGAATTCCTACTAATCATATTAAGTTTGGTTCTGGAATAGCGACTTTAGCAGGTGATGGTTTGTTGTCGTTATCATTTCAATGGATTACTGACAATGATTTACCTGATAATAAAAAAGCAAAATTAGTCTTTTTATTATCTAAAGCTAGTGGCCCTAGTGGAATGGTTGCTGGTCAATCTTCTGACATCGAATTTGAAAATACTAAATTAGACTTATCATCTTTAAAAAAATTGCATCGTGGTAAAACAGGTGCGCTAATTAACTATGCTGTTGTTGCAGGTTCTATAATGGCTGATGCTGATGAAAGTTTACAAAAGCTTTTATCTAATTATGCTGATGATTATGGTCTAGCGTTTCAAATTTACGATGATATTTTAGATGTAGTATCAACATCCGACAGTTTAGGTAAACCAGTTCATCAAGACAGTATTAAAAACACCTATCCCAACTTAATTGGACTAGCTAATTCATATAAAGAGCTAGCTAATGTTTTAAATCATAGTCGTGAAATATTAAAAATTATAAATAAAAAGTATGAAATTAATACTGATTTATTGGAGTCATTTCTTACGTACTTTAAAATCAGTAAATAGGAGTATTTAAGAATGAAAAAGCAAAGAGTAGATGTACTTTTGGTTCAACAAGGACTATTTGATACTCGTGAAAAGGCTAAACGTGCTGTAATGGCTGGTGAAATTCTAGGAAAAAATGAAGAAAGAATAGATAAGCCAGGAACTAAAATTTCTGAAGAAACCAAACTTCATTTAAAGGGGAAACCCATGCCATATGTTAGTCGTGGTGGCTTAAAATTAGAAAAAGCTTTAAAAGTATTCAACATCGATGTTAAAGATAAAACAGTTTTAGATATTGGCTCATCTACTGGTGGGTTTACTGATGTTATGCTACAAAACGGTGCTAAATTAAGTTATGCACTAGATGTGGGAAGCAATCAATTAGTATGGAAGCTTAGAGAAGATCCTAGGGTTAAAGTAATGGAACATACAAATTTCAGATATAGTCAGTTATCTGATTTTAATTATGGTCAACCAGAATTTTCTTCAATCGATGTTTCATTTATATCGTTGCATTTAATTTTGCCACCATTGAAAAACATCTTACAATTAGGTGGTGAGGTTGTGGCACTTGTAAAGCCACAATTTGAAGCAGGACGAGATAAAATTGGAAAGCATGGTATTATCAAGGATCATAACGTTCATGCAGATGTTTTAGATGACATAATTAATTTTTCTATTGATGCAGGATACTCTGTTGATGGTTTAGATTATTCACCAATTAAGGGTGGCGAAGGGAATATCGAATTCTTATTACATTTGAGATCAGATGACAATCCATCAATTAATCCGAAGGTATCGATTGATCAAACCATTAAAAATTCTGATAATTTAAAATAATTCTATGTTTGAAAGGAAGTTCTTTAATTGCTAGAAAATTTATCTATAAGTAATTTGGCAATCATTGATAAATTGGAGATAGATTTTTCCTCTGGCATGACGGTTCTTACTGGAGAGACTGGTGCTGGTAAATCAATTATTATTGATGCTGTTGGTTTGTTAGCTGGTGGTCGTGGTTCGCAAAAGTTCATTCGTAATGGCAGTAATAAATTGTTAGTTCAAGGATTATTTATTTTTCCAAATGATAGTCCAACTTATAACATTTTGGATGAATTGGGAATTGATCATTCTGATGGCAGTGTTATTTTACAAAGAGAAATTTATCGTAACGGTAAAAATATTTGTCGAGTTAATGGGATTTTAGTGAATACTACTACACTTAAAAAAATTGGGTTAACCGTTGTTGATATTCAAGGACAAAATGATAGTCAAAATTTAATGCAACCAGAAAAGCATGTTCAATTACTTGATGAATTTGGTTTTGATGATATTCATTCTTTACTAAAAGATTACTATAATTGTTATGAACAATATAATAATTTAGAAAAACTCATTAAAGAAAAAAGAAATAATGAAAAAGAATGGTCTCAAAGAATTGATATGCTGAAATTTCAAGAATATGAAATTGGTAACGCCAATTTGCAATTAAATGAAGAAGAAGAATTGGCAAAAGAAAGGGATCATTTGCAAAATTATCAGAAAATTGTTGATGCATTAAACTTTTCTTTTAATGCAATTAATGGAGATGAAACAATTAGTCCAATTGATATGATTGGTCAAGCTATGAATTCGATGCAATCAATTGAAGATGTCGATCCTAAATTTAATGAAATTTCTGATAATATTAAAAATGCTTTTTACCTACTGCAAGATTCATCTGATAATATATCTGATCAAGTTGATCTTCAAGAGTCTGATGAAAATAAGTTAGAAGAAATAGAAGAACGTCTAAATATAATTTACGGATTAAAACGTAAGTATGGTGATTCTATTAAACAAGTTCTTAAACATTATGATGATGTCAAAAATGAATTGGACTCTATGCAATCTGATAAAGAGACTGGTGAAGATTTAAATCAGCAATACAATAACGCTTATAAAAAGCTAGACAATCTAGCTAAAAAAATAAGTAACTTGAGACATAAGACAGCTATTGGTTTAGAAAATGAAGTTCACAAACAATTAAGTGATCTTTACATGTCTAAAACAGAATTTAGTGTGAATTTTAGTAAATTGCCTAATGGTTCCTTTAATCAATATGGAAATGAGCATGTTGAATTTTATATGCGTACTAATCCAGGAGAGAGTCTATTGCCACTAAGTAAGATAGCATCTGGTGGTGAATTATCCAGAATATTGTTAGCCTTAAAAACAGTCTTTGCAAATCTACAAGGTATTACTTCAATTGTTTTTGATGAAGTTGATACTGGTGTTTCAGGGCGAGTTGCTCAGGCAATTGCTGATAAAATATCTTCAATTGCTAAAGATTCACAGGTATTATGTATTACGCATTTACCACAAGTTGCTGCTATGGCAGATCACCATTACTTCATTAAAAAATCAGTGAATAATGAACGTACTACTACTAAAGTTTTAAAGTTAAATAAAAAGAATCGTGTCGATGAATTGGCTCGTATGTTATCTGGCTCAACGGTTACCAAATTAACATTAGAACACGCCAACGAACTATTGAACTTAGCTAATGAAGAGAAAAAATAAATTTGAAAAATTTATTAAAATAGCCCATAATAGGAATACTAATATTTATTTTAAGGGGTTTTATAATGGCAAAACGAGGAATGCTAATTGTTCTTTCTGGTCCTTCTGGTGTAGGTAAAGGGACTGTCAGAAAGGCATTATTTAACGAGCCAGATGTAGATTTTAAATATTCCATTTCAATGACTACCAGAAAGCCTCGTGAAGGTGAAGTGAACGGTAAAGACTATTTTTTTGTTTCTAAAGAGCAATTTGAAGAACACATTAAAAATGGGGAAGTCTTAGAATATGCTAAGTATGTTGACAATTATTATGGAACACCATTAAAATATGTTAATGATACTTTAGATGCAGGTCATGACGTCTTTTTAGAAATTGAAGTTAATGGTGCTATGCAAGTCAGAGCTAATTGTCCAGAAGCAATTTTTGTTTTTCTTACACCACCTGATTTAGTAGTACTAAAAAATCGCTTAATTGGTCGTGGAACCGATGATATGGATGTCATCAATAAGCGAATTAAAAAAGCAGTATTAGAAATTAAAATGATGCGTAATTATGATTATGCTGTTTTAAATGATAAGGTTGACAATGCCGTCGATAGAATTAAAACCATTGTTAACAGTGAACGTTTAAAAGTAAATCGTGTTATGCCTGATTATTTATCATCGTTAGGAGACGAAGCTTAATGTTATTATATCCATCTGTAGATAAGTTACTTGAAAGAGTTGATTCAAGATACTCACTAATTATGTTAGCTAGTAGAAGAGCCCATGAGATTGAATCAGGTTCTCCATTATTATTAGATAGTTATAAATCAAGAAAGCCTGTTGGAAAAGCTTTTGAAGAAATTGCTGCTGGCACTGTTAAACTTACAAGAACTGAAAAATAATTGTTTAAACCTTTGCGATATATAGCAAAGGTTTTTATTTTTTTGATTCGTAATTATTTTGATACAATAATAATAAAAGACTGGGGTGCTCATATGTTTAATAATTTGAATGTTGCATTGTATGTTTCTGGAAGTATTGCTTGTTATAAATCTTTAACGTTGGCAAGAGATTTGATAAAAAAAGGCGCTAATGTACGTGTCATAATGACTAGAGGTGCCCAAATGTTTGTAACACCATTGGCTTTTCAAACTTTAACTAAAAATTTAGTTTTTACTGATATAAATGATGAACCTAATGAAAAAGAAATTACTCATATCGATATTGCTAAGTGGTCTGATATTTCAGTTGTTGCACCAGCAACCGCAAACTTAATTTCTAAAATGGCAAACGGAATTGCTGATGACGCTGTTACAACTACTTTATTAGCCACAGATGGAAAAAAATTTGTCGTTCCTGCTATGAATGACCATATGTGGCATAATCCAGCTACTCAAAGAAATTTACAAACTTTAAACAATGATGGAATCAATATTTTTTCACCTACTAAAGGTTATTTAGCTGAGGGATATTCGGGAAAGGGGCGAATGATTGAGCCGGAAGTCATAGTTGATAAATTATATGATCAATTAAAAGATTCAGATTCACTATTTAATAAAAACATTTTGATTACAGCTGGTGGTACTAGAGAACCAATTGATCCTGTAAGGTATATAAGTAATAATTCATCTGGTAAAATGGGGTATGCAATCGTTGATGCGGCAATTGATGCTGGTGCCAATGTTACTTTAGTTACGGCGCCATCTAAGTTAATTCCTAACCAAAAAGCAAACGTTATTAAAGTTAAAACCTCTGCTGAAATGGAAGCAGTAGTTAAAAATAATTTAAATAATGCTGATGTACTAATTATGGCAGCTGCTGTCTCTGACTATAAGCCTTCTCAATATAACAAACAGAAAATAAAGAAATCATCTGATAAATTAGTTTTAGATTTAGTAAAGACTCATGATATTCTAAAGGAAGTGGCTAAAGTTAAAAACAACCAATTTGTTGTTGGTTTTGCCGCAGAAACTCAAAATTTAGTTCAAAACGCTAAAGTAAAATTAAAAAATAAGAATCTAGATCTTTTAGTTGCAAATGATGTAAGTCATGCAGAAACTGGCTTTAGTAGTGATAATAATAAAGTATCATTTATAGATTCTAACGGCGTTATCGATGAAACAGATGTTGATAGTAAAAAAAATATTGCTAATCAATTAATTAATATTGTTAGCAATCGAATTAATAAATAGGGAAGAGATATATTGAATTTAGCTAAAATAATTGTTGATGTTCCAACAATGCAAACTAATGAACCGTATACTTATCGAATTCCAGAATTTTTGTCTGATCAATTACAACGAGGGATGCGTGTAATTGTACCTTTCGGTAATGGTAGCCGAAAAATTCAAGGAATTGTTTGGGATATTGATTATGCTGGTACATTTGATGGACAATTAAAAGATATTGAAAGTGTAATGGATTTGAGTCCGGTTTTAAATAGTGAACTGCTTTCAATGTCTAAGTGGATGGCTAATAAAACATTTTCTTTTCAAATAAGTTGTATTTTGACGATGTTACCCGGTGTGATGCATGCAAAATATCAAAAACAATTAAAACTGCTGGATTCTAGTATTGATAACGAAGATGTTAAAAAATTATTTTACAAATCTAAAATAATTGATTTTAATCCGGAAGAATTGGAAAATGATATTTTAAAAAATATTATTAAATTAAAAAGAAACAATAAGATTGAAATCAAATACAATGTTAAAAATAAAGCACATGCTAAAAAAATATTAGGGATACAACCAATCATAAAGCCTTCTGATGTTGAAACAATATTTAAAGATGTGCGAAAAAATGCCGTTAATCAGCAAAAATTACTTACCTATATAAAAGATAATCCTCAAGAAATTATTGCTCAAAGATATTTATGTAATAAATATAATATTTCTGAATCTACAATCAAAACAGCTATTAAAAAGAAATGGTTAATTCAAACTCAAATTGAAGAATATAGAAATCCATACAAACAAAAAGTTGAACGAAACTATCCACTGAAATTAAATAATGAGCAACAATCTGCAGTTAATAAAATTAACGATCCCATTATTAATAGTTTAGATAAAGTATTTTTATTAGAAGGTGTTACAGGATCTGGTAAAACAGAAGTTTATCTTCAGGCAATTCAAAAAGCGTTATCAATGAATAAAACTGCTTTGATGCTAGTTCCTGAAATTTCTTTAACACCTCAAATGTCTCGTCGTGTAAAAGGCCGCTTTGGTGATCGTGTTGCAATGCTACATAGTGGCCTATCTAATGGTGAAAGATATGATGAATGGCGAAGAATTGAACGAGGTGAAGCTGATGTAGTAGTTGGTGCTCGTTCAGCAATTTTCGCACCTTTAAATGATATTGGCATCATTATTATGGATGAAGAACATGATTCTAGTTATAAGCAGGATGAAACCCCTAGATATCATACAAGAGATGTTGCTAAATGGCGTGCCAAATATCATAAATGTCCGGTTGTTTTGGGCAGTGCTACACCTTCATTGGAATCTAGGGCTCGTGCAACCAAGGGACTTTATGATTTAATTAAATTACCACATCGAATTAATAATAAATCGTTACCTAAAGTTAATATTATTGATATGAAAAATGAACTTATTAATAATGGTGATGAAGATTTTTCTGATGAGCTATTAAATGCAATTAATAATCGTATTAGTAAGGGTGAACAAATTGTTTTAATGCTTAATCGAAGAGGCTATTCATCATTTATTATGTGCCGAACTTGTGGATTTGTTTTAAAATGTCCTAACTGTGATATTTCTTTAACACTTCATATGGATACTAAAACTATGAAATGTCATTATTGTGGACATGAAGAGCAAATACCTTATAAATGTCCTAATTGTAACGACAATAAAATTAGATATTATGGGACAGGAACTCAAAAAGTACAATCAAAGTTACAAAAATTAGTTCCTAATTCAAGAATTATTAGAATGGATGTTGATACAACTAGAAAAAAGGGTGCTCATGAGCGTTTGTTACAAAAATTTGGTCAAGGTAAGGCGGATATTTTATTGGGGACACAAATGATTGCAAAAGGTTTAGATTTTCCTAATGTTACTTTGGTTGGAGTATTAAATGCTGATACTTCTTTAGACTTACCAGATTTTCGTTCAAGTGAAAAAACTTTTGAATTATTAACTCAAGTTAGCGGTCGTGCGGGTCGTGCTGAAAAAAATGGATTGGTGTATATTCAAACTTTCAATCCAGATAATTATGCAATTCAATTGTCCAAGAATCAGGATTATGAACAGTTTTATCGTACAGAGATGCATTTGAGGCATATAACTAACTATCCGCCTTATTATTTTACAGTTAAAATTACTTCTAGTGACGTTAATGAATCTAAAGCTGCTTCTAAAATGTTTGAAATTTCTAAAATCTTAAAGGCAAAATTAAGCAATCAAACGATTATGCTAGGACCATCACCTAGTTCAATTTTACGAATAAAAAATAAATATTATTATCAAATTATTCTAAAGTATAAAAATGAACCTAATTTACATGCTTGTTTAGAATATATCTTGCAACATTACCAAAAGGATGCACAAAAGGGACTTTATGTGAATATTGATCCGGATCCTTTAAACTTTATGTAAGGAAGTAGATTTAAAATGAAAAATATTGTTTTTATGGGAACACCATCTTTTGCAGTTCCAATATTAAAAGATTTATTTAATTCTGATGAATATAATGTGATGGCCGTTGTAACTCAACCTGATCGTCCATTTGGTCGTAAAAGAATGTTAAAAGCTTCACCAGTAAAAGAATTGGCTAAAGATTTAGATATTCCAGTTTTACAACCAGAAAAAATTAGTGGTAGTAAAGAAATGACTGAAATTATTGATATGAAGCCTGACTTTATTATCACAGCAGCATTTGGCCAGTTTTTGCCTACAAAATTATTAGATTCAGCTAAGTTTGCAGCGGTAAACGTTCATGGATCTTTACTACCTAAATATCGTGGTGGAGCTCCAGTTCAATATTCAATTATGAATGGTGATAAGCAAACTGGTGTATCAATTATGTATATGGTTAAAAAAATGGATGCTGGGGATGTTTTATCACAATCTGCCATAAATATTGAATCAGATGATGATACAGCTTCTATATTTGAAAAATTAAGTAAACTAGGTAGTCAATTATTATTAAAAACTTTGCCTAAAGTTATTGATGGAAGTGTTAAGCCATTAACTCAAGACGAAAGCAAAGTTGTTTTTTCACCAACCATTAAACGTTCAGAAGAAAAACTTGATTTTTCTCAATCCGCATTTTTAATTGATTGTAAAGTTCGAGCATTGCGTCCTGATCCTAGCGCTTATACCATTTTGAATGGTAAAAGGACAAAAGTTTGGGTAACTAAACCCTTAGAACAAAAAACAGACCTAAATCCGGGTGAAGTAGTGACTAAAAATAAAAAGCATTTATTAATTGCTTGTGGAAATGGAACTGTTATTTCAATTTTAGAATTACAACCAGCTGGCAAACCTAAACAAAATATTAGTTCTTATATAAATGGTGCTGGCCAAAATATTAAGGAAAAGGAACAGGTAATAACTAATGAGTAAAGATAATCCCAGACTATTAGCAGTTAAAACATTAAACAAAATTTCTAATGGATCTTATTCTAACTTGCAATTGAACCAAGTAATTGATCATAGTGAATTAGATAGTCGAGATATTAGTTTACTTACAAACATTGTTTATGGTGTTATCCAGCATCGTTTAACTTTAGAATACTATTTAAAAGCCTTTTTAAAAAAGCCTAATAAAGTTGATGTATGGGTAAAAGAATTACTTTATACTGCCATTTATCAAATGTACTATTTAGATAAAATTCCCGAACGTGCTATTTTTAATGAAACTATTAAAATCGCCAAAAAAATGGGTCATGATGGGATTAGAAGAATGGTGACTGGAACATTACATCAAATTAAAAGAAATGGTCTTCCTACATTCGATAATATAACGGACTATTTAGAAAAACTTTCAATTGAATATAGTGTTGCTCCTTGGATTATTGAGCAATTGAATAATCAAGTAGGTGAATCCAAGACAATTTCTATTCTGAAAAGTATTAATCATTCATCTAAGCAATCAGTTAGATTCAATTCTCGATTAACTGATAAACAGACATTATCTGAACAGCTTGAAGATGAAGGTTATAATGTTCAGTCTAGTAAATTGGTTAATTCTGGTCTAATTTTGTCTAATAAATCTGCCAGTTATAGTGATTTGTTTAAAGATGGTTATATGACGATTCAAGATGAAAGTGCTATGTTGCCAGTAGAATCCATGAATATCGTTCCTAGTGACAAAATTTTAGATGCTTGTTCTGCTCCTGGTGGAAAAACTACTCAGATTGCTGAACAACTAGATATTAGAAAAGATGGACATGTCTTTGCATTAGATTTACATGAAAAGCGTCTTGCCCAAGTTGAAAAAAATGCTAAAAGATTACACGTTAGTGATGTATTAAATACCGAAGCATGTGACGCTCGTAACTTAGATATACTATTTAGTGACGAACAATTTGATCAAATTTTAGTTGATGCTCCTTGCTCAGGAATTGGTTTAATTAGAAGAAAACCAGAAATTCGCTATGAAAAAAAACTTTCGGATGTTGAACATTTATCTGATATCCAACTAGATATTTTGAATTCTGTGGCGTCTAAATTAAAAAAAGGTGGTAAGTTAGTATATAGTACTTGTACAATTCTTAATCAAGAAAATGTTGATGTTGTAAATAAATTTATACAACAAAATGATAATTTTGAATTAGTCCCAACAAAAACAAGTCTTAATTTAAATAATAGTAGTAAGTACTTACAAATTTATCCAGATGATTATGATTCAGATGGCTTCTTTGTATGTAATTTGATTAAAAAATAGTGGAGAATTTTTATGAAAATAGCTTCAAAATCATCAATTGGTAGAGTTAGGATAAATAATGAAGACTATGTTGGGGTCTTTTATAATCAACAAGGTGCATTTATTACAATTCTAGCTGATGGAATTGGTGGTAATCGAGGTGGCGAAGTTGCTTCTAAAATGGCTGTTGACATTTTAGGAGAAAAATTTAAAGAATTTAATATTATTTCTATTCATGAAATTGAAAATTGGCTTTTAAAGCAATTAAAAATTGTTAATGATAAAATTTTACAGACTTCCGAAACAAAAAAAGAACTTGAGAAAATGGGAACAACAATTGTAGTTGCTGTTTTCTTTGGTAACCAGTATTTAGTTACGCATTTAGGTGATAGTCGATGCTACTTGATTCATAGTAATAAAATGCGTCAAATCACTGAAGATCATTCTTACGTTAACGCACTAGTTCAAAAGGGTGAATTATCTCGAGAAGATGCTGATATGTCACCTTTAAAAAATATTATTATAAAAGGTTTAGGTGTTTCTGCAGATGCAGATGCAGCCATTACTAAATTTAAATTAATGGATAATGATATAATTCTATTATGTAGTGACGGACTTACAAATATGGTTGATAATGTAGATATTGCTGATGAGTTAAAAAGAAACTTACCAGTTGAAAAAGTTGCTCAAAATTTAATTAATCTTGCTAATCACAACGGTGGAAAAGATAATATTTCGGTTATTATTGTTAAAAATTCGTTGGGAAGTGATAGTCAATGAAAAACGGTATGGTAATAAATAACCGTTATAAGATTATCAACAAAATTGGCGAAGGTGGGATGGTTAATGTTTATCTATCTCATGATAATAAATTAAATCGATTAGTTACGATTAAGTTAATCCGATTAGATTTTAAAAATAGTAAAAAAGCCCAACGTCATTTTAAATATGAAAAAATAGCAATAAATAAATTAAATGATAGTCACATTGTTAAGGTATATGATGTTGGTGATTACAAAGATAATAAATATTTGGTTATGGAATATGTACCTGGAAATGATTTGAAAAAATATATTCAAAAAAATTATCCCATTGATTTAAAAACTGTAATTTATATAATGTCACAAGTCCTATCAGCAGTTAATGAAGCTCATAAGAATGGGATTATTCATCGTGACTTAAAACCACAAAATATTTTAATAACAAAGGATAAAAATGTTAAAATAACGGATTTTGGTATTGCATTAATGGATAATTTATTGCCATTAACTAAAACAAATTCAATTGTGGGTTCAATTCATTATATTTCACCTGAACAAATCTTAGGAAAAGCAATAACTAAAAAGTCAGATATTTATTCTTTAGGTATTATTTTATATGAATTATTAGTTGGCAGTGTACCTTTTAGTGGTGATTCACCAGTTAACATTGCAATGAAACATTCTAACAGTAATGTCCCATCTATAATAAGAAGTAATAATATAGTTCCACAATCTTTAGAAAATGTGGTATTAAAATCAACAGCTAAAAATCCTGATGATCGTTATGACAGCGTTATACAAATGAAGGATGACTTGGAAAGTTCTTTATTGCCTGAAAGAAAAAATGAGGCAAAACTATTTTTTAAAGTTAATAGTAGTAATGATTTTGATGATGATAAAACAAAAATCTTAGATTTAAATAAAGATTATAATTATGATGTTAATAATAATAAAACAAAAAAGTTGGTTCTTGTAATGTTAGGATTGCTATTTTTTATAATTTTGATTATCTTACTGATGCATTTTATTTTCTTTTCTAAAGTTCAAGTACCTAATGTGTATAATAATAATTTAAAAACGGCTGAACAAAAAATTAGGAAGTCACGTTTATTATCAACCAAGGTAATTTATCGACATGATTATAAATTACCTCATAATCATGTTATCGAAACTATCCCTAAAGCTAATACACGTTTATTAAATCATTCTGGAATTAAATTAATTGTAAGCGACGGCGAAAGTAATATTAAAATGAATAATTATGTCGGTAAGGATTATAATAAAGTCTATAATTCACTAATCAAAATGGGTTTTAAAGTTAATAAGATATATAATTATAATAATTATTTTATGCCTAATCACATCTTGAACCAAAACATTTTGCCTAATACTAAAGTCAATCCTAAAAAATCCACTTTAAATCTAGTTGTATCAAAATATGGAAAACCATTTGATATGGCCAATTTAGTTGGTATGGATGAAAATGCAGTGAAAAATTATATTAATAAAAATCATCTTAAGGCCAATTATCATTATGAAAACACCAAAGATCAACCAAATGGCATCGTATATCAGCAAAATCCTAGTGCTGGATTAAAAATTCAAGGTGGATATAATATTGAACTTTGGATTTCCAAGGGTAGTATGGGTAATGATAATTTAAATCATAGTTTTAATTTATCTTTAACTGTTCCTTATAAAGATACTAACGATGAACGTGGGAATAAAATTGTTATTTATTCAAATATCAATGGTAAAGGTCTCTCATTATATGAGACAATGTTTATTAATAAGGATACTAAAATTAATATACCTTATAATTTGAAAACTAATGAAAAGATTAGATATGAGGTTTACCGAGACGGTGAACTTATTATGAAATGATTGAAGGTGATTTGTTGTCAAAAGGTAAAATATTTCAGTCACTTAGTGGATTTTATGACGTTATAAGTGATGGCAAAATTTATAGAACTCGTGCGCGAGGTAATTTTCGTAAAAAAAGAATTACTCCAATCGTTGGAGATGATGTAGAATTTGAGTCCAGTTCTCAAGATGAAGGATATTTACTAAAAGTTTTTGATCGAAAAAATGCATTAGTAAGGCCACCAATTGCTAATATTGATCAAGCAGTTGTAGTTACTGCTGCGACTCAACCTGAATTTTCTAATAATTTATTAGATCGTCAATTAGTAGCTTTAGAAATTAGTAAAATTACTCCAATTATTTATTTTACTAAATTAGACTTATTATCCACTGAACAAATTCAGTATTTTAATGAGGTTAAAAAGACTTATAAAAATATTGGTTATACTGTGATTATGGCTGATAAAGATAATAAGTCTTTAAATGAGTTGAGCGATTTATTTGTTAATAAAGAAACAGTTATTATGGGACAAACAGGTGCTGGTAAATCAACATTATTGAATAAAATTAATCCAGAGTTAAAATTAGTAACTGGAGAAATATCTTCTGCTTTAAATCGTGGTAAACATACAACTAGAAAAGTCAATTTCATTAAAATTAATGATGGATTAGTAGCAGATACCCCAGGATTTTCATCTTATGATACTTTTGATATTAAATCGGATGATTTAAGGAACTATTTTCCAGAATTTAAGCGTAATGCAAACAAATGTAAATTTAGAGGTTGTGTTCATATTAACGAACCTAAATGTGAAATAAAAAGACTTTTAGAAAAAAATGAAATTTCACAAAATCGTTATAAAAGTTATCTCCAACTATATGATATTTTAAAGAATAAGAAACCTGTTTATAATAAAAAGAAATGAGGAATTGATTATGATTAAAGTAGCTCCATCTATTCTAAGTGCAGATTATTTAAATTTAGAAAGAGATATTAATAAGATTGAAAATGATGCTGAATATTTACATATCGATGTAATGGATGGTGATTTTGTTCCATCTATTTCATATGGTCCTGGTTGGGTTAAACAAATTAGGAAAATTTCTAACCTAATTTTAGATGTTCATATGATGGTTAAGAATCCTGAAAGATATGTAGATGAATTCGCTGACAATGGTGCCGATTTAATTGGTGTTCATGTAGAAGCTACTCCACATATTCACCGTGCACTTCAAATGATTAAAAATAAGGGTGTTAAAGCTGAAGTTGTTATCAATCCGGGAACTCCAGTAGATGCAATTAAACCGGTATTATATATGGTTGATCAAGTTTTAGTTATGACTGTTAATCCTGGATTTGGTGGTCAAAAATTTTTACCTGAAACCGTTAAAAAAATTCAACAGTTAAATGATTTAAAAAATAGTGAAGGTTATAACTTTGATATTGAAATTGATGGTGGAGTAAATAACGAAACTGTTAAACAAGCTTATACTGCGGGTGCTACTGTGGCTGTTGCAGGTTCATATGTATTTGATGCTGAAAATCCAGCTTCTAAGGTTCAAAGTATTAAGGATGCTACTAAGTAAATGAATATAGTAAATTTGTTAGTAGGTGGGCCAACTAACTTATGGCCTGATACATTGAAAAATTGTGATATTAATGGTAAGTGGATTGGTGTTGATAGAGGCAGCCTTAGATTAATTAAGTTAGGCATTACTCCAGCAATCGCGATAGGCGATTATGATTCGATTAGTAATGATGAGTTAGAATTGGTAAAAAGTAAAGTTAGTGATTTAAGAACTTTTAATTCTCATAAAGATTATACAGACACACAGTTAGCTTTGAAGATAGCTGATGAAGAATTAAATGCTGATGTTATTAATATTTATGGTGCTACGGGTGGTCGATTAGATCATTTTCTATCAAATTTTTTGATGATAACTGACCCTGAATACAATAATATTGTTAATAAAATAAAAATTATTGATGCACAGAATACAATTAGTTACTATTTACCTGGTAGTTATAAAATAAAAAAAGAATCTGATAAAAAATATCTAGCTTATATTCCATTAAATTCAATGAAATTAACTTTAAGTGAATCTAAATATACGTTAGATAATTATCAAGTTCCTAGCCCCATATCTTTTTCAAGCAATGAATTTATTGGCAATTATGCTAAATTTAAATTTGATTGTGGAATTCTTTGTGTTATTCAAAGTAAGGATTAATACAAAAAACGATGTTGAAGTGAACCCCTAAAGTGAAACAACACTTTAGGGGTTTTTGTATGACAAAATTTAGTTTTGAGTTAAAGAAAAAAATAGTTAAAGAATATTTTTCAGCAGGAATTGGTTCTACTAGTCTTGCTAAAAAATATAATATTAAAAGCAGAACAACTATTTTAAATTGGATTCATATGTATAATGCCTTCGGCATTAAAGGATTAATTGTCAGGCACCCAATCAAAGTATATTCTGGATATTATAAACGAAAAGTGCTGCATTGGATGCACACTAACCACAGTTCGTATCCAGAAACAGCACTTTTCTTCAACATATCAGCCCCAAGTACCATCTTTGCTTGGGAGCGAAGATTGGAGACTAAAGGCCTAACTGGATTATACACTAATCGTGGCCCTAAAAAAATGAAATCAAATAAAACTAAAATTAAATCACCTAACAAGTCATTAAGAGAAAAAGTTAATTATTATCTAATCAATTATCGTTATGAACAAATAAAACAAGAATGTGGATCTACTATGGATCACATAAAGAAATTGATTACTTTCTTTAAAAGATTTTCTATATCATTCATTTTAAAAAGTATCGGTATAAGTAGAAGTTATTATTATCGACATTTCAAAGAAGATGATAAAGATGATAACTTAAAAAAGATGATCACTAAAATAAAGCATTTTAATCCTAATTATGGGTATCGCCGTTTAACCTTAGCTTTAAGAAATAACAACGTAGTTGTTAATCATAAAAAAGTATTAAGGATAATGAAAACATTAAATTTAACGACCAATCAATATAACAAAAAAAGAAGAAAATATAATTCTTATATTGGACAAGTTGGACATATAGCCAAAAATAGGATTCATAGAAAATTTAAAACTGATCGTCCTTATCAAAAATTAACAACTGACGTCAGTGAATTTAGATATGGTAATCAAGATATAAATCACAGGGTTTATTTATCACCAATTATGGATCTATTTTCTGATGAAATATTAAATTTTTCCATTAGCGAACATCCAAATGTCGACTTTACTATTAAGCCAATGAAAGAATTGATTAAAAAATTACCAAAATTAAGCTATAGAACCACCGTCCATAGTGATCAAGGCTTTCAGTATCAAAATAATAAATGGCAAAAATTATTAAAGAATAATCACATCTTTCAATCCATGTCCCGTAAAGGGACATGTCTAGATAATGCACAAATGGAATCATTCTTTCATATCATGAAAATAGAAATTATGAGTAATCATTATGAAACAAAGTCTTCATTAATTAAAGCGATGAAAAAATGGATTAAATATTATAATAATTATAGAATTAAAACAAAACTAGGAGGTAAAGCTCCGAAAGAATATCGGAAACTTTACCTCCTAGAAAATAAATAGTTGTTTCGATTTAAGGGTTCACATCATGTTTATTTAAAACATCGTTTTTTTGTATTAAAAAAGCCTGGCCAAAAGCCAAGCTGAATATAATTAGGCACGGGTAACTTTACCTGATTTTAGAGTACGGGTACTAACCCAAACCTTCTTAGGTTTGCCATCTACTAAGATACGAACTTTTTGTAGATTTGGCTTCCAGCTACGACGTGAAGAATTCAAAGCATGGGAACGTTTGTTACCATAATGAGTTCTTTTACCATTAATAAAATCTTTAGCCATTGGTAAATTCCTCCTTTTAAATGATTTCTCAAAAGCGTTGCTTTTATTACATCTCACTCTAATAATTTAGCATATTGATGGTGAATTTGCAATGTTTTTCTTTCAAGGAATTATACTTGACAGTTTAAACTCTTTTAATACCAGCAACCCTTTAGCTTTTTATAAACTTGTGGTAATATTATATATCGAATATATTAGAAAATTTATCTTCTAAGGAGGCTGTAAATATGGCCGTAAAAATTAAGACTAAATATGGATTGATTGATATTGATAATAATGTCATTGCTACAGTAGTTGGTGGTGCTGCCACTGATAACTTTGGTGTTGTAGGAATGGCTAGCAAAAATCAAATTAGAGATAATGTTAATGATATTTTGAAAAAAGACAATTATTCAAGAGGTGTTGTTATTACTCAAGATGATAATGGTATTTCTGTTGAAGTTAATATAATTGTTAGTTTTGGAACTAAAATATCAGAAGTATGTAAAAATGTTCAATCAAAAGTAAAATATAATCTAGAAACGATGCTTGGCATTTCTGCCAATGCAGTAAATATTATTGTTCAGGGCGTTAGAGTCTTAGACTAAAATATGATTGATGTTAACTAAGGAGGGTTATTATAGTTGTCTGTCTCAAATATAACAAGTTCTAAATTTAATCAGATGGTCCAAGCGGCATCTGTTACACTTAAAAGTAATTCAAAATTTATTAATTCTTTAAACGTATTTCCCGTTCCAGATGGCGATACAGGAACTAATATGAGTATGTCATTTGAAAGTGGAGCTAAATATGTTGAACAGGATTCTAGTGATTCTGTGGGTGACTTGGCCCAATCATTATCTAAAGGTTTATTAATGGGAGCTAGAGGAAACTCTGGCGTTATTCTATCTCAAATTTTTAGGGGATTCTCTAAATCTGTACAAGATAAAAAAGAATTAAAATCTGAAGACATTGTTGAAGCATTTATAAATAGTGCCAAAACAGCTTATAATTCTGTTATGAAACCTACTGAAGGTACAATTTTAACGGTTATTAAGGGGATTGCTCAAGCTGGTAAGGAATCTAAACATAGTGACTTGGCAGATTTATTTGATGATTTGTATAACGGGGCTAATATGGCTTTACAAACAACTCCTGATTTACTAGCCGTATTAAAAGAGGTCGGTGTTGTTGATTCAGGTGGTCAAGGATTAGTTTTTGTTATTAAGGCTTTTAGTGATGTTTTAAATAATCGTAAAATTGATGAAAGTCATCAACCTAATTCTGGTGAAATGAATCAAATGATTGATGCTAGCCACGAACAAAGTAATGAAAGTGCACAAGGAAAGTTAAATCCATCCGACATTAAGTATGGATATTGTACACAAATAATGGTTAGAATTGGTTTAGGTCAACAAGTTAAATATGATTTTGATTATGATAAATTTTATGAGTATTTAGCAAAATTGGGTGATTCCTTATTAGTAATTAATGATGATGAAATTGTTAAAGTTCATGTTCATACTGAGCATCCAGGTAAAGTTTTGGCTTGGGGACAACTATTCGGTGATCTTGCAAATGTTAAAGTAGATAATATGCGATTACAACAGGAAGATATTATCGAAAAAGATGAAAAAAAAGAACAAGCTGATCTTAAATCTGAACCAAAAGAAACGGCCATTATTTCAATAGTTTCAGGTGATGGTCTAGGTGAATTATTTAGTAGTTTAGGAGTAACTGACATCATTAAAGGTGGACAAACAATGAATCCAAGTACTCAGGATATTGTTAATGCCATTAATAATAGTAATGCTAAAAATGCTATTATCTTGCCTAATAATGGGAACATTTTTATGGCAGCTGAACAAGCCACTCAGGTTGTCGATATTCCTGCAAAAATAGTTCATACTAAAACTTTACAACAAGGATTAACTTCTGTGCTCTCGTTTAATCCTACCGCTTCTCTAGATGATAATGTTAATGAGATGGAAGATACTCTAGACACCGTCAAGAGCGGTGAAGTTACTTATGCAGTTAGAGATACTAATATCAATGGTGTTGATATTAAAAAAGGACATTTTATGGGTATCGTTGATGGAGATATTAAAGTAACTGGAAAAAATTCTGTTGAAACTACCGTTAATATGGTTAAAGATATGTTGGATGAGGACAGTGAAGTTATTACCATTATTTATGGAAAAGAATCTAACGAAAAGGATGCCAATAAAGTTAAATCTAAATTGGAAACGATTGATTCTGAGCTTGAAGTAGAAGTCCATGAAGGGGATCAACCGGTTTATTCATTCTTAATTTCTGTAGAATAAAGTAATCGGAGGTTACTCCGATTTTTTTATTTTTAATTTCTTGTTTGGGAGTTGATGTTATGAACAGTCTTGATGATAGTGTTTCTGCTTTAAAGGGTGTTGGACTTAAAAAGCAAGAAGCTTTATCTGAACTTCAAATTAATAATATTTTTGATTTGCTTTTGTATTATCCTTTTAGATACGAAGATTTTCAGGTGAAAAACATCGATGATATTTCCGATCAAGAGAAAGTAACACTAAAGGGAACCATTGCATCCGAACCAACAGTTGTTCATTATGGTCGAAGAAGAAACATTTTAAATGTTAGATTACTTGTGAATAATATTGTTATTAAGGTTACTTTTTTTAATCAGCCTTGGTTAAAAAAACAATTACCTGTTGGCGAAGATGTTTTGATTTACGGTAGATTTGATAAAAATCGCTCGTCATTATCTGGCATTAAGATTCTTACATCAATTAATAATAACAAGATGAGTTCAATTTATAAGGTTAATAAACATATTCGTCAAACCACTTTAAAGGATATTATTAAAAATGCTTATGAAAATTATCAAAAATGTATTCAAGACATACTGCCGACTTCTTTGCGAAAAAAATATAAAATTGAAAAACTAGCTAAAGTAATTCACGATATGCATTTTCCAGGTAGTAAAAGGGATGCTATGTTGGCTCGTCGGAGTGCTAAGTTTAATGAGTTTTTTATATTTCAAATGCGTTTACAAAGTTTAAAAAGTAATAAAACCAATAATGGTATTGCACTTAAATACAATAGTAATATTATCAATTCGTTTATAAAACAATTACCATTTAATTTAACGGATGCTCAAAAAAAAGTTATTGATGAAATTTTATATGATTTGCAATCTAGTCGACAGATGAATCGATTGCTCCAAGGTGATGTTGGTTCTGGAAAAACTGTTGTTGCGGTTTTAGCAATTTATGCCTGTATTCAATCTGGTTATCAAGCAGCTTTAATGGCACCTACTGAAATTTTGGCTGAACAACATGCTAATAGTTTAGCTAATTTTTTTAAAAATGATAATATTAACATTGCTTTATTAACTGGTGATACTAAATTATCTGCTAGGAAAGAACTATTGCCTAGAATTGAAAATGGTGAAATTAATTTAATCATTGGAACACACGCTTTAATTCAAGATGCTGTTAATTATGATAAATTGGGCTTAGCAATAATCGATGAGCAGCATCGATTTGGAGTTAATCAGCGAAAAAAATTGCGTGAAAAGGGTATTGGAACCAATATATTGGCAATGACAGCGACCCCAATTCCTAGAACTTTAGCAATTACATCTTATGGGGAAATGGATGTTTCGATAATTGATCAATTACCTTCTGGCAGACAGCCAATTAAAACAGCTTGGATTAGAGAAAGTCAATTTAAATCTTCTTTACCATTTATAAAGAATCGTTTAAATAAGGGCGAGCAAATTTACGTTGTTACTCCATTGGTTGAAGAGTCAGAAGCGGTTGATATGAAAAATGCTGTTAATATTTATGAAAGTTTTCAAAAAAGTTTTGAGAATTATTATAATGTCGGATTGTTACATGGCAAAATGAATGATGATGAAAAAAATAAAATTATGAATGATTTTAAAGAAAATCGTTTACAAATATTAGTTTCAACGACAGTTATTGAAGTTGGAGTAGACGTCAGTAATGCGACAATGATGATTGTCTTTAATGCTGACCATTTTGGATTATCCCAACTCCATCAATTACGTGGTAGAGTCGGTAGAGGTGGTCAGCAATCATATTGCTTATTAATTGCTGATCCTAAAACCGAGGTTGGGGCTAAAAGAATGGATGTAATGGTTAATAGTAATGATGGATTTGTAATTTCTCAAAAAGATTTAGAATTAAGAGGCCCTGGTGATGTAATGGGAAAATCACAATCAGGGCTTCCTGAATTTAATGTTGGAGATCCAGTTGCCGATTTAACAATGTTAAATATTGCTCAACAAGAAGCAATTTTAATTGTTAGTAAAAAAAGCTGGCAAAGTAATCCAGAAAATAAGCTTTTAGCAAATTATATAAATCATGCTAATGAAAAAATATTTGATTAATTAAGGAGAAATAAAATGAAGATTGCAATTGATGCTATGGGTGGAGATTACGCACCTACAGAAGTAGTTAAGGGTGTTGAATTGGCAAGAAATCAGTACTCAGATATTGAATTTAAACTTTTTGGACAAGTTGATAAAATTCAACCATTAATTGAAGATGACACAAGAATTGAGTTAATTCAATCTGATGAAGTAATTGAAATGGGTGAAGAACCTGTAAAGGCAGTCATGAAAAAGAAAAATTCTAGTTTAGATATGGCTGCTCAAGCGGTTAAAGATAAAGAAGCTGATGCTTTCTTTTCTGCTGGTAATACTGGAGCCATTTTAGCTGCTGGATTATTTATTATCGGTAGAATTAAAGGGATTGATCGCCCTGGTTTAGCAACCACTTTACCCATTGTTAATGATCCGGAACATGATAATTTTGTAATGTTAGATGTTGGCGCTAATGCTGAATCTAAACTTTTTAATCTATATCAATATGCTTTTATGGGTAAGTATTATGCAGAAAATGTTAGAAAAATTAATAACCCAAGAATTGGCTTATTAAATAACGGAACTGAATCAGATAAAGGTGATAGTTTGCATAAAGCTGCTAATGAGCTATTATCTAAGGATGATAACCTTAATTTTATTGGAAATGTAGAATCTAGAGAATTGTTAAATGGTGCTGCAGATGTTGTTATTACCGATGGATTTACTGGTAACGCTGCTTTGAAAGCTATCGAAGGAACTGCATTATCATTATTGACTTTGATTAAAGGTGATATTATGTCAGCTGGCTTAAAATCTAAGTTTGGTGCATTAATGCTGAAACCTACATTTAAGAAAATTGGTAAACAAATGGATTACTCTCAATATGGTGGTGCTGTCTTAATGGGTACTAAAGCACCGGTTGTTAAAGCTCATGGTAGCAGCAAAGCTAATACTATTAAAAATACAATTTTCCAAATTAAGTCAATGATTGACTCAAAGACAATTGATAACGTTGTGACTTACTTTAACGAAAATTCTGATAAAATGGCAGAAATTAAACAAAATGCTAAAAATAAATAAATCTGATATAATTAACTTATTAATTTAATATAGATTTGAGGAAAGCTAAATGACAAAAGAAGAAGTATTTAATAAAATTTCTGATATGGTTTCCGATCAATTTAGTGTCGATCGTAAATCAATTACAGGTAGTTTAAATTTTCAAAAGGATTTAGATGCTGATTCAATTGATTTTGTTGAATTTGTGCTAGACTTAGAAAATACTTTTGATACAGAAATTTCTGATGAAGATGCTGAAAAAATTCAAACCATTGACGAAGCTGTAGATTATGTAATGTCAAACTCAGACAACAAATAGATAATTAAAAAGCGATTACTCAAAGGGTAATCGCTTTTTATTGTTTCTTTAATATATGGAGGGATATTTTAATGATAGCAGAATTTGATAAATTATTAGATGAAAAATTTGGAATAAAATTTAAAGATGAATCATTATTGGATGAGGCCTTTACACAAGCTTCATATGTTAATGAACATCCTGGAAAAGACTTAAAATTTTATGAAAGAATTGAGTTTTTAGGTGATGCAGTTTACGAACTAGTGGTTTCTGATTATATTTTTAAAAGATATCCTAAATTACCACAGGGTAGACTAACTAGATTAAGGGCTGCAATGGTTAATGAACGTAGTTTTAGTAGCTTTGCTAGAGAATGTCATTTTGATAAGTATATCCGTTTAGGAAAAGGTGAAGAAAAAGCTCAGGCTAGAGAAAGAGACTCATTGTTATGTGATATTTTCGAGTCGTTTATTGGGGCTGTTTATTTAGATCAAGGAATGAAGCCAGTAGTTAAGTTTTGTCATCAAGTAATTTTTCCTAAATTAGATGAAGGTTGGTTTGATGAATTCTTTGATCACAAAACCGAATTACAAGAATTGGCTCAACAAAATGGTCCTGTAGAAATTGAATATCATTTATTAGATGAAAATGGTCCAGACAATGATCGTCGCTTTAAAGTATCGGTTACTATTGATGATAAAGAAGAAGGTATTGGAGAAGGTAATTCTAAGAAGAATGCTGAACAAGTAGCTGCTAAAAAAGCTTTAAAACAGTATTTAAACTAATAAATTTTAGAACGGGGAATTAAATTTGAAGTTAAAATCATTAGAAGTTATTGGCTTTAAATCTTTTGCTAATAAAACCAAAATCAATTTTAATAATGGTTTAACCGAAATCGTAGGTCCTAATGGTAGTGGTAAAAGTAATGTTATTGAAGCTATTCGCTGGGTTTTAGGAGAACAATCAGCCAAAACACTTCGTGGAACTAAAATGCCTGATATCATTTTTTCTGGCTCTGTTGATCATAAAGCTCTGAATCGAGCAGAAGTAAAATTAACTCTAGATAATACTGATCAATATATCAATAGTCCATATTCTGAGATTATTATTGCTAGGAAACTTTTTCGTAATGGCGATAGTCAATATTTTATTAATAAACAAGAATGTAGATTAAAGGATATTAATAACTTGTTTATGGATACTGGGATGGGGCTTGGTTCTTTTTCTATTATTTCTCAAGGTAATATTGAAAAGATATTCAATAGTAAGCCTGAAGATAGAAGATCAATTATTGAAACAGCTGCCGGAGTATTTAAATATAAACATCAAAAACACGATGCTAATTTAAAATTAAAGCAAACTAAGGATAATCTTGATCGTGTCGAAGATATTATTTACGAGTTGAAAAGCCGTAATGATTCTTTAAAAGAACAGAGTAATCTTGCTAAAAAATATTTAGAAAAAAAAGATCAATTAGAAAAATTAGATATAAATAAATTAGTTTTTGAATTAAAAGATTTCATATCTAAAAAAGATGTTAATAATAAAGAATTAGTTAGCTTTAAAAATAAAAAAGATATTCTAAACAATGAAATATCAAAATATTCTAAAGAAGCCAATAATCAAAAAAATGAACTTGAAAAAAATCTAAATTTAAAAGAAAAATTACAAAATCAACTTTTAAAATCTTCTCAACAATTAGAAAGAATATCTGGAGAACAAAACTTATCTAAGCAAGATTTGGAATTCAAGAAAAAAAGTATTATTGATAAAAAAGGCAACTTAAAAAAATTGATTATTCAAAAAAAGAACCTACTCAATAATAGTTCATCTTATAAAAAGGAAATTGATCAACTTTCTGCAAAATTTACTGAATTAAATAATAAAGTTCAAGCTAGTAATCTCAATTTACTTAATAAGGAATTATCAAGTAAAAGAAATTTTCAAGAAGAATTAAAATCTAATTACCTAGATATTATGCAAAAAATGGCTGATTTAAATAATAAAAACATTTATTTAGACAAAAATAAAAAACAAAGTGATGTTCAAAACATTAGCCAAAAAAATAAGATAAGAGAAATAAAAAATGATGTAGCAGAATTTAATTCTAAAATATCTAGTTTTAGTGAAATGATTGGTCAATCAAAAGAGAGCTATTCTAAAATTGATAATAAATATATGCAGTATAAAAAAAAGTTATCTGAATTAAATAGTATTATTCAAAAAAATAAGGCTGATTGGTATCATAGCTTAGAAGAATATCAGAATATAAAAATAAAGTATAATAGTTTGAAAAAAATTACCGATGATCATTCTAATTTTTATCGTGGAGCAAAAAATATACTAGCTGATAAAAAACAATTATCTGGAGTATACGGATCAGTATCTGATTATTTGAAGGTAAGTTCAAAATATTCATTAGCAATTGAAACAGCTTTAGGTTCTCAATTACAACAAATTATTGTTCAAGATAGTAATTCTGCCAAAAATGCAATTAATTATTTGAATCAAAATAAATTAGGTAGAGCGACATTTGTACCGGTTGAAAGTGTGTCAAAAAGATTTATCACCAATCAGAAAATAGATACTTGCAAGAACTATGAAGGGTTTATAGGCACCGCAGATTCATTAGTTGATATTGATAAAGAGCTGTTAATTATTAAAAAACATCTGTTAGGTAATGTCATTATCTCAAAAGATTTAGATTCTGCTACTGCAATTAGTCGTGCCATTAATTATAGTAATAGAGTTATTACTTTAGATGGAGAAATTATTAATTCAGGTGGTTCAATGACTGGTGGTAAAAATAAAAATCATTATGATGGAATGTTATCACAAAAGAACAAACTTACTGATTTAAGTAAAAAAATGGATTCATTTAGTATTCTTTTAAAAAATCAAGAGAAAACTATAAATGAAAATAATGAGAAATTTATAAATTTATCTGATGAAGTTAAATCTTTAGAAGATAAGATGAATTCCTTATCTACAAAAATAAGTAATTATCGTAATAATAAAGAGTTTAATGAAAAAATAATTAGTCAAAAAAAGCGTGAATTAAAATCAATTAGAATGTCTATCAACGATATATTTGATGATGATTATGAGGAACAAATCCAAAATAACAATCAAATTAAAAATAAGTTAAATCAAGATTTATTAAAAAATCAAAGTGCATCTAAAAATACCAATGAAAGAATTATTACATTAGAGTCACTGATTTCCAGTCTTAATGATGATTTGAATTCCAATAAATCGAAATTAGCAGTTATTAAAGAAAAAATAAATAATTACCGTAATAAGAATGCTGATGTTATTGAATCAATTGATCAGTTAGATAATGATATTCAATTAACTAATGACTCAATTGATTCGTTAGATGAAGATCTTAAGCTAATTATTTCTAATTCTACTAGTAAAGAAAAAATAAATAATTTGAAGCAACAAATTAAATCTAATAAATTAGAATTGAATAAATGTAATCAATTAATTGTAAACTTGCAAACCAAAATTAGTAATTTAGATAGTATGCTTGAAGAAAAAAGAGAAAATTATATAATTGTTACCAGTAGTTATAACAAATTTAGTACTAATGATAATCAAATTGATAATGGTATAATTAAATTAAAAGAAAAACTAAGTAGTAAATATAATATTGATACTAAAAATGTTAATAATTTTAAAATTAATGAATCTTATAATGATATTAAAAAATCGATAGGTTTATTGAATGAACAAATCAATGCTTTAGGGAATATTAATATATCTTCAATTGACGAATATAAAGAGGTTTCAAAAAGATATCAATTTTTAATAAATCAATCTGAAGATTTAAAAAATTCTAGTAATCAATTAACTGAAACGATGAATAAGATTGATAGTACCGTGAAATATAAATTTAAGGATACTTTTGATAAAGTTGCGGTGCAGTTTAAAGATGTATACACTGAAATATTTGGTGGCGGTAAAGCTAAATTAGTTTTAACTAATCCGAACAATTTATTAACGACTGGTATTGAAATAATGGCACAACCACCTGGCAAAAAATATCGTCATATGTCTTTGCTTTCTGGTGGTGAAAAAGCTTTAACTGCTATTTCATTGTTATTTGCTGTTTTAAAAGTAAAGCCAGTCCCATTTTGTATACTAGATGAAGCTGAATCTGCACTTGATGCAGAAAATGTGGATAGATATGCTAAATATATGAGTAATTTAGATACTAATACTCAATTTATTGTTATAACTCATAGAAAAGAAACCATGATGTATGCAGATACTTTGTATGGTGTTACAATGCAAGATTCAGGTGTTTCAGAAGTTGTTTCAGCCAACCTAAATAAATTTAATTCAATGGAGGATTAAAATATGGGATTATTTGATATATTTAAAAGTAGATCTAAAAAAAATAAGGAAAAGAAAGAACAAGAACAGCAATCTAACCAAGTTAATTCGGAAGACAAATCAGATAATAATAAAACCAATGCTGATTTAGATGGCACTTCAAAAACAGAAAAATCCTCTGAATTAGAAGCGAAAAATAATTTTGAACCATCAAAAGAAACGAAAGACATTGACAAAGAAGTAGTTTCCCAAGACAATACTGAAGAACAAGAACAAGAACAAGAACAAGAACAAGAACAAGAACAAGAACAAGAACAAGAACAAGAACAAGAACAAGAACAAGAACAAGAACAAGAACAAGAACATTCTAAAAAATTTGAAAAAGGACTGTCTAAGTCTAGATCCACTTTCGGTGAAAAATTAAATCGTTTATTTGCTAACTTTAGATCTGTCGATGAAGATTTTTTTGATGATTTAGAAGATACTCTAATTGAATCTGATGTCGGATTTGATATGGCTGTTAATTTAACTGATCAATTAAGAGATGAAGTTAAGTTAAAAAATGCCAAAAGTAGAGAAGATGTCCAAAACGTCATTATTCAAAAGATGATTGAAATTTATGATCAGTCTGGTAATGATGAATCTACTGAAATTCATTTTGCTGATGAAGGTCCTACAGTAATTCTTTTTGTTGGAGTTAATGGAGTTGGAAAAACTACCACAATTGGTAAAATGGCCGATAAATATAAAAAAGATGGTAAAAAGGTATTATTAGCTGCTGCTGATACTTTTAGAGCCGGAGCAATTGAACAACTAGATGAATGGGCCAAAAGAGATAAAGTAGATATTGTTAAAAAGCCAGAAAAAAGTGATCCATCTGCAGTTGTTTATGAAGCCGTTCATAAAGCCAAATCTGAAAATTATGACGTATTGTTTGTTGACACTGCTGGTCGTTTACAAAATAAGGTTAACTTAATGAATGAACTATCTAAGATGAAGAAAGTTCTAACTAGAGAAATTCCTGAAGCTCCTCATGAAGTCTTACTAGTATTAGATGCTACAACTGGTCAAAATGCACTTAACCAAGCTAAATTATTTAAAGAAACTACTGATGTAACGGGTATCGTTTTGACTAAATTAGATGGTACTGCTAAGGGTGGAATTGTGTTGGCTATTAGAAATGAACTACATTTGCCAGTTAAATATGTAGGATTAGGTGAAAAAGTTAGTGATTTAAGTAAATTTGATGCTAATGATTATGTTTATGGATTATTTAAAGGACTACTTAAATAAATATGAATTAGGAGGTTATTTATTTTGAAAATAGAAAAGAATTACCGAATTAATTCATTGTTTGAGTTTTATCGACCTTTATTAACTGACAAACAAACTAATTATGTCCAATTATATTATGCAGATGATTATTCATTAGGTGAGATATCTGAGGAATTTAATGTTAGTCGACAAGCGGTTTATGATAATATTAAAAGAACCGAAGTAATTTTAGAAAATTATGAAAAACAACTATATTTGTACAAGGATTTTATGACTAGAAATGATGAGTCTGATGCAATAAAAAAATATATATCAATTCATTATCCAAATGATAAAAAATTGAAAAAGTTAGTTGATGACTTAGAACACACAGAAGAAAAGTGAGAGTGGTATATTAAATGGCATTTGAAGGATTAACTGAACGATTACAAAAAGCAATGCGTAATCTACGTGGAAAAGGAAAAGTTTCTGAATCAGATTTAAGAACAACAATGCGAGAAATTCGCCTTGCTCTATTAGAAGCCGATGTGAACTTTTCCGTTGTAAGGAAATTTGTAAAAACGGTTCAAGAACGTGCCAAGGGTTCAGATGTGCTTGAAGGTTTAAATCCAGCTCAACAAATTGTTAAAATTGTTGATGAGGAATTAACTAAAACAATGGGAGAGGAAGCAACTCCTTTAAATAAATCTGATAAAATTCCAACAGTTATTATGATGGCTGGTTTACAAGGTGCAGGTAAAACAACTACGGTTGGTAAATTATCTTTAAAATTAAAAAATGAAAATAAATCTAGACCATTGTTAATTGCTGCTGACGTTTATCGTCCTGCTGCGATTGACCAATTAGAACAAGTGGGTAAGGAAGTTGATGTTCCTGTTTTTCAAAAGGGTACTGATATGGATCCTGTTGAAATTGTAAGGCAAGGTATGGAAGTTGCTAAAGAAAATCATAATGACTATGTTTTAATTGATACAGCTGGTCGTTTACAAATTGATGAAAAATTAATGGATGAGTTAAAAAATATTAAAACACTAACTAATCCTGATGAAATTCTTTTGGTTGTCGATGCTATGACCGGTCAAAATGCCGTAAACACTGCGGAAGGATTTAATGATGCATTAGATATTACCGGTGTTGTTTTGACTAAATTAGATGGTGACACTCGTGGTGGTGCTGCCTTATCAATTAGAGAAGTAACTCAAAAACCTATTAAGTTTGTTGGTCAGGGTGAAAAGATGGATGCATTGGATGTTTTCCATCCTGATCGTATGGCTTCACGTATTTTAGGGATGGGTGATATTCTTTCACTAATTGAGAAAACCCAAAAGGATTATGATGAAAAAGAAGCTCAAAAGCTTACCGAAAAGATGCAAAACAATACTTTTGGTTTTGAAGATTTCTTAGATCAATTAAATCAAATTCAAAAAATGGGACCATTAGAAGATATTATGAAAATGATACCTGGAATGGCCAATAATCCAGCTTTAAAGAACGTTAATATGGATCCTAAGGATATGGAACATATCAAAGCGATGATTTATTCAATGACAAATGAAGAAAGAGATAATCCTGATGTATTAAAGCCATCTAGAAGACGTCGTATTGCCAGAGGTTGTGGACGTCCAATTCAAGAGGTTAATCGAATGATTAAGCAATTTAATCAAATGAAGACAATGATGAGTAAGATGTCTAATGGAAATATGTCAGGAATGGAAAATATGCTTGGTAATATGGGTGGCGGTGATGGCGCCTCTGGTATGATGCCAGGTATGGGTGGCTCCGGATTATCTGGTAAGTTATCTCAAATGGCTATGAAACGTATGAGTCGTAAAATGAGTAAAAAAATAAATAAAAATAAAAAACGTCGTAATAAAAAGCGTCGTTAATAACTATAGGCATAGTTACTGAACTTTCAGTGAGTATGTCTATTTTTATAAGGAGGAAAGATATATATGACATTAGGATATTTAGATACTCTAAAAGCTGTGGATATAGTAATAAAAAGTGGCCATGTGCCTAATATTGTTGGAGTTGCTGGAATTGGTAAATCAGCTTTAGTTGAGGAATTATCATTAAAAAATAGCGCTAAATTATTTACAACGGTTGTTAGTTTATCTGAAAAAGGTGATTTAAGTATTCCAGTGCCACCGTTAAATAAAGAATCTTTTATTGATACTCAAAAATATGGTGTTATTGCTGATGTAAAATATGGATATTCTCATACTTTAATTGAAATTATTAAATATGCTGAGAAAAACCCGCAACAACCAATTTATTGGTTTTTAGATGAGTTTAACCGTGGTTCTAGTGGTGTACAAAGTGAGTTAATGAATTTAGTTCTTCAAAGACAAATTAATTCATTAAAATTACCATCTCAAGTAAAAATAATTATTGCTGAAAATCCGGATTCATCGATGGATGGATTTGAAGATAGCGATTATAGTGTGTTTACCAGTGACAAAGCTATTAAAGATCGTACTACTAGAATTGTAATGGATGCTAATGTTAATGATTGGTTAAAATGGGCTAAATCTATTAAAAATGGACAATCGATAATTAATTCATTGGTCATAAAATATATTGAGGAAAATCCTAAATTTTTAAATATTGTGAATGATGATGATATGAATCCTACTCCCAGATCATGGCAGCGAGTTTCTGATATTATCGATAACGATAAATTTAAAGATTTGAATTATAATATTAAAATAAATTTGATTGCTGGAAATATTGGTGAAGAGTTGGCTGCTAGCTTTTTAAATTTTAGTAAAAATAATCTTAATAATTTATCGGTGAGTCAGTTAATAAACGAACCATTGTCAAATATAGTCAATAAGTTTATCCAATTAGATGAACTAAACAAAAATGAATTATTAGAAAAAATGATTGATGATATTCAAGCATGGTCACCTGATTTAGCACAGAGGTTAAATCAATTACTGTCTAAATTAAGTCCTGACGGTCAATATGGATTTATGTTACATGTTGCTAATAATACGGATTTAATAAATGATATTTATAATTTAACTATTAGTCATGAAGATATTGAGTTTGAAAACTTGTATTTACAATTTCAAAGTATAATTTTTGATCAGTTTATTTAGGTGATTTTTATGAACATAAATGATTTAATTTATAAAATTAATAACAGTGATAATGATAAAAAAATTAATTTAATTCAAAAATTAATAAGCAGGGTTATTATAGATAGTTTTTCTCAAAATAAAATTTATGGTTATATATTGATGAATCTAAAGAGAACTGGTGATAGTAATTTGAAAAGTTCATTTGCCTTAGAGTGGGAGGAAAATTCACTAATAATTGGTTTTAACCCGCAGTTATTTTCAAAATCTATTAAATCTGAAATCGATATAATTGCAATATTACAACATCTCGCTTTACACATTATTTGGTTGCACCCTGTTAGATATAATGGTAAAGATAATATTGAAAATATTGCCTCTGATATTTCAGTGAATCAATATATTGATGATGTCCCTAAAAATGCTTGGACTATTGAAAAAATAACTTATTTTTATCAAACGAAGATGCCTAAATTTAAAGATTCTAGTGAATATATTAAGTTGTTAAACACTTTCATGATTAAGCAGAAATCTGAAAGTGATTCTAATAATATGAAATTAATGGATGATCATAAAAAATTTCATAAGTCCGATAGTGGACAATCTCCTAAATATAAGAAAATTAAAGAAATTATTAAGCAGAGTGTTAAGAATATAGATAATCGTAAAAGAGGCAAATTACCTAATCCAATTAAAAAGCAAATTGAAAAAATAACTTCTAAGCCTGTTAATCTAAATAAATATCTTCAAATGGGCATTAGTAATATTCCATACAGTAAAAAAGATACGATTAATCGATTCAATCGCAGGCAGGCCTATCGGATGGAAATTCCTGGTAAGATGTCTAATACGATAGTACCCATTAATATATTCATAGATCATTCTGGATCAATTAGTAATGATAATTTACAAAATGCTTTATCTAAAATAATAAATATTAGTAAGCATTATCCATCCAAGATAACGATTTATCCATTTGATACAAAAGTATATTTAAATCAATCATATGTCTTAAATTCTACTAATGATATTAAATTTATTAGAAACGCAAATGGTGGAACGAGTTATCAATCCATTTTTGATTTTATTGCAAAATATCATTTAAAAGATGGTCTAGCTTTAATATTTACGGATGGTATCGGTGAAGAAGATGTTAATAACTATGGATTTGATAATGTTTTGTGGTTATTAGAAGGCTCAAGTGATAATTTATCGGTTAATAAACATATAGGTAAGATTATAAATATTAATAAAATTAAGTAAGGTGAATTATTTATGCGAAATTTACTAAAACCAAAAGTTTTGGTTGAGGCAGTTAATCGAGATCTTGACTTTAAAAATGCAATTGCCGTCTTGAAAGACAAAATTAGTGATGAATACGATGAAAATCCTTTATATAGTAATAAGATTTCTGCTCATGCAATTATATTAGCTAAGAATATTGAAAAAAATGGAATTGTAAAATCAAAGATTGATTTTACAAACTATCAATCTGTTCATAGTTTTATTGTTAAAAATGATTTATATTTAAAAATGGATGCAAAAAATGAATTATTAAATAAATTTAAATAAAAATAACGGTGTAAAGAAAAAAACCTTTACAAGCATCTAAATAACTGTTATATTTAATATCGTTAAAAGAAAAGCAGGAGGTGTTTATTAATGTCTGTTAAAATTCGTTTGAAGAGAATGGGTTCAAAAAGACGTCCTTTCTACCGTGTTGTTGTTGCTGATTCACGCAGCCCTCGTGATGGTCGTTTCATTCAAAAGGTTGGTACTTACAACCCAGTAACCCAACCAAGCACTGTTGAATTACAAGAAGATGATATCTTTGAATGGTTGAACAAGGGTGCTCAACCATCAGATACTGTTCGTAATTTATTATCTGATGCTGGTGTTATGAAAAAATATCACGAAGCTAAATATGCTAAGAAATAAGTGATAGATATTTATGACTAATTTCGATACGCTTATTACAAAAATTATAAAACCGCTGGTAGAATATCCAGAGGATATTGTTATTGAACATAATGAATCAGATCGTTTTTACGAATATCATTTATTTACTAATAAACATGATATTGGTAGAATTATTGGTAAAAAGGGACATGTAGCACAGACAATTAGAACAATTGTTTATAGTGCTCGTGTTCACAATAAAAAACGTGTCAGATTAATTATTGAAGATGGCAAAAATAAAAACTCTTAAATGAAACCTTCGTGTTTTGTTTAAGAGTTTTTTTAATATTTAAAATTTGGGGATGTGTAAATGGATTATTATAATATTGGTAAAATTGTAAATACACAAGGTCTTAAAGGTGAGGTCCGCGTAATGTCAATAACTGACTTTCCAGAGCAACGTTTTCAACCTGGCAATGTGGTTTATGCATTCTTTAAGGATAATCATTCTGAAGAATTAGTAATTGACAATGTTAGAAAGCATAAAAACTTTATTCTTTTACATTTTGAAGGTAAGCCAACAATAAATGATGTTGAATATTTAAAAACTTCTAATCTAAAAATATCATCTGAACAACAAAATAATACTGAGTTAGCTCCAGGTGAATATTTTTATCATCAAATTATTGGTTTAGATGTATATGATATTGACGATAATTATATTGGGAAAATAAAAGATATTATGTCTTTAGGCCCTAATGATGTTTGGGTTGTTGAACGTCAAGATAAAGAAGACTTATTATTACCTAAAATTAGTCAAGTTATTAAAAATGTTAATTTAGATAATTCAATAGTTACTGTTGAGGTCCCAGGAGGATTAGATGATGAGGATTGATATTTTAAGCTTATTTCCTGATATGTTCAGTGGACCTATGGGTGAATCAATTATTGGTAAAGCTAAAAATAATGATTTATTAGATATTAATGTTACAGATTTTAGAAAATTTACTACCGATAAACATAATCATGTTGATGATTATCCTTTTGGTGGTGGTGCTGGAATGTTGCTACAAGCTCAACCAATTTTCGATGCTTTATCTAATACCCAAGAAGAAGCCAAAAAGCAAAATATTCCTCAAGGTCGTATTATTCTAATGGATCCAGCGGGGAAAAAATTTGATCAAAAAGCTGCTGAAGATTTATCTAAGGAAGAACATTTGACTTTTATTTGTGGTCATTATGAGGGTTATGACGAAAGAATCAAGACTTTAATTACAGATGAATATTCATTGGGTGATTTTGTTTTAACTGGTGGAGAATTACCAGCTATGGTAATGATTGATTCAACCGTTAGACTATTGCCAGAGGTCTTAGGCAACCAAAATTCAGCCCCAGGTGATTCTTTTTCTAGTGGGTTATTAGAATATCCACAGTATACTAGGCCGGCTGAATTTAGAGGAATGAAAGTCCCAGAAGTATTGACTAGTGGTAATCATCAAAAAATAGCTTTATGGAAACAAAAAGAGGCTTTAAGAAAAACATATTTGAGAAGACCTGATTTAATTGATCACAATCAATTGAGTTCTACACAAAAGAAATTGCTAGCAGAAGTAAGAATTGAAGAAGAAAAATAACTTTACAATTTTTTACTGCTATGCTATTATTCTATTTGGCTATAATATTTAGTCAAAATAAAACGGTATTCCGCTGTCGTAAATATAGACATGAATGCTAGTTGGAAGGATGTTATTATTTATGCGTCAAAACGAATTAATTTCAAAAATTAACAAGGAACAACTTAAGAGTGATGTTCCTGAATTTAGAGCTGGAGACAACGTAAAAGTTTCTGTAAAAGTTGTTGAAGGTACTAACGAACGTATCCAAGATTTCGAAGGTGTTGTTATTAAACGCCATGGAACAGGTATTCAAGCTACTTATACTGTTCGTAAAATCACTTCAGGTGTTGGTGTTGAACGTATTTTCCCATTACATTCACCACGTGTTGCTAAGCTAGAAGTTACACGTCGTGGTGCCGTACGTCGTTCTAAACTATACTACCTACGTGATCGTCATGGTAAATCAGCACGTATTAAAGAAGCACGTCGTCGTTAATATAAAATTACGATTAATAAAAAACAGACAATCATTTGATTGTCTGTTTTTTGTTTAAAGATTTAAATCTTGTTTATAGTTTAATTTTGAAAAATCTGTTGAGTTAGCAATTAAATTATAGGCTAATTCTTGATATTCATTTATTGCATCTTTTGCATTTTTATTAGACATATCAGTTAAATATTTATTTATATCTTTTTCTTTATTATATTGTTTATCTACGTTTATGATAAACTGCTTAAATTTAATATTTAAATTTTCCTGAATATTCTTAACTGTATCATTTAATTCTAAATAGTGAGGGTCCAATAATACTCCAACTAGTTTGAATATCCAATAAGCAGATTTGGGACTATAATTTAAATTACCATTCTTGTATTCTGATAGGGTATCTTCAATCCCTGCAAAAAATGGGACAAAAACACTTTGAGCTGCAACCCCCATTGCTAACCAGTGAATGCCAGATATTTTATCTGGTAAATTAGGCCTAATTTGTAACACATGTGCTTCTTGGGTCTTTGCTAGACTAATTGGCCTATATTTGGTCTTATCTTCTTTTGAACCACTTCCAATTGGATCATATGGTGTTCCTTGATAATGTGAGGCTAAAAATTTCTGCGCGTCATTAACTGATATTAAATATTGTGGTTTCCTTATAAATGGCATATCATGACTTTCTGGATTTTGTTTAATATCTGGGTTAAACATTTTTTGTCCATACCAAACGCGAGGATTATTATAATAAACATCAGTAAGATTTTTTGTACCAAAGATATGTCTAAAATTAAAACTGCCATTTTGTTCTGGGTTTAGTTTATTATTATTAACAAATTCTCTAATTCCTTTAGACCACATAAAGTTATTTGAGTCATCAAAATTAATATTTCTAATTGAAATTTGATTTGATACCACCGCATAACAATCATCTGGAATTCTCATTGCAACCCAATGATGACCTGAACCGGTTTCTAGGTACCAAATTTCATCTTTATCAGAAAATAAAATTCCATTAGATTCGCAAGTACCATGCTTGCTAATGATTTTACCAAGTCTTTTGACACCTTCGCGAGCACTTTTAATATATGGCAAAACAACTGTAACCATTGCTTCTTCACCAATACCATCTTTTACTAGGGGATCATATCCAAGCACATTTTCATTTGCATAAGCACTTTCAGTTGCACTCATTGCAACATTGTATTCATTAATCCCATCTTCTTCAAATTTACCGTATTTATCGGTCCACTCTGGTGTTGATGTATATTTATACGATATTTTAGGTAAATTCATTTCAAAATTATTATCTTTTGAAATGAACTTTTGTTTTGATTTAAATTCTTTTCTCAAATTAACGACAAAATGCTTAGGCCAAGTAGCTTTAGAATCTTCATTTCTGCCGATCATTGTTGAACCATCGATAGAAGCTTTTTTACCAACCAATATACTGGTACAAGCAGAGTAATTTGGATATTCTGACATTTCAATTGCTTCCTTTCTTTAATTAATTTTATTGTATCATTATTATTGAAACTTTTGAAAAATTGAACTAGTTATATTTTTACAGTATAATCTAGTTATTATTAAAAATGAGGAGCGATATAATATGCCACTTGTACATATTGACTTAATTGAAGGAAGAAATGATTCACAAATTAAAGGCTTAGTTGAGGATGTAACTAATGCAATTGTTAAAAATACGGGTGCACCAGCTGAACACGTTCATATCGTCTTAAATGAAATGAAAAAAGATAGATATAGTGTTTCTGGTAAACTTAAAAGCGAAGAAGATCAATAATCTTTAATATTGGAGAAATACAATGAGCGATAAACAATATTTAATGGCGATTGATGAAGGTACTACTAGTGCACGAGCTATTTTATTTAATCATGATGGTAAAATTGTTAGTAAATCACAAAAAGAATTTACACAATACTTTCCTAAGTCAGGATGGGTTGAGCATGATGCTAATGAAATTTGGAGTGCTGTTCAGTCTGTAATATCAGAAACTTTAATCAAAACTGAAATTCCACCTTATAAAATAAGAGGAATTGGAATAACTAATCAAAGAGAAACCACGGTAGTTTGGAATCGAATTACTGGTGAACCAATCTATCATGCAATTGTTTGGCAATCAAAACAAACTAGTGATATTGCAGATGGGTTAAAAAATTGTGGTTATTCCGATATTATTCATCAAAAAACAGGTTTAGTTATTGATTCATACTTTTCTGCAACTAAAATTAAGTGGATTCTAGACAATGTTGATGGAGCAAGGAATCAAGCAGAACAAGGGGACTTATTGTTTGGGACAATTGATACTTGGTTATTATGGAAATTAACTGGTGGGCATGTTCATGCTACCGATTATTCTAATGCTAGTCGTACGATGTTGTTTAATATTCATGAATTATCATGGGATGAAGACATCTTGAAATTACTAGATATACCTAAACAGATGTTACCAAAAGTTAAGTCATCTTCAGAAATCTATGGATATACAGCTGGATATAATTTCTTAGGGGTACAAATACCAATTGCTGGTGTAGCTGGTGATCAGCAAGCAGCATTATTTGGCCAGTTGGCTCTTAAACCAGGTAATATTAAGAATACTTATGGTACAGGTGCCTTTATCGTAATGAATACAGGTAGTGAACCAACCATATCTCATTGTGGTTTGTTAACTACAATTGCTTACGGTATTGATGGAAAGATAAATTATGCTTTAGAAGGCAGCATTTTTGTAGCTGGTTCAGCGATTCAATGGTTGCGTGATGGAATGCAAATAATTAAGGATGCCAGTGAAACTGAAAATATGGCAGAAGCAACTGATAATAATCATGATATTTATGTAGTGCCAGCATTTACAGGATTAGGGGCCCCTTATTGGGATCAGGAGAGTCGTGGATCAGTTTTTGGATTGACAAGGGGGACTTCAAAAGAAGAGTTTGTCAAAGCAACGTTGGATTCACTTGCTTATCAAACAAAAGATGTTGTCGATACAATGACTAACGAAACTGGATTATCCTTAAATCAACTAAAAGTTGATGGTGGTGCTGCTAAGAACAATTATTTAATGCAATTTCAATCTGATATTTTAAATACATCAATTGAACGTTCTAAGATTTCAGAGACGACTGCACTTGGAGTTACTTATTTAGCTGGATTAGCCGTCGGATATTGGTCTGATATTGATGAAATTAAATCAAAACATAACTCATCAGATTGCTTTAATCCTAGTATGAGTGAACAAAAAATTAATAATTACTATAAAGGTTGGCAAGCAGCAGTTAAGTCAACACAGCTATTTAGAAAACTTAATAATAAATAAAAAAGCTTTCATATTAATTATGAAAGCTTTAAATTTTAAAATATTTTTCTAAGTATCTTGCCATACCATCTGAATTATTGTCGTATTCAGTAATATCATCAGCGATTTCTTTGATTTTGGGTTGACCATTTTTCATGGCTACGCCTAATCCGGCATATTTAATCATTGACTCGTCATTAAATTCATCACCAAATGCAATAATGTCTTTGTTAGGTATGTTGTAGTAATCAGCTAACTTATTTAAACCTGTCACTTTACTTACATTTTTGGCAGCAACTTCAATAATTGGATCAGGTCCACCCCATGGAGATACGGTTAAAATATCACCGTAATTATTTTTAACATAATCAATAAATGTGGCCTTTTTTGGTTTATCAACGTGTAAAGTTAAACAGATAGGATTTTCCTTTAAGTTATCTTTTGATATTATTTCGTCTTTATTTAAATCGGTAGGGAAAAATCCAACAGAAGTATCTGCTGATTTATTAGCAAGAAAAAGATTTTTTCCTTCTACTGTCATTAAATTAATACCAATTTCTTTGCTTTTTTCAAGTAACTTAAAAACTATATTTTTATCAATGTTATATTCGTATGCTTGGTCCCATTGATCTTTAGGGTTATATCCTAAACTACCATTAAAAGTAATCATTGGATTATTTAAACCAATTTTATTATAAATGTTTTCTACTAACCTGGGTGGTCTTCCCGTAACAATGCTAACAATATTACCTTGATGGATTAATTTGTTAATAGTATTAACAGTTCTTTTAGAAATATCTGATTGATTATTTAATGCAGTTCCGTCTAAATCAATTGCAATTAACTTTTTATTCATCTTTATATCACCTCTGTAATAAAACGTAATATTTAATATACTAAACAAAAAATACCAACTAGTCAATTAATTGAAGGGAGTCTTATTTTGAAATTACCAAGTGATTTTATAAAAAAATATAAAGAATTATTAGGTCAAGATGCAAACTCTTTTTTTGAGAGCTTAAATAATGATACCAATCCTGGATTCAGAATTAATCCACTCAAAGCACATGTTCCTGAAAATGAAAACCTAAGTAATCCTATTGAATATTGTAAATATGGATACTATGGAGAAATAAATGGTAAAAGTATTGATCATCAAAGTGGAGCAATTTATTCTCAAGAACCTAGTGCTATGTATGTTGGGGAAGTCGCAGATGTTAAACCAGGTGACAAAGTTTTAGATTTATGTGCTGCACCAGGTGGCAAAACAACACACGTTGCTAGTTATATGAATAATGAAGGTATTCTAGTTACGAACGAGATTGATTATAAGAGAGCTAAAATTTTAACTGAAAATGTTGAAAGATTTGGAAGCAAAAATACTATCATTTTAAATGAAGATCCCAAAAATCTTTCAAAACATTTTCCTAAGTTCTTTGATGTAATTTTAATTGATGCACCTTGTTCTGGTGAAGGGATGTTCAGGAAAAATCCCGATGCAACTAAATATTGGAATATAAATTATCCAATAGAATGTTCAATTAGACAAAAAGAAATTATTAACCAGGCTATGAAAATGTTGAAACCTGGTGGAAAAATTATTTATTCTACGTGTACTTTTGCTCCTGAAGAAGATGAACAAATTGTTGAATGGATGTTAGAAAACTTTAATGTTAAAACTATGCCAATTTATAAATACGAAGGGATGTCTTCCGGAAAACCTGAATGGAGTAAAAGTAAAAATCCTAATTTAAAGGATACGGTGAGATTATTCCCTAATAAATTTAAAGGAGAAGGACATTTTGTATCTAAAATAGTTAACCTAGACGATGGTAATAATAAAAAAATTAAAAAGCCATTGCAAAGCAATCTGGAATCTAGTGAAAAAAAATTGTGGGAACAATTTTCTGAACATAATTTAAATAATTATAAACCTAAACATTTAATTACTTTTGGCGATCAGTTATATTCTTTTGAAAAGGGGATGCCAGATTTAAAGGGGTTAAAAGTTATGCGTCCTGGTCTTCATTTGGGAACATTTAAGAAGAAAAGATTTGAACCTAGTTATGCGTTGGCTTTGGCATTAAAGCCATCTGAAGTGAAAAATCATTTATTTGTAGATGAAAAAGAATGGGCTACTTATATTCATGGAGATACTATTAATTGTGATAAATCTTTAAAGAAAGGTTGGTATCAATTAATTTGTGACAATCAACCATTTGCTTTTGGCAAGGTTGTTAATGGAACAGTTAAAAATTTCATTCCTAAAGGACTGAGATTTAAAATTTAAGACCTTTAATAAGGTCTTTTTATTTACCCTCATTAATAATAAAAAGTTACTTTAACTTAAAAATAAAAACAAAAAGAAAAAGTCAATAGAATATTCCTCTTTGTTCTAAATAACTTAATAAATTATCACTTAATATCATTTTTTTATGCTTCAAATCATCAATGCTATTGCATGATAGCAAACACATAATAACCTTAAGTCCATTTTTTATTTCATTAACCAAATCAATAGTATCATCAACACCATTATTAATAAGATTGTTTAGTATAAATCCAGAAATTCCAACAGCTTTAGCACCTAATGATAATGATTTAGCAATGTCTAGGGGAGTTCTAATTCCTCCAGAAGCAATAATTGATAATTTATTTGAATATTCTTTTGCTTCAAACAATGATTCAACCGTTGTCTGTCCCCAATTAAATAGATAGTTTAGTTCTTTATTTGGTCTTCTAAAATTTTCAATTTTTGCGAAATTAGTTCCTCCACGACCACTAATATTAATATTTTTAACACCAATATTTGATAGTTGCTCAATTGTTTCTTTGGACATTCCAAAACCAACTTCTTTAACTATTACAGGTATATTTACATATTTAATAATTTTCTCAATATTATCTAACCAATAAAATGATCGCTCACCTTCGGGCATTATTAATTCCTGAGCAGAGTTTACATGAATTTCTATAAAATCTGCATTTATCATATCAATTGCTTTTTGTGCATCTTCAAGGCTATGAGATGCTCCAATATTTGCAAAAACAGGTCCAGTTAAATTTTCTCTAATTATTGAAAAAGAACTAACAGTACTTTTATCTTTAATAGCAATACTTTGAGATCCAGTAGCCATTCCAATTCCAGTTGCTTCTGCTATTTTAGACAATTTATTATTAAGTTTTTTTGTATATTCGCTTCCACCTGTCATTGCTTCAATGTAAAAGGGGATATTTAATTTACGGTTTTCAATGTAAGTTGATAAGTCGATATCTTTAATATTAATTTCAGGTAAGCTTTGATGTATAAATCTTAGTTGATCAAATCCGGCTTTACTTTCATCGTTAAAAAATTTTTTGGCTAATGAAACATGTTCATTTTTTCTTTGGGAATGTTTACTAGTCATATAAATACTTCCTTTAAATTTTATTATGAATGTTTAGTTTTAAGTTTTTAATATCGTTTTCTTTCCATTCATTAATAATTTTATCTGTAGACTCATTTTTATCAATTATTACAATGCCACAATCGCCACCGCCAGCTCCAGAAGATTTAGCAGCACCATGATTATTAATAGCAATGTCACACAATTTACTTAATTTAGGTGTTTCAATATTAGTACCAGTAAATTTACCTAACTTACTAAGTAACAATCGATTAACTAATATTTCTTTTTGAATTAATTTAAGACTTCTTGTGTGAAATCCGTGCACCATTCGTTGAATACAATTTCTACTATCCTTAAGAAAATTATTATATTCATTGTTATTTTCACTTTTTTCGACATTTTTAACTAAGTCGGAAGTGGAAGCGGGAGAACCAGTCCATCCAATTAACAATTTTAAATTATCGGGAGGTGTTAATGGTTCTATATTTAGTCCAGGCCAATCCATATCAATAATTTTGTTAATGGGTAGCCTTAAATTTTTAAATAACCATTCTTTGTCAAAAGAGCTATATGTGATCCAACCACCATAGACACTTGCAGCAATATCTCCTAAAGATCCATTACCTTGAACCTTTAAATGAGCAATTGATGATAATTTAAAAATATCACTTAAATCTAAATTTAAGTGGTAGAAGTCGCAAATAGCTTTAACTACGCCAACAGTAACTGCTGCTGAAGACCCTAATCCATATTTTCTATCATCGGAGCTATTTAAGCAACTATCTATATTAATTAAGAAATTTTCTAAATTATAACCTAATGATTTTATATATTCAGTTGTTACTTCGATTGCAGAAACAACATAATCAAAATCTTTTTCATCATTGTTGAAAACAATATCATTATTAACAACTTCCCAATGAACAATTTTGTCAGGATATTGTTTAGAATGAACTTCACCTAAATTTTTACTATGGTTAATATTGACAGTAATAAACTGATCCAATGCAACAATAATTGATGGCATTCCTTTTTCAACCACCGCATATTCTCCAGCAATATATAATTTACCTGGAGCTTTTACAGAAATCAAACTAATCATTTCCTTTCAAAATTATAAATATTTAACCTTACTACCAGGTTTTGAAACCTTAATTTGATTATTATTAAACAAATTAGATATTTTTTTAACTATGCTACTTACATTATTTGATTGACAAATTATTTTAACATTAGGTCCTGCATCCATCGTAAAATAGCATTCAATACCATTTTTTCTCAAATTTTTGACTGCATGAATAACAGTTAAACTATCATTATTTAGATATAAATATGAAGGATCTGAACTTAGCGTTAGTGAATGCATTCTCATTGAATTTAATTCAGCAGTTTTACCCAAAATTGTAAAATTATTATCTTTAATAGCATTTTCAACAGTTTTTAAATCATCATTAGTTTGTTTTATCCATGATTCATAGTAGGGGGAAGTTTCTACTGATATTTTCATTCCTTCACGACTACTAATTTTTTTAGGACTATTATTTAGAACAATAGCAATCATTCTAATATCCATTTTAACCGGATCTTGAACGCTTACAGCATAAGAAGTTTTATCATCATTTCCTTTTTTCCATTTAGCAAACCCACCATAGATTGAACGAGTGGCAGAACCAGAACCTAATCTAGCTAATCTAGATAGTTCGATTTCATTTAAATCTAGACCTGCAGCTTTACTAGCGGCAGCAGCTAAAGCTGCAAATCCAGATGCTGAAGATGCTAATCCAGCTGAAGTAGGGACATGATTATAAGAATGTATTTCAGCAAAAGTACTGATTCCAGCTTTTTCTCTAACTATATCCATAAATTTAATTATTTTGTTATTATCTGATAATAACTTATCGTTTAAATAAATAACATCATTGGATAACTCATCAATAAATTGGACAGTAGTATCAGTATAAAATTCATCTAAAGTCAATGAAATACTACTGTTATTAGGGATTATTAATTGTTCATTTTTCTTTCCCCAATATTTAGTTAAGGCAATATTAGTATGTGCTCTTGCAGTAATAGGGTGATTCAATGAGTTCATTATTAATACTCCATAAATTTATTTAAATGGTTGAATCCAAGTATCTAAAGCACCGGCCTTATTCAAGGCATTAGCAATATTTTCGGCTTCGTAATTATTTCTTGCTAAAGCAATTATACAACCACCAAGGCCACTACCAGTTAATTTAGTACCCAATGAACCATTTATGTTAGCTATTTTTACTAATTCATCTATTTTAGAATTACTTACTTTAAGATTTTTTAATTCCTTTTGATTTTCAGACATTAATAATCCTAGTTCTTTAGGATTATTATTTTCAATATCTTTTCTGGCTTGATTTACTAATTTTCCAATGCGACTAATAGATTTTTTGGCATTGTCATTATCTTCGTTTAGCTGTTGTTTAACATAATTAATAGCTATATCTGTTCGACCTTTAATGCCAGAATCTGCTATTACTAAAGTTGCATCTAAATTAAAATTTAATTCTTTTAAGGGCTCATCTTTAACGAACCATACTGGATTATCCGATCCTGCTGTAGCACTATCTAAACCTGAAGGGTTACCATGAGTTATTTTTTCTTCCACATCACTTAATCTTAGTAGTTCTGCTTTACTTAATTTTTTATTGAAATAATTATATAAAGCTTTAATAACAGCTATAGATGTTGCAGCAGATGAACCCATTCCTCTTTCTGAAGGAATGTTACTATTAATTGTCATATTAAAACAAGTATTTTCTTGATTAAATTTTTTTAAAATAGCGTTTACTAAGTTTCTAATTCCCAATAAATCGTTAGGTACTTTTTGAATCGGTCCAACATAGTATTTACTATTTAATATTTGGTCATTTTCATTTTTATTAATTGTAATTTTTAACTCTATTTTAGGAATTGGTAGGGCAATAGCAGGTTGATTATATACAACGCTATGCTCTCCCATTAAAATTATTTTAGCGTGGCTTTTACCAATAGCTTGACTTTCCAATATTATCGCTCACTTTCTCTTAATAATAATACTATCATATAATTAAAATAATAAAAATTACTTAAATTGTTTATTTGAGATGATAATGAATCATAAAATGTAGTATCATTAATAATAATGATTAGATTACAGATTGGTGGATATAAAAATGAGTAGTACAATTTTTTCAGTAGTAGATATTGAAACTACTGGAACTAGTCAATCCAATAACAATCGTATAATTCAATTTAGTTGTACCTTTGTTAAAAATAAAACAATTATTGGATCCTTTAATTCGTTTATTAATCCTGAAATGGAAATCCCAGATGATATAACCAAATTAACGGGTATTACAAATGAATTAGTTAAAAATGCACCAACATTTGAAGAAATTGCTAATAAAATATATTCATTATTATCAAATACAATTTTTGTTGCGCATAACGTTAATTTTGATTTTCCATTCATCAATAGTGAACTATCACGTATAGATATTGATAAATTAGAAATTATGGCGATCGATACTGTTACTTTAAGCCAATTATTATTACCGACGGAAAAGAGCTATCGATTAATTGATTTAAGTAAAAATCTAAATATTTTACATAAGCATCCACATTCATCTAGTAGTGATGCTTTAGCTACTGCTAAATTATTAATAATTTTATTAAATCAAATTGAAAAGATGCCTAAAAAAACAATAAAAAAGATAATAAAAATAAATCCTGCATTGCCAATGGATACAATGGATGTTTTTAAAAATGCATACAATAATATAATCGATAAAGATAATGATAAACTAATAGATATTAACACTTTAAAAATTAGAAAAATTCAGTATAAAAATAGTCAAAAACTAAAAGATAATATATATCCTAGTAGTAAAGATAAAAAGAAACATCTATTTGGTGGAATTAATAATTTTAGTGATGAGCAAAATAAGTTAATGAATTCGATATATAATAATTATAAATTTAGCAAGCAATCTAAAAATTTATTAATGGAGACTAATGATGAACTAGACGATGATTTTTCATATCTATTTCCATTAAGTTATTTAATAGGAAATAATAAAAAAATTGTTGTATCAGTTCATAAACATAAATTGCATGGTGATTTGTCCAAAGTAATAAATAAAATAAATAAGATTTCTCAAAATAATTTAAAAAAAATAGTTTTACATTCATCCGATGACTATATAGATCTGAATAAATTTAGGGATGCACTGAGTGTGGTTAGTGGATCTAAAAGAACTGAATTTCTAAAATGCAAAATATTAATATGGCTAACGTTTACTAAAACTGGCGATTTACATGAACTAAATGTTGATATGAATAACGAACAAAACTCATTTCTAAAAATTATTGGAAATATTAACAATAAAGGATACTATATCAACAAACTTAAAAGTGATTTAAAAAATTCTAATATAATAGTTATATCGCATGAATTTTTATTTAATAATATTAAAAGTATTGCAAAATATCATCCATATTTGATTGTTAAAGATGCTAATCAGTTTAACGAACAATTATTAAGACATTATCGTGTTAATTTTCAAATTAATCAAAATAAAATACTAATACATCATGTTCAATATTTGTTATATCAAACGCATAATAAAAATTTGTATGATGTATTTAATAACTCTACTAAAAATCATTATATAGTTAAGCAAATTGATGATTTACTTAAATCATATGAAAAATTAACTGCAAGAATTCAAGAATCATTTTCAAAAAAATTGATAAAAAAAGATAAATTAATTAATAAAGATAATATCTATATTAATCAAATTGATAATTCGGATCTATATAACTTCTTTAATAATCATAAAATTGATATACAAAATCAACATAGTATATTAAATAAAATTAATGTACTTAGAAAGAAATTAATTAGCGTTAGTGAAATTCAAATTGAAGACAAAGCTATTTTAAATGATTTCAATGATCATTTTATAGAACTAGAAAAATTTTTTAATAATAATATCACTTTAATAGCAAAGCTTATTCAAAATAATAATAATGTTATTTTTGAAAACGATTTAAATATTGATAAAAATGTTGATAATAGTTTATTTCGAGGCGGCTTAATTAATAATAAAAATTTATTAAATCAAATAATTTATAAGTATATCAGTAATATCCTTTTTATGGATGATTCATTATACACTAGAGGAAATTTAAGCCCTATACTTAATAAATTAGAATTAGAAACCAAAAATACTTTAATACTAAATAATCGTGGATCAAATGATTTAAGTAAAGATTATAAAGTTTTACTTAATGGTAAAAAGGACAAGATTGATCTAGATAAATTAAATTTGGATCAAGAAAATGTATTTATTATGGCAAATACTCAAAGTTCCATTAATGATATTTATAAAAATTTGATAGAAAATGATTGTAAATATAAATCAGTTATATTATCTCAAAAGATTAATGGTAATAAAGAAAAAATAATAAAGAAATTTACTAATTCTAAAAAGTCCATCATAATTGGTAACTATGACTTATTTTTATCGATTAGAGATATTAGTGAAAGAATAAATTGTCTTATTTTTGAATCTTTTAAGTTCAATAACCTTTATTTAGACAGTGAAAATAAGAATTTACCAATATTTAAATTAATGATTAAAAATTCAATTAAGCATTTGATTGAATTATCGAATGTTAAGGGGACAATTTTATTAAATAATATAAATTATATTAATGATATTGGAGTTAAAGATATAAGAGAATTATTACCTAATAACTTAAAATTAAAAGTTTTGTCTATTGATAAAATTATTAAACAATTTAATAATAATTAAGGAGGTTAATTAATTGAAAATACCCAAAATAAGTAAAAATAGGCTTAATAAAATTTATAAATGGATTATTATTTTAATAATTTTACTTATTGCTTTTACAATTGGAATATTTTTATGGGCTAGGCAGCCAATCGCTGATGCTAAAAAGCAAGCATTTAATATTGCAGAGAAAAAAGCTAAAATTACAAAGACCAGTAATTTCTTTATGTCTGATGTAAATAGAACATATTATACAGTTGAAGGAACGAACAAAAATAATCAAGTTAATTACGTAATAATTGATAAAAAAACTGGTAATATAAATATAGTTCCTAAAAAAAATACAATTTCTAAAGAAAAAGCTATTGATATTGCTAATAGTTCTACTCCTATTAATAAACTAATAAGTGCAGCACCCACCATTTTTAATGGCAAAGCTGCATGGGTAATCAGCTATTTCAATAAAAAAGATAATTTATGCTATATAACTATTGATTTAAAATCAGGTAAAGTTATACAATCAATTTCTAATCTTTAATTTAAGAGGGTGATTAATTATATGGATCAATTTGCAAAGTTGATATTACAATCTGGTCAAACTAGCATTTCTAATTACTTACTTAAAAATTATGTTCATTTAGGAATGAACAGTGATGAATTAATCATGTATTTACAAATTAAAAGAAATATTGATATGGGAAATTATTTACCTAATATAGATATAATTACTAACTCTACCGGTTTTTCTAAGAATAAGGCTTATGAAATTTTGCATGAACTAATTCAAAAAAAAATCATGAAAATTAAAACCTTAAAAAATAAAAAGGGCCATTCCTTTGATGTATATGATTTTTCATTAATGTATGAAAAACTTAGTACATTGAATAATCAAAGTATTGAAAGTGTTAGCAATGAAAATGTACAAAAAAATAATGATAAGCCAATGACCGCTGCAGATAGAAGTAATGTTTTTAAACAAATTGAATCAGAATTTGGCAGGCCTTTATCACCAATTGAACTTGAAGAAATAACTGATTGGATAGATAAGGATAAATATGATCTAAAGCTTATTTCATTGGCATTGCGGGAAGCTGTATTAAATCAAGTATATAGTTTGAAGTATATCGATAGAATATTAATGAACTGGTATAAATCTAATATTAGAACTCCTGCTGATGTTGAAAATATGAAAAACAAACGTGAAAGTAATATTAATAACAAAAATAAATCTAAAGTAAATAATAAAAATAATGATTTTAAAATTCCCATTATTAAATTAGATAAATAAAAAGGGGCTTTGACATAAGTCTCTGAAGTGACCCCCAAAAGTTGGACAAGAAATTGTTCAATATTTTGGGGGTCATTTTTTGGTTAAATTTAGTTATGAATTTAAATTAAATGTTGTTTTAGAATATCTACAAGGATATGGTTCCACTTATCTTTGTAAAAAATATAATATTGTGAATCCTAGTACTGTTTTACTATGGATTAATATGTATAAAGCCTACGGCTTAAAGGGTTTAATTGTAAGAAATTACGGTAAAGTGTATTCTGGTGAGTATAAAATAAAAGTGCTGAATTGGATGCACACTCAACAAAAGTCATATCCAGAAACAGCACTTCATTTCAATATATCTGCCAGTAGTACCATCTTCACTTGGCAGAGAAGAATGGAGACTAAAGGTATACGTTCATTATACAACAAACGTGGCCGTCCTAAAATGCAGAAAACTGAATTAAAAGTAACCTCATGTCAAAAAAATTTAGCTAATGAATACATGATTAAGTATGTGTATACAAAAATTCAAATGAAACATCCTAAGAGTAGTAAATTTGAGGTTGTACATAAGCTGATTAATCAATTAAAATCTTTATCTAAAAGTTATATTTTACAGGTAATTCAATATTCTCGCAGTGTTTATTACTATAACTTGAAGAAAGCGAAGCTTTCTTATGATAATTCTTACATTGAAAATAAAATCAAAAATATTATTATTAAGCACGCTGCTTACGGATATCGCAGAATAACTGCAGTATTAAGACAATCAGGCCTGAAAATTAATCATAAACGTGTACAAAATATAATGAAACGTAATAATTGGCAATGTAAATTGTTTAGTCGACGCAAACGTAAGTATAATTCATATAAAGGTCAAGTAGGCAGAATTGCTAATAATATATTAAATGGTGATTTTACAGCCAATAAATTTGGTCAAAAAATTACTACTGATGTTAGTGAATTTAGATATGGCAATGAAGATATAAACCATCGGGTTTATTTATCACCAGTAATGGATTTATATTCAGACAAAATATTATCTTTTAATATTAGTAGACATCCAAATGTAAGTTTTACTTTAAAAGCACTAAATGAAGCAATGCTTAATCTAAAATCATTACCTTATAGAACTATTGTACATAGTGATCAAGGTTTTCAATATCAACATCATAGTTGGGTTAATACATTGAAAAAATATAATGCGATTCAGTCTATGTCCCGTAAAGGGACATGCTTAGATAATGCACAGATGGAATCATTTTTTCATATTATGAAAAGTGAAATGATGAATGTTCATTATAATACAAAAGAATCCTTAATCCATGCCATGAAAGTATGGATTAAGGATTACAATAATAATAGAATAAAAGAAAAACTAGGATACCAGTCACCAAATAAATATTTGGGATTAATATCCTAGTAAAAGTTGTCCAACTTTTGGGGTTCACATCACTCTACAAAAATAGGATTTACGTTTTAAATTTAACGTAAATCCTATTTTTGTATATAACTTTATAAAATTAATGACTTTCGTCATTAACTTTCTTATATTTAATGCCATTATAGTAAACCCAGCTTCCTTTTTAACCTTATCGATTCCCCTAACGTAGAATCGATTGAAACGCAAAGAAGCCTTTAGTCTACCAAAAACCGATTCAACATCTATCTTTCTTTTTGCGTAAATATCACTTGTTTTTGGTGCCAAAAGCAATGCTTGTTGTTTGTTTTTAAAATATTCCCATGCATAATTAATACTGATTTTTCTAGTGTTACCAGACTTAGTTAGAGCATATGAATTAATGTCTTGATTAAGATCATACTTTTCAGCTTTATATTCTTTAAAATCACGAGTGAATTTATATTTATCAGTTCTTTTACGATAACCATTAAAATTAAATCTGATGCCTTTGGGATCAATATAATAATCATCTTTTGAATTATAATACCAATTCATGACCTTACGGTCATCACTTTTCCATTTACGACTTTGTTCTTTTAACATTGTTCCATAGGGAATTAAAGGAATGTTATTAGTTAGTTTGTCTTCTATAAAACGATAATTACTTTCAGATCCATAACCAGCATCGGCAACAATATATTTACCTAAACTATTATTCTTAATTTGTTTATTTAAGAACGGAATTAAAGTACGAGTATCAGTGGGATTTTGATAAATGTCAAAATTAGTTATGAATTGTCCACTAGTGGCAATTTGTAAATTATAAGCAGGTTTAAGTTGTCCATTTAACATGGGGTCTTCCTTAATACGCATAAAAGTAGCATCATGATCAGTCTTAGAATAACTATTACGATTGGAAAATATTTTATTACTTTTTTGATATTCTATTTGTTTACATTTACGAAAACGAAGTTTTCTTTTAATGGCTTTTAACTTACGACGCTTTTGTTTATGGGGATTAGGTGATAGTTTTTTATTCTGTTTAATTTGATTATTTAAATCTGCTAAACAATTTTCTAAATGGATGATGATTTCATCTAACTCACTTGTTGAAATATCAGAGTCATCTGGGAGTTCACCCACATATTTAACATCATTCATGTCATGTAGTAATTTTATAATCGCTTCGCGATTTAATTTATCGAATCTGATTATATTTTTACGCCAAACAAAAGAATACTTATTAGCATTCGCTAGTATTTTAGTTCCATCAATAAAACTTACATCATCAATATAATTATTTTTTCTTAGATATTTAGTTAATTGATTCATGCATTTACTAATTAAATTTTCTGCTTCATCTGAAATCCTAAATCGACAGACTGTTCTGTATGAAGGAAATGAATTTTTAGTTAACCAACGTGCAGGTAAATTTTCTCCTGCCAGCTCACTAATTTGGCGACTACTAAAAATCCCTTTAGAATAAGCAAACAAGGTTAACTTTAATAGTGACCGTAGGTCGTATTTTCGTGGCCTACCAAATATGTATTTTTCTTCTAAACCAATCATTTCAACAATTTGATTGATAATTTTTACTTGATGATTATTTTTAGGTTGCCAATTTTGAATATTTAAAATATAATTAGTACTCATTAGTTTTAAGTTTCCTTTCAAGGAGATTTATTTAAACGATATCGGTTGGTTCGATATCGTTTTTTATTATACATAAATAACGCTCGTTGGAAAAATTAAATTCCAACGAGCGTTATTTTTTAGAGACTTATGTCACAGTCCCTTTTTATTTATTTATTATTAGTAGATGTAGTACTCCTAGATGAAGAAGGTGAAGTAGAATCAGTCTGAATAGATTGATAACCATTTTTATAGTATTCAGTAGATCCATTAGATTTAACCGAACTTACATCATTAGGTTGAACCCAATCTTCATTAGTTTTATTTCTTGAGATATATTCCATTTCATATTTATAAATTTTTTGAGCAATTTCAGTTTGTTGAGCGGTCATATAATTACCAGTTTGAAATTGGTGATCATATCCTGTCCAAATAGCCAATGAATAATTTGTAGTATATCCAGCAAACCAAGAATCCATAACAGCATATGAAGGAAGATATCCTTGATATGTTCCTTCGGGGTATTGAGTAGTACCAGTTTTACCAGCTTCAATTAATCCTGGAACTTTTGCTGCTGTTCCTGAACCATATGGTAAGTTCATTACACCTTTTAGCATTGAATTCATCATAAAGGCTGTTGATGGAGACATTGCTTGAACGCCATTAGATGATATATTGTGAGAAACATTATCAGAAGTAACCACTTTATTAATTAAATATGGTTTATGATAAACACCATTATTTGCAAATGCACCGTAGGCGGCTGCTTCTTGTTGTGGTGAAATGTAAAGTCCAATCCCGTTTTGAAGATTTAACGGATCCTTAAATTTCATCCCCAATGATGCTAGGAATCTAGTACCGTTATCAATTCCAACATTTTGCAAAGTTCTAATTGCAGGAATATTTCTAGATTCTACTAATGCTTTATGCATAGTAATAGCACCTTGATAACGATAATCAAAATCTTTTAGTTGTGTGTTAGTACCTGGATAGGTATATGGAGTATCATGAACAGTTTGATAAGTAGGATAATTTAAATATTCCAAAGCAGGTCCATAATCCATTAATGGCTTTGCAGTTGATCCACTAGAACGATCAGTTTGAACTGCCCGGTTTAATCCAAAAGTAATATCCGTTTTACGACTACCAATCATAGCGTTAACAGCACCAGTTTTAGGATTAATTAAAGTAGCACCCACTTGCATTGTGTCATTAGGGAAACCAACTTGTGGATCATTATTAGCTAAGTTATATAGTTTCTTTTGAGCTGATAAGTCCAAGTTTGTATGAACAGTTAATCCAGCTTGAGGGTTGTATCCTCTTGCTTTTAATTCTTGAATAACTTGATTTAAATAAGAATCAACATATTTTTCCTTAACATCAGTCAAATCATTCTGTGTATGATTACTAGAAATTAAACCATTTTTAATATTCTCTTTTTGAGCTTTTTGCGATTGAGCTTCAGTAATAGTATTACTTTCAGCCATAGCTTGAAGTACCTGATTTCTTCTATCTTTAGCTAATTTAGGATAGATATAAGGATTGTTAAATTTAGGTGACTGTGGCATCCCCGCTAAAACTGCAGTTTGAGCTAAAGTAAGTTTATTGAGTGTTTTACCATAGTAATACTCAGAAGCTGTTTGCATCCCGTAAACATTATTACCCATATAAACTTTATTAATGTAAAATTCTAAAATTTTCTGTTTTGAATATTTACGTTCAATTTGAAGGGCTAGCCAAGCTTCTTGAGACTTACGTTTGATTGTACGATCAGACGCAGCGGTTGAGAATACTGAAAGTTTTACTAACTGTTGCGTTAATGTGGATCCACCTTGCAATCCTGAACTAGCATTCAAATTAGATAAAGTAGCACCTAGAATTCTGATAGGGTCAACACCATGATGTTTATAGAAACGGCGGTCTTCAATTGAAACAACCGCGTTCTTTAACTTATTAGGAATCTGATCAGATTTAACATAATCACGATTTTGAGCACCTAAACGAGAAATAATATGATTTGAATTATCATATATTTTAGTTGAATTATCACTAGATAAGGAATTATAAGTTATCTTAGGAGCACTGGAAGCATAGTAAGCAAAAACTCCAGAGCCGGCAATTACACCTAAAGAAATAAGTGCTAATATTCCTAGGATGGTTCTTTTAATAATTTTACCGACCTTACTTTTTTTGTACTTGTTTTGATTACGCCGTACACGCGTATTTTTTGAATCATTTTGTGACATTATGATTCTCCTTTACTATTTAGTAACTGATCTACTGCACTTAAATATGGAATAGTAGGGTTAAGAGAATAATTAATTTTTATTCCTAACTTTTCAATTATAGTCTTTTTGATTGATTTTTTCCCGCCAACATATTGAGAATCCCAATATGAAAATAAATCGGTAGCTTTAAATAAAAATAATTCATCAGTTTTAACGAATTTAATAAGTGCGAAACAAATGCCACCTTGATGAACACATTTACGCATATGTTCAACTTGATGTTTATGAAAATTAGCTAGCGGAAAAGATGTTAAATTACGTGTTTCTTTAGCATCAAAATCAATATAATTTCCCATATAAATACCATTATAATCGGTAGTAGAAGCTTTTTGAAAATAAGCTTCTTTAATAACAGCAGCACTACGTTTAGGATAGTCTACCTTGACAATTTGAATAGGAGTCGGCTTCTTGTGAATAACCGCGATATCTTGATTTAAGTAATATAAATTACTTTTATTAATTTCCTGTTCAAGTGTCATTCCACGATCACCATATAAAGTTAATTTATTATTATTATAATGTGATTTTGGTCGATGATTATCTTTCGGCCAATTATAAGTCGACCCGTTAGGATAATGAATTGCCATTATTACCACCTTTCAAATATCAAATAAACTCAACTAGAATTAATGATATTATACCATTAGTAAAAACATCTTAATAACTAAGGAGCTGAAATAATTGAGTAGACTATGGATAACTGGATATCGAAGCTATGAATTAGGGATCTTCAAAAAAGATGACCCTAAAAAGATTGTAATCGATAAAGTTATAAAAGACAATTTATCACAAGAAATAATGGACGGCGTTAATTGGATTATTACTGGTGGACATTTAGGCATTGAGCAATGGAGCGTTGAAAATGCAGAAGATTTAAAGAAAACATTTCCTGATGAATTTCAAACAGCTGTAATGCTTCCATTCGAAAACTTCGGAGAACAATGGAAAGATGAAAACAAGTTGGAGTTACAAAAATGTATTCAATCAGCTAATTTTTCAGCCAATGTTAGCAATGAAAAATATCAATCACCGATGCAATTAAAAGCATATCAAAAATTCATGTTAAGTCATACTGATAAAGCATTACTTATTTATGACTTAGATAATGAAGGAAAAACAAAGTACGATTATAAAGAAATTAAGAAATATGCTGAAAATCATGACTATAATCTAAAAATGATTAGTTTTGATGATTTACAAGAAGCCGCTAATGAATATGAAAATAGTTTAAAAGATTTCCCAGAATAATTTGAATTATCTCAATAATGTGTTAAGATAATATTTGTTCGTGATTATTGCAAATATGAGGTGTGAAATATGAATGATATTCAATTTACCCCTAAAGACATCTTGCAAAAAGAATTTAGACAAAAGATGCGTGGGTATGATCCAAATGATGTTGATGCTTTTTTAGATAGTATTATTAAAGACTATCAATCGTTTGATAATAACATTAATGAATTAAAAAAAATAAATGAGCAATTAAAACAACAGGTTAATAACCTTAGCAGTCAAGTTAATAATGTTAACCAGGGACAAGCAGGTTTTAATTATGGCAATCCACAACCATCTAATAATCATGGGCAGATTAATAGTGTTGAAGATGATTTACTAAAACGTGTTTCAAATTTAGAAATGCGTGTATTTGGTTCAAACGAATCACAAAACAATATTAATCGCTATTAAAATTATATAGAATTGGTGTATATCCTGAGTAATCGCGGCTAACTTAAGTTAGCTGAGGAAAGTCCACTCTCGCACAAGCTGCGATGCTTGTAGTGTTCGTGCTCGGTGAAAAAATAAGCCGGGGGACTACTTTTGTAGTAATGGCGGAGGAAAGTAGCTAAGGAATTATCTATGCTTTAGTACTTCTGAAAGTGCCACAGTGACGATACAATATTGGAAACAATATTGGTGGAACGCGGTAAACCCCTCGAGCGGGAAACCCAAACTTTGGTAGGGGAGCTTCACACACGGAAATTGAACCAAGTGTGGGGGAGAAACTTATGTTTCTGAGATAGATGATTACTACTTCAAAATTTAAAAGGCCTGACTTAATTTTGAAGCACAAAACATGGCTTACAGGGATGTACACCATTCAGGACGAGTGGAAGTTTTCTTCCGCTCTTTTTTTATACTTAAAATTATTTAAAATAAGAGGTAAATATAAATGACAAAATTTAAACTAATGGCAACTTGCGCTGCTGGAATTGAAGCATTAGTTGGAAAAGAACTTCGTGACTTAGGTTACCAGACCCAAGTAGAAAATGGACGTGTTCGTTTTGAAGGAGAAGTTAAAGATATCATTAAAACGAACTTATGGTTGAGAACTGCTGATCGAATTGAAATTATAGTTGGTGAATTTGATGCCAAAAATTTTGAAGAATTATTTCAAAATATAAAATCTTTACCATGGGAAAAGTTATTACCAATGGATGCTAAGTTTCCAATGAACGGTCGTTCCCACAATTCAAAGTTACATAGTGTTCCAGATGTACAAGCAATTGCTAAAAAAGCAGTTGTAAATAAATTAAATGATACTTATCATCGTCGAACACGTCTACCAGAAACTGGTGCTTTATACAGCTTAGAAACCAGAATTAATAAAGACCATGTGATCGTTACATTAGATACAACTGGTGAAAGCTTATTCAAACGTGGTTATCGTGTTGCGAAAGGTCCAGCTCCATTAAAAGAAAATATGGCAGCCGCATTAGTTATGCTTACTAATTGGTATCCCGATATGCCGTTTTTAGATCCAATGTGTGGTTCAGGAACGATTCCAATTGAAGCAGCTTTAATGGCTAGAAATATTGCTCCTGGTTTCAATCGCGATTTTGATTGTGAAAAATGGAACTGGGTTGATGAAAAATTAGTTAATAATGTTCGTGATGAAGCTGATAATCAAGCCGATTATGATAAAGAAATTGATATTATGGCATCGGATGTTGATGGTAATTTAATTGATGCTGCTAAAGTAAATGCTCAAGAAGTTGGATTACTCCATGACATTAGTTTTAAACAATTAGCAGTGCAAGACTTTAAAACCGATAAAATTAATGGAGTGGTTATATCCAACCCACCATATGGTGAACGACTAAGTGACAAAGCTAGTGTTATTAAGTTATACAAAGATTTAGGAAAAGTATTTAGACCCATGACTAGCTGGTCTAAATACTTCTTGACTAGTGATTTGGAATTTGACAAAACTTATGGTCAAAAGGCTACTAAAACTAGAAAACTGTATAATGGTTCATTAAGAACTGATTATTTCCAATTTTGGGGTCATAAAATCAGAAAATAGAAGGTCTTTATATGAAAAAAATTGCGATTATTGGTGGCGGAATTGTTGGATCAACTGCTGCATATTATTTAAGTCAATTTGATAAAAAAAATGAAATACAAGTAACTATGTATGATGATGGTGTCGGACAAGCAACTAAAGCAGCTGCTGGGATTATTTCACCTTGGCTATCAAAAAGACGTAATAAAAAATGGTATAACTTGGCACGTGATGGGGCAACTTTATTAGCCAAAATTGCTAAAAACACTAATATGAATAAAGATATTTATAATCAGTGCGGCACAATTATTACTAGAGATAGCCCTAAAAAATTAAATGAATTATATCAAAAAGCAATTGAACGGAATAAGGAAACCAAAACGATTGGTGATGTTTATCAATTAGATGCTGAAGAAGTTAAATATCAAATTCCGCTATTAAGTAAATCAGTTCCTGGAATTTTGGTAACTGGTGGTGCTCGAATTGATGGAGCAAAGTTTGCTGAACATTTAAAAGACATTGCTAAACTTAAAAATTTAACAATTATAAATAAAAAAGTTTCCATTAATAATCGCGGTAAAATTCAATTGGGTGATGATGAGTTAGCTTATGACAATATCGTTGTAGCTACTGGTGCTTGGATGCGTAATACACTCGATAATTTGCCATTAAAAGTGGATATTCGTCCTCAAAAGGGGCAACTGATTGAGATTTCTGTAAATGATTTAGAACAAAATAAAAAGAACATGCCCGTTTTAATGCCCGAAGGTGAACGTGATTTCATCCCATTTAACGACGGACGTTTAATTGTTGGTGCAACTCATGAAAATGATCAAGGTTTTGATTTGAAACCCAGCAATGAAGTTATTGATGATTTATTAGCTAGTGCAAATCGATTGGTAAGTGGATTAAATCAAGATAATCTCATTAAGATTAAAGTTGGCACTAGAGCATATACTTCTGACTTTGCTCCATTTTTTGGAAGCATACCTAACTATTCAAACATTTTTGTCGGTGGTGGACTTGGCTCATCTGGATTAACTACTGGTCCTTTGATTGGAAAACTGCTAGCAAATCTAATTCTAAAAAACAAAAAAATTGATTTGGAACAGTATCGCAAACCAATTAACAACTATATTCAATCAAATTTATAAAAACTATGAAGGGCTTGCTGAGCTAATTGGTGGGCACCTTCATTTTTTTATCAGGAATCCAATTATTTATAACTAGACTAAAATCATCCTGAATTTCTAAAATGCAGTCCAGAAAATTTTGATAGTGTTTTGCATAGCGCTTTTCTAAGCTTTCATAAACAATCTTACTATCAGTAAAATATAAAACATTAGTATCATTCTGAGCTAATTTAATAATTTCTTTAAATCCTAATAAACAAGCCTCAAATTCAGCACTATGATTATCATTTGAATTTAATTTGAATTTCTTTTGAATTTGTTGTTTATCATGAACAATTAAAATGCCAGCTGAACTATTTCCAGATTTGTTCATAGTAGCTGCATCAGTGTATAATTTAAACATAATATTATTTCTCCTAAAGAGGTGTTTTTTATATGATAACTCAAAAGCGGACTTTTTTATATCAACCCGGAATCCTTTCATCAATAATTATGTGGAGTTGGACCTTTGCCTTATTATTCGTTGGTATTATATTTTGGCTTGAAATAACACATTTTCAACAAATAACTTTATTTTTTATTTTGCTATTTGGAATTTTTAGTTTATTTCAAATAATGTTTCGTAAAATAACTTTTGAAAATAATGTTATTACAATTAGTAATTTACTTGATCCCAGATGGATTTCAATCAATATTAATGATATTGATAAAACTATTTTTACTAAGCATTGTGCAAAAATGGAAATTAATGGTAAAAATTATGAATTTCTTTTACCAGCTAATTCAATTATTGAGATTGATGGTATCATTAATAAAAAAGCTAATTAAGGGAGTGCTTCTAGACCATGAAAACTGATATTGAAATTTCACAAGCGACTAAATTACAAAACATTAATGAAATTGCTGAAAAATTAGGCCTTAATGAAGAACAGATTGAAAACTATGGTAAGTATAAAGCTAAAATTAATTTACCTATGCATACAAATAAAAATGGGAAATTAATTCTTGTGACTTCAATTAATCCAACAGCTGCCGGTGAAGGTAAAACAACTTTAACAATTGGTTTAGGGGATGCATTTAAACACATCAATAAAAATTGTGCAATTGCTCTAAGGGAGCCTTCTTTAGGACCTGTTATGGGAATCAAAGGTGGTGCCACTGGTGGTGGATATGCTCAAGTTGCTCCCATGGAAGATATTAATTTATTCTTTACTGGAGATTTTCCTGCAATTACTGAGGCACATGATACTTTATCTGCTTTAATCGACAATCACATTCATCATGGTAATAAATTGAACATTGACCCACGTCAAGTAGAATGGAAACGTGTTGTTGATATCAATGATCGAGAACTTCGTCATACAATTATCGGACTTGGTGGAAGAACTTCTGGAGTTCCACGTGAAGACGGTTTTGATATTACAGTTGCCAGTGAAATCATGGCTGTTTTATGTTTGAGTAATGATTTATCAGACTTGAAGCAACGACTAGGCAAGATGTTAGTTGCTTACACGTATGATCAAGAACCAATTACAGTTGCTGATTTAGGCGTTACAGGTGCACTAACTTTATTATTGAAGGACGCCATTAAGCCTAATTTGGTACAAACTTTAGAACATACGCCTGCATTTATCCATGGTGGACCATTTGCTAATATTGCACATGGTTGTAATAGTATTTTAGCAACTAAAGCTGCCATTAATTCAGCTGACTATGCAATTACTGAAGCAGGGTTTGGTGCTGATCTAGGTGGAGAAAAATTTTTAGATATAACTACTCCTAACATTGGTAAACATCCCGATGCAATTGTCATCGTTGCAACTATTCGCGCTTTAAAGTTAAATGGTGGTGTAAATAAAGCTGAATTAGATAATGAAAATGTTGATGCATTATTAAAAGGAGCTCCAAATCTGGGTCGCCATATTCAAAATATGAAACAATACGGTCAGCCGGTTGTTGTTGCTATTAATAAGTTCACTAGTGATACCGATAATGAAACTAAAGCACTTGATGAATACATTAAAGCTCAGGGAGTTACGGCTGTTAACACTGATGTTTGGTCAAAAGGTGGCAAAGGTGCTATCAATTTAGCTAATAAATTAGTAAAAATGTGTGATGAAGAACATCAATTTAATCCTTTGTATGAAAATAATGAAGAAGTTTTAACCAAAATTAACAAGGTAGTTAAAAAAATCTATGGCGGTAGTAAAGTTGAATTAAGTTCTAAAGCCAAAAAGCAACTTAAATATATTCAAAAACATGGTTGGGATAAGATGCCAGTTTGTATTGCAAAAACTCAGTATTCATTTACTGATGATGCTAAAAAATTGGGAGCACCCAAAAATTTCACTATTCATGTTCGTGAACTACAACCACGTCTTGGTGCCGGATTCATTGTAGTAATGACTGGGAAAGTATTAACCATGCCAGGATTACCAACTCATCCAGCTGCTTTAGATATGGATATTGATCAAAATGGAAAAATAACCGGACTATTCTAAAGGAGGCCTTGAATGCCAGTATTATATTTAATTGTTGGGATGCTATTATTAATAGGTGCCGATCAATGGACTAAGTATTTAGTGTCCACTAATATTAGTGAGGGATCGGTTAATACTTTGATTCCAGGAATACTATCAATCACTAATTTGCATAATAATGGAGCTGCTTGGAGTATTCTAGAAGGTCAACAATGGTTATTTACTTTAATTAGTATCTTTGCAATTGTTCTAGTAAGCTACTTTATGTATAAATTAAGAACTAAAAAATTATATGAATTTAGTTTATTAATATTGTTATCTGGAATTATTGGTAACTTTATTGATCGATTATTTCAAGGATATGTCGTTGACATGATTCAACTGGATTTTATTAACTTCCCAATATTTAACTTTGCAGATTCATGCATTACAGTTGGAATTATTATTTTATTTATAGCAATTTTAAGAGATGGTGATTTAGATTAAAGAAACAATTCAATTCAGTGCAAAAGAAACTGATAAAAGATTAGACAAGAGCATTGCTAATCATTTTCAAGATATTAGTCGCTCCAGAGCAAAAACATTGATTGAAGATAAATTAGTAACAGTTGACGGTGAAATTAAGAAGCCTAAATATGACTTAAAATGCGGTGATGAAGTTGTTGTAAACATACCAGAACCCAAAAAATTAAATTTGGACCCTGAGAACATCCCTTTAGATATTGTTTATGAAGACGAAGATGTATTGGTTGTTAATAAACCACAAGGGATGGTTGTGCATCCTTCACCAGGTCACCCTTATCATACATTGGTTAATGCATTATTATTTCATACACCTTTATCAAATATTAATGGTACATTTCGTCCAGGAATTGTTCATCGAATCGATAAGGATACATCCGGTTTATTAATGATTGCTAAAAATAATGATGCACATAAATCATTATCAAAGCAATTGAAAGATAAGAGTAATATTCGTGAATATGTTGCTTTAGTTCATGGCAATATTAATGAAGATAGTGGAAAAATTGATGCACCCATTGGACGTTCTAAAAAAGACCGCAAGAAACAAGCAATTGTTGATGATGGTAGAAATGCAGTCACTCATTTTAAAGTTTTAGAGCGCTTCGGCGAATATACATTAGTTTCTTGTGTTTTAGAAACAGGGCGAACTCATCAAATTAGAGTCCACATGAAATATATTGGACATCCATTAGTAGGAGATCCTCTATATGGACCACGTAAAACAATTAAAGGTAATGGTCAATTTTTGCATGCGAAAAAATTAGGCTTTATCCATCCCAAAACAAAAAAATTAATGGTTTTTGAAGCTCCATTACCTAATATATTTAATCAAACAATTGAAAATTTAAGAAAAAGAACGTAGGGGGATTAACAATTTATGTCAAAATTAGTTGTCGACAAAATGGCTATGCAACGTGCTTTAACAAGAATAACTTATGAAATTATTGAGCGAAACAAAGGTATTAACAATTTAGTTATTTTAGGAATTAAGACACGCGGTGTATATTTAGCTAAACGTATTGCAAATCGTCTTCAAAAATTAGAAAATAAAGAGATACCAGTCGTACAAATTGATGTTACAAAATATCGTGATGATGTTAAGCATACTAACGATGATCCTTCAGTTGCTGAAAATAAAGATGTTTCAGTTGAAGGTAAGAATGTAATTTTAGTCGATGATGTTTTGTTTACCGGAAGAACTATTAAATCGGCCTTTTCGGCTATTTCTGAATTAGGACGTCCTAATAATATTCGTTTGGCAGTTTTAATTGACCGTGGTCATCGTGAACTACCAATTCGTGCTGATTTTGTTGGTAAAAATATTCCTACTTCTAAGAACGAAAAAATTAAAGTCCAAGTAAATGAAATTGATGGAAAAGATTCAGTAGAAATCATGGATAAATAAATTCTTAAATATAGATTTAAGGAGCATATTATGACAACCCGTTATTTAATTTTAGAAGATGGAACATCTTATAAAGGAAAAAGTTTTGGTTCAGAAGCCACAACTACTGGTGAAATCATTGTTAATTCTAATATGTTAGGATATCAAGAAATCATCACTAATCAAATTTATCATAATCAAATTATTGTTTTCACCCAACCATCAATTGGAAATACAGGTATTAATCATAAAAGTTTTGAATCAATTGTTACTAATGCCAAGGGTGTAGTTGTCTTAGAATATGCTAATATTTCTACTAATCGATTGGGTAATTTAACTTTAGATCGATTTCTTAAACAACATAATATTCCAGGTATTGCTGGAATTGATACTAGGGAACTGACACATCGTATTCGCAAAAATGAAGCAATGAAAGCAAGCATTGTTGATGTTAATGATGAACATGCTTTTGATCAATTAAGTGCTTCAGTATTAACCAATCAACAGGTAAAGCAAGTATCTACGAAAGCACCGTTTCCCAATACTGGGGATGGTTATAATATCATCTTGATTGATTTCGGCTTAAAATATGGAATTTTGCGTCGTCTTGCTGAATTAGACTGTAATGTGATTGTGATGCCATGGGATACTAGTAGTAAAGAAATAATGGATCTAGATCCAGATGGAGTAATTTTATCAACTGGGCCTGGTTCACCAAAAGATTTACCAGATTCGGTTTTGACTATGATTAGTTCTGTTCAAAAAGAAATTCCAATGTTTGGTATGGGACTTGGCCATGAACTATTTGCATTAGCGAATGGTGCTGATACTTATAAATTATCAGTTGAACACCATGGTAGTAATCATCCCATTCGTCAAATCATTACTAATCAAATTATTTATTCTTCACAAAGCCAAGGTTATGCAGTCGATCCTAAATCAATTAAACATGATCAATTGCTAATTACTTTTGTTGATTTAGTTAATGGTACGGTGCAAGGAATTAGGCATCGTGATTACCCATCTTTTTCAGTTCAATTTTCTCCTGATGGTGGTCCTGGTCCAGCAGATACTGTGGATTTATTTGAAGAATTTCTCGAAAATGTTAGCTCGCAAAGGAGATAACAAATTATGAAAAATATAAAAAAAGTATTAATTTTAGGTAGTGGCCCTTCTTCTATTGGAAATGAAACTGAGCTCGATGCTGGGGCGTTTCAAATTATGGTTGCGCTAAAAAAGAATGGCATTCAAACATTAATTATGGATAATAATCCATTTTCTTTATCAATGGTGGAAGTGCAACCAGCTAACACTTTTGTTAAAGAAATTAATTTTAAAAATGTTTTAGCAGTATTAAAAAAAGAGCAGCCTGATGCAATTATTCCTATTACTGGTGGATTACGTGCAATTCACATTACTCAAGAATTACTTAATCAAGGAATTCTTAAAGAATTAAATGTTGAAATTTTAGGTATATCCAATGAGGCATTAAAGACTGTTAATGATTCTAACCGAATGAAAATGATTATTAATCAGTCAAATGAACCTTTTATTCCCTCGAAATTAGTTAATAATGAATCTGAAGCTTTTGACGTAATTAGAGATATTGGTTTTCCTGTTATTGTTAAACCAGTTAATAATAACTACTCATCAAAAAGGCAAGTATGTAAAAACGCTGATGAAATGTCGGATTTTATTGATTCTAATCCTAGTGACACTAAATATATCATCGAAAAAAGTGTTGTTGGTTTTAAACAAATTGAGATGGTGGGGATTAGGGATAGTAATGGAACCGAAATTTTAATTAATGGGCTTGAAAACATTGATGCGGTTGGAGTGCATTCTAGTGATTCTATTGTTATCTCGCCAATTCAAACCTTAACCGACATCGATTATCAAAAATTAAGAACAGCGACTTTTAAAATAATGGAAAATCTTGATCTTGTCGGTGTTTGTCATTTGCAATTTGCACTAAGCAATACTGATAGTAATTATTTTATTACTAAAATAAACCCACTAATTAATCAAAGTACAGCGCTCACTGCACGTTGTGCTGGTTATCCATTAGTGTATGCTTGTGCTAATTTAATGCTAGGTAAGTTACTGAATGAAATTCAATTACCAAAAGAATATAATCATCTAACACCAATGCTTGAGCCCACATTAGATCATATAATGGTAAAGATTCCCGTTTGGCCATTTGAAAACATTCCAGAAGCTAGCCAGCGTTTAAATACCGTTATGAAATCGGTAGGATCCACAATTGGAATTGGTCGTACTGTCGAAGAAGCTTTATTGAAAGCTTTACGTAGTTCACAATTCAGCCCTAGGGATGTTTTACCTAATATGAATAATTTAGATAATGACGAGCTCATTAATCGTTTAATTCATCCCCAATCTAATCGCTTATTAGTTTTAATTGAGGCGATTCGCAGAGGTTATCAAGTTGAAGAGCTAGAAGAATTAAGTAAGATTAATAAATTTTATTTTTACAAGTTAAAAAATCTTTTAGATATTGAAAAGTTAATTGTAGATGAACCTATGAAACTAACTACAATTGAAACTGCTCATCAGTATGGATTTGGGGATGGAATGATGGCTGAAACTTGGTCAGTTCCTATCCAAACAGTTCGTGCTATTTATCATCGAGTCAATCAATATCCAACTTATAAAACTATTGAATCTTCAGCTGGTGAACTAGAACAAAATATTGAATCATTTTATAGTAGTTTTGAAAAAGAAAATGAATCACATCAAGAATCTGATCAAACGGCATTGGTTATTGGGCGAGGTGGAAATAAATTAGGTCCTAATACAGCTGCCGATTATTACACCGCAGAATTATTAATTCAATTGCATAAATTGGGTTACAATACGATTGTTATTAATAATAATCCCAACGCTCTATCATTATGTCCACAAATTAGTGATAAACAGTACATTGAGCCAATCCAATTAGGGGCAATTTTAAATGTGATTGAGTTAGAAAAACCCGTCCGTATTTTTATTCCGGGTAACCGTCACTTCTTAATGCGTCAATTAAAAAAATACGATAATTTAAATGTACAAGTATTGCCACCAGATCAGGATACCGGGGTAATTTTACCTAAAAATGTTAGTTATGCACTAAACTTCTTTGTTACCAAAGAAAAAAGTTACTTCATTGTTTCAGAAAAACTAATTAGTAATTTTAATCATGATTTGGACTATGTTACTAACTATGAAGCACCTTATTTAGATATTGATAAAAAACAATTAAATAGTGATATTAATATTTCAATTGAACACATCCAAAAGTCTAATTGGATTGGATTAGTTCAAATTTTGTTTAATCAGAAATCTGATGGAACTTCTGAATATGTTGGAATTCGTCCATTACGCTTAACTGAAACAATATTTTTAAGTAAAGCAACTGGGATAAACTGGATTCGTGAATTGGTGAAATTTTATACTCATAACTTTAATGATAAAATCATGAACCATATCAATTCATCTAGGCAAAGAACTACAGTAATGCGTGCTAACTTTCCTTTTAAGCAATTAAATGTTAACAAGGAACATGGAGATAGTTCGCAAGAAGTAGGAGCTAAAATTACTTTTCGTTTAAAAGATAATTAATAATCTCGATTAAAAAAGCATCCCTTACAGATCTAGTCTGAATAAGGGATGCTTTTATTTGTAATGCTTTGTAAATTAATTATTGATTATTTTTACGTAAATGTTCAATGGTTTCTTCTTTAGGGGTAACAAAGACAGTTTTTTGACCTTCGTAAATCACCAAACCTGGTTTAGCACCTTTGGGCTTTCTAACTTGTTTAACTTTGACGTAGTCAACAGGGACCTTTGCGGAATCACGAGCTTTTGAGAAGTATGCAGCTAATTCAGCCGCTTGTTGAATCGTCATATCATCTGGATTAAATGACTTTATAATAACGTGAGAACCATGAATTTTTTGTGTATGCAACCAAGTATCACGCTTGTCAGCATCCTTCAAAGTTAATTGATCATTTTGTAGATTGTTTTTACCAACTAAAATAGTGATGCCATTATCCGATGTAAAATGTTCTGGCTTACTTATTTTTTGCTTTCTGTTTTTTTTGCTTGATGAAGGATTGTGGTTTTTCTTTAGATATCCTTCAGCTTTAAATTCTGTCTTAATATCATTTAAATCATCAGGATTAGCAAGTTCAATTTGCGATAAAACATTATCGAAATATTCAATTTCTGAATTGGTTTGTTTTAATTGTTCATTAACATAAATAACTGCATTTTTGGCCTTTTGATAACGTTTAAAATACTTTTGTGCATTTTCAGATGGTGAAATTTGATTAGATAAACTGATTTCAATTAAATTATTATTATCGTAAAAATTAGTCAATTTAATTGAGTTCATTCCACGTTCAATCTTATAAAGATAAGTTGTTAGAATTTCACCTTTAATTCGATATTCATCTGCTTTTTTGGTATTGTCTAAGGTTTTTTGTAATTTTTTCTTTTTATTTCGATTCTTTTTTAATTCATTTTTAGCAATATGAATTAAAGTACCGCCTTGTTCACGTACTCGATCAGTTTGAGCCTTAGATTCATAATACTTATCAAGCAAAGCACTTAAACTATCAAAAGTTTCATTTTTATCATTTTGAATAAATGGATAAACGCTAAAGCTATCGCTTTTTTCATTAACCATTAATGTTGGTTTAAATTTGTCAAAATTATCAAAAAATGATTGGAATAAAATTTTTAAATTACCATTTTGATGTAGATATTTTGCCAAGTATAGTGAAGTATCTTTTCCTAAGCCTTGAACATTTTGTCTAAGTTGAGTAGCTAGCATCTCTTGATTTGGATAACTTTTCACTAAAGCACTAATTTTATCTAAGTTTTCATCACTAGCATTAAATGGATCAAACATATCTTGCTTAGGTGGATTAATATATGTGTCACCTGGCAAAATAGTTCGGTAACGATTTTTATCAGCACCAATTCTTTTAACTGCATCAATAATACGCATATCATCTTGTTTATCAACTAAAATGATATTACTATGACGAGCCATAATTTCTACAATCAGCAACATTTCTTTTAGATCACCAATTTCATTTCTGGTTATAAAATGAAATCTCATTACTCGATCATTATCGACTTGTGACACTTTGCTTAAAACAGCACTGCCTAAATGTTTCCTTAATGTCATTGTGAAATTCGTTGGAACACCAGGGTTGGTGTAAGGAATGTTAGTAACCTGAACTCTAGCATAGTTAGGGTTAGCAGACATTAAAATAGGGTAGTTTTTATGATTAGCTCTGATTAACATAATCATTTCATTATCATATGGTTGATTTATTTTTGATACTCTACCATTTGATAATTTTTCATTTAGTTCTTTTGTCATTGCATGTGTGAATGATCCATCAAATGACATAATATCAGCTCACTTTCGTTACTTTAATTTACACATATTTCAGTATACATATTATGGATATCATTATCAAAAAACTAATCGCTGTTACGATATAAGACTATTTAATGTTATAATTTAGAGATAAATATAATTTTCAAGTAATTATTAATTTTAAAATTAAAGGGTGAAAAAACTAATAATGAAAATTGCAATTGTTACTGATAGTACTTCTTACTTATCTAAGGAGGAAAAAGAAAAATATAACATTCACGTTGTCCCAATCCCAGTCATTATTGATGGTAAAAGTTATAATGAGGGCATCGACATTTCAACTGAAGAATTTTACGATAAATTAAGAAATTCTGAATCATTTCCTAGTACTTCACAACCTCCAATGGGTGAAATGATTAATACTTATAACCAATTAGCTGATGAAGGTTATGATGCTGTTATTAGCATCCATTTAGCTAGTACCATTTCTGGATTTTATAATTCACTAGTTTCATTAGCACCAACGATTGAAAATATTAAGGTAATTCCTTATAATTCTGAATTAACCGTTAAGCTAATGGGCAACTTAGCAATTGAAGCTTCTAAAATGGCTCAAAAACACGAAAGTATTGATGAAATTATTGCTAATTTAGATCAAATTAGATCAACAATTAATGAAGTGTTTGTAGTAGATGATCTACAAAACTTAGTTCGTGGTGGTCGTTTATCTAACGCCTCAGCATTCTTAGGTAGTTTATTGAAAATCAAGCCACTATTGACCTTTGATAATAAAACTAATGAAATAGTTGCTTTTGAAAAGGTACGTTCCCGTAAAAAAGCTTTAAAACGGACTGAAGAGTTATTTAAAGCAGCAGTAGATGAAGCTGATTATCCAATCAAGGCAATTGTTATTAATGCTAATGATCCTGAATCAGGTAAATTATGGGGTGAAAAGATTCAAGAAATGTATCCTGATATGACAATCGAACAAAGTTACTTTGGTCCAGTCGTTGGTACTCATTTAGGGGAAAAAGCCCTGGCTTTAGGTTGGATGATTGATTCAGACAAATAAATTGTAAGAATTAAATTTTAATGCTATATTTAAAGTACAAAATTTAAGGGGTAGGACTTTATGCGTTAAGTGCTAGTGGAACGGAATGTGAACGCTAGACGAAAATTTTGATTGCGATGTATTGTCCGCATTCGCCACAATAGTTATATTATTAAGCACTAACTTTATAATTTATCAGTGGCAGCTCCAATTAGGAGATGTCTTATGAACAGCATTATGAAAAATAGTTTCAACCATCATCATCTGAAGGTAAGTGATTTGACGGTAATTGCCATTATGATGGCATTAAGCTTTGTTCTTGGTAAGATTGGTTTTCATTCCACTTACTTAGTTATCACTCCTGCGTTTATTGTAACTGGAATTTTAGCCTATTTATATGGACCAATCTGGTTGTCAGTTATTTTGGGGATTAGTGATATATTATTTACTTTCATCGGTGGAGAATTATATATACCTGGTTTTACAGTTTCAGCTGTAATTAGTGGATTTATATATGGGTTATTACTCTATCGGGATGATAAATTTAGAGTTAGTCGAATTATTATAGCTCAAGTATTAGTTAGCTTATTTGTTCATTTATTTTTAAACACTCTGTGGCTAACTTTATATAATGGTATTGATTGGCATGTCATTATTGTTTCTAGAATTATTAAGGAAGCAATCGTTGCACCAATTCAAATTCTTGTATTTGTATTTATTTTTAAGCTTCCTATAATTCAAAAAATTATTAAAGAACATTGGAATTAGCAATTATATATTGAAACTAAGATTATGAATATTCATAATCTTTTTTATTTAGAAAGGAAAGTCTAATATGGATAAAAGTATCTATGATTTCAAATTAACTGAAATGAATGGTCAAACTATCAATTTATCTGATTTTAAAAACCATGTTATTTTAATTGTTAATACTGCTAGTAAATGTGGATTGGCAGGGCAGTTAAAAGACTTAGAGCAATTATATCGTAAATATAAGGAAGATGGTTTGATGGTTATTGGAGTTCCTTCAGATCAATTTCATATGGAATTGAAGTCTAATCAAGCAACTAGTGAATATTGCCAATTACATTTTGGAGTTAGTTTTCCCATGACTAAACAGGCTAAAGTTAATGGATCTCATGAATTACCATTGTTTACTTACTTAAAAAATGAATCTAATCGTGGTAGGATAAAATTTAATTATACTAAATTTTTGATTAAACGTGATGGATCTTTAGCACACAGATATTCACCATTAAAAAATCCTAAAAAATTTGAACAAGATATAATTAATGAAATAAATAATATCTAACCCAGGGGGAATTAGATGAAGTTAAATAAAAAATTAATTGTAAGCTTTATTTTAATTTCTATTTTGATTTTGGGATGTTTAATATATGGATGGCATCTAATAAATGTTAATGCCGATCGTAAAAGAATTGGGATGAGCATTGATTGTGCTCGTAACTTTCAGCGACCTAGTATTATTAAAAAATATATTAATGAAATAAATTCAAAAAAAGGTAACTACCTAACACTACACTTAACCGATAATGAAAACTTTGCTCTAGAAAGTAAAACATTAGGTCAAACCATCCAAAATGCTAAGGTTAAAGATGGTGTTTATTATAATCCTCAAACTAATTTACCTTTTTTAAGCAAAACGCAATTAAGTTCATTAATTCAATATGGTAGTAGTAAGGGGGTTGAAGTAATCCCTGAAATTGATGTTCCTGGTCATGCTCAAGCCATCTTTAAATTGTTACAACTTGATGGACAGAATGATCTTTATCAAAAAGTTTTTAATCCTAATGGTTATAATGAAATGATTTATAGTAAACAAGCAACCATTGATTTTTCAAAAAATTTAATTGATGAGTATCTACCATTAATTTCTAAAAATGGATATTTATCTATTGGTGGGGATGAAATTACGGTTGCCAATCAACAGCAGGAATCTAATGTTGTTAAATATATTAATTCAATGGATGATTATTTAAATAATCATCAAGTAAATATGATTATGTGGAATGATGCATTTCATAAGCGAGTAATCAATCAATATCATAAAAATATTTTGATTAATTATTGGAGCTTAAATGGTCAAAAGGCTAATCAACAGCAAAGCCAGCAAAATATTAAACTACGTGCTACTATGCCGGAGCTAAATAAAGCTGGTTTTAAAACTATTAATTGCAATTTCTATTACTTGTACTTGATTACTGATAGTAGGATATTTAATCAAAATAATATTGAATATTGGCAAAATAGTCTTAAAAAATGGAATCAAAGTATTTGGAACGATAATGATTCTAGCAATTTAGATAAAAGTAACAATAATATTGGTGCTCAACTATCAATATGGGGCGATGACAGTACAAATATATCAGACAAAGATTTGTATCAAAAGCTCCAACCATATATAAAAACTTATTTTGATGATGTTAAATGAGTCTTATATTATAATATTAAATTTTTAAATAATCAGGCGGGGTGTTTATATGAAAAATAATAAAATCGTTGGGATAAAAGAATATTTGATAACTTACTTAATGAAAATAATCAAAAATAAATTAAGACATACTATTTTAATTTATCAATAAAAAGACATCCTTAATATAGTCGATTGGCTAGTAAGGGATGTCTTTTTATTTTTATAACGTTGATCTAAAAATAATTAAAACAATTCTATTGTATATTACCTATTAATAAATAAGGAAGATTTTTTAAATTGTTTTGACTTTGAATCAAAATATTTAACACTAATCGTTGATAATAAAGCATTTATTTAGCCATCGAAATTCCAGATATTACTATAATTGATATTATTAAAGTTAAAAATAAGCAAATCATAATAAAATATTTTTGGAATTTATTTTTAAAAAATGAAATTATTAAAAATAATATTAAAACTGGTATTAAAACTAATGTCATTTGCAATGCCTCTCATTCTTACTATGTTTTCTAAAAAAATTACGTAATCTTACGAATATAACATATATATTAAATAGTACTAAAGCTCCACCAACACAAACTAATTCAAAAATGTTATATATTTTCTTACAATACTAAAATATAACAATTAATTATAATATGATTTTTTCAATACATGAAATCATCTTTAAATAAAAGGGGGCGAGTATCATTTACTTTTTACATTAGATTTTTATAAAATTTTACGCGCATTAAAAAATAATGTATGGTTACTGTTAAATATTAAAATATAGATTATTTAAAAGGATGAAATTTTAGTGAAGTTTTTTTAAATTAGTTTCATTGTTTGGTTAATTATTTTTGCTATCTTATCAATTATATTATTATGACCAGAAATATAGACGGATCTGGAGTTCCACAAAATATGCATTTAAAGTTAATTACTTTAAGAATCTTAGCAGTGCCGTTTTTAGTGATTATAATAATTCATATTTGTTGGTATATAGTATTAAAAAATAAAAGATAAATTTATATATTAAATAGTAGGGAATACCCAAAAGTGTTATTATTATTTATTTCATTCCTCTACTTTACATAATATATATTATGCGAAGTATATTAAAAAGACAAAAAATAGAATAATTCAAAATTTCATCTATAAATTAAAACTTTTATTTGTCTAAAATAAAAAGACTTACTTTTTTTCTAGTAAGTCTTTTTATAAAAATTATTATATTATTCTAAATTAGCATGATTATCCATCATATCTGATTCATAAATATTTTCTTTTTTCATTATATCCATAACTAAACTGTCTAAATATAACATTAATATTTGTTCAAACAATGATCCCATTGGCTGATTAGTCAAATGATTATCATTACTATATTTAGACTTGCTATGAATTAAGACTTTTTCATCAGCAATTTTGCCAATTTCTGACTTTTCATTTGAAGTTATTAAAAAAACACTTGCACCAGCTTTTTTAGCTTCTGAAGCAACAATTTTGACTTGTGCGGTATTACCGGATCCAGATGCTAAAATTAACAAATCTTGGCTATTAATGGCTGTTGAAGTCACTTCACCAACAGCATGTGAATTAAAGCCTAATTGAGCTAAACGCATGGCAAACATTTGTAATACTAAACCCGAACGTCCTAATCCATAAGTGAATACTTTGCCACTATGTGAAATTTGACTCCTAATATTAGTATTATCTTCAATATTTTTGGAAGAATTAACTAGTTCTTCCAAAATACCTTTTAAATGATTCATTATTTCATCATTTCCTTAATTTCTTTAGCAGCTTTAGCAGGATCGTCAACTGTAGAAATTCCACCACCGACAATTAATAAATCTGGCTTTTCAGCAATGATCTTTTCAGCGGTATCCACTTTAATTCCACCTGCTACAGCAGTTTTAGTGTTTTTAACGTTTTCTTTAATTGTGTGTAAGTCTTCAAATGGTGTTTTTCCTAATGCTTGTAAATCATAGCCAGTATGAGTTCCAATATAGTCGGCACCAAATGAATCTAGTTCTTGGGCACGTTTTGCAACGTCTTGAACCCCTATCATATCAACTAGTAATTCTTTACCTGCTTCATGGGCAGTTTGAATTGCATCTTTGATTGATTGGTCTTCAGCAACCCCTAAAATAGTTGTGATGTTAGCACCATATTTGAATGCTTGATCCACTTCGTATGAAGCAACATCCATAATCTTTAAGTCACCTAATAATGTAATATCAGGAAATCTATCTCTAATCTTTTTAAGTCCTTCTAAACCAAAGTTAATAACTAAAGGAGTTCCGTATTCAAAAACATCTACACTATCCTTTGTTTTTTCGATTAAATTAATTGCACCGTCAACATCTTCTAAATCAATTGCTAGTTGTAGTTTCATAAATCATTCTCCTTTAATAAAATTATTATAGTTAATATCAGAAATCATATTATTGCACATAGACTATTAATTGTAAAATAATTAGTCTTTTAAGATTAAATCCGTATATAAATAAAAATCGAGTAGAATATTTTTCTACTCGATTTTTAAATTATTGATTACTAATAAGGCCTTTTTTTATCAAATCTTGAATACTAATCGTAACAGTTTTACGTATATAATTATCGTTGGTTGTAAAATAAAATCTAAAATAATAATTAGATACTGAATCATTATTATTAACCTTATTTAAATACATTTCATATTCATCATTTTTAAATTCAATTTTCTTAGTACTGTTAAATAAGTCTTGAATATTATTTGTGTCATTATTAGATAATATAAATTTAGTAACTCTTTTATCTGTAACTGCTTTACCTAATTTAATGTCATCGCTCAAATATTTTGAAATTAACTCATCTGGAATTACAACTTTATCATTATACGAATCAATTTTTCGTAATAAATCTACATTGCAACATTTTATAAACCCCTTAGAATTATTTCGACTTAAAAATTCAATAAAAGCCCCCTGTTTATTGGAAATAATAACATTAGAAGCTATTTTCATTTTTGGTTGTACTTTATATATATATAATGCTACTAATAAAGAAATTACAATTAAAATAGATACAGAATTTTTCATATTAATGATTATAATAGCTAATATAATAAAAATCACGGTACATATAGTGTATATAAATGCATTATATTTTATAAATGCCTTATCCTTAAATTTAAGAATTTTTGGTAAAATATTATTCAATTTTGTGTTAGTTGTTGAAGTCCATTTTAAAGCTGGATTAAATTTTTCTGTATTAAAAATCATATGAACAATCACACTAACTAGAAGTGATATAATTACTACTTCTATAATCAATGTCCAATTAATATTATCATCCCCCTATTTGTTATTATAATACAAAGAAAGTGTTAATAATACTTTTTGTATCGTAAAATACCGTGTGAACATGTTAATTTTCTACAAAATAAATACAATTTGTATAAATTATGTGCTAAAATTTTATTAAATGAGGTGTTAAAAATTAAAAATAGACTTAGACAGCTTAGAAAAGAAAAAGGATTATCTCTGGAGCAGTTATCTAATGATTTGAAAGAAAAAAAAACATATCCATAGTCGCAGATTCTTTAGCAAAATATGAGCGTAGTGATCGTGAGCCAAAGTTAAAAGTATGGATATCTTTAGCCCAATATTTTAATGTTAATTTAACATATTTAGTATGTATAGATAATAAACGTAACCTAAGTAAATTGGGTAATAGTAATGATACTCAAATGCAAAGAAACATGTCTGAATGTCATCAAGACAATTTGTTTTTTATTTGGAAAAGAACTAAAGAACTATTTTTAAATAAAAATAATAGTGACATTTCTGATTATGAATTTAAACAAATGGTTGATAAATTCGAGCAATTGGGTCAAAACATCTCAAAAAATAGCAATGATAATGATACTAACACACTTCAAGAATGCTTCTATGTGATGAACAGTGTTCTGTTTACTTATTTAAAAAAATATGACGGTAACTTTAAAGCTAAAAAACTTTCGACTAAAATGCTTAATGATGCTTTTGAAATATACGATGATAATGGACTACACATCAAAAAATAATTGTAATTTTATTATTTATTTTTTGAAGATGGTATAATATTCTTTAAAGGAGTTGAGTTTGTTAAATGTTTAAGAAAATTTTCATTACTATTATTTCAATATTTGTATTATTAGTTGTGATTGGTGTTGGTGGATTTTATTTTCATTCTAGTCACTTAAATTCTAAAGTAGCCCCTACTCAACAACTTATTGATCAATCTAATAAAAATTATTCTTGGAAAGTAAAATCAATAATTTTTGATAATGTTGATGACGATGGTAACACCAAATATCTATATTTTGATGTAAAAGATTCTAAGGCAATTGAATTTGACGAAGATTTTAGTTTCGAACGTAAAGATGTCAGCTTACAAGAAAAGAATCCAAATATGGCATACAGCTATAATATAAATAGTAATAACAGTATCTCATTGAAGAGTAAACAAGGAACTATTAAAATCAATAACTTAAAGTATGACAAATCAGCAACTAGAATTACCATGAAAGGTAACGCCCAATTTAATAATTATCAATCTTCAAAAATAACTTTAGTTTTAAGCAAAAAACTTAGTTAATAAAAAAGGCATCTAAAGTGACCCCCAAAAAGTGGAGTGCCTTAAAAAAGTTAGACATTTATATTAAATTAAATGATTCTTTATGGAATGATTTCGATATTCAATCGGAGTCATTCCTTTTGTTTTTAATGAAATTCTTTGATTGTTAAAAAAGTTTAAATAATCTTTAGTTAACTTCGTTAACATTTCGATATTTTTAATTTCAAAGTTATTAAGATATTCTCTTTTAAGCAAGCTAAAAAAGCTTTCTATTGGTGCATTATCCAAACAATTACCTTTACGTGACATACTTTGCTTAATGTTCATCTTCTTTAATTTTGAAGTGTAATAAGGAAGTTGATAATGCCAACCTTGATCTGAATGCATAATGGGATTTGATTCCGCAGGAATTTTGTTTTTTAAATCTTTTAAATTCTTATAAATAAGTTGTTGATTAGGAGAGTCACTTACCTGTATCGATAAAATTTCTTTAGTACCTTCATCAATTATTGCAGAGATGTAACCATTACTATGATCTTTTAATTTTAATTGGGTAATATCTGTATGTAAAATTTGATATGGCATAGTAGCTTTAAAATTTTGATGCAGAATATTTGGATGAATTTTCCCAATATTTCCTCTATATGAACTATATTTTTTCTTACGACGATTATTATACATAGTTGGCTGTAATCGCATATTTTTCATTAATTTACGGACTGTTTCCAAACAATAATTGAATCCTATTTTATCCAAAATACATTTAATCCTTCGATGACCATAGGTCATCTTACTGCGTTTAAATATAAGCTTTATTTGTTCCTTTACCTTTGCATATTTATCTTTATAATTTTTAATTCTTTTTAGTTCATCATAGTATGTTGATCTTTTAAGATTATTTACTTTTAATAAAACATTAAGTGTATAAGGAAAATTATTTGCGGACCATGAATTATAAACGAATTGAGCCTTTACTTTGTTTGATATTCTTCCATCACAGCCCGCAGGCCTTTTAAACAGTAATTAGATAATTCTAATCTTTTTAGGCATAAGACCAATTGCTCATAATTCATTAAATATTTTTGTCCAAAGAGTAATAGTAGTAGGACCTAAATTAAATTTAGCAGCAACTGGATTTATACCAAGATTATGATTTAGGTAGTATTTTACCACTTTAAGTTTAAATTCAATACTAAAATTACGCTTTTTATGTTTTACTTTTAAGGCCGTAAGGCCTTGATATCTAGCTACATAGATCCATCTTTTAATATTGGATTTAGGAATGTTATATTTTTTTGATAATCCATTCACTGAATCTTGATGATTTAGAATTGTATTAGCAATTCCAATTTTTAAATTAGTTGAATATTTTGTCATAGAAAAACCGCCTTAAAAAATTAGTTTTAATGTCTAACTTTTTAAGGCGGTTCAAAAAGGGACATGTTTAGACAATGCACAAATGGAATCATTCTTTCACATTATGAAAAGTGAAATGATGAATGTACATTATGATACAAAAGAATCCTTAATCCATGCCATGAAAGCTTGGATTAAGGATTATAATGAAAATAGAATTAAAGAAAAACTAGGATACCAATCACTAAATCAATATTTGGGATTAATATCCTAGAAAAATGTTGTCCAAATTTTTGGGGTCAGATCAATCCATTTAATTTGTGTGTGCCTTTTTTATTAACTTTTAAAATAAGGGTTTCACTAATCGCTTTTGACCCAATATCAGTCCGATATACATAATCATCACTATTAACATTATTTTTAATTTCTTTATTAATCTTTTTCTGAATAGCAGCTATATTATCGCCTTTTGATGTAACCATCATGATTCTACCACCATGACTGTATACATCTCCCTCATTAAATTGAACACCGGCATAACTAATATCTAAATCGTTATTGTTAAAGATTGGTAGTTTTAAATGATCTACTGGCTTTTTAGGATAACCTTTGGCTGCTAAAACAACGCCTAAATGATAATTACTTTCATCCCATTGAGCTCTTACTGATTGATTATTAAGTAATTCATTAATTAAATTTCCAAAATCACTTTTTAATTGCGGTAATATAACTTGAGTCTCAGGATCACCCATTCTTACATTAAACTCAATGACCTTAATTCCCTGTTCTGTCATTACTAGCCCTGCATATAAAAAGCCAGTGAAGGGATGACCATTATCTTTCATTTTATGTAGCAAGGGCTTAATTATACTTTTTATTGTTTCTTTAATAACATTGTTACCAAACTGTGGTAATGGACTATAAGCTCCCATTCCACCGGTATTGGGTCCTTTATCATCATTCATCAAACGTTTGTGATCTTGAGCCAAGGGCATCGGAATAATATCTTCACCATTAGCCATTACAATAAATGAAAATTCTTGACCAGATAAAAAGTCTTCGACAATTATTTCATTTTGATTAGGTAAGTTAAAGAGCATTTCAACAGCAGTCCTAGCTTCATCTTCACTTTGAGCAACAATGACACCTTTACCATTGGCAAGTCCGTTAGCTTTAATGACTACTGGCATTGAATGACCATCAATATATGTTATGGCATCTTTAAAATTTTTAAATTCTCGATAATTAGCGGTTGGAATATTAGCTTCTTTCATTATTTCTTTGGCGAATGCTTTGGAGCTTTCTAATTGAGCTGAATATTTATCAGGCCCAAAGATGTTTAAATTAGCATCCTTAAAGGCATCCACAATCCCTTTAGACAAAGGTTGCTCTGGTCCCACTACTGTACATATAACTTGATTATCTTTAGCAAATTTAATTAAATGAATAAAGTCCATTTCATCAATATCAACACAATTAACACGGCTTAATTGATTCATCATGACATTTCCAGGAGCTACATAGATATTATTTTTTTTATTTTTAGCTAAACATTTAGCAATAGCATATTCACGACCACCGGAACCAATAACTAACCAATTTTCCATCATGACACACTCCTAATTAAGTAGTTGAACAAGCATGGGTGGATTTGAACCACCTCACTTACCAAAATCATTTAAGTCATACTTTAATTGTTAATGCTTGAAATGACGCTTTCCACTAAAGACCAGTGCAACTCCTAATTCATTAGCTTTATCAATTGAAGCTTGATCTTTAATACTACCACCAGGCTCAACAATTGCTTTAATCCCATGTTTTCCGGCAAATTCAACACAATCATCCATTGGGAAAAATGCATCAGATGCCATAATAGCATTATCATATCCATCTTTGGATTGTGCCTTATCAATCGCAATTTTGGTCGAATCAATGCGGTTCATTTGCCCAGCACCAACACCTAAAGTTTTAGTGCCAGTAGTTACAACAATGGCATTACTTTTAACATGCTTAACTGCATTTTGTCCAAATGCCAAAGCCTTTAGTTGTTGCTTACTTGGTTGAACTTTTGAGACCACTTTAAAATTATTAGGTGTTTCATGGAGTAAATCACGATTTTGAACTAACATTCCACCTAAAACACTGACTTCATCATGACCATTTTGATCGACAGGTCCAAATGGTAAAGTAATTAATCGGATATTTTTCTTTTTGGCCAAAACATCGTAAGCTTCATCTGTGAATGATGGTGCAATAACAATTTCTAAGAAAATTTCGTGCATTTTTTGGGCAGTTTTTAAATCAACTTCACGATTTAAAACAATAATTCCACCGAAAATAGAAATAGGATCAGCATCAAATGCTTCTTGCCAAGCATCTAATAAGGTTTTAGCTGTACCAATTCCACAAGGATTCATATGTTTTAAAGCAACAACAGCTGGATCATCAGGAAATTCAGCAATTACTCTTAAAGCTGCATCGGCATCCCGAATATTATTGTATGATAATGTTTTCCCATGTAGTTGCTTAGCGTTAGCTAATGAATACTTTTCAGGAATCGCTTGTTTGTAGTATGCAGCTTGTTGATGGCTATTTTCACCATAACGCATTGCTTCAACTTTTTCATAAGTCATCGTTAATTTATCAGGGAATTCTTCTTTAGTTAAGTATTTTGCAATTAATGCATCATAAGCTGCCGTTGATCTAAAAACTTTAGCAGCTAAATGACGATGAAATTGTTGATCCAAGTTGTCGTCATCATAGCGTTTAAGATATTCATCATAATCATGAACATCAGTTAAGACAATCACATCTTGGCTATTTTTAGCAGCAGCTCTTAACATTGATGGACCACCAATATCAATGTTTTCAATGGCTTCATCATCTGTTACATCTGGCTTTTCAATAGTTGCCTTAAATGGATATAAGTTAACGCAAACTAAATCGATTGGCTGAATGTTTTCGTCTGATAGTTGTTGCATATGTATTTTGTTATCGCGTTTAGCCAAAATACCTGCATGAATTCTTGGGTGAAGAGTTTTAACACGTCCGTCAAGCATTTCTTTAAAATTAGTAATATCATCAACTGCAGTAGCCTTAATTCCATTAGCTAGCAATTTCTTTAAAGTCCCACCCGTGGATATGACTTCAAAATCTCTTGCTTCCAATTCCTTAGCAAATTCAACAATTCCGGTTTTATCATAAACACTTAATAATGCTAACTTTTTCAATTTATAGAACCCCTTTATTAATTAATTCATGAATAGTATTTGGATATAATTGGTGCTCAACTTGATGAATTCTAGTTTCTAAATCTTTCAAACTATCATTAGGATATCTTTTGACTTTAACTTGATTAATAATTTGACCAGTATCAATACCAGCATCAATATAATGAATCGTGACGCCAGTAACACTGACTTTTGCATTATAGGCATCTAAAATGCCATTTTTACCGGGGAAATTAGGTAATAGTGCGGGATGAATATTTAAAATGCGTTTGGGAAAAGCATTTAATAATGTGGAACCAATAATTCGCATGTAACCTGCTAAAAAAATTGCCTTAACATTATTAGCTTTCAAACACTGTAAAATATTATTTTCCCGTTCTTCTTTACTGATGCCATTTTTCACCTTTGAAACCATAACTGGAACTTGGGCTTTTTTAGCCCGTTTTAAAACATAAGCATCAGGATGGTCACAAACTAAAACTTTGACTTCGATCGGTAAATTAGCCTCAATAATTGCTTGAAAGTTAGTCCCATTACCAGAAGCAAATATTGCAACATTTAGCTTATTTTCCGATGAATTCAACTGCTTGTTCATTTCTATTCACCACCATACCAATTTGATAATAATTTTCTTGCGATTCTTCTAATCCATTAATCACCTTCTTTAGATTATCTGGCGAAACTACTAAAGCCATCCCAATTCCTTGATTAAAGACTTCATCCATATCAGATTGTTGTAAATGACCTTTTGTTTTTAAAAATTTAAAAATTGTTGGAATTTTCCAACTACCAATTTTAATTTGCGCAGTTAAATTTTTGGGAATACTTCGAGCTAAGTTATCAGCAATCCCACCACCGGTAATATGGGCCATTGAGTTAACTAAACCGGCTTCAACTAATGCATAAACACTTTTGTAATATAATTTAGTGGGTTTCAATAAAACGTTAATTAGTTTGTCATCTAATTCATCATATTTTTTGTTTAAATCCAATTTTGCATCGCTAATTATCTTACGGACTAATGAATAACCATTAGAATGGATTCCTGAAGATTTTAATCCAATGACAATGTCACCTGAATTAACATTATTGGCACCTAATAATTCATCATGGTTAGCGATTCCAACGGCAAAACCACTTAAATCATAATCTTTTGATTTGTAAATACCTGGCATCTCAGCCATTTCGCCACCAATTAATGATAATCCTGCTTGTTTGCAACCATCAGCAACTCCACTTACTATTTGCTTAACTTTATCTGGTTGAAGCTGACCAATTCCCAAATAATCAAGAAAAAATAAAGGTTTTGCTCCTTGTGCCAAAATATCATTTGCACACATTGCAACTAGGTCAATCCCAATTTTTGTATGTTGATTGGCTTGAATCGCTAACAATAATTTAGTGCCCACTCCATCGGTTCCAGAAACTAAAACTGGATTATTTATTTTTTTTATATCATTAACTAAACTATATTCAGCACCAAAGCCCCCAATTCCAGCCATTACATTTTGATCTTGTGTTGATTTAACAATTTCGCTAATACTTTTAACAGCTTTTGTACCATTATCAATGCTAACGCCAGCTTCTTGATATTTATCTGACAAATTGTTCAGCTCCTTTATGTGCTTTGATTTGTTCAGTTTCTTCATCATATTTAGCTTTATAATCATCTAAATCGGTTGGATATTGTCCGTCAAAATAAGCAGTACATAACCCATGATATTTATTATTACAATTCAAATTGATTGATTTAATTAACCCATCAACACTTAGATAGCCTAATGAATCAGCCCCAATCGTATTTTTGATCTCTGCAACTGATTGGTTTGCACCAATTAATTCAGTTTTACTCTCAATATCCACACCATAAAAGCAAGGATACTTAATAACTGGTGAAGCAATGCGAACATGAATTGATTTAGCACCAGCTTCTTTTAATAATTGAACAATGTATTTACTAGTCGTTCCGCGAACAATTGAATCGTCAACTAAAACAATGTCTTTACCACTAACAACAGATTTAACCGCTGCTAATTTCATTGAAACGCCTAATTCGCGTTTGTCCTGAGTGGGTTCAATAAAAGTTCTTGCAACATATTGATTTTTAATCATTCCCATATCAAAGGGAATCCCACTTGCCTCTGCATATCCTAAAGCGGCATCTAATGAAGAATTAGGTACTCCAATCACAACATCAGCTTTTACGGGATGCTCTTTTGCAACCTGAATACCCATTTTTTTACGAGCACTATGAACACTGACACCGTGGATGATTGAGTCAGAACGGGCAAAATAAATATATTCTAGCGAGCAAATACTTAATCCCTGCGAAGGTGTATAATGATCAATTTTATAATCATTATTATCAATGTGAACAAGTTCCCCTGGTTGCACATCGCGTACATATTGGGCATTAACTGCATCCAAAGCACAAGTTTCACTACATAAAATGTAACTGCCAGCTTTAGTTTTACCTAAAACAATTGGTCTTAAGCCGTGAGGATCAGCAACTCCAAGCATCCCTTTAGGAGTCATAATAATAAAAGCAAAACCACCATGTAATTTTTTAAGAGATACCTTTAATCGATCGATAAAACTTTCATGTTGATCTAGCATCATGAGTGATCCTAATAATTCACTGTCTGAATCAGCTTGGAAATGTGCACCATTGTCAGTTAAATCATCTCTTAAAGATTTAGCATTGGTTAAATTGCCATTATGTGAAATCGCAAATGGCATTCTAGGATCATTAAAGAAGAAAGGTTGAATATTTTGCAATCCATGACTACCAGCAGTCGCATAACGAATGTGACCAATTGCCGAACGACCAGTTAATTTATTTAAATTATTTTTATCAGCAAATATTTTTGATAATAGGCCCTCACCTTTATGCATATATATATTCTTATCATCAAAAGAAACAATTCCGGCACCTTCTTGACCACGATGTTGTAAACTGTGCATTCCAAAATAAGCATATTCGGCTGCATTATTAGCGTTCCAAATGCCAAAGATTCCACATTCTTCATTTAAACTTTTTACTTCATGTAGCATGCCAAACCTTCCTTCCAAGCATTCTTTAATGTCTCCATTTCACCATTTAAGTTATTATTATTGAGCTTAAAATTAATAAATGGTCCGTCAGTAGTTTTACCTATAAAAGTAGCGTTGCTTTTCATTAATGCTTCAAATTCATATTGATTATCTTTATCAACAGTAAGAACAAATCTTGATTGCGTTTCAGAGAATAATTGAGCTGATGTAATATTCATTGAACCATCGAAACCTAAATTGTTTTTGAATAATGATTCAACTAAAGAAACCCCCAGACCACCTTCACTAATATCATGAGCACTTTCAACTAAACCTTTTTGAATGGCTGATTGAACTAATTTTTGATTATCATATTCTTTTTGAAGATTAAAGTGCTTAATATCGCCACTGATTTCCTTATTAATCATTTTTTGCAATTCGGAACCATTAAAATCGTCATAAGTTTCACCAATTATGTATACCAATTGATTAGCTTTAGTTGCATGTTGAGTTGTAATATAATTATTATCTTCAATTAATCCGACCATTCCGACCATTGGAGTGGGATAAATGGCTTTACTATCCGTTTCGTTATATAAAGAGACATTTCCACCAACTACAGGAGTATCAAATAATTCACAAGCTTTGGACATCCCCTCAACTGATTTATCCATTGAATAATAACTATCTGCATCATCCGGATTACCAAAATTAAGGCAGTCGGTGATTCCGATTGGTTGACCACCACTGGCAATTATATTTCTAGCAGCTTCAGCAACCGCAATTTGACCACCAACATAAGGATTTAAATAAATGTAACGACTATTACAGTCAGTAGTCATTGCTAATGATTTATTAGTGTGACGAACTCTTACTACGGCAGCATCACTACCTGGTGATAAGACAGTGTTAGTTTGAACTCGACTGTCATATTGACGGTATACATTTTCTTTTGAAGCAATGGTTGGCTGTGATAGTAAATTAGATAAGGTTTTATATGGTTGACTAATTTTAGGGATGAAATTTTCGCGCTTTTTAACTAAACGGTCAGGTCTAATTAATGGGTGTTTATATTCGGGGACATCATCAACTAAACTCTTGGTTGGAATATCACAAACTGATTTTCCTAAGTATGATAAACGATACTGTCCATCATTATTAACATGGCCAATATTTACTGCTTCTAGTCCAAAGTCTTTGAATATATCAATAACTTCTTGTTCATAGCCTTTTTTAATACATAAAAGCATTCTTTCTTGTGATTCTGATAGCATAATTTCATATGGTGTCATACTATTTTCACGTTTTGGCACTAAGTCTAAATCAAGATCGACACCACTGTTAGCTTTAGCTGCCATTTCAGCAGATGAAGAAACAATCCCAGCAGCTCCCATATCCTGAATTCCTACTAAAATATCAGAATGATTTTTAATTATTTCTAGACAGGCATCTACTAATAACTTTTCCATAAATGGATCACCAACTTGAACTGCTGAACGGTCTGATGCTTCTTTTTCGCTAAATTCACTAGATGCAAAAGTTGCCCCATTTATTCCATCACGACCTGTTTTGGCACCAACATAAATAATCGCATTACCAGTTCCCTTAGATCGACCAACTTCGATATCAGATTGGTCCATTAATCCTACACACATAACGTTTACTAATGGATTTCCATTATAAGTATCATCAAAACCAATTTCACCGCCAACTGTAGGGATACCAATACAATTTCCATAGCCAGCAATTCCAGATACAACACGATTAAGTAAAAATTGGTTTTTAGGGTATTTAATTTCTCCAAATCTTAAACTATCAAGCGATGCAACGGGCTTAGCACCCATTGAAAAAATATCTCTAATAATACCGCCGACACCTGTAGAAGCTCCTTCATAAGGTTCCACAAAGCTGGGATGATTATGGCTTTCTGCTTTAAAAACAACCGCTTGTCCATCATTAATATCTAAAACACCGGCACCCTCACCAGGGCCTTGAATAACTCGTGACCCATCTGACCAAAACTTTTTTAAAATTGGTTTAGAATTTTTATATGAGCAATGCTCACTCCACATTGCAGAATATAGACCAATTTCAGTATAATTTGGTAATCGATGAATTAATTTATCAACAATTAATTGATATTCTTGGTCAGTTAATCCCATTTTTAAGTAAACTCTTTGATCACGAATTGCCTCTGCTGATAACTCTGTGCCTTGTTTTAGCATAATTAAACCCTCACCTTATGATTTAGAATTGATTTAAATAACTTTAAGCCATCTTTACTACCTAAAATATCTTCGACTGCTCTCTCTGGATGGGGCATCATCCCTAGAACATTCCCTTTTTTATTGGTAATACCTGCAATATCTTGAACACTTCCATTGGGATTGTCCTGATATGTAAATAAAATTTGGTTGTTTTCCTGTAATTGCTTGAGAGTTGATTGATCACAATAATAATTTCCTTCACCATGAGCAACAGGAATTTTAATGATTTCATCTTTTTTATAGTTATTAGTAAACATAGTTTTGTTATTAACAACTTTGACTTTTTCCCAAGATGAAACAAACTGCATATTAGTGTTTTTAATTAATGATCCAGGCAGTAAGTTAGCTTCAGTTAAAATTTGAAAGCCGTTGCAAATTCCAATAATAAATTTACCGTCATCAGCTGCTTTTTTTATTGCTCTCATAATTGGTGATAATTTTGCTATTGCGCCACTTCTTAAATAATCACCAAATGAGAATCCACCAGGAATTAAAATTCCGTCATAAGCGTCTAGATTATAAGTTTTAGAAGATACAATATCACACTGTTCACCCAACGCATCTTTAATTGCATAATATAGGTCATTATCACAATTAGATCCAGGAAAACTAATAACTGCAAATTTCATCAATTACACTTCCTTTATTTCATAATGGGATGTTTCCATATTTTGGTTTACTAGTAATTCTTCGCATGACTTTTTAACAACTTTTTCAGCATCTTCTTTGCAATTAGCGTCTATTTTTATTTCAAAATATTTATCTTGAGTAATTGAAGTTATGCTATTGTGATTTAAATTGTGCAAGGCCTTTTTGATAGCTTCACCTTGTGGATCCAAAATAGATGGTTTATGAGTTACATATAGTTTCACTAAATACACGATGAATTCCTCCTACCCCAATTCGTTTTCTAATTTATGTAGAATTTTGTAATAACCGTTCATCATATTGCCTTCTTGTTTACGAAAAACATCTTTGTCTAATGAATTTTTGGTTGTTGCATCAATTAAACGACATGAGTCGGGTGAAATTTCATCTGCCAGAATTATTTGACCATTATCATTAATTCCAAACTCCAATTTGAAATCAACTAGAATGATTCCCATGTCCATAAATAATTCACTCATGAATCTGTTTACTTTGAGTGCTAAATGACGCATGGTAATTAATTCATTTTCTTTAGCAATGTTCAAGGCTTGTGCATCTAAATCATTTAACATTGGATCATGCAAATGATCACTTTTCATAAAAAACTCCACGACGGTTTTAGATAATTTTTGTAAATCATCAGTACCAAAGCGTTTTTGAAAATGACCAGATGAAAGGTTTCTAACAACTACTTCCAGTGGAATCATGTTAACTCGTTGGTTTAATTGATCAGTATCAGAAATTTTTTTAATAAAATGATTAGGGATGTCATTTTTAGTTAAAAATTGAAAAATCAAGCTAGATATTTGATTATTAACAGCACCTTTATTATCAATTAATTCATTCCTTAGACCGTCACCAGCGGTAGTGTGATCAGTGTAATGTACTCTTAAAACATTCTTATCTTCAGTTTCAAAAAGTTCTTTAGTTTTACCCGAATCAATTAAATTAGTCATTTTTAAGCTCCTTAATTATTCAAATTGCTTAACTTCTTTTAACAAATCTTCAATGGAATCACCAACAACTGTGATATGTCCCATTTTTCGTTCTGGGCGAATCTCAGCTTTACCATAGTCATGAAGATGCCATGCTGGATTATCTTTTAATTCATTTCTAGCTAATGTTAAATTATCGCCTAATAAATTAACCATTACTGAGTGATGATCCATAGTAATTTTAGGCAATGATAATCCACAAATGCATCTAATGTGCGCTTCAAATTGTGAAATATTACAAGCCTCAATTGTGTAGTGGCCAGAATTATGAGGCCTAGGCGCTAATTCATTGACAATGATTTCATCATTGGGAAGTAAAAAGAATTCAATTCCTAATACTCCAATTAATTCTAGTTTTTCAGCTATTTTTTGGGCAACTTTTTCGGCATTTTTATGAACTTTATCATCAACCCTGGCTGGAACAATACTAGTATGCAAAATATGGTGTTTATGAATGTTTTCGCTTAGTGGGAAAGTTTCAATTTGATTATCCTTATTTCTAGCTACCATAATTGAAATTTCTTTATCAAAATTAACTTTCTGTTCTAAAATCCACTCACGACCATTTATTTTTTCAGCAGCCTTTATGACGTCTTCTTGATCGTTTAAATCAATTTGATCATGACCATCATAACCACCTTCACATGTTTTTAAGATGCTAGGAAAACCAATAATATCTACAGCTAATTTCAAATCATCGACATTATTAACATATTGATAGTTAACCACTGGTAAATTATTATTAAACAAAAAATCTTTTTCACGCTTACGATGACTTGTAATAGATAATTCATTTAATTTTTGTGGAATCAAAACTTTATTCTGAACATCTTTAATTGAATCTTGGTCAACATTTTCAAACTCATAAGTTAAAACATCAGATTTTTCAGCCAATTTTTTTAGAGCATCTTTATCATTGTATTCAGCTACAATTTGAAAATCAGAAACCTGAGCTGCTGGAGACTTGGGTGTTGGATCCAAGATGCCTACTTTATAGCCCATTTCTTTGGCTGACAAGGCCATCATTTGACCTAATTGTCCGCCGCCTAAAATACCAATTGTTGATGGGGATGTTAAAAAATCATTCGAGTTTGTCATTACTATTAATAGCCTCCTGGGTTTGATTATTTCTGAATTTTTCCAAACTTTTTTCTACTTTTGGATTATTCAAGGCAATAACTTGAGCTGCTAATATAGCTGCATTTTTAGCTCCAGCATCTCCAATTGCTACAGTTGCAACTGGAACACCAGATGGCATTTGAACCATTGACAATAATGAATCCATTCCATTTAACGCTTTGGTTTTAACTGGAATTCCAACAACTGGTAAAGTTGTGTTTGCTGCTAGCATTCCAGGTAAGTGAGCTGCTCCACCTGCAGCAGCAATTATCACTTTATATTGTTCGTGTTTTGCTTGTTTTCCAAATTCTTGCAATTGATCAGGCATGCGATGAGCCGAAATTACATGTGTGCTAAAAGACACTTCAAATTTTTCTAGCAATGAGGCTGTTTGCTTGATATTAGGCCAATCAGAGATTGAACCCATAACTATTGCTACATCCATTAGAAAATCTCCCCTTCGCTTTTGATGTCTTAATAATATCAATTAAACTATTAATCGTCAACAAAAAAGACGAACTAATTTAAAATAAATTGTATTTAATGTTCGTTTTTGACGAAATTAAAAAGATCGATTGCTAAAAAGCAGTCGATCTTTTTAATATTTAAAATTAATTACATATAGTATTAAATTGAATACTATTCCTAAAATAGAGAGAAACAAAATAACATTTTCTTTCGTTCCACCCACTTTATATCTAAATAAACCTTTTTTACGAACATTAATAGACTTATCTAAAGGATAAAACCATCTGACTCCACCAAATGAAAACGAATCTTCAAGAATATGTAAAAAACTCCCCGCTAAAATACCATAATAAAAGAACGCTAAATTTAATTGGCTAAATATAAAATTACCATTCGTATAATTATTATTTGATAAATAGTAAGTTAAAAGCAGTAGTATTCCCAAAAACCAAACTGTATGTGACCACGTTCTGTGTCCCCACCATGTCATGGGCTTAGCTACTATTCCAACTTTTTTATTAATTCTAGTTTGTTTTTGATCAATGTCAGGAAGTTGAGAACCAATCCATACACCAATAATTTCGAGACTTGATACTAATAATGATTGATGTTCGATATTAATATAACCTAAAGCAATTGCCTCAGATAAAGCAACATGTGTTCTTCTTAATGCCAATTTTATCGTTCCTTTATTTATGTCTTAAACAATAATATTACCATACTTGCATTATGTATAAAATAGAGTCCCACTTAAAGGACTCTAAAACAATTATTTCCATTTAGTATCTTTAAATTGTTGACGACCACCAAGTTCTTCAATTTGAGATCTCAAGGGATTCTTCTTATAGAAATCTTGATGATAATCTTCAGCAGGATAAAATGGCTTAGCATCTTCGATTTGAGTAACAATTGGTTCATCAAACATCCCACTATCAGCTAAATCTTTTTTAGATTGTTCAGCAATTTGTCTTTGTTCATTACTGTTTACAAATATTACTGGACGATAACTATCGCCACGGTCTTGGAATTGTCCAGAAGCATCGGTTGGATCGGTCTGTCTCCAATAAATTTCAACTAAGTCTTTATATGAAATGATTGATGGATCAAATGTAATTTCAACCGCTTCAGTATGTCCAGTTGTATGGGAACATACTTCTTCGTAAGTTGGATTAGGTACATGACCGCCTGTATAACCTGATACTACTTTTTCAATCCCAGGTTGTTGATCAAAAGGTTCTACCATGCACCAGAAACATCCACCTGCAAATATTGCTGTATCTTTTGCCATATTCAAATTCACCCCTTATTTAAAATCTTTTAGGTATTCACCATATCCATTATCTTCTAATTTATCGACAGGAATAAATTTTAATGAAGCTGAATTAATACAATATCTTAAGCCACCCTTATCTTTAGGACCATCAGGAAAGACATGACCTAAATGAGAATTAGCTCCACTACTTTTAACTTCATTTCTTACCATGCCATGGGAAGTATCTAGATTACTATTTATATTTTTGTCTGCGATTGGTTTAGTAAATGCTGGCCAACCACAACCAGAATTATATTTATCTTTAGAAGTAAATAAAGGCTCTCCCGAAACAATATCTACGTACAATCCGTCTTCAAAAAAATCATCATATTCATTATTAAAAGGCATTTCTGTACCTGCGTTTTGTGTTACATTATATTGTTCAGCAGTTAAAGTTTTTTTCAAATCTTCTTTACTATATTTAGCCATTATAAACAACTCCTTAGAAATAATATATCTTACACGATATATTATATATACTAATCATTATTTTTGATAATGCAAGGATTAATTCTTATAAAATAAAAAAGTTTTTGAATTTTATAAATCCAAAAACTTTTTATTATTAATCTAAAACATCAGTTAATGGTGGTACAACTTGTTTCTTTCTGGATACAACACCTGGTAAAGCAATTGTATCTTCATCAGAAAGCTTACCATCAAAAGCTTTTTCTACAGCTGACTTAGGTTCACCAACTACGATTAATTCAGAATTACTATTTAAAACGTTAGTAGCAATAACTAAGAATAAATCATAATCATTTTTATCAGCTTCATTTTTCATAGCTGCTTTTAAGTCATCTTTGCGTTTTAAAACGTCATTTAAATCAACAGTATTAATTTGATCAATACGTACAGATTTGCCACCCATTGTAAATGACTTAGCATCGCCGTCAATTAAATCTTCGTCAGATCTGGCATCAACGTTAGTACCAGCTTTTAACATTTTGATACCATATTCTTCATAATCTACATTAGCAATCTTAGCTAATGATTCAACTGCATGTTTATCAACATCAGTAGTTGTAGGTGATTTTAATAACAAAGTATCTGAAATGATTGCTGATAACATTAATCCAGCAATCTTTTCGGGAATTTCAATTGATTTTTCCTTAAACATTTCGAATAATACAGTGCTTACACATCCAACTGGTTCAGCACGGTAAAATAAAGGCTTTTCCGTATTAAAGTTAGCGATACGATGATGATCAACAACATGAGTAACTGTTACTTTATCGATATCTGCAACACTTTGTTGAGGTTCATTATGGTCCACTAGCATTACTGAGTCTACTTCTGGTTTGGCTTCTTTAATAATGCGTGGTGCTTCTTGATTAAAGTAGTCTAAAACAAATTTAGTTTCTTCATTAGGTTCGCCTAAAGCAACTGCCTCAACGTCATAACCTAATTTTTCTTGATAATATGCATATTCGATAGATGCGCAAATTGCATCTGTATCCGGACTTTGGTGTCCAAAAACTAACTCTTTAGCCATTAAAAAAATCCCCTTTGAAGTCTTTAATTTTTTTCTTTAATTCTAGATAAGTAATCTTCTTTTTCTAAATACTTATCAAATTGATCCAAGAAATTACCAATACGAGGAATTAGACGTTTGTTTTTACGATAAACAAATGCTAAGTCAAATTTAATATTGGGGGTTAATTTAGAAACCCATGTATCTACATTTTCCATTTTATCAATATCTTTGTCAATCATAAATGAAGATGGTAGTGCAGTATTAGAACCTGTTTTAACTGCAAACTTCAAAATTTGTTTTGGAGTAGTAAAACGAGCAGCACTGTTAGGTAAATCAACTAGTTGATTTTTGAATTGTTCTTTTAAAATAAAGTCTAGGAAATATCCTTCTGGATAGGTTACCCAAGGTGCATTTAATGTATCTTGAAATTTAACTTTATCTTTTTTAGACAACTCTTTATCGTGATGAATAAACATTAAATCATCACTGATTATTTTCTTAGCTTCATATGGTTTCCAATTCTTAATTGATGAATCTGGTAAGTACATAATTGCTAAATCAATTTGGTTATTTTCTAGTGATTCCCAAATTTCTTTACGAGTTAACATACGTAAGTTAATTCTCAAAGATGGATTGTTTTTGTACATCTCAATACTAAAATCTTCTAATACTTTATCTTGAATAGATGATAGTACCCCAATATTGATATCTCCACTAGTTGCACTGTTTGATTGCTCAATTTCATCAGCTGTTTCGTTTAAAATGCTATAAATATCTTTTGTTGATTTAAGCATAATGGTTCCTGCTGAAGATAACTTAAGTTTTTTACCAATTGAATAGAATAGTGGTGATCCAATGGTTTTTTCTAATTTTTTAATTTGTTGAGTCAAAGCAGGCTGAGTAATACCCAGAATTTGAGCAGCCTGTGTATAATTCATCGTATCTGCTAATTGTAAAAAATATGTTAAAGTTTTTGATGAAAAAATATTTTCTTGTCTAGTTTTTTTCATGAAATTCTCCTAATTATTTAATAATAATATATTGTTATACTAATATTCTTTTTATTATGATAAACCATAAAAAGGTAAATAACAATAATTTTATGATTATTATAAATATTTTCTTTAATTAGTTTGAATTATTTATCTGAAAGCAATTCTGCATTTATTACTTTCATTTTTAATGGTTTACCTTCACTCGAAGTATCAATTAAAGCTGATCCATTAGATTGACGATCATTAATTGGATGATCAGAAGGAATAATATCATGATATCTATGACGATCAGTAAAGATTCTAATTGGCTTAAAGTCATTTTCATTAGGAATTAATCTTATAAAGTCCATAATTTTATGTGCATTTTTCTTTAATGGTTTTAAAACTTGAACGCCCCTACGACCACGACTAGCTAAAGGAATATCTTCTACGGACATATTTTTATAAAAGCCACGTTGCGTAATTATAGCAACATCGTCAGAATCGTTGATTAATTGACAATTAGCAACATATTCATCGTCATGTAAATCCATTGATTTGACACCAGTAGTTTTTGCACCATTAATTGAAACTTCTGAAAGTTCAAATTTAGTTGCTAATCCAATATTAGACATTAATACTACTTTGTTTTCTTTATTGTTGTTATTAATATATTTAATATTAACTACTCTTGCATCTGAGGTTTTTAGTTTTTCATATACAGGTGCGTGTGAACGATAAGTACGACCTGGTAATAATTTACTGAACTCAGTTTGCTTAATGTAGCCGTCGTTAGTTGCAATTAAGAAACAACCATTTTCTTTTAATGACTTAAACGTGAAGATTTTGATGATTTGTTCATCATCATCTAGACCAATAGTTTGCGAAATGTGTTCACCCGTTTCTTTCCATTTAGCATCAGATATTTCGTGAACTGGACGATAAATTAAATGTCCTTTATTAGTAAACATAAAGATATGATCTAATGTACTCATTTCTGCAGTGAAGATTGGATAATCGTCTTCTTTCAAACCATTTTCGTTAACATCTGATGCCTTATAAGAACGGACACTACTTCTTTTTAAGTACCCATCATGACTAACTAAAACTACAACATCTTCATCAGGGACAGTAATATTTTTACTAATTTTCAATTCTTGAACTTGGTTTTCAATTTTAGTTCGACGACTATTACCATAATCTTTTTGAATTTGTTTAAACTCTTTAGTTAAAACATTGTTTAAAACTTTATCGTCATTCAAAATATTATTGTATTTAATTATATTTTGACTTAACTTGTCGTTTTCAGCTTCTAATTCGGTAACATCCGTATTGGTTAACCGGTACAGTTGTAACTTGACAATTGCATCAGCTTGTTTATTAGAAAATTCGTACTCTTTAACTAAATTCCGACAAGCGTCTTTACGATTCTTACTTGCACGAATTGTCTTAATCACTTTATTTAGAATTGATAAGGCCTTAATCAGTCCATTTACAATATGTTGGCGATTCATGACATTATCTAATTCAAACTTAGTTCGCTTAGTAATAACCGCCCTTTGATATTCTAAATATGATTTTAGAATTGTTTTTAATGGTAGTCTTTCTGGTCGCATATTATTTATTGCAACAACATTAAAATGGTAGTTAACTTGTAAGTCCGTATTCTTAAATAAATAATTTAAAATACCTTTTACATCAACATCTTTTTTTAATTCAATTGCAATTGATAATCCATTACGGTCACTTTCATCTCTAACTTCAGCAATTCCATCAATTTTTTTGCTAATGCGAATTTCATCAATTTGTTTTACCATTTGTAGTTTATTAACATCATATGGGACTTCAGTTACTCTGATTAATGATTTATTACCACGTAAATTTTCAGTGCTAGTCTTTGAACGAATAACTATTTTTCCGCGACCAGTTTTATATGCTTTCTTGATTCCATCAAGTCCTTGTATAATTCCACCCACTGGGAAATCAGGACCCTTTATGAATTTCATTAATTCATCTAAATCAGCATCTGGTTTCTTTTGTAAATAAATTAAAGCATCAATAACTTCTGATAAATTGTGTGGTGGAATTTCAGTCGCATACCCTGCAGAAATCCCAGTTGCCCCATTTACTAATAAGTTTGGAAAGCGTGATGGTAACACTGTAGGTTCCTGTTCTGTGTCATCAAAGTTAGGTACCCAATCGACAGTATCTTTATCAATATCTCTTATCATTTCAGAAGCAATTTTACTTAAACGAGCTTCTGTATAACGCATCGCAGCTGCTGGATCTCCATCCATAGAACCATTATTTCCGTGCATTTCAATTAAAGGTTCTCTTAATTTCCAATCCTGACTCATGCGCACTAAAGCTTCATAAATAGAGCTATCACCATGGGGATGATAATTACCCATTACGTTACCCACAGATTTAGCTGATTTTCTAAATCCTTTATCATAGGTATTGCCGTCTTTATTCATTGCATAAAGAATTCTACGTTGGACAGGTTTTAAACCATCTCTTATATCAGGTAATGCTCTTTCTTGAATTATTGACTTAGAATATCTACTAAAACGTTCACTCATTATTTGTTCTAGCGTTAATTTTTCAATAATAGCTTTTTTATCCAAACAATTATCCTCCTTCTTTATTCAATATTTTCATTTTTGGTTTTATCTAATATGCTACCGTCTTCTTCTAAATTAAATTCGACATTTTTTTCAATCCATTCACGACGTGGTTCAACTTTATCACCCATTAATGTAGTGACTCTTTTTTCAGCTAATACAGCATCGTCAATGTTGACTTGAATTAATGTACGATTATCTGAATCCATTGTTGTTTCCCATAATTGGTCAGCATTCATTTCACCAAGCCCTTTAAATCTTTGAAGTGAGGGATGTGAACCAAAATTAGTTAATTTCAATTTTAGTTCATCATTAGTCCAGGCATAATCAACTTTTGTATTTCGACCATTTTTTTGTTGAATCTTAAATAAAGGTGGTAAAGCAATATAAACTCTTCCTTGCTCAATCATAGGACGCATATACTTATAGAAAAATGTTAATAACAAAATTTGAATATGAGCACCGTCATCATCAGCATCGGTCATTATAATAATTTTGTCATAATTAGCATCTTGTATATTAAATTCTGGTCCAACACCAGCACCGATAGTATAAATCATGGTACTAATTTCTTCGTTTTTCATAACATCATCTAACTTAGCACGTTCCGTATTTAAAACCTTACCTCTAAGTGGCAAAATAGCTTGATGTTTTCTATCACGGCCTTGCTTGGCAGATCCTCCAGCTGAATCACCTTCAACTAAAAATAATTCATTTTTGGAAACGTCTTTTGATTGTGCTGGAGTTAGCTTACCTGATAATAATCGTTCTTTTTTATGATGCTTTTTACCATTACGACTTTCATCGCGGGCTTTTCTAGCAGCTTCACGGGCTTTTCTAGCTCTTAGTGATTTTTGTACTAAACTTTTTGCAAAATCACCGTTCTCCATTAAATAATATCCTAGTTTAGCTGAAACTACATTATCAACAATTGAACGAACTTCTGGGCTACCTAATTTTTCTTTGGTTTGTCCTTCAAATTGCAACATCTCTTCAGGAACTTTAATCGAAATAACTGCAGATAATCCTTCACGAACATCAGCACCATCCAGATTTTTATCTTTTTGTTTTAATAATTTAACTTTTCTAGCAAATTCGTTAAATGATTTAGTCCAGGCACTTCTAAATCCAGATTCATGGGTTCCGCCATCTTTAGTTCTAACATTATTAACGAAAGATAGTGTGTTTTCAGTATAACCATCGTTATATTGTGCAGAAACTTCCACTTCGACCCCATCTTTTTTGCCATCAAAGTACATTATATTTCCTAAAGTGTGTTTATCTTCATTTAAATAAGCAACAAACTCTTTAATTCCATCTTTATAATAAAATGTATCTTTTTGTTCTTGTCCTTTTCTTTCATCAGACAAGTTAATTTTAATTCCATTCAATAAGAATGCTGATTCTTTTAAACGTTGTTTTAAAATATTATAATTAAAAATTATGGTTGTAAAAATACTACTGTCTGGTTTAAAAGTTACAGTAGTACCGCTGTGTTCATTAGTTTTACCAAGATTTCTAAGGGTTCCAACAGGATGTCCACCATCTTTGAAATCTTCTTCGTATTTATGACCATCACGAACGATAGAAACACTTAATGATGTAGATAAAGCATTTACTACACTAGAACCGACACCATGAAGTCCACCAGATGTTTTATATCCACCATTTTCAGAGAACTTACCACCGGCGTGTAATACAGTTAAAATGACCTCTGGCGTAGGTTTACCCGAAGAGTGCATTCCAACAGGCATTCCACGACCATGATCTACTACTGTAATACTATTATCTTGATGTATTGTAACGTCAATTTCATCACCAAAACCAGCTAATGCCTCATCAACAGCATTATCTACTATTTCATATACTAAATGATGTAATCCCTTGCCATCAGTAGATCCGATGTACATTCCGGGACGCTTTCTAACTGCCTCTAATCCTTTTAGGACTTGGATTGAGGAGTCATCATAATTTTGTGTTTTTTTAGGCATTACAAAGCACTCCTTTACTACAATATATTATATTACCTTATTTAATTAGCATTTTAAAGGCCATAAATTAATTTAAACGTACATATGTTCGCTTTTTATATTATTGTCATAATAGATAAACATGGTAAAATTAAAAGATAACTTATTTATGGAGGAAAAACTTTGAAAATTGCTCTTTTGTTAATTTTTGCCTATCTTTTAGGATCTATTCCTAGTGGTATGTGGATTGGTAAAATATTTTTTAATGTTGATGTTAGACAACACGGATCCGGGAACATTGGAACAACCAATACTTATAGAGTATTAGGCAAAGTTGCCGGAACATTTGTAATGATTTTAGATATAGCTAAGGGAACTATTGCAACATTATTTCCTATGTTTTTTAATCTTAATGTTTCACCAATAATTTTTGGATTATTTGCTATTTTAGGTCATACATTTTCTATTTTTGATAAATTTAAGGGTGGAAAAGCTGTTGCAACAAGTGCTGGAATGCTTTTAGCAATTCATCCTATTTTATTTCTTTGTGCATGTATTTTTGAATTTTCATTCACTTATTTAACTAGTATGGTCAGTTTAGCAAGCATGATTTCCTTTCCAATTATTGTTATAATGCTTTTTGGATCTCATGATCTTTGGCTTGGCATAATTGGATTACTTTTAACAATTTTTATTTTTTTAAGACATAGAAAAAATATTATTAGAATTAAAAATGGTGATGAAAATTTAGTTCATTTTGGTTTTCTATATAATCGTAATAAAAAAAATAAATAGTTTTATAAAACCTATAAGTCTTTTGATATTATTTTGATTTTAGGCTTTTTATTTTTTTATTTTATAAGTTAAAGTAACTTATTATTTTTAATAACTGTTAAAAAACCAACTAATTTACTACTAAGTTAGTTGGTTTTTATTAATTATTAATTTGAATTAAATAATTAGCCTTAAAATTGTCTTTAGAGCTTAATTTATTTAAACCAATTTTATTTTCAAACTGACCACTTGTTTCTTTATCGTCAGCAACACCCCACCAAGGCTCAATACAAACGAATGGAGCATTTTTAGCAGCCCACAATCCAGCATATTCAGCATTATCAGCAATTACTGTAATATTTCGCTTAGATTTATCGCTGCTTAGAACACATTTGATTCTATCTTCATCTACTTTCATTACTTTAGCATCTTGATAGAATAAATTATGTGTTAATTTTAATGGTTTACTAAGATTAACTTTTTTAATAGAATGCAAGTTAATATAAGGAGCTTCAAAAGGAATTTGTTGATATTCTTTATTTGGTATAACTTCAACTTGATAATCTTCATAGTTATTATTATAGTCGTTAATAAAAGGAACATTAAAAGCAGGATGTCCACCAATAGAAAACAACATTTCATTCTTTCCTTCGTTAATAACTTCCATATTTGCTTTCAAATTATTATCAACCAAATAGTATTTAATTTTCAATTTAAAATCAAAGGGATAAATTTTTAAAGTATCTTTATTTGATTTTAATATCATAACAACCATATCAGAAAATTTTTCAATAATCTCAAAATCCATGTCCCTAGCAAAACCATGTTGACCCATTGAATAAACTTTATCTTTGTATTTATATCTGTCATCTTTTAAGCGACCAACAATTGGAAATAAAACTGGAGAATGTCTGCCCCAAAATTTTTTATCAGCTTGCCATAGATATTCAATATTACTAGCATCTTTTATGCTCGTAACTTCTGCACCATGAGTGTTTATTATGACATTCAAATGATTATTAATTAAATTAACTAGCATAATAACCTACCCCCGCACTTTCATATTAACTTAATTTTACAATAAATTAGTTAAGAAATACAATTATTAACTAAGCTCTAGGAAAATATCGATTATAATTTTTAAGTAAGCTTTCGTTAGTTACATGAGTATAAATCTGAGTTGTAGATAAACTACTATGGCCCAAAAGTTCTTGAACAGTACGCAAATCTGCACCATTATTAAGCATTTCAGTTGCAAAAGTGTGTCTCAACATATGTGGATGAATTTTAGTTGTTAGTGACGTATTCTTAATGATTTCGTTCATGGCATATTCAATTCCACGGCTGGTAATATTTTTACCATATTGATTAACAAAAACAAAATCATGTTCTTGATGATATTTAATCATTAAAGGTGTTCTACAATTAATATTATAATCTTTTAGAGCTTTAATTAAATAATTACCAAATGGTAAATATCGCTGCTTATTACCTTTTCCAATTACGTTGATAATTCGATTATCAAAATCTATATCATTATAAGTTAAATTAGAGCATTCACTAACACGCATCCCCGTGTCATATAAAATTTCCAATAAGGCATAATTTCGATAATCTAATGTTTTATTTTGTCCATCTTTTGCCCCTTTAAATAAGGCTAATAATTCTTTTTGATAAAAGAATCTAGGCAAATGTCCAGAATGCTTCTTTAAATTAACAAAACTAAATAAATTTTCCTTAACTAGTTCATTTCTCATAACAAAATTATAAAATGAGCGTAGAGAAGATACTTTCCTAATAATTGTGTTACGACTATCATTATTTTTACGTAAATTGTTTAAATATGTTTCTATATCTAAATTATCAACTTGTATCAAATGACGATCATTGGATTTCATTTCAAAATAAAATTGATCAATATCGTTTTTATAAGCATCAGCTGTATTTTGTGAATATTGACGTTCATTGATAATATAATCCATAAACCAGTCAATTAATTTTTTATCATCATATTTTTTCATTTAAACACCGCTATCTAATAAAAAGAGACCTTAATTAAATTAAGAGCTTTTTTATTATTTCTGTACATTTTCTTCATAATCACCATTAGGGCAAATAACTTGAATTCCACCCTTTATTTTTTTCTCAACTAAATATTCGCCATCTTTAGGACAATTTCTTCCAATTGGCTTGTTCCAAGTAACAAAGTCACATTCTGGATATCTTGAGCATCCATAAAACAATCGATTTTTCTTAGATTTACGTTCAATAACTTCACCCTTCTTACACTTAGGACATGTAACGCCAATTTTCTTTACAATTGCTTCAGTATTTCGACAATCAGGAAAACGGGAACAAGCATAGAACTTCCCATACCGGCCCATTTTTATGACCATGGGTGCACCACAGATTTCACAATTATAACCAGCGGGTTCATCCTTTATTTGAACATTTTCCATATTCTTTTCGGCGTTAGAAACTTCCTTGGAGAAAGGTTCATAAAACATATCAACTACTTTAATCCAATTTTCCTTATCTTCTTCGATACTATCCAAATTATTTTCTAAGTCAGCAGTGAAATCTATATTAATAATATCAGGGAAATATTTTTCAATAATATCATTTACAATTTCACCCAATTCAGTTGGTTCAAATTTTCGACCAACTAATTTTACATAATAACGACGTTGAATAGTTCCCAAAGTAGGTGCATAAGTTGATGGACGGCCGACACCATTTTGTTCTAAAGCATGAATTAATTTAGCTTCACTATATCTGGCTGGTGGCTGAGTAAAATGCTGATCTGGATTATTTTTAATCATCTTAACTTGATCGCCTTTTTTAATATCAGGTAAGATATTATCTTTCTCTTTACCACGATTATAAACTTTCAAAAATCCATCAAATTTAAGTTTTGAACCATTTGCCTTAAAATCAACACCATTTTGACTCATATTAACAGCCATTGTATCCATAATTGCTGGTGTCATTTGACTTGCTAAGAATCGGCACCAAATTAAATTATATAGTTTATATTGATCATTAGTTAAATAACTTTTTAAACTTGCGGGAGTTCGATGAACAGATGTTGGACGAATTGCTTCATGGGCATCCTGTGCTCCTTCAGGTAACTTACCTTTAATTGGTTTAATTGCAGCATAATCTTCACCATAATTTTCATGTAGAAAACTAGAAGCCTCATGCTTGGCAATAGCAGAAATTCTAGTTGAATCAGTTCTCATGTAAGTGATTAAACCTTGATTTCCCTCTTTACCAATATTAATTCCCTCATATAATTGTTGAGCATTCATCATAGTTTTACCAGTCTTGAAGTTCAACTTATTATTAGCATCTTGTTGCATTGTACTAGTAGTAAATGGTTGTTGAGGTTGTCTTTTACGTTCTTTTTTAACAACGCTATCTACATTAAAAGCTTTTTTCTTATCAACTTTTCCTAAAATAGATTGCACTTGATCATTATTTTCAATTTCAAATTTTTTACTATCTAAACCATAAAAGCTAGCTTTAAAATCATCATTGTCTTTTTTCATATCTGCATCAATTGTCCAATATTCTTTAGGAACAAATTTTTTAATCTCACGTTCTCTTTGAATAATTAACCATAAAGCAATTGATTGTACACGTCCAGCACTAAGTCCTTTTTTAACTTTTTTCCATAGTAATGGTGAAATTGAATAACCTACTAATCGATCCAATACTCGACGAGCTTGTTGAGCGTCCACTAAACTCATATCAATGGTACGTGGATGCTTAAAAGCTTCTTTTACAGCATCTTTAGTAATTTCATGAAAAGCAACTCTATTTTCATCTTTTTCATCTAATCCTAATAAATGGGATAAATGCCAAGCAATGGACTCTCCTTCACGGTCAGGGTCAGAAGCGAGATAAACACTTTTAGCCTTTTTTGCTTCTGATCTCAATTCCTTAATGGTATCACCTTTACCGCGAATTGAAATATAATGGGGTTCATAATCATTTTCAATGTCAACCCCCATTTTACTTTTAGGTAAGTCACGCACATGTCCTTTACTAGCAATCACACGGTAAGTTCTTCCCAAATACTTTTGTATGGTTTTAGCTTTAGTAGGAGATTCAACAATCACTAATTTTTTCTTGGGTGATCGTCTTTTCCTCTTTTTTGTTGTTTTTGTAGTCATCCATATCCCTCATTAATTAAATTATCTTATTTGTATTGAAATTCTTCTAAAATATCTTTAGCAGACAAAACAGGCTTAGCTCCAGCTAAAATAAGCTCATTACACCCTATTGATAATTCACTATCAATTCTACCGGGAATTGCTAAAACATCGCGATTGTTTTGCAACGCTAAATTAGCAGTAATTAAACTACCAGACTTATGTTTTGCCTCAATTACAGTTAAAGCATCAACTAATCCAGCAATTATACGATTTCTTTCTGGAAAATGAAATCGTAGTGGTTTACTTCCCACTGGATATTCACTAATTAATAAATTACTAATAGCTATGGTTCTTTGTAATTGTTCGTTCTTTTTTGGATAATAAACATCAAGTCCAGTTCCAATCACTGCAATGGTGTTACCTTCATTAGCAATAGTACACTGATGGCTTAATTTATCAACCCCATCGGCTAGTCCAGAAACAATTGTGATATTTGAATTGACCACTGTGGGAACTATTTTATTTAAAATTGTAAAAGAATAATCTGTACATTTTCTAGCACCAACGATTCCTAATTTTTTAGTATTTAGTAATGACAAATCTCCAAAATAAAAAAGTACAATTGGTGGCAGATAAGATTCCCTTAAATTTATTGGATACTCATCATCAAATATCGAAATAAATTTAACATGATTTAAATGATAAATAAAATTATCATCTAAATTTTTGCTTTTAAAAGAATTAATGAATATTTTAGTACTTTTTTTAGAAAGATTTGTAACTTTAGCAATTGATTCAGCATCGATAATTATTTCATTAGGTATTTCTTTGTATTTAAAATTCAAATATTTATAAAATCGATATTGCGATTTAATTCCAAAACCTGGTGTCAATTTTAACTTTAATAATAAATTACGTAATTTCATTTTAAACTCCCTAAGATGTTTAAAAATTAAATACGCAAACTAATCACCTATAATATCAGAAACTGGTTTAAAAGTTTTTCGATGAATTGGAGTTGCTCCATATTTTTTTAATGCATATAGATGATTTTTGGTCCCATAACCTGAATTATGATTGAAATCATATTCTGGATATTGATTATTATATTCATCCATCAAATTATCTCGATACACTTTAGCTATAATACTAGCTGCTGAAACACTTGCACTTTTAGCATCACCTTTAATTAATCTAGTTTGATGAATAGGCACATCAATGTTCATTGCATCCACAATAATTTCTTTTGGAGTTACTGATAGACCATCAATGGCATCTTTCATAGCAGACCTAGTTGCCTCGTAAATATTAATTTGATCAATTATTTTATTAGAAGCAATACCAATATTGTAATATAAAGCATTTTGTTTAATAAGTTCAGATAGTTCTAATCGTTTTTTGGGTGACAACTTCTTAGAATCATTAACTTCGTATAATTCAAAATCATTTGGTAAAATAACTGCAGCTGTTACGACTGGGCCTGCTAAAGGCCCTCTTCCAACCTCATCAACACCAGCAACATATTTTATTCCGTTATTCCAAAAATGGTTTTCATATCTTAAGCGTTTATGAAAATCAACTTTTTCATCGTGTATTTTCAACAAATGTTTTTTTCGACGTTTAAGTGCAAGCTGAACACCTTTTCGTGAATCTAGTTGATATTCGTTAAAAATACTATCTGATAAACTATTAGCATTAGAAAGCAATTCAGTTATTTTTTTTATTGAAAGTTGATTATTCATTGCCTTCATCCTTAGATAATTCTTCAACATTATCTAGCGTGAAATTGCCTAATTTTCCCTTACGACTATCTAAAATTAAACGCATCGATGCTTGTTCATAATCATCACGCATCCCGATATTTTGAGTTATTTTCAACAATAAATCTACATTATTTAATTCCATGTCGTTTTCATTTAATCGATAGCGTTTCATTAATCCTTCTCGGTTATGTTCGCGGAAAAATTCTAATGCAAATAAAGCAACGTCGTCACTAGCATAGATACTATCTTTAACAGCACCCGTTAGAGCTAATTTATTAGCAACTGTTTGATCTTTAAATTTTGGCCATAGAATTCCTGGTGTATCTAGTAATTCTAAATCTTTGCTAGATCTAAGCCATTGTTGACCTTTAGTAACACCCGCACGATTACCTACTTGGGCCGCACGGCGTTTAACAATTTGATTTAATAAGGTTGACTTACCAACGTTAGGCACTCCAACACAAATTGCACGAATGATTTTATTTTCTATTCCTTTATTTTTACTAGCACTAATTTTATCTTTTAATAAGTTCTTAACAACTTTAGTAATATAATTACCAGTTGTATTATTTTTAGAATCTACAGAAATGGCAGCATAACCTTGATTTTTAAAATATTTTAACCATTGATTGGTAAAATTAGGATTAGCCAAATCAGCTTTCGTTAAAATCATTAAACGAGGTTTTTCCTTACTTATTCTATATACTTCTGGATTAATTGAACTATATGGACAACGTGCGTCTACTAATTCGAAAACAATATCAACTAAATGTATGTTTTCTTCAAATTGTCTGATGGCTTTAGCCATATGTCCAGGAAACCATTGAATCATATTATCCGCTCCAATCTATTACTTTTATTGTACTATATTTTATATTTCATTATTAGTAATAAAAATAAACCTAAATTACATTTAGGTTTATTTTTATTTAACTATTAGAATCTTGATACATTTGCCAGGCTTCATCAAAAATAGTCATACTGGGTAAATAATTTGCATTTTCTTCTAAATATTCAGAAATTTCATCATAGTAAACTGATTGTTTAGGAAATGACTGATCATAAAATGCATTATTAGCAAATTGTTCAACAGGTTCAAAACTCCCAGAATTACGTTCAGTCATTAAAAACTGATAAAAAGTTTTCATTATTATCCTCCAACTAATTATTAGGGACTAATGCTTTAAATATAAAATTACCATTACCATTCATATCAATTTTATCTGCTTGATATGATACCTTATTTTTACCACCTAAACGATTTAAATGTAAAATAATTTTACTTTCTTTACTATTTAATTCGATCCAATTAGGAATATGATATTTTTTACTTACATAGGCAATAACAAACTTAGCTGGAATATCTAAATGGCCAATTTCTAAGCTATTAGTGTCTAGTTCAATATTACCGTCATCTAACATTTTAGGAGTCATCGCTAACACATAATTAACTTTTGAACCCAAAATTTTAATATCCCCATACACATAAGCCTTATCACTTAAAATAAATTTATAATTCATACTATCATTATTATGTTTATCAAAATTTTTAAGATAATATGAAGATAACGTGTTTATTTGTTTTTTGTTCAATGAAACGGAAATTGGTGTTTCATCATTATTTGTTTTGTTCTGCCCATAATCATTAATGGTTGATCCATGAATTTGCAGCCAAAGATACCCAAATCCAGCAATTAATAAAATAATTAAAATAAAAAATAAATATTTAAATATATTAAACTTGTGAGATTTATGCAACTATTTCAACTCCCTATATAATACCAATCATTATATTTTTGCATTGAATTAAATAATTTATCAGTCATAAAATCATAACCTAAATTATTAGGATGAAAGTGATCTTTGGTTGATAGATAATCATTCAGTTCACTTTTATCATCGTAAAGTTTTGCAATTGATAAAGGATCAATATCATTATTATTATCTTTAGCTAGTTTATCCCTTTGGGACTCAGTTTTATATTGACCATAAGATAAATCGTTAATATTAACAAAATGCATTTTCTTTTGTTTATTAACAATTTCAGAAGTTACTGAATTATATTTATCAACATACTCACTAATTGCATGAACATTAGGAAAATAAACATAAACAGGATTATAAACACTAAAAATATAAATTGGTGATTTCTTATTAACTTGACGTAAATGTTGAATTAAAGAATTTAAATTATTTTTATATTGATTTAAACTTTTATTCATACTTATACTAAATTTATCCTTATCATTAACTAATGCATTCTTTTGTAATGTCTGAAGTAAATCATTCCCACCAGCACTTAAAAATATTGAATTAGCATGCTTAACATTAGTTGCAAGTTTATCCGTATTGTTTAATAAGCGTTCATTAATTTGATCACTACGTTGGCCAGCGATTCCATAATTGCGAACGGAAACTTTAGCATTATCGTACTTAATCAATTTATTTTTTATTCTACCTACATAACCGCCTTGATTATTTGTATCACCAACACCTTGAGTTAAAGAATCTCCTAAGGCAACAAAAGTAACTTTTTTATTATTATAATGGTGACTAGTATCTGACTTAACACTTTTATATACATAAAACCCACCACAAATTAATACAAATAGAAAGAAAAGACCTAATATAAGTTTTATTATTTTTTTCGTGTTAATCGCGCCCCTATTAAATTATTCACTATAATACATAAGTGCAAATGCCCCTAAACCACCATAAGTAGCAATAATGGGTACGGTTTCTCGCATAACAATCTTTACATCTGGACAAATTTCATGAATTTCATCCCTAATTTGGTCAATAAATTCAGTTTCTCCTACATAAGAAATCCCAATGCTATTAATGCTATTATCTTTTAAAGTCTGAGACATTTCAGGATACACATGCTTCTTAAAATAATTATGAATTGACTTAATTCCTCGACCTTTAGAGTTAATATTAATTTTTCCGTTAATTAGTTGAATAGCAATTTTAATATTTAATAAATTAGTAATTGCACCAGCCCATGGCCGTAATCGACCACCCTTAACGATATTATCTAAATTAATAATTCCCATATATAATTTAGTATTATCACGGACTTTATTAATATTGTTAATTATTTTATCAATATCATTTTCACCATCTAGAGATAATTGTGCAGCCTTAATAACTTGAAATGCTAAGGCTCGATCAGTTGTTAAACTATCAATTACTTTAACGTTAGCTTTAGATAAACGAGCAGCTTCACAAGCTGTTTTATAAGTACCACTAAGCTCACTATCTAAATTAATTGACAAGACTTCACTGCCATCAGATCCCAATTTATCAAACATGTCTATAAATTTACCTAGAGGTGGCTGACTCGTCTTAGGTAATGAATTAGTATTTTTCATTTTTTCATAAAATTCTTCATTAGTAATGGTTTCACGTTCTGTATAAACAGTACCATCAATCATTACCGATAAAGGAACAATATTAATATCATATTTAACAATTTCTTCATCGGTTAATCCAGCCGTTGAATCAGTAACAATTTTTATTTTTGACATTATTATCACCTTCAATAAGAATTAAAATTATTTTCTTTTGAAAACCTCGAAAGTATGTGGATAAATATTTTTATCATCCATCTTACCGTCAACACTCTTAATTAACTTAAAATCATTATAATTAATATCAGGCATCACCGTATCACCTGAAAATTTATAATCGATAACTGTGCGATATAAGAAGTCAACATAAGGCAAAAGCAATTTAAATATTTGAGCCCCACCAACAACAAAAATTTCTTTGTCTTGATTATCTTTAGAAAAAGATAAAAATTCATTCACATTATTAAAAACTTTAACGTTTTTGGGAAAATCATCTTTACTAGTATGTGTCAATACAACATTTAAGCGATTAGGTAATGGTCTACCAAAACTTTCATAAGTTCTTTTACCAGCTAAAATAACATTACCAGTAGTTGTTGCTTTGAAATAATGCATATCACTTGGCAAATTCCATGGCAATGTACCATTTGAACCAATTATGTGACCTTTAGATTCTGCCCACAAATAAGAAATCATATTGTTATCCTCACTTTTTATACAGCTACTGGAGCTTTAATTGGATCATGATGATTATAATCAACAACTTTAATATCATCCATATCGTAATCAAAGATACTATCTTTATCAGGATTTAACCATAATTTAGGTGCTGAATATGGTTTTCTATCTAACTGCGTTTTAACTTGTTCAATATGGTTAGAATAAATATGTGCATCACCTAAAGTATGAATAAATTCACCTGGCTTTAAACCACATTCTTTTGCAATTAGTGATGTTAGTAATGCATAACTAGCTATATTAAATGGTACACCCAAAAATACATCAGCTGAACGTTGATATAATTGGCAACTTAATTTACCATCATTAACATAAAATTGGAACATTGTATGACATGGTGGTAAAGCCATTAAAGGGATATCTTCTGGATTCCATGCAGAAACAATTAATCTTCTAGAATTTGGATTTGTTTTTATTTGTGAAATTACATTTTTAATTTGATCAATAGTATTTCCAGTTGAAGTTTTCCAATGACGCCATTGGCTACCATAAACTGACCCTAAATCACCATATTTTTCGGCAAATTTATCGTCTTCAAGAATTTTTTGACAAAACTTTTTCTTTTCAGCCAAATAAATCTTCTTAAAATCTTTGTCTTCATTGGCACGACGACCAAAATCAGTCATGTCAGGTCCATCATAATCTGAAGACTCAACAAAAGTCTTAAATGCCCATTCATCCCAAATATGATTTTTATGTTCTAGTAAAAATTTAATATTAGTATCACCACGTAGAAACCATAATAGTTCACTTTTAATTAATCCAAAAGGAACTTTTTTAGTTGTTAACAATGGAAATCCCTTACTTAAATCAAATCTCATTTGGTATCCAAAAGTACTAATTGTACCTGTACCTGTACGATCTCCTTTTTGATGACCATTTTCTAAAATATATCTTGCTAAATTTAAATAAGTATCTTCAAGCATTTCATAAACTCCTATTCTGCAAATTGGCTTAAATATTCCCATCGTTGCATTTTTTCATTTGATTTTTTATTTAAATCATCAACCTGAGATTGTAAGTCAGCTAACTTATCATAGTCATCCCCATAGTTTTGCATTTCTGATTGCAATTCAGATGTTTTACTATCTAATTTATCAATTTCATCTTCTAAACCATCAAATTCAATCTGTTCAGCATAAGTTAACTTAGTCTTTGTTTTTTTATCATCATTGGTTGCTTTTTGCTCATTATAATTTGTTTTTTCATTTTTTTGAGATTGATTATTATCAGAGTTATTTTTCAATCCTGATAAATAATCGGTAAATAAGCCCACATGTTGTTCTATTTTACCATTACCATCAAAAATAAGGAGTTTATTAGCAACCTTATCTAAAAAGTAACGATCATGTGAAACTGTAATAACAGTTCCAGCAAAACCCTTAATGTAGTCTTCTAAGACGGTTAAAGTAGAAATATCCAAATCATTAGTGGGTTCATCTAATAATAAAACATTAGGCTGTTGCATTAACAATTTTAAAAGATATAGCCGACGTTTTTCCCCACCAGATAATTTACGAATCAAAGTACCGTGCATAAACTTAGGGAAAAGAAATTGCTCTAATAAATCAGTAACACTAATTTTATTACCCGTATTATCCGTAACATTTTCTCCAACATCAGTTAAGTATTTAATTACTCGTTTATCATCAGGGATTTTTTCCGTCTGTTGAGTATAATAAGCCATTTTAACGGTTTCACCGACTTCAACAGTTCCGCTATCTGGTTGTAATTTCCCAGCAATAACATTTAATAATGATGACTTTCCAGCACCATTTTCACCACTAATACCAATTCGTTCATTTCTTTGAATTAAAAAACTAAAGTCATCTAAAATCTTCTTATTATCTAAATTTAAATAATTGTCCTTTAATTCAATAACTTTCTTACCCAAACGGTGTTGTCCTAAAGTAATATCGACGTCATCATCCGTTTGTAAATTACCAACATCATTTTTTAAATCATTAAAGCGATTAATTCGAGCTTGTTGCTTAGTGGAACGGGCCTTAGCGCCCTTTTTCATCCATGCTAATTCCTGTTTATATAATCTTTGCTTTTTATGTTCTGCATTGACTTCATAATCTACTCGTTCAGCTTTTTGTTGAACATATTTTTCATAGTTACCTTCATATTCATACAAATTACCAAACGATAATTCCCAAATATTGTTAGCAATATTATCTAAGAAATAACGATCATGGGTTACAAATAATAAAGCACCCTTATATTTAGCCAATAAATCTTGTAACCAATCAATTGAATCAAAATCCAAATGGTTAGTGGGCTCGTCTAAAATTAATAAATCAGGTGATTGAATTAATACTTGTGCTAATCCAACACGACGTTTTTGGCCACCAGATAAGGTTGATACTTTTTGATTCATATCATTAATTTTTAGTTGAGTTAAAATTGTCTTAACGTCGCTTTCAGCATTCCAAGCATCTTCTTCATTCATTTTAGCTTCAGCTGATAAATATTGATGTTCGGCTTTTTCATCATCAGGATTTTTAGCATAAATATCCAATGTATGTTCGTAATATCTAATTGTATTAAAGATATCCTGGCTTCCTGCAAAAACTGCATCTAACACAGTTAATGACTCATCTAATTCAGGTTGTTGTTTTAAATAACCTATCGTATAGGTCTTAGATGTGATAATGTCACCAGTAGAATCATGATCTAATCCGGAAATAACATTTAATAAAGAAGTTTTTCCACTTCCATTAGTTCCAATCAAACCAATTCGATCGTGTTCATTAATAATAAAATTAAGATCTTTAAAAAGCGTTTTTTCACCATAGGTTTTGGTCAAATTTTCTACTCTTAAAGTTTGCATGAAATCACTCTTTCAAATATTGTTTAGTAAAATTAATTAGTTCGTTTGTATCGTTTTCTAGACGACCATTAACAACCTTTTTCTCAATCACATTTAAAATTTCGCCTAATTTAGGACCTGGTTTTAAAATATCATTTTTAATTAAAATTCCACCATTAATTGATAGTTCTTTTTTATTTTTAATAGGTAAGTTATCATACTCATTAATTAAATCATTTTCATTCAAATCAAATCCATACAAAGAAGCAATATGATTAGCAATAATTAACAAACTTTTGCCTGTATTATAAATGCTTATGTCATTAATTGTTTTAGAATAAATTTTATAAATTGCACTACAACAAATTTTGGTATCATTAATAACTTCGTTTGAAGATTTCCAAGCTTTCAAAAATTCACCAATTTGTAATCTATTATATTTAAAAGCAAAACAAATTAAGCTCCAAATCGACACTTCACTAGTTAAGTCTAAGTTCTTTAAATTAGAAATAGACAAAATGTCATCATGATGATGATTAAAATATGGAATATACAAATACATATTAGTATTAATAATATCCAATAATCCCTGCCTAGGTTTTAATCCTTTCATCATCTTAATAAATTCAACATAAATTCGTTCAATTGCAATTTTTTCTAAAAGCTTACTATGTCTTTTAATTGCATTAAAAGTGTCATCTTCAATATTAAAATCTAACTTGCTAGCAAAGCGAACCGCACGCATCATTCTCAAGGCATCCTCGTTAAATCTCTCATTAGGGTCACCCACTGCACGGATAATATTGTGATTTAAATCATCAATACCACCAAATAAATCAGTAACTTCACCATTTTCACGCATAGCTAAAGCATTGATTGTAAAATCTCGACGTTTTAAGTCTTCTTCTAGCGAACGAACAAATGTAACTTTATCTGGACGACGATAATCTTGATATCCAGATTCAGTTCTAAATGTAGTAATTTCATAACCAACATTATTATCAAGAACCATAACAGTTCCATGTTCAATTCCAGTATCAATTGTATTTTTAAATAATTTTTTTATCTCTTCAGGATAAGCACTAGATGCTATATCTACATCATGAATGGGTTCGCCAATAATAGTATCTCTTACACTACCGCCAACAAAATAAGCTTCATATCCAGCTTTTTCAATTGTTTGCATTACAGGACGTGCTTTTTCAAATTCATCAGGTAATTTTTTAATTTTCATTCTACTTAGTACCCCTATCTTTACTATATAAATAGTAACAGATTAATAGTATTATTTACAAAATTTTCTTTTTTATGTTATATTGGTTAAAGTAACTTTTAACATTTATGGAGGTGCAATAAATAATGAATAACTATCCTTATCAAAAAAGTTTTGAACAATATTTAAAAATAAATGGTTTAGCTAAAGTCACCATTAAAGAATACACTAGTACATTAATCGATATGTTTGAGTATTTATCTAATTTTAATCTTGGATATCAAAAAAATCACCACGTAAATCAGTTGTTTGATCGTGACATTCAACAATACATGAATATGTTAATAGAGAAAAGACAAATTAATAATTCAACTTACAATAAAATTTTGTCACATATAAATATTTATTTTAAATATTTATTTAGTCATGACTTTTCAGATAAGCTACCTACACTAACTTTAAAAGGTCGTGATCGAAACAAAAAAGTTAATATTGATATAACTTGGTTATCTAAAATGGAAAAAATTCTTAATAATTCAAACATTCATCCATATACAAAAATGACACTGTTAATGATTAGCAAAGGTTTTAAATCGTCAGAAATATTAAGAAAAGATTTCTACAAAATTTTTAATAAAATAAAATTTAATGACTATGAAAAAACTTTTATAAATTCTTTTTCAATATTTATTAAACCTATCCAAGAAAAACAAAATTCAAAAGATATTTTTCTGAAGCAAAGAATTGCTGAAGATCCACATTTAACTTTACCGGGTTTGCATAAATATTTAAAACCCAGCGAAGCATTTTTGGATATCAGTTTAAGCCCTTCTGACTTATTCCAAGGATATATTTTGAATTATGTAATAAAAAATCCAGAAGAAAATGAATTTGAACTTTCAAATCACCTTAATCTGGATTTGGCTTCAGTTATATACTATCAAAAACTAGCTACCAAAATAAAAACAAGTTAGTAATCTTGATATTCATCTAACATAAAAGCAGCTTCATCATCTGAAGGAACTAATTTAACATATTCCTTTAATAATGAAATTGCATTTTTTATGTCACCACTTTCTCTAAAGAACATTGCTGAAGATTTCAAGAAAGTAGTGTTATTCATAAAGTAAGGTTTAGCTGCTAAATAATACTTATGGGCATTTGTCAAATCATCCATTGCATCATAAGAAATGGCTAGATTCCAATAAAACTGAGGATCTAATTCGTGATCTTCAATATATGAAGTTAACAATTTAATATTTTCTTCATATTTTTCTCTAGCAACTAATAAGTTAGATAGCTCTAAAATGATTTCAATATCATCTGGATCGATATTATTCCCCTGTTTTAAATAGTTCTCAGCCAATTCTTGATCATCAACTTTTAGTGCTGAACGAGCACTTAGTAAGTATAATTTTTCATTGTATTGATCAACGCTGAGTCCTTCTTGAAATACTAATAATGCATCTTCATTCTTATTTTGTTGTTCTAAGGCTTGTCCTAAATAAGGATATAAAGTTGCATATTGTGGATCACTTTCACGTAATTCTTGAAATAAATTAATTGATTCATCATATTCTTTAAGTTGTAAATAGGTAAATGCAGTTTCAAATTTAACGTCGGAAGTCATATTAATGGTTTTAATTTGTTTTAAATAACCAATTGCATTTTCAAAATTACTATCATTGGCATAAGAAATACCAACTCTTTCAACCAAATTAACTGATGAAAGTTCGGTAACTCCTTGTTTAATTAAATTTAAATATAAAGGAATTGACTTATTATATTCACCTGTTGTAAACAACAGTTCTGCTAGGGCAAATGTGATAATTTGTTCATCAGGAGCTAAATTCTTTGCTTGTAACAACTTTTCTTTACTAACATCGAACAATCCCTGAGTTTGGTATAAATCAGCTTGTGTAACTAATGATTGTAAATAAGCATCAGAATCTTTCCCGATGAAACTTAGTTGAGATAAAGCTTCATCAGTTTCTCCCTCACTAATTAAAATATCGGATATATCGACTCTTAGACTATCTTCATCTGGAAACTTTTTTAACAATTTTTGATAAATTTGTTTAGCTTGATCACTAAATCCATAAGAATATAATTCTTCAGCTAAAGAATATAACATATCGTCATCATCATGATGATATGCTAAGTCATATTGTTTATTAAAGTCGTCAATTTTCCCAGCTTCTAAGAACTCTAATGCCTTTTCAGAATAACTCATCCATCTTCCTCCTATTGAAATAATGATATAAAAAAGAGTCAGTTCGACATTTTGCCGAACTGGCTCTTTTATTATTTAAAGTTAACTGTTTATTTAACAGCATCCTTTAAAGCTTTACCTGGTTTAAATGCAGGTACTTTACTTGCAGGAATTTGAATTTCTGCACCAGTTTGAGGGTTACGACCCTTACGAGCGGCACGTTGACGTACTTCGAAATTACCAAAACCGATTAGTTGTACCTTTTCGCCTTTAGCCAAGTTGTCTTGGATTGAACCAAAAACAGCATCTACAGCAGCAGTTGCATCTTTTTTAGTTAAACCAGTCTTGCTAGCTACGTTACTTACTAATTCTGCCTTGTTAGCCATGTGTTTTCACCTCCCAATAGTTCGGAAAACAATCAATGCTTTTCGACATATGTAATAACAACAGTTTAGTGTCATTACAATTATTCAAGATATCACATGAAGCCCTACAATTCAACAATTTAATGATTATTTATCTAAAAATATTATAATTTAGTCATTTATTTACGTTTTCTAGTAATTAATTTTATTGGTGTTCCAGAAAAATCAAAATAATTTCTAATTTGATTTTCTAAATATCTAGAGTATGAAAAATGCATCAATTCTTCATCATTAACAAAAACAACAATTGTAGGCGGCTCTGTTCTGATTTGAGTAGCATAATAAATTCTAAGTTTTCTACCTTTAATACTTGGTGTTGGAGTCATAGCAATAGCATCCATAATAACATCGTTTAAATTAGAAGATGAAATTCGCTTAGAATGGTTATCATTTACCTTTTTAATTAATGATGGTAATTGAGATAATCTTTGCTTTGTAAGTGCTGAAACAAACAAAATAGGTGCATAAGATAGATATTGAAACTGAGTTCTAATACCTGCTTCAAATTCACGTTGAGTAGAACTAGTTTTCTTTAAAGTATCCCACTTATTTACAACAATAATAACACCTTTACCGCCTTCATGTGCATATCCAGCAATTCTTTTATCTTGTTCACGAATACCTTCTTCTGCATTCAAAACAATTAAGGCAACATCACTATTATCAATTGAGTGCATTGCTCGCATTACAGAATAACGTTCAGTATTTTCATAAACTTTACCACGTTTTCTTAGTCCAGCAGTGTCTACCATCGTATAATCTTGTCCATTTTGTGTAAATTTAGTATTAATAGCATCTCTGGTTGTTCCTGCAACATTTGAAACAATTACACGTTTTTCACCAAGAATCGCATTTACTAATGATGATTTTCCTACATTAGGACGGCCTATTAAACTAAATTTAATACTATCATCATCGTTATTATCAGTTTTTTCGGAAAAGTTCTTGATAACTTCATCCAGTAAATCACCTAATCCTAAACCATGAGCTCCAGAAATAGGATATGGATCACCAAAACCTAGTGAATAAAAATCATATATATCAGCACGGCTTTCAAAATTATCCACTTTATTTACTGCTAAAATAACTGGTTTATTGGTCCTATATAAAATTCTTGCAACATTATCATCAGCATTAGTAATTCCTTCTTTACCATTAACCATAAATACGATTACATCAGCTTCATCAATTGCAATCTCAGCTTGAGCAGTAATTTGCTTAACAAATGGTTGGTCATTCATTTCAATACCACCAGTATCAATCATACTGAATTCATGGCCTAACCATTCTCCATGTGAATAAATTCGATCTCTTGTAACTCCGGGTGTATCTTCAACAATTGAAATACGTTCACCGGCAATTCGATTAAAAATTGTAGACTTCCCTACATTAGGACGCCCAACAATCGCGACAACGGGTAATCCCATTGGATGTCACCCTTTCCATTAATTAATAAAAAAATATCCTTCATAAAATTGAAGGATATTTTTAAAGATTATAAAATATTATTGATTATCTTTGTCTAATCCTTTACCTAAAATGTCACCTAAAGTAAATCCATTTTCTTCTTCAGGAGCATTTTCAGTAGAATTATCAGAAACCTTAGCATTTTCCTTTGAAGAATCATCACCATTTTCAGGTGCTGGTTCAAGTGCTCTCATTGATAAAGCTAAACGATGATTTTCTGGTTGAACATCAAGAACTTTAGCTTTAACAGTTTGACCAACTTTCAATACATCAGAAGGTGTATTAACATGTTCATGAGAAATTTGTGAAATATGAATTAATCCTTCAACACCAGGAATAACTTCAGCAAAAGCACCAAAGTCAACTAAACGTTTAATAGTAACTTCAACAATGCTACCTACTGGAGCTTTTTCTTCAATTTCATCCCATGGTTGTGGCATAGTTTGCTTAATTGATAATGAGATACGACCTTTTTCTTGATCTAAAGCAATAACCTTAACTTTAACATCTTGGCCATTCTTTAGAACATCTGAAGGTTTGTTTACACGTTCATATGAAATTTCTGAAACGTGAACTAATCCATCAATACCACCTAAGTCAACAAAGGCACCAAAGTTAGTCATACGTGCAACTTTACCTTCAACGATGTCTCCAACGTTTAACTTGCCCATAACTTCTTCAAGCGCTTTTGCTTGTTTTTGTTCCATAACATCACTATGTGATAGAACTAAACGGTTCTTTTCTGGAATGATTTCAACAATTTTACATTCAAATTGTTGACCATCATATTGATTTAAGTTTCTTACAAAATGATTAGTAATCATTGAAGCAGGAATAAATCCGCGAACACCAGCATCAACAACTAATCCACCACGAACTGCATTTTTAACAGTTACATTGATAGTTTCGTCATTCTTAGATTTTTCTTGTAATTCATCCCAAACTTTACGTTCTTGTAGACGACGAACTGAAAGCAAGAAGCTTCCACCTTCTTTATCGTCACCAATTCTGGAGATAACAACAAATTTACCCTTATCTCCAACTTTGTATTGTGATTCTGAGTCATCGTTTGATGATGCAATTTCGTGACGAGGAACAACACCTTCGACACCTGCATTATCAATTCCAATAATTAATTGATGATCACTATCAATAGATAAAACTTCACCACTAACTACATCATTAATATTGACTTGGTCGACACTATCCAAGGCTTCTAATAAATCTTTATTTGTTTTTTCATCTGATTCACTCATCTGACAATTCCTCCTTGAGACAACTATATCTCATATTTTAGACTAACTTTTATAGAAAATCTAGTTATATGACTAAGTTATCCGTTATTTTTAATTATTTTAGATATTTCATCTACCACATCTTGAATTGACATTGAAGTCGTATCAATTTCAATTGCATCATCAGCCTTTAACAATGGTGATATCTTACGATGTGAATCTTTATAATCACGTTCTTCAATATCATGTTTTAATTGTTCCAATGGAACATGAATATCTTTTTCTGCGTTATCTTTAAAACGACGTTCGGCTCTTTCTTTAACACTAGCGATCAAGAAAATCTTAATTTCAGCATTAGGCAAAACAGTGGTACCAATATCTCTACCATCCATAACTATTCCACCATTGCTAGCAATTGCTTGTTGTCTTTTAACTAAATCAGATCTAACACCACTTAAAGATGCAATTTCAGAAACTGAATTAGTAACATCTTCTTGACGAATATCATTAGTCACTTCTTGACCATCTAAGAAAACCTTTTGTTGATTTTCATTTGGTTCAAAAGAAATATTTGTGTTTTTTAGCATTTCTACAATTATTCGTTCATCACTTAAATTATAGCCTAATCGCATTGCTTTTAATGCAATTGATCGATACATTGCACCGGTATCACAATAGATGTATGAAAATTCATTAGCAATTAACTTAGCAACCGTACTTTTACCAGCAGATGCCGGTCCATCGATTGCAACCTGTAATTTATTATTACTCATTTAATATTCCCCAATCAGTATTATCTAACTCTAATTTTTTGATTAACTGAAACAGTATCACTAGTTAAACCATTCAGACGTTTTAATTGATCAACAGTCATACCACTATTTTGAGCAATTCTATATAAATCGTTTTCACCATTTTGTCCAACCACAGCATAATTTCTATTGTTAGAATTATCACTATTTGAAGATGAATTTGATTCACTTACAGAAGATGAACTGTTATCGGAACTAGCAGAACTAGATGAGCTAACACTATCATCTGAGGATGATTTAGAAGATGAACTCATGCTTTTACTAGATTGATCATTACTACTAATAGCAGTTGAATCCGAATTAGAGCTACTAGATTTACTATTTTTAGTATTTTTATCAGATTGCTTATGTTTACTGTTAGATTTTACCATACTTGATGATGAACTTGAAGATTCGTTACTACCACCGTTGCTGGGATTACTAATCATTCCAAAAACTAATGTACACAATCCAATAACAACTATTAAAGTTATTAAAATAATCGCAATAATTTTATGGCTACGACTTTTTTTTCTTAATTCAATTCTAGATAACTTAGAAGATGAATTTTCATTGTCATTATTATTCAAAATAATAACCCTCCTACATATTAATAAATTTAATTATACATTAATTTAATGGCTTATTAAAAAGAGAATCAATAATTTGATGCCAATTTTTTATATAATTATCTTTTTTATAATCATGTTGATTGAGCAATTCAGAGTCATCTAAAATCGTCTCATTACCATCGCAACATTTATCATCATGATTATCAAAAGACTCATTAAAATAAGATAATAATTTATTTCTTCGACAACTATGGTTATCGACATAATCTATCATAGCATTTAAATTATTATTTTGTTCAAATGATCTTAATTTAAAAACATTCTTTGTTTCATCCAAACTGTAATGATGATCATAGTAATATTTTAATAAGTCTAGCTTATCTTCAACAGTATTTTTTAAAGATTGATAATTATCATAATAAAAACTAACCATACTATCATCTGGAATATTATTTATTAATAAATTATATTGAAGAGTTTCATCATTATCTTGATATAAAATTATAGCAATACTCGAAAGGCCATCTCTACCAGCACGACCAATTTCCTGAATATAAGATTCGATATTAGAAGGCATGTGGTAATGAATGACATATCTTATATCATTTTTATCAATTCCCATGCCAAAAGCACTAGTTGCACAAATAAGATCTAAATGGTTATTCATAAACTGATGTTGAATTCGATAACGATTTTCGCTATCTAAATCAGAATGATAAGCTTCGACATTCAAATTAGTTTTAACTTTAAGTAAGTTAGTAATCTTATTAGCAATTTTTTTACTGGAAAAATAAATAATTCCTGGACTTTTAAACTTATTGACTAAAGACAAAAGCTTATTATTCTTATCCTCTTTATCATCACAATACTTAACTGACAACATGATATTGGAACGATTTACAGACTTAGTAACAAATTTCACATTAGAAAGATTCAGTATATTAATAATTGAACTTCTATCTTTGCTAGAAGCTGTAGCGGTTAACATCAAAATTTGTGGAAAATTCAAATAATTAATAACATTTTTCAAATTTAAATAATCCGGTCTAAAATCAGGCCCCCATTGGATAATACAATGAACTTCGTCAATAACAAAAAGGCCTAAATCAATATTTTTAAAAGATTTAATGACATCTTCTTGTGATAACATCTCAGGAGAAATGTAGATATAATTATATTTATTTAAATTATTTAGAACTTTTTTCTTTTCGTTAAAATTTAAATTAGAAGTTAAAGCAATAGTCTTTTTTTCGCCTAAATAACGCATCCGATCAACTTGATCTTGCATTAAAGAAATTAATGGTGAAACAATTACAATTGGTTTATTAATTAATTTTCCAAAGAATTGATATATCAAGGTTTTACCGGTTCCAGTTGGTAAAACTCCAAAAACATTTCTTCCAAGATTCAAATATTTTAATATTTCTAATTGACCTGGGCGAAAATCTGTAAATCCAAACCAATAATATAACTTTTCTTGTAAAGATAAATCACTATTCAAAACTACTTACTCCTTAATATTTGATATAACCTAAATGCAAAAAAATCTATTTTCCCCTTAACTTTAATAAATTGCCAATCGTCTACCAAAATGCCATGGTAAGTAAAATTCAATAATTTAATATCTTCATTACTTAACAACTTCGTGTATGGAAACTGTTCTTTACTTAAAATAATTGCATTTTCTAACAAATGTTCTTTTACGGTTGAAATTTTTATGTTATTTTGATTACTAATATATGACAATGAGTAGTCTTCATTAAAATATTTTAAAGTGTTATTAGCACTATTGCTAATTCTACTTTTCACAATATTTTTTAAAAGGAATTTACTAAGTCCGTCTTTTCGTATACTAATAAATTTTATTAATAAAATCCATAAATCATATTTAATGAAATAGGTTTCAACTAAAGAAATTTGATAATGACTTTTTAATTGATCATCAGTTAATCCATAATTATCGTGACCTATCAATAAATTGGCAAAAAGATTGGCTTTATCTTCATCAACAGATTGTAAAAATTGTGTTATCAATTTATAGATGAATTCAACAATGTGTTGCTGCTTAAAATCATGAAAAAAACTTTTTATTAAATTAGTATTTTCAAAATTAGTTTGCAATGGATAGTAATTAACATTTTGATAACTATACTCAGAAATAACTTGAATTAATAATAAAAAACGTTCTTGAAAAGTAAAAACATCGTAATAATATTGACTAGATAATTCTTTGGGAAAATAAAAGGATTCAATAATAGAATCCTTTTTAGCATTACCCTTTTTAGTTAATAGAAATTGATATTTATCATAATTTTTAACATAGCCATCATGAATTAAAGAATTAACAGTTTTTTCACTATCAATATTAATTCCCTTAAAGATTCCAGAATATTTCAATAGTCCATATTGATTACCCCAAAACAAAGTGGAAACTGTTTTTTTACCCATAAGAAGGTTATCAATAAGTTTTGTTCTTCTAGGCTGACTAATGGATAACAAAACAATCATTAAATCATCATTCATTTGAATTATTATCTCCATATCTAAACCAAGATTTTCTACGACTAAAAATTAAAACAAAAATAACTCCAATGAAAATACCTTTAATAATATTAAATGGAACAACTGCATATAATATAGAATTTACAAGACTAAAGTTCAATTGAAATCCAGCAAGTTGTACATAAAGTGGTGTAATTATAAAGTAATTTGCTAAACTCATTATAACTGTTAAACAAATTGTTTCTATAATAATCATTAAAGGATACTTAAATTTACCTTTAATGATTTTATTTACTAAAGCAATTGAAAATACAATGGTTAAACTAGCTAATAGTAACGATGAGATCCCAATTAAATTAATAATTGATGGCCCTGTAAAAACAAAGTATAGAAATGCTCTCATCAAAGCTACAATTACACCACTACTAGTAGATAGTAAAATTGCAGCCAACAAAATTGGAATATCACCAAAATCCAGCTTCATATATGGTGCAATTGGAATAATCGAAATTGACAGATAAGAAAGCAAATAAGCTAAACCACTTAAAACCGATATCTGAATAATTCGTTGTAAATTAAAACCTTTTCTACTAGACATAAAACATACCTCCGCTTTGCGGATTATCTTCAAAAAAGGCCCTGTTATATTTAACAGGGCCTTTTTACACACTAAAAGCAGATCTTCTTTATACCAGACTATACTGTCGGCTTTGGAATTTAACCAAATCAACTATCATGAGATAGGTAGCGGGCTATACCGCCGGTCGGGAATTCAACCCTGCCCTGAAGATAAACCATCATTATTTTATTATTAGTACCTTAACAGATCATTAAAATAAAAACAATCATTTGTGCTTGTTATCAGTAATTTCATATAATTTTTCAACTTCATATTTTTTTAAGGGCCTAAATTCTCCTGATTGAAGGCCTCTCAAGTTTAAAAATGCATATGATTCACGCTTTAACTTTTGCACTGGATGTTTAATGGCCTTAAATAAATTTTTAACTTCATGATTTTTACCTTCATGAATAGTTAACTGCACAACCGAAGTTTTTTTCTTAGGATCAGTTTCTAAAACATTAGTTTTAGCTGGACTAGTTTTTTTACCATTAATTTTAATTCCTAGTCTTAACTGCTTAAGCTCATCATTAGTTGGAATACCTTCTACTTTAGCTACATATGTTTTTTCTACTTCATATTTTGGATGGGTTAAACGATTGTCTAATTCACCATCATTAGTTAATAAAATAAGACCTGAGGTATCGTAATCTAAACGACCAACTGGATAAATTCTTTCAGGAATACCTTCAAAAAAATCCACAACTGTCTTACGTTTCTTTTCATCTGAAGCCGAAGAAATAATTCTTCTAGGCTTATATAAAAGAAAATATACTTTTCTTTCTTTTCCAATTGGCAAGCCATCAACTTCAACAGAATCTGAAACTTTAACTTTAGTTCCTAATTCGGTAACCACTTTTTTGTTAACCGTAACCCTACCAGAAGCAATAATTGATTCTGACTTTCTTCTAGATGCAACTCCAGCTCTTGCCATCACTTTCTGTAATCTATCGGCCATTATTTTTCCTCCTTAGTGAGCAAACTTTGATCAATTTTTGGCAATTCTTCTAAGCTAGATAATCCAAATAATTTAAAAAAGTTATCAGTAACTTCATATAATTTTGGATTTCCTGGAACTTCCTTATGACCATTAGTTTTAATTAGCGATTGTTTAATTAATTTTTGAATAGTTTTATTACTATTAACGCCTCTAATATCATCAATTTCAATACGAGTAATTGGCTGACTATAAGAAATAATAGTTAAAACTTCTAATGAGGTTTGGGTTAAAGAAATCCCTTGATTTCCATTAACAATATATTTTTGTAATAATTCATCTAATTCACTTTTTGTAGCAAAAAGATATTTACTATTATATTCAAAAATACTGAAAGGACTATTTATATCATTATCTAAGTCCATTTTTAATTTGTCGATGGCTAGCTTAATTTCTTTTGCAGAAATATTAGTAGCTTTTTGAAGCTTAGATATTGAAGTACCCTCATCACCAGAAATATAAATCAAACCACTAATTTTTGCTAAATCACTTAACAAATTTTATTCTCCTACTCTATTTTGTGAATATATATTTTACCGTTTACTTTATCAAAAAAAATCTGTTTTTCTTTGACCAATTCAAGCGCTGATAAAAAAGTAGTTACTACTTTTTCTAAGTTTGAATTTGATTCAAATAATTGTTCAAATTCAATACTGATAACATTAGATAATTTATTTATTATCCATAAAGTTTGTTCTTTAACTGTATACTGCCATTCATGAATTTCATGAACATAAGTATGATTTTCATGGCGTTTTATAATAATTGACTGGAATGCTTCTTTTAAAATTGATGCATCCATGCTTTTATTGTTATTAGCTTCTATAATTTGACTGGCACTGGGAACTTTAGCATCGATACTATGGTGTAAATTATTACTATAATTCATTTTTTTTAAAAATTTTGAAGCTTCCTTATATTGTTGATAAATTAACAACCGATTAACTAATTCATCTCTAGGATCTTCATAATCATCATTATCATCAATTGGTTCTTTTTTTGGCAATAAAAGTTTAGATTTGATAACCATCAAGTTAGATGCCATAACAAAATATTCACCAATTATTTCAACATTTAAATTTTTCATTTTATCTAAATATTCAACATATTGATTAGTAATTTTTTCAATTTTAATATCATAAATATCCATTTGCGACTTTTTAATAAGATGTAATAATAGTTCCAATGGCCCATCAAAATCGTTAATATGAATATTTATTATATCATTTTTTAGTTGCATTACGTTTCTCCCAGATTTCGCATATCTCAGTAGTATCCATTGTACCTACAATTCGTTTATTAATATGTAAATCAGTTAATTGATTTAACATTATACAACAATTATTCATACTCCAAGAATCAGGAGTCAATATAATTCGACGAACCACTAATAGATCTTTATTACACTCAACGCAAAGCATTCCTGCCCAATTATTATTTTCATTTTTCCATAAGTAAATAATTCGTTGATCAGATGCCTTATACCACTCTAATTCATTTTTGAGATGTTCATTAGTCATATTAGGTAGAAAAGATAACATATCCATTACTATTTTTTCATATTCACTACGATACTTTAATAACATTTTAAAAATCCTCTTCAATTAAAATTATGCTCGTGGATGGTACTTATTAAAAGACTTACTTAAATGTTCATGAGATACATGAGTGTATATTTGTGTAGTAGAAATATCTGAGTGTCCTAATAATTCTTGAACAATCCTTAAGTCAGCGCCATTTTCTAATATATGAGTAGCAAAAGAATGCCGTAATGTATGGGGAGTTACTTTCTTATTAATTCCAGCTAAAGCAACATCGCGTTTTATTTTTTGCCAAATACTTTGACGGCTCAGTCCACCACCATGAGCATTTAAAAACAAATAATCACTATGTCGATTCTTTAATAAAAAATTGCGACTATGACCAATATAAAAATTAATCCAATTAATAGCTTCAGATCCAATCGGAATAATTCTTTCCTTATCACCCTTACCGACGGTTTGAATAATCCCCATTTCCAAATGTAAATTATCCATTTTTAAATGAATCATTTCACTTACTCGTAAACCAGTAGCATACATAACCTCTAAAATTGCACGATCACGAATACCATACTTATCATTAGTATTTGGAACTGTTAATAGTTTATCAACTTCTGCAACCGTTAAAACAGAAGGAAAGTGCTGTGCTGGCTTAGGTGTATCAATTTTAATCATTGGATTGTTATCGATATATTTAAAACGCAATAAGTACTGAAAAAATTTTCTCATAGTGGAAATAAACCTAATGATAGAATTCCTAGCTTTATCATTTTCTTTCATATACTTCATGTATTTTAAAATTAAATCAGAATCCACATTTTTTATATTATCAATTTTTTGCTTATATACATAATCATAGAATTCAAATAAATCTTGACGGTAGCTTTTAATTGTATTCTCAGATAGCCCACGTTCAATAGTTAAAAAATGCAAATAATCTTTAATCACTTCATCCATAAAACACTCGTTTAATCCTCAACTTCAGTTTCAATACCTTTTTCAGTCAATTTTAAAATGCCGTCTGACTGTTCTACTAAACGACCCTTTAATAGGTGACCAATTGCGCGTTTAAATTGTCCTTTACTAATACCAAAAAATTGTTTAATATCTTCAGGCTTACTTTTATCTGTATAGTTAACTTGATAATTATCTGCGTGTTTTAAAACTGCAAAAATCATTTTTGAATCACCATCAATAGCTTCGTAACCACGAGGCTTCATAGATAAGTTCAAGCTACCATCACGTAATATACCAATAACTCTAACTTGAACATGCTTTCCAAGATTAGGTTCAATGTCCCGTTCACTTGGGTGAATGAATCCTAAATGGTAATCATCAGTAATAACACGAGTTCCAGCCATTTTTAATCGATAAGTAGTTGCCATTAAATTATGATTCATTAAATCACGGCTACCAGGAGTAGAAATATCTTGAAATACTTGTTCGTCAGCTAGTTCTCCCCAAATACGACCCTTTTTATCCACTTTTAATGCAATCATTAAATAGTCACCATATTTGGGCCATAGTTTAGTTAACTCGGGCAAGTCATCAATTGAAACAGCGATATCTTTATTAGGAAGACCAATATTAACAAAAACGCCTAATCCATGTTTACTTTGTACAACTTGACCAAAAGCAAACTTATCAATTTGAACTTTAGGTGCATTCCTTGTCATTTGCATTTTATGATCTTCATTTTCATAAGCAAATCCACTAAATTTGCTACCAATATGCAAGGGGTTAATAATTTCTGATTTATCTAATAAAAATGTTATTCCATCTACTTGAACAAAATAGCTTTTATCATTTTCATCGGTTACATTACCAGAAACAGCTCTACCTAAAATATTGTTCATTAATATACCTCATTTCGATTATTTATAATACAATTCTACACTAATTTACATAATATTTCGATAGTTAAAAAAGAGGATGCGTAAAATACGCATCCTCTTTAATTAATAATTATATTTAATTATTACAATGAATTAGCAGCGCCACTGTATACAATTCCACGACGAGAGTCAACAGTAACAGTTTGTCCATCTGAGATATTTTCAGTTGCGCCAGTTGCACTAACGATAACTGGAATACCTAATGAAATACCAACTACCGCTGCGTGTGATGTCATTCCACCATTTTCAACGATAATTGCGCTTGCTTTCTTCATAGCTTGTAAAAAGTCTTTGTTAGTATTCTTAGCTACTAACACGCCACCGTCTACAGCTTTGCTGTTAGCTTCGGTAGCGTTACTTGCTAAAAAAGCTTTACCAATAACTGCCTTGTCACCGATTCCTTGACCTTGAGTCAATTCTGAACCAATTAACTTAACACGCATAACATTAGTAGTACCTTTTTCGCCAACTGGAACACCAGCAACGATTAATACTAATTCGCCTTCTTTAGCTAATCCAGTTTCAACAGCTTTTTTAGCAGCAAAGTCGAACATACCATCAGTAGTTTCTGGTTTGTCAACAACAATTGGTTGAACACCCCAGTTAACTGTTAAACCACGACGAACACGGTCATCGAAAGTTAATGCTAAAATATCAGCATTTGGATGGTATTTTGAAATCATACGAGCTGAGTAACCAGTAGTAGTAGTAGTAACAATTGTGTTAATGTCTAAATCTTTAGCCATTTGAGCAACTTGTTTACCAAATGCTTCAGTTACATCACCATTTGTGAATTCAGGACGTTTGTCACCGTATTCATTGTAATGGTCTTCAGCTTTAACGTTCAACTTACTCATCATTTGAACAGCTTTAGTTGGGTAAGCACCATTAGCACTTTCACCTGAAAGCATAGTAGCATCAGTACCAGTTAAAACAGCATATTCAACATCTGAAGCTTCAGCACGTGTAGGACGTGGATTTTCAATCATTGAATCTAACATTTGAGTAGCAGTAATAACTGGTTTACCCATTTCGTTACATCTGTGAATTAAATGTTTTTGAACGATTGGAACATTTTCAGCAGGAATTTCAACAGCCATGTCTCCACGAGCAATCATTAAACCATCAGAAACCTTCATGATTTCTTCAAAGTTATCAATTCCTTCTTGTGATTCAATCTTAGGGAAGATTTGAACATCTTCCATATGTTCTTTTTCAAGTAGCTTACGGATATCCATAATATCTTGAGGTTTTCTTACGAATGAAGCAGCAATGTAGTTAATGTTCATTTCTGAAAGACCAAATGTAATATCATCTGAATCCTTTTCAGTAATACCTGGTAAGTTGATTGATACACCTGGTGCATCAACAGTCTTACGTGAACCTAAAACAGCATTGTTTTGAGCAGTAACAACTAATTCATTGTTTTCTTCATCTTTTTCATCAACAACAGCATCTAAAATACCATCATCAAATAAAACATGACCGCCCACTTTAACATCATTTAATAAACCTGGGTAAGTAACAGCAATTTTGTCTTTAGTACCCTTTAGGCTACTGTCCATTGAAATTCTGAATTGATCGTCTGTATGAAAATCAATTTTGCCATCTTCTTGTTCAGTGGTACGAATTTCAGCACCCTTGGTGTCAAGCATGATTCCCATTGATTTACCAGTTTTCTTTTCAGCTTCATGAACTTTATTTAAACGACCTAAATGTTCTTCATGATCACCGTGTGAAAAATTAAATCTGAAAACATTAGCACCTGATTCAATTAAGCTAGCGATGATATCAACGCTATTACTTTTTGGTCCTAATGTACTTACGATTTTTGTTTTTTTCATAAGTAAAATCTCTCCTTTTATTTTGTATTAAAATCAATATCTAATACATAATAGGTTTCAAAGTTATTGTATCACTTTTTAAAATTTATGTCTGCTATTTTCTTTATAGTTTTAACAATAATTTTTCATTTATAAACAACATTACTTTCACCTAATAATTCAATTAGTTTTGAATATAGATAGTGACTATATTTTAAATTAAATTTTTCATTTAATAAGGTTTTTTGGTCATTTCTAGTTCTAAAAATAATAACTGAATGATTTCCATGATTTTTGCTAATTTCTTGATACAAGGCATTCAAATTTTCATTAGAGTCATGATTTTTGTCAATTTTTAAATACCACTTATTATCTTTACTATAATTATTTTCTTTAATAATCTTACTTTTAATATTAGCGGCCGGATATATTTTATTAGCAATAACCTGAATATTATTCCTTTTTTCTGATTTTCCTTTTACTAGAATAACCATCCCAGATTTTATCCAATTAATTACATTAGAATAAACATTGGGAAAAATTGTAATATTAATCTCACCAGATAGATCGGTTCCATGAGCAAAAGCCATTTGTTTACCATTTTTAGTCCTAATCTGCTTTATTGAGTCCAAATAAAGTATTGTATAAAGTTCATTATTTGCATTGGCAATATTATCTGATGATACAATTTTAAATTCACCCAAAAAGTCAAGATACTGTTCGACTGGATGCCCAGATAAATAAGCGCCCAAATATTCATTTTCCTTCTGTAATTTTTCATTTTCTTTTAATTCATCAAAATGCTTTATCTTGGGTCTTAAGGCATCAAATAATTCTAAGGAATTTCCACTTAAATTAATTGATTCAATAAATTCATTAATTGATGCTAGAAGTTCAGAACGATGGTATCCAAAATTATCCATTGCACCTGAATATATAAGTCCTTTCATCAAATCAATTTTACGATATTTAGGATCAATTCTATGCAAGAATTCTGATAGGCTTTTAAATTTACCATTCTTATCACGTTCATTAATTAAATCTCTAACAAAATCACTACGAATACCTTTGATAGAACTTAAACCAAAAATAATTTTATGTTTGAAATATTTAAAGTGACTATAACTCAAGTTAATATTAGGTCCACAGACTTCAATATTGCGTTTTTTAATTTCAGATAAATAGATTTTTATCTTTTTAGTGTTATTCAAAACTGAATTTAGAATACTAACAAAAAACTGAATACTATAATGTGACTTTAAATAAGCCAAATCAAAAGCCATTTTACTATAAGCAATTGCATGTGATTTATTAAAACCATAGCTGGCAAACTGTTCAATGTAATCAAAAGTTTGTTGAGCAATTTCATTATTATAACCTTTTTTAAGGGCACCATTAATAAATTTATTCTTCATAGATTCCATTACGTTATGTTTTTTCTTACTCATAGCCCTTCTAAGTAAGTCAGCTTCCCCCAATGTAAATCCACCCATAGTGGAAGCAACACGCATAACCTGTTCTTGATAAACAATAATCCCAAACGTGGGTCCTAAAATAGGTTTTAATGTCTCATCAGCATATGATACTTTTTCTTGACCTTTTTTTCTTTTAATAAATGTGTCAATATTCCCCATTGGGCCTGGACGATATAAAGCATCAACTACTGCAACTAAGTTAAAATCTTCTGGATGTAATGCCTTTAGAACTTTTTTGATTCCAGATGACTCAAATTGGAAAATACCATTGGTATCTCCATTTTGAAATAAAGATAAAGTTTTTTGATCCGAAAGACTAATCTTTTTAATATTAAAGTTACTATCTACTTCTGTTTTTACATGATCCACAATATTAGCTAACAAAGATAGATTTCTTAAACCCAAGAAATCAATTTTAAGTAAACCAATTTCTTCAACATAGTTTTTTGAATATTGGGTCATTAAAATTCCTTCATTACCATTTTGGAGCGGTGAAGTCTTAAAAAGTTCATTTTTACTTAAAATTAATCCCGCTGCATGTGTAGAATAATGTCTAGGTAATCCCTCTAACTTTCTAGCAGTTAAAAATAATAACCGATTAAGTGCATTGTCACTAATTAAATTTTTTAGTTTTTGCGATTGTTGGTAAGCTTCATCTAAAGTAACATGCAATTGCTTACTTGGAATCGCATTGCTCCAATCACTCATTTGATAAGTAGCAAGACCAAAAGTTCTTCCAACATCCCTTAAAACCTGTTTTGCCGCCATTGTTCCAAAAGTAACAATTTGAGCAACATGGTTATCTCCATATTTATTATGAACATAGTTTAATATTTGTTCTCTTTTATTATCTGGAACATCCAAATCAATATCTGGCATTTGTGCACGTTCTTCATTCAAGAAACGTTCAAAAAGTAGATCATATCTAATTGGATCAACATCAGTAATATATAAGCAATAAGAAACTAAAGAGCCAGCAGCAGAACCCCTTCCTGGTCCGGTCATAATTTTATTTTTGTGGGCATAGTTAATAACATCCCAAACAATCAAAAAATAATCATCAAAACCCATTCGATTAATAACAGATAACTCGTAATTTAAACGATCATAATATTTTGAACGTTTATTTTCATTAATGTTGAGCTCCTTAAAACGATTATTAAGGCCAACTTGGCATAATTGATATAAAAAATCCTTAGAAGATATACCTTTATCATTTTGAAAAGTGGGCAATTGTGGTTGTTTTTTTTCAATATCAACGTGAGTATTTTTGATAATCTCTTCATTATTGTGAATGGCTTCACTGTAATTGTTAAATGAAAAATGATTAATAATATTTTCTTTGGGCTTTAACCAATCATCGTCAAATAAAGAGCTTTCCTGTAATGGGTTAGACAAACGTTCGCCAGAATTAACACAGTTAAGAACTTTTAAGGCAAAGGAATCTTCCTTATCCAAAATCTTGTTTTTAGCAAAAGCAATTTTTTTAATATCTAAATTATCACTAATTATATCAATATTATTGCTATAATTTCCTATATCAATGTCACTAAAGCCAAAATAAATATCATTTTTACTAGTATACTTAGATAAAGTGTCAATAAATTGAGATAAGGTATCTTTATCATTTCTTTTAATTAAAGCTGAAAGTTCACCATAGTTAGGAACAATAATAAATAAATCGGATAAAAATTCTAAATAATCATTTATATCCAGAATCTTAGAAGCAGTCATTTTTTTAGTTGAAATCTGCATTAGATTTTGATACCCGCGATTATTCTTAGCAATTAGTACAATCAGACATTTTTCATTAATTTCGCTTAAATTATTTACTTGTAGTGTAAGCCCTATAATTGGATGAATATTATTTTGTATACACTTATTATAAAATTCAATTGATCCATACATAACATTTTCATCTGTTAATGCTAATGAATCATAGCCTCTTTGTTTAGCAACTTCAATTAAGTTATCAATCGATATGGTGCTTTGTAGTAAGCTATAAGAACTAATAATATTAAGTGGCGAATAGTTCATTAATAATCATCCCTTTCTAATATTTATAATTATAACAAATAATAACAACTGAAAAACTCGTTTGTATTTGAAACTGTATTTGTAAATCGAATTGTGATAAAATTTTTATGAATTGCGAGGTGGATAATAATGAGATTTGTTTCTAAAAATTTAATAGTTATTTTTTGGTCTGCAATTTTCGGTGAAATTATAGGATATATTGTTAGCCAATTGGAAAATTACGCATATAATTCAACTACTATCGCAGTTGTTACAGTAATTACTGCACTAATTTTAGTTAACGGTGTAACTGCAATTTCTGGAAATGCAACGAAATAGAAAAAAAGAGCCTAATGAAGTGACCCCCAAAAGTTGGACAAGAAATTGTTCAATATTTTGGGGGTCATTTTTTGGTTAAATTTAGTTATGAATTTAAATTAAATGTTGTTTTAGAATATCTACAAGGATATGGTTCCACTTATCTTTGTAAAAAATATAATATTGTGAATCCTAGTACTGTTTTACTATGGATTAATATGTATAAAGCCTACGGCTTAAAGGGTTTAATTGTAAGAAATTACGGTAAAGTGTATTCTGGTGAGTATAAAATAAAAGTGCTGAATTGGATGCACACTCAACAAAAGTCATATCCAGAAACAGCACTTCATTTCAATATATCTGCCAGTAGTACCATCTTCACTTGGCAGAGAAGAATGGAGACTAAAGGTATACGTTCATTATACAACAAACGTGGCCGTCCTAAAATGCAGAAAACTGAATTAAAAGTAACCTCATGTCAAAAAAATTTAGCTAATGAATACATGATTAAGTATGTGTATACAAAAATTCAAATGAAACATCCTAAGAGTAGTAAATTTGAGGTTGTACATAAGCTGATTAATCAATTAAAATCTTTATCTAAAAGTTATATTTTACAGGTAATTCAATATTCTCGCAGTGTTTATTACTATAACTTGAAGAAAGCGAAGCTTTCTTATGATAATTCTTACATTGAAAATAAAATCAAAAATATTATTATTAAGCACGCTGCTTACGGATATCGCAGAATAACTGCAGTATTAAGACAATCAGGCCTGAAAATTAATCATAAACGTGTACAAAATATAATGAAACGTAATAATTGGCAATGTAAATTGTTTAGTCGACGCAAACGTAAGTATAATTCATATAAAGGTCAAGTAGGCAGAATTGCTAATAATATATTAAATGGTGATTTTACAGCCAATAAATTTGGTCAAAAAATTACTACTGATGTTAGTGAATTTAGATATGGCAATGAAGATATAAACCATCGGGTTTATTTATCACCAGTAATGGATTTATATTCAGACAAAATATTATCTTTTAATATTAGTAGACATCCAAATGTAAGTTTTACTTTAAAAGCACTAAATGAAGCAATGCTTAATCTAAAATCATTACCTTATAGAACTATTGTACATAGTGATCAAGGTTTTCAATATCAACATCATAGTTGGGTTAATACATTGAAAAAATATAATGCGATTCAGTCTATGTCCCGTAAAGGGACATGCTTAGATAATGCACAGATGGAATCATTTTTTCATATTATGAAAAGTGAAATGATGAATGTTCATTATAATACAAAAGAATCCTTAATCCATGCCATGAAAGTATGGATTAAGGATTACAATAATAATAGAATAAAAGAAAAACTAGGATACCAGTCACCAAATAAATATTTGGGATTAATATCCTAGTAAAAGTTGTCCAACTTTTGGGGTTCACATCATAAGCAAAAAATGCTTAAGCTCTTTTATTTTAGTCAAATATTAATTTATCATCGTTTAATTTAATATTAATTGTAGATTTAGGCTTTATTTTATTACCAATAATCATTTTAGCTAGTGGTGTTTCTACATATCGAGTAACAAATCTCTGTAATGGCCTAGCACCATATTGAGGTTCATAACCATTGTTTGCTAACCAACTTAGTGCTTCATCGCTAATGTTAATCGTAATTTGTTGATCTTTCAAACGAAAAGAAAGCTTATCAATCAACTTATTAACAATAGATTTAACATTATTTAATGATAAAGGTTTAAACATAATGACATCATCAATTCGATTCAAAAATTCAGGTTTAAAACTAGTTTTTAATAAATCATCAACATCTTGCTTGGCTTTATCATTAATATCACCATTTTCATCGGTACCATTTAATAAAATGTCAGATCCTAAATTAGATGTCATAATTAAAATTGTATTCTTAAAATCAATTGTTCGACCTTGCCCATCAGTTAATCTACCATCATCCAATACCTGTAATAAGATATTGAAGACATCTGGGTGAGCTTTTTCAATTTCATCAAACAATACAATTGTATAGGGATTTCTTCTAACCGCCTCAGTTAATTGTCCACCTTCTTCATAACCAACATATCCTGGAGCTGCACCGACTAATCTTGAGACAGAAGCTTTTTCCATATATTCAGACATGTCGATTCTAACCATATGGTCTTCAGAATCGAACAAGTTAACAGCTAAAGATTTAGCTAATTCAGTTTTACCAACACCAGTAGGTCCAAGAAATAGGAATGATCCTAAAGGCTTACTTGGATCTTGCAAACCAGCTCTTGATCTTAAAACAGCATCTGAAACGGCTTCTACTGCTTCATCTTGACCAATTACACGTTGATGTAAATTATCATCTAAATGTAAAAGCTTAGAACGTTCACCTTGCATCAACCTAGTAACCGGAATTCCAGTTTCACGGCTTAAAACATTCCCAATTTCATTTTCAGTAACTGACTCACTAACCAGCCAATCATTAGTATGATCTTGGCTTTCCATTTTGCTAAGTTCATCTTCCAGCTTAGGAATAGTCCCATGTTGTAAAACCGCGGCTTTATTCAAGTCATATGAACTTTCAGCTTGTTGTAAATCATTCTTTGCTTGATCTAATTCACGCTTCTTGTCACCTAATTTTTGAATAGAAGCTTTTTCTTGTTGCCATCTACCATTTAAATTATTAACTTTTTCTTTTAAATCAGCTAATTCGGGTTCCAATTTAGATAAACGATTCTTAGATTCGTCATCAGTTTCATTTTTTAATGCTGCTTCTTCGACTTCGGCACGAATTAATTTACGATGAGCTTGATCTAATTCAGTTGGACTAGAGTTCATTTCTACTTCAATTGTTGATGAGGCTTCATCAACCAAGTCAATTGCTTTGTCAGGTAGAAAACGATCTGTAATATAACGATCTGATAATTTTGCGGCTGAAACTAGAGCATTATCATGAATTCTTACTCCGTGGTGAATTTCTAAACGTTCTTTGATCCCACGTAGAATTGTAACTGTATCTTCAACACTAGGTTCTTTCACACTAACTCTTTGGAAACGACGTTCCAGAGCCTTATCTTTTTCAAGGTATTTACGGTATTCATCTAATGTTGTTGCACCGATTAAATGTAAATCACCACGAGCTAGCATTGGCTTTAACATGTTACCAGCATCCATACTACCTTCTGATTTACCAGCTCCAACAATATTGTGAATTTCATCAATAAACATGATGATTTTACCCTCAGATTTTTTAACTGCTTTTAAAACTGCCTTCAATCTTTCTTCAAATTCACCACGATATTTGGCTCCAGCAATTAATGAACTCATATCCAGTTCAAATAATTGTTTGTCTTTTAAATTATCAGGTACATCATTGACCGCAATTCGTTTGGCTAGGCCTTCAACAATAGCTGTTTTACCTACACCAGGGTCACCTAAAAGAATGGGGTTATTCTTGGTCATTCTTGATAAGATTCTAATTACATCTAAAATTTCTTCATCACGACCAATAATTGGTCCTAATTTTCCGGCACGAGCTTCTTTAACTAAATCCACTCCATATTTTTTAAGTGCCTGGAAGTTATCTTCTTGGTTTTTAGAAGTCACCTTTTCACCTCCACGAATTTTTTCAACTTCATTTATAACTTTTTGTTTATTAATATCTTTATCTTTTAAATAATCAGCTAGCTTATTTCCACTAACATCCATCAAAGCAATGGTTAAAGTATCCATTGCAATATATTGATCGCCTAATTTATCTTTAATTTTATTAGCATTTTGAATTAATTGATACATACTAGATGAAATATTTTGACCATAAGATATATTACTACCTTCTACAGTAGAAATTTCGTCCAATTCATTATCAATTTCTTTTTCTAAAGATTTCAAATCTAACCCTAAGCCAGAATAAACTTGACGTGCTAACTCACCTGGTTGAATTAAGAATTTAAATAAATGTGCAATTGTTATTTCTTGATGTTTACGGTTAACTGCTACTTTTTGTGCTTCTGCAAGTGCTTGGGTAACCGCTTCTGTTAAATCATCTGGATTCAATATATTCCACCCACCTTTAATAATAAAAAAATACTTGTGAGTAAATTTTTAACTCACAAGTACTATATTAACAAAACGATAATTCAATTAAAAATAATTTGACCTTTATTGACCAATTATTTTTTAGTATTTAAATTTGCAATTTCGATTAATAAATCACATGCTTTTTCCATTGTTTGTAATGAAACATACTCAAAACGCCCATGCATGTTTTCACCGCCAGCAAAAATATTAGGTGTTGGCAAACCCATAAATGAAATCTTAGATCCATCAGTACCACCACGAACAGGAAAAATATCTGGATTAATTCCAACATTATTCATTGCTTTCTCAGCCAAATCTACCACTGACATATCCTGATGAATAATTTTGGCCATATTATAATATTGATCTTTAATATCAACAGATATGATATCTTCAGAAAAGTTATCATTAATTTCATCGGCAATTTTTTTAAAGTATTGCTTACGACTTTCAAATCTGGATTCATCATGGTCTCTAATAATATAGCTTAATTTAGCTTGATCAACAGTTCCTTCAATATTAGTTAGAAAGTAAAATCCCTCACGCCCATCAGTATATTCGGGACTTTCGTATTTAGGTAAGCTTTGGTTAAATTGCATTCCTAATAAGGCAGCATTAACCATTACATTTTTAGCTTCACCAGGATGAACATCGGTACCTTTTATGTTAACGACTGCAGATGCTGCATTAAAAGTTTCGTACTGTAACTGGCCTAAAGATCCACCATCAACTGTATAGGCAATATCGGCACCAAAGTCTTTTACATCAAAGTTATCGGCACCAGTGCCAATTTCTTCATCAGGGCCAAATGCAATTTCAATTTCACCATGTTTAATTTCCGGATGATTTAATAAATAATCCATTGATGTAATAATTTCAGCAACTCCTGCTTTATCATCAGCACCTAATAAGGTATTACCATCAGTAGTGATAAGAGTTTGACCCTTATACTTTTTAAGGCTGGAAAAAACTTTTGGATCTAATGTATATTCACTATTGCCTAATTTAATTTTAGATTGACCATCGTAATGATCAATAATTTGTGGATTAATATTTTCGGAATTAAAATCAGCTGTATCAACATGTGAAATAAAGCCAATTTTGGTGACATTACCATCAATATTAGATGGTAACGTAGCGAAAACGTATCCGCTACGCTCATTAGTTCTTACGTTGGATAGTCCAATTGACTTTAATTGTTCTTTTAAATCATTTAAAAATTCAACCTCAAAATTTGATGAAGGAATTGTTTTGGATTCTTCATTTGAACGAGTATTAATTTGAACATAACTTAAAAATCTTGGCAATAAGGATTCATACTTATGCATAATAATTAGCTCCTTTTAAATAAAAGTAAATGGATCAGTATTTAAACTAGATTCTATCACATCTATATTCCATTCAAACTGATTAGACCATTCTCTAAACATTTTTGCTAAATAAGGCCTACAAATACTTTCAATATGATGCCCTGGATCAACTACTGAAAACTTATCAGCTAAAATATCATGACCTACATGATAATAAACATCACCTGTTACATAAACATCTGCACCCTTATTTTTTGCTATATTAAAGAATTTACCACCATCTCCACCTAATACAGCAACTTTTTTAATCGAATTATTAGGCGTGTTGCTAATTAATCTTAATCCTTCAACTTTAAACTGCTTTTTACAAAAGTTAGCAAAATCTAATACATTCATTTCTGTGGGTAATTCACCAATACGCCCCATAAAATACTTTCGATTGTTAATTTCTTTTTGATAAACAAGGCCCTTAGTGTTAGTTAATTTTAATCTTTCAGCAAGCCAATCATTCATCCCATTAATTGCATTATCTAGATTGGTGTGAGCTGAATATACAGTAATATGATGTTCAATTATTTTGGCATACATTTCATTTTGTGGAATACTTAAATCTAAATTTTTGGCAGGGCGAAAAATTAATGGATGATGGGAAAATATAAAATCAACATGATTATTAATAGCCTCATCAACAACTTCAGGTCTTACATCTAAAGTAGTCATTACTTTATGAACATTTTGATTTAATGAACCAATTTGTAAACCAATCGGATCACCATCAACCGCAATGCTCTTAGGTGCAAACTTTTCAAATTGTTTTACCAAATCAAACACTTTCATTTATAAGACCTCTTTTATTTCTTTTATTTCTTTTTTCATATTATTTATTTTATCAGTTGGCTTTTTAGAATTCATATTATCCATACTACTAATAATATTGTTCAAACGATTGATTTCATTAGTCCACTTTCCAATAAAGACATCTGATTTTTCTGCTAATAAAAATGGACCAAACTTCAATTCTTCGAGCGTGTAAATCATTTTATCGTTGCATTTTTTTGCTTCAATAATTTCATAATTATGTCCATCTTCTCTTAAAATATGCTCATTGGTAATTTCATAATAATTATTCATAAGCCATTCTCTAACGATACTCTCACCAACGTTGGGCTGAAGAATTAAAGTTTCATTGCCGTTAAGATGGTTTTGACCATTTTCTAAAATATCATGAATTAAAATTCCACCCATTCCTGCAATAGCAACACAATTAATATTATCCTCTGTTTTAATTGATAATAATCCATTGGCTAATCGAGTATCAATTTTATCAGATAGTCCGGATTTATTAATCTCATATTCCGCGTTTTGTAAGGGACCTTTGGCAACTTCACTTGCAATAGCGTAATCTAACTTACCATTTTTCATTAAGTACAAGGGTAAATAGGCATGGTCTGAACCTATATCGGCTAATCGACCATTGATTGGAACGTAATCCGATACTTTTTTCAATCTTTGTGATAAGTGATTTGCATCCATTTAAACACCTTTTTCTAAAATTATTTACTATATATTATAACAAAAAACAGGTAACTTAACTGCTACCTGTTTTGAATGGTTATTCTAAAAAGTCTTTTAATTGTTTACTACGTGAAGGATGACGTAATTTACGTAAAGCTTTTGCTTCAATTTGTCTAATTCTTTCTCTGGTAACACCAAATACTTTTCCAACTTCTTCAAGCGTTCTAGTACGTCCATCATCTAGTCCAAAACGTAATCTCAATACATTTTCTTCACGGTCAGTTAAAGTATCTAGAACTCCTTCAAGTTGTTCTTTTAGTAATTCATAGGCTGCATGATCAGCTGGGCTAGTAGCCTCTTGATCTTCAATAAAATCACCTAAATGAGAATCATCTTCTTCACCAATTGGTGTTTCTAGAGAAACTGGTTCTTGAGATATTTTCAAAATACCACGAACTTTTTGTGTTGGCATATCCATTTCAGCACCAATTTCTTCAGGAGTAGGTTCACGACCTAAATCTTGGAGTAATTGACGTTGAATTCTAATCAATTTATTAATGGTTTCAACCATATGAACTGGAATTCTAATGGTTCTAGCTTGGTCAGCAATTGCACGAGTAATTGCTTGTCTAATCCACCAGGTTGCATAAGTTGAAAATTTGAAACCCTTACGGTAATCAAACTTTTCAACGGCTTTCATAAGTCCCATGTTACCTTCTTGAATTAAATCTAAGAATTGCATTCCACGACCTACATATCTTTTGGCAATTGAAACAACTAAACGTAAGTTAGCTTCAGCTAATTCTTGTTTGGCTTCTTCGTCACCTTTTTCAATTCTTAAAGCTAATTCTACTTCTTGATCTGCTGTTAAAAGAGAAACACGACCAATTTCTTTTAAATACATTCTAACCGGATCATTAATTTTAACACCAGTTGGAGCTGATGATGAATTTTTCAATTCAGATTGAGTAACTTTTTTAGCAGCCTCAAGCGCTCTAGGATCGGGATCACCATTTGCATCTACAACACTAATACCTTTATCTTCAACTTTTTCTAAAAGACTGTACATTTGCTTTTTAGTTAACTTAAATGGAACTGCAATACTATCATTTAAGTCATCGTATGTTACATGTCCAACTTTCTTTTGCTTTTTAATTAATGCATTAACTGATTCTTTTAATTCTTTTTTGTTTGATTTTCCAGCCATTAAAAATGCCTCCTAAATTGAACTTAATTATTAAGTTGCCTTTTTCTTTGTAAGTTAATAATGTCAGTTGTTATATCAATTTGACGATCAATATCACCCGTTTTTTTAGCCTCATCTAATTCAACTTGTTTATTTTTGAGTTGCTTTTCAATGGGAGCTTCGTTCATGATTATATTAACATAATCGTCAATTTCTGAATTGGTCGCTTCACCTGATAAGTCCATTACATCAATATTAATTAACAATTGTTGTAAATCATCTTCCTTAACAAAATCTTGAAAGACATTTGCTCTATATTCATCATGATCCTTAAAATAAGCTTGAGCAAGAATATAAATCAATTGGTATTTATCATTAACAAAGCAAAAGCCATCTTTACTCATTAGCCTTAACCACATTTCATGATTATTTAAAACCCGATTTAGCAAACTTTTTTCAGCCATTTCAATTTTACCAATTGGTTTAACATTGTCCATAGTGATTGATGATATTGAAAGATTATTATTAGATTGATTATTGTAATTACTAGTCTTTCGACCTAAACTACTTCTACTAATAAGTTTATTAACTTGATTAGTTAAATCCATTTTATTTAGATTAAACTGACCTGAAAGATCATTTAAATAAACATCACGTTCTATTGGTTCATCAATATTTGATATAGCTTTTAAAACATCATTTATATAACTAATTTTATCGTTTTCATTATCCAAATTACGATTTAATTTTAAAAATCGCATTTTAAATGAAATTGGGGTCTCTAATGCTGAAGACATATAATCTTTAAACTTATGTTCACCGTTTTGTTTACGATATTCATCCGGATCAATGCCACTGGGCATCTGAATAACACCTAATTTTAGATTGGTCGGTTCCAATAATTTTAAAGCACGACTAATTGCATTTTGACCAGGAGCATCACCATCATAACAAATATATAATTTACTAGTAGTCCTTTGTAACAAATAAATTTGATCATCTGTTAAACTAGTTCCCATTGAAGCAATTCCATTTTTAATTCCTGACTGGTATGCAGATATAACATCCATAAAGCCTTCATACAAGATAGCAACTTTTTCTTTTCTAATAATGTTTCTAGCATTAGAAAAGTTAAATAGGACTTTACTTTTATTAAAAACTTTTGTTTCAGGACTATTAAGATATTTTGCCTGATTAGCATCTTTATGCAAAACTCTTCCAGAAAATGCTACAACTTTACCCAGATTATTAGTTATGGGATACATAATACGATTAAAGAAACGATCTTTTAAAGTTCCATCATCATCTTCTATAAATAATCCAGATTTACGCAAATCTTGATATTGAAAATCTTTTTGTGATAAAAAAGTTTTTAAAATAGAATTTTGGGGTGCAAAACCTAATTGATATTTATCAATAGTTTTATCAGTTAATCCACGATTATGGAGATAATCTAAAGCTGGTTGACCCATCTCTGTATTCATCAAAATATGATGATATAGGTTAGTGGATTCAATATGAATATCAAATAAATGTTGTTCCCCAGAGTTAACCTGCTTTTTATTATGGGTATTATTATATTTACTATCTAATTCTATGCCTTGCATTTCAGCAACTTTATTGATTGCTTCAGGATATGATAAATCTTGTAATTCCATTAAGAACTTAAAAACATTTCCACCCTTGCCACAACTAAAGCAATGGAAAATTTGTTTTTGTTCATTTACTGAAAAAGATGGCGTCTTTTCTTCATGAAAAGGACATAACCCAAATAAATTTCTTCCTGATTTATGCAATGATACATATTGACTAACAACATCAGCGATATTAGTCTCATCACGAATTTTTTCAATAATTTCAGAAGGAATCATATTTATCACCCCTTTTTAGCTATAAAAGTCGCACTTAGATATCCAAAGTGCGACATTTTAATTATTACGTACAAGTAATAACAATTTTAACAACATCTAAAAGGTTTGTCTAATGATATTACTTAACGATTAATTTATTTAAATCAGCAAACCAATTAATCATATTAGAGATAATAGTTAGTTGTCTTAAATGATTATTCTTAACATCATCATTCTTGGACATTACCATAGTAGCGTCAAAATAGTCGTTAATAGCTGTCTTTAAAGAAGCTAACTCATCAAAATCCTCTTTAGCAGACAAATCATAATATTTATTTATTTCAGAAACTTTATTATATAAAGCCTTTTCTGAATCATTTTCAAATAATGATTGATCAACATTTAAATCACTATCTTTAAAGCTTTGCTTTTCAGCAATTCTTAACACACGAGTTAGTGCCTCAATAGATTCTTTAAATTCATTATCATCTTTATGTTGATCTAAGACTTTAGCTACCTCGAAGATAAATAGAATATTGTGATTATTAGTACCAGAAATTGCATCAATAATATCATGTCTTAACTTATTATCTTTTAGAACTTTAATAATACGGTCTTTGATAAAGCTTACAATATCATCGATTTCTTTAGTTTGATCCAACTTTGGAGAAACTTTAGCAATTTCTTCATCTTGAATAAATAAATTCATCATGTCTTCTAAATTAAAGTTCCATTTTTCAGCTTCAATAATTCTAACAATTCCGCTAGCCTGTCTTCTTAATGCATATGGATCATTTGAACCACTTGGAATCATTCCTGCAGCAAAGAAAGTTAAAATACTATCGAACTTATCAGCAACAGCTAAAACTGAACCAACTTTTGTTTCTGGTAAGTTACCATTAGCTGAAATAGGCATATAATGTTCACGAATAGCAGTCGCAACTGCTGGCTTTTCGCCATTTAATAAGGCATATTTTTCACCCATTAGGCCTTGTAATTCAGAAAATTCACCAACCATACCAGTTACCAAATCAAATTTATAAATTTGAGAAGCACGTTTAACTTCAGACAATTCATTATCAGTTAATCCAACACGTTTACCTAATGCTTGGGTTATAACTGAAACACGTTGCATCTTTTCATACATAGTTGAAATCTTATCATGAAAACTAACTTTTTTAAGCTTATTAACATAAAAATCAATGTCTTTAGATTGATCTTCTTTGTAGAAAAACATAGCATCTTCAAGCCGTGCAGTAAGAACTTTTTCATTCCCAGATACAACGTTTTCAATATAATTATCGTTACCATTTCTAACCGAAATAAAGTAAGGTAAAATGTTATGTTCCTTATCTTCAACATAGAAGAATCTTTGGTTATCACGCATAGAAGTAATAAGAACTTCAGCTGGTAATTCTAAATACTTTTCAGAAAATTTACCATAAAAAGCAGTTGGCCATTCAACAAGATTATTAACTTCTTCAAGTAGTGAAGCGTTGATATTAATAATCCAATTATTTTCATCGCGAATATCTTCGATTTGTTTTTTAATTAAGTCTTTACGTTTTTCAGCATCAACAATCACAAATTGATCATATAATGCTTGTTCATAGTTATCAGCAGATACGATTTTAGTATCTTGTCCCAAGAAGCGATGGCCACGACTAATATTACTTGCAGTGACATCTAAAATATTAATTGGAATAATTTCATCATCTAATAATGAAACCATCCATCTAATAGGACGGATAAATTCTAAATCATAAACATTCCATTTCATAAGGGTTGGAAAGGTCATACTTGTAATAACATCCTTCATCCCCATCAACACTTCACTAACTGGTTTACCATCAATATGTTTTTCAACAAAGACATATTCAGTTCCTTTAACTTCCTTAAAAGTAATGTCATCAGTTGAAGCACCTTGTCCTTTAGTAAAGCCAATAGCAGCTTTACTCCAATTACCATCATCATCTTTAGCAATTTTCTTAGATGGCCCCTTTACTGATTCATCGATATCAGTTTGTTTATCTGATAAACCAGTAATTTGAATTGTCAAACGACGAGGAGTAGAAAATGGTTTTATCGAATCAAAATTAATTCTTTGTTCTTTTAGATAATCTTTTGTTCTCTTTACTAATTGTTTAATACTTGGAGTAACAACATGTGCTGGCATTTCTTCAAGACCAATTTCCAATAAAAATGTATGTGCCATTATTTTTCCTCCTTATTATCTTCAGCTAATAATTCTTGACGTTTTTTTTCATCTTTGATCAATGGGAAACCACGTTTTTTACGTTCATCGATAAATGCTTTAGCAATTGCTCTAGCCATTCTTCTAATTCTAGATAAATAACCAGCTCTTTCGGTAACTGATACAGCACCCCTAGCATCTAGGAGATTAAATGTGTGGCTACATTTTAAAACATAGTCATATGCCGGATGAACTAATCCATTATCAATTTGTTTTTTAGCTTCAGTTTCAAAATTATCAAACATTTTCAAAAGCATATCTTGATTACTTTCTTCAAAACTATATTTAGAATGCTCATATTCTGGTTCCTTGAAAATATCACCATACTTAACATCATCATTCCAGTTTAAATCAAAAACATTATTAACATCTTGAATATAAGATGCTAATCTTTCAAGACCATAAGTAATTTCAGAAGCAACTGGGTTCATTTCTTGTCCACCGACAATTTGGAAATAAGTGAATTGAGTAACTTCCATACCATCTAACCAAATTTCCCAACCGACACCGGCACAACCCATTGAAGGATTTTCCCAATTATCTTCAACAAAACGAATATCATGTTCAATCGGATTAATTCCTAATTCTTTTAAACTATCTAAATATAATTCTTGAATGTTTTCAGGTGAAGGCTTCATAATAACTTGAAATTGATGATGTTGATATAAACGGTTAGGATTTTCACCATAACGACCATCAGCAGGTCTTCTAGAAGGTTCAACATAAGCAGCATTCCATGGTTCTGGACCAACAGCTCTCAAAAAAGTGTATGGGCTCATAGTTCCAGCACCTTTTTCAGTATCATAAGCTTGCATTAACATACAACCCTTTGATGACCAAAATTGTTGTAATTTTAAAATAATTTCTTGCATAGACAACTTCTTTGTCATGAATAATTCCTCCTGTTTATTAGATGGCACAAAAAAATCCCTACTACAAAATAGTATTAAACAAATACTTATTTGTAGTAGGGACGATTTTATTCGCGGTTCCACCCTACTTCTAGCCCCAATAGAACTAGCAGCTTAATTATTTCGGTTCAAAAAGCGCCGATTATTAAAAATCATTTGTAACTAGCTTTCACTATCCTAGTTTCGCTGGAAATAATTAAAAATAAAATTCTTTTATCATTACCTATTAAATTCAATTATCTTAATAATAATTTAGCAAACATAAAAAGTCAATTCTATAATTTCAAATTATTAATTTGATCTAAAAAATGTTTACTTTTTAAATTTATTCCAACTGAATCCTTATATATTTTATCCAAAACTCTTCTTAATTCATCTTTAGTATTTTGATTAACTTTGATCTTGCTAATTTTACTAATATCGACTATTGAAAATTTTCTTAAATAAAAAACAGTTCTAGCATTCAAGTGTAATCTGTGCAGATCTAAGTGAAAATGATTTGCACAGACTAATCCACCATAAGTTTCAGAATAATCTAATGGTAAATCATCACGGTGACAAAATACACAACCATGCAAATCAGGTTGAACACCAAAAACAATCAATAACTGAATTTCAATAATATTAGTAATAATAGCTGCATCTGATCCGTTATTAATTAATTTTAATGCTTCAAATAATTTATTAAACCATCCCAAAATGGGCATTGAATCAGGAAAAGCTACATCTATCAATGACATAATATAAGTAGCATAAGCATTCAAATAAATGTCATTACTAATTTTTTCGTAATGATCGTCATCTAGAGCACTATATATATAAGAAAGATTATTTTTACTAATTTTTCCAGAATAAGTTCCATAAGTGAAGGGTAAGATATCAGGCATCATTTTAAAGCCTCTTTTACGAGCACCTCGGATAAAAAACATCTTTTTACCAACTTCAGCTGTAATAAATTTAACTAACATATCTCTTTCTTTAAAATTTTTACGATACAATAAAATACCGTGAAAATTCATATATGTTTGTGAATTCATCAATATTCACCAACCAAATTAAACTAATAATTTTCTTTTTTATTATATCCTAATGATTTAAGAATTGATGGATTATCACGCCATCCCGTTTGAACTTTAACCCATAATTTTAGATATACTTTACTGCCTAGTAAGTCTTCAATATCTTGACGAGCTAAAGTTCCAATTTTCTTAAGCATAGCACCCTGCTTACCGATTAAAATTCCTTTTTGTCCAGGACGATCTACTAAAATATCAGCTTGAATATCCACATTACCATTATTCTTAGTTTTCATGCTTAATATGTCGATAGCTACTGAATAAGGAATTTCTTGACGAGTTAACGATAAAATCTTTTCACGGATTAATTCAGCAACAATAAATCTTTCAGGATGATCAGTAACTTCATCTTCTGGATAATATTGAGGACCTACCGGTAGTTTATCTTTTAAATTGGTCATTAGCTCATCAACATTATTACCTTGTAATGCGGAAATAGGAAATACTTCATTCCATTCTAATGCTCGTTTATAGGTATCCATAATTTCCAGCAATTTATTAGGATTGATTTCATCAATTTTATTGATAATTAAATAAACAGGTTTATCGATCTTCTTCAATTGATTAATAATAAAGTTATCACCAGCACCTCTAGTTTCAGTTGCGCTAATCATAAATAATACAGCATCAATATCTTTTAATGCTGAAAATGCTGATTTATCCATAAAATCATCCAATTGATTACTAGGTTTATGAATTCCCGGTGTATCCAAAAACACAATCTGTGAATCGTCATCAGTGTAAACACCTTGTATTTTATTTCTAGTTGTTTGAGCTTTATCACTCATAATAGCTATCTTTTGACCAATAATACGATTTAAAAATGTTGATTTACCAACATTAGGTCGTCCAACAATCGCTACAAATCCTGAGTGAAAATTAGGATCTAAATCCATTTATTACATCTCCCATTGTTAATTTAATTTTTGTAAAATGATTGGTAAAAATATAATCATCCCTACTACCACAGCAAATAAAGCAGCTATTAAAACACCACCGGCAGCAACATCTTTAGCTTTTTTAGCCAATTTATTGTATTTATCACCAACATATAAATCGACTATCGTTTCGACTATTGTATTAATAGTTTCAGCCATAATAACTAAAAAAGAGGCTGTTAATATCAAAAGCCAATCATATATCGAAATTCGAAGTAAAAAAGATACAATAATTACTAAAAGACTACTAAACAAATGAAATCTAAAATTTCGTTCGTCCTTAATTAAGGTCAAGAGTCCTTGTAAGGCATGTAAAAAAGATTGATTAAAACTATTATTCTTACAAACTTGATGATTATCTTTTAAGGCCATAACTATCCATTATCTTTCGTTGCAGTGGAAACATTACCGCTTCATCTTCAGGTTCCATGTGGTCGTAACCATTTAAATGTAAAAATCCATGAACAACTAAAAAGCCTAACTCTCTTTCATAGGAATGATTTAAAAAGTCTGCTTGTTCTTGAACTTTGTCAATTGAAACAAAAATGTCACCGATATTTTCGGGAATTTCATCGGCCATTTCAGAATCCATAATTAAAGGAAAATCTTCATCTTCACCATCTTCGATTGCAAAACTAATAACATCAGTGGCACGATCAACTCCACGATATTGCTTATTAATTTTTTTAATCTCATCGTTATTAACAAAGGTTACAGACATTTCAGTATTTTCTTTTAATTCTAAATACTTACCAGCATACTCTAAAACATCATTAACTAGATTTGTATCCTTATCTGAAACACCTTCATTTGTTTTATCATAAATTTCTAAATCCATAATATTTCCTACTTTCATTATTTTTGTTCATTTTCAAAATAATCTTCATATGCATCAATAATCTTAGCAACAACTGGATGTCTGACCACATCACTAGAATCAAAAGTAACAAATCGAATTTTTTTAACATTTTTTAAGATTTTCTGAGCCTGAACTAAACCACTGCTAGCATGTTTAGGTAAATCAATTTGAGAAACATCCCCATTGACAATCATTTTCGAACCAAAACCCAATCTAGTCAAAAACATTTTCATTTGAGCAGTCGTAGTATTCTGAGCCTCATCTAGAATAACAAAAGCATTGTCAAGAGTTCTACCACGCATATATGCTAATGGAGCAATCTCAATAACTTCTCTTTCCATTAAACGTGCAGTGTGTTCACGACCTAAAATTGCATGTAAAGCATCGTAAATTGGTCTTAGATATGGATCAACTTTCTCTTTTAAATCACCAGGTAAAAAGCCAAGACTTTCACCGGCTTCAACTGCAGGACGAGTTAAAATGATTTTATCAACATCTCCATGCTTTAAAGCAGCAATTGCCATAACCACAGCCAAATAAGTTTTTCCAGTTCCAGCAGGGCCAATTCCAAAAGTGATATCATTATGTTTTACAGATTGAACATATTGACGTTGTCCAAAGTTTTTAACCCTTACCGGTTGTCCTTTAGCATCTTTAATTAATATTTGATTATATAAGTCTCTAAAATACTCTAATGTGCCATTTTTGGCCATATTAATCGCACTGACAAAATCACTACCATTAATTGTAATTCCATCTTGTAACAATTTAACTAAATTATCTAAAATTGAAATTACCTGATTTACATCATCATCATTACCGGAAACCTTAATCTTAGTTCCAAAAGCATTAATGGAAACATTCATACCCTCTTCAAGAATATCAACGTGCTTGTTTTGTGGTCCTAATAAAACAGGCTCAAAGTCTAAATTATTTAGTATAAATTCTTTTTGTGCTGAAGTATTTTCTGTCAAATATAGCGACCCCTTTATCATAGTTTAATAAACAAATATTAGCATAGTTTATAATTTAAAAAAAGCTATACTTATTATGTATATATAAAGATTAAAAATTCAAATTAATCTTTACTTTAAAATTTATTTTAAATAACCTTTAACTGATTGATTAACAATTGATCCATCAGCTTTACCTTTAAGTTTAGGCATTACAGCACCCATAACTTTACCGAAGTCTGACATGTTAGAAGCTCCAACTGATTTGATTGTTTCTGATACGATTTTATCTACTTCATCTTTAGATAATTGTTTAGGGGCATATTTCTCTAAAACTTTCATTTCGGCTTCTTGTGCTGAAACCAAATCATCACGGTTAGCTGATTTAAAATCGTCAATTGATTCCTTGTGTTGCTTTACTTCACGACTAATTACAGTTAATTCTTCATCTTCTGATAAGTCATGACCTAGTTTAATTTTTTCATTCATTAAGTCAGTTTTAACCATTCTAATAACTGTCAAAGCGATTTTATCATGTGCTTTCATTGCGCTTTTTAAATCATTATTAATATTTTCTGAAATACTCATAATAGTTCCTCCATTAATTATATAAGCTTACAAAAAAACGTTCCTGAAATAACAGGAACGTTTTTAACTAAAAGCGACGTCTTTTCTTCTTGTTGTTGCGCTTTCTTGCTGCTTCAGATTTTAATTTACGTTTAACACTAGGTTTTTCGTAGAATTCTCGCTTACGGTATTCACGTAAAGTACCGTTTTTAGAAACTGTACGTTTGAAACGACGAAGAGCATCATCAAGAGATTCGTTTTTGCGAACGACTGTTTTTGACATATGAAAATTCCCTCCCTCCGAGCTCAAAATACAACTGTTTCAATTGCTATGTAGCATTAATTAAAACTGTTCTTTATAATTATACAAAAATATGAATACAACGTCAATATAACAATAAAAAATTATAAAATAATTTTTGTGATAAAATAATAATAAATTTACAATGTGGAGTGATTTAATAATGGATAAGTTATCGATTTTTGCAATATCAGATTCTAGTGGAGAAACGGCAATACAAGTAGCAAAAACCGCTGGTGCGCAATTTAAAAAAACAAATATTTTATATGAAAGATATCCTTTCATCACAACTGAATCGATATTAGATGGCATTTTAAAAATTGCGGCTGAGAAAAAAGCCGTTATTTTCCATACCTTAGTCAACTCTAACTTAAGTAATATTATTGAACAATTTTCAGAAAAAAATGGTTTACAAAGCGTTGATTGTATCCAAGGACCCATGAAGGCAATTAGTAACAGATTGGGTAGCAATCCTGAAAGAGTAAGTGGATTAGTCCACAACCTAAATGAAGAATATTTTAAAAGAATTGCTGCAATGGAATTTTCTGTAGAAAATGATGATGGAAGCAATCCACAAAATTTAGATAAAGCAGACGTAGTTATTTTGGGAATATCTAGAACTTCAAAAACTCCATTATCACTGTACTTAGCCAATAAACAATTAAAAGTATCTAATGTCCCTATTGGTCCAGAAACACAATTGCCTAAAGAAATTTGGCAAGTTAATAAAAATAAAATTTTCGGACTAACTAGTGATATTTCAAAAATTCAAAAAATTAGGAAAGCCAGAATGTTATCTTATGGCTTAGATGAGGACACTCCATATTCTAATTCTGATAACATCAAAAAAGAATTAGAATATGCTCAAGTTTTGTATAAAAAATTAGATTGCCTTCAAATTAATGTTGCTGATAAATCAATTGAAGAAACAGCCACAATTATAATGGAAAGTTTAAATATTGATACTAAATAAAAAATAGCCTTTAAAGGCTATTTTTTATTGATTTTTAATATCTTCAATTAAGTTGTTATTAAATTGTTCATTTTTTAACATTTGAACTTCAAAATAATGTGGTGAAACTTTTTTCTTTTTGTCTTTATCAATAACAACTGCTGGTGTTTCCATAATCTTAGGAACATTAACTAAACTTTCATGGTGGGCAACATAATTTAAACAATCAAAACCTAAATTCCCTAGTCCAATAATTTCATGTCTATCTTTATGACTTCCCATTGGATTTTTAGAATCATTTAAATGAACAACTTTCAATCTATTCAATCCAATAACATGATCAAATTCATTTAAAACACCGTCAAAATCATTTTTGATATCGTATCCAGCATCACTGGTATGACAAGTATCAAAAGTTACTGATAATTTATCATTATCAGTAACACCATCTATAATTTGTGATAATTCTTCAAAATTACGACCAACTTCAGTACCTTTACCAGCCATGGTTTCTAAAGCAATTTGAATTTTTTGATCTGGTTCAATAACTTCATTTAATCCTTCTGATATCTGCTTAATGGCAGCGTCAGAACCAGCCCCTACATGTGATCCTGGATGTAAAACAATTTGTGTAGCACCAATAGCTTCAGCGCGTCTAATTTCATCATGAAGAAAGTCAATTCCAAATGTAAAATTTCTAGGTTTATTTATATTACCCAAATTAATAATATAAGGTGCATGAACTACTACTTCTTTTAATCCATTTTCATTCATGTAATTTTTACCATCATCGGCTCTTAACTCGTTAATGGGTTTCCTTCTAGTATTTTGTGGAGCACCTGTATAAACCATAAAAACATTTTCATCATAGCTTTTAGCTTCTTCAGCTGATCCCAAAAACATTTTATTCCCATTCATACTAACATGTGAGCCAATTAAAAAATTATTTTCCATCACTAATCCTCCTCATAATTTGTACAAATTTTTTAGAAGAGTCTTCAGACTCCCATGAACAAAATTTCTTATAAAAGTTTTCAAACTTTTCATCATAATTATTAAATTTATTGTAATGATTAAATTCACTAATTTTATTGTAAAATTCAGAAGAAATTTGTACTAAAGGACCTGGAACGTCGTTTTTATAGTTAAAATAAAATCCCCTCAGTTCTTCTTCGTAATGATCCAAATCATAAGCAAAAAATAACATTGGACGTTTTAAATTAGCATAATCAAACATAACAGAAGAATAGTCCGTAATTAATAAATCAGAAATTAAATATAGCTCACTAATGTCTTCTTCTGCCATAATTTTGACACGATCTTCATAACCACTAATATTAATAGAATCTTTTACTAGATAATGCGGCCTAATAATTAAAATAGCATTATCATCTACATTATTAAAGAATTCTTCTAAACTAAATGGTAATTCAAAGTTATAAACACCTCTAGTTTTATAGTCATCATCTCGCCAAGTTGGAGCATACATAATAATTTTGGATTTATTATCACCGATTAATTTATATTTTAATTTATTAATGTAATCTTTATTATTACCTGAATATAAAATATCATTTCTGGGGTAACCTATATCCAAAAATTTATTATTAAAATCGAAAGCTCGAGCAAATATTTGATGAGAATATTGATTAGGAGCAATTAAGTAATCCCAACGATGCGCTTCTTTAACAAACCGTTCTTTATATCTATCAGTATTTGTTCCTGGCATTTTAACATTAGCTATATCTATCCCCAATTTTTTCAAGGGAGTTCCATGCCAGGTTTGCATATAAGTGGTTCCTTTATTTTTGCGCCACCAATTGGGGGTTCTAGAGTTAAAAACCCAAAAATTAGCACGAGCCATAATCCATACCCATTTAGGTAGAAATCTTCTGACCATTTTTACATTAGGATACTTGTTTTTAAGGTCGTTATATTCAGAAACCTTCACGGCAAAATAGGCTAGATCTTTTTTTTTCGGATGTTGATTAATCCATTCTTCATAGATAGCTGCAGGATTATCGTTAATATCTTTTCCTTTAAAACTTTCGAAGATAACTAAATCTTTTTTAACAGGTAAAATAATAAATATATCATTTAAAATTATTAAACATAATCTAATTGTTAATTTTAATAATTTTATTATTTTACTTTTTATATTAATCATAAAATTGCCAATCCCTTTTTATGCTAAATGTAGTCAACAAATCTTGCTCTAAATTTATAATGTAAATGTGATCCTACTAGTAAGAAGAATAAGACCATTAGCCAAAATATAAGCATTAGCAATGGCTTTTGCCAGAACCAAGTTTGTCCTAACATAGATTCTCTAAAGCCAGAAATAATGTAAAAGAATGGATTTAGTTGTAAAATTCTAACGAAAAATGCAGGAAACGCATTAGTTTCAAAATTAAATAGTACTCCTGACATGTAGAATAGGACACGCATTAATGATTGTAGGAAAATACGATAATCACGAATTAAAATAGTAACCGTTGAATTAAAGGTTCCAAAAGCTACTAACCAACAAATCATTGCGAAGAAATAATAAATCCATTGTACCCAATAAAGACTAGGTACAATTCCACCCTTTACATATGCAATGAAAATGGAAAAAATTAGCATTGCCCAAAATGAACTAAGATTAGAAATTATTTTAATAGTAGGTAAAACACTTACAGGAAATTTCATCTTAGAAACCATACCTACTTGTTGATAAATACTCTTTGAGGATGCTAAAGTTGCAGCATTCATATAAAACCATGGTGTTATACCAATAACCATCCATGTTAGATAATCGATTCCATTTGAAGTACCTTTTTTCAATCCAATTCCAAAAACTAACCAATAAATTCCAATTTGAATTAATGGATATAAATATTCCCAAATCAATCCTAAATAATGACTTTGGTAATCAGACTTATCTTGATATTTAGAAATCCTAAACATGATTCCTAAATTACTAATTTGCTCTTTAATTAATGTAATGACTTCCTTCAAGCCAATCACACTTCCTTTACTTTAAACTTTTTATATATTTTTCTATTACACGACTAGTTGCAAAACCATCGTTATATTTATTCCAAACACGATTAAATTTAGTAAAATCAGTCTTTTTATTTTCCCTAATAGATTTAGCTAAATCTTCAGTAGTTTTTATTGGCTTATTGGGAAGCCAATTTAACATATTATCTTGTATTCCCGGATGCTTTTGATATTGATCAATATCAAACATATAAAATAACATAGAATGTGCATTAGGTAGTAAAGAATAATCAAAAGCTATCGATGAATAGTCGGTAACTAAAGTATCAGTAATTACCAATAAGTCAGTGGTTGATAGCTGACTAAAGAATAAAACATTGTCTGAAGAAGCTTCTTTTTGTAACTTTTTTTCTAATTTGTTTAAAAGTGGATGCAACTTAATAATGACAATCGCATTAGGATCAGAAGTTAATGCTGAAATAACCTTTTTAGGGGGGTTGAATGAATTTCCATCATTACGATAAGTAGGTGCATACAAGATAACTCGCTTATTTTTCAACTGCGGAGCAAAATGATATACCCTACGTTCAGCAATGTCGCGCCATTTTTGCTTAAATAACCGATCAGAACGTGGATATCCTAACATTTTCATTCTGTCTGAAGAAACATGATAACTTTTTTGAAAAACATCTCCCATAGTTGCAGAAGCAACTACATATTCATCAAAATGATTATAAACATTTTGAAATCTCTTTTTATCTGAAGAACTACGTTCGTAAGTAGCTGGATCTTCCCAGCCAAATTTTTTAATGGCTCCGTTAGCATGCCACATTTGAACTATTTTAGTATTATTACTGCGAATAATTCCACCTAAGAATGCAAAATAGTTATCACAAAAAATAATGCTACCAGTCATAATGATAGGTACAACATTAAAAATTAATGAAATCCCATCTCTAAACTGAATCGTTTTAACTCCGTAAGCAGCTAAGTCTGTGGCTGCTGCCTCATTATCATTTTCATAAAAGACAATCATGCGCCTACCAGCAGGCAGGCTCCTAGCCATAGATTTTATTAAACCTAAATTGTTGTCAAAACTCATTATGTAGATAACATTTTTTTTCTTTTTAAAATAACAAAAAAGAGAAACTATTTTGATTAAAAACAAATATATAATCTTCAAAATTAACCCCACCATATTAATGTTAAATAACCCATACACAATCAATTATTATAACACAATCGATTCAAAACAATTAATCACAATAAACTATTTTAATTTATGCTCATAGAAATGGCCAAGAATTGTTGAAGCCTCAGTAATGCTTGCAAAAGCATGTGGATCTGATTCTTCTAATGCTTCTTCTAATTCAGGCATCTCATATCTAGATATAGTTGTAAATAAAATTTCTTTACTATTATGATTATATGCACCTTCAGCATTATGAATAATCGTAATTCCTCTTGGCATATGATTTTGAATACTATCAATAACTGTTTTCGGGTGATCAGTAACTATTAAAACTTGCATTCTTTGTTGTCTCGTATAAGCAAAATCAATTGCTTTAGCATTTACAACAATTCCAATAGCTGAATAAAAAGCATAAGGCCAACCGTACTCAAAACCAGCTGCTGTAATAATAAAAACATTAAAAGCTATATTAATTGTCCCAATACTACGACCAGTTTTACGCCTAATTACAATTCCTAAAATATCAAGTCCACCAGTTGATATCTCATTTTTCAAACTCATACCAGTCCCAAAGCCATTAACAACACCACCAAAAATAGCACAAATCATCGGATCATGAGTTAAATAAACTGGATGAATCGCTTTAATCATAAAACTGGCTAAGAAAACAGTTAAAATTGTAAAAAGAGTAAACTGATGACCAATTTGTCTCCAGGCTAAAACAAAAAATGGAATATTTAGCATAAACAAACCAATTGAAGGTGAGATTGTAAATGGAAAATACCTAGTGGATAAAGTATTTATCAATTGTGATAAACCCGTAAATCCAGATGAATAAATGTTACCTGGGGTCCAAAAGAAATTCATTGCAATTGACACCATAATACCATACATAAAAGCAGTAGAAGCTTTAGCTATGTACTGATGCCTTTTTAAAATCCGTTGAACATCATCCATAAATTTCATTACCTCTCTTATAAATATGAAAATAGTATAACATTTAATAATTAATTAATCATACTTATTTAAAAGAAAAGAACTTCCAATTAAGGAAGTTCCTTCATAATCATTCTTCGTAAGTATCTTCACTTTCAAGACCTAAATCATATAATTGCTTTTGAGCAACTTGAGCAGGTGCGTTAGTCATTGGTTCTGTTGCTTTTGAATTTTTAGGGAATGCAATTACATCACGAATATTTTCAGTTTGAGCTAACAATCTAGCAAAACGATCTAGACCAATAGCTAAACCACCATGAGGTGGAAAACCGTAATCTAAAGCATCCAAGAAATAGCCAAATCTAGCTTGTGCTCTTTCTCTATCGAATCCTAATGCTCTTAACATCTTCAATTGTAATTCTTTATTATGAATACGGATAGAACCGCCACCTAATTCTAGTCCATTTAGAATGATGTCATAACTTTGCGCATGTGCAGCATGTGGATTTTCGCCTTCATTAAGGTAATGTTCGTCACCCTTATTTGGCATTGTAAATGGATGGTGAGCAGGTACCCATCTTTCAGCACCTTCATCATATTCAAATAATGGCCAATCTACAACCCATAAGAAGTCAAATACATCTTTAGGAATCATATTTTGTTTTTCAGCAATATCACAACGTAAGTATCCTAAAGTATCAGCAACAACTTTAGCACGATCAGCAGCGAACAATAGTAAATCGCCTACTTTGGCACCAGTACGTTTCATAATATTTTCTTCAACTGATTTATCAAAGAATTTAGCGATTGGACCTGTAAATCCATCTTCTGTAATCTTAATCCATGCTAATCCTTTAGCACCAAAACGTTCGATATATGAACCATATTTGTCAATATCTTTTCTAGAATACTTATCAGCACCACCAGGAACAGCAATCGCTTTTACTTGTCCACCATCTTTGATGGTATTTGAGAACACTTTAAAATCAACATCTTTAACAACGTCTGATAAATCTTTTAATTCCATACCAAATCTAACATCCGGTTGATCAGTACCAAAACGATCCATTGATTCTTGCCAAGTGATACGTTTAAATGGTGCTTTAACATCTAAACCTAAAGTATCTTTCATTACTTTGACAATTAAACCTTCAGTTAATTTTTGAATATCTTCTTCATTTAAAAATGAAGTTTCCATATCAATTTGAGTAAATTCTGGTTGACGGTCACCACGTAAATCTTCATCACGGAAGCAACGAGCAATTTGATAGTAACGATCAAACCCAGCACCCATTAATAGTTGTTTAAATAATTGTGGTGATTGTGGTAAAGCATAAAATGAACCATGATATAGTCTTGAAGGAACTAGATAATCACGAGCTCCTTCAGGAGTTGATACTGTTAAATTAGGTGTTTCAATATCAATAAATCCATTTTTATCAAAGTAACTATGAACAGATTGCATAATTCTGTTTCTTAGCATAATTCCCTTTTGTACTTCCGGACGTCTTAAATCTAAATAACGATATTTTAGTTTAGTTTCCTCGGAAGCAGTAATATTATTTTTAATATCAAATGGAGGATTTTTAGCCTTATTAAAAATTTCTACATCGCTAACATCAACTTCAATTTTACCAGTTTTCATATCATCATTAACTTCATTTTCAGCTCTAGCGACAACCTTACCCTTAACTTGGATAACATATTCATTTCTTAATTGATCAGCAATTTCCCATGCTTTTTGATTATATTCATCACTAAAAACTAGTTGAACAATGCCTTCACGATCTCTTAAGTCAACAAAAATTAACTTACCTAAATCTCTTCTTCTAGAAACCCATCCATCTAAACAAATTTCTTGGTTTAAATATTTTTCGTCTACTAAACCACAATAAGTAGTTCGTTCCATATATAATTCCTCCTCTTAATTAAAAGTTTTCCTCAATTAATTTTCCAAAGTTTTGTTTAACTTCTTCTAATTTAAAAGTTTCTTCTTTACTATTTTCCATATTTTTCACATGAATTGTTCCATCTTCAATTTCTTGATCACCAATCGTTAATGTGTAATTAGCGTTCATTTTATTAGCAGTCTTAAATTGAGCTTTAGGTTTACGATTCAAGTAATCACGGTCAGCAGAAAATCCATTCATCCTTAATGATTGAACAATTTTTAAAGATTCTAAATTAGCTTTTTCGCCAATTCCTACCACATAGGCATCAAGTGGATTAAATTCTGGAAATTCCACTTTTTCTGCTTCCATTAGAAGTAGTAGTCTTTCAACACCTAATCCAAAACCTACACCCGGCATTTCAGGACCACCTAGTTCATTTACTAAACCATCATATCTACCACCAGCACAAATAGTCGTGTAGCCTTCTCCTAATGATTTAGAATTAGCCATAATTTCAAAAATGGTGTGGTTATAATAATCTAACCCACGAACAATCGTGTGATCAATTTTGTATTCAATTCCTAATTCATTAAGTAAAGTAGTTACTTTATCAAAATGTTTCTTCGCATTATCAGATAAATAATCTAAAATTGAAGGAGCATTATCGACAAATACTTGATCGGCAGGATCTTTACTATCTAGAACTCTTAAAGGATTTTTATTTAATCTTTCTTGAGAATCTTCACTTAGACTATCAAAATGTGGTGTTAAGTAATCAATCAATGCTTTACGGTAGTTATCTCTAGTTTCTTGATCACCAAGTGTATTAATTGCTAATCTTAAGTCATTAATTCCATAGTGTTGTAGTAAGTCCATTGCCATTGCAATAACTTCAACATCTAGTTCTGGAGCTTCACTACCAAAAGCCTCAACCCCAATTTGATGGAATTCTCTTAAACGACCAGATTGTGGCCTTTCATATCTAAACATAGGACCCATGTAAAAAACCTTAACTGGTTTTTGAGTATCAGGACCATAAAGTTTATTTTCAACAAAAGAACGAACTACTCCAGCAGTTCCTTCTGGTCTTAAAGTGACATGACGATCACCTTTATCATAAAAATCATACATTTCTTTGGTTACAATGTCAGAAGTTTCTCCTGATGTTCTAGAAAACACATCAAAATTCTCAAACATTGGCGTTCTAATTTCTCTGTAACGATAATCAGAAAATAACATTCTAGCGGTTTCTTCAATATATTGCCATTTTTCTGATTCACCAGGCAAAATATCGGCAGTTCCTTTTGGACGTTGATATCTCATTGAGTAATACCTCCAATTTAAAGTTAGGACAGTTGAACAAAAAAAGCCCTTGCCAAATATTATAAAAATATTGACAAGGGCGCAAAAAGCACGGTACCACCTTTTCTTTTACTTATATGTAACGTATAAAACGAATAACTTAATAATAAGTTATCAGCCTCCAAAGTGTCATTTCTGGAATTTTAACAGTCACCATTTCAGCAATATTGGTGCTCTCTTATATCAGAAAAATCCCGTACTTTTCTTTTTCATCAGCGAACTATTCTATTCATTTTTAGATTAATGTAATTAGACCAAAAAGTCAAGACTCATAGGAGCCATTTATTAATTAATTTACTATAATATAATTAATGGAGGTATTGTTATGAAAAATTTAAATAATGAATGGTTAAAACAATTACCATTTAAAACAATCAAAAGTCTAATACCTGTTTCTGGCGGTGATATAAATGATTCATACTATATGATTGCTGATAATCAAGAATATTTTATGAAAGTACAACCTAAGCGTGGTAAAAAATTCTTTGAACATGAAGTAGAAGGAATCCATTTATTATCACAAGCAGCAAAAGTTCCTAAAATAGTTACTTATGGAGAAATAGATAACGACGGATTTTTGATTCAAAAATGGCTTAATGTTAAAAGCAATGGCAATCAATATGAACTGGGCAAAATGGTCGCAAATGTTCATAAAATTACAAATAAGAAATTTGGTTTGGATCAAAATTTCGAACTAGGTAAAATTCCAAAAAATAATAAATGGAATTCTAGTTGGCAAAATTTTTATATTAATCAAAGGCTAGAACCATTAGTGAAAATGGCAACGAAAAACGGTCTATGGAACGATAATCGACAAATTAGCTTTGAAAGGTTAAAAAATTCATTTATAAAAAACGTAACACATGAGATTGTCCCCTCACTATTACATGGTGATTTATGGTCAGGAAACTTTACCTTTGATGAAAATAGTTATCCTATATTAATTGATCCAGATGTTTTTTACGGTGATCGTGAAATGGATATTGGAATAACAACTGTATTTGGTGGCTTTAGCCAACAATTCTATGAAGGTTATAATGATGAATATCCGCTTGATAAAGGATGGCAGCAAAGATTGATCTACTACCAATTTTATTATTTACTAGCACATTTAAATCTATTTGGTGAAACATATGGATTTGCCGTTGATAATATTTTAAATAAATTTATTTAAATTGATCATTTAAAAAATCATAATAGTTATTTATTTCCATCTCTGGATTACCTTTAGATTTAATAATATTATTGTTATCAAAAAGGCAACCTTTAATACCTGCATTATGCGAAGCATCAATATCTATTTTTCGATCACCAATCATTAAAGCATCGTTACGCTCAATATTATGTTTACTAATTAAATAATTCAAAGATTCTGGGTCAGGTTTTCTTTTGAAATCCTGACTTTTTGTAACAGTATCATCAAAAAAATTATTAAAATTAAATTTCTTTAAAAGTTCGATAGCTTTATTATCACGATGAGTTAACAAATAATTTTTACCATTATTTTTAATAATATTTGTTAAAACTTTATCCACATTCAAAAATGGTTTCGATATATTAATTTTGTCTTTTTCAATTGATTTATAGTTTGATTTCAATAAGCCTTCATCTAAATTAAATTCAGCTGAGAACTTTTGCAATGCAGTAGCTAAAGAATGTTGTCTCATCGTAACCAAAATATCATATTCATCAATTTCTAGTTCTTCAATATTCATTTTTTGCATAGCTAGTGAAAAACTTTTAGCCATAATAGGATAAGTATCAAAAAGAGTGCCATCAAAATCCCAGAATACATTTTTTTGCATATTTTTTATCTCCTAATTAAAAAAGAAGCCAATGGCTTCTTTTTATTTATTTTCAGTATCAAATATTATTGTAAATGGTCCGTCATTTTGTAAATCAACTTGCATATCTGCACCAAATTGACCATTTTTAACTGTGTTACCCGCTTTAACTAATTTTTCATTGAATAAATCGTACATTTCAGATGCAAACTTAGGATCACCAGCATCAATAAATGATGGACGATTTCCATGTTTAGTATTTGCATATAAAGTAAATTGAGAAATAGATAAAATTTCACCATTAACCGATGCAAGGTTTAAATTAGTTTTACCATTTTCATCCTCGAAAATTCTAATATTAGTAATTTTACGAACTAAATAGTCCAAATCTTCTTCAGAATCACCATCTTTAATACCAACAAATAACAAAAAACCTTTTTTAATACTATTAAACACTTTATTATCAATCGATACACTAGCATTGTTAACTCTTTGTAAAATAACTTTCAATCTTAAATAAACCTCCTTTATTTAAAGGGCCTTTTTACAAAATAAACGTCATGAACATTTTTAACATGATCCATAATCATCTTTAACTGATCCACATTTTTAACACTTACTTTTAAAGAAATCGTTACTGTTTTATCGTGAGCAACTTTTCCTTCAATTGAATTAATTTGTTTACATACACCGCTAACGTTTTTAATAACATCATTTAGCAGACTATTTCTGTTATAACCTTCAATTTGTAAATAAGCATTAAATAAAGTATGTGAATCTTCTGGAATTTCCCAATTAACTTTAACCAAACGTTCGTCATTTTCAATAACATTAGGACAATTGGAACGGTGAACAGAAACACCTCTACCCTTAGTAATATAACCAACAATTGGATCTCCAGGAATTGGTGCACAACAGTGGCTTAGCCGAATTAATAAATTATCAACATCTTTTATAACTACTCCATCGGATGCCTTGTTTAATTTACCTTTTTTTAAGTTACTATCGTTACTTTTTTCAATTGTTTGGTGATTTTCTAAAATATCTTTTTGTTCTTGCTCCTGACGTTGCTTTTCAGCATCATCTCTAATTTGGGAAGTTAAGATATTAACAATTCCATTAGGTTGTTTATTACCAAAACCAATTTCAGCATACATATCGTCAATTTGTTTATAATATGTGTCTTTAAGGACTCTATTAAGATTTTCTTTAGTTAAAACATCACCTAATGAAAAGCCATTATCTTTAATTGCTTTAGTTAATAACTCTTTACCAGCAATAATATTTTTTTCGCGATCTTTATGCTTGAAGAATTGTCTTATTTTATGTTTAGCACGACTAGTTGTTACCATATTTTCCCAATCTTTACTTGGACCAGTCGAGTTTACAGAAGTTAAAATTGTAACAATATTTCCAGTTTGAATTTTATAATCTAAAGGTTCGATTGTCCCATTTACCTTAGCACCAGTAGTATGATTACCAACATCTGTATGAACTAAATAAGCCATATCTAAAGGTGTTGAGCCTTTAGGCAATTCTAAAACATCCCCATTAGGAGTAAATGCATATACATGATCTCCAAATAATTCACCCTTAACTCCATCCATAAAGTCAGATGCATTATCAGTATCTTCTTGTAACTCAATAATTCGTTTAAACCAATTCAATCGATTATTGTCAGAAGTTGCTTGGACTTCATCGTTCATCCCTTCTTTATATGCCCAATGAGCAGCAACCCCATATTCAGCCACTTGGTGCATTTTTTTAGTTCTAATTTGAACTTCCAAAGGTTTACCACCTGGGCCAAAAACCGTTGTATGAAGTGATTGGTACATATTGGCTTTAGGCATTGCAATGTAATCTTTGAAACGACCAGGCATTGGTGACCATTTAGTATGAATTGCACCTAAAACAGCATAACAATCTTTAATAGAATCAACGATACATCTAACAGCTAATAGATCATAAATTTGACCAAATTTTTTATGTTTAATAACCATCTTACGATAAATTGAGTAAAGATGTTTAGGTCGACCATAAATTTCAACATTAGATAAGTTCATATCTTTAACTTGTTGTTTAACTTCTCTTACAGCTTCATTCACATAGGCAACTCTTTCATTCCGTTTCGAATTCATTAAGTGCACAATCTTATAATATTGTTGTGGATTTAAATAACGCAATGAAATATCTTCTAATTCCCACTTAATGGTTCCAATTCCTAAACGATCAGCTAGAGGAGCATAAATTTCTAAAGTTTCATTAGATATTCTTCTTTGTTTTTCTGGTCTTAAGTGCTCTAAAGTCCGCATATTATGAAGACGATCAGCTAACTTAACAATCATCACACGAATATCTGAGCACATTGCTAATAATAATTTTCTATGATTTTCGGCTAATTGTTCTCTACTAGATTTGTATTTAATTTTTCCTAGTTTGGTTACACCATCAACAATTAGTTCAATATTTTTGCCAAATAATTTTCTGATATCAGATAAAGTCGCATCAGTATCTTCAACTACATCATGCAATAGACCAGCACTAATAGTTTCTGGATCCATTCTCAAATCAGCTAAAATACTAGCGACTTGAATTGGGTGGACAATATATGGTTCACCAGACTGTCTAAATTGATTTTTATGACATTTTGCAGCATAACTATATGCTCTTTTAACTAAATTAACATGATCATTATTCATATAAGTTGAAAGTTCCTTGAATAAATCTTCTTCAGACCATACTTTATGTTTAGACATTTTAATCACTTCTTTTTATAATCATTTTTAACATTTTATCATACTTTTAATAAATCAAACCAAGTGGAAATCGAAGATAAAAAATATAGTGGTGCTGTTTCGGTTCTTAAAATTCTTGGCCCTAATCCACATGTTACATATCCATTATCTACCAATTTATTAACTTCGGCTGGTGAGATTCCACCTTCAGGGCCAAATAAGCAAACAACACTATCCTTCTCATTAGTATTTTTAAAAGATTTAATTAAATCAGAATGTTCGCCTTTTTTGGCTGATTCTTCATAAGCAATTAATTTATGATCAAAATTATTATTTAACAATTCGGAAATAGAATTAATATAACTAACATAAGGGATACGATTACGATGTGATTGTTCAGCTGCACTTCTGGTGATTTTGTTTAATCGATTAAGTTTTCTATCAACTTTATTATTTTTCCACTGAGCAATCGACCAATCAGTTGAAACAAAAATAATGTGATTAACTCCTAATTCAGTCGCTTTTTGCACAATCATCTCAGACTTTTCTTTCTTAGGTAATCCGCAAACAATTGTTACATCAACCGGTAATTCAACTTCATTATGTCTTTGTTTTAAAGTTTTGGCCAACTTATCATCTGAATTTGTAATCTCAGCAACAAATAAGTTATGATTTTGATCTACAATTTCAAATTTATCACCATTTTTAGATCTCAAAACTGATAAAAAATGATGAGCAATATCATCAGATATAATAAATTCTTCATTTTCTGATAGCTTTAGATTCGTAAAATAATGTTGCATCTTTTATTCACCATCCTTTTTTATATGTGCAATAATTCCTCGCCAATCATCTAAAGTCATAATTTGATCTATCTTAAATCCATTATTCTCCAATGTCTTATTAGTTAATGACAATTTTTCTTTGATAATTCCAGATATAATAATAATTCCTTGTTCATTTAAAATGTTTTTAGCCTGTGGAATTAAAGGTAATACGGCTTCTGGTAACATATTAGCTAAAATAACATCAAATTTTTCATTAACATCATCTAAAAGGCTGTTTTTAAAAACTTTAATGTCATCTTTATAACCATTTAATTCAATATTCACTTTAGCTGAATCAATTGCATCATCGTCGTAATCACAAGCTTTAACAGAATTAGCTCCCAATAATTTGGCTACAATACTTAAAATTCCAGATCCAGTGCCGACATCTATAACTGATTGATCTTCTCTTAAGTACATTTCCATTGCTTGCATACATAATTTTGTAGTTGGATGAACGCCTGTTCCAAAAGCTTTCTTAGGATTTAATTTAATAACCATTTCTTGATTAAATGATTTTTGATAATCTTCCCATAAAGGTGAGATCGTTAAATACTTAGTAATTCTAGTAGAATGATAATACTTTTCCCATTCTTTACTCCAGTTATCATCATTCAAATTTTCACTAAATACTTTTCCTTGGCCTGGGTTTAAACCAAAAGATTTTAAATTATCCACTCTTGATTGAATTGAGGAAATTTTATTTTTAATATCAAAAGTCTTTGGAAAATAAGAAGTAACTATTACTTTTTTATCTTCATTATTTAATTCAACGCCTAGCGATCCAAAGTCCATTAAAATGTTAACAATTGCATCTTGAGATTCATCATTAGTTATTACGGAAAGTTTTGTCCACTGCATTATTGTTCCCCTTTAATTTTCCATCCATAGTTATTTAAATCGATGTTTTGTTTTTTTGTTTTAGAAACATATGGATTTTTATCTACATAAAATCTTAGTTTCTTATTAGTTCAAATTCCCTTATTTTTTATACCTATTCTATTCGTAGAAATAATATTATTAGGTATATTAAATTCATAAGAATCCAAATACAAATGATTACAATTGATCATAGTACCATTTATAGTCTTATCAATTCCTAAAGCTTGAGTTAGTTTTCCAGGACCATTACTAATATTATATCCATGTTGGTTTCTATTCTCTAACATTGATTGATTTATTTCAATAGGTTGAATTGCTCTAATTAAAACTCCTTGCGGAACATTGGGATCTTGAGTAATAATATTTAATAAGTTTTGACCAAAAATACTATAAACATAAATAGTTCCTGCAGATAAATACATTGAATTATTTTTATCTGAATGATGACCCTTATATGAGTGACAGGCTTCATCTTCCACACCCAGATAAGCTTCTGTTTCAACAATATATCCGCTAAGACCATTAAAAGTTATTAAATGGCCAAGTAATTTTTTAGCAATACTAGTAGTGGAATTCATAGATAAAATGTTTTTAATATTGTTTTTAATATTGTCATTAATATAAATCACCTATCCTAATAATTTACAAAAAAGGTGCTCCAACTAATTGGATGCACCTTTTTTTGTTTCTTGAATTTTTAATTGTTTTAATTTATCTTCATGTTGCTTCAAGTGACCTTCTAAGTAAAGCAACAATGAATTTTCTTCTTTGAAAATTCTTGGATGTTTTTGCTTATGCAATCTTAGATCAATTTCATTAATTTTTTGACGGCCAGTCCATCGATGACCGTACCTAATAATTAATCGATTATTTAAATGTTTTTTACCAAATCTAAAAACATAAACATTATCCGGAGTCAGTAGTGGTCTGATATATGTTTTTTTATAATAATATCCATTTTCCCTTAAGAACTTTTTAGTTCTATTTAACATCTATCACACCTCCTGTTAATTTTATTTTATGTTTTATCTGTAAAACAAGAATCGCACATAAACTTATTTAATTAAATTTTATATTAAGTTAATTAAATTGTCTAGTTATTGATATTAAAAAAGTCTTGAAATTTTATACAAATAACAAGACCATTAAAGTTATTCTTTTGTGGAACCAACATCAATTGATTGATGCTTTAAGCTCTTGAAAACATAAGCATCTGCAATTCCAGTAATTCCTCCCTGGAAGAAGAAGGCAAATACAGTTCCCAGTCCAAAATTAGTAAATTGATGAGTAATAATAATAGCTATAATTGCCATAATTGTTGGTGGAATGTATGAAAACCACATAGCTTTAGCAGCATTCCCACCACAATATTTAAATCTAAGGATTTGCATCAAATCATCAGCTGGATGTAAGGCAATATTTACACGTTGATAAATCGAAATGGCGATTGCGATTAAAGCAACTCCAAAGAAATTTAAAAATACATATAAAATAATCATCCAAATACTGTGTGCTTCAGGTAACCATCCAGAAACTAATCCATTAAAGTAGTTAATCAATAATGAAAATGGTCCTAAGAAAGCAGCATTTCCAATAATTCTGGACCAACTCCAGTGGCCAACCAAAATAGCATTAAATACAGCAATCAACATACCTAAACCAAAGAATGCCCAGAATAATACCCATTGACCATTTCCCAATATAGCAAAGCCTAAGTTATTTTCTGCAGCTGTCCAATAAGCTGATCCTAAAAAAGAAGGATGAATTTTAGTACTAGTTACTAGAGTCAAAACATTTCCCATAGCATTAATTACTAATGAAACAACAAAATACATAATTGTACTAGTCCAAGAAATTGTTCTTGGAGATTTTGTTGACTTTTGAGCACTTGCGGATTCTTGCATAATAAATTACTCCTATCTATTAATTTCTTTCATATTGTGAATTAATTATCTATCAAATGTATAATTCACATATCAATATAAATTTATTAAAATAATTTAAACAAATAAAGCAAACATAATCACTATGAAATCAATAATTTTTAATTTTAAACAAATACATATGATTATTTTTCAATTGTGAACTTCATAACAAAATAAATTATAACTCATTTAATTAATAAAATAAAGGGTATTTTAAAAAAATGTAAGCGATTTTATAAATTATTTTCAAGCTTTTTATAGAGAACGTGAAATAAGTATCAAATAAAAATAAAAGTCGTTAAAGTAATCACTTTAACGACTTTTACAAATTAATTAATAAAGATCTTTGATATTAATCCAAAATTGTTGACTGTTTAATTGAATTAAAACATATTTCATTCCAATATTTTCGTTAAAATCAGGATCAGATAAGCTCATTATCTTACTTACAGTTACAAGATCATCTTTGTCATTATAGTTATGAGAGAAGTTAATATCATCATAGTCAGTAAAATCTTTTTGTAGATTCCATAATGAAGCACCATCATTAACTTTCATTTTTCCAGCCAATCCATATTTATTAATATCAGTATCAAAAGATTCTTTCATATTTTTATTATTTAAAAATTGTTCAGTAGCTCTTTTAGAAGAATTACCATCCATCCAAGGTGTAAACTTATCGACAAAATCTTTGTAATTGTCATTCATATTCCAGTTACCAGAAATAATATTATCTAACTCTTTAACTACACCATCGTTAGTTTGAACAATTTTACCTGGAGCCTCTTTAACAAAATCAAAGTAAAATCCTCTTATTTCACTAGCATAGGAATCTAAATCATAAGTGAAGAATATCATCGGACGTTTTAAAACAGCATAATCAAACATTACTGATGAATAGTCAGTAATTAAAGCATCACTAATTAAATATAACTCTGCAATATCTGGATAAAGACTTACATTCATAGCAATATCATCATAATCAGATAAATCTAAATTATTAGCAATTAAATAGTGAGTTCTAACTAAAATAATTAAGTCATTGCCAAAATGTTCTTTAATTTTATCTAAGTCTAAGTGTAACTTGGCAGTAAATTCATTAGCTTTTACATATTCATTATCACGCCAAGTAGGCGCATATAAAATAACTTTTTTATCAGATGAAATATTTAATGACGATTTAATTTCAGCAATGTCTTTCCATGATGAATTCACCAAAACATCGTTTCTGGGATACCCATCTAACATCATCTGATTAGAATTCATTCTGAATGCTCTTTGCATAATATTAGCTGAATACATATTAGGGGCAATCATTTTATCCCAACGGCGGTTATCTCTAAATACATCTTTATGATATTTTGCAGCTGTCATCCCGGGCATCGTAACCAAATCCACATCAGCAGCCAATGTTTTCAATGGTGTTCCATGCCAAGTCTGAATTAATTGAGTGCCCTTACCAGGCTTCCATCTAAATGGTCTTCTAACATTAGTAACAAAATATTTTGCTTTTGCTTGTTTTAAAATCCCACTATAACTAAATCTAACAATATATGGAATATTATTTTCTTTAAAATAGTCAACGTATTCTTTATTAACATTCCAGTACATCTTATATTCTGGATGATGTTTTAACATATATTCATAAATAGCTTTAGGATTGTCTGAATATTGAGTTCCAAAGAAACTTTCAAAAATAATAATATTCTTTTTAGACAAAATATTAGATAAACGATTCAAAATAGCTGCTTGTAAATAGTTTACTTTAAATAAATGACCGAATTTTCTAGATATTAAACGTTTTTCTGGCTCTTGATCTAAATCACTATTACGAGTAGATAAAACTGTTTCAATAACTTTTTTAGCAGCATCTCCATTTTGACCATACTGAGCAAATTTATTATAAAATTCAATTAATTTATCATGATAATTATCAGCAACCGAATCAAGATGTTGAATTCGGTTAATTAAATCATCCTCATTAAGCACTACAGGACCAGGAATTTCTTTATCATAATCTAAGTAAACTCCACGGTTTTCATCATCTAAATACCAATCTTTATCATAAGCATAGAAAATCATTGGACGTTTTAGATGAGCATAGTCAAACATTACTGATGAATAATCAGTGATCATTGCATCACTAATTAAATATAAATCATTAATATTATTATAATCACTTACATCGTAAACAAATCCAGGATTACTATAAAAACTATTAGAATGAGCAACAAAATAATGTAATCTAATTAGTAAAACATAATTGCTAGATAATTTAGCTTGCATTCGATCTAAATCTAACTGAAAATCAAAGCCTTCATTTTCACGATAAGTAGGTGCATATAAAATAACCTTCTTGTCTAATGGTATTCCTAATTTTTGCTTAATACTATTAATATAAAGATTATTATTATTAGTATATAGTTCATCGTTTCTAGGAAAACCAGATTTAATCACTTTTTGATCATAATCAAATGCATTAGTAGCAGTAGTAGCCATATAATCTGATGGCACTACTAAATAATCCCAACGACGATTTCTTTTAGCAAAACGATTTTGAACACCATGAGTAGCAAATTTAAAATGAGGTTCATCAAATCCCATATGTTTCAAGAAAGTTCCATGTAAAGTTTCAACTTCGACTTGGCCTTTTCTCTTTGCATAACGATTTGGCATATTAGTATTTTGAATAATATACTTAGAAACTGCTAAATAATACCAATACATAAAACTATTAACTTTTACTTTAGTAGCATTACCATTAATCGGCGTTTGTAGATTATTAAAGAACCAAACAGTTTTAATTTCTGGATGTTCATTTTTAACATATTCATACATTAATTTTTCATTACTATCAAACTTACTAGACCAATAACAGTCAAATACCATAATCTTTCTTAATGGTAAAAATCGCATAAAAGGATAAAGTAATGAATATGATAATGATCGAAATACTTTTTTAGAATCAATAAAACTAGAAAATGGTTGATTAATCTTTAATATTAAGTCACTACTATTATTATTTTGTACTTGATAATAAATTTTATCTTTACCATTAAATGGCATCATTTTTTTATCAATAAAATTTTGATCATTTGCTAGTAATCTAAATACCCTAATTTCATCGTTAACATATAAATATATTTTGAATAAATATTTACCAGATAAAACATACAATTGATTTTTTTCTTGATTAGTTAAAGGAATATCTAATGACAAAGTGTTGCCTTTTAACGATAAATTATTAGATTCAGTATCAAAAACTTCTCTAACCGTTTTATCGGTACTAATCATTTCAACTTTACTATTCTTAATAAGAACATCGTTAGCATCTATAATTTCTGGAATATTAATTGAAAGATTTAATAAATTATTATTATCAACATTAATACTATTAGTTTCAAATGGTGTATTTTCATAGACTACTTTAATACATTTTTTATTTCCATAAAAAATAGTGTAACTCATATCATCACTTGTATCAATTTGTTGATTTTCTTTATTTCGATCGAAATAATATGCAATTTGACTATTAGTAAATTTATCCTTAATTAATAAAGCTGATTTTCTTTTAAGTAAGTTATTAGACCATCCATTAGTATCAAATACAATATTTTCTTCATTAATCTTACCTTCAATAGACTCATCGTCACTAAATGATAATTCAGCAGTTATATTTTCAGTATTACAATTCTTAATATCAAAAACTAAATTGTTATTCGAAGTTAAAACATTAGAAATAATTGGAGTTTTAATATCCTTGTCGTAAATACTTTCAGCATTAATAACAAATTCTCCAACATTATTAAAACGATAATTTACTCCAACATGATTTTGTTCATTAATAAATGGTAAAACAAACTTGCGATTAGTCTTACGATTAGGAGAGGCAACATAACGACTAACTAAATATTTATTATCAATAACATCAGTTAATAAAACTTTCCATGTCCCTAAACCTAATTTATTAGTTGCCGTATTTAAATCAAATTCAAATTGATATTTAGCATTAGTCCATTTACCACGAGCATTTAATAATCTTTGCGATAAAGAAGTCTTAGGCCTAAATAATGATATCTTCATTTCTTTATTATTATCAATATTAACTAACTTAGCAGAAAATAATTCATTTACATTACCCAATCCTAAAAATTTCTTTGATAATCTCATATTTCTAAAAATAAAGTAACCTTTACCAATAAAATGACCATTGTCGTCAACATTATAACTACTAATTTTTTGGCTTATTTTAGCATTATCATTGCTAAATTCTATCATGTTAGAAAATTCGTCACTATATTCAAAAATTTCCGGCATATAAAATTTATATGATAATCCATGAAATCCTTTTTTAAAATGACCAACCGATTGACGATACGTATAAGTATCCAAAATATTAAATTGACCATTCTTCAAAGCGTAATAAATTACTTGTTGCTTTACAGGCAAGCTTTTCATCGCTTTAGAGTCCCATAAATTCCAATCACGAAGAAATTTATAAACCATTTCTTGTGCCGTATAAATATAACTTTCTTCATTATCACCTAAGTTTTCAATAAATATAAAAATATCTAAAAATAAAACTTTATATTTAAGATCTTTGAATAAAGAGCTATTTTCACCTTGTCCAAAGTTTTTTAACATTTCTTTACACATTTTCAAGGCATCTAGACGACTTTTAAAATTGGATAAAGCACTTCTACTTTGCGTAATAGAGTCGTTACTTTCACGCCAACGCCAGTTATAAACAACATCTTCTATGATGTCAGTTTCTTTAGATTTTAAATGGACTTGTAGAGTAAAAGGAATATCTTCATAAATAATACCTTCTATAAATTTAATATTATTGTTCAATAAAAAATCTAGACGATATAATTTATTCCAAACCGTTGTATCATACAAAAGATCATGATTATCAAAAATATTAGTGTTGTCTGAATTATCATGGATTGCAAAAGAATGTAAATAGGAATTTTTATAACGATTTTTGTCGAAACGTTTTACGAAACCTACTACAACATCTGAATTATTTTGTTTAGACTTATAAGTTAACTTTGAATATGCATCTTCAGGTACAATATCATCACCATCAACAAATGCAATGTACTTTCCCTTAGCATTGTTAATTCCATAATTTCTGGTTGAACTAATACCACCATTTTCTTTATGTAATGCTTTAAAAGAGTCATATTTTTCTTCATATTGATCAATAATTGATGAAGTATCATCAGTAGAACCATCATCAATCATTAATACTTCCATATTTTCTTTAGGAAAATCGGTTTGTGCAATAGATTCTAAACAATCTTCAACATAATCTTGAACATTGTAACAAGCAACTATTACAGATAAATATGGTTTATTCATATTTAATACCTCTCCTTAATTTATTAATAAAATAGTAAAATAAAAATACTAATTAAGATAGTTAAGTATAATTAAAATAAATACATATAATAATTATATCATTAATAAAACTATTTTTAATTAGTATTTAAAGTAAAATCAATTATTTTGATTTGGTAAAATAAGATTTAATAATACACCAATAATTGTAGCAACGGCTAATCCATTAAGTGGTAAAGTTCCTATATTTAAAGTGAAGCCACCTACTCCAATGACTAGAATGGATGATACAATCATCAAATTACGATTGGAATTCATATCAATTTTATTTTCTACTAGAATTTTAATTCCACTAGATGCAATTGTTCCAAATAACAAGAAGCTTATTCCACCAATTACAGGTAACGGCATTTGCATAATAATTACATTCAATTTATTGATAAAAGAAAATAAAATCGCAAAAGTGGCAGCTCCAATCAGTACATAAACACTATGGATTTTAGTGATTGCCATAACACCAATATTTTCACCATAACTAGTGACAGCGGGGCCTCCAACCAATCCGGCAAATATTGATGCAGCTCCATCACCACTCAAAGTTCGGTTTAAACCAGGATTTTGAAAATAATTACGTCTCGTTAATTCATTTAAAACCATAATATGGCCCAAATGTTCAGTAATAGTTACAAATGCGATTGGAGCAATTGCTAATATTGCTCCCCATTCAAAATGAAAATTATATGATATAAAAGGAAATTCAAATTTAGGCATTGCAAACCAGGGGGCATTAGCAATAGTAGTTAAATTCACTTCACCTAAAAAAATAGAAATTACATATCCACAAACTATTGCTAATAGTATTGGCATAAAACCAAGAAAACCTTTTATATAAATATTAAAGAAGATAGCCAATAATAGAGTAACAATGGCAATAAAAACAAATTTAAGATTATATTGTCCATTTTTTAACATCGCATCATTAGCAGCGCTCCCTGCTAATGAAAGACCTATTACAATGACAATTGGTCCAACAACAACTTCTGGCAAAACTTTATTAATCCATTTAGAGCCAAAAAAGCAAATCATTAAAGCAACTATTAAATATATTAATCCGACAGAAATGACCCCCTGTGCGATTCCCGGATAACCAGTTGTTTGCATTAAATATTTCATTGGTACAATAAAAGCAAAACTGGAACCCATGTATGCAGGAATTTTCTTTTTGGTAATTAATATATGCAATAAAGTTCCTACCCCAGAAGTAAATAAAGCAATACTTGGACTTAAGCCAACTAGTAAAGGAACAATAACTGTACTGCCAAACATTGAAAACAAATGTTGCATTGATAATCCCAACCATAGCCAAAATCCTGGTTTTTCATCAACATCTAAAATTACATCTTTATTTTTATTCAAAATGAATACCACCTTAATGATTAATTAAGAGTATTAACTTAGTAAAAAAGTCTACTTATCCATTAGATTAAGTAGACTTTACACAAAAAACAAATGAATATCTTAATAGTCTCACGGGACCAAGTTAAAGACTCTATTTTATTATATTATTTACTTCCTTTTTCTTCTTCATCAGTTTGGAGAACTGCCATAAATGCTGCTTGTGGAATTTCAACTTTACCGACAGCTTTCATACGTTTTTTACCAGCTTTTTGCTTTTCGAGTAATTTCATTCTTCTAGTACGATCACCACCGTACAAATGAGCAGTAACATCTTTACGATAAGCCTTAATATTAGTTCTAGCAATAACTTTAGCACCAATAGTTGCTTGAACGGGAATTTCAAAGTTTTGTCTAGGAATAATCCCCTTAAGTTTATTTACAATCACTCTTCCACGATTAGCAGCAAATGAACGATGAGAAATAAAACTCAAAGCATCAACTTTTTCACTATTTAAAAGAATATCAATTTTAACCAAATCGGATGGTTTATAGTCACTAAGTTCATAATCTAATGATGCATAGCCTCTAGTTGCTGATTTTAGTTTATCAAAAAAGTCAAAAATAATTTCAGATAATGGAATAAAATAAACAACATTAACACGATAATCATCAATATATTCCATTGTGTCAAATTGACCACGACGATCCTGACAAAGTTCCATAACTGGGCCAACATAATCATTAGGAACCATAACTGTAGCTTTTACAAATGGTTCTTGAACTTGTCTTATTTCAGAAGAATCGGGCATTTCAGATGGGTTTTCAACATCCTTAACCTCATTATCAGTAGTTTCTACATGATAAGTAACAGATGGCGCCGTAGTAATTAAATCAAGATTAAATTCACGTTCCAGTCTTTCTTGGACAACATCCATGTGTAATAATCCTAAAAATCCACAACGAAAACCAAAACCAAGTGCTTGAGAAGATTCAGGTTCAAATTCTAATGCTGCATCATTTAGTTTTAATTTTTCTAGGGCTTCCCTTAAGTCACTAAATTTAGCATTATCGGTTGGATATAATCCAGAATAAACCATCGGTTCCATTTCACGATAACCAGGTAGTGCTTCTTCAGCCGGATTATCTACATTGGTAATTGTATCACCAACACGGGTTTGGTTAATATCTTTAATACTTGCTGTTATATAACCTACATCCCCAGACATCAAATAATCTCTTTGAACAGGATGTGGAGAGTTAACCCCTACTTCAGTGACTTCATATTCACTGCCACTATTCATTAGTCTAATTTTATCACCAGGTTTAACAACCCCATTATATAGACGAACACTCAGTACCACTCCACGGTAATCATCGTAAACAGAATCAAAAACTAGCGCTTTCAAAGGAGTATCGATATCTCCTTGTGGCGCTGGAATTTCATGAACAATTTTCTCCATTAATTCTTCAATACCAATTCCTTTTTTAGCACTTGCTAACACAGCGTCATCTGCATCAAGACCAATAATATCTTCAATTTCTTTTTTCACGACATCAGGTTGGGCAGAAGGCAAATCAACTTTATTAATAACTGGGACAATTTCTAAATCATCATCAATTGCTAAATATACGTTGGCAAGTGTTTGAGCTTCAACACCTTGAGCTGCATCAACTACTAAAATAGCACCTTCACAAGCAGCAAGACTTCTGGAAACTTCATAAGAAAAATCAACATGCCCAGGAGTATCAATTAAATGGAATTCATAATCGTGCCCATCTTTTGAATGATAAGTTAATTCAACTGCATTCAACTTAATTGTAATTCCACGTTCTCTTTCCAATTCCATATTATCAAGGAGCTGACTTTGCATATCACGTTTAGCAACTGTATCAGTCATTTCCAAAATACGATCAGCTAAAGTTGATTTACCATGATCGATATGCGCAACAATTGAAAAATTACGAATGTATTTTTGGTGCTCCTTCATCTTATTTATATCCATATTTAATTCCTACTTTCAACTGGTTAATTATTATAATTAATTATAACAACACGAAACATAATGCACAAATTAAAAAAGAGTTGATACTTCAATGTATCAACTCCCTTATTGAATTACTTTTTACCACTAATAGCATCTTTCATTTTTTCAAAGAAGCCACCGTTTTTATAATCCTTTTCGCCACTAGCTTCAGCAAAAGCTTTCAAAGCTTGTTTTTGATCATGGTTTAGATTTTTAGGTGTAGCAATGTTAACTGTAACTAATTGATCACCTTTACCACTGCTATTTAACTTTTGAACACCCTTATCACGTAGTCTAAAGGTAGTACCTGATTTAGTACCAGCTGGAATAGTTAATTTAACATCACCATAAACGGTTTTAACATCAATTTCACTACCTAAAGTTGCCTTTACAAATGAAATTGGTTGTTTATAGTTTAAATTATATCCATGACGTTCGAAGTCTGGACTAGGCTTTACTTGGAATACAATAAATAAGTCACCGTATGGTCCACCGTTAGTCCCGGCTTCACCTTGATTTTGTAATCTCATTTGTTGCCCGTCATCAACACCAGCAGGAATATTAACTTCTACTTCATGACTTTCTTGTTTATGACCTGATCCACCACAAGTAGGGCATTTTTCTTTAATTTCCTTACCAGTACCATTACATACAGGACAAGGATGTTGAGTTTGCATTCTGCCTAAAGGTGTATTTTGAACAGAAGTTACATAACCGCTACCACTACAATTATGACAAGTTTCAGGATGAGTACCTGGCTTTGCTCCAGATCCATTACAAGTATCACATTGTGCTTCACGATTATATCTAATGGTAGTCTTTTTACCAAAAATAGCATCTTCAAACTTTAATGTCATTTGATATTGTAAATCACGACCAGGTTTAGGTGCATTAGGATCTCGACGAGATCTTTGTCCACCGCCACCAAAGAATTGACTAAAGATATCATCGAAGCCGCCACCAGTGCCACCGAAGCCTCCAAAGCCTCCGGCACCACCAGCACCGCCACCAAAGCCACCACCGGCTGGGCCATCTGCTGATCCAAATTGATCGTAGTTTTGACGCTTTTGTTCATCACTTAAAACTTCATAGGCTTCATTAATTTCTTTAAATTTCTTTTCAGCCCCTGGAGCTTTATTAATATCGGGATGATACTTTTTTGACATTTTTCTATATGCATGTTTTATATCGTCTTGGCTAGCATCTTTAGATATACCAAGAGTAGCATAATAATCTTTTTCAGCCATTTTTATCCCCCATAGTTATTATATTTATTCTATATTCAATAAAAAGCCAAAGCCCAACGAGTCAGACTTTGACTTCTCATTTAGTAATCATTGATTACTTGTTGTTTTTGTCATCATCATCATGAACTTCGTGGAAATCACCATTTACAGTGTCGCCATCTTTACCGTTATCTTTTGATGAATCTTCTTTGCCATCAGCTTTACCACCTTGGGCTTGTTGATCAGCAGCTTGTTGTTGATATAACTTAGTAGCTAATTCTTGAACTTGTTTACTCAATTCATCTTTCTTAGCTTTCATATCATCTAAGTTATTATCTTCTTTGGCTTTCTTCAATGCATCTTCTGCATCTTTAGCCTTCTTAATTTCGTCTTCAGAAACCTTACCTTCAACTTCTTTCAAAGTCTTATCAGTTTGGAAGATTAATTGGTCAACTTCATTCTTTAAGTCAACTTCTTCTTTACGTTTGTTATCGGCTTCTTCATTTTGCTTAGCTTCATCCATCATCTTGTTAATTTCATCGTCTGATAGACCATTTGAATCCTTGATAGTAATCTTTTGTTCCTTACCAGTACCCTTGTCCTTAGCAGAAACATTAACAATACCATTCTTATCAATATCAAATTTAACTTCGATTTGAGGAACACCACGAGGTGCTGCAGGAATGTCAGTTAATTGGAAATTACCTAATGTTTTGTTGTCAGCAGCCATTGGACGTTCACCTTGTAATACATGAATATCAACAGCTGGTTGATTATCGGCAGCAGTAGAGAATACTTGTGCTTTTGAAGTTGGAATAGTAGTATTCTTGTCGATTAATTTAGTGAATACTCCACCCATAGTTTCGATACCTAATGATAATGGGGTAACATCTAATAATACAACATCCTTAACGTCACCAGTTAAGACACCACCTTGAACAGCAGCACCTAAAGCAACAGCTTCATCAGGGTTAATTGAATGGTTTGGTTCCTTACCAGTCCAGCTCTTAACAGCTTCTTGAACAGCTGGAATACGAGTAGATCCACCATTTAAAATAACTTCATCAATATCTGAAGTACTTAGACCAGCATCTTTAAGAGCTTCATCAAATGGTTTCTTAGTCTTATCAACTAAATCAGAAGTTAATTCATTGAATTTAGATCTGCTTAACTTAGTTTGCAAATGTAATGGACCATTTTCACCTGAAGAAATAAATGGCAAACTAATTTCAGTTTCAGAAACACCAGATAAGTCCTTCTTAGCTTTTTCAGCAGCATCCTTCAAACGTTGTAATGCCATCTTATCTTTAGATAAGTCAACACCATTTTCTTGTTTGAATTCTGAAACTAAGTAGTCCATGATTTTCTTATCAAAATCATCCCCACCTAGATGAGTATCACCATTAGTTGATAGCACTTGGAATACACCGTCACCTAATTCAAGAACGGAAACATCAAAAGTACCACCACCAAGGTCATAAACAAGAACTTTTTCATCTTTATCTTGTTTATCTAAACCATATGCTAATGAAGCAGCGGTTGGTTCGTTAATAATACGTTTTACATCTAAACCAGCAATTTTACCAGCATCTTTAGTAGCTTGTCTTTGAGCATCATTAAAGTAAGCAGGAACAGTAATAACTGCTTCGCTAACAGTATCGCCTAAATAGTCTTCAGCAAAGCCCTTAATGTATTGTAAAATCATTGCTGAAATTTGTTGTGGAGTATATTTCTTACCATCAACATCAACTGTGTAATTTTCTTCACCCATATGACTCTTAATTGAAGAGATTGTGTTAGGGTTAGTAATCATTTGACGCTTTGCAACTTCACCAATTTGTGTTTCGCCATCTTTAAATGCAACTACAGATGGTGTTGTACGTGATCCTTCTGGATTTGTAATGATTTTTGGTTCTTTACCTTCAAGAACAGCAACGGCTGAGTTAGTTGTTCCTAAATCAATTCCGATAATCTTATTACTTGCCATAATTATCTTACCCCTTTATTTTTTATTATTGTGAAACTATAACCATACTTGGTCGAATTACTCGATCAGCTAGTTGATAGCCTTTTTGTAAAATTTCCACAACTGTGTCCGCAGGATGATCATCATCTGCAGGTACGGTTTGAACAGCTTGACATAATGTTGGATCAAACTTCTTACCCAATGCGTCAATTTCTTTAATCCCATTTTCGGCTAAAGATTTGTTCATATGGTTAAGAACTAATTCGACACCTTGCTTAAGTTGTTTTCCAGAATCATCAGTAACCTCAGTACTTAAAGCACGTTCTAAGTTATCAACTACTGGTAAAATACTTGTAGCCAATTTCTGACCATCATATTTATAAATATCAGCACGTTCACGTTTGAAACGAGTTTGCATATTTTGCATTTCAGCTTCAGCTCTTAAATATTGATCAGAAACTGAATCCACTTTTTGTTCAAGCTCTTTGATTTTATCTTGATCTGAATTCTTTTGCTTCTTCTTTGCATCCTTTTTAGTAGCCTTAGCTTCCTTTTTAGATACATCTTTTTCAGATTCAGATTGCTTCAAATCTTTTTTATCATCCTTATTTGCCAAGTGAATACCTCCTTTTACTGATCATACTTATTATAATAGTTTAAAAGTTTTTTTGATAACTCATCGCTAAAACCTTCTACTAAACCAATAATCCTTGAATATGGCATTCTAGTGGGTCCTAAAACCGCAACTATTCCCTTACCATAGTTACCTACATCATAAGTCCCTGTGATTACGCTATAATTTTTTAATAAACTATTGCTAATCTCTGGGCCTATTTTCACTGAAATTGATTTACCAGAGTTATTAATAAACTTAGATATATCATCAGTATCATTGAGCAATGAATATATTGGTTTTAAATAACTGATATCGTTATTATCAGTAAAACTTAACAGATTCAATTCACCGCCGATATAGAATTGATTTTTAGAAGCTTCAGTTAAAATATCATTTAAAGTAAGTAATAATCCCTCAGGGTTATTAACATATTTAATAACCTCTTTAGTAAGATCACCCTTTAATAACAGTTTTAATACTTCAGATATAGTTCTACCAATTAACTTATCATTAATCAGTCTAACAACAGAATCTAATTGATCACCATTGATATCATTAGATATATGAAAAAGTTGATTGATAACATCTTGATCATCAGTAATTAAAATTGCCATAACTTGTCTATCGCCAAGTGGCACTAAACGAAAACTTCTTAATCTACGACTCACCTGCTGCTCTGGCTTTAAAGCTAAAGCAGTATAATTGGTTAAATTTGATAAAATATTAGCAGATTGCTCAACAATCTCGTCAATCTTTCCAAAGTGACCACCTAATGCATTTTCAATGATTTTACTATCAGTAAAATCAATTGGATTAGGGTTCAAAAGATTATCAACATAATAACGATAGCCCTCAATTGATGGCACTCTTCCTGATGATGAATGTGTTTTAGCAATCAATCCCATTTTCTCAAGATAAGCCATATCATTTCTCACGGTAGCTGAACTGACATGTACGGGTAGTTGATTAGATAATGCTTTTGATCCGACAGGTACACCCGATTTGGTATAATCACTAACAATTACTTCTAAAACGGTTTTTTGTCTTTCACTGAGCATATATCAATCACTCCTTTATAATTAGCAGTCTTAGCAGTCGATATTGCTAAGTGCTAACTACAATATCTAATTTAACAAAAGGTTTTATATAAGTCAAGAAAACTACTCGTTATTTTTATCAAAAAAGTTTCTGGTAAATTTCTCATCATCTTTAAGCTGATTTATTAAACTATTAATGCCATTGAATTTAACTTCGCCACGAATTCTGTATAACCAATCAATCGATAAATCTTCACCATAAATATTATGATCAAAATCTAAAATATTAATTTCTACAGTAATTGGATTTTTATTTCCAAAGGTAACATTTCTGCCAATCGAAGCCATCCCTCGGTATTTTTTACCACCAATGAATACTTTAACAACATATATCCCAATATTGGGCAACCATTGTACTTCGTCATGTTGAATATTAGCAGTTGGATAGCCTAATTCTCGACCTCTAGCTAAGCCATGAACAACCATTCCATTAGTTCTAAACGGTCTACCTAATAATTCATTAACAGTTTTAATATCACCTTGATCTAAATTATGCCTAATAGCGGTAGAGCTGATTTTATTCTCATTCAAATTATCTAAATCAACTGATTCAACATTAAATTTTCCATTAGCATACTCAGGTAATATATCCATATTAGCCTTTTTATCACCATAAGTATGATCCACACCAGCAACAACAGTATCTACGTTAAAAGTAATTAAATAATTATTAACAAATTCCTCTGGTGATTGATTTTGAAAATCAAAAGTATAACTTACTAAAAATACTTTATTAACACCAAGATTTTTAAATAGACTCATTTTTTGATTATACAAAGTCAAGTATCTACTTTCATGACTATCTAACTGTTTATAGACAACTGCTGGTTTATGATTATAGGTCAATATTGCCAAATCTAAACCTTTCTTGTCAGCTATATTTTTAGCTTTATTAATAACCTTCTGATGACCTAAATGAACACCATCAAAGAACCCCATTGCTAATACACACTTATTTTTAAATTCTAAATTTTCATTAATTGGATGATGGATTTTAATAACTTCCATTAGAAAATATCCTTTCTTATTTATTACTAAACATTTTCTCTGGCTTAAATTCACGCTTATCTTTACTGAAATAATATAAAGCCTTTATGTCATTATTATATGAAAGAACACATTTTTTATCATCTATTTGCAACTCACTTGGTCTTAAAAAACCACCATTTTGAACTATCTTCCATTGATTTAAAGACATATCAACATGCTTATAATTTTTTAATGCATGATCAATTGAATATAAAACATTATTAATGTCATTATTTTTAACTGCATCTTCAACATCAGATAATTTAACAGTTTGGTCGATTGTAAAATTGCCACTTTTAATTCTAGTAAGCTTAGACATAACCGCTGGAAGTCCAAGCTTGCGACCAAAATCAACAGCTAAAGTTCTTACATAAGTTCCTTTACCACAACCTACTTCAAAATAAATTGTTTGTTCTTTTTTCTGACTATCATAAAAGCTAGCTTTTATTTGTTTAAAATAATGAATTTTTACATGATGCTCGGGACGTTCTACTTCTTCATTATTCCTAGCATATTCATATAATCTTTTACCATTTACCTTAATAGCAGAATACATAGGTGGAATTTGAACTAAATCATCTGATACAAAGCTTTCTAGAAGATTGTTAATCTTATCATTAGATATAGGATTATCAAGTGGTTTCATATCTACAATCTCACCATCTAAATCTTCAGTAGTGGTTGAAAAACCTAGAGTAATACTACCCTGATAAATTTTTCCAGAATTCATTAAATAATCTACTACTTTAGTGCCTTTACCAACACAAATTGGTAACACACCATCAACATTTGGATCTAAAGTACCACTATGACCGATTTTTTTCATTTTTAAAATACCACGCATTTTGCGAATACAATCAAAGCTTGTCATACCTTTTTCTTTAAATAAAGGAATAATTCCATCTAACATATTTAAATCTCCTAATTTAAAATTATTTATATAAAATTATATCATAATGAAATTTTGCAAATAAAAAAAGCAGATAAATTATCTGCTTTTTTGTTTATCTATCTGATTTTTTCAAGTTATTAATAAGTTGATCAATTTTGCTACCGTATTGAATTGACTCATCAAGTTTAAAATTTAATTCAGGTGTTCTATAAATACTTAGACGAGAACCCAATTCACCTCTAATTAAAGAAGTAGCCTTATCTAATCCTTTTTGGGTTGATTCTTCATCGTTTTCTTTATTGGACAAAATACTGTAATAAATTGTTGAATGCTGTAAATCACCAGTAACATCTACACCAGTAATTGTTACACCTTGAACACGTGGATCACGAACTCTTTTTAAAAGAATATCATTAACTTCACGTTGAATTTCTTGTTCTAATCTACCAACTCGATATTGTGCCATTACAATTCACCCCTTATTTTACAGGAATTTGTTCCATTTTGTATGATTCTACAACGTCGCCTTCTTTAATATCGTTGTAGTTTTCAATTGTAAGTCCACATTCAAAACCTTGTTTAACTTCTTTTGCATCATCTTTAAAACGTTTCAAACTATTAAGTTCGCCATTATATATAACAACATTATCACGAATTAAGCGAATTTTACTATCTCTATTCACATAACCGCTAGTTACCATTCCACCAGCAATAGTTCCAACTTTAGAAGCCTTATATAGCTGTCTTACTTCGATTTCACCAGTAATAACTTCTTTATACTTAGGTGCTAACATACCTTTCATAGCAGATTCAACTTCATCAATAGCATCGTAGATAACTTGATGTAAACGAATATCTACTTTATCAGTTTCTGCTTGTTCTTTAGCTTGTGAAGTAGCACGCACATTAAATCCTAAGATGATTGCATCACTAGCTTCTGCTAATGCTACATCACTTTCATTAATAGCTCCTACTGAACTATGAACAATATTTACTTTTACACCTTCAACATCAATTTTTTGTAAACTTGATGCTAATGCTTCAACTGACCCTTGAACATCAGCTTTAATAATAACATTAACTTCTTTCTTTTCGCCTTCTTTAATTGATTCAAAAAGATTATCTAAAGTAACACTATTATTTTTCTTACGTTCTTCCATTTGAGCTTCTTTAGCTCTTTCTTCACCAGCACTACGAGCAGTTTTTTCATCATCAAATACGATAAAACGATCACCAGCTTCTGGCACATCATTTAAACCAGTAACCTCAATTGGTGTAGATGGAGTCGCATCATTAAGATTTTGACCTTTTTCATTCATCATTGTTCTCACACGACCAAATGTATCACCAACAACAATTGGATCACCAACATGCATAGTACCTTGTTGAACTAATAAGGTAGCAACTGGTCCACGTCCACGATCTAGTCGAGCTTCAATCACTGATCCAGCAGCATTTTGATCTGGATTAGCTTTAAGTTCCATAACGTCTGACTGAAGTAAAATCATGTTCAATAGTTCATCAACATTAGTTCCCATCTTAGCTGAAATTTCAACAAAGATAGTTTCGCCCCCCCAGTCTTCTGGAATTAAACCATATCCAGTCAATTGTTCGATTACATGGTTAGGATTTGCACCTGGCTTATCAATCTTATTAATTGCAACAATAATTGGTGTTTTAGCAGCCTTAGCATGATCAATAGCTTCAATTGTTTGTGGCATTACACCATCATCAGCAGCTACTACTAAAATAGTAATATCAGTAATATCAGCCCCACGAGCACGCATAGCAGTAAATGCAGCATGTCCAGGTGTATCTAAGAAAGTAATGGACTTATCATTTTGCTTTAGTTGATAAGCACCGATTGCTTGAGTAATTCCACCAGCTTCACCAGCAGTAATATGAGAATTTCTTAAGTAATCTAATAAAGTAGTCTTACCATGGTCAACGTGTCCCATAATTGTCACAACTGGAGCACGATCTTCTAAATGATCAGTGTTATTTTCTTCTTCTTCAAAGAATTTATCCAAATCAGATACATTAACTACTTCTTTTTCTTCTGCTTGAATACCATAATCAGCTGCTAAAAGTTCAATTGTATCTTTATCTAAAGATACATTTTGATTAACCATAACGCCTAACATAAATAGTTTTTTAACAATTTCAGCTGGTTCTCTGTGCAATGCTTTACCAATTTCTTGAGCATTCATTCCAGTAGTGTAAACAAAAGTCTTTGGCAATGGACGTTCTTTTCTTTCCGGAGCCTTGTTTTGCTTATGGTTTTGTCTAATGCGTTGATTTTTAGTATACATTCCAGCAAAACGATTATGACGATTGTTACGTTTATTGAATTTCTTTTTATTCTTTTTGCCTTTTTTAAAATTATTATTTAAATTAGACTTTGAAGTATTTTTACCTTGACTAGTATTTTTATGATTATTATTAAATTGTTGTTTACCATTATTACTATTCATTGGCTTATTGTTGTGATGTCCATCGGAAGGCTTTTTAGAATTATTTGAATGATGGTTAGACTTTTTACCTAAAATGTTTCTTAATGTCTTTTCATCACTATCAGTTAAGGTAGACATATGATTTGTAACATCGATCCCCTTATTTTTAGCGGTATCGATGATTTTTTTAGTAGATACTCTAATTTCCTTAGATAGTTCATAAATTCTTTTTTTACCCATATCATCACGTTCCTTTACAATTATTTGTCATTTCTTTTAAACGTTTGGCAAATCCATTATCCGAAATTCCAATAATAGTTCTTTTCATACCTATAGCATTACTAAGTTCATTTTTTAGAAACATATTATTAACTGGAATTCCGTAATAACTAGATTTATCCATGAATTTTTTATAACTAGATTGACCAGTGTCAGAAGCAACTAAAAGAAATTTCACTTTGTTATTTTTGATTGCACTTAGCAAAATATCTTCTCCAGTTGTTACCTTACCTGCACGCTTGGCAATTCCAATAAAATTCAATATTTTGTCTTTATCTGTCATTTTTAAACAATTCTTTTCTAGCTTGTTTATGATCAACATATGAGATTAAATCATCATAAAATTGATCATCTAATTCAACAGAAAAAACCTCATTAAATGTCTTATTCTGCTTAGCTTTTTTTGCAACATCAACATCAATCGAAACATAAGCACCTCTGCCAGACTTTTTACCAGTTTCGTCGATTGATACATTACCTTCTTTATCTCTAACAACTCTTACTAATTCTTTTTTGGGAGCCATTTCTCCAGTGACAATATCTTTTCTCATTGGAATTTTTCTACGCTTCATTGAATTATCAACTCCTTAAAAAATTAAAGTTCATCATCTGAATCAGAATCTTCATTCATTATATCAGATGTTTCCTTTGATACTTCTGATTCTGATTTAATATCAATTTTATATCCAGTTAATTTAGCTGCAAGGCGAGCATTTTGACCCTTTTTACCAATAGCCAAAGATAATTGATAATCAGGTACAATCACAGTACAAGCATGTTCATTATTTTCATCAAAAATAACATCAACCACTTCTGATGGATTTAATGAATTGGAAATAAATTCAGCAGGATCTTCTGTCCATTGAACAATATCCATGTTTTCTCCACCAAGCTCATTAACGATTGTTTGCACCCTTTGACCTTTAGGTCCAACAGTAGTACCAACTGGATCAATATCATCATTACTAGAATAAACAGCTACTTTAGCACGATCACCTGCTTCTCTAGCAATTGAAACAATTTCAACAGTTCCATCATAAATCTCAGGAACTTCTTCTTCAAATAATCTTTTTAATAATCCTGGAGCAGTACGACTAACAAAAACTTGTGGTCCTTTAGTAGCATCTTCAACTTTGTTTACATAAACCTTAATTCTATCTTGAGGTCGATATTCTTCATTAGGCATTTGATCATTATGTGACATAACAGCTTCCACATTTCCTAAATCAATATATACAAAATGATTGTCTTCTCTTTCAACTTCACCAGTCATTAATTCATCTTGGTACTTACTATATTTGTTGTAAACAATAGTTCTTTCTGCTTCACGGACTCTTTGCATAATAACTTGTTTAGCTGTTTGTGCAGCAATACGGCCAAAATTCTTAGGAGTAACTTCAAATCTAATGTCGTCACCTAATTCATACCCACGATTTAATTGTAGAGCATCTGATAGGCTACATTCTAAACGATTATCAGCAACTTCTTCAACAACTTGCTTTACAGCATAAACATGAACTTTACCTTTTTTATCATCAAAAGAAACCTCAACGTTTTGTGCTTGATTATAATTACGTTTATAAGCTGATGTTAAGGCTGCTTCTAAAGCATCAATAATCGTTTCTTTAGCAATTCCCTTTTCAGTTTCTAAAGCGTCTAAAGCGCCTAAGAGTTCTTTACTCATTTTATTTTGCTCCCTTAATTAAAATTTAATTGCTAGTCTAGCCTTAGCAATAGATTTCTTTGGAATCGATATATCTTTAAATCGACCCTTGATATTAATTTCGATTAACAAATCATCTTCGTTATATTCTTTTAAAGTACCTTCATAAATTTTATTACCATCGATGGGTGCATATAAAGAAATATGAATATATTCACCAACTGAGTTTTTAAAATCAGCTGGTTTTTTTAGAGGTCTTTCTGCTCCTGGAGAAGAAACTTCAAGAAAGTATGCTTGTGGAATTGGATCAGGATCAATTGAATCCAATTTTTCACTTAACTCATCAGAGATAAGCGCACAGTCTTCAATATTAATTCCATTTTTCTTATCAATATATACTCTTAAATACCAATTTTTACTCTCTTTAACAAATTCAATGTCATACAAATAAAAATTATGGTCAGTAAGAATTGGATCAACTAATTTCTTTACTGTTTCTGTAATTTCACTCAATGAAACGCCTCCTAAAAAAGCCAATAAAAAGAGCGAGCATCTCTGCTCACTCCTTTCCATGGATACTAATCAGAAAACATAATACCATAAATAGATAAATAATTCAACGCTATCTACATCATATCAAATAAACTTAACTGATTTTCGTCTGGTAAATCATCAATCACATGATTATCAGTCATAAATTCGATTATTTTTTTAGAAACCTTACCACGTTTTGACAAATCTTCTTTAGAAATAAAAGGCTTGTCAGCTCTAGCTGCTACAATTTGTTTAGCAACATTTATACCTAAACTTGGAATAGCTCTAAATGGTGCAATTAATTTTTTACCATCCATCAACCATTTTTCAGCATCAGATTTTTCTAAATCAACCATTTCAAAATCAAATCCTCGTTCAATCATTTCATTAGACAATTCCAAAACAGTCAATAAATTTTTATCTTTAGCAGAAGCATCATTTCCTTGATCGTTGATTTCTTTCATTTTATTTTTAACTGTTTCTTTTCCGTTACACATTGAAACCAAATCAAAATCATCAGCTCTCACTGAAAAATATGCACAATAGTAAACTAATGGGAAGTAAACTTTAAAGTAAGCCACACGAAGTGCCATTAAAACATAAGCAGCAGCATGGGCCCTTGGAAACATATACTTAATTTTTAAGCATGAATCGATATACCATTGAGGAATATTTGCTTCATGCATCTGTTTTTGCCAATCATCAGGAATCCCACGACCATGACGAACTGATTCCATTATTTGGAAAGAAGTTTCTGAGTCTAATCCCCAATTAATTAAATCAGTCATGATATTATCACGACAACCAATAACGTTAGCAATTGTTGCTTTCCCATCACGGATTAATTCATCAGCATTTCCTAGCCAAACATCAGTACCATGTGATAGTCCAGAAATTTGTAGTAGCTGTGAATAATTATTAGGCTTAGTTTGTTCTAACATCCCTCTAACAAACTTAGTACCAAATTCTGGAACCCCTAACGTACCAGTTTTTGATTGAATTTGTTCAGGCGTTACTCCAATAGTATTAGTACCAGAGAATAATCCCATAACACCTGGGTCATCCATTGGAATTGATTGTGGATCAATTCCAGATAAATCTTGTAAAGTTCTAATCATTGTAGGATCATCATGTCCCAAAACATCCATTTTTAAAATGTTATCGTGAATAGAATGAAAATCAAAATGGGTAGTTTCCCATGCAGCATTTTGATCATCTGCAGGGTATTGAATAGGTGTAAAATCAAAAATATCCATATCATCTGGAACAATGATAATACCAGCTGGATGTTGCCCAGTTGTTCTTTTAACTCCAGTATCACCTTTAGACAAGCGATCAATCTCTGCACTTCGAATAACTTGTTCAGTATCACGTTCATAAGCTTTTACGAATCCATAAGCTGTTTTATCTGCAACTGTCCCAATTGTTCCGGCACGATAAACATTTTTTTCACCAAACAGTACTTTTAAGTAATTATGAGCAATTGGTTGGTAATCACCAGAGAAATTTAAATCAATATCTGGTACCTTATTTCCTTTAAATCCCAAGAAAGTTTCAAAAGGAATATTATGTCCATCACCAACCATTAGAGTTCCACATTTAGGACAGTCTTTATGTGGTAAATCATAACCAGAACCGTATTCTCCTTTGGTATAGAAAAGTGAGTATTGACATTTAGGACAACGATAATGTGGCGGAAGTGGATTGACTTCAGTAATTCCAGCCATCGTAGCAACCAAACTAGACCCAACTGATCCACGAGAGCCAACTAAATAACCGTCCTTATTACTTTTAGCAACTAGACGTTTAGCAATTAAATAAATAACTGAAAAGCCATTTCCAATAATACTTTTTAACTCTTTATCCAATCGTTTTTGAATCAACTCAGGTAATTGCTCTCCATATAATTCATGAGCTTTGTCCATAGTACTATTCTTAATTTCATCCTCTGCACCTTTCATATGAGGTGTATACAATTTATCTAAGACTGGATGAATATCGTCATCAATCATATTGGAAACTTTATGAGTGTTATCAATAACAATTTTGCGATCTAAATCATCACCTAAGAACTTAAAATTATCTAACATTTCATCTGTTGTTAAGAAATGTAAATCAGGTAATTTTTGACGATTCAATGGATTAGCAAATCCCTGAGAATGAATTAGAATTTTTCGATAAATATAGTCATGCGGATCTAAATAATGAACATCCCCGGTTGCAACTACCGGCTTATCCAATTCTTCACCAGCTTCAACCATATTAGAAATAATTTCTTCCAAATGTTTTTGATCATGAATAAGTTGAGAATCAATCAATGGCTGATAAGCAGACTTAGGTTGTACTTCCAAATAATCGTAGAATTCAGCCTTTGATAAAGCTTCTTGCTTACCTTTTTGCATCATTGAAGTGAATACTTCACCACTAGAGCAAGCAGATCCTACCAAAATACCCTCTCGATATTCTTCTAGTACACTTCTAGGAATTCTAGGAACACGGTAAAAATATTTTACGTTCGATAATGATATTAATTTAAATAAGTTCTTTAAACCGCTTTGTGTCTGTGCAAGTAAGATTGCATGGAAAGGACGTGCGTGTTTATATGCATCATGTTCACTCATATGTGCATTAAATTCATTAACTTTAGTTATCCCATACTTATCTTCAGCTTCTTTTACAAAAATATAGTTTAAATGGCCAGTACTTTCGGCATCGAATACTGCCCGATGATGATGTTCTAGTGAAACATCAAATTTTTTAGCTAAAGTATTTAAACGATAACTTTTAAAATTAGGATATAAGAAACGAGCTAATGGCAATGTATCAATAATTGGATTTTTAATTTCATCCATTCCATACTTAGAATATCCAACATTCATAAAGCCAACATCAAAAGTCACATTATGCCCAACAACAACTGCATCTCCACAAAAATCTCTAAAAAGCTTAAAAACATCTTCTTCAGATTTAGATCCATGAACCATTTCATCAGTAATTGATGTTAGTTGAGTGGTGAAATCAGATAAATGAAAACCAGGATCAATAAATTCTTCAAATTGACTTAAAACATTATTATGCTTCATTTTTACAGCTGAAACTTCAATAACTTTGTCATAAATAGCAGATAATCCAGTAGTTTCAATATCAAATACTACATAAGTTGCATCATATAAATCACGGTCATCGGCATTAAAAGTAATTGGCACACCGTCATCTACAACGTTAGCTTCAACTCCATATAGCATTTTAATATCATTCTTTTTAGCAGCACTGTAAGCAAATGGAAATCCTTGAACAGCTGCATGATCAGTAATAGCAAGTGCAGAGTGTCCCCACTTTTTAGCTCTTGAAACAAAATCATTGATACTATTAGTAGCATCCATTTGACTCATTTGAGTATGCAAATGAAGTTCAATTCGTTTATCTTCAGAATTATCTTGACGTTCTTCGTGTTTTAAAGGATTAATATCATAAGCATTTAAAGTAAGTTCATGTGTATAGTTGTCTTCTTGCACTCCACCACGAGCTTTTATCCAATCACCTTCCTGGATAGCAGCAAACTGACTTTCATCATCTTCATTGTTAGAAAATTTCTTAATAACAATTGAAGAAGAATAATCAGTAATTTTTAAAATCATTAGTTGACGACCAGATCGTAATGAACGAATTTCCTTATCAAAAATATGACCATTAACAACTACTAAACGTTCTTCTTGAACTATGTCAATCATTTTTGTAATATCAACATCATTTTTAATTGGTCTACCAATCATAACTTTTCCACTGGGAACTGCTTTTTTACTATTATTTTGACGTTTATCAGATGATTCCTTGATTGCTTTAACTGCTTTTTTGGCTAATTCGGCATCACGTTTTTCTTTTTGAATTTTAAAATCTTTAATTTTTTCTTGAGAAGCACTTTCATCAACATAAACATGAATGTTGAACTGTGGAAATCCAAGACTACGATAAGTTTCTTCAATTGGGCCCAATGCTTTATTAACCAAAAAATTCTTAACAATCTCATTTTCAGCTGTATATTCAACCCTTTTATCATTCAATTTTAAATTATCATGTTTTAATAACTCTTGTTTAAGCGATTCAGAAATTTTAGCATGCTTAACGACCCAACTCCAATAATCACCTAAATTTTTATTATTAAAATTACTATCGTTTACAGACAAATTTAAGGATATATTATTAATATCATCAAAAGTTGCTTGCATTCGATTATAAAAATCTACAAAAACATCATAAGAAAGAATGTTAGGCAAAGTTATGAAGAATTCCAATATTTTAGACTTCTTATGAACTTCAATTTTTTCTATTTCTCCATTACTGAATTCTGATTCTTCTCCATCGAATTGAAGTTGTTTCAAAAGTTTGGAAAATAATTCTTTTTTATTTAGCAAGGATTAAACCTCCAATAAATTCATAAAGATTAAAAAAGACCAGTTATAAAATAAACTGATCTTTTAAATCATCTATTTCAAATCTTTTAATAAGATTGAAATAGTACTACCAACTTCTTCTTTTTTGACTTCTATAGTTTCACCAGTTTTTCTGATTTTAATTTCGACAATTCCATCAGTAGCTTTTTTACCAACAGTAATTCTTATTGGGATACCAATTAAATCAGAATCTGCAAATTTAACTCCTGCTCGTTCTTTACGATCATCAGTTAAAACTTCATAACCATTATCTAAAAGTTCTTTTTCGATTTCATTAGATACTTTTACTTGATCATCTTTTTTAATATTGACGGGAATTAAGTGAATATCAAATGGTGATATTTGTTTAGGCCAAATCAATCCATTTTCATCAGACTGTTGTTCAGCAACAGCAGTTAATAAACGACTAATTCCAATCCCATATGAACCCATTACAACTGGTTTTTGACGACCATTAGCATCTAAAACATTCGCATCCAACGTATCGGAATATCTAGTACCTAATTTAAAAATATGAGCAATTTCTATTCCACGAGTAAACTTCAAAATTCCCGAACCGTCTGGAGATATTTCACCTTCTCTAACAGTTCTAAAATCATTGTAATCGACATTTTCAAAATCTCGCTCAGCATTTACGTTAGCAAAATAATATCCATCTTCATTAGTACCAACATAAGCGTTTATCATATTCTTAACATAATTATCAGCTATAATATTAACATCTTTATTTAAATCAAGTGGTCCAATATAACTACTTTTAACATTAGCAAAATGTTGAATTTGTTCATCATTAGCTAGTGTTAGTTCGGATGCGCATAAATAATTCTTAACCTTAGTATCATTAATTTCATCATTACCGCGAACCATAACTAAAACTGGTTTTTCATCAGCAATGAATAAAATACTTTTTATAAGTTTATCTTTAGTAGTATCTAATGCCTTAACTTCTTCATCAACATTATTAACGTTAGGTGCTGATAATTTCACAATATCCTTGATTTCTGCTTTATTCTGTAATGGTTCATAAATGCTTTTAGCCATTTCTAAATTAGCAGCATAATTACTATCATCTGAATAAACAATTGTATCTTCACCTACAGCAGCAGGAGCAGAAAATTCAATTGAATCTGATCCCCCCATTGCACCACCATTTCCAATAATAGTTCGATAGTTCAAACCAATTTTATCAAAAATAGATCTATATGCACTTTCCATATTATTATAGATTTTATCTAAATCTTCATCATCAATTGAGAAAGAATATCCATCCTCCATAATAAATTCTCTGCTACGTAAAAGTCCATAACGAGGACGATCTTCATCACGATATTTAGGTTGAATTTGATATAAAATTAAAGGCAACTTTTTGTAAGACTTAATTGAATCTCTTATTAAAGTAGTAAAAGTTTCTTCATGAGTAGGTCCTAAAATAAAGTCTGTATCATGACGATTTTTAAGTTTAAACAACTCTGGACCGTAAGTATCTAAACGTCCAGATTCTTTCCAAAGCTTGGCCGGTAAAACCGCTGGCATTAATGTTTCATTAGCATCAATACTATCCATTTCTTTTCTAACAATATTTTCAATTTTAGAAATCACGCGATAAGCTAGTGGTAAATAAGCATACATTCCAGCTGAAACTTGCTTAATATAACCGGCTCTTAACATTAATTTATGACTTAGTGCCTCGGCACCCTTAGGAGCTTCCTTTGTAGTAGGAATCAACATTTTAGACTGTTTCATAAAAAATCTCCTTATTTACTTTTTAATGTAAAAAGTATCTCTGTATATCATTTAGTGTAACTAGAATCATCAAAATAACTATAAAAGCAAAACCAACCAAAGTAACAACTGTTTCTACTTTTTCAGAAGTAGGTTTTCTTCTGATTGCCTCAACTATATTTAATAATATTTTACCACCATCCAGCGCAGGAATTGGAATTAAATTAATTATAGCTAAATTAATAGATAAGAAAGCCAAGAAGTAAACAATTCCATCAATTCCCAATTTAGCGGCTTGTGAGGTATTAGCAAAAATAGCTACAGGTCCTCCTAAGTCGTTTAAACTAAAGTTACCAGAAACCATCGATATTAATTTAGTGACTAACAACTTCGTAAAGCTCCAAGTTTGAGAGAATCCAGAAAATAGTTTAGCACTAAATGAATGATTTAAAGTTCCTGTAATACCAATTACGCCATATTTATTGGAACCATTTTTAGCAGATCCAGTTGTTAAATTAATCGTTTTTACTGAATTATTCCTTAAAACTTTTAATGTTATTTTTTGATCTGGTTTAGATTGAATATTAGTACTTAAGCTTTGCCAATCATTTATTTTTTGACCATCTACACTAATTATTTTATCCTTATTCTTAATTCCTGCATCTTTAGCAATATGGTTATTAGGTGAAACATTAACAGAATTACTATTAGAAGCCACTCCACCTTGAAGAAAAGCCAACAAAGAAAAAGCTATAATTGCTAAAATAATATTATTAAAAATACCTGCAAAATTAGTTATAAACTTTTTCCAAACTGGTGCATTTTGAAATTGAACATCTTCAGGTGCGATTTGTACAGCAAGACCATCTTGCTCAATAATAACTGCATCATGATTTACATCGTATCTTTTTTTTAGGTCTTCATTACCATTTTCGTAACCTTCAATCCAAAGATCATTTTCTAAATCACAACCAGTTACTTCTAAAGGGATTCCTTTATATAGTGTTTGTTTTTTACTTGTATTAATTGAATTAACTTTTTGATTTTTATCAAACTGTAAACTAACTGGTGTCCCAGGTTCTAATTCTTGTGATTCATTATCAGCAGAACCTGCCATTCTTACATATCCACCTAATGGCAATAATCTTATCGTATAAGTTGTTGAATTGTGTCGATAATAAAATAGTTTAGGTCCCATTCCAATAGAAAATTCACGAACCATAATTCCTGACTTTTTAGCAACTATAAAGTGTCCAAATTCATGGACAAAGACAAGAATTCCAAAAACTATTATAAAAGATACAATAGTTAAAATCACAATCATCGCTCCTTTAAATAATCATTTATACAATTCCAAACAAATGTAATATCGGTAAAACAAAAAGAAGACTATCAAAGCGGTCTAAAATTCCACCATGTCCAGGTAAAATTTTCCCTGAATCTTTTACTCGATAATAGCGTTTTAAAGCTGACTCCACCAAATCTCCAAATTGTCCTACAATTGATAAAATTAAGGTAATAAATATAGCCTCTATAACTGAAGTATTACCGATATTATAATATAACATCCACATTGTACCAATAACGGTTGCAAGTAGAGATCCACAAATCGATCCTTCCCACGTTTTATTTGGACTCACATGTGGAGCTAACTTATTTTTACCAAATTTTTTACCAAAAATATAAGCACCACTATCAGTAATCCAAACGATAAATAAAGCATAAAACAATGTTGATATGCTATCAGATCTAGCAGAAATAAAATAATGAAAACCTATTCCTACATAAAACATCGATAAAGTCAGGACACCAACATCATCAAAAGAAAAACGATTTCTAGTTATAACAGTCCTAAGCATTAATAACATAATAACTATATATAATAAGAACTGTGAAGATAGAAAATTAGGTAAATGTATAAACCAATTATCAGGAGCTATAATTAAAGAAACACCTATAAAAGATAGGATTGCTTCGATCGAAACAACCAACTTCTTTTTCATAACTAATGCTTCAGATACAGCAATTATTCCTAATGCAATTGCAGCTACATCTATAAATATTCCGCCTAATAAAACGACTGGAATAAATATTATTAAAGCAATAATTGCCGTTAATACTCTTTGTTTCATTTTATTTCCTCTAAACTATTTATTTTTTATGCCACCAAATCGACGATGACGGTTTTGATATTCATAAATGCATGCCTTTAAATTATTAGAATCATAATCAGGCCATTTAGTATCATCAAATACAAATTCACTATAAGCTAATTGCCAAAGTAAAAAGTTAGATAATCTTTCTTCACCACTTGTACGAATAAGTAAATCAGGATTAGCAAAGCTATTCAAATCAGCAGTCATTAAAGAATGATCAACCATTTCAGTATCAATTTCATTAATTTTCAATTCACCATCTTGAACCTTTTTAGATATTTTTTTTATAGCAGTAACAATTTCATCATGACTGCCATAATTTAAAGCAAAGTTCAAAATCATTCCGTCGCATCCTTTAGTGTCATTAATAGCTTTATTAACTGCTAATTTAGTATTATTTGGTAAATTATCAATTTCACCCATAACACGTACTTGAACGTTATTTTTTATTAAATCAGGAACGAATTTATTAAAAAACTTTTCAGGTAGCCCCATTAAATAATTGACTTCTTTATCCGGACGATGCCAATTTTCAGTAGAAAATGCATATAAAGTTAAAACCTTAATTCCCAAATCACTTGCTGATTTAGTAATTTTTTTAACGACTTCCATACCTTGTTTATGACCAGCAATTCTAGGCAAATGTCTTTTTTTTGCCCATCTACCGTTGCCATCCATAATAATAGCCACATGTTTAGGAATGTTATCTAAATCTAATTGATATTTTTCCGTTGGCCTATTTATATTAAACATAATATCACCTATAAATAAAAATAAACAAATAAAGGATGAGTTAACATCCTCATCCTAAATAAGTCGATTAAATTTTATTGAATTAATCTCCATTCCCCACGCTTAGTATCAACTAAGGTTTGGAAATATTTCAATAATTGATTTGCATCAGCGGCACTTTGTTCGCCGAGCATGTTTAAACCTCTACCTGTAGGAATTGGATCAGTTAAATCAGTAATTTCTGTTTCGTTTTGAATGGTTGCCTGAGTAAATGCAATGACCCAATCATCACCAATTAATTTTGAAACAACGAAAAATAAATTAAATTCATCTGTAACATATACTGGCATTACATATACATCTTTTTGAATTTCTTGTAATTTACCTCCATTGTATTCTAATGCTTGAGCATTTTTACTATCCATATCTCCATTTAATTTAAAAATCATTTTTTCAAATTCTTTAGTTCCTGGAGTAATTTCTTGTTCTGGCATAAAATATCTCCTTATCCGTTCATTACTTCGTCTTCTTTATCAGAGACGATACTATCAACATTCTTAATTTCTTTATCTGTTAATTTTTGAACTTGATCCTCTAGACGATGTGCTTCATCATCATTAAAATCATCATTTTTATTTCCTTTTTTAACAGCATCCATTGCTTCACGTCTAACATTTCTGATAGCAACTTTATTACTTTCACCAGTAGCTTTAACTTTTTTAGAAACTTCAGCACGACGTTCTTCAGTTAGTTGAGGAACAACTAATCTTATATTATCACCATCGTTAGCTGGATTAATACCAATATCAGCTTCTAAAATACCCTTTTCAATATCATCTAATGCTGATTTATCATATGGTTTAACCATAATAACTCTAGCTTCTGGAATAGTTATTGCAGCAATTTGATTTAATGGAGTAGGTGCACCATAGTAATTTACACTAACCCGATTTAATAAGCTAGCGTTTGCTCTTCCAGCTCTAATAGAGCTCAAATCTTTTTTCAATGCATCAGTTGTTTTTTGCATTTTACTTTTAGCATTATCTAAAACTTCTTTTGAAGTAACCATAATTTATTTCCCCCTGACAGTTGTTCCAATTTTTTCACCTTGAACAACTTTTCTAATATTTCCAGACTTATTTAAATTAAATACTACTAGAGGAATATCATTATCCATTGATAAAGAACTAGCAGTGGTATCCATAACATTAAGATTTTTATTAATAATATCCATTTGAGTTAATTCATCATATTTAACAGCAGAAGAGTCTTTATTAGGATCTGCAGAATAAATTCCATCAACACCATTTTTAGCCATTAAGATTGCATCAGCATGGACTTCTGCGGCTCTTAGAGCGGCAGTAGTATCTGTTGAGAAATAAGGATTTCCAGTACCCCCAGCAAAAATAACTACTCTGTTTTTTTGTAAATGACGAACTGCTTTTCTTCTAATATATGGTTCAGCAATTTGTCTCATTTCAATTGAAGTTTGAACTCTAGTTGGAACATCAATTGATTCTAAATTATCTTGTAATGAAAGTCCATTCATTATGGTAGCAAGCATACCAACATAATCAGCTTGAGTTCTTTCCATACCCATTTTGGCGCCAGCAACTCCACGCCACATATTACCACCACCAACGACAATGGCAATTTGAATACCTAATTCATAAACTTCTTTTATTTCTTCAGCTATTTTTTTTATAACAGGTGGATTAATTCCAAAACCCCTATCTCCAGCTAAAGCTTCACCACTTAGCTTCAAGACGATACGTTTGTATTTTACGTCTGACATCGAATTTCCTCCATTACACAATTCATTATTATAATTTTAGCATAACATAAATAACAAAAACAGATTAATATAGTAATTTAATAAAAATATAAAAAAGGATGTAACCCAATACAGAGTACATCCTTTAATAAAAAAATTAATTATTTAATTTGACTATTTACTTCATCAGCAAAACTTTGTTCTTCTTTTTCAATACCTTCTCCAACTTCGTAACGAACAAAGGCTTCTAATTCTCCACCATTGTCTTTAACGAATTCAGAAACAGTTTTGTCAGAATCCATAACAAATTCTTGATCCGCTAAACTAATTTCAGATAAGAATTTGTTTAAACGACCCTCAACCATTTTTTCAACAATTTTTTCTGGCTTACCTTCGTCTAATGCTTCTTTTTTCAATTCTTCACGTTCTTTGTCCAAACGATCTGAAGGAACAGAATTTCTATCTAAGTATTCTGGATTAGTAGCAGCAATGTGCATAGCAACATGTTTTGCAGTAGCTTCATCTGCACCCTTAATTTGTACTAAAGCACCAATTAATCCACCATTATGCAAGTAAGCACCAAAGTTAGCATCGTCTTCTTTATTAAGAATTTCAAAGCGACGTAAAGTGATTTTTTCACCAGTAATTTGAGTTGTATTAATAATTTTATCATTGATAGTTTCACCATCAACATCCATTTTAAGTGCTTCTTCAACATTAGCTGGTTTTTGTTCAACAATTTTAGCAGCAATCATATCGATTAAGTCTTTAAAATCATCATTACCTGAAACAAAATCAGTTTCGGCATTAACCTCAACAATAGCAGCAGTGTTGTTATTAGTAACAACACGAGTTAAACCAGCGTTTGCAACGCGATCACTTTTCTTTTCGGCCTTTGCAATACCTTTTTCACGTAGGAATTCTAAAGCTTGTTTTTCGTCACCATCGGAAGCAACTAATGCTTTTTTAGCATCCATCATACCTACACTAGTTTTATCACGTAGGTTTTTAACTTGAGCAGCAGTAATTTTTGCCATTGAAATGGCCTCCTTAAAATATTTAAATCATCATAGTTATAAAAAAGACTGACTCATGTATTAGGCCTTTTTCGGTCCAAAAACATGAGTCAGCCTAAGTGCACAAATATATATAATTATTTAATTAATTATTTGTTTTCACTTTCATCTTTTGAATTATCTTCATCTTTGAAAGTTTTTTCGTCAACTTCTTCTTCACCTTGGTTACCTTCAACAATAGCATCAGCCATTTTTGCAGTAATTAAGCGAACAGCACGAATAGCATCATCATTTGATGGGATAATTACATCGATATCGTCTGGGTTAGTATTAGTATCAACCATAGCAACGATAGGAATGTTTAATTTGTGAGCTTCGTTAACAGCAAGTTGTTCTTTACGAGGGTCAACGATAAACATAACATCAGGAACCTTAGGCATGTCTTCAATACCACCTAAGAATTTTTCTAACTTATCAGTTTGTTTCTTTAATAAAGAAACTTCTTTCTTAGGTAATCTTTCAAAAGTACCATCTTCAGCCATTTTTTTAAGGTCTTTCAAGTACTTGATACGTTTTTGGATAGTATCCCAGTTAGTTAAAGTTCCACCTAACCAACGGTGGTTAACGTAAAATTGACCAGCACGAGTTGCTTCTTCTTGAATAGAATCTTGTGCTTGTTTTTTAGTACCAACAAATAAGAAAACAGCATTTTTTGATGCTTCATCCTTAACAAATTTGTAAGCATTATCAATCATCTTTACAGTTTTTTGTAAATCAATGATGTAAATACCATTACGTTGAGTAAAGATGTATTTTTTCATCTTTGGATTCCAACGACGAGTTTGGTGTCCAAAATGAACACCTGCTTCTAGTAATTGTTTCATAGAAATAACAGCCATTATAATAGCCCTCCAAAATAGTTTTTCCTCCTCAATGATCCTTTAATATGGTGACTTAATAAAAAGCACTAGCCAAATTATCACATTGAGTGTGAATTTAGTAAATTAACCATCTATAATAATAAAGCATAAATTATAATTAATCAATATTAAAATTAAATAATTATCAAAAAACATTAATCCCATTTAAAAAACATTAATCCCATTTTTTAATAGATATGCTATTTTTTTCTTTCTTGACTGATGTTTAAAATAATATTCAGCTTTTAACGCATCTGATTTATTACTAAAAGTTTCACTATATATCATTTTAACAGGTAAATGTGATCTAGTATATTTAGCTCCTTTACCAGATTGATGCTTTAATAGCCGTTGCTCTAAATTGTTAGTAATACCCCCATACAAAGATTTATCACCACATAATAGAACATAAAGATAATAATTATTTTCCATATAATATTTCCCTGATAAAATCACTATAATCATTAGTATCGTCTTTATAAGTGAAAATTGGTGGTAGAATTTTCATCCCAGACTTTTTCCCCCTATTAATTCCTTCAACTAAAACCATATTAGAATCTTTATTTTTTCTAGGGTAAATAAACTGTAATTTTTTGGGAGCTATTCCATATTTCAGCATTGATTCCATTAATTCGGTTAAACGATCAGGTCGATAAACTAAAAATATTTTAGCATGAGTTTTTAACAGCTCACTACTTGCAGACATAATTTCTCCTAAATTTGTAGTAATTTCATGTCTAGCAACTGCTAAATATTTATTTGGATTTTTTTTACTTGTTTCTAAATTAGGAAAATACGGTGGATTACAGGTAATGACATCAATAGAATCTTTATTAAGATATTTTTTAAAATTAGATAAGTCATCATTAATTATTTTTACATGTTTTTGTAAACCATTTAAAATAATACTTCTTTTAGCCATATCAGCTAATTTATCCTGCAATTCCACTTCTATTATTTCACCTTTAGTTTTATGTGACATAAACATACCAACTGCACCATTTCCAGAACATAAATCTACGGCCTTAGATTGTTGTTTGAAAGGTAATTTTGCAAAATTTGCTAACAAAACTGCATCCAATGAAAATGAAAATACATTAGGATTTTGAATAATCTTAATATCATTACTATACAGTTGGTCTATTCTTTCATTATCATGTAATAATTCATTCAATTTCTTTCTCCACCTTAATTTAACTTGCATAAAACAATAATAATAGAATATCATTGTTTTATAAAGAGTTGAAAGGAGTAAAAAAATGTATTCTTTTTTAAGAGTATTAGCGAGGTCAATATTATACATAGTTAATGGTAAACCTAAATATGAAAATAAACATAGAATTCCTACTGGTAACTATGTATTGGTAGCACCACACAGAACATGGTTTGATCCATTATATTATGCGTTAGCCGCTAGTCCCAAAAAGTTTGCTTTTATGGCAAAGAAAGAGTTATTCAAAAATCCTTTTTTAAAATATATATTAATTCATGCAAATGTTCTAAGCGTTGATCGAGAAAACCCAGGTCCTTCAGTAATTAAAGAACCTGTTAAGGTTTTACAAAAATCGAATAAATCATTAATTATTTTTCCATCTGGTACAAGACATTCACAAAATTTAAAGGGTGGAGCCACTTTAATTTCAAAGTTATCAAAGAAACCATTGTTACCTGTAGTCTATCAAGGACCTTTAACTTTTAAATCTTTATTTTCTAGAAAAAAGGCAGTTATTAATTTTGGCGATCCTATATATATAGATAGAAAAATAAAATTAAATGAAGAAGGTCAACATGAGATAGAAAAGAAAATGCAAGATGCTTTTGATAAATTAGATGATGAGATTAATCCAGATTTTAAATATGTAGATCCTGCTACAAAAGAAAAATAAAAAAGACTTAAAATTTTAAAAGATTTTAAGTCTTTTTTGTTAATAATAACTACTTAGCATGAGCTTTCATACTGTTCATCATTTGATTTAATTTCTTAGTAGAAGGTTTTTGACCCATTTGTAACATCATGGCTCTTAATTGGTCTTTATTGATTGGTGGATTATCTTTAAGATATTTTTCCATGTATTTACGAGCCATGAAGAACCCGCCAACTAAACCTAAAATTAAAGCTACTAAAACAAGAATTATCCATAGAGCTGTAGACATATATATCACTCCCAACTTACATAATTATTTTACACAAATTAAAAATTAATTTCAAAATTTCTTTTAATTAGTCGTCACGCAATCCCTTTTTTCTCTGTACATTTTTAACTTTATCAGGTGTAACTTCTTTACCCTCTTTATTAAAAACTTGAACCATTTCGATTTGACTTCTCATATTTTCTTTAAAACGTTTTAAATACTTTTTATGCAAATCTTTTCTTTCAGCTTCTTCGGCATCTGTTAAACCTTCTGCTTTTCTTTTTTTAGATAATTCATTTATTCTAGGAACTAATTCTTTTAAAATTTTATCTTCTGCCATTTTAAAGTCTCCTTTTTTATTATTTACGAACGTTTGTTTACATTATATTAATATGCTAATATTAAACCTAAATAAAATCAAGAATTGAGGCATATATATGACCTTTCAAACTAGAAAAACATCTAATAAACAAATAGCCATTTTAAAATTTATATGGGAAACCATCAATAATCAAGGATATCCTCCAACAGTTAGAGAAATAGGCAAAGCAATGGGTCTATCATCAACTTCAACAGTTCATGGGCATTTAAGTAGACTTACTCAGAGAGGACTACTAGTTAAAAATAACGCAAAACCTAGAGCTATGGAAATAACTGAAAAAGGTTTTAAAGAAATCGGTGTTAATGCCTATCCAGAAAGAATTCCGCTATTAGGAAATGTTGCAGCCGGTGAACCTATTCTGGCAATTGAAGAATCTAATGATTATTTTTCATTGTCAGATCAGTACAACAAATCTACAGATGATATCTTTATGTTAAACATTAAAGGTGAAAGCATGATTAATATCGGTATATTTAATAACGATAAAGTTATTGTTAAAAAACAGTCAAACGCAGAAAATGGTGACATTGTAATTGCAATGACTGATAAAAATGAAGTAACATGTAAAAGATTTTTTAAAGAAGAAAAATATTACAAATTACAACCAGAAAATGATTATATGGAACCAATCATTTTAAAACAAGTTTCAATTATTGGCAAAGTAGTTGGACTTTATCGAAGTAATATCGGTTAAAACACCTTTCCTGTATAACTAGATTTAGGTAATGTTTTAAAGTTATATTGCTCAACTTCATCAAATTTAGTTAAATAAGCATTCAAACTATTTGATATCATTAAATTAACATTGTTATCTTTTTCATGAAAAACGATAACTGGTTTATTCATTGAATTTGCATAACCAATTTCAAAAGCTGTTCCACTATCAACATTATCGTCAACATAATCGATAATAGCAATGATGGCATCAGCTTTTTTTATTTCATCGGTATCTAGTTTAAATACTTTTTTAGACCATTCTTCACTACCAATTTTACAATCCTTTATCTCAGATTTTCTTGGACTAAATACATTATCAACTGTTTTATTTTTAGATAAAGCAAGCTCAATTTTAGACACTCTGTTGATTTGATCATCATTAAAAAAAGGACTAGCTAAATATAAATTCATATTATTTTTCCTCTAATCTACTAGAATAAATTCTTTGACTATTTTTAATTGACTTTAAAAAGAACGTTGAATCATCTCGTTGCCAATTTAAATCAATATCAATATTTTTAATCGGCAACCATTGATTAAAAATATTTTCATATTCTTCAACGGAAAGTTTCTCACGATTGGCAATTAAATTATTTAAATCATTAATTGATTTTGCATTTTTAAATGATTTTTCTAATTTCATTGAGAAAAATTCTCCTTGTGCACCAGATCCGTAACTAAATAAACCAATTCTATCACCATATTTAAGATTACTAGATTCATTTATTAATGACAATAAGCTTAAATATAAAGAACCTGTATACAGGTTGCCAATATTTTCATTATAAGTCTTAGAAAAATTAAACTCATTTTTTAATGAAATTTGTTTATCTTCAGTTGCTTCCGACAAAACTGCACGCAAACCTTTAATGCCCATTTTTACATAAGGTAAATGAAAGACTAAAGCTGAATAATCATCAATTGATAATTGATTTTTATCATTATATTCTTTCCATGTTTTTTTAAAAAAATCAACATAAACATTATTTGAATAATGACCATCAACCAAAGCTTCAGTACTATACAACGGACGCCAAAAATCCATAATATCATCAGAATGGAAAGTACTATCACCATCAAAAGATGCAATCGAAGGATTAGATGAAACAATCATTGCAATTGCTCCACCACCTTGTGTAACTTCACCAGGCGTATTAATACCATACCTAGCAACATCAGCACCAATAACTAATGCTTTTTTATCAGGATGATTAATTATATATTCTTTAGCCATTTGTAATCCGGCAGTAGCTCCATAACAAGCTTGTTTAATCTCAAATGCTCTGGCGGAAGATTTTAGTGACAATAAGTTTTGTAAATAGATAGCAGCAGATTTTGAATTATCAACACCCGTTTCAGTACCAAAAATAATTAAATCAATTTTGTCAATGTCATCATGACTAATTATTTTGTAACTAGCATTAGCTGCCATTGTAACCACATCTTGGGTATTAGGAATAACAGCTTGCTTTTTTTGACCAATACCAATTAAATATTTATTAGGATCTTCATTTCTAGCTATTGCTAAATCAGACGTATCTATATAAAATTTAGGAGAATAGAAACCAATTTTATCAATTCCAACCTTCAAATAAATCACTCAACTTTCCTTAATAATATAATTATTTTACTATGAATTAAAAAATACTAAAATAAAAAAGGCACACAAATGTGTGCTTTTTTATTTATTCATCAAATGTATTTTATATTGGTCCTCATTATTAAATGAATTAATAACTTGTCCATCTGACAACTGACCCGTAAAAACAAATCCTTCGTGTTTACGACCGGTAGAAATAAAAGTCCATTGAACATCTTGCTGTCCCATTGTAGATGGAATACGTACACCAGATAACTGACCCGTACTTTTATCAGATAATGTTATTTCTTGATTAACAAAATTAGTATTTACGTTTAATTTTAACATTATAAACTCCTTAAAAATTATGTAATACAATATATAATATAACATAATTTCATAAATTAATTAATCGTACTTTAGTAACTACGTGCCTTTTTAAGAAAATATTTAACAAAATAGTTAGTATTTTTATAAGCAGAATCACCATCATACTTATTTGGATATTCTCCCCAAATTGATAGCGATGTTCCAATATTGTTTTTACTTTTAGCTATTTGACTCCTAGATTCGTCATTCCACATCCCCATTTTCCATTTATCAAAATCATCTTTCCAATCTTTAATAGAATCTTTAGTAAAAGATAGAGGATCGGTAATTATATATAAGTAATAACTATTATAGTTAATCGTTTTAAATCCAGAAGAATTTAGTTGTGGTAACGTTGCTCTAAGTCTAACATTGTCGTTATAATCTTTTGTATCACTAACATCACCACTTAAGCTCCAGTAATTAATTAAAATATTTTTATGATATTGATTTAAAACTGCCTTATGAAAACTGTCATTCCACATTTCCATCTTTAAGGATTTTGAATTAACGTAATCATCCATAGTATTAATATATTTAACTGCCGCCTTTTGATCTTGTTTATCACTGATGGTAATTTCATCAGCTCCTACCCCCAAATAATAACCCTTAGGTAGCATTCCTACATATTCACTAAGCAATTTTTTTGAAAGATCAATAGTTGCCTTACGATTATAAAACATTTCATTATATCCATCTGGATTTCTAATCTCTTTAACTAACTTTTTACCATTTTTTGTATATGAAAGTAATTTAAAAATCGATTGAGCATGTCCAGGGACATCAATCTCGGGTACAACTTGAATTCCTTTTTCATATCCATATTGGATAATATCTAATAACTGATCTTTACTTAAAAATGGCAGTTTTGTTTTTTTATTGTAGTAAACATTACCCTTCTTTGTAGCATTATCAGTTGTTTGATTTAAAGTTTCATTTTCTATACCAAAATTTTCATTATCATTTAAATGTAATTGCAAATAAGTAGCTTTATTTTTACTTAGCAAATTAATATATTGCTTAATCTTATCAGTAGAATAATAAATTCTAGAACAATCTAATGTTAAACCAATTCTTTTATCATTAGCGTAAACATTAGTTGATTTATTATTTAATCCACACAATTGAAAAGCCAATATAATTAAAGTAAAAAGTAATGTAAATAACATAATAACTTTTTTATTCATAATTAAATCTCTTTTCCTAAAGGATACATTATAATTATATCATTTATTATATTATTTCATAACATGTTAGCATAATTATAAAAAAGGTGTTAATTATATAAAATAACTAACACTTTTTTAAGTTTAAGGAGAGTACAGGAGTCGAACCTGCCCGCCGGAAATACCGGTTCGTCGGATTTCGAGTCCGATGCATTACCGCTCTGCCAACTCTCCATAAAAGATGTGATAACACATCTTAAAAATTAATATTGTAAAAGACTTAATAAATCGTAGTCTTTAATTTTATCTCTACCTTTTAGTTCTTCAATTTCAATGATAAATGCAGTTCCAACAACAATACCACCTAATTTTTCTACTAATTCAATAGTAGCCTCAATTGTTCCACCAGTTGCCAATAAATCATCAGTAATTAGTACTCTTTGTCCTGGTTTAACAGCATCAGCATGAATATATAAAGAAGACTTACCATATTCTAATCCATATGATGCTCCAATAACTTTACCAGGAAGTTTACCTTTTTTTCTTGCAGGCACAAATCCAATTCCTAAATCATAAGCAACAGGGCATCCAACAATAAATCCTCTAGCTTCTGGTCCAACTACTAAATCAACTTTTTTATCTCTAGCATATTTAACAATACGATCAGTAGCTTCATGATAAGCTTCACCATTTTCCATTAATGGCGAAATATCTCTAAAAGTAACTCCCTTTTCAGGAAAGTCCTTATAACTAGCAACATATTTATATAAATCAAGTGCCATTGGTTAAATAACTTCCTTTCATCCTAATCAAAATGACTACGAATAACCTTATTAAAATCGCTATTATTAACGATAAGTAAGTTTTTTTCAATATCATATTGTTGCTTTCTTTTTTTATAACTATTAGTTAAAGTTATATCATTTGAAATAGGATTACGATTACCATTCATAATGCCATTATCGATTGATATAAATTTTGATTCTTTAAATACTTTTAGCATAAATATTAAATTATTTATATCTATTTTTAGATAATTACTTAATAGGTTAATATCTTTATTAAGATTTATATCTTTATGACCTTCCACAAATCTAAAAAGATCAGCATACTGGTTTCTATTAGGCATTGCGTAGTTCATGACCATATTTTTTTTATAAAAATACATAATTAAATTACTATCTTTATTAACAGAATTTAAAGCTAAATCTAAATCTTCAAACGAATTAGGGCAATCAACAAATATTATATTATCAAAATTATCAGATAAAAACAAATTATTAAATAAAGCAGCTTTGGAACTATCATTAATAAGTGATTTTAATTTATCATAAATTTTTTCATTGAAGAATACATATAAAGAATTTGAATAATTTAACATCTGCTTATTTAATTTATTAGTCCTAGAATCAACGATTTCGACACTGTCACTAAAAATATCATCTAACATAACTTGGATTGTTGTCCGACCTTTCCAAGTATTTTTTTCTAAGTGTCCTGCAACACTAACGCAATCGCTAACACCTTCTAGGCGATTAGCTAAATTACCCTTTTTAAATGCTAATACATTTAATGAAGAATTATCACCTAGAATTTTAAATTTTAAATGTTCATTGTTTTTACCCATTGTTTGAATGTTAGTTACCATATCAGCTTCAAAAGAAAAGATAGGATATTCATTATCAGTTCCAAAAGGTGATAATAATTGTAATTGATTGAATAATTGTTCATTAACTTGATTGACAGATATTTTTTTAGCTAACTTTAAAATTGGCTTTTGCAATTCAGTTATATTATTTTCGTTCGCATAGCTTTCTAAGTGTTGAATAACAGTGTTTAGGTTATCTAAATCAACACTTAATCCCACGGCCATACTATGACCACCAAAGGAAACCATATTACTTCTGACACCATTTAAAGCTTTGAATAAATTGAATCTTTCAATGCTTCTCCCAGAGCCCTTTAAAATATTGGTTTCAGTATTCAAACTTAAAACCAAGGCTGGTTTATGATATTTTTCAATTAATCGACTAGCAACAATTCCAACAACACCTTCATGCCAATCTTTACCATAAACAACAATTGTATTTTTATCAGCTATTTTTTTAGCTTGATCATTAGCTTGTTTAAAAATATCATCAACTAATTTTCTTCTTTGTTTATTTTCGTTCTCAGTTTCATGGCTTAATTCATCTGCTAAATCTTCATCAAAAGTAGTTAGCAGTTCAACTCCCGTGCTGGCATCACTAATTCTTCCTAAAGCATTTAACCTTGGAGCTATCCCAAAACTAATACTTTGCTCATTTAAGTTATCAGTTTTAATACCTGCTAATTTCTCTAATTTACTTAATCCTGGACGTTGAGTATCAGAAAGAGCGGCCAATCCATAAGATACTAAGATGCGATTCTCATCAGTTAACGACACTAAATCGGCAACTGTTCCGATTGCAGCTAAATCAAAATATTCTTCAGGGATTTCTTCTAATAAGGCACTAGCAACTTTAAATGCAATCCCAACACCTGAAAATTCACCAAAAGAATATTCATCCCCAGGATATCTAGCATGAACAATTGCATAGGCATCTGGAATTTCATCAGGGATATTATGATGATCTGTAACTATAACATCACACCCTAATTCATTTGCAATCGCTACTGAGTCATTCCCAGAAATTCCATTATCCACAGTTACAATCAAATTAGTTCCATCACTAATTAAATGTTTATAAATATTTGGATTAGGACCATAACCATCTTTAAATCGATTAGGTACAAAGTAGTTCACATTAGCGCCTAAGTTAGATAGTGTTTCATACATGATAGCAGTACTTGTGATTCCATCAGCATCATAATCACCATACACTGTAATCTTTTCATTATTTTGAATAGCACTTTTTATTCGATCACATGCTTTATGCATATCATGAAGTAAGTAAGGATCTCTTAAATTAGAAAGTTGTGGACTTAAAAATTCCTTAATAGCACTAGCATCTTTATAACCACGACTAAATAAAATTGAGGTTATTAATGAGCCAATTCCCAATTCTCGAGAAATTCTATTTTGATTTTCATCTATCATTGATGAATCAATTTTCCAATCAAATTTTGCTGGTATCATCTACATTCATCTCTTTTAAACTTTTTTATCAAAAGGTATATCAATCACATCAAAATCTTTAACCACTTTAGTATTATTAAAAATACTTTTAGCCTGATTTTGTAATTCTTTAGCCATTTTCCCAGTATATCTAGCTGAAATATGAGTTAATAATAACTTGCCTACATTAGCTTTTTTAGCTAATTTAGCTGCTTGCATATTAGTAGAATGATAGTAATTATGAGCTAATCTACTTTCACCCTTACCAAATGTACTTTCATGAACTAAAACATCAGCGTCTTCTGATAATTTATAACTATTTGGATTACTCCTAGTGTCACCAATAATAGTTATGACTCTTCCCTTTTGAGATTGACCAATAAAATCTTTTCCATTAACAGTTCTTCCATCATCTAAAGTAACAGTTTCACCATTTTTTAGCTTTCCATAAATTGGTCCAGATGGTATTTTAGCTTCTTTTAATTTATCAACTAGTAACTCACCTTGATGATCTTTTTCTATCACTCTATAACCAAAAGATTTAATTTGATGGTCTAGAGTTTCTGCAACAACTTTAAATAGCTTATTATCAAACAAAACTCCCGCTTCAGAAAATTCCTCATACTTTATTTTATATGATAGCTTTGTTTTCGACACTCCCAGACTAATTTCAACAAAATCTTTAATTCCCTTAGGGCCATAAATAGTTACTGGTGTATTACCACCTTGAAAAGATCTAGAACTTAATAAACCTGGTAACCCAAAAATATGATCACCATGTAAATGAGTAATAAAAATTTTGTTAATTTTTCTAGGCTTTAAATTTGAACGTAAAATTTGTTGTTGAGTACCTTCACCACAATCAAATAACCAGACAGAATTACACTCATCTAATAATTTTAAAGCTGTTGACGAAACATTTCTAAACTTACCTGGAACTCCAGAACCGGTTCCTAAAAATTCTAATTGCATAAAGATCTATTCCTTTTTTTATTATTCGTATCTAAAATCACTAATATAAATTGTAGCATATAAAAATAAATTGCAATACATAAAAAAAGATGGGTATTATTCCCACCTTTCATATTAATCTACATAAGAGAATGTAAAGTCAAGAATGGATACTAAATCACCATTTTCAGCCCCTGCTTTCCTTAAAGCATCATCAACGCCCATTCCACGCAATTGTCGTGCAAATCTAAGCATACTTTGATCGTGGGTAGTATCTGTCATCTTAAATAGCTTTTCAATCTTATTACCAGATAAAATCCAATTGCCATCTTCATCTTTATTAATTTCAAATGGCTTTTCATCAGCCTCATATTTGTATTCAGATGTTTCCTTAGTTTCCTGATCATCTGTAATAGGAAATTTAGGTGTTTTAGCTAATAAATCAGCTGTTTCACTTACTAAATTAGATAATCCACTATGAGTTATTGAAGAAATTGGAATAACTTTATATGCATTATTATTATTTTTAGATAATTCTGCTTCAAATTGTTTTAAATTATTTTTAGAGTCTGGCATATCCATTTTTGTTGCTACAATAATTTGTGGACGTTTCAATAAATTATTATCATATTTTGATAGTTCATCATTAATTTTTTGGTAGTCTTCAAATGGGGTTCGACCTTCTTGTCCACTCATATCAACCAAATGTAAAATAACTCTAGTTCTCTCAACATGACGTAAAAATTTAAATCCTAATCCTACACCAGAAGAGGCCCCTTCAATCAAACCAGGTAAATCTGCAATTGCAAAGTCCCTACCATCATCCAATCTTACCATCCCCAGGTTAGGTACTAAGGTTGTAAAATGATACTGAGCCACCTTGGGTTTAGAACTAGTGATGGTCGATAATAAAGTTGATTTACCAACAGAAGGAAATCCTACTAGTCCAACATCGGCAAGAACTTTTAATTCTAATCTAATGTTATGTTCTTCACCTGGTTCGCCATTTTCTGAAATTTCAGGAGCAGAATTTTTAGCAGAAGCAAAATGAGTATTACCTCGGCCACCACGACCACCAGCAGCTACAATATAGCTGTCATCTTTATCCACTAAATCATAAATTAATTGGTTAGTATCTTCATCATAAATAGATGTTCCTTCAGGGACATAAACGACTAAATCATCAGCACTACGCCCAGTCATTTTCTTATTTCCACCATCAGCACCACGATCAGCAACAAACTTACGTTTATAATGAAAATCCATTAAAGTATTCATACCGGTTTCAACAGCAAAAATAACATTTCCACCATGACCACCATCACCGCCGGCAGGTCCTCCATTAGGAACAAACTTTTCTCTACGAAAGGCAACGATTCCATTTCCACCGTCACCTGCTTTTATTTTTACTTTTACTTGATCGACAAACATTTTTATATCAGCTCTACTTTTTTATTTTATTTATTGAGTATAACGAGAAAATTTTTTTACGTAAAGAACTCAATATAACTTTTTATTTATCTTTTTATTTTTTCTAATGTAAACTTTATATTTTGTGCCACTTTATGCGAAATACCTAAATTCTCAATTTTAGAAATTGGTGTTTCAGAAATGTTTTTTAGTGAACCAAATTTGCGTAACAATTTATTTTTAGTCTTAGGACCAACACCATCAATATTATCTAATTGAGAACTCAAAGAGTGTTTGGTGTGGATATTGCGATGAAAGTTGATTGCAAAACGATGAACCTCATCTTGAACTCTTTGAACTAAATAAAAAGCCTGACTTTTAGGATTTAGGTAAACATGCTCGTCTAACTGACCAAACAGCAAATCAGCAGTTTTATGTTTATCATTTTTTACCATGCCAGCTACCGGTATTTGTAAATTCAGTTCATTTTCCAATACATCCTTAACCGCATTCATTTGGATTATTCCACCATCCATAAGAATTAAATCAGGTAATGTTTCATTTTGTTTTAATAAACGACCATAACGTCTTCTGATAACTTCACGAGTACTAGCTGCCTCATCAGCATGATCTTCGTTTCTTAATTTGTATTTACGATATTCACTTTTATTAGGTTTACCATCATCAAATACTACCATCGCTGAAACTAAATCAGCACCTTGAATATGTGAATGATCAAAAGATTCAATTCGATGGCCATTGGGAATATTTAATAAATTACACAAATCTTCCATTGCACCAACTGTTTTAATATTATCTAATTCCATTAGCCTAAACTTTTCATCTAAGACTAACTTTGCGTTTTTTTGTGCCATATCCAATAAGTCTTTTTTTTGCCCACGTAAGGGTACTCTAACTCGTTCATCAAGGGCTTCAGATAGCATATCTTTATCCAAGGTCTTGGGAATCAAGATTTCATTAGGTAATGGTTGATTTTCTTGAGAATAAAATTGGACGATAAAATCGGTCATCTCTTCTTCAGGTGAATCTACAATTGGAAATGTTCTCTTAATTCGTTGTAATAATCTAGATTGACGAATAAAAAATATTTGAATTGATAACCAGCCATCATTTACATAATAATTAAAAATATCTCTTGGTGTTGTATCATTAGAAATAATTTTTTGCTTTTCAACAGTGATCTCAATATATTTAAGTTGATCTCGAAGTTCCGCAGCTCTCTCATATTCCATATTTTTCGAAGCTTCTAACATTTTAGAAGTCAAAGTCTTTTTAGCAATAGTTACGTTGCCATTTAAAAAAGATTTAATTTTCTTAATTTGTTCATCATAAACTGATTCAGGTATATTTTTAAAGCAAGCACCCAAACATTGACCCATATGATAGTATAAACAAGGTCGATTCTGGTAACCGTTGCATCTTCTCAAAGGATAAACTTTTTGCAAAAAATGCAAAGTTTCATCTGCAGCATAAACATTAGGATATGGTCCAAAATAATAACCACCATCATTTCGAATATGATTAACAATTTTTATCTGGGGGTTTCTCTCCTTAGTAATCTTAATATAAGGATAGCCACTATTACCTTGCTTTAATTGAATATTAAAATGAGGTCGATGTTTATGAATTAATGTTATTTCTAGTAAAAAAGCTTCTTTATTAGTCGAAGTAATAATTGTTTCAAAATCTCTGATATTAGAAACTAACTTAGCTGTCTTTCCTTCATGATGACTTTTGAAATAAGAACGAACTCGATTTTTTAAATTTTTTGCTTTACCAACATAAATAATTTTCCCTAATTTATCTTTCATTAAATAACATCCAGGTAAATCAGGTAATAATCTCAATTTGTGTTCAATATGTGGAGTTGCCAAATATATCACCTCATTTAATATGACAAATAATTAGTAATTTGATAGTATATAGTTATAAAATTAAGGAGATGAGTATTATGAGTTTGAATATTCAAAGAAACAACGACCTAAATGCCATGTTCGATAAATTAGCTAAAGTAGACTCAAATGACAAAAAAAGAGATAAGTTTCTTAAAAATGGAAATAAAGATTCTAAAAGTAAGAAAAAAGAAAAATAATCTAATTAGGCTTCACAATAATTTTATTGTGAAGCCTTTTTTAGTCTTTCAACATTCTATTATGTGTATTATTTAATCTTTTAATATTAAAGTTGGCTACTTCTTCAAAAGGAATATTATTCCATTCGGCAATTTGAGACAAATACCATAGAACATCGCCCATTTCTTTGACTAACTGATCATGATCCAAATTTTCACCATGAAAAGTGTATTTTTTAATTAAATCAACAACTTGACCAGTTTCACTACCTAGACCTAATGCACAATTAGTTAAAACTTGTTCATTACCACGTAGAGTTTTATTAGCAGCTTTTTGATAATCATTGAAATCCAATTAATTTACCCCCGTATGCTTTTCAATCCAATTCCATACTTTATCTTTACCATACTTAGTTTGAGCAGAAAATAAAGCAATTTCATCATCATAATTCAATTCAATTGTCTTATTTAATAAACTAGTCTCTTTATTCCATTTACTTTTTGGTGTTTTATCCATTTTAGTAGCTAAAATTAAAGTAGGTATATTATAGTATTTTAGAAACTCATACATTTGTAAATCATCATCACTTGGTTTTCTTCTACCATCAATTAATAAAATTACACCGTTTAATTGGCGACGAGTTGTTAAATAGGTTTCAATCATCACTCCCCATTTTGCTCGTTCTTTTTTAGAAATTCTGGCATATCCATATCCTGGAATATCAACAAAGAACATCTTATCATCAATATTATAAAAATTAAGTGTTTGAGTTTTCCCAGGAGTATTAGAAGTTCTTGCATAGCTATTTCGATTAATTAAGACATTTGTTAATGAAGATTTTCCTACATTTGAGCGTCCTACCAGAGCAATTTCAGGATATCCATTATCTGGATATTGCTTTGGTTCTACAGCACTCATGTCAATATTTACATTGTGTACGTCCATCAGTAGTACTTCCCCTTACATTTTAAAGTTCTTAATGTATTTTAACACATTTTAAAACTTTTTATTTAATTAAATTAAAACGCCTCTTCTCAATACAACGAGAAAAGACGTTTTAAAAATACTATTTAGTAACTAACTTAGGTTCTTCATCACCCAAAACAGACTCTTTAGTAATAATAATTTCTTTAACATTATCATTACTTGGAACATTATACATAACATCTCTCATAGTATCTTCCATGATTGATCTTAGTCCACGAGCCCCTGTTTTGCGAGCAATTGCCAATTTAGCCATTTCAGTTAAAGCATCTGTCTTAAATGTAACATCAACACCATCTAAATTCATAAGCTTTGTATATTGCTTAACTAGTGCATTCTTAGGCTCACTTAAAATTCTAACTAAATCTTTTTCATTTAACTTCTTTAAAGCAGTTAGAATAGGTAAACGACCAATAAATTCTGGAATCAAGCCAAATTTTAATAAATCACTTGGAATTACGTGTTGCATAACATTATCATCGTCAATTTCAGTTGATTCAGCAGAATCAGTACCAAAACCAATTGTTTTGTCGCCTAAACGGCTCTTAATGATATCTTGAATTCCATCAAATGCACCACCAACAATAAATAAAATATTTTTAGTGTCAATTTGAATAGATTCTTGTTGTGGATGCTTTCTACCACCTTGAGGTGGAACACTAGCAACAGTTCCTTCAAGAATTTTCAATAATGATTGTTGAACTCCTTCACCAGAAACATCTCTAGTAATAGAAACATTTTCAGACTTTTTAGCAATCTTATCAATTTCATCAACATAAATAATACCTTTTTCAGCACGATCTACATCAAAGTCTGCATTTTGTAGTAATTTAAGTAAAATATTCTCAACATCATCACCAACATAACCAGCTTCAGTTAATGTAGTTGCATCTGCAATTGCAAATGGCACGTTAAGAATTTTAGCCAAAGATTGAGCCAAATAGGTTTTACCGGAACCAGTAGGTCCAATTACAGAAATATTACTCTTTTGTAAATCAGTGTCATCGTCATCATCTAAACTATTTACTCGTTTATAATGATTATAAACAGCAACTGCTAAAGTCTTTTTAGCATCATCTTGACCAATTACGTAATCATTAAGTTTGTCCACGATTTGTCTTGGGCTTAAAGCCTTAATTGTTTTATCACTATTTTCTTGTGAAAGTTCTTCATCAACAATTTCTTTACATAAATCAATACATTCATTACAGATATAAACACCTGGACCAGCAACAATCTTTTTCACTTGGTCTTGTGATTTACCACAAAAAGAACAAGTTACTGGACCATCTTTTTTATCATCTTCGAACAAACTATTTCACCTCTTCAATTTATAAATCTAACTAAATAGATAATAGCACATTTAATATGCTTAACAAAACAAAAAGTTCAATTAACAAAGTTAATTGAACTTTCATAAAAATCATCAAAAATTATTTTTTCATTTTTGATTTTGGTTCTTTTTTAGCATTATCTGTAATCATCTTAACAGCATTTTGAATAGAAATATCATGTTTTAACATATCATCAGTTAAAGCACCACGCACAGCTTCTTCTTTCATGCCATATTGAGCAGCTAAATCTTTAACTTGTTGATCAATTTCTTCTTTAGTAGGTTCAATCTTAGCGTCTTTAACAATAGCTTCTAGAACTAAGTTAGTTTTTACACGTTCTTCAGCACCTGAAGCAAATTGTTTTTTCAAATCTTCTGGCTTAGTACCAGTTAATTGGAAGTACATTTGAGCATTAATACCTTGTTGTTGCATATTTGCAAGATATTGATCCATTTGACGTTGAACATCTTCGTCAATCATTGCTTGTGGAATATCTTTAACTGTTGCATTAGCAACAACTGATTTAATAGCTTCATCTTCTAATTGGTTTTCACCATCAGTTTTCTTTTGATCCTTAAGTTGAGCTTTTACCTTGTCTTTTAATTCATCTAAGCTATCAACATCTTCGTCAACATCTTTAGCAAATTCATCATCTAACTTAGGTAATTGTTTAGCTTTAACTTCATGTAGCTTTGTCTTAAAAGTTGCTTCCTTACCAGCTAATTCTTTAGCTTGGTAGTTTTCAGGGAATGTAACTTTAACATTAACATCATCACCAGCTTTATGACCAATTAATTGATCTTCAAAACCTGGAATAAATGAATTTGAACCTAATTCAAGTGAGTAATTATTTGACTTACCACCATCAAAGGCTTTTCCGTCAACATAACCATCAAAATCGATGACAACAGTATCACCTTTTTCTGCTTCTTTACCTTCTTTAAGAACTAATTCAGCTTGGTTTTGACGTTTCTTTTCAATTTCTGCATCGATATCTTTTTGGTATACACGAGTATTTGGTTTTTCAACTTCAACACCTTCGTATTCACCAAGTTCAACATTTGGTTTTACAGTAACATTAGCTTTTAAAACCCAAGGTTGGCCCTTTTCTAATGAATCAATATTAACTTCTGGTTGAGCAACTGGTTCAATACCAGCTTCCTTTACAGCATTACTGTAAGCTTCAGGAAGTAAAATATTTAAAGCATCTTGATATAATGCTTCTTCACCATACATTTCATTAAAAATTTGGCGAGAAACTTTTCCTTTACGAAAACCAGGAATGCTAATATTTTTTTTATTTTTATTGAAGGCTTTATCTAAACCTTCTTTAACTTTATCAGTACTAATTTCAAATTTTAATTCTCCATCATTAGTACCCTTTTTTTCCCATTTTGCAGACATTATTTTCCCTCCGACATGAAAATATAATTTGATACAATTTTTCTTCCAATTGCGCACATAAGTATTTTAACGTATGAACGGTAAAAAGTAAATATTTAAAGGGAATTTGACCCATTAACAATAAAAAAAGATTCGAAAAGCGAACTTTTCGAATCTTTACAAAAGAATAAATTCTTTTTATTCGTCAATACCAGAAACAACACCGGCACCAACAGTGTGTCCACCTTCACGGATAGTGAACTTAGTACCATTTTCAATGGCAACAGGCTTAGTTAACTTAACGTTAAACTTAGCATTATCACCAGGCATAACCATTTCTACACCATCTTCAAGTGTAATAACACCTGTAACATCAGTTGTATGGAAGTAGAATTGAGGACGGTAGTTTGAGAAGAATGGAGTATGACGTCCACCTTCTTCTTTACTTAAAGCATAAACTTGTGCATCAAATTCTGTATGAAGTTTGATTGAGCCAGGAGCTGCAACAACTTGTCCACGAACAACTTGGTCACGGTTTACACCACGAAGTAACATACCAACGTTATCTCCAGCTTCACCTTCATCAAGAGTCTTACGGAACATTTCAAGACCAGTAACAGTTGTCTTTAGAACGTCTTCTACAAGACCAATAATTTCAACTTCGTCACCAACTTTAACAACACCACGATCAATACGACCTGATGCAACAGTTCCACGACCAGTGATAGTAAATACATCTTCAACTGGTAATAGTAATGGTTTTGAATCATCACGTTGAGGAGTTGGAATGTATTCATCAACAACATCCATTAAGTGTAAGATAACATCTTTTTGTTCTTGGTCATCTTGTAATGCTTTAAGAGCTGAACCACGAATAACAGGAATATCATCACCTGGGTAATCGTATTCTGAAAGTAATTCACGTACTTCCATTTCAACTAAGTCAACTAATTCGTCATCATCAACTAAATCAGTCTTGTTTAAGAATACAACAATGTATTCAACACCAACTTGGCGAGCAAGTAAAATATGTTCACGAGTTTGTGGCATAGGACCATCAGTAGCAGCAACAACTAAAATAGCACCATCCATTTGAGCAGCACCAGTAATCATGTTCTTAACGTAATCAGCATGTCCTGGGGCATCAATATGAGCATAGTGACGTTTTTCAGTTGAGTATTCAACGTGGGCAGTGTTAATAGTAATACCACGTTCTTGTTCTTCTGGAGCAGCATCAATTTGTGCGTAATCTTCAGCATCAGCTAAACCTTTTTCTGATAGCACTTTAGTGATAGCTGCAGTTAAAGTAGTCTTACCATGATCAATATGGCCAATAGTACCAATATTTACATGGGGTTTTGTTCTTTCATAATGTTCTTTTGCCATTTATGAAAACCTCCTATAAATTCGAAAGATTTACATTGAATTAATACAATGTATCTTTATGAGTTATTATACTACATCTTCCCAAAAAGACAAAATAACATATCAATCTCAAGAAGAATTCTTTTAATATTATAGCTACTGTATTTTTATTTGTAAATACTTAATATATAATTTTTAACATAAGTTTATAAATGATTTTAATTTAAACCATTAAATTTACTTATAATTATAGAAATAATTTTAAAATCAGAATTGTTTTTATCAAATTTACTAATATTTTTATCTAAATAAGCATCTATAGACAGATTATACCAGTTATTCAAATCAGCAATTATTTTATCATTCAATGGATACATTGAAATCCCCTGGTATTCGAAATATGCCCTTAATTTAAAATATTCCATTGGATTATTATTAGCATATTCTTCATATAGTTTATTATTAATATAATTGTATGAATACATAGAACTTAATTCTTTTAAATTAGACAGATGAATATCATAAATATTTTTATCCAATCCAATAAATTTAACTGTTTCTTTAAGATTAAGCTTTCTAAAAGTATCTAATAATTCTGACTTAATAATAGAATCAACAAAAGGATCCATTAAAAGATATTTTGAATATTTGGTAAACAAAGCCAATGGCAATTTTTGTCCTTCTAATAAGCTTTTTTTTTGACTGTATAAATTTTTATATAATCCCATATGATAAAAGTTATTAGACAACTCTCTAGCATAAATGGATTGTGTATTAGTAAATTGATGTTCTGATTGTTCAATTAGAATAAAAATATCATCAATTTCATCAAATGTATTTGAAACTTGAACAGCAAGTTCTCTTGACTTTATAAACTCGTTATTTTTGAGAAGGATTTTTACCAAAAGTCTAAAATCATCATAGTTTTTAACAAATGCATTGATATTATCATATACTATATTTATAGCTTTAATAAATTGCTTCTGCATAAAATAACTCTTAGCCAAAAGAACGGGAACTGGGAAAATATTTTTATTTTGATAAATATCTAATAATTTGTTTATAGCTTCTTGATAACTTTGATTTTGAATATCTAGTTTTATCTGTTGGATGTTTTTATTTAATTTATTGTCCATAAAATTACTTTATTTATTTTCTTTATTTTTATAATTTTTTTTAGATGTATGTTTATTTCTTCTATGATGTTGATTAACTTCCATAATAACTGGAAGGATAACTGGTCTGCGTTTAGTTTCATCAAATAAAAAGTGACTAATTTGTTCTCTAACAGCTTGTTTTAAATGGCTCCAGTCAAATTCTTTGTTATCTAAATTAGATTGTATTGTTTTAGAAACAATTTGAGATGCATCGTTCATCAAGTCTTTATTAGTCTTGACATAAATGAATCCCCTAGAAGTAATTTTAGGCTTAGATATAATCAATTTTTTCTTACGATCAATTGTTACAACTACAATAAAAATACCATCTTCTGATAAAACCTTACGATCTCTTAAGACAATGTTACCAATATCTCCAATACCAATACCATCAATCATAGTATTTCCAGCATCAACTGAATTTCCATGATGGATTTTATTACCATCATATTCTAGAACATCACCTTTGTTAGTAATAAAAACATTATTTTTATCAATTCCTAATTCAATGGCAGTTTTCTTACTTGCATCCATCATCATATATTCACCATTCACAGGGATAACATACTCAGGATTTAATAAATCCATCATCATTTGTAAATCTTCATCACTAGCATGATTAGAAATATTTAAATCATCTGAAACTGTCTTAACTTGCCCATCCGCTCTATATACCATATCTCTAGTTTTGGCCATGGTATTATCCAAAGCTGGTGATGGAGTTGTAACTATTAAAACAACATCTCCGGGTATCAAATTAACGCTTTTTTCCTTTTGCGAAGCCATTCTCTGAATAACTTTAATTGGTTCACCAACTGGATTAGTTTCTAAAATTACAATTTCATGTTTATCTAATTCATTAAGTTCTTTAGCAGTTTTAATAATCATATCGTCTTTAGGAATAACTAAATACCCTAATTCTATTGCCGTTATAACTTTTTTAGACAAGTCGTGACCAATATATACTTTTCTTTCAGATTCAGCGGCTGCATTAAAGACTTGTTGTAATCTTAGAATATTAGAAGAATTAGCAGCTATAACAATTCTTTCATCGTTGTCTTTTAAAACATTAAAGATATATCGTTCAGCTTTTAGTTCATTGTCCATTGGAAATGGATTATCTGCATTGCCAGAATCACTAAGCAAAGCTATGACTTTTTTTTCACCAACTCTAGCTATATCTCCATATGCTGTTTTATATTCGCCTTTTAATGCTGGATCAAATTTAAAATCACCGGTATAAACAATTTGCCCTTCATTAGTTGACAAAACAATCCCCATTGAATCAGGAATTGAATAACTAGTTTTAAAGAAACTAACTGTTACATCATTAAAAATGATTTCACTTTTGGGATCAATTACATTATAGTCATTAAAGCTCTTAGATTTAGGATTATCGTTGATTTCATTCTTAGCTAGTTCAATTGTTAATTTAGATCCAAATATAGGCACATTAAAATCACTTAAGAAATAAGGCAATGCACCAATTGAATCATCTTGACCATTAGATAGAAATACACCAACAATTTTATCTTTATTTTCCTCTAAATATGAAAAATCAGGAATAACAACATCTATCCCTAACATTCCATTTTCTGGATATTTTAAACCACAATCTAAAATATAAATTCCATCATTGATTTCCACGGCATATAAATTTTTACCATTTTCTCTAACGCCACCTAGAGGAATGATTTTTATATTATTTTTCATAATTCACCTCATACTATAATAAAATAAAAAACTTTTATTTTGAAACTATAAATTTCAAATACGAACAAAATATACACTCGTTATAGTGTATCATATTTTATGTTATTTAATAACTCTTTTGGTATTACAAATATTATGTATAAAAAAAGATGGAACTATTAGTAATAATAGTTCCATCTAAATTATTAACGACGTAAGCCTAAGCTCTTGATCAAGTCACGGTAACGTGTAACGTCTTTGCTACGTAGGTAACGTAGTAAATTACGACGATGACCAATTTTTTTCATTAAACCACGTTGTGAATGAAAGTCTTTTTTGTTAGCTCTCATATGATTATTAATTTCAGTAATATCTGCAGTTAATACAGCAATTTGTACTTCAGCAGAACCTGTATCGCCATCATGACGAGCATACTTCTTAATAATATCGTTTTTCTTAGTTTGTGTTAAAGCCATTGTAATTCCCACCTTTCAAAATTTGCAATATACCTTGAACTGAGTAATACGTAAAAGTGAGATAACGTTAAAACTAAGTTCAGGTAATAAATTACATTATTTATAATACTATGTAATTTAAAAAATATCAAGTTTTAATAATAATATTAAAGTATACAATTATAATAATACTATTGCATTTATATACTGTATTTTGTATAATAAAAGTCGTTGAAATTTGAGGATTTTTATTAAAATTCGACATTTACGGAGGTGAAATTAATGCCTGTTATCAAATCTGCTATTGAACGTGTAAAAACAAATGAAAAAGCTAACAAACGTAACTCATCACAATTAAGTGAAATGAGAACTGCTGTTAAAAAGTTTGAAAAAGCTGAATCTAATGGTGCTGACAACCTTGAAGAATTATTAAACAACGCTGTAAGTGCTTTAGATCACGCAAGTTCTAAAGGTTTAATCAAACCTAATAAAGCTGCACGTAACAAATCTCGTTTAGCTGCAATGATGAATAATAAATAAAGATTTTTAATCTTTGCATTAAAAAAGGACAATCAGTCATTGATTGTCCTTTTTATTCTACATATTTTTATCAATAAATTTAATCATAAACATTTCGAATAATAATCCAGCAGACATATTGCTCGATTTCATTTGAATTTCAATATCAACTAATCCCAAATAAGCATCAATTAATTCTTTATATTTATAGTCTCTAATACTGTGCAAAGCTAGTTTAATACGATAAGGATGAACTCTTAATTTACTTGCCAGTTTTCCCTGACTATAGCCTTTGTTACTCATTACTTTAACTTGTATCAAAAGTCTAAATTGAGATAAAAGAATTGCGTTAATTTGTAAAGGTTCATTATTACTAGAAATTAATTGATTATATAATTCAATTGAGCTACTACTATTTTTATTTATAACGTAATTAACTAAATCAAAAACATTTTGATCTAAAGACTTAGTTACGACTTTTTCTATGGATAATTTATCAATAACTTTACTTTGATGACAATAAAGAAATAATTTATCCAATTCACTCATTGCATTTGATAAATCATTAGAAGTTCTTTGCAATAAGTAACTTAAAGATTGATTATCAATGTAATACCCATTATTATCGATTTTATTTTTTAAAGCATTCTTAATATCATGATCAGAAATATTATTCAAATCTAAAATAACAGCTTTTTTTTCAATAATTTTATTAATTTTTTTTCTAGAATCTAACTTTTCATAAGGAGCTATAACAAGCATAATTGTATTTTCTTGAAGGTTATTTAAATAGTTTATAAAAGAATTTATATCATGATCAATTTTTTCCTTAACCCGATTACCAGTTAAAAAATACGGATTATTGATAATAACTAATCGCTTTTCGCCAAAAAAAGGTAAAGAAAGGGCATCCTCTACCGCATTTGAAATATTAGTATTCTCCATATCATAATTTGCATAATTCATTGCAATCTCATCTTTTGGAATTAAAGAGATAAATTTATTTTTGATTTGTCTTATTAAATATTCTTGATTTCCCTTTATTAAATAAAGAGGCTGAATATTATTTTGAGTCAAAGAGTTAAAAAGTTCATTAATCTTCAAGGTCATTCTCCTTTAAAAAAGTTTTCCAGTAGTTTCCTAAAAAGCCATATTTATATGATATCATACCCTGCTTTTGAGTATTAAAATAAGTTATCTGACGTTTATATAGTTTGTCTAAGACTTCATTATTAGGATGATGGTATCGATTATTTCTACCGGCTGAAATGATTGCGACTTTAGGATGAATGAAATCTAAGAATTTATCACTACTAGAATTTTTGCTTCCATGATGACCTAGCTTTAAAACATCTGCTGTTAAATTAGGATACTTATTGATTATATCTATTTCACCATTTTGACCTAAATCCCCCATAAATAGCCAATTAAGATTGCCCTTTCTAGTTCCTAAAACAATTGAATCTTCATTATTTCCAAGTCCTGGTTTAAAAGGATGATATATTTCAAAGGGAAAGTTAAAGATTTTAGAATTAGCGCTAACAAAGATTAACTTAGTCGATTTTAAGTTAGGTAAAATTTTGTCCATAAAATTTTTGTTGTCCTTTGTTCCTTCACCAATAATAATCCTTTTTACATATAGATTATTAAGAATACTAGGAACATCACCTGTATGATCAGCATCTTGATGAGTTAATACCAAGTTATCAATGTAATTTAATCCATGACTTTTTAAATAATTAATAGAAATTTTAGGCGCTTTATATTTAGGACTAGACGAAGTTTTTCCAAATTGAACTTTTCCACCGGTATCAATCATTGTGATAGATTTATTGAATGGTTCTCTTATTAAAAAACTGTCTCCCTGGCCAACATCAAAAGTAGTAACCTCACCGGATATTGGAAAATGAATAAATACATATGAACATATGTAAGCTATTAATAAAATAATCATTTTTTTATTTGAGTAATTGGCAATTAAAAATAAAGTCATAATTAATAAAATTAAACATACGAACACATTTGGCTTCCCAAAAGTTATATTTCCTGGTAATTTACCAATAAAATTAAGTATATTATCAAAATAAGATAAAATCGTAGCAGTTATATCACTAAAAAAAGGAATAAGCGGATAAGTTAATATGGATATTGTTATTAATGGCATAATAATAATTGAGAATATAGGAATTACAATAAAATTAGCCAACATTGTTAGTAAATGCCATTCAAAAATCCTATAAATAATTAGGGGTAAGCTAATTAAATTCATAAAAATAGTTTGAAAATAGGTATTAAGATTTTTAGTATAAACAAGTCCAAAAGCCAAAACATAACTTAACTGACAACCAAATTGAATTAACATCTGCGGTTGTAAAAACAAGTTAATTATAATTGATAAACTCCAAATGTCTAAAGAACTTATTTTTCTTTTAAATAATGCTAAAACCATACTAATCTCAACTGAGATGATAGAACGCAATAGTCCAATCGATGATCCTGCAAGAATAAAAAAGATTGGTAATATAATTATTAAAAGTAACAAATACTTTTCACGACTAATTTTGCAATTGATAAATAAAAAAGTTAATACTCCAATAATGTAAAAAACATGCAATCCTGAAATACTAAATAGATGAATAAGTCCCAAAGTTTTCACCCCAGATAATTCATCATTAAATGAATCATCCATTTTACCCAAAAAAAGACTATTAAAATATAAATTTAAAGGTTTAGGTAAAGCGTTACCATATTCTATGAGTTTTTGTCTAAAATTATGAAGTTTGTCAATTATAGATATTCTGTTAACTGCTTCAATTTTCGTGATTTTACTAACATAAATACTTTCATAAATATCATTAGATTGATAGTATTCTTTCATGTTAAATTCATTTTCATTAGTTGGCAAATGTATTGGAGATATTTTACAATTAACAGTTAAATTAACAGCACTATGTAAATGTTTAATATAATTTATATCTTGATTACTATAAAAAATATATTTTTTATTATCTTTAGACTTACATACACCACTATAACTATCATCTTTAATTTTTAATTCATCAGGATGAATTAAAAGTTCCATAGAAACATTATCTTTAGAAACGAAATTATAATTATTTATAAAATAAAATTTTAAAGTACAAATAAAGCAAAAAAATATTGATATCAAAATGGTATACAAAGTAGTCTTAAAGCTACGCAAAAAAAGCATTCGTAACATCCATATTAAAATCAATATTATTCCTAAAAAAAAATTACCAAAAAATATAATACTTATTATTACACAAAGAATTGCTGGAAATATAAATAGATTTTTAATTTACTTTGGTAAATAAGAGCTAAATTTAACTTGATTAATCATTTCTTCATTTAATTCAACTTTATGCAAACTAACATTTTTCTTTTTAATTAATTCTTTCGCATATTCGTCATTATGATAATTTCTCAAATAGTTTATCTTAATAATACCAGACTGCAATAGTATCTTTGTACATTGTAAGCATGGAAAATCGGTTACGTATATTTCTGAACCATCAGTAGCTTCTCCAAATTTTGCACATTGTGAAATTGCATTCATTTCTGCATGAATAGTTCTAACACAATGTCCTTCTCGCATATAGCAACCAACATCAATACAATGATCATCCCCAGATACTGAGCCGTTATATCCTCCTGCAATAATTCGACGATCTCTGACTAAAGTTGCTCCTACAGATAATCGATTACAAGTACTCCTAGTAGATAATAAAACTGCCTGTAACATAAAATATTGATCCCAAGGAATTCTTTTCTCACTCATTTTATGTTCACTCCTAAATAATATTTATATTATATTATATCAAATAATTATATTTCTAAATAATCTTTAAGTTTTTCAAATGTTTTATCTCCAAATCCACTAACCTTCTTTAATTCATCAACATTATGGAATCCGTTATTTTGATTACGATAATCGATTATTTTATCTGCATTTTTGTCTCCAACACTATCCAATTTCTGTAATTCATTTTTATCAGCTGTATTTAAATTCACTTTAGAACGATTATTTGTGTTAGAATCTTGTTCTTCTTGAGTATTATTATTTGTTTTCTTATTAACAATTACTACTTGTTGATCGTAAATTTTTTGTGCTAAATTCACTGATGATTGGTTAGCAAGCCTTTTAAAACCTCCTGCATATTTAATAATATCAGTAACTCTATCGTCCTTATTACACTTGTATACTCCAGGAGCATTAACTTCTCCTTTTATATCCACATAAATATTATTATCTAAACTGCTCGTTTCAATATTTTTTGAATACGAGCTATTAGATATAGGGTAACTATTAATTGCATTATCATTAGAATGATTTTGAAAGTAAACTATAAACATTAAACCTAATGAAATTAAAATTAGTATTAATACAATCATCATTTGATAAAAATATTTTAATGCAAAACCTTTGATGTTATAAATGAAGTTTTCTATCTTATTCACCTTTTCCTCCCTTTAAAACTTATATACGAAAAAAGGAAGATAAAATCTCTTCCTTTTTTAAATTTTATTCAATTGTTTTAATGCATCATCAAAATTAGTAACTGGAATGACTTTCATATTAGATGCATATTTTTTAGCTGTTTTAACCGCCAGTTGATAATTAGTCATGTGATTTTCTTCAAACTTTAAAGTTTCCTTAGTAGGTTTAACATAAGGAGCTAAAAAGTATTTACATCCAGCGTTCTTAGCGGCAATTATTTTTTTATCAATACCACCAATTTCTCCAACATTACCATGTTTATCGATTGTACCAGTACCAGCAATATTTTGATTATGCCTTATATTTTTACCAGTAAGCTGACTGTATATTTGCAAAGAAAACATTAATCCACCAGAAGGTCCACCAACGGCACCAGGATTAACTTTAATTGGAATACTAGGTTTAACTGTATCATTATCAATTAAAATAATTCCAATTCCAGGAACCTTAGACCCAAATAATTTAATCAAAGGTTCAGTAGATTCATGAATTTCCCCATCATGATTAAACTTTATAGTAACCTTTTCTCCAATTTTTTTATTATTAATATATTTTCTAAATTGTTCTGAATTATCAAAACTTTTTCCATCAGCACCAATAATTGTATCTCCTACTGATAGTTTATCTTTAAATTTAGACTTATTATCAATATTCAAAACGTAAATACCGTTATATTTTAAAGAAACCTTCTTATTTGCGTGCAGATAGGCATTATAAATGGCTTCATTAATTGAATTAATCATATAAAAATTTTGAACTTTCATATATGTTTGATTATCTTCACCATTAGTAGCATCTTCAACGCTTTCAATCGAATAATGCGGATTAAGTTTGGCATATAAATAACTAGCGGGAGAAGCTTTAGACTCGGTAACTGTGGTTAACATAAAACTACCCTTATTGTTATCTTCATGATTATTAATTTTAATGATTGATTTTATATCAGTAACATTTCCAGGGCTTTCAATATATTGAGGTAAAAATGGTGTAAACATGATTAATATACCAATAATTAGGCCAATAATTGATATTAATAATACTTTATTTCGTTTATTTTTGAACAATTAAAAAATCTTTCCCTTCAATTTATTTAACACGTTCTCAGGAACATATTGAGATACATCTCCTCCAAAATGAAAAACTTCCTTTATTAAGCTAGAAGATATAACCTGATATTTAGGCTTAGCAATTAACAGCATTGTATCAATACTATTATCAAGATTATAATTCATATTAAAAATTGAGTTCTCGGCACTAAAATCATTAATATTTCTAAGTCCACGAACAATAACACTTGCACACATTGATTTAGCAAAATCCACAATCAATCCATCAGCAATTTTCACATCAACATTATCTAAATTTGATACATTTAACTTAACCATTTGCATTCTTTCTTCTAAAGAAAACATACCATTTTTATTAGTATTCTTTGCAACAGTAACAATTAATTTATCAAACTGCTTACTAGCGCGCTTAATTAAGTCTAAGTGTCCATTAGTAATCGGGTCAAAACTACCTGGAAATATAGCAATTGTCATTTAAGATCACTCCTGTAATTTGTAGATAGAGATAATCGTTATTCCATATTTTTTCTGTTGAATCATCTTATATCCTTCAACATTATCTTCAAGAATGACATTATCATCAGTTTCACACACAACAATACCACCATTATTTAATAAATTTAAATTTTTAATTTCATTTAGTTGAGTAATCATTTTTTGATCTTTATATGGTGGGTCCAAAAAAACAATATCATATTTTCTATTATTTTCAGATAAATATGTTAATGCATTTTCAGCGTTCATTTTTAAAACGTTAAAAGCATTTTTATCCTTGGTAATTTTAATATTTTCGTTAATTGTTTTTATAGCAGAATATTGTCGATCTACTAAAGTAGCACTATCAAAGCCTCTTGAAACTGCCTCAATCGATACAGCACCAGAACCTGCAAACAAATCTAAAAAATTTCCGCCATTAAAATAGGGACCAATCATATTAAATAAAGATTCTTTAACTTTATCAGTAGTAGGCCTTGTTTTATTTCCAGGTACTGACTTTAAGTTTCTACTGCCAAACTTACCGGATATAATTCGCATTTAAACACCTCTTAATATTCATCGTCATCTTTTTGGTCATCAATATCTTCTTTTTGTGAAAGATCATTATACAAACCAATATATGGTGAACTTAAAACTTTTTTAACCAATTTTAATTTTTTCAATTTTTCTGTAACCAAATCATAATTATTAGAATTAATGTACATAACTACATAGTGCATACTATCAGATACATAGTAAATTAATCCATACTTTTTTAATTGTCTGATTTGTTTAGTGGAATATACATAAATAATCAGAGATCTTCTATTTTCTAGCATTTTATTCAAAATACAATCCTCCAAGAAAATATTTAGAAATCATAACGTTGTTTCTTTTGTTTCGAGCTAATAACTAAAATCATACCAATACACAAAGACAAAGTAATCATACTAGAACCACCATAACTAATAAAAGGAAAAGTTACACCCGTAATTGGTAACATACCACTTACACCACCTACGTTAATAAACGCCTGAATAGTTAAGTACGAACCTACGCCATAACATATTAATGTATCATATGTATTTCGAGAACGAATACCTAGTTGGATACACCTAACGATTATAGTTAATAATAAAAACAGAATAAATAATACTCCGATAAGTCCTAATTCCTCAGCCACAATGGACATAATAAAGTCAGTATTAGGTTCAGGTAAGTAACCTGTTTTTTGAATACTATTACCTAATCCGACTCCAAAGACACCTCCGTTACTCAATGCATAATATGAATTAACTAATTGAGCACCGATACCTTGAGAGTATTTAAATGGATCAGTAAAAGAAATTATTCTTTGAATTTGATAATTATCAGTTCCATTACTAAAAATCATAGCTAATAGTTTAACTACTAAATATGAAATCACAGATGTAATTCCTAGTAACAAACCTGCGCCACGCCAATTAATTCCACTAGATAGTAACAATACAAATAAAATTAAAAAGTTAATAATTGTACCACCTAAATCAGGTTGAATAACAATTAAAAAAAGTAAAAATAATGTAGTAAGAATTTGGGCTCTCATAGAAGCCCACCAATGACCTTCTAAATATGGTTCTTTTTTAGTTATCGTTGCAGTAAATCTTAGTAATATATATACTTTCGCTACTTCAGTAGGTTGAATATGAATGGGACCTAAAGCAATCCACCCAGCAGCACCATTTATACTATGGCCAAATAATTTTAAATAAATTAAACTACAAAATAAAACTACAGAGAACAATCCTAAAAATTTAGGATTCCTAACGAATTTATTATTACCTGCTAAGCATAAAATTATTAAAAATAAACTAATAAATAAATATATACTTTGTTTAAACAGATATTCAAAAGGAGTGCCTCCATTTTGAACTGCAATATTCGAACTAGAAGAATAAACCATTATTAATCCAATAAAAGATAGAAGAATATAAGGTATAAAAATATAATAATCCATCGTTAAAAAACTTTTCTTTAAGTTCGATATATGTTGTTTAAATTTAAACATAAATACATCTCCAAAAATTGCTAATATTAATAATATTATAGCATAATCGAGGCTATTCTTTGAAAATTGAATAAAAAAAGAGTAAGCCATTTGGCCTACTCTTTTGATTTTAATTTTAGTTATGACGTTTACGCTTAGATTGCTTTTCACGTTCATTAGTATTCAAAATATCTTTTCTTAAACGAACATTTTCAGGAGTTACTTCACAAAGTTCGTCATCATTTAAGAATTCTAGAGATTCTTCTAGAGTTAAATGATCTGGTTCGTTAATTTTAGCTGTATCATCTGATCCAGCAGCACGAACGTTAGTTTGTTTCTTACCCTTTGTGATATTAACTGAAATATCATTATCACGGCTATTTTTACCAACAATCATACCTTCATATACTTCGGTACCTGGATCAATAAAGATAGTACCACGATTTTCAATACCCATTGTAGCGTAAGTTGTACTCTTACCTTGATTAATTGAAACCAAAGCACCATTTCTTCTACCTGGGTTCCAATTCTTAACAACTGGCATGTACTTTTCAAAAGTATGGTTCATAATTCCATAACCACGAGTAAGTGATAAGAATTCTGCTGAGTAACCAATTAATCCACGGGAAGGTGCCAAGAATGTCAAACGAGTTTGACCATTACCAACATTTTCCATGTTTTGCATGTTACCTTTTCTTTCAGATAAGGTTTGAATGATTGAACCAGAGTATTCTTCCGGAGTATCAATTTGAACTGATTCAAATGGTTCACATTTTTCTCCGTCAATTTCACGAATGATAACTTGTGGACGTGAAACTTGTAGTTCATATCCTTCACGACGTAAGTTTTCAATTAAAATTGATAAATGTAATTCACCACGTCCAGAAACTGTCCATGCACCAGGGTTATCAGTTTCATCAACACGTAATGAAACATCAGTATGCAATTCACGTTCAAGACGATCAATTAGTTGACGAGCAGTAACAAATTTACCATCTTGTCCAGCAAATGGTGAAGTATTAGTACCAAATGTCATTTGTAGAGTTGGTTTATCAATTCTTAAAATTGGAAGAGCTTCTTTAGCAGAAGGATCAACAATAGTTTCACCAACATTAATATCTTCCATACCAGAAATAGCAATTAAATCTCCGGCTTTAGCTTCGTTAATTTCTAACTTCTTAAGTCCAAAGAATCCCATAAGCTTAGTAACACGGAAATCTTGAGTTGAACCATCAAGTTTCATAACGGTAACACTATCTCCAACTTTAATAGTTCCACGGAAGATACGACCAACACCAATACGACCAACGAAATCATCATAATCAAGCATAGCAACTTGGAATTGTAATGGTTCATCTGAATTATCAATAGGAGCTGGAATAGCATCAACGATAGTATCAAAAACAGGTTTCATTGAATGTTCTTGAGTGGATAAGTCATCATCATAACTTGAAGTTCCATTCATTGCTGAGGTATAAATAATAGGAAAATCAAGTTGTTCTTCATCAGCACCTAATTCAATAAACAAGTCAAGTACTTCATCAACAACTTCACTAGGACGTGAACCTGGACGGTCAACCTTGTTAATAACTACAACTGGTGTTAGATGTTGTTCTAACGCTTTTTTCAAAACAAAACGAGTTTGAGGCATAGTACCTTCAAAAGCATCAACAACTAGTAATACACCATCAACCATTCGCATGATACGTTCAACTTCTCCACCAAAGTCAGCATGTCCTGGAGTATCCAAAATATTAATTTGTTTATCTCCATATCTAACAGCAGTATTCTTTGAAAGAATTGTAATACCACGTTCACGTTCAATGTCATTTGTATCCATTGCACGATCTTCAATCTGAACGTGTTCATCTAATGTATCTGATTGTTTTAATAATTCGTTAACCAATGTTGTTTTACCGTGGTCAACATGGGCAATAATAGCAATATTTCTAATATCGTCTCTTGTCTTCATATGTTTGCCATCCTTTCGAAGTATCCACTTATCTCTTACTTAGCAACTCGGAATCAAGTTATTATTTTATATAAATTTACACATAAGGTCATTACTTTACTAAGTCAAGTATTTCCTTATGTGCAATCTTCGTCGCTATCAATACAGTTTCTGATGATACCATATCAAGCGCATTCCCGTCAATAGTGGTCACAGTAATGCCTAGGCTATCACACATGACTTTTCCAGCAGCAATATCCCAGGGCTTCAAATGTGAAATATACCCTATAAGTTCACCTTTTATAACGGAAATGAACTGAATACCAGCACTTCCATATATTCTTACACCAGAGCTTTTATGAGCAATAGATTGCATATTATCATAATCATTTATTAATAATGGTGCACTCATCCCCATAAGGCCATTATTTAATGAAATATTTTTTGGACTAAAAATTTCTTTATCATTCTCATAAACCTTTCCAAATATTCCATGATAAAGTTTATTTTGCATAACATCTAATATATATCCTAAAATTCCTTTTCCATCTATATACAGAGCAAGCATAATTGCAAAATGATTTTTTTCCTTAACAAAATTCATAGTTCCATCAATTGGATCAATAATCCAAACATGTCCACTCATGGAATTTACGTTATCACCAAATCCCTCTTCACCTAAAATTTTGGATTTAGGATCAATTTCCCTAATATTATTAACTAAAAATTGTTCATTACTCTTATCCACATTAGTAACTAAGTCTTTACGAGTAGTCTTAGTGCTAACATTAATATCTTTATTAATATAATCTAAGGTATTTTTTCTTGTTAATCTAATAAGATTTATAATCTTTTTATCTGTTGTTTTTATCCATTCTTCATCCATAAATTAAATCACCACACATAAATATATCAATTATTTATTCATTCTGACATTTTTAGATTTATTATTTGTTGCAGCTTTAAAAGTTTTATAAATACTGTATCCTGATATATTAAAGAAATTACTATCAATTTGTTTTTGTTCCATTTTGGAAGGATTTATACTTTGAAAATGTTTATATAATTCAATTATTTGATCTTTGTTAATTCCATTATTATCTTCATACGCTTTTTCAACAGAGTTGTACAAACTCATCATTGAAATAATCTCATTCCTATTCCAACTTTCAAAAATAGGATATGAATAGTTCTGACTCATTATATATTTCACCTACTTTTGCATTACTTTATTAATTATATTTTTAGATTGTTCGACAGAATGATCTAAAAAATCTTTTTCATTGTCAGACAACGAAAAAGTTATGTACTTAAAGATACCTTTTTCATTTATAAAAACAGGTGAGGAAAAAACTTCAATTGCATTATTTACCTTCGACAAATTTGTTAAATCTAAAATGGTAGGTTTTTTATGGTAAAGAGCATCAATAATAATTATTATTGATTTAAAATTTAATACATCATCTTTTATAGTTTTACCATCTGCCAAATCACCACTAATCTGTTCCCTAATTTCGTCTTTGAACAAGTTATTTTTATCAGATAAATATGACAAAATGGGTGACTGTCCAATATATGATCGACTCCAAGAAATAACATTGCAAGCATTATTGCCTAATGTACTAATACTTATATCTGAATAGTTAACATTAAAATAATTTTTTAAAATATTTTTTACAATTAAAGTATTAGGCAATGTTCCCAAACCAATTATATTATGAAAAGATTTTCCAGTGAATTTATTAGCAAAGTATGTAATAACATCATCATGATAACCATTAATCAATATTTTGCCATCGAATCCTTTCTCTATGGCATCATTAATTAAAAGTCTAAAATTAGATACTTTATCTTTTAAAAATTCAATGTTATCAACATTTTCTGGAAAATCATACAAATATAGAATGGCATCAAAGTTTTCAAAATTATCTACTGGTGTATTTAGAATCTTAAAATTGTTACAAATATTTAGCGTTAAAAATTCGTTAAAAAAATTTTCTAATTTGTTATTTAACGATAAAACTTCTATTGGATAATCAATTATGCTTAAAAACTTAACAAATTCTCTAATTCTTGTAGTATTACCAGATAAAATCAATCTATTATTCATATAATCCCCCTATTAAACTTTCATAATATATTATACATAATTTAATTAAATTTAGATAAAAACATTTAAGAATAAAATTTAACATACGTTAAATTATTTTTTTCATATGATATAATAATTTAGAAAAAAGGAGGAAAATAATTTGTTTTTAATGAAAGATATTGTTAGAGACGGTAACAAAGTTCTTAGACAACAAGCTAGTAAAGTAAAGTTTCCACTTAGTGAAAAAGATCAAAAATTAGCCAAAGAATTAATGGAATATCTAGAAGTCAGTCAAAATCCTGATTTATGTGATAAATACAGGTTAAGAGCAGGGGTTGGATTAGCTGCACCACAAGTCGGTGTATCTGAAATGATGGCATCAGTATTAGTTCCAAGCGACAATGAAGATGAAAAACCATTATTCAAGGATGTAATTATTAATCCTGTTATTATGTCCAATTCAGTTCAAAGATGTGCTTTAACTGAAGGTGAAGGTTGTTTATCAGTAGACAAAGATTTCGAAGGATTTATTCATCGTTCAGCTAGAATCACACTTAAGTATCAAGATGTTTCAGGAAAAGAACATACTATTAGATTAAAGAATTATCCAGCTATTGTTTGTCAACATGAAATTGACCATCTACATGGTACTTTATTTTATGATCATATCGATAAAGAAAACCCATTTTCTAAAAAAGATAATGACCTATTTGTTGAATAATATAAATCCCTGTAAATCATAATGACTTACAGGGATTATTTATTTAATTTTTTCATATCTAAAACATATTCATATGTTGATGAATTTAATAAGTAAGCAAAATCTATATGCATAACATCATTTCTAAAAAAGAAGTCAGTCATAACAATGTCATGATTAAAATTAGATTTATTATTAAATATTTTTATTTCATTCTGAATATAAGATTGAATATTTGCTTTATCAAAAGTTTTATCATAATTAATTACATACTCATAATCATAAATATTTCTACCCCAAATTTTAGCATTGTTATTTTTTTCTATAACGTATAATTTATTTTCATTCTTTTGATTCAAATATTTAACGAATTCATCTAAGACTTCCATTGTAATTTTATTTCCTTTATCAATAGGTTTAGTAATAAAAAAATGATGAACTAAATTATAGATAATAACAGCAGCAACAAATGCCAATATCATTTCAAAGATTAACAAAGATATCCCCCCTACTTAAAATCACTGTTATGATAGTGATTTTAACATTTTCACAACTAAATTGCTTACTATACTTATTAAAACTTATATGATAAAATTGATTTAATCATTTGTGTATTTGCACAATCGTACGGTTAAAAATATGAAAGGGAGTTATTTAAATGATATTTAAAGTTTTATATCAAGAAAATACAAAATCTAATCCTAAAAGAGAATTTACAAAATCTCTATATGTAGAATGTGAAACTGAAGTTGAAGCAAGAGAAATTGTCGACAAAAATACAGATCACAATATTGAATTTATTGAACCTTTAGAAGGCAATCACTTGGCTTACGAACAAAAGAGCCCAGATTTTAAAATTACGGAGTTTAAATAATTATGAATAAACTAAACGTCAAAAATAATGAAACTGCTATTTATGGCGTTGGTGGACTTGGCGAAATTGGTAAAAACACTTATGGAGTTCAATTTCAAGATGAAATTATATTAATTGATGCTGGAATTAAATTTCCTGAAGATGATTTATTAGGTATCGATTATGTTATTCCTGATTACCAATACTTGGTTCAAAATAAAGATAAAATCAAGGCGTTAGTTATTACTCACGGACACGAAGACCATATTGGTGGTGTTCCATACTTAATAAAAGACTTAAATGTGCCAATCTACGCTGGTCCATTAGCCCTAGCATTAATAAAAAGTAAATTAGAAGAACATGGTTTATTAAGAACTACTGAATTACATGAAATAAATCCAAAAAGCGTTCTCAAATTTAACAAAACTAAAGTGTCATTTTTCAGAACCACTCACTCTATTCCAGACACAATTGGAATAGCTGTCCATACACCTTCTGGTGTAATCGTTGAAACTGGTGATTATAAATTTGACTTAACACCTGTTACCAGACAGCCACCTGATTTGCAAGAAATGGCACGTCTCGGTAAGGAAGGCGTTTTATGTCTAATGTCTGATAGTACAAATGCTGAACGCCCTATCTGGACAAAGTCTGAAAGTTGGATTCAACATGCTGTAAATCATATATTTGACGAAGAAACTGGTCGAATTATATTCGCCACTTTCGCTTCAAATATATCAAGAATTAAAACTGCTTGTGATGCTGCAATTAAACACGGCAAAAAAATTGCTGTATTTGGACGTAGTATGGAAGCTGCGATTGTTAATGGTCAAGAATTAGGATACTTAGACGTTCCCGATGATACTTTTGTAGATGCTTCTGAATTACAGTCTTTACCTGCTGATAAAACACTTATATTGTGTACCGGATCTCAAGGTGAACAAATGGCCGCTTTATCTAGAATTGCTAACGGAACACACAGACAAATATCTATACAACCTAATGATACTGTTGTGTTTTCTAGTAACCCTATTCCAGGTAATAAGATTAGTGTTGATCGTGTAATCAATGAACTTGAAGAAGCTGGAGCTAAAGTAATCCACGGTAAAGTAAATAAAATTCACACTTCAGGTCATGGTGGACAAGAAGAACAAAAATTAATGCTTAGTTTAATGAAGCCAAAATTTTTCATGCCAATTCATGGTGAATATCGAATGTTAAAAATTCACACAAAACTAGCTGAGCAATGTGGTGTTCCACTAAAGAATAGTTTTATTATGCAAAACGGAGATGTTTTGGCATTAACAAAAGATTCTGCAAGAATAGCCGGACATTTTACTTCTGGAGACGTATACGTCGATGGAAATGGAATTGGTGATGTTGGAAGTGTAGTTCTTCGTGATCGCCAATTACTATCTGAAGAAGGATTAGTGGTTGTAGTAGCAACTATTAATCTAAAAGACCAAGAAATTCAATCCGGCCCTGATTTGCTATCAAGAGGATTTGTTTACATGCGAGAATCTGGTCAACTACTAGATGAAGGTCGTAGATTAGTATTTAGAACTATTAGGAGAGCTATGCGTAATCGACATGCCAATGAATCTAGTATAAGAAATGCGATTATTGATGATTTACAAGAATTCTTATATAATAAGACCGAAAGACATCCATTAATTTTACCGATGTTAATAATGAATAAAAAATAGTTGTCTATTCTTATTTTTGAAAGACGAATTCTTAAATGAATTCGTCTTTTTAATTAAAAAGGAGAAAATATATTGCTTTCAGACTACTTAATAATTCTGAATCCCGCAGCTAATGACAGAAAAACAAAAAACAACTGGAAAAAAGTTGAAAACATTTTACAAGATAACGATATTAAATACACTCTTAAGGTAACAAGAAAAAAAAATCACGCCAAGGAAATACTAAATTATTATATAAGAAAATGGAAAAAAATAAAAAAATTTCCTAAAGCAATAATAATTATCGGTGGTGATGGAACCCTTAATGAAGTATTAAGTGCTATTTATGTAAAACAAGAAGAAGATAGAAGTATTCCTGATATTCCGATTAGCATTTTACCTTTTGGTAAAAATAATAATTTTGCTAAAGAACATGGTATTAAAAGAAACAATTGGAAAAAAGAAATAGTTAAGTTAATTAAAAAACCGGTGGTTAATGATTTAAGTATTGGAATTTTTTATGAAAATATAAAAAATCAATATGGCGTTTTTCATAATAATATAGGAATTGGTTTAGATGCCAATGTTGTTAATTTAAAAAGCACCATTGGAAATAAAAGCAAATTTAATAAAATTACTAAACTTATTTCATTAATTCCACTGTTATATAAAATAGATTCTTTTGAATCTAAAATAAAAATAGATAATAATAAAAATTATTATTTTTCAAAAACAATTATGTGTACAGTAAGTCAATCTAATAATAATATGAATTTAATTGTTATAGAAAAAAGAAATATTATTAGATTAGTTTATACTCTAATGTTAGTGATAATAGGAAAGCACTTTAAGATGAGATCGATTCATAAATTTACTGGAAATGAAATTAGTATTACAATACCTTCATTAGAGTATGGACAAGTTGATGGTGAACAATTAGGTAGTCGTTTTTATGATATTGATTATAAAATAACAAAATACCCATTTATAATATAAAAAGCGCTGCAGTATATAACACAGCGCTTTTTATATATTATTAAACAGTAATAAGTCCATTAATGAGACAATATAATGCAATAATAGCAAAAATAAACAAAATTACTGCAATAAATCTTTCTATATTATTAAATACTATACTTTCTTTATTATCAAATTTTTGTAAATAATAATAAACTGGGATTCCAGCTGCAAACAAAATAGTTGCTAATAACATGAAATTTAATCCAGCTGCATACAATAGCCAGAATGAGTAAATACTGGCTATAATTCCCACAAACAGATTTTTATTTCTACTAGGTGTTTTATCATCCAAGTAAGAATATTTTAATTGGTAAAAAGCAGAAAAAGCATATGGAATAAGAACAGCAGCACTAGAAATAGAATAAAATAAGTGATAAGCACTAGAAGAAACTAAAAATGAAACCATAAATATTTCAACTAAAACATTTGTGAAAATTAAAGAATTGATGGGGGCACCATTTTTATTTTCTTTAGCAAAAGTTTTTGGAAAAGTACCAACTTTAGCGGCTTCATATGGAACTTCAGATGCAAACATAGTCCAAGAAAGCCATGCACCAATTACTGAAATAATTAGTCCTATATTAACAATAATAGCTCCCCACTTACCAATTAAACTTTGTAATAAATATGCCATCGCAGGTTGGCCTAAATGAGATAACTGCGCTTGCTTCATTACACCAAAAGATAATAAAGTAACTAACATATAAATCAATGCAACTATTACAATTCCTAAAACCGTAGCTCGACCAACATCTTTTCTTTTTTTAGCATATCCTGAAAAAATAACGGCCCCTTCTATTCCTGAAAAGACCCAAACAGTAACTAACATTGTACTTTTAACTTGACCCAAAACATCACTAAAATTGAAAGGCTTATTACCCATCAACCAAAAATCAGTTGTAAACACATTCAATTTAAAAGCAATAATCATAATTACTATAAACAAAAATAATGGAATTAACTTAGTGAAAGTAATAATAGTGTTAATAAAAGAAGCAGATTGAATACCTCTTAAAATTAAAAAGTGACAAATCCATAAAAAGATAGATCCAACACCAAAGGATATTAGATTATGACCATTATCGAATATTGGGAAAAAATAAGTCAAAGCACTCATTAGTAAGGTAGCGTAACTAATATTACCAAGCCAAACTGATAACCAATATCCCCACGCAGAATTGAATCCCATGTATCTACCAAAACCAGCTTCAGCATAACTATAAACACCTGCTTGTAAATCTGGTCTTTTAATCGTTAAATTTTGAAAAGTTAGTGCTAAAGAAAGCATTCCAATTCCAGTTATAATCCATCCAATGATAACTGCACCAGCTCCAGCATTAGCAGAAATATCATTCATTAAATTAAAAACTCCTCCACCAATAATTGAACCAACTACTAAACCAATTAATTCATATAGGTTTAGCTTTTTTGCGGAGTTCCCCATTTCATTCTCTCCTTTAAAAATTTTTCTAAAAAACACAATAAATTCAATTATAACGTAATTAATAAGTAATTGTATACAATAAAAGGGACTGTGACATAAGTCTATACAAAAATAGGATTTACGTTTTAAATTTAACGTAAATCCTATTTTTGTATATAACTTTATAAAATTAATGCCATTATAGTAAACCCAGCTTCCTTTTTAACCTTATCGATTCCCCTAACGGAGAATCGATTGAAACGCAAAGAAGCCTTTAGTCTACCAAAAACCGATTCAACGTCTATCTTTCTTTTTGCGTAAATATCACTTGTTTTTGGTGCCAAAAGCAATGCTTTTTGTTTGTTTTTAAAATATTCCCATGCATAATTAATACTAATTTTTCTAGTGTTACCAGACTTAGTTAGAGCATATGAATTAATGTCTTGATTAAGATCATACTTTTCAGCTTTATATTCTTTAAAATCACGAGTGAATTTATATTTATCAGTTCTTTTACGATAACCATTAAAATTAAATCTGATGCCTTTGGGATCAATATAATAATCATCTTTTGAATTATAATACCAATTCATGACCTTACGGTCATCACTTTTCCATTTACGACTTTGTTCTTTTAACATTGTTCCATAGGGAATTAAAGGAATGTTATTAGTTAGTTTGTCTTCTATAAAGCGATAATTACTTTCAGATCCATAACCAGCATCGGCAACAATATATTTACCTAAACTATTATTCTTAATTTGTTTATTTAAGAACGGAATTAAAGTACGAGTATCAGTGGGATTTTGATAAATGTCAAAATTAGTTATGAATTGTCCACTAGTGGCAATTTGTAAATTATAAGCAGGTTTAAGTTGTCCATTTAACATGGGGTCTTCCTTAATACGCATAAAAGTAGCATCATGATCAGTCTTAGAATAACTATTACGATTGGAAAATATTTTATTACTTTTTTGATATTCTATTTGTTTGCATTTACGAAAACGAAGTTTTCTTTTAATGGCTTTTAACTTACGACGCTTTTGTTTATGGGGATTAGGTGATAGTTTTTTATTCTGTTTAATTTGATCATTTAAATCTGCTAAACAATTTTCTAAATGGATGATGATTTCATCTAACTCACTTGTTGAAATATCAGAGTCATCTGGGAGTTCACCCACATATTTAACATCATTCATGTCATGTAGTAATTTTATAATCGCTTCGCGATTTAATTTATCGAATCTGATTATATTTTTACGCCAAACAAAAGAATACTTATTAGCATTCGCTAGTATTTTAGTTCCATCAATAAAACTTACATCATCAATATAATTATTTTTTCTTAGATATTTAGTTAATTGATTCATGCATTTACTAATTAAATTTTCTGCTTCATCTGAAATCCTAAATCGACAGACTGTTCTGTATGAAGGAAATGAATTTTTAGTTAACCAACGTGCAGGTAAATTTTCTTCTGCCAGCTCACTAATTTGGCGACTACTAAAAATCCCTTTAGAATAAGCAAACAAGGTTAACTTTAATAGTGACCGTAGGTCGTATTTTCGTGGCCTACCAAATATGTATTTTTCTTCTAAACCAATCATTTCAACAATTTGATTGATAATTTTTACTTGATGATTATTTTTAGGTTGCCAATTTTGAATATTTAAAATATAATTAGTACTCATTAGTTTTAAGTTTCCTTTCAAGGAGATTTATTTAAACGATATCGGTTGGTTCGATATCGTTTTTTATTATACATAAATAACGCTCGTTGGAAAAATTAAATTCCAACGAGCGTTATTTTTTTAGAGACTTATGTCACAGTCCCTTTTATAAAAAAATTATTTTTTTAGAATATTATCGATTTCATCAAGTTCATCTTGAGTAAATGATAAATTATCTAATGCCTTTAAATTAGAAATCAAATGCTCTGGTTTAGAAGCACCAGTTACAACACTTGTTACTACCGGATCATGTAATAACCAAGCTAAACTCATTTGAGCTAATGATTGATCACGATTTTTAGCTAAATCATTTAATTTGTTTAATTTTTCAACCACATTTCCTTTATCATTTAACATGAAACTATTAGTAAAATGCAATTTTAAGTCATCAGGAATTCCATTTAAATATTTATCAGTTAGAACTCCTTCAGCAAGTGGACCATATGCAACTAGGGCATCATTATTTTCCTTTAAAGTATCGATTGTTCCATCCTGCTCAACTTGTCGATTTAACAAGTTGTAAGACATTTGATTAACAACAAATGGAGTATGCAATTCTTTAAAGTACTTAATGATTTCTTTAGTTTGTTCACCATTATAATTAGAAATACCGGCATATAATGCTTTACCTGACTTAACTATTCCATCAAGTGCTTCGGCCGTTTCTTCAAGACTAGTATTAGGATCAAATCTATGACTATAGTAAATATCAACATAATCTAATCCCATTCGTTTCAATGAACGATCAATTGCAGCTACTAAAGTTTTTTTTGAAGAAAAAGAACCATAAGGTCCTGGCCACATATGATAGCCAGCTTTAGTCGTAATAACTAATTCATCACGATAAGGTTTTAAATCGGCATTATAAACTTGGCCAAACATTCTCTCGGCAGCACCTGAACCTGGTCCATAGTTATTAGCTAAATCAAAACTAAAAATTCCTTTATCAAAAGCATCAAGCATTACTTTTTCACTATCTTTAAAGTTAGCATCATCACCATAACTATGCCACATACCGAATGACAATGCTGGTAATTGTAATCCAGAATTACCTGCTCGACGAACTTTCATACTATCATAACGATGATCTGAAGCTTTATACATAATAATCCCCCTTATTATTTTAAACTATAAATATTTTAAAATTTTTCGTTATATAAAGTCAAGAAAAGCCCTCAACAATAATATGTTAAGAGCTTTAATAACTAATTATTAATTTTAATGTTAATCCAGTTTCTACTCATACCAGCTGGATTCCAAATATATCCATTAATATGAGTGTTCCATAACTCAGCAGTTGCTGGTTGATACAATGGAATTACTCCTTGATTTTGCATTAATACTTTTTCAGCATTAACTAAATCATCAAAACGTTTTTCTGAATTATTAGCATCTCGATTATTAGACATTTCAATGTAGTTATCGAATGAAGAGTTACTCCATTTTGAAAAGTTCATTGAATTATTAGATTCAAACAATTGTAAGAAGTTAATTGGGTCTGAAAAATCAGCTCCCCATTTATTAATGGCAATATCAAATTGACCATTATCTTGACGACTCATTCTGGTTTTATCAGGAATTGAAGTTACATTAATTGATAAACCAGGTAATTTATCTAATTGAGTTTGTAAAAATTCAGCATTAGCTTTGGATTGGTCATCGTCAGCTGTCAAAATTGATAAGTTAACTGATGACATATTTTCTTGCTTCATAGCTTTCTTCCAAAGAGATTTGGCCTCATTAAGATTGTATGAAACAGCATCTTTTACATATGACTTATCTCCAAATGTCTTATCACTAGCATTTCCTTTCATGCTAGCTAATTTAGATGGAACTAGTCCTTTAGCTGGAACAGAACCATCACGTAAAACATTATTAGATAATTCTTCTCTATTAATAGCTAATGACAAAGCGCGTCTAGCATTAGCATTTCTTAATATAGGATTTTTCTTTTGGTTTAGCAACATATAAACTGTTGCACCACCAGTAAAGGATTTAAAGCCCTTTTCGTTTTTGTAATTAACAACTTGATCTCCATTTAGTGGAGTAACGTCTAGTTTTCCTTGTTGGAATAGGTTTAATGAAGTACTAGGATTCTTAACAACTGAAACATTAATTTTATCTAAGTGAACATTTTTAGCGTTCCAATATTTATTATTCTTAATCAATTGCCAATTTTCATTAGTTCCATTCCATTTCTTTAGTACAAATGGACCATCCGAATTTGTCTTATTACTATTTTCACCATATGACTTACCATATTTATCAACAACTGACTGTTGCAATGGGAAGAACACGGGGAAAGATAATAATCTTCTAAAATAAGGAACTGGCTTATTTAAATTAACAACTAATTTATAATTACCATCCGCTTTAACACCTAAATTATCAGGACTCATTTGACCTTTTTGGATTGAGTCATAATTTTGAATCTGTGCGAATAGATATGCATACTGAGAAGCTGATTTAGGATTAGCAGCTCGACGCCAAGAATAAACAAAATCTTTGGCTGTCACTTCTTGTCCGTTTACCCATTTAGCTCCTTTTCGCAAGTTAAATGTATACTGTTTACCATCGTTAGAAACTTTGTAACTTGTAGCTAAGGCATTATCAATTTTATCATTTTCACCCAAACGATATAATCCTTCAGTTGTATGATATAACATCGTTAAACTAGAAGAATCTGAAGCCTTAGTATTATCCATTGATGATATTTCAGTTGGATAACTTAAATTTAACTGTTTACTATTAATCTGCTTATCTTGAGAACTTTGACTACCACAAGCAACTAATACCATTGCTAAACCAGCAGTCATAATTCCTACAATTGATTTTTTCCACTTCAATATATATCACCTACCATAATTTATAACAATAAGTAGTTTAGCATAAAAATATATCGTTGCAAAATAAAAAGCACCCGATTTAATCAAGTGCCTATAATTATTATTTAAATAATTTACCAACCGACTTATTTTCATGAATTCTGGTGATCGCTTTGCCCATCAAAGTGGCAACTGAAACAACATCCAATTTGTCTATTCTTTTATCATTAGATAGATAAACCGAATCAGAAACAATTACTTTTTCAATTGGTGATTCATCAATTCTCTGTAATGCATCTTTGGCAAATACTCCATGAGTAGTTACTACATAAATCTTATCAGCACCATTTTTAGCTAATACATTGGCTGCCTTAATTGCACCATTTCCAGTATCAATCATATCATCAGCAATTATAGCAACTTTATCTTTCACATCCCCTATTACAAAAGTAGGTATATGCTTAATATTTCCAGGATCACGATCGTCAACAATCGCAATTGGTGAATCAATTAATCCAGCAAATCCTCTGGCACGACCTACTCCAGCATGATCAGGAGATACAACTACTGCATTACTTAAATCATAATTATCTAACATATGTGACGCCATAATTTTATCCATTTTTAGATTATCAACAGGTTTATTAAAGAAACCTTGAATTTGTGGAGAATGTAAGTCTAATGTTAAAACTCTATCGATTCCATCGTTTTCTAAAACAGAAGCAATCAGCTTTGCAACAATGGGTTTACGCTCTCGTCTTTTAGCTGAATATCTAGAATATCCATAGTAGGGTATAACAACATTAATTGACTTAGCACTAGTTCTTCTAACCGCATCAATCATGATGAATAGCTCCATGACATTAGTATTAATGGGGTCAGAGAAAGATTGAATTATATAAACCGAATCGCCCCTAATACTTTCATCAATTTGAATTTTTATTTCACCGTCACTAAATTGATTAATAGTTGCTTTACCTAACTCTACACCACAAGTTTTTGATATTTTTTCTGCTAGAGGTCTATTAGAACTTAGCGAAAAAATTTTAATTCCTTTGTTATCAGAATTGTCTGTCATGGAATGTTCCCCCTCAATCGAATAATTCAAAGATTAATTTTAACACAAAAAATAAAATAAAACATGCCTTTTATGGCTTAATGCCTTGCATTCCAATCATTGGATCAACATATTCTTTTCTAATCATTTCACTAGTAAGATGGTAATCATTTTCATTAGAAGACTTATCAACATTAGAGTCATCAAATGATTTCAATTCAGGCTTAACGTTACCTTTGATTAATTTTTGAATTCTAGATTTCAAACTAGTATTACGATTATCTGATTCATTTTCAACACAATTTAGGAAAGAATTATAGTTACCAATCATTATTAGAGCATCTTCAGCTCTTGTAATCGCGGTATAAAGCAAATTTTTCTTTAACATTTTAGAAAATTGAGGCACTATCGGTAGAATGACCATCCTAAATTCACTACCTTGTGCTTTATGAATAGTTGTACAGTAAGCTAATGTTATTTGTAACCAGTCTCTTCTTTTATAAGTAACCTCACTTTGATCAAAAGCAATTGTAATTTTATCATTACTGGATTTATCATCATCTTTTTGGATTTTTATAATTTGCCCTATATCACCATTAAATACATTGTTCTCCGGACTATTAACTAATTGTAAAACTTTGTCGCCTTCTCGATAAATAACACCGCGAGACTCAACTTCAAATATTTCTGGATTACTTGGATTCATAATAGACTGAATTACATCGTTTAGGTGATTAACACCAGCAGCTCCACGATACATTGGTGCTAAGACTTGAATATCATTGGCGGTAAAACCTTTCAATTTAGCTCTAGTAACAATTTGTTCAATAACATTACTCATTTGACTTGGTGTACAAGAAATAAAACTTCGATCAGGCTTTTTATCTTTAAAATCACTAGGTAAAGTCCCTTGTTGAATGCTATGTGCCAATGGAATGATTGTTGAATCACTATCTTGACGATAAATAGTATTCAAATGCATACTATTTATACATTCAGAATTAAGTAGGTCACTAAATACCTGCCCAGGACCAACAGAAGGCAATTGATCCTTATCTCCAACCAATATAACTTTCATTTCATTGGGAATAGCTCTAACTAAGGACTTGAATAAGTAAGTATCTACCATAGATACCTCATCAATTATCAACAAACCACCATCTAGGTCTTTAGTATTTTCAACACTATCTTCTTCATGACCATTAAGTCCTAATAATCTATGAATAGTACTAGCGGGAACTCCTGTAGCTTCATTCATCCTTTTAGCTGCACGACCAGTTGGTGCAGCCAATAACATGGGAAATTCCTCATCTTTATAGGAATTAAGATTCAAAGAATAGTCATTTAGATAAGCATATAAATAAATAATTCCTTTGATAATTGTTGTTTTACCAGTTCCAGGCCCTCCAGTTAATAAAAACATTTGTGAATCAACAGCGCTTTTTAAAGCAGCTAACTGTGAATCATCATATTCTATATTAAGCTTTTTTTCTACTAATCTAATTTTTTTATTAATCGTTGCTTTATTGTACTTAATTGGACTTGGGTTTTTAATAATTCGATTTAAATGTTCAGCTATTTGCCATTCATCATCATATAGAGATTTTAAATAGACCCGATCATCTTCTCCAACAATTTTTTGACTGCGTGCTAATTCAATAAATTGACTAGATAAATCCTCTCCAGAAATATTATTACCGCTACCATTATTTAATAATCTCAAAGTTTCATCAATAATTGGCCCCGTAAAAGTGTAAGTATCACAATTTTTTATTGATAAATTTTGTAAAGCTGAGATTAATCCTGCTCTAATTCTAGCTGGATTGTTGGAAGACATCCCTATTTTAGAAGCAATTTCATCAGCTTTTTTAAAACCAATGCCATTAATATCTTCAACTAAGCGATACGGATTTTCATTAATAACATCTAAAGTATCATTTTTATACTTATTATAAATACTAGATGATAAATCACTACCAAATCCATAACTATTCAAGCCAATAATAACTTGCTCCATCCCATTATTTTTATTAATAGAATTAACAATTGTTGTATTTTGCTTATTATTCAATCCTACTTTATTCAAAACTTTAGAATCGTTTAAAATATTTTGAATTAGATTATTACCTAAAATATCAACAACTCTAGAAGCAGTTTTTTTACCAATTCCAGGAAAGTCATCACCAGATAAATATGAAACTAAACCTTCGTAAGATGTAGGAACATTACTTTCATAATTAGTAGCTTTAAATTGTTTTCCATACTTTGGGTGTTCAACTATATTACCATAAAAGCAATACTCATTGTCCTCAACTACATCAGCAAAATTACCAGTAATAACAACTTCATCTTCATTCCAGTCAGAAAGATTAGTATCGATAATTTTAACAAGAATTACTTTATAAAAGCTATCGTTACTTTCAAAAAAGGTGGCCGTAACTTTTCCTTTTATATATGTTTGGTTTTGTTCTTTATCGTCCCCACTATCTGCGAACAAACTAATGGATTCTGCCACGGGCTTATTCCTCCTTATTTTTTGCTTTGTTTAGCTTGAATATATTTTTCGATATCAGATAAACGCTTTTGACCATCATTGAAATATTTTTCATCATATTTTTTAGATTTATTAAAATAATTACTAAAATTTTCGCCTAAAACCATTGCAACAATTCCACGATCAAAATTAGCTTTACCATTTTTAGGTTGGGCTTTTAATGTTGTATCTAAAAATTGAGCAGCTTCAGAAAAATTTCCCAATGCCATTAAACTACTTCCTAAAAGATAGTTAACATCTGGATCTTGTCTTCTAAATCCTTGTGCAGTTAAAGCAAAAACAACCGCTTTTTTGTAATCTTTTTTTCCCATATAACTTTGAGCTAACATAATATATGAATCTGATTTAAGATCTGAACTACTCAAAGAATTAAATTGTTCAATCGATTTATCAAATTCACCAGCAGCATAGTAAACATTCCCTAAGCCATAAGTTAAAACTTCTTTAGCTTTTTTACTTTGATTTGCAAATAATCCCAAGGCTTTCATCATTAGCTCTTCTGCTTGAGTAAAATTATGCAATTCAACTAAAAAAGCACCTAAATCATAATAAGTTCGATAATCATGTGGGTGTTCATCAATATCAGTAACTAAATTGTGTAAAGTTTTGTCAGCTTTTTTTTGTCTTTTTTCATGTTCTTTTTGAACTTGAGATTGTCTATTTTTTAACTTTTCATCATTATTTTCCATAATATCACCTATATTAAGTCAGTCTTATCTAAATTCTTATTTAAATAGTCAGTATCGTTCCATTTAATTAAATGAAAGCTGTAACCATTATCATTAGTTTCTAAAATGGTGGTGCTAGTATTAGCTAATCCACCACGATTTCTAACATCTTTAATTGGGGTATCCAATAGTGCATTAATAATGGCTTTAAGCGCAGCACCATGACTAAAAATAATTACGTTACTATAATCATTATTATTTTTAACTATTGATTGAATTGCAGGCCGCATTCTATTAATAACATCAGAAAAGCTTTCTCCACCAATTTCCTTAGCATCATACTTTTCCGGATGATTCCTAAAATTATTAAAAGATTCAGGATATTTCTTTTCTACATCCAAAAACTTTTGGCCTTCCATTTTACCTAAATTGAACTCTTCTAAACGGCTCCATAAAGATAAATTAGGTCGATGATCTAATTGATTAATTACCCTGTTAGCAGTTAATCTGGCCCGTTTAATTGGACTAGAATATGCATGTGAAAATTTAATTGTCTTCAGTTCAGTAGCTAATTTATCCATCTCATTATAACTTTGTTGCAATAAATCAGAATCGCCTCCTGCACCTTGATAACGACTTTCTAAATTCCATTTTGTTTTGCCATGTCTTATAAAATATAATCTCAATTTTATCCCTCGTTAAAAAATTATTATATATATTATCTCAATTTACCAATATAAATTCAAAGTTTTAAACAAAAAAAGTCTTTAAAATATTTTTTAAAGACTTTTTATAGTTAAATATATTGTAATTCTTTGTCATTTTGAAAAGCAGCATCAATAATGCCTGATCCTAAACATTCATCGCCATCATAGAAAACAACTGCTTGACCAGGAGTAACGGCTCTAGCCGGTTCATCAAAAATGACACGTAATGACTTACCATCATCATTCAAATGAACTGTAACGTTAACATCAGTTTGACGATAACGGAACTTGGCAGTACAACGAAAATCATTGCCACGGTTAGTAATATCATTAATCCAGAAAATATCAGAGGCATCTAAATAATCAGCATACAAATGTTTATTTTCATATCCCTTACCAACGTATAAAATATTTTTGGATAAATCTTTACCAACAACAAACCATGGACGGTTGTCGGTGCCATCGCCACCGATACCAAGGCCACGACGTTGACCAATTGTATAGTACATTAAGCCATCATGAGTACCTTTAACTTCACCATCAAAAGTCATCATTTTACCTGAAGTTGCAGGTAAATAATTACTTAAGAATGATTTAAAGTTTTTTTCTCCGATAAAACAAATTCCCATAGAATCTTTTTTATCAGCAGTTGCAAGGCCTGCTTCTTTAGCGATTTCTCTAACTTTTGGTTTTTCCATATCACCAATTGGGAACATAACACGATCCAATTGTTCAGCTGACAATTGGCTTAAGAAGTAGGTTTGATCTTTATTATCGTCACTCCCTCTTAATAAATGGTTATGCCCTTGACTATCTCTTTCCAAACGAGAATAGTGGCCAGTAGCAATATAATCAGCACCTAATTCTAGTGCATAATCTAAAAATGCTCTAAATTTAATTTCTTTATTACAAATAACATCTGGATCAGGTGTTCTACCCTTCTTGTATTCTTCTAAGAAATAAGTAAAGACACGATCCCAATATTCTTTTTCAAAGTTTACAGAATAATAAGGAATCCCAATTTCAGAAGCAACTTTAGCAACATCTTTATAATCTTCAGTTGCTGTACATACTCCATTTTCATCGGTATCATCCCAATTTTTCATAAAAACCCCGATAACATCATAACCCTGTTGCTTCAATAAATAAGCTGAAACAGATGAATCTACTCCACCTGACATTCCAACAACAACACGAGTCTTACTATTATCTGTCATATAAAACTCACCATCATTTCTTCTAGATTCATAGAATCTACGATTTGAAGGTCGCATATCCCATAGTTGCTATAATACATATTTTAGCAATCAAATGCAATAAATTCACAAAAAAAGAAACGCCCAGGCGTTTCTTTTTATTTTTTAATAAAAACTTCTCGTTCAACAAAATTATTCATTAAAAATTGAAATTGCTGAATTAAATTATCTTTATTAGTATTTTTAAAAATATTAACTTTATTCATTCCATTACCACTAACTGTAGACATTTTGAACGATTTTAAATCAGCCTTAAAGGTGATTTTTAACTTTATTCCTTTGTAAGGATCTTCAGTGTCTAAAGATTGTTCAAATGCAAAGTTACCTGCATTAGTTTTACTGAATCCAGTATCAGTTAATGTATAACGTTTGATTGATGGATTAATTGAATAAACATTAGAATCACCATCAATTTTATTTTCAGTTGAAAAAGCCATTTTAAGTTCTCCTATCTTTTTATCCGATTTACAATTCTTATTAAAGAAGTTACAAACGAATCAATATCATCATCAGTAGTAAATTTACTAAAACTAATTCTGATTGATTGACTAATCCGTGGACTTTCTTTCCCATACATTGCAATTAAAACATGTGATGGTTCAATACTACCAGCAGTACATGCAGACCCAGAAGAAACAGCTATACCATCTAAATCAAGATTAGTTTGTAATAGATCAGTTGGAACATTTTTAACCCATAGATTAAAAACATGCTGCAAGTTATTGTTGTCCATAGAGCCATTAACTTCAAAATCAATATTATTATTTTTTAATGTTTCAATAATTGTACGTTTAAATCCTACATAACGATCATGTAATTTTTTCTTTAATTCAGGAGTAGCTAAAGAAACCGCTGTTGCAAAGCCAGAAATAGCCGGAATGTTTTCAGTCCCAGCACGACGCTTATCTTCTTGATCTCCACCCTTGATAAAACTAGGAAAACTAATTCCTTCTTTACGATACAAAAATCCCATCATTTTAGGACCATTCAGCTTATGCGCTGAAGTAGATAACATATCAATATAATCAGCTTTTACATCAATATTTGATAGCCCATAGGCTTGTACTGCATCAGTATGAAACCAAGCTTGGTGATCTTTTAAAATTTTCCCAATTTCATGAATTGGCATATGTGAACCCACTTCGTTATTACCAGTCATGATTGTAACTAAAATAGTATCGTCATCTAAAGCAGATTTCAAATCATCAATGCTGATTTGACCATTTTTATCTACCGGAAGATAAGTTACTCTGAATCCATTATTTTCAAGAAAAGATAATGGCTTTAAAACTGCTTCGTGTTCAATTGCAGTAGTGATAATGTGATTACCTAAACTTTTTCTAGCTTCAGCAGTTTGCATAATTGCAGTATTATCACTTTCAGTTCCACCACTAGTAAAAATAATTTCATCTGATTCGGCATTAATACTTTTAGCAATAATATCTCTACTATCTTCTAGAATTGTATGGGCTCTTCTACCAAGTCCATATAAAGTTGAGGCATTACCATATACATTTTTAAATTTATCATACATATCTGCTAAAACTTCATCGTCAATTTTAGTAGTAGCAGCATTGTCTAAATAAATTTCTTTCAAGTATATTCAATCCTCTCTAATTATTTATTTTCAAATAGGTTCAATAACATCTTAGCAGAACGTTTACCTGCATCAATAATAAATTTATCAAAACTATTATCTGCATCCTCGTCTCCAACATCGGACATAGCTCTCACAACAACATAAGGAATGTTAAATTGATTAGCAATTTGACCAACGGCAGCACCTTCCATTTCACATGAAAGTGCATCTGGAAATTCTTTTAAGATATTGTCGATTGCACTTTGACTAGCAATAAATTGATCTCCAGTAACTATCAGACCATGTTTCACGTTTAGACCAACATTTTCTGATGCTTCTGCTACTTTACTAGTCCATTCTTTAGAAGCTTCAAATCTGGCTGGTTGGCCAGGTAACTGTCCATATGCATATCCGGCTGCTTTTGCATCAACATCGTGGTATGCCGTCTCACTAGAAATAACAACATCACCAACTGATAATCCAGTACCAATTCCACCAGCAGATCCAGAGTTAATTACAATATCAACATTAAAATTAGTAATTAGCATTGCAGTAGTAGATCCTGCTTCAACCTTACCAATTCCTGATTTAACTAATACAACTGATTTTCCAAAAATATTTCCTTCATGAAAAATAACTCCATGAATATTAGTTTGCTTATCATTATCAAGTGAAGAAATCAATGTTTTAATTTCTTCATCCATTGCACATAAAATTCCAAATTTCATAATTAATCACCAATCCTATGGATTAAAGAAAAACAAGATTAAATAGGTAATAATAATTCCTAATATAAGCCAAAAAATTATCCAATTTAAAATTTTCTTTAATCTACTATTTTTTTGTTCAAATTTGTTTTTGTCATTAGTTTGTTTGCTTTTATGATACTCTTCCCTGGTTAAATCAGCATTATTTTTCATAACACTCAACACCTACTTTTTTTGTAACAACTTCCAGTAGAAAATTGCAGTAATTGTTTTTGCATCTTCAATTTTACCACTGTCAATTAAATTCATTGCTTCTTCCAAAGTGTATTCATCAATATTTAAATATTCTCCCTGATCACGTGGAAGTTCGTCACTAACTGGTTCCAAATCAGTTGCCATATAAAGATCCATATATTCATCAGAAAATCCAACAGTAGAATAAAATCCAGTAATTCTTTTTAAATTATTGGCATGATATCTAGTTTCTTCATTAAGTTCTCTAATTGCAGCATGTTTTGATGTATCATCACGATTGTCTACCTTACCAGCTGGTATTTCCAATGTTGATTTGGAAATTGGTGCACGCCATTGTCTTTCTAATAACATTTTATTAGATTTAGTAATAACAAGAATGCCAACAGCTTTTGAATGATGAACAACATCTCTTGTGGATGTATCTCCATTAGGTAATTTAACTGTTTGTTTTTCAACGTCAATAATTGAACCTTTGTATTTAGGTTCAACTTTGATTACTTTTTCTTCTAAATTCATAAAAAATCACCTTTTTCATTAATAATTTCATTTTATCGATATTTTAATCTTTTTTCAATGAATCGTTATCTTCTAAAAAAGTAATTTTAACCGCTTGTTGGCCTTTTTGTCCCTCAGCAATTTGATATTCAACAGCTTCTCCAATTTTAATGTCAGCTGCTTTTTTATTACTTACAGCAGAAGTATGGAAGAATACTTTATTTTTATCTTGCCCTTTTAAAAATCCAAAACCATGTTCCGGATTAAAATTGTTAACTTTTCCTTTTATCATAATAACTCTCCTTAAAATAAAAAAGCTGGGATTAAATCCCAGTCAATTTTATTATTTTTCTTCAAATCCTTCAGATGCAGTTTCTGGGAAGTTTGCACGAACGATTTTAGCGCAACGACCACAGAATTTAGGATAATCAGCATCAGATCCAACATCAGTACTAATTAAACGACAACGCTCACAAGTATCCCCTTCAGCATGATCAACTTTAATAGCTAATTCATTTCTAAAGTTTTGTGCATCTTCTGGTGCATTATCAATAGTATCGATAGACATTTGAGAAACCATCAAGATTTGTTGAACATTTGCATCTAATTTATCAAATAATGACTTAGTTTCACCACTTAAATATAATGATAAATTAGCTTCAGAAGCTTTACCAATTAATTTATCATCACGGGCTTCTTCTAAAGCCTTTAGTACATCATCACGAAGCTTCATAAATTGTGACCAATTATCGAAAATAGCATCTTCATTATCAAAATGTTTAACTTCTGGCATTTCAGATAATTGTACAAAATCTTCTGATTCTTTTAAGAATGGCCAAATTTCTTCGGCAGTATGAGGAAGAATTGGTGTAATTAATTTTGTAATAGAAACAACTGCATCATATAAAACAGTTTGCATAGATCTTCTACTTAAACTATCTTTTGCATCAATATATAAAATATCTTTTGCAAAATCAAGATAGAATGCAGATAAATCAGAGTTAATGAATGATTGTAACTTACGATTTAGACTTAGAAAATCATAATTATCATAATCATTTTTAACTTCACTAATAAATTTATTTAATTTTACCAGCATATATTGATCAACAGGTGCCATATCAGCAAATTCTACAGTATCTTCTTTAGGATCAAAATCAGAAGTATTAGCTAACATATATCTAACTGTATTTCTGATCTTTTTATATGAATCAGACACCTTAACAAAGTTTTCCATTGATACACGAACATCAGCAGAAGTATCAACTGAGGTTACCCATAAACGAACGATTTCTGCACCCATCTTCTTAATTACGTCAATTGGTGCGATAGTGTTACCTAGTGACTTACTCATTTTATGACCATTACCATCAAGGGTAAATCCTTGAGATAGTAATTGTTTGTATGGAGCCTTGTTATCATATGCAACACTTGTAATTAAACTAGAATTAAACCAACCACGATATTGATCAGATCCTTCCAAATACAAATCTGCAGGATAAGTTAGGTAGTCTCTTTCAGCACAGACACCTTGGTGTGATGAACCGGAATCAAACCAAACATCCATAATATCATTTTCTTTAGTAAATTTACCATTTGGTGAATGTTCACTAGTAAAACCATCAGGTAATAGATCTTTAGCTTCTTTTTCAAACCAAATATCTGAACCATGTTTAGCAAATAAGTCGGCAACATGACTAGTAGTTTCTTTAGTGATGATAGCTTCGCCATCTTCACCATAGAAAATTGGAAGAGGTACTCCCCAAACACGTTGTCTAGAGATAACCCAATCGCCACGATCTTTAATCATATTATGAAGACGTTTTTTACCCCATCCTGGTTTAAAATCAACATCTTCAATTGCATTTAAAATATTATCTTTAATCTTATCAACGGAAGCAAACCATTGATCAGTTGCACGATAAATAACTGGTTTTTTAGTACGCCAGTCAAATGGATAACTATGAACAACTGGTTCTTCCTTTAACAATAGATTCTTTTCTTTTAATTTATCCAAAGCGATTTCATTAGCATCATCATAAAAGACACCTTCAAAATCTTTCCCCGCTTCTTTGGTCAAATAACCTTGCGCATCAACATCAACAAAAATATCTAATCCATTAGCTTTACCAACATTGTAATCATCTTCACCAAATCCAGGAGCAGTATGAACTAAACCTGTACCTGTATCGATAGTAACAAAGTCACCAAGCATAGTAAGGATCTTACGGTCCATAAATGGATGTTGAGCAAGAACACCTTCAAGTTCTTGACCTTTTACAGTTTTAACAATTTCATAATTTTTCCAGCCAAATGTTTCAGCATCTTTTTCTACTAATTCAGTTGCTAAAACAAATTGTCGATCATCATCTTCTGGTTTAACAACTGAATAGTTGAATCCAGCATCAATTGTAATCCCTTCAGAAGCTGGAATTGTCCAAGGAGTAGTTGTCCAAACAACCATGTAAGTATTATCTTCATCCAATACTCCTTTACCATCGATAACTTTTTCAGCATAAAAAGCAGTTGGAGAAGTAATATCATGATATTCAACTTCGGCTTCAGCTAATGCTGATTCTGAAGACCATGACCAAATAACTGGTTTTTTACCACGATAAATTAATCCTTTTTCAGCCATTTTACCAAAGACGCGAATTTCAGCTGCCTCAAATTCTGGTTTTAAAGTTAAATATGGATTGTCCCATTCAGCTGAAACACCTAAACGTTTAAATTCATCTTTTTGACGTTCCACTTGTTTTAAAGCATAATCATGACATAATTTTCTAAAATCATTAGTTGACATTTTTTTACGGTCATAACCCGCTTGAGTTAATTTTTGTTCAATTGGTAGTCCATGAGTATCCCAACCGGGAACATATGGTGATCTAAATCCATTCATCGACTTATATCTAACAATAAAATCTTTTGAAATTTTGTTCATCGCATGACCCATATGAATATCACCATTAGCATATGGAGGTCCATCATGAAGAATAAATGATGGTTTGCCTTGATTTAACTTTTGTCTTAATTCATATACTTGGTTTTCTTCCCATGTTTTTTGACGTTCTACTTCTTTAACTGGTAAATTACCGCGCATTTTAAACTTAGTTTTTCCTAAATTTAATGTATCTTTTACTCGCATGAACAAACAACTCCTTTTTTAATAAAAAAAGACTTCATCGCAAGGGACGAAGTCTTCGTGGTACCACCCAATTTTAGAATAAATAATTCTATCTTAGTTAATTATATTGAGATTAATAAAGAGATGATCTGTAAATATATTGATTAACAACTAATCTCACACCATACATTAGCTCGCTTATGTTTCAATACAAACTTTCTATTCTCTTACTCAAAACTATTCAAATATATTAAATGAACCATCTGGATAAAATACTGTTACTTTTTTATCATTCAATTCATCTTTACCTGTAGATTTTACGCTATCTTGTTTATAATTGTCAAGCTCATTTACCTTTTTCAAAACATTATCATAATTATCATCTGAAGAATTAATTACTTGATCCCATTTATTATTTTCTAGTAAATCAAGTTGGCTTTGTAATAAAGTCCTAATTTTTTGTTTAAACTCAGAAGTACTTTTATGCAAATCATCATTAACAGTTAATAATGATTTAGCACGTTCAGAAGCATCTTTCATTATATTATTTGACTTAGTTGTTGCATCATCCAATATCTTATTAGCTTTTTTTTGTGATTCTTCAGAAATAGTCTTAGATTCCTTCTTAGCCTCACTTCTCAAATTATCAGCAGCATTCTGAGCTACTATGATTGATTGATTTAAAGAATCTTTCATTCCATCGTATTGTTTTAATTTTTCATCTACTGAATTTAACTTTTTCTTCAATGTTTCATTATCTTCTAAAGTTAATTGATAATCTTTAATAATACGATCTAGATAATCATTAACTTCATCAATATTATAACCTCTCATTTTTACTGAAAATTCTTTATTGTGAATATCTTGTGGACTAAGTACCATTTTAAATTTCCTCCAAATCACTTTTTTAATATTGAAATAAAAGCTTTACTTTTACCCTTTTTAGTTTCTCCATCTTTACTTTCCAGCTTGACCCTACCGTACCTTCTAACAGAAATAACATCATTGACTGACATCTCAGTATCAGGATGATCATGCAAAGTCCAATTTAAATGTACTTTATTATGATTTACTAGTGTCTTGGCATCATTTCTAGAAATATGAAAAGAAGTAGATATAATATTATCCACTCTGAATGAAGACAATATTAAATGTCTTTCTTCCCAATCATTTTCTGGAGTAATGATATTGTCTAAAGAAATTTTTTGAATAGATACTTTAATTTTTCCAATTCTATCTAAAGACATTTGCAAATATTCCGATATTTCTTTAGTACACAAAAATTGCCAATTACAGCCATCAGTCAAAATATCACCAATTGTAGAACGATCAATACCAGACCCCATTAAAGTTCCTAATACTTTACTATGCTTTAAATTAGAAAATTTTTCTGGATAATCAATATTAAAAGCAACAACATTAAAATCTTCTTGTTCTGGAGAAAAATATTCAGGGTATAAAATAGCTCTTTTCATTTCAGAACCATAATACCCACCAAAAGTCGAAATATTAAGCCCTGAATAGCTATTAACAACAGTTTTTAATATATAGATTTCTCTAGGATTTAAAAATTTAGTTAATATCGGACGATATTGATTTATAGAATCATTAGCTAAATCATCACTTGAATCAACAAAAGAACTTTCTTCTTTTCTAAAATGTTGTTTAACATTATTGTTCATCTAATTAATCAAATTCCTTCTATAAAACAAATTAAATATTTTAGTTTAATCTTCGATTTATGTTTTTCTTAAATTCACCATCAACATCATAACTATGTGGAGAAAATAAAAAGACCAGTTCGGAAATTCGTTCAATTTTGCCATCAATAGTAAAAATAACACCATTTAAAAAGTCTATAATTCTTTTGGTAGTTTTATCATCAGCATTATCAAAGTTAATAATTACAGCATAGTTATTAATTAATTTTTTAGCAATAACCTTAACATCAGAATAAATTCTAGGTTCAAAAACTGATATTTTACTATCACTTTTTTTATTATCATTAATAGAAACTATCTTTTGTTTATCTCTTATTGAATGATTGTCTTGTTTTTGTGGTATTTCTTCTTCATCCATACCAAAAAATTTACTAAAACTAAATTTAGATGCCATTTAATTCATTCCTTTCAAGAAATGTTGAAAGTTTCAATCTGCTAATCTTTTTTTTGACGGAACTTGAAAAATGGTGGTAAATCATCACTTGAAGAATTGTCATCTGATTGATTATCAGCTGAATTATTAGCATCAAATGGATCAAATTCTTTCTTCTTAACATTAGCAAAACGACTATTATTAGGCTTATCCGAATCCATATTATCAAGTCCGTTAGAAACATTGTCTGGCTTCTTAGATTCTTTATTATGTCTTGGACTAACAACCTTTCCAGGTTGTCCCATCATTCTACTATTATTTGTATTAGATGATTGGGTTCTATTACCACTCATCATTTCTTCAGGTGTAGTTTCAATTCCAGTAGCAATTACAGTTACTCTAATTTCATCACCTAAATCTTCGTCAATTGAAGTACCAAAAATAATATTAACATCACTAGTTGCAGCTTGAGATACGATATCTGAAGCATCTTGAGCTTCAAATAATGACATATCTGGTCCACCAGTAATATTTAATAATACTTGCTTTGCACCATCAATTGAAACTTCCAATAATGGTGAAGAAATAGCCTTTTTAGTTGCCTCAGCAGTTCTATTTTCACCATTAGCAGAACCAATTCCCATAAGAGCAGAACCTTTATTTTGCATAACTGTCTTAACATCAGCGAAATCCAAGTTAACATAACCAGGACTAGTAATTAAATCAGAAATTCCTTGAACCCCTTGTCTTAAAACGTTATCTGCTTCTTGAAAAGCTTCCATCATAGGAGTCTTTTTATCAACAATTTCTAGTAATCTATTGTTGGCAATAACAATTAAAGTATCAACATTTTCTTTTAATGCTGAAACACCTTCAGCAGCATACTTAGATCTTCTAGGTCCTTCAAAAGTAAATGGTCTAGTAACAACACCAACTGTTAAAGCACCAGAATCCTTAGCAATTTTGGCTACAATGGGAGCAGCACCATTACCAGTTCCACCACCCATTCCAGCTGTAACAAATACCATATCTGATCCTTCAAGTGCTTGAGCAAGTGCCTCTTCACTTTCTTCAGCAGCTTTAGTTCCAACTGATGGGTCTGAACCTGCTCCAAGTCCTCTAGTCAATTTAGGCCCTAATTGGATTTTAGTTTCAGCTTGAGATGTGCTTAGTGCTTGAACATCAGTGTTAGCTACAATGAATTCTACACCTTTAACATCTTCAGCAATCATACGATTGACGGCATTACTACCACCGCCTCCAACACCGATTACTTTAATTTTTGCTCCGCGATCTTCTGTAGAATCTAATGAAAATTCCATGTAAAATTCCTCCGTTTAATCCTTTTTAATTATTCAAAAAATTCTTTGTAAAAGCCATGCCATTTATTTTTAGCACCATTTCTTAATCTAGAAACCATGCCCTTTTTCTTCTTATTATTATTGGCAGGTTGATTATGATTGTTTTCTGATTCATGTTCATCATCAGAAGCATCATTTTGAATAAAGCTATCATCTTCAACATTGCTATTATAATCTTCATTAACAATTTTACCTTCTAAAGAAGAACGTACTAATACTTGAATTTCACTCATGTTAGCACGATATGTTACCAATGACAAAGGTAAAGAAAATGAAGGATGTCTTAATCCCATTTGATTAGGAATATAAACCCTAACATTAGAATTAAATCGATCTGCTGCAAGTTCAGAAATACCTGGTAATGCAGCTACTCCACCAGTTAAAACAATTCCACCTGGTAAATCTAATGCAGAAATACTAGCCAAAGTTTTAGAAATCCGATTAAAGATTTGATCAACTCTTGCTTGGATAATCTCCGCTAAGTATTTTTCCGATAGTTTGATTGGCTGACTTTGTCCAACTACTTCAATAGGGAATTCATTGCCCTCTGAAGCTTCAATAGCATCAGCAAATCCATAATCACGTTTGACCTTTTCAGCGCTTTCAGTGGATGTATTTAGTACCACAGATATATCTTTAGTAATATATTCTCCACCCTCACTATCAACAGTTGTAAACTTAAGTTGATGATCATGAATTACAGAAGCAGTTGTTTGGCCACCACCCAAATCAATCAAAACCGTTCCGAAATCTTGTTCTCCATCATCTAAAATAGTCATTCCCTGAGCTAATGGACTATTAATAATTGCAGAAGGATTTAATCCAGCTTGAGCAACTGATTTTCTGATGTTATGAATAATTGTTTTAGGACCAGTAATAATGCGTCCCTTCATTTCTAGCCTAACTCCAACCATTCCTCTTGGATCTTTAATTCCATCAAAACCATCAACAATAAATTCATCAGGTAATGTGTCAACAATTTCTCTTTCAGGTGGTAAATTTTTAATCATTGCAGACACAGTAACGTTTTTAACATCTGTATCAGAAATTTCTCTTGATTGATCAGAAATAGCAACCATACCACTACAAGGTTCAATTTTTAATTGATTAGCAGGAATGCCGACAATAACATCATTAATTTTAATACCAGATTTTTCTTCTGCCTGATCTACAGCTCTTCTAATGGATTCGGAAGCTTTATCAATATCAACAATTATCCCTCTGTCAATACCATCAGAACGTTCATTTCCTAAACCTAAAACATTCATCTGTCCTTTAACATTTTCAGCAACGATAACTTTGATAGATGTAGTTCCAATATCTAATCCAACATACATTTCAGAATTCATTATCCCAAAGGAACCCTCCAATTAAGATTCAATTTTTGTTAGAATACTCGTTTTTTATAAATTATAGTTATAATTTAATTTTAACATATTATTTTTTAACTCTAAAGACACTTATTTTTGCTTATTTATCGGATATGAATAAGCGCCGACTTCCATATTAATGATACTCTTGTACTTTAATTTGGTAGCAATAGAACGATAAAACTGCATTTTGTAACTAAAATTACTCAACAGTACTAAAACCTTATTTCCGTCCCTCATATATATATGCAATTCATCAGGATATACTTTGGTAGGAGCATAAGATATGACCCTAATATTATCACGAATATCTTTAGGTAGACTCATATATTTATCAATAATTGATTTTAAATTATCTCTGTCCTTAAAATTAACAATATAAGGAAGCTTAATATCGTTAGGGTTGTCTATTGGAGAATTAGAAACACTACCATTTTCTAATATTAAATAATGTGCAAGTCCTCTGGTCTCATAACCAATTTCTTTATAAGGTCTAACTTGAACAATTAATTTATTAAAAGAGAGAATCCTAATAGAAACTGATTTAATTCTGTGATCATTATCTAATAATTTATTAACTATTTTTTTCCTATGACCCACAACTTTAAAAATACTATCCCCAGTGTTAACATTCAATAATTTTTTTACATAATTTTTTGGAATGTAACCATTACCATCAATCTGAACAGAATCAAACTTACTTAATGGAGATATAAGATAGGTCAAAAAAATAAGTGCAAATATAAGTGGTATAAATATTATTAAAGTCTTTTTTAATTTAAATTTTATTTTACCTATCTTTATTTTTTTAAATAAATTAAAAAATTTATCAATAGATTTTTTAATTTCATCTTTAAAAGAGATATTTTTAAACAAATTTGAAAAATAATTTTTAAATTTTTTAAATTGATCTTGTAAAAAATCTTTCATAAACGGTTTCCTCTTATTTAATAATTGACTTTGCTAAATTCAATAATTGAGTAGCTGAATCTGTGCATCCCATTTTTTTCGAGTTTTCCGCCATTTGCTTTCTCTTTACATCATCATGCATTACAAAGTCAATATTATTCATTAAGGTTTTAGGTGACAAATCATCTTCAGTAATAATTAAGGCAGCATCATTTTTAACTAAACTTAAAGCATTCTTAGTTTGATGATCTGCAGTAACATATGGACTAGGAATTAAAATTGAAGGAATTCCTAATGCAGTAATTTCAGCTAAACTAGTAGCTCCAGCTCTACCAACTATCAAATCAACTTTAGGTAAAATACTAGGCATATCAGATATATACTTTTTAACACGAATATTATCAGCAACCTTAGTATTGGATAATTGAGCTTGAACATCTGCATATCGATTAGAACCAGTAACGAAAACTACTTGGTAACTACGTTTATTAAAATTTGTCATTGATTCCTCAACAACTTTATTAATTTTTAAAGCACCTTGACTCCCACCAAAAATTAAAACTGTTGGCAAATCATCTTTCAAATCATATTCAGACCATTTAAATTCACTGTGCATATTAGCAACTTGTTGGGCTCTAGGATTACCAGTATATGTAGTTTTATATTCTGGAAATTGTTTTATAGCATCCTTAAAGCCTACCGCTATTTTAGTTACGTGCTTACTTAAGAAACGATTAGTCAATCCAACCACACTATTTTGTTCGTGGATCATAGTTGGAACTTTCATTTTAGATGCAGCGTAAAGAACAGCACCTGATACATAACCACCAGTTCCGATTACTATATCTGGCTTAAAGTCTTTGATTATTTTTTTGGAATTATGAACACTTTTTAGAAATAAAGCAACCGTTTTAAAATTATATAGAGATAAAGAACGTTTAAATCCTTGAATTTCTAGCTCTTTAAAATCAATGCCTTTTTTAGGAACAATGTTTTTTTCTAATCCTCTAGTAGAACCTACATATAATATTTTAGAATTTGGCTCTTGTTTTAATAATTCTTCAATAAATGCTAGTGCTGGATATATATGTCCACCGGTACCTCCACCGGAGATAATTACCCTCATTTTTCTTCCTTCTTTCCAGTTAAATTTTCTACGTCTTTTATAAATTGGTCACCACGAACTTCAAAAGTTGAAAATTGATCCCAACTAGCATTAGCTGGAGAAAGTAATATAATATCTCCTTGATTACTTAATTTGTATGCCAATGGAACAGCTTCATCTAAGTTATTAACTAATTTAATATTTTTTATATTCGCTTGTTTGGCAGCATCTTCTAATAAGTATCTAGTTTCACCAAACAAAACAATACCGCTAACATGTTTTTTTAAATCAGGAACTAATTGATCAAACTTATATCCTCGATCCAATCCACCAGCTAACAAAACTACCGGTTTATTAAATCCTCTTAAGGCCATTTGAGTAGCTTCAATATCAGTAGCTTTAGAGTCATTATAGAATTTTCTATCTTCACTTTCTAAAACATATTGAACACGATGCCTAACTCCACCGAATGTTTCTAAAACATGTTTAATTGCTACATTAGAACGTTGCTTAATCTTTGCAACAGCAATTGCAGCTAAAGCATTCTCAATATTTTGTTCACCAGGGATTCTAATGTTTTGGGCATCCATTATATATTCATCTTTAAAATATAATTTTCCATCCTTTTCATAAGCACCCTTGGTAGAATTCCCTTTTCTAGAAAATGGAATGACTTGAGCATTACTTTTTTTACTCAAAGATCGCCATTCTTCATTATCAAAATTAACAATAAAAAAGTCGTTTTTATTTTGATTCATAGTAATACGCATTTTTGCATTTACATAATTTTGTCTAGTCTTATGATAATCCAAGTGATTAGAAAAAATATTAGTTAAAACAGCAATGTGTGGATGTAGTTCAGTAATCCCTAATAACATAAAACTTGAAAGTTCCATAACGATATCATCATCTGAATTAGATTTTTCAGCAACGTTACTAGCAGGAACCCCAATATTACCAGCAACTCGGGACTCTCCAGAAGTTCTTTCCATATTCAACATTTTGTTAATCATAGTAGTAGTTGTTGTTTTACCATTACTACCAGTTACACCAATTAATTCAGCATCAGTAATTTCACTTGCTAATTCAACTTCCACAATAATTGGTAATTTTAATTCTTGTGCTTTTTTAACAATGGGTGTGTCATAAGGAATACCTGGGTTTTTAACAACTAAGTCAAAATCATTAGATGCCAAAATATCTGGAGACTGTTTGCCAGCAAGCACTTTTACTCCGATAGATTCTAAAAGCGCTTTATCAGTTATTTGTTCTTCGGTTTTGGAGTCACTTAATACTACCTTAGCACCTAATTTAATTAACAACTTGGCAGCATTAGTACCACTTTTACCAGCGCCTAACACTAATATATTTTTATTTGTATATTTATTTATGTTTTTCATAATAAATTCCTCTAATCATATAGAATTTTAAATAATAGTCATTACTCCTGTAATAGCTGTGAAGGTTGCAACTAACCAAAAAACAATATCAATTTTCCATTCTGACCAACCTAACATCTCAAAATGATGATGAATAGGTGACATTAAAAATATTCTTTTTCCAGTCAATTTAAAGGAAGTAACTTGGATCATTACACTTAGGGTTTCAATAACAAATACTAATCCAATCCATATTAAAGATAATTCATGATGTAATAAAATTGAAACAGCAGCTAATGAACCTCCTAAAGCTAATGAACCCATATCGCCCATAAATATTTTGGCAGGTTTATGATTAAAAATTAAAAATGCCAATAAACCACCAACAACTGCTGAACAAAAAATCACTACGTCGGTTTGGTGTTGAGCATATGCAATAACTCCGTATGCTGCAAAAGCAATGATAGATAGTCCGGAAACAAGGCCATCAAGACCATCAGCTAAATTCACCGCATTGGAAAAACCAGTTAAATAGAAAATAACAAAGATAACATATAACCATCCCATATTAAGATCACCATAAAATGGTATATTTAATGCCATTGGGAAATGCTGGGAATAAACAAAAGTGAATACAAGTCCACCAATAATTTGACCAAAAAGTTTTTGCCAAGCTTTTAAACCTTCATTTTGTCTTCTAAAAAGTTTTATGCTGTCGTCCCACATTCCTAAAAGTCCATATAAGACTAATATAAAAAGCAAAATTAAAATTGTCATATTAAAATTATGCATAAATAATCCAGTAATCAAACTAGCAATTATTATCGAAATAATAAAAAGAAGTCCACCCATAGTTGGTGTCCCTGATTTTTTTTCGTGCCACTTTGGACCTTCTTCCCTTATCATTTGACCCTCATGTTTTCTTCTAAAATAGCCAATCAAAGATGGCATAAAAATCAACGTTATTAAGAAACTTAAGATTATCGGTAAAAAAACATTTATCATAATATATTACATTCCATTTCTATTTAAATTTAACACTTAATTTAGACATATCATAAATTGGACTATTAGGTAAAATACTTTGTTGGTATGCATATCCATCACCTTGCAAGTCAACAGATATTCCTGCCATTCTGCAATAAGTTGCAACGTCATATCTAGACCAACCCTTAAAGTTTGCCAATTTTTTATCACCATCGGTTTGTAAAATAACTAATCTATCCTTTGTAACCTTTTCATATGGATCAATTGATTGGTCCATAACTTTATTACCATTACCAATGACAATATATTTAACTTTAGATTTTTTCATCTTATTTTTAGCATCATCTATACTGTCATTAACAATTTTGGGAACTTCGACATCATTTGAATTATTAGCATTAACGTTTTCTTCTAAAGCTAAACGCATCACTGGGTTAAATATTTGTGCCATTAATTGAGAAGCAGTTTTACCAGCAGGTAATTTAGGCTGTTTCATAGTTAAATATAAAATGTATTTAGGATTATTGGCGGGTGCAATTCCGGCAACAGAATATAGATAACTATCATCACCAGAAGCGTATCCAGATTTACCATCACTGACTTGTGCAGTACCCGTTTTAGCTGCAATTTTGTATCCAGGAATTTTATAATCAGCACCAATTCCATAAGGTTGATAAACAACATCTTCCATATGTTTGATAACTTTTTTAGATGTTTCAGAAGTAATTGGATTACCAACTATTTTAGGTGGTAATTCTTGAATTAATTTTTTATTTTTCGGATTAACAATTTTAGATACAAATCTCGGTTGAAGCATTTTTCCATCATTAGCAATCGAAGTTAACGCTCTAACCATTTGAAGAGCATTAACTTGAATCCCCTGTCCAAAAGCAGTATTAGCCTGTTCAATTGGATATTGGAACTGAACACTACCATTTTCTTCACCTGAAAAACCTGTATTAGATGGTTTAAAGAATTGAAAGCGATTCATATATTGACGCCAAGTCTTAGGTCCCATATTTTGTTCCAGGTGAGCCATTGCAACGTTACTTGATAGTGCGAAACCTTTATTGTAACTAATTGTTCCCCATCCGGCAGGATTCCAATCGGGAACAACACGTCCATCAATAAAATACTGACCAGATGTATAAGTTGCATTACCATTATAATGTCCACTATTAATAGAAGATGCAACTGTAAATATTTTCATTGTTGAACCTGGTTCATAAGAATCTTGTACCAATGTATTTCGCCAAATTTTGTCCAATCCCTGTTTAGTAGTTGCATTAAATGTTGGTCTTTGAGTTGCAGCTAAAATGTCTCCAGTTTTTGCGTTCGCCAAAACTGCATTCATAGTTGAAGGATGAGCTTGATTATATACATTGGTCATTTCAGTTTCTAATAAAGACTGTAAACGATAGTCTAAAGTGGTGTAAACATCATCACCATTTTTGACTTTTTTACTTTTATTATTCTTATTAGGAATTTCTACACCGGTACTATCTTTTTGTTCTTCGCTATAACCGTCTGTTCCTGTCAGTAACTTGTTATATATTTGTTCAATTCCCATTTGACCTACTAATTGAGAAGAACCATTTTTAGTATTTAACGGCGAAGCATATCCAATAATATGTGAAGCAAACTCTCCATTTGGATAAATTCTAGATGGTTGTTGTGTAAAACCTAAACCAGAAACATGCTTATTTTCTAATTTTTTCCTAGTAATTAATGAAATATTGGAACCAGCACTTCCAAACTCAACTTGAAAGGCATTATTTTTAGGAGACAAATTTTTTAGTGCTTGTTTATAAGAAATCGGTAAAACATCAGAAATAGCTCGAGCAACCTTTTTCTTATTAGTTACATACATTGGTTTATGATTAATATCCAAATAATTTTTATTCAAAACAGCATATAAAGTATACTTACTAGTATCTTCGGCCAAAGGTTGACCATTAGCATCGTAAATAGTTCCTCTTTTAGAAGGAATAACCTTATTTTGTGTATAAAGATTATGAGCTAACTGACTTAAATTAACTCCTTGAACATGCTTGAATACTGAAATGTATGAAAATCTTAACCCAATACACAAAAAAACGCCCATACATAGCAACAACAAAAGTTGTCCAACATGGCTACGATTTTTTTGGCGTTTTTTTAGTTTAGGATTGCTATTCAATTTATTACTCATTTACTTACATTCCTTACATTTTTATTAGACAATGACAAATTAGATTTTTTGGCAATATTTTGTAATCTGTTACTACTTTGTAGCTCACCAATCTCCTGTCTTAAATAAGTATTATTGTTATCAATTTTACTTAAAGAAGATTCAATTGATTGTAATCCAGTAGAATAATTGCCCAAAGTAATTTTTGCTCCAACTAAACATAACATTAATATAAATATAGTTACAGTTCCTACAAATAAAACTGATTTTTCAAACTTAGACAAAGAAAGATGAATTTTTTCCGTATTATTAGTAGCTGGTTTTTTAGAAACATTACTATAAGCATTATTATATTTCTTTCTAGCTAAATTATTTTGTGACATTTAAATTACTCTTTTCTATGTTATTTAATTGCTTATTCTCTGTATTATTCTAAGCTTAGCACTATGTGAACGATGATTCTCTTCAAGTTCCTCGCCACTAGGTAAAATTGGTTTACGACTAACCAATTTATATTTGGGTTGCATTTCAGGCGGGATAACCGGTAAATTATGTGGTAAATTCATAATAATAGTTTTTTCTTTAAACATAGTTTTAACTAGTCGATCTTCTAGAGACTGAAATGTAATAACGCAGATTCTCCCATTGACTCCAATTAAATCAATAGCCGATTCTAAAGATGTTTCTAAAGCACCTAGTTCATCATTAACTGCAATTCTTAAAGCTTGAAAAACTTTTTTTGCTGGATGACCACCATGTCTTCTAGCCGCTGCTGGAATTCCTTGCTTAATTACCTCAACTAATTCTTCAGTTGTGTCAATTGATGATTTTTCTCGATTATTTTCGATTGCTCGAGCAACTTGCTTAGAAAATTTTTCTTCTCCATATCTAAAGAATATTTTAACTAATTTGTTGTATGGCCAATTATTGACTATTTGCCAAGCATCTAAAGAATTACGTTGATCCATTCGCATATCTAATCGAGCATTGTGTTGATAACTAAATCCACGACTAGCATCATCAAATTGTGGAGATGAAACCCCTAAATCGTAAATAATTCCATCAACTGAAGTAACGTCCAATTCATCTAAAGCTTCACTAATATTTTTAAAATTGTCACGAATAAACGAAACTTTTCCAGCTGATATGTATTTTTTTAAGTGTTCTTGATTATATTCAATTGCAACTTGATCTTGATCAAAAGAATATAAATGACCTTTGTCCAATTGTTGCAATATTTTCTCACTATGTCCACCACCGCCTAAAGTACAATCAACATATATTCCATTTGGATTAATATTTAAGCCATCAACTGCTTCATTAAGTAGTACTGTTTCATGATGAAATTTTACCATTAGGGTCACCTCTTTTATATATTTTTTATAAAATAATCGATTAAAGTATATTTAATTAAATTCTACCACTATAATAGACTTTACACCACCACATTATCATTATTCATATAATAAAAAAGCCATCTAAAAAGATGACTTTTATAAAATTTGATAACCATAAATAAAAATTGTTAAAATCCACGCTAAAAACATATATATAATGCCTAATTTCCAAAATAACTTATAAAATTTAATAATATTAGCATCATTAGATCTAAATAAGTAAAAAATGCCTAAAATAATGCCTAAAATAACCCAAATAAATAATACTAAAGGTAAGTAAGATGTTCCATTTTTGTTTAAAGATATTTGATAAATATAAAAACCATTAATTAGTGGGAAAAAGTCACTAATACTTAAATTATTTGGAAAATATTTATTTACAATAGATTTAATAGAAGTGAATATCAACGAAACTATAAAAAGCAATACTATTTGAAATAATATTAAACTTAGAAATAAAAAAGGACTAATTATAATTCATCTTCTTTCTTTAAAATTTGAATTTGCAATATATAATTATCAATTGTAAACTTAGTACTAATATATTGTGTAGAAAGTGGTGCAATTAATGGCTAAAAAGAAAAAATCAAGATTCCAAATAATTACTATGATTTTTGTTTGGGTTATGATAATTTCGACAGTTGCTGGTTTAGTACTGGGATCTGTATATTCAATAATGCAATAACAAAAAATGGAACCTAAGTGGTTCCATTTTTTTATTTTTAAGAATCACTAGGTTGCTTATAAACTTGTCGTGGCTTACTACCCTCTTGTGGTCCTATATATCCACGCTGTTCTAAATCATCTATAATTCTAGCAGCACGATTATAACCAATTCTAAAGTTACGTTGCAATAAAGAAGTACTTGCTTTTTGTTCCTGAACAACAAATTTTAATGCATCTCCAAATAATTCGTCCTGATCTTCTGTTGCTTCCTCTTGCTTAATTTCTTCATCAGAAACAGTCATAGAATCATCATAATCAGCTGTTTGTTGTTGCTTTATGTAATCAACAACATTTTCTACATCATCATCAGAAATAAATGCTCCTTGAATACGAGCTGGCTTATTTTTATCAATAGGTAGATATAACATATCTCCTCGTCCTAATAATTTTTCAGCTCCGTTAGTATCAATAATGGTTCTAGAATCAACACCACTAGAGACGGCAAAAGCAATTCTAGAAGGAACATTTGATTTAATTAATCCTGTAATAACATCAACTGAAGGCCTTTGAGTAGCCAAAATCATATGAATTCCAGCTGCACGCCCCATTTGAGCTAATCTAATAATAGCGCTCTCTACTTCATTCGAAACAGTCATCATTAAATCTGCCAATTCATCCACAACGACAACAATATAAGGTAAAGGCTCTCTATCTCCATTATCTTCTTGATTTAATTTTTTAACGTAGTCATTATAATTACTAATTTTTCGTTGATTATTTTTAGCGAATAAATCATAACGATGTTCCATTTCTTTAACAACTTTGTTCAAAGATCTAGCAGCTTTTTTAGGTTCAGAAACAACTGGTGTTAATAAATGTGGGATTCCATTATATACGCCTAACTCAACCTTTTTAGGATCAATAAGCATCATTTTAACCTCACTAGGTTTAGCATTTAATAAAATACTAGTAATGATTCCATTAATCGCAACGGATTTACCACTACCAGTGGATCCAGCAATCAGTAAATGTGGCAACTTTGTCAAATCAGTTGAAATAACATCGCCATTTACATTTCTTCCTAAAGGAACACTTAGTAAACCATGTTTTGGGCTTTGTGACTCCACAACATCCCTAAAAGAAACCATTGATACTTGTTTGTTAGGAACTTCAATTCCAATTAATGACTTTCCAGGAATTGGTGCCTCAATTCTAATATCTTTAGCAGCAAGTGCCAAGGCTAAATCGTCAGCCAAATTAACAATTTTACTAACTTTCACCCCAATTGCTGGATGGATTTCATATTCTGTAACTGATGGTCCTAAGCTGACATTTTTAATTTCAGCATCTACACCAAAACTATTAAGTGTCTTTTTTAAAACACCAGTATTATGGTCAATTTCCTTATACTCATCTGATTGATCCGTTTGTTTAACTTCAGATAAAAGATTATATGATGGTAAAGTATAATCACTATCATCTGCTGAACTAACGTTAATATTATTATCATCTTCTTTAGTCTCTTGATGTTTATTTATAACATCAGATACTTTGGGAGATTCTTTATTTTCTTTATTATAATCACTAGCTATTTTATAGTCTTTGGCCTCATCTTTATCACTAATATGTTTATCCATCCAACCAGATAACTTGGGTTTATTTTCCTCATGATTAGATTTAGAAACTTTTTTATTATCCTCAAATCTTTCTTCTTGTTTAATATTATCAGAATTATTGAATATTTTAGAACTTTTATGACTTTTTAAATGAACATTATGAATTTTATAACTTATTTTTTGTGACGATATACCAAGTTTTTTTGATAAATTTTCTGAATTTTTTTGGAACTTAGCAAATAATTGATTCATTGAAATATTGCATAAAATTAAAGCTCCAATAACCATTGAAAGTATAGCAATAATTTCTGAACCAAGAATGGATACCAAAAAATTAAAAATAGTTAATAGAATTGCTCCAATAATACCGCCACCTAGTACGCTACTGTCATTCATACTAATAAAATCATGGGATATTAGTTGCAAATTTTGATTTATAAAATTCATACTACTATCATTTGTTAAAGTCAAAGCTGATAAAAGTAAAAGTCCACCTAAATAAATAAATAAACTTCCGATTATAATTCTTGGGTTGAATTTAAATTTATTTCCTTTAAATAAAAGTAATCCTCCCATTAAGAAATAAATGATGTATAAAACTAGAACACTGTCACCAACAAAAAAGCGGAAAATGTTATTTAAAATCGTACCAATAAATCCTAACTTCATTAAACTAAATAAAGCAATAACGATAAAACATAATCCAATTACATAATTATTATATTTTTTATCAACAGAAAAGATATGAGTATTCAATTTTTTCTTTTTACGAACTGTTTTCTTTCTAGCCAAAAAATATTACTCCTCTATTTTAACTTATCATGTTCATATTCATGTGTACGATCCAATTTAGGAAAGCCTTGTTGTCTCAATGCTTCATACACAACTATTGCGCATGTATTAGATAGATTGAGCGCACGAATGTGAGTATCATCTTGAGGAATACGAATTGCTTTTTCAGAATGTTTTCTCATAAATGGCTCTGGCAACCCAGTAGTCTCTTTTCCGAACATGAAATAATGGTTAAATTCAATTTTAGAATAATCACAATCCGTATAATCTTTACTTGCAAACTTCGAAACTAAATGCAATTGATCTTTTTCTCCTAATGTTTCCATAAAATCAGGTAAATTTTCATGGTAATTGATATCAACCTTATTCCAATAATCTAAGCCGGCTCTTTTTAAATGTTTATCATCAACTGAAAAACCCAAAGGCTTAATTAAGTCCAATACTGTATCTGTACCTGCACAAGTTCTAGCAATATTACCAGTATTAGCAGGCATTAGTGGTTCAAACAAAACAATATGATTAGTCATAATTTTACTCCTTATTTTGTAAATTTATTATCTAAAACGGTAACATCAACGGTAATTGATGTAAGTTCATTAAGCTGACTTTTTGTGAGATCTTTTGCATCTTTTCCCCAATGCATTGGTGTCATTAACATTAAATCTTTCTGCATTCCTTGAGGAATTTTAAATTTATATTTCACTTGATGTGTAACTGAATTAGGATAATGTTCCATAAACAAATTGATAACATTAAAATTATCATAATTTTGTTTTTGGTCATTATCACTGTACAGCTTTTTTCTTAATTCCAATAAATACCCAGAATTAGGAACAATTTTTATTAAATGTCCATTATTTTTAATAATTCGATTAAATTCATTGTAAGAAGATGGCGAAAATAAATCCATAATTATAGAAATACTATCATCATTAAACGGAAGATTAGCCAAATCAGCAACACAATAAAATAAATTAGAATTAATCTCACTAGTTGATAAGTTAACTCCCGGTTTAGAAATATCAAACCCTATTGCGGTATCTTGATTATTTCTAATTGATTCAACCTTAGATAATGGGGTTCCTTCGCCACTACCAATATCTAAAATATTTTGTTTTCCCGATGGTATTAGACTTGAAATCTTGTTTAAAATCCCATCAAAAAGGCCTGCCCTAATAATATTTCTTCTAGAAACCAACATATCAGTATTGTATTCGGTATTAATCTTATGATTAATAAAGTACAAAGTTCCCTTTTTAGAAATATCTAAAGAGTGATTATTAGGACAAGTAACAGAATGGTTATTTATATTTTGAAAAGGCATCCCACAATTTGGACACTTAAAAAGATTAATATTTTGGGATAAAAATTGTTCTGCAATTTCTATTTTCTTCATTTCTAGTCTCCTTTAATTACCCTTAAGTATATCATAATAAAAAGCTCCTTTTTAAGGAGCTTTTTATTTAATTATTTTCATCATATCTTCAGGAATTGGAGCATTGCATTCTATATATTTATCAATAAATGGGTTATAAAAGATAGTTTTATAGCAATGTAAAGCTTGTCTTTTCATTGTATTATTATAAGGATTATATAGCCAGTCCCCAATTAATGGATGATGAATAGCTTTGCAATGGACTCTAATTTGATGGGTTCTTCCAGTATGAAGCTTTATATTTAATAATGTAAAATGATTAATTTCTTTTTCTACCCAAAATTCAGTTTTAGATATCTTACCATTATCATCAATTGTTCTTTCAACAAAAGAATCTTTTTTTCGACCAATTGGTAGATCAATCTCAACATGTTTATTATTTATATGTCCATCTACAATTGCCATGTAATATTTTTTAATAGTATCATCTTTAAACTGCTTGTCTAAAACAGAATGTGCAAAATGATGCTTTGCAAATAAAACAATTCCACTGGTATCCATATCTAGCCGATTAACAATATGAATTCGTTGATTTTCATAGTTTTGACGTTGAAAGTAACCTTTAACACGATTAGCTAAAGTATCTTGTTTGTATATTCTGGAAGGAACCGATGCAACTCCGGATGGTTTATTGACAACTAAAAAATGACTATCTTCGTATAAAATATCAATCGATAAGTTAGAAACCAAAAAATGATCATTAGAATCCTCTTTAGGTAATACTAACTTCACTTTATCATTAAATTTCAACATAAAATTAACATGTTGTTCTTTACCATTAACTATTATCAATCCACCATGAAATTTAACTTGCTTCAACAAATTTCTAGTAACACCATGCCATTTTAAAAAAGTTCTTAGTTTTATTGGTGATTTGGTATGATTTTCCCAATTAAATTCAGTCATCTTTATGAACTCCAATAAATGAATTACTTACTCTTTTCCAAAAATGTGTATGTCGATACTGAGCAAAATAAATACGATCATTAGATATTGAATAAGTAATGGACTCAATTGGCCGATTCTTCACTAATAATTGGTCACAAGTTAAAATATTATGGTATGGATCATCAGGAATAATAGTAATCCATTCATTTGGTGGAATAATAATTGGTGAACCTAAAGTTCTAAAAACTCGATTATTAATTGACGCCATTTCAGAAACTTGAACTGCATTAAATTGAGGACTGATTATCGCTCCACTAACTGATTTATTATATGCAGTTGATCCAGTCGGTGTAGATACACATAATCCGTCACCTCTAAATTTTTCAAAAAATTCGTCTTTGATGTTAACGTCAGTAACCATAGTGCCATTAACACGCTTTAATGTAGATTCGTTTAAGGCTACCATACTATCAGATGGACCACCATCTTTATATTTAATATCAATTGACAATAATGGATAACTAACACTCTGACCATTATCATCTTCTAAACTATCGACTAACTGTTGAACTTCATAATCACGCCAATCAGTATAAAATCCCAAGTGTCCAGTGTGAATTCCAACAAATCTAATCTTATTAATTGAGTCAATGTAATGATGAAATGCTGATAATAAAGTTCCATCTCCCCCAACAGATATAACAATTTCTGGATTTAAACCATCATAATTTAGCTTATCAGAGTCCTTAATTTTTGCTTTTAATTGACTTGCAACTTTATTGGAAGTGGATCCATCATTACTATATATTGCAACTCTCATTATTAATCATCCCTATTATTTTTAGAATATTCAGATTGTTTTTCAATTAATTCATCACGAATTTCTGACATGCCCTCATCTAATTTAAAAGCAGTTTCAGCAGATTGCTGTAATCTATTTTTTAATTCTGTTGGAAATACTCCATTGTATTTATAGTTTAGTGAATGTTCTACCGTTGCCCAAAAGTTCATGGCAAGAGTTCTAACTTGAATTTCAGCCAAAATTTTGTGTTCTCCGGTAGTCATTTCAACCGGATATTCAAAGACAATATGATATGAACGGTACCCACTAGATTTTTCTTTATTAACATAATCACGTTCTTCTAAGATATTAATATCCGTTCTTTTTCTTAAAAGATCAACTACTTGATAAATATCTTCAACAAATGGGCACATTATTCTAAGGCCAGCAATGTCTTCCATATCTTGAGGTAAACGATTTTCTGATATATATCTTCTAGTCATTTTTTCTTTAATACTGGGAACAGGTTTAACTCTTCCTGTAACAAATTCAATCGGACTTCTTTTACCAAATTGAATAAATTCATTACGAATTCCTCTTAGCTTTATTTTTAGTTCCCCTAAAGCTTGTTCATATGGAAATAAAAAGTTATTCCAATTTTTTATCACTAGGAAAACCTCCTTTATATAAGCCATTTCACTCAATTATTTTACCATATTTTAATATATGTAAAAAATATTAATAAAAATAGATTAATTATTTGTATTTATGAAATATTTTGGTATGCTAATAATTGTAGTATTATTCATTTAAATAATCTAATTAAATAAGTAGTTTTTGTTAATATATTTTTGGGATTAGTTTGAAGGGAGGAACAATATGTTTGAAATTTTTCTTTTTATAGATCCGTTATGTAAAGAATGTGAACAATCAGAAGAAGCTGTTGTACAGTTATCTAAGGATATGGATTCTAAATTTAAATTTCAATTTATACCTATCTTTAATCTGAAAGTTATTCAAACTGATTTTTGTCACTCAAACAACCAATTAAAAAAAATTTTGTCTTCAAATGAACTATCTTCTTTATACCATGATGTTGTATTGGATTATAAAGCAGCTTTATTTCAAGGTATGAGAAATGGTAGATCATTTTTCATGGACATGCAAGATAAAATTTTAAATGACGGATTAAAATACACAAATGACTTATCATTAAACATAGCAGAAAATAATAAATTGGATATTTCGATGTTTGAAGAAGATCGAAGATCTAATCTAGCCAAAAATACAATTCAAGAAGATCAAAAGATTGTTAAAGCAATGAATATTAAAAAGCCGGCATCAGCTGTTATATTTAATTGTGAGAATCCTACCGATAATGGAATATTAACAAATAATGTATGCTACTCTGAACTTTTTAATACATGCTGTGAAGATAACTTAACAAAAGATAGTTTGAATCAAGCTATTAAACATTCAAAAAAGCACAAATCTAATTTTCATATTGTTAAATAAATAAAAGTCCTCAAAAGATATATTTTGGGGACTTTTATTTATTTTTTGTTAAGAAGCTCAAGCGATCAAAATAATCACTAAACCAAAATATACTTCTTAGTAAGAATATTTTACCATGGGTTATTTTAATGTAATCATTATTTTTTAAAATGATAATATATCTTTTAAAGTCTATTTTATAAAATATAGAAATATCTTTAATTAATGGAAAATTACAATATTTTTTTACATGTAAACAATATATTTTAAATAAGTCACTAATATAAATACCGTTTTTTAAATTTATTAAAATTACAATCTTAATAAAAAAATAGTTATTATTAAAAATTGGATAAGAATATCTTTTTAAGTCATTAACTATCGGAACTCCTTCAATATTTTCACCTCTTAGATAACAGTATTCTTGAAAATATAATACATTTTTATTTTTATATTTAATTTTACTTCTTAAACTATCATATTGATGTTTTAAACTATTAAAACTTAAAAAATAATTATAATTAACCGTATTAGTATTCATAAAATTAATAAGTTCATTAAAGTTATTGAAAAAATGAGTTTTATATTTTATTACTCCATCTATATCTAAACAATTATATCTTAGTTCCAAATAATTATTTAAAGACCAAAACATGATATAGAATCCTAAATTTTTAGAATAATAAAAAAATTTATTAGTATTTATATTGCCAAAATGCTTTAAATAGTTACTGCCTAATATCCATAGAGAATGGATATTTATTTTTTTGTAACCAGCTATTCTTTCTTTTAGCCTTTCACTACTAATCGGACTACATTGAAATTCAAAAGCGATATTTTTATTTATTAAATCAGGTCGTTGCTTTATACACGGTATGTAATATTCCATTTTAGTATTCTTATTATTAATAAATTTTAAAATTTGAAGTTTTCCTTTAATGTGTTCACTACTTTCATTTTCATGAAGATTAGGACAATCACTATTTGAAAAATGTGAAAAATGATTCACCTTATTTTTACACTCTTTTAAAATGACTTTAGATAAACAAATTGGACAATAGTAATCATTATTTTTATTAGCATAAATTGACATAACCGTTTCAGTACCTTTTTTAGCTATTAACAAAATAATTCACCCTAACAATATATACGAAAAAAGCTAGTATTTTTAAGTACTAGCTTTTATTTTGCAAAATATTTTTTTAAGGTTGGTAAAGCATTAACTTTAATCATTAACTTACCATCATCAGATAAAGTAGCTATAGGAATTCTGCTTTTAGAAGCATATTCCAATGATAGAGAAACGTCTCTTTGAAATATAACCTTATCATCATTATTATATCCATCAGGTAAAGTCATATATAAATAATAATCATCATTATATTTATATAAATAAGTCTCTGGCATTTTATTTTCCAAAGCTTTTGAAAGTCCAATTAAATCCTCAAATGAATTAAATTTAAGAGTAATATTAGTAACTAAAGTATTGGGATTTTCATTGTCCATACTTTTAGCAGCATTTACAAGTTGAGAAATTGATTTATTAATCATATCATTTTGTTTAGAACCCATTAATCCATCAATTTCATTTTTAATTTTCTTAAGATTATATAATAAATTATCTCTTCCATTTTGATCTTTAATCTCTTGGTTGAAATTATTAATATGCTTATTCAATTCAAAGCTCAAATTTTCAAGATCTTCATGTTCTGAATTATTATATCCATTATTTTTATTATTAGTTGTCTTATTAAAATTATCATTAGATAATTTATTTTTATCAATGTCTTGATCACTTAAATGGTTATTTTTAATGAACATTTCAAGTCCAGACTTATTAGGCACTACTTGAAATGTAACAGCAGAAGTATCCTTAAATTCCTTATCAGCATCAATTTCTTCTAAAATACCATATAAGAATGATTCAATACGGTCTTCATCACCCAGTAGCGACAATACATCTACTCCTCGCTCAGACAACTCATCATTACTTATAATAACTTTAATTGTATCTTCGTTTATACGTTGCATTTCCATAAAAGAGCACCTCACTTCTATTTAAATTTTATATCATTAATCATGAACAAGTAAACAATAAAACTCAATTAATATCAAGCATAAGTCCTAATTTTGCAAGCATAATATTAGACTTATTTCCAGAATATTTAACTGTTTCATTTAATAAATCACTAAGAACACCATACTGTGGTAAATGACTAATAATAACGCACTTAGCTTTAGAATCACGAATTAACTTACCAGTTTCTTTAGAAGTCATATGCCATTTTATTCCTTTTTTATCCTCATAAAAATTAGTATCAGTGATTAGTATATCTGCATCACTACAAAAATCAACCAATCCATCAAAGTATTTAGTATCTGAAGTAAATACTAAAGTTTTTTTAGTAGATTTTTCAAGGATTTTTACAGCATAAGATGGAACTGGATGCTTAGTTTTTAAAAAAGTTATCGTGAACGGATCTAAATTCAATTTTTTATTTTCATTATATGGCATTGCTTTAGTATCATTATTCCAATTAAGGCCTTCAAAAGAATATTCATCATCAGTGTTCCCATAAATTGGTAGAGTTGGTTCCTTTCTGTTTTCTTTATTTAGTTGCCAATAATATTCTAAAACCCCAACATCAGCTTTATGATCATGATGATAATGAGATAATATTAATGCATCTAATTGTAAAGGATCTAAATACTTTTCCAACTCTAATAAAACACCACTACCACAATCCAAAAGCAGATTGAAATTACCACTTTGAATTAAGTACCCACTAGTTCCTACACCATCATATGGATAACCACCATAGTAGCCTAAAACTCTAACTTTCATAAAAACAGCACCTCCGACTTGTTTAATACATACTTTAGTGTAAATATATAGTTATAGTTTGTAAAATATTTGAACAAAACAAAAGAGGAAAAAATGGACAAAAATATAAAAATAACATTTGGTAATAATTACATTATCAATTTAATAAAGAAAAAGCACCCTAGTAGGAAAATATATATTTTTAAATCAATCAATAATGTTAATCAAAATTATCAAATAGTTGATTTTAGTAATAAAAGATCTATCTTTAAAAATAAATTAGAATATAGAATCATTTATAGCAACTCTATAAATGATAATAAGGAAATGGTAAACTATCTATATTTTAACTTAGATGAAGAAAATACAAAAATATTAAAAGCCAATATGATAAATATTAAATATAAAAATGTTAATTCAATTTATATGTTAAAAGAAGACTTTGGTAAAAAAAGAGATATATTAATGACCTGTTGGAAAAGTTATAAAGATTTTTACCACTGGTTTCATAATAATCCAGTGGTAAAAATTAGTGATTTATCGATGACATATAAAAAAGATAGATGTTTATAGTAAACATCTATCTTTAAATTTCAAAAATTAAGGAGAATGAGAGATTCGAACTCTCGCGTGGTTTGACCCACCTAGCGGTTTTCAAGACCGCCCCCTTCAGCCACTTGGGTAATTCTCCATATATAATGACCCGTACGGGATTCGAACCCATGTTACTGCCGTGAAAGGGCAGTGTCTTAAACCACTTGACCAACGGGTCTTTAAATTAAAATATAAAAAAACATTATCCAAATAAGGATAATCTTAAAAGTTACGGTTCGTACGAGACTCGAACTCGTGACCTCCTGCGTGACAGGCAGGCGTCCTAAACCAACTAGACCAACGAACCAACAAAATTGCGGGAGATGGATTTGAACCATCGACCTCCGGGTTATGAGCCCGACGAGCTACCAGACTGCTCTATCCCGCGATAATATAATAATGACCCGTACGGGATTCGAACCCATGTTACTGCCGTGAAAGGGCAGTGTCTTAAACCACTTGACCAACGGGTCGCAACGGAGAAGGAGAGATTCGAACTCTCGCGCCGGAAAACCGACCTACACCCTTAGCAGGGGCGCCTCTTCAGCCACTTGAGTACTTCTCCAAAATGGGCCTAAATGGACTCGAACCATCGACCTCACGCTTATCAGGCGTGCGCTCTCAACCAACTGAGCTATAGGCCCATTAAACCAAAAGCGGGTAACGAGAATCGAACTCGCGACAATAGCTTGGAAGGCTATGGTTTTACCACTAAACTATACCCGCATAATAATTAAGTTAAATGGCGCGGGACAGAATCGAACTGCCGACACACGGAGCTTCAATCCGTTGCTCTACCAACTGAGCTACCGAGCCATATTAAAGCGGTTCGTACGAGACTCGAACTCGTGATCTCCTGCGTGACAGGCAGGCGTCCTAAACCAACTAGACCAACGAACCGTAAATTGCGGGAGATGGATTTGAACCAACGACCTCCGGGTTATGAGCCCGACGAGCTACCAGACTGCTCTATCCCGCGATAATAAGGAGAATGAGAGATTCGAACTCTCGCGTGGTTTGACCCACCTAGCGGTTTTCAAGACCGCCCCCTTCAGCCACTTGGGTAATTCTCCATTTAAAATTTAAAATCAAAGCCCCAATATTATGGACCTTGTAGGACTCGAACCTACGACCGGACGGTTATGAGCCGTCTGCTCTAACCAACTGAGCTAAAGGTCCAAGTCCTAAATCGCGGCAGAGGGGATCGAACCCCCGACCTCCCGGGTATGAACCGGACGCTCTAGCCAGCTGAGCTACACCGCGAAATAAATTTTTGTTGTAAAGAGCACTTTGACCCTATCGGGAAGACAGGATTCGAACCTGCGACCCCCTGGTCCCAAACCAGGTGCTCTACCAAGCTGAGCTACTTCCCGAAAAATGCACCCAGTAGGACTCGAACCTACAACCTTCTGATTCGTAGTCAGACACTCTATCCAGTTGCGCTATGGGTGCAATATTAATGCCGAGGACCGGGATCGAACCGGTACGGTTATTACTAACCGCAGGATTTTAAGTCCTGTGCGTCTGCCAATTCCGCCACCCCGGCATATTAATGAATTGACAAAGCGGAAGACGGGATTCGAACCCGCGACCCCCACCATGGCAAGGTGATGTTCTACCACTGAACTACTTCCGCATAAATGCCGACTAGAGGATTCGAACCTCCGACCCCCTGTTTACAAGACAGATGCTCTGCCAGCTGAGCTAAGTCGGCATATATAAAACAAAAATATTTAGTTTTAATGAGCCGTGGCAGGTTCGAACTGCCGACCCTCTGATTAAAAGTCAGATGCTCTACCGGCTGAGCTAACGGCTCGTAGATATGGAGGATACAGGGCTCGAACCTGTGACCTCCTGCTTGTAAGGCAGATGCTCTCCCAACTGAGCTAATCCTCCATAATTAAAATAGCGCGGCAACTTCCTACCCTTGCAAGAGGCGATCCTCTAACTACTCTCGGCGTTTAGAAGCTTAACTACTGTGTTCGGCATGGGAACAGGTGTATCCTTCTAGCTATCGCCACCACACTATTTTTCTAAAAGAACTTCGTTCTTTCAAAACTAGATATTATCATTTCTAAATGAGAACAACCTTACTTGGTTAAGTCCTCGACCAATTAGTACTAGTCCGCTCCATACATCGCTGCACTTCCACTTCTAGCCTATCTACCTAATCATCTCTCAGGGGTCTTACTTCCATAAAGGAATGGGAAATTTCATCTTGAGGTGGGTTTCACACTTAGATGCTTTCAGCGTTTATCTCAACCATACATAGCTACCCAGCTGTGCCCCTGGCGGGACAACTGGTACACCAGCGGTATGTCCATCTCGGTCCTCTCGTACTAGAGATAGCTCCCCTCAAATTTCCTACGCCCGCGACGGATAGGGACCGAACTGTCTCACGACGTTCTGAACCCAGCTCGCGTACCGCTTTAATGGGCGAACAGCCCAACCCTTGGGACCAACTACAGCCCCAGGATGCGATGAGCCGACATCGAGGTGCCAAACCTCCCCGTCGATGTGAACTCTTGGGGGAGATAAGCCTGTTATCCCCAGGGTAGCTTTTATCCGTTGAGCGATGGCCCTTCCATATGGTACCACCGGATCACTAAGCCCGACTTTCGTCCCTGCTCGACCTGTCTGTCTCGCAGTCAAGCTCCCTTGTGCCTTTACACTCTGCGAATGATTTCCAACCATTCTGAGGGAACCTTTGGGCGCCTCCGTTACTATTTGGGAGGCGACCGCCCCAGTCAAACTGCCAATCAGACACTGTCTCCCACCACGATAAGTGGTGCGGGTTAGAGTGTTAGCACAGCGAGGGTAGTATCCCAACAATGCCTCCACCGAAACTAGCGTTCCGGTTTCTACGGCTCCTACCTATCCTGTACAAGCTATGTCAACACCCAATATCAAATTACAGTAAAGCTCCATGGGGTCTTTCCGTCCTGTCGCGGGTAACCTGCTTCTTCACAGGTATCTCAATTTCACCGAGTCTCTCGTTGAGACAGTGCTTAGATCGTTACGCCTTTCGTGCGGGTCGGAACTTACCCGACAAGGAATTTCGCTACCTTAGGACCGTTATAGTTACGGCCGCCGTTTACTGGGGCTTCGTTTCTGAGCTTCGCCGAAGCTAACTCATCCACTTAACCTTCCAGCACCGGGCAGGCGTCAGCCCCTATACTTCATCTTACGATTTTGCAGAAACCTGTGTTTTTGATAAACAGTCGTCTAAGCCTTTTCACTGCGGCTGCACGTAGTGCAGCACCCCTTCTCCCGAAGTTACGGGGTCATTTTGCCGAGTTCCTTAACGAGAGTTCACTCGCTCACCTTAGGATACTCTCCTCGACTACCTGTGTCGGTTTGCGGTACGGGTAGTTAATTACTCACTAGAAACTTTTCTCGGTAGTGTGACGTGGCTTACTTCCCTACTTAAATTCGGTCCTCATCACAGCTTGTCAACCCGCTGAAAAGCATTTCACTCTTCAACTGACTTGCTGCTTGAACGCACATCCAATAGTGCGCACAAGTTAGCCTCCTACGTCCTTCCATCGTTCAAACATAATTAACTAGTACAGGAATATCAACCTGTTATCCATCGCCTACGCCTCTAGGCCTCGGCTTAGGTCCCGACTTACCCTGGGAGGACGAGCCTTCCCCAGGAAACCTTAGTCATTCGGTGGATTAGATTCTCACTAATCTTTCGCTACTCATACCGGCATTCTCACTTCTAAGCGCTCCATCAGTCCTTACGGTCTAACTTCGTTGCCCTTAGAACGCTCTCCTATCACATGACTACGTCATGTCCACAATCTCGGTAATATGCTTAGCCCCGGTAAATTTTCGGCGCAGAATCACTCGACTAGTGAGCTATTACGCACTCTTTAAATGGTGGCTGCTTCTGAGCCAACATCCTAGTTGTCTGTGCAACTCCACATCCTTTTCCACTCAGCATATATTTAGGGACCTTAATTGGTGGTCTGGGCTGTTCCCCTTTCGACGGTGGATCTTATCACTCATCGTCTGACTCCCGGACATATAAATCAATGGTATTCGGAGTTTATCTGAATTTAGTAACCCATGACGGGCCCCTCATCCAAACAGTGGCTCTACCTCCATGATTCTAAATCCGAGGCTAGCCCTAAAGCTATTTCGGAGAGAACCAGCTATCTCCAAGTTCGTTTGGAATTTCACCGCTACCCACATTTCATCTCAGCACTTTTCAACGTACACGAGTTCGGCCCTCCGGTGCGTTTTACCGCACTTTCAGCCTGAACATGGGTAGATCACCTGGTTTCGGGTCTATCTCAACATACTCAAACGCCCTATTCAGACTCGCTTTCGCTACGGCTCCGGTCTTATCCACCTTAACCTTGCATGTTAACATAACTCGCCGGTTCATTCTACAAGAGGCACGCTATCACCCATTAACGGGCTCTAACTGTTTGTAAGCACATGGTTTCAGGAACTATTTCACTCCCCTTCCGGGGTGCTTTTCACCTTTCCCTCACGGTACTGGTTCACTATCGGTCACTAGGGAGTATTTAGCTTTGGGAGATGGTCCTCCCGGATTCCAACGACGTTCCACGTGTGTCGCTGTACTCAGGATCCTGAACTGAGGTTAAACAATTTCGTCTACGGGGCTATCACCCTGTATCGCCTAGCTTCCCAGCTAGTTCGACTATTGTCTAACTTGGTAACTCAAATGTTCAGTCCTACAACCCCAAAGAGCAAGCTCTTTGGTTTGAGCTGTTCCCCGTTCGCTCGCCGCTACTTAGGGAATCGAAATTTCTTTCTCTTCCTGTGGGTACTTAGATGTTTCAGTTCCCCACGTCTGCCGCCAAATTAGCTAATTAATTCACTAATTGGTGATAACCGATTAAGGTTATCGAGTTTCCTCATTCGGAAATCTTCGGATCAAAGCTTACGTACAGCTCCCCGAAGCATATCGGTGTTAGTCCCGTCCTTCATCAGCTCCTAGTGCCAAGGCATCCACCATGCGCCCTTCATAACTTAACCTGTTCATCACTTCGTGATGTTTGGTTAATTGAGTATAATACGAATAAAACTTTTTAAAAAACTCAAAATAACGCGGTGTTCTCGGTTAAAATTGTATTTAATACAAATTTTAATGTTAATTTTAGAAATTAATAATATCTAGTTTTCAAAGAACCAAGTTCAACACTTTCGTGTCAATGGAGAATAGCGGAATCGAACCGCTGACCTCCTGCTTGCAAAGCAGGTGCTCTCCCAGCTGAGCTAATTCCCCATATAAGGTTTTGTGGTAATCCACTAGTCCTATGGGCCTAAATGGACTCGAACCATCGACCTCACGCTTATCAGGCGTGCGCTCTCAACCAACTGAGCTATAGGCCCAAAAAGCATAAGCTTCTTTTGAGAGTAAACCTCTCAAAACTGAATAAGATTGATAACCTAATGTAAGTTTCCGTAATATCCTTAGAAAGGAGGTGATCCAGCCGCAGGTTCTCCTACGGCTACCTTGTTACGACTTCACCCTAATCATCTGTCCCACCTTAGACAACTAGCTCCCGAAGGTTACTCCATCGTCTTTGGGTGTTACAAACTCTCATGGTGTGACGGGCGGTGTGTACAAGGCCCGGGAACGTATTCACCGTGGCATGCTGATCCACGATTACTAGTGATTCCAACTTCATGCAGGCGAGTTGCAGCCTGCAATCCGAACTGAGAATGGCTTTAAGAGATTAGCTTGACCTCGCGGTTTCGCGACTCGTTGTACCATCCATTGTAGCACGTGTGTAGCCCAGGTCATAAGGGGCATGATGATTTGACGTCATCCCCACCTTCCTCCGGTTTATCACCGGCAGTCTCACTAGAGTGCCCAACTTAATGCTGGCAACTAATAATAAGGGTTGCGCTCGTTGCGGGACTTAACCCAACATCTCACGACACGAGCTGACGACAACCATGCACCACCTGTCATTCTGTCCCCGAAGGGAACACCTAATCTCTTAGGTTGGCAGAAGATGTCAAGACCTGGTAAGGTTCTTCGCGTAGCATCGAATTAAACCACATGCTCCACCACTTGTGCGGGCCCCCGTCAATTCCTTTGAGTTTCAACCTTGCGGTCGTACTCCCCAGGCGGAATGCTTAATGCGTTAGCTGCGGCACTGAAGGGCGGAAACCCTCCAACACCTAGCATTCATCGTTTACGGCATGGACTACCAGGGTATCTAATCCTGTTCGCTACCCATGCTTTCGAGCCTCAGTGTCAGTAATAGACCAGACAGCCGCCTTCGCCACTGGTGTTCTTCCATATATCTACGCATTTCACCGCTACACATGGAGTTCCACTGTCCTCTTCTATACTCAAGTTCTTTAGTTTCCGCTGCACTTCCTCAGTTGAGCTGAGGGCTTTCACAACAGACTTAAAAAACCACCTGCGCTCGCTTTACGCCCAATAAATCCGGACAACGCTTGCCACCTACGTATTACCGCGGCTGCTGGCACGTAGTTAGCCGTGGCTTTCTGGTTAAATACCGTCAAAGCGTAAACAGTTACTCTTACACTTGTTCTTCTTTAACAACAGAGTTTTACGAGCCGAAACCCTTCTTCACTCACGCGGCGTTGCTCCATCAGACTTGCGTCCATTGTGGAAGATTCCCTACTGCTGCCTCCCGTAGGAGTCTGGGCCGTGTCTCAGTCCCAATGTGGCCGATTACCCTCTCAGGTCGGCTACGTATCATCGCCTTGGTGGGCTTTTATCTCACCAACTAGCTAATACGCCGCGGGTCCATCCTAAAGTGATAGCAGAGCCATCTTTCAAGTTGGAACCATGTGGTTCCAACTAATTATACGGTATTAGCACTTGTTTCCAAATGTTATCCCCTGCTTTAGGGCAGGTTACCCACGTGTTACTCACCAGTTCGCCACTCGTCCCGAATCCAAAAATCTTTTATGCAAGCATAAAATCAAATTGGGAGGACTCGTTCGACTTGCATGTATTAGGCACGCCGCCAGCGTTCGTCCTGAGCCAGGATCAAACTCTCATCTTATAGATGAAAAGCTTTTCTAGCTCATCAAATTAATTGTTTTTAAAAGCGAATTGACTTCGCTGTGTTTTAATTTCTTATAATCTAAATTATAAGAATCCTTACACATCATCGATTATCAATCTTGTTCAGTTTTCAAAGATCTACTTATTAGTTATCCGCTTCATTGAGCAGCTCTTTAATTATATCATGTTAACAACTTAACGTCAACAACTTTTTATAATTATTTTTTATTGCCGTTTGCTTTATCAGCAACGCAACAATAATTATTATGCCATCTTTACAAGTAAAAGTCAATAACTTTTTTAATTATTTTTTAAATAACTAATTTGCTATTTTTAACAACAAATAAAATAATAACAAGTTAAATAATAAAAGTCAACAAGTTATTTTATTTAATATGTAGTCTAAATGACAACAAAAATAATAATATCAATAAATGAATAAATAGTCAACAATAATTTTAATATACTGATTTTATGAAGAAAAACTATGATAAATTAAATTATTTAAATTATTATTGAATTTTAAATAAAAATTGACCTGCAAAAATTAAACAATTATTTGTCCAACTTTTGCAGGTCAATTAATATACATAAATACAGAATGATTTTTTCTTATTTTTTTAATTCAGGTGCATTTGTAGTATATAAGTTATCTGTATTATTTTTGCGAAGTTTACTTAATAAACTTGATTTTTTATCTTTATCAATTTTATCCAGTTGTTTCATAGCTGATGAATACTTATAATTAAAATCTTTTTTATTAACTTTAGTAAAACCTTTAGGATTATAAAATCTTAGTAAATCTCCTAATATTACTTTATCAGATAATGATAATTCAGTTGTAACATGATTTTGCATTGATTTAATCTCTTTTTGTTGGGAAGGATTTGGATTAATTACAGAACCATTTTCAGTATTATACACTGTCCCACCAATAATAGTGTATTTAGGAGAGACTAAATCACCGTTTCTAAATGCTACAACTTGGCTTCTATTTGGTGATAATAAATCATTTCCAAATTGAATAGTATTATCATCCTTAATGCCTAATAGATGAAGTAATGTTGGTAGAACATCAATTTCTCCACCATAAGTGTGATCAATTCCACCCTTTAGTCCATTCATATGAATCATAAATGGAACTTTTTGAAATTGTGCTAAGTCATAACTTGTAATATTTTTCTTATGAAGTAATTGTGCAATTGCTGGCCTATGGTTATTGGAAATACCATAATGATCACCATACAAAACAATCATACTATTTTTCATAAGTCCAGTTTTATTTAAATAATTTACAAATTCACCAAAAGCCTGGTCTAGATAATGAGCAGTTTGTACATATGGATCAACCGTATCATCACCAGTTTTAGTAGCTGGGAATGAAATATTCTGCTTATCTAATTCATATGGATAATGATTAGTTAAAGTAATTAATTTAGCATAGAATGGTTGTGGTAATTTTTGAATATACTTGGCTGAATCTTTAAAGAATATCTTATCTTTCAAACCATAACCTACGCTATAAGATGGTTTTTCAGTATAATAGTCAGAATCGAAGAAATATTGATATCCCCAGGACTTGTAAGTATTATCACGATTCCAAAAACTAGGAACATCCCCATGAAAAGCAGCAGTGCTATATCCACGTTGAGATAAGATAGCAGGAGCAGCTTGGTAAGTATTCTGAGTACCATAACTAACCATTGCAGAACCTTGTGGCAATCCAAACAATGAATTTTCTAACATCATTTCAGCATCAGAAGTCTTTCCTTGAGACACCTGATGATAAAAATTATCAAATGATAGAGTATTTTTATTACCATAAAATTTATTCAAGTTAGGTGTAACTTCTTTTCCATCAACTTTATAGTTAATCAAAAATTGTTGGAAACTTTCCAAATGAATTACAAAGACATTTTTACCTTTTGCTTTACCGAAGTATTCCATATTAGGACTACTACGATTCTTTTTCAAATAATCTAAGACCGGCTTAATATCAGATGGTTTTGCTTCTGATCTAGTCTTACTTTCTTTATAAGTCTGATAACCATTAAAAGCAGCATATTCATTTAATCCTAAATATTTAACAATATAATTATTATCAAAAGTTCTGGTTAACAGTCCTGAACGATTGGCATTAGCAATCCCAAACTCAGCAAAGATTAAAACAAATGACAATATGGTCATTGCAAAAGCATTTTTCTTTTTAAATGGTGAATGATCTACCTTAATAAATTTAAATAAGAGTAAAATGATTAATACAATAATATCTAAAAAAACAATGAAGTCTAGTGGATGAATAATTTCAGCTAGACTCTTGCCTAGATTGTTTTGAACATCACCAGATCCTTTAATAACTCCAAATGATAGAAAATCAGAAAATTCACGGTAATATACAATATTAGCAAATAACCAAATTGATTCAATTAAATCAATAATGAGCATCAGCCAATAAGCTAGTTTTCCTTTAAAATATAAAGCAATTCCAAAAATAAGCAAAGCTGCCGGAATTGGATTAATTGCTAATAGAAAATTTTGAATTCCTCCCTTAGCACCTAAAGTAAAGTCAACATTATATGCAAAATAAGTTTTTAACCAAAAAAGTGCAACAATTAATACAAAAAAGCCAAATTTTGTATTAAGAAATCTTCTACTTTTTTTAATGTTACTGGACATTATCAATGCCTCCGAAAATAAATTTTATTTGTTATCTATATTCTTACTAACCTTATCAGGTTTAATAAATAAAGCGATAGCTCCTAGAATCATACCCAAATAATAAGTTAATAGTCGCCAAATCATTAAGGCCAATACTAACTTAGTACTATTAGTGATATAGCTTTTAAATAAAGCCTCAAAACTATACTCTGCTCCACCAGCTCCACCTGGAATTGGAAATAAAGATATAATCATGAAAATCAAAACATGTAAACTAACAACTACAATAATATTAACTTTATTAAAACCTAAAGAAAGCATAATAAAGTATGGAATCAGATAGTAAAATGCTAGCTGGAAAAAAGTAACAAGAATAATTTTAAACATTAATTTCCATTGCTTAGCAATTTTTATACTTTCTTGATGAAATGTATCAACCTTATCGTCAATTAAATTTTTAATTTTATTAAAACGTTCATTACTAACAAAAAAGTGAAGTGGTTTAATAATCGTATCAATCATTTTCTTTGTAAAAGAGTACCAATACATAATCAAGATTAATAAGGCAATAACAAATAAATGAATAATAAAGCCAAATACAACAAATATAGCCAAATAATGCAATTTTTCTTCAATGTAATGAAATCCAATAATTAAGCTCAACAAAAAATTAATCACAATCATTCCTTGAAAAATTATAAATTTCATTAATAAAGCTGAGCTAGCTTTACCGGCGTCTACACCAGTTTGGACTAGAACATATAGTTGACCAGGTTGACCACCGGAAGAAAATGGCGTAATACCATTAAACAGCTGTTCTACTAAGGGCACTCTTAGAGCATCTTTAAACGTAAAATGTTTAGATTGGGTATCTACAATCATTTTGGTAATAATTGCTTCTAATCCTAAGTACAAAGCCATACAAATAACAGCTACTAAAATCCACCACCAATTAATAGTGAAGAAGTCTTTAACTAGTATATTTATTTCTATATCTCTAATAAAATACCAAAATATAAAGGCTCCAAATAAAAACATACAGATAAAAGTAATTATATTCTTTTTAGACATATTTAACCTTCTTTTAATTGTGATATGTAAAAATCATACCAAATTGAAGCTAAGTGATTTTCTGAATAGTATTTAGATGCATTTATTGATTTTTGAGACATTTCTGATAAATACTTAGAATCATTTTTTAATTTTTTCAATTCGTAATTCATATCATTAAAATTGTCGAATGGAACATAATATCCTTCAATAATTTCTTTGTACAAATCAAGGTGCCTTAACATCACGGGTGTTCCACATGAAAATGCTTCTAAAACTGACATTGGAAATAATTCATTATAGGAAGGTAATAAAAATAAATCAGCGATATTATAATATTTAAAAATCAAATCACGATCAACAATTCCCGGAAAGAAAAGATTCTTCGGTGGATTATCAACCAAAGCTTTCAATTCTTTATAACCATCTGTAATTTTACCAAATGAAAAACCACCGGCCCATATAAATTTAACATCTGGATTGGCTTCAGCCAATCTAGCAAAATCTAAAACACCTTTTCTAGTTTGAACTTGTCCGGTACTTGCAACTATAAAGTCACTATCTTTATACTCTAATTTATGTCTAATTGAATTTTTCTCATTATTGTTCAACGGATAAAATTCCTTTTTACTAACGAAATTAGGAATATAGGTAATTCGGCTTTTAGGAATTCCATATTTTTCCAACTTTGGAATAAAAGTTGGATTTACCACTACAATATGATCCATTCTTTTATAAAAAGCAATTACATATTTATAAAATATCCATTTAATAGGTTTAGGAAGATGAAGACTTCCTTCCAATGTTTCAGGTAAAAAATGAACATAACCAATTTTTCTACCACGTTTTGCAAAAAAAGTTGAAAAATAATAACTAGGATTTATTGTATGATAATGTGTTATATCTGATTTACTATGTTTATTGATTTCAATATTAAAATCATTTGGAAAATGTTTTTTTAACATCCGAATCAATTCAAGATATGCGCTCCCAACTCCTTGCCCTTTTACTTTATCGGCAGTTGAGAACATATTTATGTTTAACATAAGTCCTCCTTAATCACTGATTCTTGTAGAATCACTAACTTGATTGTTATATTCTATCTGTGCATTTTTATAAAAAGCAATCACTCGATTAGCAAAATTTTCGGCAGAAATTTCGTGAAGCTTATTAGACCTAATCTCATCAGCATTATTTTCATCAATAATAATTTTATTAGATAAATAAGCAAGAATGTCATTTATAAATTCAGTTTTATTTTTAAAAGTCATCCCAAGAGCTTTACTATCCAATAAATTTTTAGTATAAGGCCCTTCTGTAACAACAACTTTAACACCTGAAGCCATCGCTTCAATATAAGTTAGTCCCTGTGATTCAGAACTAGAAGCAGAAATGAACAAATCAGCAATATGATAGTAGGCACTAATTTCATCATTACTAATTTCACCGATAAATTTTACATGATTCTCTAAATGCATATCGTGAGACTGCTTTTCTAAATCGTTTCTAGCAGGTCCATCCCCTACTATCAACAGCTGAGCTTTTGGTTTATTAACTAAAATTTCAGGCATAATATCGATTAGTTCAGAGATGTTCTTTTCATATGCCAAACGACTAACTGATAATAAGATTTGAACATCGTTTTCATAACCTAAATTAGCTTTTAAATCATAATTTTCATTTAAACCAAACTTATTAATATTTACTCCAGTTGGTATAATTCGAATTGGACTTTTAACTCCATAGCGAACTAGCGTATCTAGAACACGTGTACTAGGTGCAACTACTCCAGACATATTATGACAAAAAGCCAAAGTAGCATCTTTAACATGAACTGGCTTCAATAACTTACCATTAGCAACATAATGCAAATAATCTTCATACATAGTGTGATAAGTATGTAAACAAGGAATTCTTAAAAATTTAGATACAAATTTACCAATAATGCCCATTGAAAATTCAGTTTGCGTATGAATTATATCTAAGTTTAATTTTTTGGCAATTTGATAAGCCTGAAACATCCCTCTAACTGCAATTCTACGATCAGTAAAAGAAACAAACGGAATACTAGAAAATCTAAAGATATTTTTTTCGTAATCATTTTTAGATACATGAGGATCAGTTGTTGTAAAAATATAAACTTGATGGCCATTTAATTCTAATTGATCTTTTAACGTTTTGATTGAAGTTGCAACACCACTGACTTGTGGAAAATAAGTATCAGTAAATATTCCAATGTTCAAAATTAACCCCCCTTAAACTTAATAATTAATTGTAATTATATGGTTTTGATGTTTTCTTTGCAAATAATAGAATAAAAAAAGAGCTAAAGGATTTCTAATTCCTTTAGTCCAAAAAACATTAAATTTTAATAAAACTTCTTTCTATTTTAATAACATCTTTTACTGTTCCAGCATTTTTAATGACATTTTCAGTCATTTTTTGCATTACATTATAATCAATTAAACTAAGTAATGCCTTAACATCCAAAGTAGAATTAATATTCATTGAAAAATTCTTTATTCCCATTCCAACAAGCAATGGTAAAGCATAACGATTACATGCCATTTCTCCACAGACGGATACTTCAACATTATATGCATTAGCCACGTTAGCAATTCTTTCCATTAATCTTAATAAAGCAGGATTTAACGGACTATCCAATGCAGCTACTGTTGGATTACCACGGTCAGCAGCCATTACATATTGAATTAAATCGTTTGTCCCAATACTAATAAAATCTACTTTTTTAATAAATTGATCAATCATAATTGCAACTGAAGGCACTTCAACCATTATTCCTAACTTAACATCTTTATAGAGAATACCAGATTTTTTTAAATTTTCTTTTTCTTCTTTAAAAACTTTTTTTACAGCACATAATTCATCTAATTCAGAAATCATAGGAAACATAATGGATAAATTACCATAAATTGAAGCCCTAAGGAGTGCCCTAATCTGTGTTCTAAAAATATCTAATCTAGATAGACTAAATCTAATTGAACGATTTCCTAAAAATGGATTCACTTCTCCTGAAAATTCATTTTCTAGGTAAGAAACCTGCTTATCCCCACCAATATCTAAAGTTCTAATTACAACTGATTTATCTCCCATTGATTTTAAGATAAATTTATAAACATTGAATTGTTCCTCTTCTGTTGGTAATGTATCTGAATCAATATACAAGTACTCAGTTCGATATAAACCGATCCCATCAATCATATAGTTTTTCAATAAGTCCACTTCTTTAGGACTAGAGATATTAGCATTAATACTAATTAAGTTACCATTCTTTGTGAAAGCCTCACGTTTTTTTAACTTATCTAACGGCTTTTCTGTAGCATTATACTTAGTAATTTTTGTTTTATATTGAGATAATAGTTTTTCACTCGGGTCAATAATAACATCTCCAGACATTCCATTAACAATAATTGAATCGTTAGAGTTAACGTTAGAACTAACATTATTTAAGCCGAAAACTGAAGGTATATTTAATGATCTAGTTAATATGGCAGAATGAGAAGTACTAGTTCCTAAATCGGCAATTACGCCTTTGACATTTTTATTACTTAACTGAATGATATCATTAGGTGTTAGATCTTCTGAAACTACTATAACTGGTGATTGGATTAATGCTAAATCAGACATAGGTTTATTTAATAGATATGTTAATAATCGTTTTTCAACATCTTTAATATCTTTAACTTTGTCCAAAATAAACTTATCAGGGCCTGAGTCTTTTATAGATATGATTTGCATTTCTAAGAATTCATGTAAAGCAGTCTCAGCATTAACTTTATCATCTAATATAATACTAGTTACTTTATCAAAAAAGCTAGGACTTGAAATTAAATTAGCTTGCAATTTAAAAGTTTCAGAAGAAGCAGAACCCATGTTAGTTATTACAACTTCTTCAATTTTATTTAAATCTTTAATGGCTTGTTTAATTGCCTTTTTTAAACGTTTTATTTCCTTTTTAGGATTACCAATCATCATTCTTGAAAAAGATAAATTAGGATGAACTAACTTATATGCATTAGCAATTGCATAGCCTTTGCTAGCAGCAATCCCCTCATACCTCAACATACCTACTCAGTTAAACCTTCTTCTTTAAAAGATTTTTTGATGGCTTCAATTGCACTCTTTTCATCTTCACCATCAGCAGAAACTGTAATATCAGCATTTTGGCCAACACCTAGTGACATAACACCCATAATAGATTTTAAATCAACTGATTTACCTTGATATATCAAATCTAACTCTGAGTTAAATTTACTTGCGGTTTGAACTAACAAAGTTGCAGGACGTGCATGAATTCCAGTTTCTGAAATTATTTTAAAATTACATTTTTCCATTAAAAAAATCTCCTTTTTAACATTCTAATTAAATTTAGAATATCAATTAATTTTATAAAATACAAGATTTACTAATTATTAGAATTATTATCAGACAAGTAAGTATAGGTAACTATTCCATTTTCACCAGCTTTACCAGTAACTCTTTTTCTAGTAGGAAAGTTCATAAAGGCTACTTGAAAATCTAAAAATTCATCTGGCTTAATAACCAACTCACTAATTTCATTATTTTTTAACTGATTTAATAATTCGGTATATTTTTGCTCATCGATAATAATATTCCCTCTTTCTTTTCCATTATATATTATTGTTTAAAAAGAAAACATACTATTAATAACAAAAATACATAAATATTTAATTCATATGTTATTATAGATTCAAGGGAGGTTGTTATTTTGTTTAAAATTTTTAATAAAATAGTCAAGAGCTATAAGAGAAACCATAAAATAATTGAAGACCATTTTAAAAGTGATTTGAGCAAAGAAACAGCTTCCCTATCTTTGGCTACATTAAGAGTTCACTATATTAATGAAAATGGCATAAACCTAAAAAAAGCTGATTCATTTAATGGGCCTTTAAATACGAGAACAAATTTTATTATTCCAAGTTTTAAAGGACATGTAATTTGTAAAATAGTTGGTAATCCAAAATATTTCAATAAAAATAATAATGATGTTTTTATTAAATATCAGTCTATTAATGGTAAACCAGTTAATGTATTCTTTATTAACTTAGATAATTATCTAATGGTTAAAAATTACAAAACTATAATTGGAAAGTATCATACAAAATATCGCATTAATCCCCCAAAAATAACAGGCTATAAATTAAAGTCACATATAGGAGAGCTTAAAGGCCAATATGATAATCATATAAAATCAATTGTAATGTATTACCAAAAATCAAATTGGCTAAAAATAACCAGAGAAAGTTATTATATAAAATCAAAAAATAATATTAATGTTTTTAATAACACTGAAAAAAACAAAATCATTAGAAATATTCCTAAAAATAGTAAAATTAAAATATTTTATCAAGTTAAAACAGAAAATTATTTATGGCTAAATATTGGTGGTAATCAATGGATTATTAACGATTCATTTACCCCAATTTACCATCCATTTGGCAGCTTTTTGAAAAATACTAATAATTGGCAAATAATTAGCTTAAATAAAGTAGCCTATTTAAAATCTGATATTTATAATAATAAAGTATCTATCTTTAACTATCCAAGTGGTGAAATAATTAGGTACGGATTAGATAATAAAGAAGTTAAGATAACTTTATCAATAATTGATGAAAATAATAAGCATTGGTATGAAATAAATAATCTATTTTATATTAAAGCTGAAAATATTCAGTAAAAAAGTCCTAATCAATGATTAGGACTTTTTTACTATAGTTTAGATGTTAATTTAACATCTGGATATTTTTCTTTAAACCAACGTTCAGCAAATTTATTTTCAAATAAGAACAATGGCTCATCATGGGTGTCTTTAACTAAAATATTCCTAGAAGATGACATTTTTTCATCTAATTGTGCCGGATCAATCCAACGAGCGGTCTTTTTACCCATTGGTTCCATAACAACTTCAGAATTATATTCATTTTGCATTCTAAATTGAAAAACTTCAAACTGTAATTGTCCAACTGCACCAAGAATATAATCACCAGTTGTATAAGCAGTATAAAGTTGAACAGCACCTTCTTGAACCAATTGTTTAATTCCCTTATGGAATGATTTTTGTTTCATAACGTTTTTTGCAGATACTTTCATAAACATTTCTGGTGTAAATTGTGGTAATTTTGTAAATTCCACTTTACGTTTATCTGAATAGATCGTATCACCAATTTGAAAATTACCGGTATCATATAAACCAATTATATCTCCAGCAACTGCATTTTCTACATTTTCACGTGTATTTGCCATAAATTCAGTAACATTAGATAAACGTAATTTCTTTTGATTTCTTTCAAGAGTTACATCCATTCCACGTTCAAACATTCCTGAGCAAACACGAACGAAGGCAATACGATCACGGTGTTTAGGGTTCATATTCGCCTGGATCTTGAATACAAAACCACTAAATTGTTCATCATCTGGTTTAACATCCACGTCATTGGAAGTTTCATGTTCCCCTGGTTTAGGAGCGAACTTTAAGTATGCATCTAAAAATGTTTTAACTCCAAAATTAACTAAAGCTGAACCGAAAAACACCGGTGTTTGTTCACCATTTTTAATTTTAGAAGCATCAAATGGATTACCAGCTTCAGTGATTAAATCCATACTTTCTTTAGCGTCTTGATAAATACTATCTTCTGTAATTGGGTTAGATTCCAATAAGTTACCATCATCATCTAATGGCAAGTATGGTTTATTTTCATCTTTAGGACGATACAATTCAATTCGCTTATTATATCGATCATATAATCCACGAAGAATTTTACCAGAACCGATTGGCCAGTTCATTGGATATCCCTCAATGCCTAAAACATCTTCTAATTGACTAATTAGTTCCATTGGATCTCTACTGTCACGATCCATTTTGTTCATAAAAGTAAAAATAGGGATTCCACGCATCTTACAAATTTGAAACAACTTTTTAGTTTGTGGTTCAATCCCCTTAGCGGCATCAATAACCATTACCGCAGAATCAACAGCCATCAAAGTACGATAAGTATCTTCAGAAAAGTCTTGATGTCCAGGTGTATCCAAAATATTAATTCTTTTTCCAGAATAATCAAATTGCATTACAGAACTAGTTACTGAAATACCACGTTTCTTTTCAATTTCCATCCAATCTGATTTAGCAAAGTTGCCAGACTTTTTAGCTTTAACTGTCCCAGCCTGTCTTACAATTCCACCAAACAAAAGTAGTTGTTCAGTAATTGTCGTTTTACCAGCATCCGGATGAGAAATAATTGCAAAAGTTCTTCTTTTATCTACACTTTTGTCTAAATTTTTATTATTGCCCATTTTTTGAATCCTTCCGTCTTAAAATAATATATAAGAATTATTGTAACATATAAAAAACATCCCCAGGATATATAATTCTAAGGATGTTTTTATTTAAACTATTTAGTTTCCCATTTTTTATCGTCATTGAGACCTAAATCATGCTTGATTTTAGTAGTTGAAATTCCTTCGGTTCTTGGTAAGTAAACTACATCGCAATAATCTTTAAGAAAATCAAACTGACCTTCCCAATCATCGCCCATAACAAAAATGTCAATATTATTATCTTGAACATCTTTGATTTTTTGATCCCAACCTTTTTCAGGAATGACATGATCAACATATCTAATTGATTCTAAAACGTATTTACGATCTTCATAAGAAGTATATGCCTTTTTACCTTTTTCGGCGTTAAATTCATCTGTTGAGACACAAACAGTTAGATCATCACCTAACGCCTTTGCTCTCTTTAATAATCTAACATGACCCTTGTGTAATAAATCAAAGGTTCCATAAGTAATTACTTTTTTCATAAAATCTCCTGTTTCTTAGCATTATGCTATTCTTTTTGTTGTTGTAATAACCATATTGTATAAACATATTGAACAATCACTTTAACAACGGCATAAAGTGGAATTGCCAAAATCATACCGAGCAATCCTGAAATATTTCCAGCAGCTAATAAAATAATTATAATGGTTAATGGGTGAATATTCAAAGATTTTCCGATAACATTTGGATAAACCAAATTTCCATCAACTTGCTGAACAATTAAAACAACAATGATAACAGCAATGACTTTTGTAAAATCTTCAGAAAAAGAAATAAATAATGATGGCATAATTCCAATGTACGGTCCAACGTAAGGGATGATATTACAAATTCCAGCAAAGCACCCCAATAATAATGCATATTTTTGACCGACTAACACATATCCAATCGAAGTAAAGATACCAACAAATAAGCATTCAATCATTTGACCACCTATGTAATTGGAAATAGTAGCACTCATTTTTTGGAGTAAACGAATTGTACTTTTACGACGATTAGATGGTAAAACTTTAGCAATATTAGGTAGAAGCTTATGTCCATCCTTTAACATATAAAATAGCATTACAGGAACCGTAACTAAAATGACTACCGTAGAAGCAGCCATTGAAATAATAGAACCAATACTAGATGTTAATCCACTCAAAAACTGTTGAGCATAACTAGAAATATAACTTTGAAATTTATTTACATAATCACTAAGATAAACGTTTTTTAAAATACCTTTGTGTGAATAATTTTTTACATAATTAGTTGTTTCATTAGCCAAATCGGGTAAGTTATTAAATAAATTGGTTACCTGATTAACAATTCTAGGTATTAAAAAAGACGTTGCATAGAATAATATCAAGAAAAATAAAATAAATACTATAATAATCGACATCAATCTAGAAAGATTTTTGGTCTTACTTATTTTAATTTTCATTAATAAATTAACAACTGGATTTAACATATAAAATAGTACCCCAGCAATTAAAATAGGCATAAATATGGCCGAAAAGAAAGTTCCTATTGGCGAAAAAATAAAATCAAGTTTAGTACATATAAAAATAATTCCTACTACTAATAATATTTCTATTGTCCATAATATTAGTGAAGAATTTTTTATCATTTTAAACATAAAAAATAACTCCTTTTATTAACTATTATAAACTATTATTTTTAGAATCAATAAAATTATTAATATCATCAATATTGAATCCTTTTCTGTAAAGTGATTGTTTAGTTTTTAAACTTCTTTGATATCCTTCATATTTTCGATTACGATTCCATATTTTTTCGCCTTGTTGGATGAGTAATTCTTTTTGTTGTTCAACATCAGGCTCAAAATCTAACAAATCAATTGATTTGTTTATAATTTCTGAACTGTAACCTTTTTTCATCAAATTAATTTTAGTCTTATTAATTCGATTTTTAAAAGCATCACGTTTATGCTTATTAAATAGTTTTTTAGCTTGTTCGCTACAATTTATCGCCTCATCATCACTACTATAGTAGTTATCTATTGCCTCTTTAATTTTATTTTCATCAATGAACTTAGCTTTTAGTTTAAAGAAAACATTCGATGGTCCCTTGTCTTGTTTTTTAACTTCAGTTCTAACGTAACTGTTAGCATAATTTTGATCATTAATTAATTTTTGCTCTTTTAACTTATTAATAACTTTATCAACATGATCTTCATTATCAGTAAAATCATTTAATTTATTAATAGTTTCACGCTCAGTTCTCAATTGATGTGATAAAAAATCAATTGCTTTTCCATATAGCTTAGAAATATTATCATCATTAATTAGATTATTCTTTAATTCATTATCAATCTCCATCCCCTTAAAAACATGGTATTTAATCATCACATTCTCACTAATTGGAAATGCATATTGATCATTTATATAAACATTAAAACGACCTTTTCTTTTTTGTGCAGAAATTTTAGTTATCTTAGTCTTCATAGTTATTCACTTCCCTAGTATAATAGTATATAGATTATTAACGTTTTTGAGAAAGGATCGATTATAAAATTGAAAGCACATGTTGTATTTGCAACCATCACTGGAAATAATGAGGACCTTGCTGATATTGTAACAGAAGGTTTAGAAGATTTAGGTGCAGACGTTACTGAAACTGAAATTTCACAAACCGATACTGAAGAATTATTAGATGCTGATATTTGTGTTGTTTGTGCCTACACTTATGATGAAGGTCATTTACCAGAAGAAGGTTTAGACTTTTTTGATGATTTAAAAGATACTGACTTATCAGGTAAAATCTTTGGTGTTGCTGGATCTGGTGATGATTTCTATGAAGATTCATATAATACTTCAGTAGATAAATTTATCGAACAATTTAAAAAAGCAAATGCAATTCAAGGGGCAAAAGGAATAAAAATAAACCTTGAACCCGATGAAGATGACATTAAAATTTTAGATGAATTTTCCAAAAATCTAGTTGATGAATATAATAAAAATAATCGTTGATTTTCATCAACGATTTTTTATTTATCATTTTTAGGTATAAAGGACTTTATTGATGGTTTTCTAGTCTTAATTTTAGTATCGAAACTGTCTTGAATGGACGCATTAATAACTGCGCCAATTACTAAAATAGTGCCTAACATATATAACCATAACATTAAAATAACAAATGTTCCCAAGGTTTTATAAGCATCCATACTTTTTGCAAAATAATGTAAGTAAATTGAAAATCCTTTAGATAAAAGTAGCATTCCAATAGTTACTACTAAAGAGCCTGCCCATACATACCGCCATTTAGTATTTACATTTGGAACAAAATAATAAAGTACCAAAATCAATAAAAATATACCCAAAATGGTTAAGGGAAATCTTAGTATAATAAAAATATCAGTAGTAAGATGTGATAATCCAATAAAATTAGCTGAATAATTGATAATAACTTTACCAAATCCAAAGAAAATCAAGAAAATTGATAGTGAAACAATCAACAATAACATCCAAACAAACGAAATAATTCTTGTCATAATGGAACTAGTTTCTTGAATTCCATAAGCTTGATTAACTGATTTTTGAAAAGCAGCTAATGCTCGACTTGCAGACCAAATAGTAATAATTAAACCAATGGAAAAATTATCACCACTCGCACCTGTTAATGCAGAATCAATGATTGGCTTTAAAGTATTTAATATCGTTGATGGTAATAATGGAGCTAAGTAATCAACAATCTCATATTGATTAATATTAAATAATTTTAATAGATTTCCTGCAATAATTGTTAAAGGAAAAATCGATAGCAAAGAATAGAACGCAATAACAATTGCCGAATCACCAGCATTAGAAATTTTATATCGATTGAATACAATTAAGATAAATTTTTTTAAATAGTTTATAATTTTTTTACTTTTCATTTTGATTAACACCTGATTCATTATTAATAAAAATGTTCAGTGCGTTTAAAATTCGACTAGCTGCTTGTCCATCCCCATAAGGATTCTGTGCTTGGGACATTTTTTTATAAATTGAACTATTGTCCAACAATTCATCCATATTATTCCTAATATTATCATAATCGGTACCTACTAATTTTAAGGTACCAGCATCAACTCCTTCTGGTCTTTCAGTATCATTTCTTAACACTAAGACTGGTTTCCCTAAAGAAGGTGCTTCTTCTTGAACACCACCAGAATCAGTCATTATGAAATAACTTCTTGCAGACATATTATGGAAATCTACAACATCCAATGGATCAATCAAATGAACTCTGGAAATTCCGTCAAAAACTCTATGTGCCATTTTTTGAACGACTGGACTTAAGTGAACTGGATAAACAACTTCAATATCGGGATGTTTCAAAACCTCATCTCTAATTGCAGTAAAAGCTCTATACATTGGTTCACCCTGGTTTTCTCGACGATGCATTGTCAATAAAATAATACGATGGTTGCTATCAATATCATCTAAAACATCGTGGTGATAATCATCATCCACCGTCTGTTTTAAAGCATCAATTGCTGTATTACCAGTAATAAAAATACGTTTTTCATCAAAATTTTGTTTTACTAAATTACTTCGACTTAATTTAGTAGGGGCAAAATAAATATCAGATAGAGTGTCAGTCATTTGTCGGTTCATTTCCTCTGGATATGGTGAATATTTATCCCAAGTTCTTAAACCCGCTTCCACATGACCAAGCGGAATTTTATGATAAAAAGCACTGACTGAAGCTGCGAAAGTTGTTGTTGTATCACCATGAACAAGAATCACATCAGGATTGGATTCATTAATGATATAGTCTAACTTACTAATCACAGCAGTTGTAATTGAGCTTAAAGTCTGCTTTTCTTTCATTACATGCATATTATAATCAGGTTGAATATTAAAAATATCCATAACTTGATCTAACATTTCTTTATGTTGACCCGTTAAGACGGTAATTGGTTTAAATTCATCTAATTGTTCCTGCATTTTTAAAATGATGGGCGCCATTTTAATAGCTTCAGGACGAGTACCAAAAACAGTCATTACTTTAATTGGTTTTTTCAATCTAAATCCTCCGAACAAAATATATTAATTACTTTAATTATAACAAAAGAATATAAAAATGCCGATTTTAAAAATTAATATTAATATACTAAATTTTTAATAAACAAGTATAAAGAATCAATTGATATGGTAAAATGAACATAGATTAATTTGGAGGTTAATAAAGTGGAAACTATCGGTTTAATTGTTCCTTGTTATAATGAGGAACCATCTATTGAACTATTTTACGAAGAAGTAGAACGCGTTTTTCATGAAATGAAACAAAATAATTTGAATTACCATCACGAATATTGGTTTATTAATGATGGTTCTTCTGACAAAACCTTAAGTATTATTAAAAATTTAAATAAAAAAGATGAAGATGTTCACTACGTGTCATTTTCTAGAAATTTTGGTAAAGAATCTGCAATGGCTGCTGGTCTAGATAATGTTGGTGGCGACTATGTTGCTGTTATGGATGTGGATTTACAAGATCCACCTGCACTACTACCTAAAATGATTAAGTACATAAAAGAAGATAACTATGATGTTGTTGGTTGTGTTCAAAAAACTAGAAAACAAAATCCCATTAGAGCATTTCTTTCTTCCAGTTTTTATAAGATAATTAACAAAATGTCAGATGTGGAAATTAAACAAAATGTCAGAGATTATCGTTTAATGACTAGACAATATGTTGATAATGTTTTAAAACTTAAAGAATATAATCGATTTACTAAAGGAATTTTTAGTTGGGTTGGATTTAATACAAAATACATTGAATATGATGGTGTTGAACGTGCTGCAGGAACTTCTCATTGGTCATTATATCAACTATTAGAGTATTCTTTAGAAGGAATTGTCGACTTTTCTGATGTACCATTAAAGATAGCTACTTGGGTCGGTGGAACCTCATTTTTCCTATCAATTTTAGGTTTAATTTTTGTTATCTTTAGAGCTATTCTTTTAGGTGGTTCTGTTGCCGGATGGCCTTCAATGGTATCAATAATTTTACTAATTAATGGAATTCAGCTATTCTGTTTAGGGATTGTTGGTAATTATATTGGTAAAATATATTTAGAAACAAAGCATCGTCCAAAATATATTGTAAAAGAGAAAAAATAAATTGAAATTTTTAATCCAATTATTTAAAAACAATAAAGAAGTTATCGCATACTTATTTTGGGGAGTACTTACAACCGTTGTTGATTTAATTGTTGCATTTCTATTAAATCAGTATACTAACGTAAATATTTTTTGGAATACAGCAATTGCTTGGTTTGCTAGTGTATTATTCGCTTTCTTTACTAATCGTAAATGGGTGTTTCATTCTAAAGCAAATACTTGGCAAGAAGTGCTTACTGAAATGAAATCATTCACTTTAGGTCGAGTAACTTCATGGATATTAGAAGAAGCTATTATTTGGGTTGGTCAAACATTAATGCATGGTAGTTTTAATGTAGTAAAAATTCTTGCTCAAATTTTAGTAATTATTTTTAACTACTTCTGGTCTAAGTTTATTGTTTTTATAAATCATGATAAATAAAAAGCTAATCACAATTGTGATTAGCTTTTTTTAGTCTTAATGAATAAATAGACTTAATAGCAATACCATTAGTAATCCGATAACGGATATTAATGTTTCTAAAGTAGTCCAAATTTTTAAAGTTTGTTTTACACTTAAATCAAAATATTCTTTAAACATCCAAAAGCCAGCATCATTAACATGTGAAGCAGCCAATGAACCTGCCCCAATTGCTAAAGCCATTAATACTGGATTAACGTTTAGTGAATGCATTAAAGGTGTAACTAACCCGGCGGCAGTCATTCCAGCAACTGTAGCTGATCCAAGAGAAACTCTTAAAATCACAGCAATCAACCATCCTAAAAGGATTGGAGATAAATTAGCATGTGCCATCATTTGTTGAACTGCTTTACCTACTCCACCATCAATTAAAATTTGTTTAAAAGCTGATCCTCCACCAATTACCATCAATAACATCGCAATAGATTTAATAGCTTCAGTAACAGTATTAGTAATGTCTTCCATCTTTTTACCACGACGGAATCCCATTGACCAAATTGCAAACAGCAACGTCACAATCATAGCAATTACTGGGTTCCCAATCATTGAAACAAATGCATCTAATCCATGTGGATTAGGTTGTGCTTTACCACCATTAAACAACATATCATAAACTGTTGAAATAGCCATTAAAATAACTGGTAGTAAAGAAGTAAAGGCCGCCATTCCAAAACTAGGTGTATCTTTCAAATCATATTCTTTAATTTCACCAAAAGCTGGTAATGATTTTTTTACGACAAATGTTTCAGGAGCAAATTTTTTAGCTAATTTAGTAAAAATTGGTCCAGCAACAATAACTCCTGGAATTGCAACAATAATGCCCAATAATAACATTTGACCAATGTTAGCGCCTAAAGCAGAAGCAACCGCAGTTGGTGCTGGTTGTGGCGGTAAAAATCCTTGAGTTGCAGATAAAGCGGCAGCCATTGGAATTCCTAAATAAACAAATGGAACTTCAGCTTCTAGAGCAACCGCAAAAACAATTGGTGTCAATAAAACTAAACCTACCTCAAAGAATAATGACATACCAATAATAAAAGAAGCTACTACAATTGCAAATTGCAATTTTCTTTTACCAAACCAACTAATAAGAGTTCTAGCAATTCGATAAGAACCTCCAGCATCGGAAACTAGTCGACCAATCATTGCTCCAAAACCAAAAACAATAACTAGTTCACCTAACGATCCACCAATTCCATTTTTAATAGAAGTAGCAATATTAGCTGGATTCATTCCTAAACCTAAAGCCACTAAGACTGAAGTAACTATTAATGAAATAAATGTATTCAATTTACATTTAATAATTAAAAATAATAATAACAATATTCCTAATACTAAAACAACAAATGGCATTTGATTATACCTAACCTTTCCTTTGTTTTTTTTGTGAAAGCGTTTTATAATATCAATAAAGTAATATTATCATATTTATAAACTTAATGAAATCGTTTTCATTAATTAAAAAAATAAATTAGAATACATATCACTGTATTGTACTTTTCAAGCATTTTGTATATCTAATGAATAGTATTTATGATATTATTTTTAAATATCTACTTATTTCAAATAAATATTATTGAGGAGGAATAACTTTGAGCGCTATTGCTTTATTAATTGGCCTAGGGCCATTATTAGGATGGGGATTATTCCCAACTGTATCTGCCAAATTTGGGGGTAAACCAACTAATCAAATTTTTGGTGCTACTCTTGGTACCTTGATTTTTGCTTTTATTTATTTATTGATATCTGGAAATAATATGCCAACTGGAACAAAATTCCTCTTATCATTATTATCTGGTGCTGGATGGTCATTTGGTCAAATTATGTCATTTAAATCATTTAAGTTGATTGGATCTTCTCGTGTAATGCCTATTACAACTGCTTTACAATTAATTGTTACTGCACTATGGGGAGTTTTTGCACTAGGTAATTGGCAAGGCACTTCCAACAGAATCATTGGATTTATTGCTTTAATTGTAATTATAATTGGTGCAACTATGACTGCTTGGCAAGAACATTCAGATGCACAAAGTTCAACTAATTTAAAAAAGGCTGTTGGATTATTATTGATTGGTGTAATCGGTTATTGGTTATATTCTGCCGCACCACAAGCTGCTCAAATTAATGGTAAAGAAGCTTTCCTACCACAAGCTTTAGGGATGTTCTTAACCGCTTTAATTTATTGTTTAATAAATGTTAAAAACAACAATATTTTTAAACAAAAAGAATCCTACTTACAAATTATTTCTGGCTTCTTCTTTGCCTTTGCTGCATTAACATACTTAATTTCTGCTCAACCAAATATGAATGGTTTAGCTACTGGATTTGTGCTTTCACAAACATCTGTAGTTCTAGCCACATTAACTGGTATTTACTTCTTGCATGAAAACAAGACTAACAAAGAACTAATTATTACTATTTTAGGTTTAGTTTTCATTATTGCAGCTGCAACTACTACTGCATTTCTTTAAAATAAAAAGATAAAAAGGACACCTTATAATGGAGTTCCTTATAAAAGTTATTTTTAAATGATTAACTTTTGTAAGGCAGTTCAAAAAAGGTGTCCTTTTATTTTAGTTTAAAATATATCCAAATCCTCTAACAGTCTTTATATTAACTTCATTACCGGGCAATGATTTTAATTTATCTCTTAAATGACTAACATGCATATCAACAATCCTAGATGAAATAAAAATATCAGAATTATTTCTATCTTCTCTCCATACTCCGCTAAAAATTTGTTCTCTGCTCAAAACCTGATTATTGTGTCTAACCATGTAATAAAAAATGTTAAATTCTTTAGGTGTTAAATCCAATTTTTTTTCACGATATTTAACTTGAAAATATTTTAAGCTTATTTCAAAATTTTTATAAGTTTCTTTACGAATTTTTTGCGATTCATTATTGATTAGGTAGGTATACAACTCAATTTTATGAAAAGTACGTTTTAAAATTCGTTTAGCAGTTAATACAGAAGAAATATAGTCATCAATCTTTAAATCAAAAAGTTCTTGCTCATGGTCTTCATTATACTTATTTGAAACAATAATAATTGGCTTAGTAAAACTACTTCTAATTTTTTTAATTACATCAATATTATCTTTAAAGCTATCTACGATGGATAAATCATAAATAATAGCTATAATATTATCCTTTTTAAGAAAAAAATTTATATCCTCTAAATTAATATTATTTAAATTACTAATAAATATACCATTATTAGCTGCTAAATTACTAATTTGAGATGATAGCTTCAAGTTATTCGTAATTAATAAAATGTTCTTCATAGAAATAGTTCACTTCCTGGTTATTTTAGTTCTTGTTTTAATTCCTTAGCAATTAGCTCTGGCTCTATTTTACCAGGATTTAACTCAACTATCTTGCCTGTTGCATTATAAACAATCCATTCAGATAAATTAACTATATGATCGCCAATTCTTTCAAGTAATCTAACAACCATTAAATAACTAGTAACTAGTTCAATTTTATTTTGATCTTTTTCAATATTATCAATAATAATATTTTTAGCTAAAACAAACTTTTTATCAATTAATAAATCTTCTTCAGCTATCAAACGAGCTGCCTGTTCATCTTCATGAACATAAGCATCTAAAGAATATTCTAACATTCCTCGAATTTTTAATGACATTTGATTAATTGCTTCATTAACATCCGGCATTCTATTCTTGGTGTTCAAACGTAATGTTTCACGAGCAATAGTTGAGGCATGATCACCAATTCTTTCTAAATCCGAACTGGCCTTCAATAATGATATAATTGCTCTAAAATTATTAGCGACTGGTTGCTTTAATGCTATTAAATTAAGTGATTCTTTTTCTAAATCAACTTCTTCATCATTAATTTTACTATCTTTTTTAACAATTTTGTTAGCCAAAACTTGATCATTATCAGTAAATGATTTAATTGACTGATAAATTTGATCGCTAACTGTAATCCCCATCTTCATATAGGTACGTTGTAATTTTTTTAGTTCATTTAAGAATGATTCATTCATAATAATTTCCCCCTATCCAAATTCACCATTTAAATAATCACTAGTTTTTTGCTTATTAGGATTAATAAACATTTTTTTGGTTGAATCGTATTCAATTAAATCACCGTTTAATAAAAATGCAGTCTTATCAGAAATTCTAGAAGCTTGTTGCATATTATGAGTAACCATAATAATAGTAAAATCTTTTTTCAAATTAACTAAAGTATCTTCAATTTTAGAACTAGAAATTGGATCCAATGCACTGGTAGGTTCATCCATCAAGATAATTTTAGGCTTTACCGCTAAAACTCTGGCGATGCAAATTCTTTGCTGTTGTCCACCTGAAAAAGATAATGCACTTTTATTTAAATCATCTTTAACTTCATCCCAAATGGCAGCTTCTTTTAAACTATTTTCAACGATTTTATCAATTTTATCTTTATCCTTCATTCCTGATATTTTTAAACCGTAAGCTACATTATCATACACAGAAAAAGGAAATGGATTAGGTTGTTGAAAAACCATCCCGATATTTTTACGTAACTCGGTTAAATCAGTTGATGGTGCATAAATATCTTCGTCTTGAAACTTAAAGCTGCCATTAATTGTCACATTGGGTCTTAAATCATTCATTCGATTCAAGCATCTCAAGAAAGTTGATTTTCCACAACCAGATGGACCAATTAGTGCGGTAATTTCATTTTCATTAAAACTTAAATCAAAACCATGCAAGGCCTCAGATTCACCGTAATATAAATGAACGTTTTCTGTTTGTAAAATACTTGTCATGTTATCACCTATCCAAAATTACCAGAAATATAATCTTCAGTCGCTTTAATTTTAGGGTTTGTAAAAATGTTAGCAGTCTTATCAAATTCTAAAACGTGTCCAGAATGAAAAAAGGCTGTATAATCACTAACTCGTGATGCTTGTTGCATATTATGAGTAACAATGATTACTGTATATTTATCTTTTAAATTTTTGAGAGTTTCTTCTACTTTAGAGGTCGATATCGGATCTAAAGCACTTGCAGGCTCATCTAATAATAAAATATCAGGTTTCATTGCAATGGTTCTAGCAATACATAGTCTTTGGGCTTGTCCACCTGAAAGTGATAAAGCACTTTTATCCAATTTATCTTTAACTTCATCCCATAAAGCCGCTTCTTTTAAGCTACTTTCCACTCTTTGATTCAATTCATTTTTATTTTTAATACCATGTTTTTTTAAGGCAAACGTTATATTATCACGAATTGTTTTAGCAAATGGGTTTGGTCTTTGAAAAACCATTCCAATATGTTTTCTAACTTCGTAAACATTAACTCCTTTAGTATTGATATCTACATCACGGTACATAATATTACCATCAACTTTTGCGACTGTGTCATTCATCCGATTTAAGCATCTTAGAAAAGTTGATTTTCCAGATCCAGATGAACCGATTAGCGCAGTAATACTAAATCGAGGAAATTCTAAATCAGCATTAAAAATTGAATGATGAGTACCATAAAATACATTGATTTTTTTTGCAGCAATTGCTTTTTCGTTATCAAACTTGGCGATAAAATTTTCATTTAAGTTATATGTTTTCATTGATATCCCTCATTTAACTATTAGAAGTCATTTTCTTATACAAAAGACGACCTAACCAATGGGCCGATAAATTAAAGATTAGTATTACAATAATTAAAACTGCTGATGATCCACTAGAAACTAGATTAGCATCTGGGGTAATTCCTTCAGAATTAACTTTCCAAATATGAACGGCTAAAGTTTCGGCTGGTCGCATTGGATTTAAAAAACTATTATCAGAAAAGATATTCCAGTTTGCATAATCAATAATTGGTGCACTTTGACCAGCTGTGTAAATTAATGCAGCTGCCTCACCAAAAACTCTTCCAGCACTTAAAATAATTCCAGTAATAATTCCAGGAACTGCAGCTGGTAAAACAATCCCCATGATTGTTTTCCAGTTCGATAAACCTAATGATAAACCAGCCTCCCTTTGTAGATTAGAAACTGATTTTAGTGAATCTTCAATATTTCTTGTTAATAAAGGTAAATTAAAGAATGTTAGTGCAATGGCACCAGACAGAATTGAGAATCCAATATGCATTTGAACTACGAATAATAGGTAACAAAATAATCCAACTACTACTGAAGGCAATGAGCTTAGGACTTCAATTGTCGTTCTAATAACATCAGTAATCCAATTTTTTGGAGCATATTCTGCCAAATAAATTCCAGATCCTAAAGCAATTGGAAAAGATAACAATAATGTTAAAAATAATAAGTAAACTGAATTAAATAACTGATCTCTAATTCCGCCACCTGCTAAAAATGATTGAGATTTTGCGGTTAAGAAGTGCCAAGAAATATGTGGAACTCCAGTAACCAAAATATAACCAATTAATGATATTAAAATTGCAACCACTAATGCTACAAATGAGTAAATAACACCAATTGCAATTTTATTAGTTGTCTTTGGATTCATTATTTTAGATTACCTCGCTTTCCAATCATTTTGACAATAATATTAAATACTAGTGACATTAATAACAATACTAATGCCAAAGACCATAGTGCATTGTTTCCGAGAGTGCCCATTACTGTATTACCAATTCCAGTTGTTAACTGACTAGTTAATGTTGAAGATGGAGTCAATAGGCTTTTAGGCATTAGCGTAGCATTTCCAATCACCATTTGAACTGCTAATGCTTCACCAAAAGCTCTTGCCATTCCAAAGATAATAGCTGTTAAAATTCCCGGTGTTGCTGACCTTAAAATAACTTTATAAATGGTTTGCCAACGAGTAGCACCTAATGCCAAAGAAGCATCGGAGAGGTACTTAGGAACAGCATTCAAACTGTCAACAGTTAATGAAGTGATTGTTGGTAACACCATTACGAATAAAACCAATGTGGCTGACAAAATACCAAAACCTGTTCCGCCAAAAATATTTCTCACAATTGGTACAATAATTGTTAATCCTAAGAATCCATAAACTACTGATGGAATTCCAACTAACATTTCAATAATTATTTGTAAAAATTTACGACCTCTTTTAGGAGCTATGACTGACATGTAAATACCGATTGCAATTGCAAATGGAGTTGCTAATAATGCTGAAAAAATGGTTACCCCAAAAGATGTCACAATCATTGGTAAAGCACCAACCTCAGGTTTACCATCTTTTCCAATCGATGATGGAGACCAGTCTTGCTTAGTTAAAAAATCTAAAATATTAATATTATTAGTAGTAAATGTAGATAACCCCTTTGAAATTATGAAATAAAGAATTAATGTAACTAATAAAATAATAAAACCAATGCTTAAATAACTAATTCCTTTGCCTAATCTATCTTGCCTAGTTTCTTTGGATGGCATTAATAGTTTTTTCTTTATCTCCATAGATAAACCTCCATAATTTAAAATGATTAGTTTCATCATTTTGTTAAAAACTATTCAATAATTTTGTTTTTATCATCTTTAGTAACTTTCATATTATGAATACTAATGTAACCTAACTTTTTAACCAATGAATTTTGCACATTCTTTGATTGAACATATTCTAAAAATTTTTTAGTCTCTTTATTAATATCTTTATTAGTATACATATGTTCATAAGACCAGATTTTCCAAGAGTTATCTTCTACATTTTTATCATTAGGTTGAATATTATCAATAGATACAGGTTGCAATGTTTTATCAATAAAAGAAAATGCTAAATAACTAATTGCTCCAGGTGTACTTGCAACGATTCTTTTAACCGTACCATTAGAATCTTGTTCTTGTGATTTAATCGCCGATTTTCCCTTTAAGACATTATCTTCAAAAGTTGCTCTAGTACCGCTACCTTTAACACGATTAATAACTTCAATCTTTTGATTTTTACCACCAACTTGTTTCCAATTCTGAATTTCACCAGTGAATATAGCTCTTAATTGACTCATTGATAAATTTTTTACACCAATTGATTTATTCAAAACTGGTGCCATGCCAACAACAGCAACTTTATGATCAATCATCTTTTTAGCATCAATTCCGTTTTGATTTTCAGCAAATACATCTGAATTACCAATGGTTACAGCCTTTGATTGTAATTGGCTAAGTCCAGTTCCTGATCCGCCACCTTGAACTGTAATTGAAACGTTATTATTACCTTCCTGATATTCATTAGCAGTTTCTTCAACTAGTGGTTGTAAGGCCGTAGAGCCTACTACCGTAATTTTAGTTTTAGAACTACTACTGCCACAAGCTGTTAACAATGCACCAGAAATAATAAAGACCGAAATAATAGCTATAAATTTTTTTAAATTTAACATAATGAAGCCTCCCCATAAGACTTAATCTAAATTACAAACAAATTATAACAATCGTTTGTAAATATAATATGGTTTTTATGTAAATTTTATGTAAATTTTTTATAAAAATAAAAGAAGCTGTTCATAATTAAATGAACAGCTTCTTTATTTATGACCTCACTCGGAATCGAACCGAGATCAGCCGCTTAGGAGGCGGTCGCCCTATCCAGTTGTGCTATGAGGCCATATACAACAATTATAATTGTCGCATTTAATAAACACAATGTAAAGTTATTTAGAGTTTCTACTATCTAAATTACGCCACTTTTTGCGCATCCCTTTATTCTTAGTATGCTTGTTTTTCTTTTTACTCTTTTTAGAAGGATTAGATTCAATATGTTTAGTCCGATTAACTTTTTTAGGACTAGGAATAACTTTATTTTGCGCACTTTTTTTATTTTCTTGTCGTTTAATTGCTTCACGTTGCTTACGTTCTTTTTCTGCTTTAATAAATGATTCTGGAATTTCATCCACTATTTTATTTTTAAAGAAATAAATTGGATTTAAATCATAATCATATCCTTTTAATAAGTTTTTTAGATCTCTTAAATCATGATCATCACCAAAATTTATAACTAAACCATTCTCACCCATTCGACCAGTACGACCAACTCGATGAATATATTCAATTGCTTGATCAGGTAAGTCATAGTTAACAACTGCTGGCAACTTGGGTACATCTAATCCACGTGCAGCGACATCAGTAGTAAAAAGTAACTTAATTCGTCCTAATCGAAAATCATTCATTGCTTTTTCACGTTTATTTTGATTTTGATCACTAGTTAGTTTAGCAACACCCGTGTAATGATTATGAATGAAATAACTATAAGTCTTATTCAAATCAACAGTTTGATTGAAAAAGACTAAGGCTTTAAATTCAGAAATGTGTTGAAAACGAGCTAACATTTTATTACGATTCCCACGTAAAACTTGCATCAATCCATGTTTAACTTCACCTTGTGTATGATCTTCAGAACGCACATCAATTATATGGATTTCACGATTTCCAAACCAATGGCCTAATTCTTTTAAAATTTCAGTTTCGGTAGCTGAAAAAAATTCTAGTTGAATTTCAGACATCATTGAATCAACGATTTCTCTAACAGTCGTTAAAGTTTCACCTTGTAATAGATCATCAGCTTCATCAATAATCAAAGTTTTAAATAAATGAGTTTTTAACTTTTTATCATCAATTAAGTTTTTTAAACGACCGGCCGTTCCAACAATAACTTCTGGATGCTTCTTTAAGCGTTCGGTTTGTCGCTTAATATTAGCTCCACCAGTTAATGCCAAAACTTTTAGGCCTAAAAGATTAGCCCAATTTCTAGCTATTCTAGCAGTCTGAATAGCTAATTCTTGTGATGGTTCTATAATCATCAATTGACTACCTTCATTTGGCTTTAAATTAGCTAAACTGGGCATTAAAAATGCGACTGTTTTACCAGAACCGGTTGGAGATAATCCTAATACACTATGATTTTTTTCAATTAGCGGATAAACTTTTGATTGAATTAAGGTTGGTTGTTCATAACCTAATTTTTTAAAATATTTTTCAAATTGCTGTAACATTTATTTCACCTATTTTTATTATTAATACTTAATTTTACCAAATATCACTGATTATTTCAGATAAAATTATTGATCACGTGTTTTCATTAAATAATGTTCCCAACTTTTCTTATTACCATTAAATGCAACTTGATTCAATGATACATTAGAACCGTCAATATTCATGGAACTATTGTTACTAATTGATATAAAAGACGAACTAGATAGCTTATTTAAACTGAATAGACTAAGATACGATTTGCCATTTTTTAAAAGTTTATTAAAAATATTTTCACTAGTATTAACGACTATATCACTATTATAATAATGATGAACTAAGTACAAAAATTTAGATAGACTATTAATTTGCTTATTGGTTAAATTATTATTTGCCATTATTAAAGGAGGAATTGAACCATAATTTGAGCCAACTTCATTCGTAAAATTGGTTAATTGACTTTTAATATTGCTTTGAGTACTAAAAACATGATAGGCACCTATTTGCATCCCTGATCCTTGACTACGACTAAAATTATCATAAAAGTTATCATCAGTATATGTAGATCCCTGACTAGCCCTAATATAAACAAATTTTTGATTATCATTAGCTAAAGATACAAAATCAATATAACCATCATATTGGCTGACAAGAACACCCTTTACTGCGTAATTATTTTTAGTTTGATTATGGTAAATATTAATACTAATGTAAGTAAGCATAATTATTAATAAAATAATAATTATAAATATAAGTCTATGATGTTTATTATTTTTTAAATGATATAATTCTTTTCTAGTTTGGATTGTAAATCACCTTACTTAATAAAAACTAATTTATAATTTATTATAAAACTACTTAAATAACTTGAATAGAACCTTTGTTTTCAATATAATGAAAGCGTTAAACAATAATTCAATAATGACTTTTATTTACAATTTCATTATAATAGTAACCGCTATTAAATAGTTAGTGAATAAATAATTTTATTCTGTTAATACCGAAAGGAAGTTTAAATATGAACTACATCATAGGTGTAGATATTGGTACTACCAGTGTTAAAACCCTATTATATGACACTGAAGGTAACGTTAAAGGTTACTCAAATAATGGATATCCTTTGTATCAAGATACCCCTGATATGGCCGAAGAAGATCCAGAAGAAATTTTCTCTGCTATGATTTCAGGTCTTACATCAGTTTTAAGAAAAGCTGACTTAAAACATGGTACTCTAAAAGGAGTATCATTTTCATGTGCAATGCACAGTTTAATTTTATTAGATGAAAACCATAAACCATTAACTCGTGCAGTTACTTGGGCAGATAATCGTTCCGTTGATTATGCTGATCAATTGAAAGAATCCGGTAAAGCAAAAGAACTATATGAAAGAACTGGTACCCCAGTTCATCCCATGACTCCATTAACTAAGATTATGTGGATTAGGGATCATAAAAAAGAATTATATGACAAAGCAAGTTGGTTTGTCGGAATTAAAGAATATATTTTATATAAACTATTTGGTGAATTAAAAGAAGACTACTCAATTGCTAATGCAACCGGTATGTTTAATATCTTCAATATGGACTGGGATGAAGAAGCCCTTAAACTAACTGGTGTTTCTAGAGACCAACTTCCTGAATTAGTTGATACAACTTATCAATTAAAAGGTTTAAATAAAGCATATGCTAAAGTAATTGGTATTGATGAAAATGTTCCTTTTGTCATTGGTGCTTCTGATGGTCCTCTAGCTAACCTAGGTGTTGATGCAATTAATCCTGGTGTAGTAGCTGTTACTATCGGTACTTCTGGTGCTGTGCGTGTTGTAACTGATAAACCTAAGATTGATCCTAAAGGCCGTGTATTCTGCTACTATCTATCACCTGGTAAATGGGTTGTTGGTGGTCCAGTTAATAATGGTGGGATTGTTTTCCGTTGGGTTAAAAACCAACTATGTGCTCCGGAAAAAGTTACTGCTGAGCAATTAAATATGGATCCTTACGATTTATTAACTAAAATTGCAGAACAAGTTCCTGCAGGTTCAGATGGATTGATTTTCCATCCATTCTTGGGTGGTGAAAGAGCACCTATCTGGGATGCGAATGCACGTGGATCTTTCTTTGGTCTCACTAGAATTCATACTAGAGCACATATGATTCGTGCTGCACTAGAAGGCATTGTATATAACTTATATACAGTAAGTTTAGCACTAGAAGAAGTTGTGGGTGCACCAACAAGCATTCAAGCAACTGGTGGATTTGCTCGTTCAGGATTATGGCGTCAAATGTTAGCCGATATCTTTGAACAAGACGTTAATATTCCAGAAAGTTTCGAAGGTACTGCCTTAGGTGCTGCAACTCTTGGAATGTACAGTTTAGGAATTATTGATGACTTAGCTGATGTTAAAAACTTTGTCGGTATTACTAATGCTCTTAAACCTAAGCCCGAAAATTATGAAGCATATCGTGAATTAGTTCCAATTTATATCCGCTTAAGTCGTCAATTACAAAGTGAATATAAAAATATTGCTGAATTTCAACGTAAGCATGATATTGCAAAAAACAAATAAATAAAAATGTGGTTTGATGCTTTAGCATCAGCCTTTTTTTATTAAAAACTATTGGAGGAAAAAATAGTGCAAGAAAATGAATTAAAACGCGGTATAGGAATGATGGCTGCATTAGCAACAGTTATGGGAACTGTAATTGGTGGTGGTGTATTTTTTAAAACCGCTAGTGTTGTACAAAGCACACATTCCTTTACATTAACTGTATTAGCATGGATTGTTGGTGGACTCTTAACAATTTGTGCTGGATTAACAGTTTCTGAATTAGCGGCAGCAATTCCTAAAACTGGTGGAGCCATTAAATATTTAGATTACACTTATGGTCCATTGACTGGTTTCTCAATGGGTTGGGCACAAATATTAATTTATTATCCAGCCAATATTGCGGCAGAATCGATTGTTTTTTCCACTCAAATAATTAATCTTTTTCATTTGCAAGGTGGTCTATTAAATCCAATTGCCATTACCTGTGCATTAAGTATTTTACTAATTAACTTAATGGGTTCGAAAATTAGTGGTAATGTACAAACTGTATCATTAATTTTTAAACTAATTCCAATTTTTATTATTGCTATTATTGGATTCTTTATTCCTGGAGAAGTTCATGTATCATTATTCCCAATTGCCCCTACTAACCATGATGGTTTATGGACAGCTTTTGGATCAGGATTATTAGCCACTATGTTTGCTTATGATGGATGGATTGGTGTTTGTGATGTCGCTGGGGAAATTAAAAATCCTAAGAAGAATTTACCAAAAGCTATTATTTTAGGATTAAGTTTTATTACTATAATCTATACATTAATTAATGTTGTATTTCTAAAAACATTACCAATTGATCAAATTGCTGGTAATCAAAATACTGCATCTGAAGCAGCCATTAAATTATTTGGAGAATTTGGTGGTAAATTAGTTACTATTGGTATTTTGATTTCGGTATATGGATCATTAAATGGATATACCCTTAGTGGAATGAGAATTCCATATGCAATGGGTAAAACTAAATCATTACCATTTAGTGAAGCATTTACTAAGTTAACAAAAAAGACTTTAGTACCTTACGTTGCTGGTATTTTCCAATTATTAATTGCTATCATTATGATTTTTGCTGGGAGCTTTGATTTACTAACTGATATGTTAGTATTTGTTATGTGGATATTTAACTGTCTATTATTCATTGCGGTATTTAAACTTCGTCATAAAGAACCTGAAATGATTAGACCATATAAAGTTCCATGGTATCCCATCATCCCTATTATTGCTCTAATAGGTGGTATTTTTATCTTATTTGCTACGATTATAGCTCAAACTACGCTAGCAGTAATTGGTATTTTACTAACATTAATCGGAGTTCCAGTTTATTATTTACAACAAAGACATCTAAATAAAAACTAAACTAAAAAAGATTGAAGAAATATCTTCAATCTTTTTTTATTTCTTTTCAAAAACAGTAACTGATTCAATATGCACAGTTTGAGGAAATTGATCAACTGGTTGAACTGGTTCAGATATTTCATAACCATAATCTGCTAATCTTCTAGCATCACGAACCAATGTAGATGGATTACATGAAACATAAACAATTCGCTTAGGTGCAAACTTAGCTGCACTATCAATAAATGATGATGCAAGTCCCTTACGTGGTGGGTCAACAACAATTACATCTGGTTTTAGACCTTGTGATTGCCATTTTTCCATTTGATCTTCAGCTTTGCCAGTAACAAACTTAGCATTATTTATATGATTCTTTTGTGCATTAATTTTAGCGTCTTCAATTGCTTCCTTAACAATTTCAACACCATAAACCATTTTGGCTTTTTTGGCCATTGCTAATGAAATTGTACCAATTCCACAATAAGCATCAATAACATTTTGGGTGCCATCTAAATTAGCTTTTTCAACTGCTAATGAATATAATTTTTCAGTTTGAATTGGATTAACTTGATAAAAAGAAGTTAATGAAATATAAAATTTTAATCCTAATAAATTATCTTCAATATGTGAGCTACCATATAAGCAAATAGTTTTTTTACCCATTAATGCATTTCCATCGGTTAAATTAATATTTTGCATAATACTCTTAACTTCTGGTAATGATTGAGAAATTTCTTTAGTAATCATATCAACCATTGGTAGCTTTTTAGTACGAGTAATCAAACCAATCATAATTTGATGACTGTAATGACCGCGTCTAACCATAATATTTCGAATAACTCCACTATGATTAACTTCATCATAAGGAGAAACATGATATTTTCTTAAAATATCTCTAACTACAACAATCGCTTTATCGATTTCTGGGTCTTGAATATAGAAATCTTCAATTGGTACCAAGTCATGAGAGTGTTGGCGATAAAAACCTGTTTCTAATTGACCATTAATCTTCTTAACGGGAATTTGTGCTTTATTACGATAATGATTAGGTGTTTCCATACCAATAGTTGGAAGTACCTTAATTCCCATTTTGGCTTTATCAAATAACTGTTGAATTTGATTTTGTTTAAATTGCAACTGAGCATCATATTTCAAATGTTGTAACGGCGCAATACCAGTTCTAGTATAATCTTTATCAACACTTTCAACTCTATATTTAGATGATTTAATTAACTTAATTAACTTACCAAAGCCAAAATTTTTGTTAACCTTAATAACCTTAATTGTAGCTTCTTCGCCGGGCAAGGTATTTTCAATAAAAATTGAAAAATCATTTATTTTAGCTAATCCCATTCCCTGATATGTTAAATCAATAATATTAACATCATAAGTTTCATTTTTTTCTACTGGTGCTTTATTTTTCATATTTTCCCCTTTAGTAAACAAAAAAGTTTTGTCGTATCTTTATCATATAATACAACAAAACTTTTCATTTTAAAAATAAATTAAGATAATTTATCAACTTTATCAATAAATTTTTTTTCAACTTTTACTTCATCATAACTAATTGATTTTGTAGGCATTTCATCCATATTTGCATATACTTCGATGTGTTGTTTTAAATCTTTAAATGTCATTGGTGCATCTCCACCATATTCTCCATCTAGATTAATTTGCATTTTATCTTTAATTGGATTAGCAATTAATTTACTAGTTTTAGTATAAATGATTCTAGGATCATTTATATGACGACCACCACTAATGACTTTGGCCAAAAGTTGAACAATTTCAACAATATTACTAGTTTTAACAATAATCATTGTAAAATTACCATCATCTAATCTAGCATCTGGGACAATTTGCTCTAATCCACCAATCGAGTTAGTCATTGCTAATAAAAACATTGAGGCTTTGCCTTTGAAATGACCACCATCATATTCTAAGTCCATATCAATGGGCTTTATTCTAGGTAATAATTCAGCACCCCTTACAAGATATGCTAAATAACCAAAAATAGTTTTTAATTCTGAAGGAACATCATAAGTTAATTCAGTTAGCAATCCTCCACCAGCAATATTAACGAAATACTTATTAGCAGCTTTACCAATATCCATTTTAAAATTTTGTTTCTTTAAAACAATTTTAGCAGCAGCAACTGGATTTTCTCTAGGAATATGCAATGCTCTAGCAAAATCATTAGTTGTTCCAGCAGGAATAATAGCCAACTGGGGACGTTTTTCTAAAGGCGCAATTCCATTAATAATTTCATTAATAGTACCATCGCCACCAGCAGCAACAACTAAATCAAAGCCAGCTAAACTAACTCTTTTAGCTTCATCCCTTGCTGAAAATGGTTTAGGAGTTGTAGCGTATGCACTAGTTTCAAAACCAGCTTTTTCAAAAACACCGAGTATATCAATCATATTCTGTTTTAACGCTTCACGTCCAGATGTTGGATTGTATATTACACGTGCTCTTTTTTGCATTCTAAATTCCCCTAATCCTATTATTTATTCATTGAAGCCATTAATAATTTATTTACAACCTGTGGATTAGCTTTACCACGAGTTTGTTTCATAATTTGACCAACTAAGAAACCAATTGCACGATCTTTACCATTATGAAAATCCTCAATGGATTGTGGATTATTTGATAATACATCATCGATAATTGGTTGTAATTTGGCTGGATCAGATAATTGAACCATTCCATTATCGTTAACAAATTTCTTAGGCTCTTTACCCTCAGTAATTCCTTTAAATACTTTCTTAGCCATTTTACTAGAAATTGTCTTATCTTCAATTAACTTAATCATAGTAGTTAAGTTTTCTGGAGTGATTTCAGTCTCAGATAAATCAACTTGCTTATCATTTAGGTATGCATTGACATTACCTTGTAAATAATTAGATGCCATTTTAGGATCAGCACCTAATTCAATCATATTATCAAAGAAATCAGACATTTCTTTTGTTTGTGTTAATACCATTGCATCATAGTCGGTTAAACCTAATTTATTAACGTAACGCTCACGACGATTATTAGGCATTTCGGGAATATTAGAATTGATTTCATTAATCCACTTATCTGAAATATTTAGAGATGGTAGATCAGGTTCTGGGAAATATCTATAATCATCAGAACCTTCCTTAACACGCATTAAAATGGTAGTACCGTTATTTTCATCAAAACGTCTAGTTTGTTGTTGAATCTTACCACCAGACATTAAAATTTGACGTTGACGTTTTTCTTCGTAAGCTAAACCTTTACGAACATAGTTAAATGAGTTTAGGTTTTTTAATTCCACCTTAGTACCAAATTCTTTTTGTCCATATGGTCGAATTGAGATATTAACGTCAACACGCATAGAACCTTCTTCCATCTTAACATCAGAAATGCCAGTGAAAAGAATTCTTTGTCTTAAGGCTTCAAGATAAGCATAAGCTTCATCTGGAGATGCAATATCAGGCTTTGAAACAATTTCAATTAAAGGAGTCCCTTGACGGTTCAAATCAACGTAAGAGTAATTCTTACCATGACTATTTTTACCAGCATCTTCTTCAATATGCATTTCATCAATCCCAATTTTCTTCTTTTTACCATCAACTTCAATTTCAATCCAACCATCAGTTGCATCTGGGGTATCTTGTTGAGTAATTTGATAAGCTTTAGGATTATCAGGATAAAAGTAATTTTTACGATCAAAATGAGGATGTTGGTTTACATTAGCATGTAAAGCTAAAGCAGCAATAATACCATCCTTAACTACTCCTTTATTGGTAGTAGGCAAAACACCAGGATATCCCCAATCAATAACATTAGTATTTAGGTTAGATTCTGCACCATAACCAACAGGAGAAGGACTAAAAATTTTAGAGTTAGTCTTTAATTCAACATGGACTTCTAGCCCAATTGTAGTTTCGAAATTCATTATTTGTCTCCTCCAATCTTAGGATATTGATTATGAAAATCAGTATTTTGTTCAAAAGCATAGGCAGCTTTATACATAGTAGTTTCATCAAATGGCTTACCGATCAATTGCATTCCAATTGGAAGTTCATTTGAGAACCCAGCAGGTAATGACATTCCAGGTAATCCAGCCATATTGACAGGAATAGTTAAAACATCATTCATATACATAGTTAAAGGATCTTTGTTTTCATCTTTACCAAATGCTGTCGTTGGTGTAGTTGGTGTAAGAATTAAATCATAATCTTGGAATACATTTTGAAAATCCTTTGTTATTAATGTTCTTACTTCAGCGGCTTTCTTGAAGTAAGCATCAAAGAAGCCAGCTGATAATGAATAAGTTCCTAACATAATACGACGTTTTACTTCGTCACCAAAACCTTCTGAACGACTTTTTACATATAACTGTTCAAGATTTTTAGCAGCTTCAGAACGATATCCATAACGGATTCCATCAAATCTTTGTAAATTAGAAGATGCTTCTGAAGGAGCAATGATGTAGTAAGCAGCTACTCCATATTTACTATGTGGTAAAGATACTTCTTCAACAGTTGCACCCATTTCACGATACTTATCTGCAGCAGCTTGGATAGAATTACGGACATCTTCACTAACACCTTCACCAAGGTATTCTTTAGGTAAACCAATCTTCATACCCTTAACACCTGCATCAATGTCCTTAGTGAAATCAGGTACTTCTTTGTCTGAACTAGTTAAATCATGTTCATCATGTCCAGCAATAGCATTTAAAACTAGTGCATTATCATAAACATTATTAGTTAAGGGACCAATTTGATCAAAACTAGATGCAAAAGCAATTAATCCCCATCTAGAAACACGACCATATGTAGGTTTCATACCTACAATTCCATTAAATGCAGCTGGTTGTCTAATGGATCCACCTGTATCTGAACCTAAAGCTGCTAAAACATCACCAGCAGCCACAGAAGCTGCTGATCCACCAGAAGAACCACCAGGAACTTTATCTAAATTCCAGGGATTGTTAGTGTCACCATAATATGATGTTTCAGTAGAACTTCCCATAGCAAATTCGTCCATATTAGTTTTACCAATGCTAACAGTATCTGCATCTAGCATCTTATTTACAGCAGTTCCATTAATAATCGGTTTAAAATTAGATAACATCTTTGAACCAGCTGAGGTTAAAACACCCTTAGTTAGCATATTATCTTTCATTGCTACTGGAATACCTGATAGTACATTATCTGGATTAATACCGCGCTTATCAATTTCTTGAGCACGTTTAATTGCATTTTCTTCATCGATTGTAATAAATGCATTAATATCTTTTTCATTATTTTTAGTATTTTGAATAGCTTCTTTAGTTAATTCTTCAGCAGTAACATCGCCTTTAACTAAACTTTCATGGATACTAGCAATATCTTTTCCTAAAAAGTTCATCTATTAATCCTCACTTTCATCAATAATTGTAGGTGTTCGGATTAGACCATCAGCAACGTCAGGAGCATTTTTCAATAATTGATCTCTTTCTCCCCAGTTGTCAGCAACGTCTTCTCTCATAACATTAATTTGATCAGTTACACTAAATGTTGGTTCAATATCATTAGTATCAACCTCATTTAATGAGTCGAAAATTCCCATGATATTATCTAATTGATCGGTAAAATAAGGTAGTTGTTCATCTGTTAATTCTAATTTAGCCAATGAAGCAACATGACTTACGGTGTCTTTACTTATTTTTTCAGACATTGAATAGCTCCTTCTTTCATTCATCTTTAAAATAATTCATACTTATAAAAACATTTTAACACAATCTTTTAATTAATTTTAATAACTAGTGAAAACATGGGTATAGAAATTATTACTCCCTGTTTTTCTAGATAGAAAACTTTGCATTCCTTCTGTCGAACTAATTTGAATATCAATTGGAATATTATTTGGTAAATATTTATTAGCCGTACTATTTACATATTGGGTAAAACTAATAATTTCACTTTGCCCATAAAATTGTGTAGTAATGTTAACATGCATTCCCCTGAGTTGTCCGTCTACATAATGTGCTTGTGCAGTAACCCCACTCAAGTTAGGAAAGAATTTTTGAATTTGGTTCTTAAAGTTTTCAAAAGCATTCTCATCATTACTATTAACACCTTTACTTGTTTCATCAGGTAAAACATAGTTTTTTACATTTAAAGATTTCCAATCACTGTTTTTAATGTTATTACCATTATTAACGGAAGAAGCAAAAAAGTTACCGCCCACTAAACTATCATTAGGAGCCTGTTTGTAAAGTGCAAAAACAATTGGAATATTCTTTAATTCTTTACGCTTTCTTAAACGTTGCAAAATTTTGTCAGCAATTTCTTTTCCTTGTTTAACAATATCTTTTTCGTTAAGAGTTTTTTGGTAAACAGCCCCATAGGCTTCTTTACGATAATAATAAATTGAGTTAATACCCAATCCAATTGTCATACCCTTAATTTTCAAAGAATCATGATCTTCAGTCATAAAATCTTGTTCATCCATTTGTTGTAGATATAAAGGCTCTTTACTATCTTTTCCTTCAGGATTCAATCCATCTGGATTACTTTTACTTTTACGACCTAACCAATTTTCAACTGTATCAGTATTAATATATTGACCTTCTTGTAAAATATAATCATCAGTTGGGAAATGATCCTTTGAAATGCTTAATAATCCATTTTCAAATCCTTTAAGATTTAATTGATTATCATTTTGTTGAACGGAAACACCACGTGACTTACTGGTCAAATAGTGACCCTTTTTAATTACACCTTGATAATAATTACTGTTAGTTTGAGAAATAACTTGCGTTCCTGAAGAACTATTTTCATTATTATTTTTGTTATTTCCACAAGCTGCTAGAAAAACAGTTGTAAACATCACCAAGAATAATACTTTTAATTTATTCAATTTGCTTGCCTCCACAAAAGATTAATTGTTATTCATTTCATCAATGAATTTATTTTCATCCCAAATTAATAGGTTTAATTTTTGTGCTTTATCCATCTTACTACCAGCATCTTTTCCTGCAATCAATAAATCAGTATTTTTTGAAACACTACTAGTAACCTTAGCACCATGATTTTCTAACCAAGATACTGCTTTTGGACGACTCATTTGTGATAGTTTTCCAGTTAGAACAATCGTTTTTTTATTAAAGAATGAAGATTCAATATTACTTGAATTTAATTGTGATTCTTTATATTCCATATTAATACCTAATTCTTCAAATTCTTGTATTAATTTATTAGCTTCGGGGTTTTTAAAATAAGTCACAATGCTTTTCGAAATGGTATTACCAATTGTATTAATTGAAGAAATATCATCAATTTTGGCACTAGCTAAACTTTTAATACTTTTAAAATGTTTGGAGATAATTTTAGCTGCCTTAGCACCAACATGACGAATACCTAAACCAAATAATAATCGTTCCATAGAATTACTTCGACTATTATCAATAGCAGTTAAAAGATTATTAGCTGATTTAGAACCAAACTTATCTAAAGTCTCTAATTCATCACGATTAAGTTTATACAAACTAGCCGTATCATCTAAAAAGCCTTTATCAAAAAGTTGTTGAACAATCTTAGGACCTAATCCATCAATATTCATTGCATTGCGAGAAGCAAAATGATTAATTTGTTCAGTTAACTGTGCTGGGCATTTAGGATTAATACAACGCAAAGCAACTTCACCATCTAAATGAACTAGTTCATCACCACAAGATGGACATTTGCTTGGAATAATGTAAGGTTCTAAATTTTTAGGACGCTTACTTGGAATATATTCAGAAATTTCTGGGATAATATCTCCTGCTTTGTGTAACTTAACCGTATCACCAACTCGAACTGCTTTTTCTTCCAAATAGTCTGAATTATGCAAAGATGCCTTTGAAACTATCGTACCAGCTAATTGAACAGGGTCCATAATCGCAGTTGGTGTCACTACCCCAGTTCTACCAACAGTCCATTCAATATTTTTTAACTTAGTTTCAACTTCTTCTGGAGGAAATTTAAAAGCAATCGCCCATTTGGGCACTTTAACTGTTGCACCAATTTCTTTTTGTAATTCTAAATTATTTTCTTTAATAACAATTCCATCAATACCATAACTTAGATTATCACGTTGACCAGTATATTTATCAATATAATTATTAATATCATACATATTTTTAACAACTTCATAAGTTGGATTAATATTAAAACCTAAATATTTTAATTCGGATAACAATCCAGATTGGGTATTAGTATTTAAATCATCATAATTAGCAACATTATACATAAAGGTACTTAAATTACGACTAGCTGTGACTTTAGAATCTAATTGTCTTAAACTTCCTGCAGCAGCATTTCTAGGATTAGCAAAAACATTTTCACCATCACGCTCACGTTGTTCATTTAGTTTAGCAAAAGATTCTTTAGGCATATAACATTCACCACGTACTTCAATATTAATTGGTCGCGTTAGTTTATGTGGAATCGATTTAATCGTTTTTAAATTATTAGTAATATCTTCACCAATAGTACCATTACCTCTAGTCGATCCTTGAACTAATTTACCATTTTGATAACGTAAAGATATTGCTAATCCGTCAATCTTTAATTCACAATTATATTCAGTGATTTGAGAATAATTTTTATTTAAATTATTAACAAATTCTGCTAATTCTTGCTTAGAAAAAACATCCCCTAGTGATAACATTGGAATCTCATGATGAACTTTATCAAAGCCAGGCAAAGTTTGCGATCCAACATGTTGAGTTGGTGAATCTGAAGTAATCAGATTAGGATTTTGTGTTTCCAAAATTTGCAATTGACGATAATTATCATCATATACACTGTCTTCAACACTTGGTTGGTCATTATAGTAATATTGACGGCTCCATAAATTTAATTGATCTTTAAGCTCAGAATATTCTTTCTTTAGGTCTGAATCACTCATATTATTAAATGTTTTATCTGACAATTTAATTCACCTCAATTAAAAACGTTATTTTTCAACTTTATTAATTGGTGCAAAGGCAGCAAGTAAACGTTTTAATCCTTGGTCAGGAAAAGCAATATCTAGTTCTGTATCTTCGCCACTACCATTAATTTTCACGACAGTACCAATACCCCATGCTTTATGTTGAACTTTGTCACCAACAATCCACGACTTTTTATCTGCTCCACTACCTTTAGGCTTTTGAACTTTTTGGCTAGGTTGTCGATAAGCTCGTTGAGTTGAGAATTGTTGCATTCGACGACCTCTTGATGAATCGAATGGTGTTTTTAACGAATTATTTTTAGAAAAATTATTTTCTGAATGAATTAAATTATCCGAAATTTCATCAATAAAACGTGATTCTGGATTAGTTTGCCTTCTACCATATAACATTCTAGAAAAAGCATTAGTTATAAATAATTTCTTTTGTGCTCTAGTAATTCCAACATATGCTAAACGACGTTCTTCCTCTAGTTCATCTTCATTTTCTAGAGATCTGCCTAATGGAAAAATACCTTCTTCCATCCCCATTAAGAACACTACAGGAAATTCTAGTCCTTTAGCAGCATGTAAAGTCATTAAGGTCACTTGTGGAGTTTGCTCATCAACATCATCTTGTGCGGAAACTAAAGCTAAATCAGCAAGAAAATCCGTTAACGGCTCGTCACCTTCGTCTTCAGTACGATTGTTATCAAATTGTTGAGTTACTGATATAAATTCTTCAATATTTTCAATTCTAGCTTTAGATTCTAATGATTTTGATTTTTTTAAGTTATCCAAATAACCACTATCATCCAAAATGTGTTCCGTAACATCAGTAACTTTATTTTCTTGAGCAATTTTTTGAAGTCCAGTCATCATTTTGCCAAATTGATCAATTGAGGTTCTTGCACGGTTAGATAAAGTAGTATTTAATTCAATATTCTTAGTTGCTTCTAACATGCTCCAATTGTTTTCTTGAGCAAAAACTCTTAATTTTTCAATACTGGAAGCACCAATTCCACGTTTAGGCTCATTAATAATTCTTTCTAAACTCATCGAATCGCTTGGATTAGCAATCAAAGTTAAATAAGCTAAAACATCTTGAATTTCTTTACGGTCATAAAACTTATGGCCACCAACAATCATATATGGAATATTAGATTTCAAAAATGTTTCTTCAATAATTCTAGATTGAGCATTGGTTCGATAAAGAATTGCAAAATCATTATATGAATAATTTTTCTCTTCAATAATTTTTTTAATTTGAGTGACAACAAAATGCGCTTCATCAACTTCACTTTGCCCACGATAATAAGAAACCTTATCGCCATCTTTGTTTTCAGTCCATAAATTTTTTTCTTTGCGAGAAACGTTGTTTTTTATCACATCGTTTGCAGCATTTAAAATATTTTTCGTTGAGCGATAATTTTGTTCTAACATCACAGTATTAGCATTTTTATAATCATTTTGAAAATTCAAGATATTATTCATATTAGCTCCACGCCAACCATAAATACTTTGGTCAGCATCACCAACTACACAAATATTTTTATATTTTTTAGCTAACATTGTAACTAGTTTATATTGAGCTTCATTAGTATCTTGGTATTCATCAACGTGAATGTAGTGAAATTTATTTTGATAGTAATCAAGGACGTCAGGAACATCTTCAAATAATTGAATTGTCATCATAATTAAATCATCAAAATCTAGTGCTTGATTATTATGTAAACGTTTTTGATATTCTGTATAAACTTTACCAACTGTTTCCTCGAAAGGACTAGTATGGTTTAGACTCTCTTGGTATTCATAAGGTGTTTTTAAGTCATTTTTAGCATTGGAAATAGCCGACAAAATGGCTCTTGGATCATTTTTTTTAGGATCAATATTTAAGTCTTTTAGAATTCTTTTAACAAGTGTTCTTTGTTCACTACTACCTGCAATAGTAAAGGCACGATTGTAACCAATTTTATCGATATGGCTTCGCAAAATACGAACGCATAAAGCGTGAAATGTTGAAATCCATACTTCATTTCCACCATAGTCTAATAGATTAGAAACACGTTCTTTCATTTCTTTAGATGCCTTGTTAGTAAAAGTAATCGCTAATATATTCCAAGGTAAAACCTGTTTTTCTTCAATTAAGTAGGCAATTCGATGAGTTAGAACCCGTGTTTTACCACTACCAGCACCAGCCATAATTAGTAATGGCCCTTCAGTACATAATACGGCTTCTTTTTGTTTACCATTCATTCCTGAAATTACATCATTTACTGACAAAAAAAACACAATCCTCTCAATTTATTTATAGTCTAATTATATCATAGCTATCTTTATTTTCATTTATGTGCAAAATAAAAGTCGGCAAAATTACCGACTAATTTTTGCTTATTCAAAAGTAACTTTTTCATTTTCTAAAGAAGCAATACGAGCTAATGATTCTAAATGAATTCCAGAATCTTTAATGATTTTATGGCCCTTTTGAAAACTTTTTTCAATTACAATTCCGACACCATTAACATTAGCACCAGCTTTTTTAGCAATATCTAGTAATCCTAAAACTGCTTGTCCATTTGCTAAAAAATCATCAATAACAAGTATATTATCCGTGGAATTGATAAAACGTTTATCAATGCTAATTTTATTATTAGTTTGTTTAGTATAAGAATACACATCACTAGAATAGATATTATCATTTAAAGTTAAACTCTTATGTTTTCTAGCAAAAACAACTGGAACTTCCATTTGTAGTCCAGTTAAAACAGCTGGAGCAATTCCTGAAGATTCGACTGTAATAATTTTAGTTATTCCATCATCTTTAAATAGTTTAGCAAATTCTTTTCCCATTTCATTCATGAACATTGGATCAATTTGATGATTCAAAAACTGATCCACCTTTAGAATATTACCTGGCAAAACAAGTCCTTCTGATGCAATTTTATCTTCTAATAATTTCATATAAATTCTCCTTATTTATGTTTTATCATATTGATTCAAATGATACCTTTTAATAGTTTCGATGATTTTTTTAGTATATTTAGGATCTGTTGCATACCCATCAATTTGTAATCCCTCAGCAGCTGCAACATAATTATCGGAATTAACTACATCTTGATATTGATTACGATTCCAATTAGTTCCATTAAATAATAATCTAGCATGGCTTTGAACTGATTCGTCCCAATTTTTATAAACTCGAAAATTTCCATTTATTTTTATAAAGTTTCCATTAACAAATTCATTAGTTGATAATTTTACTGATGGTTGTCCTTCAAAAGCCTTTATGCCATATAAATTATTGTATTTCATAGCCAATTGACTAGTCCCCCAATCAGATTCAATTACTGCTTGAGCTAAACTGATACTAGCTAAAATACCATATTTTCTTTGCGCATCGTTAACGGAAGGCAATAACTTATTAATGAAATTACGATGATTTTTTTCGACATTTTTTTGATTATAAATATTATAAGTATAAGCTTTATTAAAATAATAATAACCAGTAGAAAAAATTAATATAGTTAAAATAAAAATTATAAATATCCAACCAAAATTAATAGTTATCTTTTTATTTTTAATATAATCATCTCTTTTCACTTTTAAACATAATTCTAAACTATTTTATATAAAAATAGCAATGTTATAATTAATAAAGACTAATAAATTGACAAAAAGAATTTTTTTAGTTATTTTTAAACTGTATGTTAGGAGATGTTTACCTTTGGTAAAAGATAAATTAACAAGTAATGATAAATCACCTTTCGATATTGGTGACCAAGTTTCATTTGATCTTGAAAAAACTGTTTTTAAGGGAATTATTGAAAAAGCATATAATAATTCATATTTAATCGCTTTTAAAACTAATGATCCTGTTCTAGAAGATAAGTATCATGATAAAGTTGTTATTAGTAACAAAAAATTAAAGATGGTTAAAAAAAGTCCTAATAACAGTAAAGGTAAAAATAAACCAGAAGAAGAAAATGAAAAAAAGTAGTGATTTTAGGAACTGCAACTATTATTTTGAACAAATAAATAAAAGCAGCTTTCTAATTATTTAATTGGGCAACTGATTTCCTGTACTCTACAGGTGATTGGTTGCCTAATTTTGTTAATATTCGTGTATTATTCCAAAATTTGATATAATTATTCACACACCTAATGGTATCTGCTAAACCTTTTGGTTTAGCTTGTGTGTATATCATTTCAGTCTTTAGGCTTGAGTGAAATGATTCAATGATGGCGTTATCAGCTGGCGTCCCTTTACGGGACATACTTCTGATGGCGCCTTTTTTGCGTGCTAATTCAAAAAATTCACGCAAAGTATAAGTAGAACCCTGATCACTATGAATGATAGCACCACTTAAATAGCCTAATTGATTTAGTGTATCTAATGCCAATTGGGTATTTGGATGATTAGAAATTTTATGAGCAATAATTTCCGAATTAAAACTATCCATAATTGTAGAGAGGTACAACATTTTATTTCCGCAAGGAATATAAGTGATATCAGTGGTTAATTTACGATTTGGTAAACTAATGTTCCAATCACGATTGATTATATTATCAAATTGTTTGAACGGATTACCAGGTCGATGAGATCTTTTACGTTTAATACGACACCCCCAATTGTATTTAGCCATAATTCTTTGAACTTTACTAACACTGCATTTTAAGTGCTTATTAATTAGTGCATGAATTTTACGATAACCATATAAAAACTTTGTTTTTATACATAGTTGTTGAATCTCCTGTTCAATCTGACTTAAATTAAAATGAGCTGCATGTGTTTTATGATAGTAATAGGTACTTCTAGATATATTGAGATACTGACAAATCCTAACTAAAGGTATTTTGGATGTGAAAGTATCGATTAATTTAATAGTAGCTTGATTTACCACAGCCCTTCCATGATTAAATATTTTTTTATAACTTCAAGTTCTTCCTTCATTTGTTTAATTTCCATATCTTTTCTGACATCACTAGGTAGTTCTAAATTGCCTTTATTATATTTATATTGTTTGCCAGGCTTTTGATTCAAACGATAATAATCACCATTTCTTACATATTTCCGCCATGTATAAATTAAGCCGTCACTCTTTAAACCAAGTATTTTACAAATCTTTCTACCAGGAATACCTTCATTAAGAAGCCGAACGGCTTCTAGTTTAGTTTCATATGAATATTTATTATTAGTCATACAAAAAACACCTCCGAATTATATTATTTTACCAAATTAAAATAATACTTTTATCGAAAGTGCTTTTATTTATCTGTTCAATATTATAACTTCAGTTCCTTAATCACTACTTTTTTATTTTTTGCAAAGGTTTAACAATTATTGGAACAAAAATTCCTGACAAGATTGCTTCTATTAGGCCATTAGTTCCAGCAATACCTAAAAGGTAAGGCAATAAATCACTAGTATTAATATGATAGATGTTAAAAGAATTATTACGATAGAATAAATAAATTAGTGATAAAACTAATATTGTATTAACAAGAGATCCAATAACTCCCGAAAATACCATTAATAAATTTTTATTAATTCTAAAATTTATTAATCGATGGTAAAAAATTCCACTAACAAATCCCACTAATATTCTGGGTAACACTGAAATCAAAGGATTTACTAAAACAAAAACTGCCAAAGGACTAGTTGGCCACCAAAAAGCACGAACAAATGTTATTAGTCCCCATATAAGGCCAAGGATAGATCCCTCTTTACTTCCCAATAAAATTGCAGCAACTATTATAGTAATCGGAATTATTGTAATACTTAGCGGGCCTATCGGTATATTACCAATTCCTGGTATAGTTGTCTGTATTATAATTATAGCTATAAACATTGTAAGAATATTCATACGATAACTTTTATTACTAATTTTTAATCACTCCTAAAATTTATAATATATAATTATTATACACATTAAAAACAGTAAAATAAAAAAGTACTTTTCAGAAAATGAAAAGTACTTTGAAGGGTTAATAAAATAAATATTAACGTTTTGAGAATTGACCAGCCTTACGAGCTTTCTTAAGACCTGGCTTCTTACGTTCTTTCATACGAGCATCACGAGTTAATAAGCCAGCGCTCTTTAATGGAGCACGGAAATCAGGATCTACTTCTAGTAATGCACGAGCGATACCATGACGAGCTGCACCAGCTTGTCCTGAGAATCCACCACCATTAACATTGATTAAAGCATCATAGTTACCTAAAGTTTCAGTAACATCAAATGGTTGCATAACCACTGCTCTTAGGTTAGGGAATGGAATGTAATCTTCGATAGCTTTTTTGTTCATAACTACTTTACCAGTACCAGGTACTAAAAGTACTCTAGCTACTGAGTCTTTACGACGGCCTGTGCCGCGATATTGTACTTGAGCCAATTAAGTTTCCTCCTTAAATTAGGTTATTAATGTCTAATACTTCAGGGTTTTGAGCTTCATGACCATGACTACCATCAGCATGTACATGCAAGTGTAATAATTGCTTGTGAGCTAATGAACCATCTGGCATCATACCCTTAACTGATGTTTCAATTAATTTTTCTGGAGTATTTTCTAACATTTGACCAGCAGTTTTTTGTTTAAGACCACCTAAATAACCTGTGTGGTGGGAGTATACTTTGCGAGTTGCTTTGCGACCTGTTAATGCAACCTTAGATGCATTAATAACAATAACGTGATCACCTGTATCAACGTTAGGTGTAAATGTTGGTTTATTTTTTCCTCGTAAAATAGAAGCAACTGTTGAAGTTAAGCGACCCAAACTAATGTCAGTTGCGTCGATAATGTACCACTTGCGTTCTACTTCACCTGGTTTTGCCATATATGTTGTACGCACTTTAATATTCCTCCATGTTTCTGTGTTTGTTCGACACCAATATAAGTTTCCGGGGCTTATTGTGGGGCAAACAATACCATAATTAATGATACAAACTTTTTTATATAAAGTCAACCATAAATCATCTTTGATATTTGGGCAATTTTGTTGGATGCTTAGGATCTTCATCTTCATAGTAAACATGTTTAAGATAGAGTCCACATGCAGGTACCGTTCTTCGCGCCTGTCTCCTATCTTTAACATCATACAATCTTAAAACATCATTTTCTGGTCTATATCCAGATCCGATTTCAATACAAACACCTACAAGAATTCTAACCATATTATATAAAAATCCGTTACCATAAAATTCAAAAATTAATTCATTACTTTTTTCATCAATATAGCAATTCGCCTCATAAATAGTTCTTATGTTACTTCTGGCAGTTGATCCTGAAGCAACAAAACTTGTAAAATCATGTTCCCCTACCAAGTCTTCTAATGCATGATTTATTTTATCCAAGTCAACAGGTAATTTCCATTGTGCAGTATAAAATCTTTTAAAAGGATTTCGAAATTCTCCTAAATCGATTCGATACATATATCTTTTACCAGAGACATCATATCTAGCATGAAAATCATTACTAACTTTTTCAACTTTTAATATTTCAATGTCTAATGGTAACATACTATTTAATGCTTTTAACATACTTTTTTCTTGTAAATTATAGGGGAAATTGAAGTGTGCTACTTGTCCCAATGCATGCACACCAGCATCAGTTCTTCCAGAACCATACACCACTATATGTTTCTCAGGATTTTTAGCCATTTTATTAACAATTTTTGTTAAAGTTCCTTCAATAGTTCTTCGATTAGGTTGTCTTTGAAAACCTGAAAATTTGGTCCCATCATAAGACATTGTTATTTTATATCGATAAGTCAAAATATTCCTCCTAATTTCTAACTATAAATAATAAAAACATAATTAATATAGAAAATAAAATTGAAAGTGCATCAATATAATTAAAATGATAGCTATTATAATGAGTACGCTTTTGATTAATTTGATAACCCCTAGCTTCCATTGCGACACTTAAATTATCGGCATGTTTAAAAGCACTAACAAATAACGGGATTAATAATGGAACAAAAGATTTAATTCGCTTAATTAATCCACCACTACCAAAATCTACTCCCCTGGATCTTTGTGCATCCATAATTGTTTTAACTTCATCATTTAAAGTTGGAACAAAACGAAGTGAAATGGAAATCATTAAGGAAAAAGTTTCAACTGGAAATTTTAATTTTTTTAAAGGCTTTAACAAAATACTAATTCCGTCTGCTATTTCTAATGGACTTGTAGTAATTGTAAGCGCAGTTGAAATAGATATTATTAATAAAAATCTAAAAAATAAAAAGATAGCGTTATGCACACCTAAATTGGTAATTCTAATAAACCATAATTTATAAATAATCTCTCCACCGGAGCTAAATATTAACTGAATAATAATTGTAAATATTATTATCCAGATTAAAGGTATTATACCTCTAATAAAAAGTTTAAGCGGCGTTTTAGTGCAAAATATTAAAGAAGAGACAAATAAGATCATTGATAAATAGCTAAAAAAGTTATTAGCTAAAAATACTAAAATAACCAAATAAAAACACAAAAATATCTTCACGGCTGGATTCATTTTATGAACGAAAGAACCTAAGGGTAAATATCTACCAAATATAAAATTATTCATAATTATTTAACATTCCTTAATTTTTTTAAAATAGAGCTTATTAAAGCTTCATCATTAAAATTAAAATCATTTAAATCAAATCCGTGATTATTTAATAGCGAAGCTATTATAGCACTATCTGGCATTTTTAAATCATACTCACTTAACAAAGATTCATTATTAAATAATTCATTGGGATGACATTGTTTTACTAATTCACCATTTTTCATTATGAATATACTATCAGAATAGTTTGCAACATCATTCATCTGATGGCTAACCAAAATTATTGTTATATTTTTTTCCTTATTTAATTTGCTTATTAACTTCATTATAAATTTTTGACCTTGTGGATCTAAGCCAGCTGTTGGTTCATCCAAAATAAGAATTTTAGGATGAGTTGCTAAAACATCAGCAATTGCCACTTTTCTTTGCTGTCCACCAGATAATTCAAATGGAGATTTAGTTAATAAGGACTTATCTAGTCCGACTAAATCAACTACTTTCTCAATTGTCCTAGATGTTTCATCATTACTATAGCCGAAATTTAAAGGTCCAAAAGCGATATCTTCTTCTACAGTATCAGCAAATAATTGTTGTTCTGGAAATTGAAATACCATTCCAACGGTACTTCTCAGTTGATTCAAATTTTTATTATTTGTTTTAGAATTCAATTTAAATTTACCAATACTTATTTCCCCACTTGTAGGTTTTAATAAAGCATTAATGTGTTTTATTAATGTCGACTTACCACTTCCAGTTTTACCAACTATTGAAATAAAAGAACCTGATTTTATTTTAAAATTAATATTTTTTAAAGCACATTTAGCAAAAGGAGTATTATTTTGATATATATGACTTACATTTTTGAATGATATCGAATTATCCATTTGGCAATCTCCTCATTATTCATATAATTATTACCTAAATTAAAACCATTTTCGCTTAATTTAATCCTGATTTTTTCAGATAATGGCAATTCTAATCCATAATCTTCGGCATTAGAAATTTCATTAAATAAAGTTAGTGGTGAAATATACTTTATTAATTTACCTTTTTCTAACAACATTACTCTATCAGAATATTGAACTTCATCCATATCATGAGTTATTGAAATAACGGTTAAGTCATATTTCTTTCTAAATTGATTAACCAAATTTATAAGCATATCTTTAGCCTTAGGATCAAGCATACTAGTGGACTCATCTAATATTATAATGCTAGGTAAAACAGCTAAAACTCCTGCCAAGGCTACTCTTTGTTGTTGGCCACCAGATAATCTTGAAGGATTACTATTTTCATATTGAGTCATACCAACTTCCACCAAAATATCATGAACAGTTTTATGCATATTTTGATAATTATATTGTCTATTTTCTAATCCAAAAGCAACGTCCTCTTTAACAGTCGATGCAACAAATTGATTGTTAGGATTTTGAAAAACAATACCAATTTTATCTCTTATATTATTTAAATTAGATTCGTTTAATTCTAATCCGTCAATAAATATATTTCCAGTTTCACATTGAATTAAACCATCTAATAAACTAATCAATGTAGTTTTACCACTACCATTTTTGCCTATTATGGATAACCATTCACCTTTATTAACGGAAAACGATAAATTATTAATAGCATAATTACTATTATTGTCATATTTAAATTTTAAGTTCTTAACATTAATAATTTTTTTATCCATACTTACAACTCCATAATAAATAATTTTATGTATAAAAAAATCACTATAAGTACATTAGCGCAAAGTTTTAAACTTCATTCAAGCTAGACTTGGATAAATTCCATCATCATAACGCTCTATACTAATATACCTAGTGATTCCTATTGTTGCTATTCATATGTCTATTTTAAATTAGTCAACTAATTGTAAAATAACCATTGCTGCACCGTCACCACGACGAGGCATTGTTTTCATAATACGTGTGTAACCACCATTACGTTCTGCATATTTAGGAGCAATTTCATCAAAAAGCTTTTGTAATGCAGTAGTAACAGTAACATCATCGCCATCTTCTTTAGCATCAGCCACAACATTTTGTAAGAATGAAGCTGCTTGACGACGGGCATGTAGATCTCCACGCTTACCTAGAGTAATCATTTTTTCAGCAGTTGAACGTACTTCTTTAGCACGAGCTTCTGTAGTCTTAATTTCTCCGTTAACTAACAAATCAGTAGTTAGGTTACGTAATAATGAACGACGATGAGCACTAGTACGTTGTAATTTACGGTAACTCATAAATGGATATCCTCCTTTATACTAATCTTCTTTTCGTAATGATAATCCAAGATCTTCTAACTTATGCATTACCTCAACAAGAGACTTGCGGCCTAAGTTTCTAACCTTCATCATATCATTTTCACTTTTACTAGTTAATTCTTGAACAGTGTTGATACCGGCACGTTTTAGACAATTATATGAACGAACAGATAAGTCTAGTTCTTCAATTGTCATTTCTAACATCTTTTCTTTATGTGTTTCTTCTTTTTCAACCATTACTTCAGCGTTTTTAGCTTCATCGGTTAAATTAACAAACATTCCAAGATGTTCAGTTAGTATCTTAGCAGCTAAACTTACAGCTTCACTTGGAGTGATAGAACCATCCGTCCAAACATCCAAAGTAAGTTTATCATAATCAGATACTTGACCAACACGTGCATTTTCAACTTGATAATTAACACGTTCGATTGGGGTATAAATGGAATCAACTGGTAAGACACCGATTGGCATTCCATCATTACGAGCCTTATTTTCATCTGCAGAAATATATCCACGGCCTTTGTTAGCAGTCATTCGCATATGGAATGTTGAACCTTCAGCAACAGTGGCAATGTGTAAATCTGGATTTAAAACAGTAACATCACCATCTGCTTGAATATCATCAGCAGTAACTTGTGCAGGACCAGTAACATTAATTTCCATTGACTTTTCTTCTTCATCAGAAGAATCAAGCTTTAATGAAAGTTTTTTAATATTCAAAATAATTTGTGTTACATCTTCTACTACACCAGGTACAGTAGAAAATTCATGTAATACATCATCAATTTGAATACTTGTAACAGCAGCACCAGGTAAAGATGAAAGTAAAATTCTACGCAACGAGTTTCCAAGAGTTGTTCCATAACCACGTTCTAATGGTTCAACAACAACTTCTCCATAATTATCAGTTTCATCAATCTTATGAATATTAGGTTTTTCAAATTCAATCATTCTTATCTTCTACCCCTTTCAAAACGCTATGAGTTAATATTAATATTTTCATCTATTATGATGAATATAAAATTAAACTCTACGACGCTTTGGAGGACGAGATCCATTATGTGGAACTGGTGTCACATCACGAATTGCAGCAACTTCTAAACCAGTTGATTGTAGCGCACGGATTGCTGATTCACGACCTGAACCAGGACCTTTAACAGCAACTTCAACAGACTTCATACCATGTTCCATAGATGATTTAGCAGCAGCTTCAGCAGCCATTTGTGCAGCAAATGGAGTTGATTTACGACTTCCACGGAATCCTAAAGCACCAGCTGATGACCATGCAATAGCGTTTCCTTGCATATCAGTAATCATAACTAATGTATTATTGAAAGTAGAGTGAATATGAGCAACACCGGCTTCGATATTCTTCTTTGCTCTACGTTTACGTGAACCTTTCTTTTGAACCATGATTTACTAACCTCCTTTATTAATTATTTTTTACCAGCCATTGTGGTTTTTTTACCCTTACGAGTACGAGCATTGTTCTTAGTATGTTGACCTCTAAGTGGTAAACCACGACGATGACGCATTCCACGGTAAGAACCAATTTCTTGAAGTTTCTTGATATTCATTCTTACTTCACGGCGTAAGTCACCTTCAATTTTATAATTGTCAACGACTTCACGAATTTTATCTTCTTGTTCAGAACTTAAATCACGAACACGAACATCTTCAGAAACGCCAGCTTTTGAAAGAATTTCAGCAGCTCTACTTTGACCAATTCCAAAGATACTTGTTAGACCGATAACAACACGCTTATCACGTGGTAAATCAATTCCGGCGATACGAGCCATTAAAATACACCTCCTGTTTTATTAAATAAATTACTTGCCTTGTCTTTGTTTATGTTTAGGATTAGAACAAATAACCATAACACGGCCTTTTCTTCTAATTACTTTACAGTTTTCACACATTGGTTTTACTGATGGTCTTACCTTCATTATAATAACCCTCCTATATTTAAAGACAGTACTACTTATTTATAACGGTAAGTAATACGTCCCTTGCTTAAATCATATGGTGACATTTCAACAGTGACACGATCTCCAGGTAAAATTCTAATGTAATGCATTCTAATTTTACCTGAAACGTGAGCTAAAATTTCATGTCCATTTTCCAATTCCACACGAAACATAGCATTAGGTAAAGTTTCAGTAACCTTACCTTCAATTTCAATAACATTATCTTTAGACAAAGAATTTCCTCCTCGAAAATACGATTTTTATAATAATTAGGGTACACATAAATAGTATTCAGTAATGTTTTAATCCCGAAATATCTATAAAATCGCAAATACACATGAGTTAGTCTATCACACAAACAAACTTACATCAAATCCTATATTATCGTAACTATAGTTTTTTTAGTATTTTGTCAATGTCTTCAGTAACATCATCAATATTTTGACTACCATCAACGGTATACAATAGGTCGAGACCTCTGTAAAAATCAATTAATGGTGTATTCATTTTAATGTTTACATCTAAACGATTTTTAACAGTTTCAGGTTTGTCATCACTACGTTGATAAAATTCATGACCACCACAAACATCACAAGTATCATCAACTTTAGGCTTTTTATATAATTTGTGATAAGTAGCTCCACAATTTTTACATATAAATCTACCGGAAAGTCGATCAATAAGAATTTTAGGGTCAACGTCAATATTTATAACAGCATCCAATGGACGATTTAGATCTTTACTAATTCTTTGCAAAGAATCAGCTTGATCAATTGTTCTAGGAAAACCGTCTAACATATATCCTTCTTTTGTATCATCTTTTGAAAGACGATCTTTAACAATTCCACATGTTACATCATCAGGAACTAAGTTTCCTTTATCAATATATTGTTTTGCCTTTATTCCCATTTCAGTTTGATTTTTTATAGCGGCCCTAAAAATATCTCCTGTAGAAATATGAGGGATCCCATAATTTTTAATAATGGTTTCTGCTTGAGTACCTTTTCCAGCACCCGGCAAACCCATTAAAATCAAATTCATTGTCATCTTAATTCCTCCGAACACCAAATTTTATAAATCTTCAGGTCTTGGTTCTTTAATGAATCCAACATATTCTTGTTTCATCATTAAACCACGAATTTGACTAATTGTTTGAATTGCAACACCAACAACAATTAATAAACTTGTACCTCCAAGTCCAATGGACTCATCAAGATTCCAAACATTTTGTGCAACTAAAGGAATAAGTGCAACAATTCCTAAGAATAAAGCACCCACAACGCTAAGTCTCATAAGAAGCTTAGAAACATATTTTTGTGTTCCGTTACCTGGCCAAACACCAGAAATATAACTTCCTTGCTTTTGCAAGTTCTTAGATAACTTTTCAGGATTAACCTGAACAAAAGCATAGAAAAATGTAAATACAATAATTAAAAATGTATATAAAGTAGCACCCGGAATGGTTTGCATATTAAATATATCACTCATAATTTTATACCAACCATCACCAGAATGTTTACTTGCAAAAAACATCAAGATAGCTTGAGGTGTTGAAATAAACGAACTAGCAAAGATTACAGGAATAACACCAGCAACATTTACCTTTAATGGTAAATAACTATTATCTGATGAACCTGTTTCTCTTCTCGTATATTGTATAGGAATTCTACGTTCAGCCTGTTGAACCCAAGTAACAAAAGTAACAATTATTAATACAATTATAAACAATACAACTATAAATATAATTGATTGCCATAATTCTGAAGAACTATCACCAACAATATATTCTTTATAAAGTTGTTGAATTCCTACTGGAATTCTAGCGATAATTCCGGCAAAAATTATCATTGAAACACCTTGGCCGATTCCTCGGTCAGTAATCATGTCACCCATCCAAGTAGTTAACATTGATCCACCGGTTAAAATTAAACCAATACTTAAATAAGTAGCTGGTCCTGGATGTTGTACAAGGTTTAAACTACTTAAAGTATTAAATCCGGCTGTAATACCAATTGATTGTACAAATGCAAGAACTACTGACAAAATTCTAGTAACTTGATTTAATTTTTTACGTCCAACTTCACCTTGTTTACTCCATTCAACAAAGCGAGGGACAATGTCCATTTGTAAAAGCTGAACAATAATTTGTGCAGTAATATATGGTGAAACACCCATAGCGAATAGTGAATAATTTGTTAATCCACCACCACTAAAGGTGTTTAAAATGCTAACCAATCCAGATGAAGCAACGCTTTGGAGTGCTTTGGCGTTTATCCCAGGGACAGTAATATATGCCCCAAGTCTAAATACAATCAAAACTCCTAAAGTAAAAAGAACTTTATTACGAATACTTTTTACTTTAAAAGCGTTTTTCAAGGTTGATAGCATTTAGATCACCTCAGTCTTACCGCCAGCATTTTCAATTGCTGATTTAGCAGCATTGGAAAATTTACTTGCTTTTACAGTTAACTTCTTATTAATTTCACCATTACCAAGAATTTTAACGCCGTTCTTAACGTTATTAATAACACCAGATTCTTTAAGAGTTTCTGGAGTAACTTCAGAACCATTATCAAATTGATCTAAAGTAGATAGGTTAACAATAGCAAATTCTTTACGGTTAATATTAGTGAAACCACGTTTTGGCATTCTACGGTAGAAAGGCATTTGACCCCCTTCAAATCCTAGACGGGTCTTACTACGAGCTTTTTGACCTTTTTGTCCACGACCAGAAGTCTTACCTTTACTTCCTAATCCACGACCAAGACGTTGTCTTGATGAACGTGAACCTTCAGCAGCTTTTAATTCATGTAATTTCATTAGAAGTGCACCTCCTTGTTATTTATTAATCAACTTGTTCAACTTTAACTAAGTGTGCAATATGGAATAGAGCTCCACGAGTTGCTTCGTTATCAGGCTTAACAACGGTACTATTAATACGACCTAATCCTAGTGCCTTAACAATTTTACGTTGTTTGGGGAGACGGTGATTTGCACTATGAGTTAAAGTAATCTTTAATTGAGCCATCTTATAAACCCCTCCTTATTCTGCTAAATGTTGAGCAGAAACGCCACGTAGTGTAGCAACTTTTTCTGCACTCTTTAATGCTTTTAATCCGGCAAAAGTTGCGCGAATAGCATTAATTGGAGTATCTGAACCTAAACGTTTACTTGTAACATCGTCGATACCAGCTAATTCCATAACTGAACGAACGGCACCACCAGCAGCGACACCAGAACCTTCTTCAGCAGGTTTTAACATGATCTTACCGCCACCAAAAGTACCGATAATTTCATGAGGAATAGTTGTACCAACTCTTGAAACAGTAATTAAGTTCTTACGGCCATCATCAACAGCCTTACGAATTGCATCAGGAACTTCTTGGGCTTTACCAGTTCCGAATCCAACATGTCCGTTTTTATCACCAACAACAACTAAAGCTGCAAAACGTAGACGACGTCCACCTTTAACTACCTTAGTGATACGGTTAATAGAAACAACAGTATCTTCAAGTTCTAATTTATTTGGATCAATAAATTCTGCCATTTGTGGTTATTCCTCCTTTTTTAAAATTCTAATCCGTTTTCACGTGCAGCATCAGCTAATGCTTGAACACGTCCGTGGTATAAGTAACCGCCACGATCGAAAACAACATTTTTAACATTTTTTTCAGCAGCGCGTTTGGCAACTAATGAGCCAACAGAACTTGCTTGTTCTGTTTTATTTGCACCACTAACGTCTTTATCTAGAGTTGAGGCACTAGCAAGCGTAACACCCTCTACATCATCAATAATTTGAGCGTAGATGTTTTTGTTAGAACGATAAACATTCAAACGTGGGCACACAGCAGTACCAGAGATCTTATTACGGACACGTAAGTGACGACGTTGACGTGTCTTGTTCTTATCTGGTTTGTTAATCAAAATAGTCACCTCTTAATTGAATTTGTAAAATTGACTAAATAAAAAGCAAATGCTTATTATTTACCAGTCTTACCTTCCTTACGACGAACAACTTCGTTTTCATAACGGATACCTTTACCTTTATAAGGTTCTGGTGAACGTACGGCACGAACGCGAGCAGCAAAGTCTCCTACATGTTCTTTGTTAATACCACTAATATTAATAGTTAAGCTATCAGGAGTTTCAACCTTTAAGTCATCATTAATATTAATTTCAACAGGATTTGAATAACCAACATTTACTTCTAATACTGAACCCTTAGCTTGGGCACGGTAACCAACACCGACTAATTTAAGTGTCTTTGTAAAACCGTTAGTTACACCTTCAACCATGTTGTTTAAGTTAGCACGCATAGTACCATGCATAGCACGGGTCTTATTATCGTATCTAACAGCTGGTTCAAAAGTAACGATATTATCGTTAACATTCATTTTAATGTTTGGTGAAAATTCACGAGTTAATGAACCTTTTTCACCTTTTACAGTTACATTGTTACCATCAGTAGTTAATTCAACACTTTCTGGTAAAACAACTTTTCTATAACCAATACGACTCATTTATTACACCTCCAGTTCAAGCAAAGAATATTACCAAATGTAAGCTAATACTTCTCCACCAATTTTTTTAGCACGAGCTTCTTTATCGGTAACAACACCTTCAGAAGTTGAGATAATTGCAACACCTAAACCATTTAATACCTTAGGAATTGAATCAGATTTTACATATGAACGTAAACCTGGTCTTGAAATACGTTTCAAGCCAGAAATAACGTGTTCATCATTTTTACCATATTTAAGAAATACACGGATAACACCTTGCTTGTCATCATCCATATATTCAACATCGCGAATAAAACCTTCACGTTTTAAAATTTCAGCAATGCTTTTTTTAATTTTTGAAGCTGGAACTTCAACAGATTCGTGACGAACCATGTTAGCGTTACGAATTCTTGTTAAAAAGTCAGCGATTGGATCTGTCATGGACATTAACGTAACCTCCTTTTTACTAAGTTATTTTACCAACTTGCCTTCTTCATACCAGGGATTTGACCTTTGTGGGCAAGATCTCTGATGCAGAGACGGCATAAATGAAATTTCTTGTAAACTGAATGAGGTCTTCCACAGCGTTCACAACGAGTGTAATTTCTAGTTGAAAACTTAGCAGGACGTTCACTCTTTACAATAAGTGCTTTTCTAGCCATATTATACCCTCCTATTATTTTGCAAATGGCATACCGAATTGAGTTAACAATTCTTTTGATTCTTCATCAGTATTTGCAGTAGTTACAATAACGATATCTAAACCACGAACGCGGTTAACATTATCATAATTAATTTCAGGGAAAATTAGTTGTTCACGTACACCTAATGTGTAGTTACCACGACCATCAAATGAACGTTTGTTAACACCATGGAAATCACGAACACGAGGTAATGAAACGTTAACTAATTTATCTAAGAAATCATACATACGTTCGCCACGTAATGTAACCTTGGCACCAATTGACATACCTTCACGTAAACGGAAACCAGCAATTGATTTTTTAGCCTTAGTTACTAATGGCTTTTGTCCAGAAATTTGAGTTAATTCTGAAACAGCTTCGTCTAAGTTTTTAGCATTAGTAACGGCATCACCAACACCCATATTTAGAACGATTTTGTCAAGCTTAGGTGCTTGCATCATTGATGAATAGTTAAACTTTTCGATCAATGATTTTGAAATTTCATCTTTATATTTGTCTTGTAAACGGTTTGACATGGAAAGGTATCCTCCTTTCAATTAAAATTAATCGATTGATTTGTTAGTTTTTTTGGAAATACGAACTTTCTTACCATTTTCAATTTTGAAACCAACCTTTGTTGGTTCATTGTTTGATGGGTCAATTAACATTACATTTGAAACATGGATAGGAGCTTCAACATCATTAATTCCACCTTGTGGATTTGATTGAGAAGCTTTTTGATGTTTCTTTACAATATTAATGCCTTCAACAATTACGCGATCTTGTGATGAGATAGTTTTAGTAACGGTTCCTTCTTTACCCTTATCTTTACCACTAATTACGCGAACTTTGTCACCAGTTTTAATAAACATTTATTGGCACCTCCTTGGTTAACAGTAGTTAATTAAAGTACTTCAGGCGCTAAGGAAACAATTTTCATGAATTTGTTATCACGTAATTCACGTGCAACAGGTCCAAAAATACGTGTTCCTTTTGGACTTTTATCGTCTTGAACTAACACAGCAGCGTTTTCATCGAAACGGATGTATGAACCATCTGAACGACGTGAAACAGCCTTAGTTCTAACAATAACAGCTTTAACAACGTCACCTTTTTTGACAACGCCACCTGGTGTTGCTTGTTTTACAGTAGCAACAACTATATCACCGATACCTGCATATCTTCTGCTTGATCCACCTAAAACCTTAATAGTTAAGATTTCACGCGCACCTGAGTTATCAGCAACTTTCAAACGACTTTCTTGTTGAATCATAGCTAATACCCTCCTTCCGGTATTTACTCAGAATACGATAAGTTAAAAACATTTTTAGATAGTTACATCTTTTTTAACGATATTAACTAAACGGAAATGTTTTGTAGCTGACAATGGTCGTGTTTCCATAATTTCAACGATATCGCCATTTTTTGCTTCATTGTTTTCATCATGAGCTTTGTACTTCTTTGAGTACTTAACACGTTTTCCGTAAGTAGGATGTGTTTTATAAGTTTCAACAACAACAGCAATTGTCTTGTCCATCTTGTCTGAAACAACACGGCCTCTGTAGACCTTACGCATATTACGTTCCATTAACATTGACCTCCTTTATCGTATTCTATTTGTTTAGTTCTTGTTGACGCAATGCAGTTTTGATACGTGCAATGTTCTTACGAACTTTCTTCAATCTTGCAGTATTTTCCAATTGACCAGTAGCTAATTGAAAACGAAGGTTGAATAATTCTTCTTTATAACTTTGTTCTTTTTCATGCATTTGAGCAGTGGTTAGTTCATTAATTTCTTTAGCCTTCATTTGATTCGCCACCTACTTCCTCACGTTTAATAATCTTTGTTCGAACAGGAAGTTTAGTAGAAGCTAAACGCAAAGCTTCTTTAGCAACTTCATCAGAAACTTCTCCAATTTCAAATAGGATTTTTCCACGCTTAACTGGAGCAACCCAACCAGCAGGAGAACCTTTTCCGTTACCCATACGAACCCCTACACCTTTTTCAGTGTATGATTTATGAGGGAAAATTTTAATCCAAACTTTCCCACCACGCTTCATGTATCTTGTAATAGCAATACGACAAGCTTCGATTTGACGATTAGTGATCCAATGTGAATCAAGCGCTTGTAAACCGTAACTACCAAAGGCTACTGTGTTTCCACCTTTTGAATGTCCACGTAGTTTACCACGGTGTTCACGACGGAACTTAACACGTTTTGGTACTAGCATGTTTATTTCCCTCCTTTATTATCTTTCTTATCATTAGCTAATTCTGGTAGAATTTCTCCACGATAAATCCAAGTTTTTACACCAATTGAACCATAAGTAGTGTGAGCTTCTTCCCATGAATAGTCAATGTCTGCTCTTAATGTATGCAATGGAACAGTACCTTCAGCATATGATTCAACACGTGACATATCGGCACCATTTAGACGACCAGAAACTTGAGTTTTAACACCCTTAGCACCAGATCTACTTGCACGTTGCATACCTTGGCGCATTGCACGACGGAAAGCTACACGGCCTTCTAGTTGACGGGCAATGTTTTCACCAACTAACTTAGCATCTAAATCAGGTTTCTTAATTTCAATAATGTTAATATGAACACGTTTACCTGTTAAAGTGTTCAATTCTTTACGAAGATTTTCTACTTCTGATCCACCTTTACCGATAACCATTCCTGGTTTAGCAGTATGAATTGAAATATTTACACGTTTTGCAGCACGTTCAATTACAACTCTTGATACGGAAGCATCAGCAAGTCTCTTACTAATATATTCACGGATTTTCAAGTCTTCATTTAAATCAGTAGCAAAGTCTGCTCTTTCAGCATACCATTTTGCGTCCCAATCACGAATAATTCCGACACGTAATCCGGTAGGATTTATTTTTTGACCCACGGCTTAATCCCTCCTTATTTTTCTGAAACTACTACAGTTATATGACTAGTACGTTTATTAATTGGAGAAGCAGAACCTTTAGCACGAGGACGGAAACGTTTTAAAGTTGGTCCTTCGTTAACAAAAACTTCGCTTACTACCAAGTCTTCACGATCTAAATCAAAATTATTTTCTGCATTTGCTACAGCTGACATCAAAACTTTAGAAACAACTGGTGAAGCACTTCTTGGAGTGAACTTCAAAATTGCAGCGGCTTCTGAAACGCTTTTACCTCTAATAAGATCAACTACAAGGCGAACCTTACGAGCGGCAATACGAACAGTTCTAGCAGTAGCTTGTGCTGATGTAACTTGTTCAGCCATTTGTTATCCTCCTTGTTTAGACAGTTTTCTTGTCATCGCCATTTCCATGTCCATGGAAAGTACGTGTTGGTACAAATTCACCTAACTTATGGCCTACCATATCTTCTTGTACATATACTGGAACATTCTTTCTTCCATCATATACAGCGATAGTATAACCAATAAAACTAGGGAAAATTGTTGAACGACGTGACCATGTTTTGATTACGTCTTTCTTTTCTTGGTCTTTTTGAGCATCGATTTTCTTTAAAAGATGCTTATCGGCAAAAGGTCCCTTTTTCAAACTACGACCCATTATGAAACCTCCTCTTTAATAACATTATAGGAAAATATATACATTAATGTATATATCAGTTATTACATTTTTGATCCCTTACGACGACGTACGATAAACTTGTTTGAACGAGCTTTTCTCTTACGAGTCTTCTTACCATTAGTTTTCTTATGCCATGGTGATAATGGTGATGGGTAACCAACTGGAGCTTTACCTTCACCACCACCATGAGGATGATCGTTAGGGTTCATTACAGAACCACGAACATGTGGACGTTGTCCCTTGTAACGGTTACGACCAGCTTTACCAACATTTACTAATGAATGTTCTTCGTTACCCATACTTCCGATGGTTGCACGGTTAACTGAAAGAATCATACGAACTTCGCCAGAAGCTAATCTAACTAATGCGTATTTTCCTTCCTTACCTAATAATTGAGCTGAAGTACCAGCAGAACGAACTAATTGTCCACCCTTACCAGGTTTTAATTCAATATTATGAATTGTTGTACCAACTGGAATGTTGTTAAGTGGTAAAGAGTTACCAACTTTAATATCAGCATTTTCTCCAGATTGAACTTTATCGCCAACCTTTAATCCTTTAGGTGCAAGAATGTATGTCTTAATACCATCAGAATATACAACTAATGCGATATTAGCAGTACGGTTTGGGTCATATTCAATGGTCTTTACAGTACCATCAATATCATCATGGTTACGTTTAAAATCAATAATACGGTATTGATTTTTATTACCACCACCACGATGACGAACAGTCATATGGCCATAATTGTTACGACCTGCAGTATGTGACTTAGCAGCTAATAATGACTTTTCTGGATTTGATGTAGTAATAACACCATAATCAAGGCTAGTCATATTACGACGACCATTGGTGGTTGCTTTATATGTTTTAATAGCCACGGTATTTCCCTCCTATATTTATTATTTTATTTATCGCTAAATAATTTAATTTCTTTTGAATCACTTGATAAGGTAACGATAGCTTTACGACGTTTCTTAGTGTAACCTTCGTAACGACCTTGGCGTTTCAATTTACCTTTAAGATTCATAATATTAACATTTAATACCTTAACATCAAAGATGTCTTGAACAGCATTTTTCACTTGTGTTTTAGTTGCTCGTAAGTCAACATCAAAAGTGTATTTTTTATCGTCCATCATTGCTGTTGATTGTTCAGTAATTACGGGACGTAGAATAATATCACGTGCTTCCATTATGCGAGCACCTCCTCTACTTGAGAAAGAGCAGCCTTTGTGATGACAACTTTGCCACTGTTAACAACACTTAAAGTGTTTAAACTCTTAGCACTAATAACTTCAACGTTGCTAATGTTACGAGCTGATAAAGCAGCATTCTTATTGTCTTCTTCCAAAACTACTAATGTCTTAGCTGAAGCGTTTAATTTATTTAATGATTCTGAAAATTCCTTAGTTTTAGGAGCATCAAAATCTAATGAATCTACCACTACAAAGTTATCATTAGCAACTTTTTCTGATAAAACAGATTTAATAGCTAAACGATTAACCTTTTTAGGTAAATGGTAACCGTATGAACGTGGAGTAGGTCCGAAGACGATTCCACCTCCACGAAATTGTGGTGAACGGATTGAACCTTGACGAGCACGTCCAGTACCCTTTTGACGCCATGGCTTTTTACCACCACCACTAACGGCATGTCTATTTTTTACAGCATGTGTTCCTTGACGTAAAGATGCTCTTTGCATAGTTACAACGTCAAATACAACACTGTCATTTTGTTCAATAGCAAAAATGTCATCGTTTAAATCAACGTTACCATTTTTACTACCATCTTTTTTGTATAATGCTACGCTTGTCATTTATGGTTCCTCCTTTCTTATTTTTGTGATCCGCGAGCTGCAGATTTAATTGTTAAGAATGATTTGTTAGCACCAGGAACGTTACCTTTGATTAAGATTACGTTGTTGTCAACATCAGCCTTTACAACTTCTAGATTTTGAATAGTAACTTGGTTATTACCCATTCTACCAGGTAATTCCATACCTTTTGTAACACGGTTAATAATAACACCAAGTGAACCTGGACGACGGTGATATCTAGAACCGTGAGTTTCTGGTCCTCTAGCTTGACCATCTTTATGAATGTTACCTTGGTAACCATGACCTTTTGTAATTCCTGTTACATCTACGATGTCACCGGCTTCAAAAATGTCTGCCTTAACTTCATCTGATACATTGTAATCGCTAAGCTCAACATTTCTGATTTCTTTAATGAAGCGCTTAGGATTTGTATTTGCTTTTGCTACATGACCCTTTTCTGGTTTGTTACTTAAAACATCACGTTTGTCAGCATAACCAAGTTGAATAGCATTGTATCCATCAGTTTCAGTTGTCTTTGTTTGTAACACAACGTTTGGAGTTACATCAACAGCAGTAACTGGAATTAATTCACCATTTTCAGTGAAAACTTGAGTCATTCCGACTTTTTTACCTAAGATTCCTTTTTTGGTCATGAGTACACCTCCGATATATTGTAATTTTTAATTATAGTTTGATTTCGATATCAACACCACTTGGTAAATCAAGTTTCATTAATGAATCAACAGTTTTTGGTGTTGGGTTTAAGATGTCAATTAAACGTTTGTGAGTTAACATTTCAAATTGTTCACGTGACTTCTTAAATTTATGTGGTGAAGCTAGAACAGTATAAACAGTTCTATCTGTTGGCAATGGAATTGGACCAGAAATGTTGGCACCAGTTCTTTGCGCAGTAGCCACAATCTTTTCAGCTGATTGGTCTAAAGTACGGTGTTCATATGCCTTTAAACGAATACGAATTTTTTGTTTTGCCATTGTTTTCCCTCCTCGCCTTTATTTAAAAATAAGACTAGCTCCGTGTAAATTACCGCCACGCCCTATCATGGCAAAGCGGCCGGGTGTGTCGCAACCTTACACATCAAAGCCTGAATTAGATAACTGTATAAGAACATAGATGTCCCTCAAACAGGTACCTCTATATAATACAAAAAATATCGCAAAAGTTCAAGTCCTTTTCGATATTTCTTCACATAAATACATTATCTATATAATAAAAAAAGTGTTGAATAAATTCAACACTTTTTTAAAATTATTTTTCAGCACCATTTTTTTCAATAATTTCTTCTTGAATAGCCTTAGGAACAGCTGAATAGTGATCAAATGTCATTGAGAAAGTACCTCTACCTTGTGAAGCTGAACGTAAAGTAGTAGCATAACCAAACATTTCTGATAATGGAACAAATGCATGAATAAGTTGTGCCTTATTTCTAACTTCCATACCTTCAACACTACCACGACGAGAAGTAACTTGTCCCATAACATCACCCATGTATTCTTCAGGGATAACAATGTCTACTTTCATAATTGGTTCTAAAATAACTGGACCAGCGCTCTTAGCAGCATTCTTAAGCGCAATTGATGCAGCAACCTTAAATGCAGCTTCAGATGAATCGACATCATGATAACTACCATCAAATAACTTAGCCTTAACATCAATTAATGGATAACCAGCAAGAACCCCATTATCCATTGATTCTTTTAGACCTTGTTCTACAGCAGGAATAAATTCACGAGGAACAACCCCACCAACAATGGCATTTTCAAATTCGAAACCTTTACCAGTTTCATTTGGAGTGAATTCAATCCAAACATCACCATATTGACCTTTACCACCAGATTGACGAATAAATTTACCTTGTGCCTTAGTTGGCTTAGTAAATGCTTCTCTGTAAGCAACTTGTGGTTCACCAATAGTAGCTTCCACATTAAATTCACGTTTCATACGATCAATAATGATATTTAGGTGAAGTTCACCCATACCAGCGATAATTGTTTCACCAGTTTCAGGGTTAGTTTCAGCCTTGAAAGTTGGATCTTCTTCAGCAAGTTTTTGTAAAGCAATATCCATCTTATCTTGGTCGGCCTTAGTCTTAGGTTCAACAGAAACACTAATAACTGGGTCTGGGAATACCATTGATTCAAGGTGTAATGGATGCTTTTGATCAGTTAAAGAATCACCAGTAGTAGTGTTCTTCAAACCAATAGCAGCAGCAATATCACCAGAGAATACTTCAGGAATTTCTTTTCTATGGTTTGAATGCATTTGTAGCAAACGACCAACACGTTCACGTTTATCCTTAGTTGCATTAAGAACGTATGAACCAGCTTCAAGAGTACCTTGGTATACACGAATATAAGTTAAACGACCAACATATGGATCAGTTGCAACTTTAAATGCTAATGAAGCAAATGGTTTACTATCATCAGCTTTAAGTTCAACATCTTCTCCACTTTCAGGGTCAGTAGCCTTATAAGGACGTACATCTAATGGTGATGGTAAGTATTCAAGAACAGCATCCATTAACATTTGGATACCCTTATTCTTAAATGCTGAACCAGCTAGAACTGGGAAGAATTCAAGGTTTAATGTACCCTTACGGATAGCAGCCTTAATTTCATCATTTGAAATTTCTTCACCTTCAAGGTATTTGTCCATAACATCATCATCGATATCAGCAACGGCTTCAATTAATGATTGACGAGCTTTATTAGCTGCATCTTTATATTCATCAGGAACATCAACAGTATCCCACTTTGCACCTAACTTATCTTCATCATAAATATCAGCTTTCATATCGATTAAATCGATAACACCTTCAAATGTATCTTCTTTACCAATAGGAATTTGGATAGCATGTGCATTAGCATCTAAACGATCATGTAATGATTGAACTGATGCAGCAAAGTCAGCACCTAACTTATCCATCTTGTTAGCAAAAACAATACGAGGAACATTATATTCTGAAGCTTGACGCCAAACAGTTTCTGTTTGTGGTTCAACACCAGCGGCAGCATCAAGAATAGTAATGGAACCATCTAGAACACGTAATGAACGTTCAACTTCGGCAGTAAAGTCAACGTGTCCTGGAGTATCAATAATATTGATACGGTAGTCTTTCCATTGAGCAGTAGTAGCAGCAGAAGTGATAGTAATACCACGTTCTTGTTCTTGTACCATCCAATCCATTTGTGAAGCACCATCATGAGTTTCACCAATTTTGTGGATTCTACCAGTATAGTACAAAATACGTTCAGTAGCAGTTGTTTTACCAGCATCAATATGAGCAGTGATACCAATATTACGTGTTTTTTCTAATGGGAATTCACGTTTGTTGTTAGCCATTAAAATGTTTCTCCTCTCAAATAATTCACTTTTTTAAAAAAGTGGCTAATACCATTAGCCACTAATTAATTGTACATTAAGTACAAATTTATATTACCAACGGTAGTGAGCAAATGCACGGTTAGCTTCTGCCATCTTATGAGTGTCTTCACGTTTCTTAACTGAAGCACCTGTATTGTTAGAAGCATCAATGATTTCGCGTCCTAGACGTTCAACCATAGTGTGTTCACCACGTAGACGTGCGTAGTTTACAATCCAACGTAAACCTAATGTAACACGACGATCAGGACGTACTTCGATAGGAACTTGGTAGTTTGATCCACCAACACGACGAGCCTTAACTTCTAGTACAGGCATAACGTTTTTCATAGCTTCTTCGAATACATCAACTGCTTCGTTTCCAGTTTCTTTCTTAATAAGGTCAAATGCACCATATAAAATTTCTGTAGCAGTTCCCTTTTTACCATCTAACATCAAACGATTGATTAAACTAGCAACCATTTTTGAGTTATAAATTGGATCAGGAAGAACTTCACGTTGTTGAACATTTCCTTTTCTTGGCATTAAAAAATCCTCCTTGTATTATAGCTTATAAAATTTATTCTTTAGGTTTCTTAGTACCGTATTTTGAACGACCTTGACGACGATCAGTAACACCAGCAGTATCTAATGCACCACGGACGATATGATAACGAACACCAGGTAAATCCTTAACACGACCACCACGAATTAAAACAACACTATGTTCTTGAAGATTATGACCAACACCAGGAATGTAAGCAGTAACTTCAATTAAGTTTGATAATCTAACACGAGCATACTTACGTAAAGCTGAGTTAGGCTTCTTTGGAGTCATAGTACCAACACGAGTTGCTACTCCACGTTTTTGAGGAGCAGGATTGTTGGTTTGCTTCTTCTTGTAACTGTTATACCCATGGTTTAAAGCTGGGGCTTTTGATTTAGAACTTCTAGAATGACGACCTTTACGTACTAATTGATTAATAGTAGGCATCTAAAAATTCCTCCTTCCGAAAATTTTTTATATTATATAAGTCCACACATCCAGGTGGTTCTTTTTATGATGAATCTCACCGAATGATTAAGCACTTAATAATATTAACACGCAATAAAAATCTGGTCAATGCAATTTAATATATTTTATTTACGTATATTTATCTTGTAGGAGATGATAAAATTCAAATATTTATTTTAATATTATTCAGTGCAATCTTGGGATCATTTATTGCACTAGCTGAATGCCGAACTAACCGTAATGAATCAATTATTTATCCAAGATCACACTGTGATTATTGTAATTACACTTTACAGTGGTTTGATTTAATTCCCATTGTTAGTTATATATTTTTAATGGGAAAATGCCGGGAATGTAAAAGAAAAATTAGTATTTCATTTTTTATGATTGAAATACTATCCATATTAATTAACGTTCTTTTTTATTTGAAAACTAACAGTTTAATTTATGTCCCATTCATTTTATGTTTAATTTTTCTTTCATTACAGGATTTTCATAAAAAGTATGTTTCATTGTATGCAATTATTATTTTATTAGTAATTGCAATTACAATTAATTATGATTTATTCAAAATATTAATTATTTTTTCTATTTATTTAGTTTTGACCATTTTAAATAGGTATGGAAAATTTATTGGAAGTGCAGATATTGATATTATTTGTATATGTGCGATAGTTTTTGATGTAAATACATTAATTAATATTGTCTTAATATCATCTTCTTTATGTCTAATATTTTTTGTATATTTTAAAAACAAAGAAAATAAGCTCCCTTTTGTGCCATTTATTTTTGCAGGTATCATAATATCTATATGTATACAAAAATAGCAATCACATATTAGTGATTGCTATTTTTTTAAACACTATTTATTATTTACATCTTCAGGATTCATACGTTCATCAATTTCACTAATTGAATAAACATCTTCTGAACTATTATCCTTTGCCTTACCTTCAACTTCTGGTTCAATACGACCATAAGTCTTCATACCAGTACCAGCAGGAATTAACTTACCAATAATAACATTTTCCTTTAGACCAACTAATGGATCGTTCTTACCACGAATAGCAGCATCAGTCAATACACGAGTAGTTTCTTGGAATGAAGCAGCTGATAAGAAACTGTTAGTTTCTAGAGCGGCTTTAGTAATTCCTAAGATTACCGGACGTGATGTAGCTGGAATTTTACCAGAGATAACTGCATCTGCATTAGCATTCTTAAAGTCATCGATATCCATTAATGTTCCAGGAAGAACATCAGTATCACCAGCATCCATGATTCTTACTTTACGTAGCATTTGACGAACCATGATTTCGGCATGCTTATCACTAACTTCCACCCCTTGCATACGGTAAGTCTTTTGAACTTCACTTAGCAAGTAAACTTCAGTTGATAATGAATCGCGAACTTTAATTAATTCTTTAGGATCGATAGAACCTTCATTAATTGCTCCACCACGGCGAATGAAGTCACCTTCAACAACATTCATACGTGCATTGATTGGAACTTTGTAAGTTCTAGTATCAGAATCACCTTTAATAGTTACTTCTTTAACTCTTTCAGCAGGGTTTTCTTCAATTAAGTCAACTGTACCTGTAACTTCAGAAATTTCTGCTTTACCTTTAGGATTTCTAGCTTCAAAAATTTCTTGAACACGAGGAAGTCCTTGAGTAATATCAGCATTACCAGCAACACCACCGGTATGGAAGTTTCTCATAGTTAACTGAGTACCAGGTTCACCAATTGATTGGGCAGCAACTGTACCAACAGCTTCTCCAACTTCTACAGGAGAACCGGTTGCCAAGTTACGACCATAACATTTTTCACAAACCCCGTGAACAGTATTACAAGTAAATGCTGAACGAATTTCAACTTCTTTAATATCGGCATCCATAATAGCTTGAGCCTCAGGTTCATTAATCATTTGGTTATGTTTAACAATAACTTCGCCTGTTTCAGGATTCTTAATAGTCTTCATTGCGTAACGACCAAGAATTCTATCGTAAAGAGGTTCGATCATTTCATTACCTTGTTTCAAGGCAGTAACAATAACACCACGATCAGTACCACAATCTTCTTCACGAATAATAACATCTTGAGCAACATCAACTAAACGACGAGTTAAGTAACCTGAGTTGGCAGTCTTCAAAGCAGTATCGGTCATACCTTTACGAGCACCGTGGGTAGAAATAAACATTTCCAAAACAGATAATCCTTCACGGAAGTTAGCAGTAATAGGTAATTCCATGATTTCACCATTAGGAGCGGCCATCAATCCACGCATACCAGCAAGTTGAGTAAAGTTTGAAATGTTACCACGAGCACCAGAATCACTCATCATAAAGATAGGGTTTTGAGGATCAAAACTCTCCATCAATTTATTTTGAATGTCATCCTTAGCATCACTCCAGATACCAATAACTCTTTCATAACGTTCATGATCAGTAATCAAACCACGACGGAATTGTTTAGTAACATTATCAACTTTTTTATGAGATTCAGTAATAATTTCAGGCTTTTCTTTTAAATCAGTAACGTCAGTTATTCCAACAGTTAAGCCTGATTTAGTTGATTCATTGTAACCTAAATCTTTAATCTTATCTAATAAATGTGAAGTTTCAGTTACTTTATATTGCTTGTAAACTTCAGCAATAATATCTGATAAGAAACCTTTTTTGAATGATCCATTAATTGGAGCATTCTTTAAATGTTCATGAATATCTTCACCAGGTTCTAAGAAGAACTTGTCAGATAAATGACCATGTAAATTAGTATCTGTAGGTTCATTTAGGTAAGTAAATGAACTTGGAAGAATACCATTAAAAATAATCTTACCGATAGTAGTAACTAAAATTTTGTCTCTTTGTTCATCTGTAAATGGTTTATTTGGCATTGACTTAGCAGCAATTCCAACACGAGTATGCCAATGAGTCAAACCACTTTGATATGATAACTTAGCTTCTTCTGGAGTATTGAAGATCATACCTTCACCTTCACGTCCAGCTTCTTCCATAGTTAAATAGTAGTTACCAATAACCATATCTTGAGATGGTGTAACAATTGGATTACCATCACGAGGTGCCAAAATATGAGTAGCAGCTAACATCAATAGTCTTGATTCAGCTTGAGCTTCATCAGATAAAGGAACATGAATAGCCATTTGGTCCCCATCAAAATCGGCATTGTAAGCTTCACAAGCTAATGGATGAAGACGCATTGCTTTACCTGAAACTAAAACTGGCTCGAAAGCTTGAATTCCAAGTCTATGAAGAGTAGGTGCACGGTTTAATAGAACTGGATGTTCTTTAATAACATCTTCTAATACATCAAAAACTTCTTCATCTTTACGTTCAATTTGACGTTTAGCTGATTTAATATTTGATGCAATTTCTCTAGAAACTAGTTCTTTCATAACAAATGGCTTGAATAATTCAAGTGCCATTGGAACTGGTAGTCCCATTTGGTTAAATTTCAAGAATGGTCCAACATCAATAACTGAACGACCAGAATAGTCAACACGTTTACCAAGTAAGTTTTGTCTGAAACGACCTTGCTTACCTTTTAGCATATGTGAAAGTGACTTCAAAGGTCTATTACCTGGTCCGGCAACTGGACGACCACGACGACCATTATCAATCAAAGCATCAACAGCTTCTTGTAGCATACGTTTTTCATTTTGAACGATGATACCAGGAGCATGTAAATCTAATAATCGCTTCAAACGGTTATTACGGTTAATAACACGACGATATAAATCGTTCAAATCAGAAGTCGCAAAACGGCCACCTTCAAGTTGAACCATAGGTCTTAAGTCAGGTGGAACAACTGGAATTGCTTCCATAATCATCCAAGTTAAATCATTACCTGATTGAACGAATGATTCAAGAATATCTAGTCTTCTAACAGCACGAACACGTTTTTGACCGGTAGCTTTCTTTAATTGGTCTTTTAATTCAGCAACTTCTTTCTTAACATCAACATTGTTAAGTAAGGTTCTTATAGCTTCAGCACCAATCTTACCTTCAAAACGGTTACCATATTCTTGTTTCTTTTGACGATAGTCTTGTTCTGACATAAGTTGTTTATTTTCTAGTGGTGTATCACCAGGATCAGTAACAACGTATGATGCAAAGTAGATAATTTCTTCCAATGCACGAGGACTCATATCTAAAATAAGTCCCATACGACTTGGAATACCTTTAAAGTACCAAATATGAGTAACTGGAGCAGCTAATTCAATGTGTCCCATACGTTCACGACGTACTTTTGAACGAGTAACTTCAACTCCACAGCGATCACAAACGATACCCTTATATCTAATACGTTTATATTTACCACAAGCACATTCCCAGTCTTTAGTTGGACCGAAAATTCTTTCATCGAATAAACCATCTTTTTCTGGTTTTAGAGTTCTATAGTTAATGGTTTCTGGTTTTTTAACTTCACCAAATGACCAACTACGAATCTTGTCAGAAGATGCTAAACCGATTTGCATGCTTGAAAATTTATTTACATCGACCAATGGATAGTCCCCTTTCTTTATTCCTTAGTGTTGGTATTTGTTTTGTCAGCTTTAGCATTTTCTTGTTCTTGTTGTTCAGCCTTTTGTTTTTCAGCAAGCTTACTTAAAGCATCAACATTAACAACTTCATCATCTTCGCCATCTAAGTCACGAAGTTCGATTTCTTTGTCATCTGAATCAAGAACTTTCATATCTAATCCTAATGCTTGTAATTCTTTAACTAGAACACGGAATGATTCAGGAACACCTGGCTTAGGAATTGGTTCACCTTTAACAATTGCTTCATAAGTCTTAACACGTCCAACAACATCATCAGATTTATAAGTTAAGATTTCTTGCAATGTATAAGCAGCACCGTAAGCTTCAAGAGCCCAAACTTCCATTTCACCAAAACGTTGTCCACCAAATTGTGCTTTACCACCAAGTGGTTGTTGAGTAACTAGTGAATATGGTCCAATAGCACGGGCATGAATCTTGTCATCAACCATGTGAGCAAGTTTCAAGTAGTGCATTACACCAACAGCAACACGTTTATCAAATGGTTCACCAGTACGTCCATCATAAACGATTGATTTACCATCTGAAGCCATTCCAGCTTCTTTAACAGCCCCCCAAATATCAGTGTCACGAGCACCATCGAAAACAGGAGTACTTACATGAATACCTAATTTTCTTGCTGCCATACCTAAATGCAATTCAAGAACTTGTCCAATATTCATACGGGAAGGCACACCCATAGGACTCAATAAAATATCTACGGGAGTTCCATCTGGTAAGTAAGGCATATCTTCTTCAGGGATAACAATAGATACGGTACCTTTGTTACCATGACGACCAGACATCTTGTCCCCTACTTGAATTTTACGTTTTTGAGCAATGTATACACGAACCATCTTATTTACACCTGGAGATAGTTCATCACCATTTTTTCTAGTAAATACTTTTACATCTTGAACAATACCGCCACCACCGTGAGGTACTCGTAATGAAGTATCACGAACTTCACGTGATTTTTCACCAAAAATGGCATGTAGTAATCTTTCTTCGGCTGATAACTCAGTTACACCCTTAGGAGTTACTTTACCAACTAAAATATCACCATCATGAACTTCAGCACCAACACGAATAGTTCCTTCTTCGTTAAGATCCTTTAATGAATCTTCACCAACGTTAGGAATTTCTCTAGTCATTTCTTCAGGCCCAAGTTTAGTATCTCTAGTTTCTGATTCGTATTCTTCAATATGAATTGAAGTATATACATCATCACGAACTAATCTTTCTGAGATACCGATGGCATCTTCGAAGTTATAACCTTGCCAAGTCATAAATGCAACAACTGGATTTTGTCCTAGTGCTAATTCTCCATTTTCCATTGAAGGACCATCAGCTAGAATTTCATCAGCATCAACATGATCATTTGCACGAACAATTGGACGTTGGTTGTAGTTTTTACCACCATTGGAACGTTGGAATTTCATCAATTTGTAAGTGTCTAATGTCCCATCTTCACGACGAACACGAACTTCTTCAGCATCAACATATTCAACATTACCTGGATGTTTACAAATTAAGGCAACTCCAGAATCATGAGCAGCTTTGTATTCAATTCCAGTTCCAACTAATGGAGCATGTGGATTAACCAAAGGAACTGCTTGGCGTTGCATATTAGCACCCATTAAAGCACGGTTAGAATCATCATTTTCCAAGAAAGGAATACATGCAGTCGCAACTGAAACTACTTGCTTAGGTGAAACATCCATGTAATCGACGTTTTCAATTTTAGTTTCAATATTGTTGGACTTATATCTAGCCATAACGATATCATTTGAAAATGAACCGTCTTCATCTAATGGAGAGTTAGCTTGTGCAACCACAAAGTTATCTTCTTCATCTGCTGATAAGTAATCAATCTTATCAGTAACCTTATGAGTATCCCATGAAACACGACGATATGGAGTTTCAATAAATCCATATTTATTGATCTTAGCATAGCTTGAAAGTGAGTTAATCAAACCAATATTAGGACCTTCAGGTGTTTCAATTGGACAAATACGGCCATAGTGAGTGTAGTGAACATCACGAACTTCATATCCAGCACGGTCTCTAGTTAAACCACCAGGTCCCAATGCAGATAGACGACGTTTATGAGTTAATTCACCTAATGGGTTGGTTTGATCCATGAATTGAGATAGTTGTGAAGAACCAAAAAATTCTTTGATAGATGCTACAACTGGACGAATGTTAATTAATTGTTGTGGCGTAACGGTACTAGTATCTTGAATAGACATACGTTCACGTACAACACGTTCCATTCGTGCTAAACCAATTCTAAATTGATTTTGTAATAATTCACCAACTGAACGAATACGACGATTACCCAAGTGATCGATATCATCTGGTTCACCAATTCCTTCTTGTAGATTGAAGAAGTAGTTAATTGAAGAAACAATATCGGCAGGAGTAATGTGTTGATAGTCTAATGGAATATTGTCATTACCAATTACATTAACAACATGGTCTGGATCAGTTTCTGATTGAACCTTAATGATTTGTACAGTCATTGGTTCAGGAACAACTGATTGCTCTGAAGGATTGAATGTATAAGCTTTAAAGTCTTCACGATCCAAGTATGAACTTAGAGTCTTCATAACATTTTTATCTATGACTGTTCCCTTGTTAGCAATAATTTCACCAGTATCAGGATCTGCTAAAGTTTCAGCAAGAGTTAAACCTAATAAACGAGTCTTTAAACTTAGCTTGTTATTAGTTTTGTAACGTCCTACTGGAGCCATATCATAACGCTTGTGATCAAAGAATCTAGTTGTTAGTAAACTACGAGAAGAGTCTGCAGTCTTAGGTTCACCTGGACGTAAACGTTCATAGATATCTTTTAATGATTCTTCAACACGAGAATCTTCAGTATCTTTATGAACATCTTTTTCCAATGTAAGTGATAGACTGTCATTACTACCTAAAATTTGAGTAATTTCATCATCAGAACCGAATCCTAAAGCACGTACTAGTTCAGTGATAGGTAACTTTCTAGTTCTATCAATACGTACATATGAAAGATTCTTAGCATCTGTTTCAAATTCCATCCATGCACCACGGTTAGGAATTACAGTAGTCCCGTATGAGAGACGACCATTTTTGGCTTTTTCTTCATGGAAAAAGACTCCTGGTGAACGTACTAATTGTGAAACGATAACACGTTCAGCACCATTAATGATAAATGTTCCTTGATCAGTCATAAGTGGGAAATCACCAAAGAATACATCTTGAGTTTTAATTTCACCAGTTTCATGATTGGTCAATTTTAAAGTAATATGAAGCGGAGCAGAGTAGTTTGCCTCATGATCTCGTGCTTCAGAAACAGTATACTTAGGTTCTAATAGTTGGTAATCAACAAATTCTAATGAAAGTTTTCCTTGAAAATCGTCAATTGGCATAATGCCATTAAACATTTCACGCAAACCTTCATCTAAAAACCATTTGTATGAATCAGTTTGAATTTCAATTAAATTAGGTAAATCAAGAACTTCCTTGATTTGAGAGTAACTTCTTCGAATACGGTGTTTACCATATTTAACTAAATGTCCTGCCAAGTTCTTCACCTCTCCAAAATATTCTACGAAGGATTATATTACATTTTCATTACAATTAACTTTTTTTGCTTATTTTTACTAAAAATGGGCAAAAAAAAACCAAAATAAGTAAATCAAATAAACTTATTTTTGGTTAATTATAAGCGTGCTCGACGGACAATAGATCGCCAGCACACATTTAACTTCGTAGTTACATATATAGTATAGTATACTTTTAAAAAAACAAAGTCAATAGTTATACAAAAAAAGAGGAAAAATTCCCTCTTTTTGTATTATATTTTTACCGCATTTTTATTATCAGCGTTTTTTTTAGTAATACTAATCTTACCTTTAGAAGCACCAATGCTAATATTATCACCTGGTTTAATTTCTCCAGATAGCATTCCTTCTGAAAGTTTATCTTCAACTTCAGCTTGAATTGTTCTTCTAATTGGACGAGCACCAAATTCCGGATTAAATCCTTTATCAGCAATTAAATCAACAGAACTAGGTGTCATTTTAACGTTAATTCCTTGTGCTCTAACACGATCAAGTAAGTCAGCAGTCATTAGCTTAACAATTTCTTGAACTTGTTTCTTATTAAGTTCATGGAAAATAATTGTTTCATCAATCCGATTTAAGAATTCTGGTCTAAAGAACTTCTTCATTTGAGCTTTAATAGTTGCAGACATAGCCTTATATTGATTTTCTTCTTGGTCTTCAGACTCGGCACCAAAACCAACAGTGGTTTTATCACGAAGAGATGTTGCACCCAAGTTAGAAGTCATAATAAGAACTGTATTTCTAAAGTCAACATGACGACCCTTAGCATCAGTTAAATAACCATCATCTAAAACTTGTAACAATAGATTAAATACATCTGGATGAGCTTTTTCAACTTCATCAAATAAAACTACTGAGTAAGGATGTCTTCTAACCTTTTCAGTTAATTGACCACCTTCATCGTAACCAACATAACCAGGAGCAGAACCAACCATTCGACTAGTTGAAGTTTTTTCCATATATTCAGACATATCAATTCTAATAATATCATCCTTAGAGCCAAACATTTCTTCAGCTAAATCTTTTGCCAATTCAGTTTTACCGACACCAGTAGGTCCTAAGAAGATAAATGATCCAATTGGACGATTTGGATTTTTTAGTCCACTACGTGCTCTTCTAATTGCACGAGAAACAGCAGATACAGCTTCATCTTGACCAATGATTTTTTTATGCAAAATATTTTCTAAGTTAACTAAACGGTTAGCATCCGATTTTTTCATCTTGGTAACTGGAACCCCAGTCCATTCTGAAACAATCTTAGCAACATCTTCACCAGTATCTTTTAACTTGTAATCACGATTTTGCTTAGTTTGTTGTTGTTTAGCCTCTAATTTAGAAACGTCAGATTCAATTTCTAAACGAAGTGCCTGCTCTTTTTCACGAACAGCAACTGCATCTTCAAATTTTTGCTCTTCAATTAATGCTTCCATTTGGTTTTTATATTCATTTAATTTAGCTTCTTTTTCAGATAGCTTATCAGAATCATCTAAATTATCAATTCTTACCATTGCAGCAGATTCATCAATTAAATCAATAGCCTTATCTGGTAAAAATCTATCACTAATATATCTAGTTGATAATTCAACAGCTTTATCAATTGCATCATCAGTGATATTTACTTGATGATGGTCTTCGTACTTAGCACGAATCCCTTTCAAAATTTGTTTAGTTTCTGACTTAGTTGGTTCAGGAACATCAACTGTTTCAAAACGTCTTGCTAAAGCGCCATCTTTTTCAATATGCTTTTGATATTCGTTTAAGGTAGTTGCACCAATAGTTTGAATTTCACCACGAGCTAACGCTGGCTTCAAAATATTAGAAGCATCAATCGCACCTTCAGCACCACCGGCGCCCATTAAAGTATGCAATTCGTCAATAAATAGAATAACATGCCCATCATCTTTAATTTCTTGAATGATTTTCATTAAACGTTTTTCAAACTCACCACGATACTTAGTTCCAGCAACTAAAGTTCCCATTTCAAGCATCATTAAACGCTTATTAGAGATATCTTCTGGAACTTCTTTCTTAACCATTTTACGAGCTAGCCCTTCAACTACAGCTGTTTTACCAACTCCAGCTTCACCTAATAATACTGGATTATTTTTAGTACGACGACTAAGGACTTGAATAACTCGTTTAATAACGCCATCGCGGCCAATTGTAGGATCAATCAAGCCCTCATTAGCTTGTTTAGTCAAATCAGTAGCTAAAGAATCAAGTGTGGGTGTCCCAACTTTCTTTCGAGATTCTCTAGAACCTGGAAATGGAATGTGTTTAGTATTGTTATTATTACCAGAAACACCCATCTTGCGTAATAATACCGTTTTTATATTAGAAATTGAACTATCACCAGAGTTCATACTCCCCAATACCTTACTTGATAAAACATCAGGAGTATCAAGCAATGCTAATAATAAGTGTTCAGTTCCAATTTTAATAGAACCGTACTTTTTAGCTAATTGTCCAGACATTGTCAAAATACTTTGTGACTTTGGAGAATATGGTAAGTAAGTATTCTTATCTGGATCCTTAAAATTACCATAGCCAATCATAAGTTCAATTTCACCTTTAATATCATCTTCAGAAATACCACATTGTTGTAGTGCTGAATAAGCAATACCATTTTTTTCAATTGTTAAAGCTAGTAACAAATGTTCAGTACCAACAGCTTGGTGTCCAAAAGTTTTCGCCTGTTCTTGTGCTAAAATTAAAACGTTCTTTGCACTTGGAGTAAAAATGTTATCCATGAAATAGCCCCACTTTCTAGCTTTTATATCTCAAATCATTCAATATTGAGATCATAATTTTAGCTCTAATTTTATTTTCAAAAACTTTATTGCCAATGGATAAAGTATGCTTATTAGTAGCAGAAATCAATAATTCTGCTTCATTATCAGTAATCAGTTCATTCGCAAGTAAAGTGCCAATTACGGCCTTACCTTCACGCTGAGATATACTATCACCGATTGCAGTAATCAGTGTATCTAAAATATCTAAATTTTCAAGCAACTTAACCTTTTCAATTCTTATATATCCACCACCGCCACGTTTACTTTCAACAGTATAACCATTTTGAATGGTAAATCTAGTTTTTATAACATAGTTAATTTGAGATGGAACAACATCGAAAAGGTTGGCAATGTCAGACCGGCTAATTTCTACTTTTTCATCGTCGGCCAATATCTTCTTTAAATACGCTTCAATAATATCAGAAAGATTTTTACCTTGCATATAAATAACCGTCCCATCTTTGACTAATATTGACTTTTATTATACGGAGTTATGATTCAAATTAAAAGTATTTTGAATTATTCATATACAAAAAATGAGAAAACAACTCAACTACATCTCCACTTTCATATAAAAGTAAGAATTAGTCAAATTATTTTCTCATTATAAAAGATTATCGGGAAGACAGGATTCGAACCTGCGACCCCCTGGTCCCAAACCAGGTGCTCTACCAAGCTGAGCTACTTCCCGAAATAAAAAAATGCACCCAGTAGGACTCGAACCTACAACCTTCTGATTCGTAGTCAGACACTCTATCCAGTTGCGCTATGGGTGCAAAATAATATATTCAATTAAATGCCGAGGACCGGGATCGAACCGGTACGGTTATTACTAACCGCAGGATTTTAAGTCCTGTGCGTCTGCCAATTCCGCCACCCCGGCAGGCATTTTACAATATAAAAAGCGGAAGACGAGATTCGAACTCGCGACCCCCACCATGGCAAGGTGATGTTCTACCACTGAACTACTTCCGCATATGCCGACTAGATGATTCGAACACCCGACCTCTTCATTACTAGTGAAGCGCTCTAGCCAACTGAGCTAAGTCGGCAGTATATGCTGTGCATAATGCGGGCGAAGGGATTCGAACCCCCACTTCCATATAGAAACTAGAACCTAAATCTAGCGCGTCTGCCAGTTCCGCCACGCCCGCAAGTTGCTTTTTTAAATTGTAATGAGCCGTGGCAGGTTCGAACTGCCGACCCTCTGATTAAAAGTCAGATGCTCTACCGGCTGAGCTAACGGCTCAATGGAGGATACAGGGCTCGAACCTGTGACCTCCTGCTTGTAAGGCAGATGCTCTCCCAACTGAGCTAATCCTCCATAAGGTCTTTCCGATAAATTGTCTTAACAAGACAACTATTTAATAATATCACTTAAGTTTTAGAAAGTCAATAACTTTTTTAAATTATATTTTTGCATATCTCAAAAACTCAACAAAAAATAGTATATCTAAAATCAGACCATTTGTCTACCCTATTTTTAAATTTTTTATAAAAAAGAGACAATCATCGAGATTGTCTCAAATTTAAAATAATAATTAGTCTTCTTTTGTAATCTTCTTCATACCATGCATATATGGTTGTAATACTTCTGGAATATCAACAGTTCCGTCTTCATTTTGATAATTCTCCAAAATAGCAGCAACTGTTCTACCAACAGCAAGTCCTGATCCATTTAATGTATGAACATATTGTAATTTACCATTTTCATCACGGTATTGGATATGAGATCTTCTAGCTTGGAAGTCAGTTGTATTTGAGCAACTTGAAATTTCACGATAGCGACCTTGTGCAGGCATCCATACTTCCAAATCATGAGTCATTGCAGCAGTAAAACTCATATCACTAGTAGTTAAAGTAATTACATGGTATGGAATCTTTAATAATTTAAGTAATGATTCAGCATGTTCAGTGATACTTTCTAACGCATCCCATGAATCTTCTGGCTTAGTGAATTGTACCATTTCAACCTTATTAAATTGGTGTAAACGAATTAATCCACGAGTATCACGACCAGCACTACCAGCTTCTGATCTGAATGCAGGTGTTAAAGCAGTAAACTTAACTGGTAATTTTTCGGTTGGAATAACTTCATCGCGATAGTAATTAACCAATGGCACTTCTGCTGTTGGAATCATTGTCAAATCACTGTCAGCAATTTCGAATCCAGCTTTATTTTCTAAGAACTTAGGAAATTGACCAGTTCCATACATTGAGGCTGAATTTACCATGTATGGTGGCAATACTTCTTTATAACCTGCTTTATCATTTTGATCTAAGTAGAAATTATAAACAGCACGTTCTAGCTTAGCACCAGCACCCATATAGTAAACAAAACGACTACCAGCAACTTTAGCACTAGCATCAAAATCTAAAATTCCTAATTTTTCACCAATGTCCCAATGATGTTTGGGTTCGAAGTTGAAATCACGAGTTTTCCCAATTTTACGTAATTCAACAGCACCCTCTTCAGTTAAACTAACTGGAACGTCATCTGCAGGAATATTTGGTAAATGAGCTGCCAAATCTTGTTGGTCTTTTTCTACTTTTTCCAAATCAGCATCTAATTGTTTGATATCAGAACCAACTTGTTTCATTTCATTAATTGCATCAGTTGCATCTTCTTTGTTACGTTTTGCTTCAGCAATTTTTTTAGATGCCTTATTTTTATCAGCTTTTAAAGTTTCGCTCTTAAGAATTAAATCACGGCGTTTTTCGTCATAACCAATTAATTTATCAATTGTTTCAGCTTTAATACCTCTAGTAGCTAACTTATCCTTAATAAAATCAGGATTTTGTCTAATCATTTTCATATCTAACATAATAATAACCTCCCAATGGATAATAAAAAAGAAGGCCTCATCCATTGGGACGAAGACCTTCTTTTCGCGGTACCACCCAAGTTCTTAGTCAAAAATTAACTAAACACTCGTACAATGATAACGGCCATTTACCGTGTAGCATTACCTACCCACTTTTACGTATGTCGGAATTTTCGACTTGTGATTCTCACCAACCATCACATCTCTTAATGTCTACTTAATAAACATACTTCGCGTTTAACTCTATAAATTAATAATATTACATCTAATTTAGATAATCAACTATTTTAAGTTTAATTCTACTAACTTATCATCAACTTGCTTAATAACTGCTTTCAAGTCATTTTCATTTTCCATGAAATCATACTTATCACCGTTGATTTGCAACTTGGGTGATTGGTCATAGTTTTTATACCAATCTTCATAACGCTCATTTAAGTCTTTGTAGTAATTATACAAACTAGGATCTTTTGCAACTTGTTCAAAACTACGACCACGTTTTTTTATTCGTTTTAACATCGTATCAAAAGAGATACTAATGTGAATTAATAAATCAGGATTTTTTTGAAATGTTGAGTCAGGTATTTCTTCCATCATGTTAGACAATAATGAATCATAAATATCAGATTCAGTTTGAGTGGCACGCTTCATATCAGCATTTAGCCTAAACATTAGTGAATCTTCATAAATAGAGCGATCCATAACACTTAATTTTTCATCTTGAGCTTTTTCAATATTATCAAAACGTGTATTCAAAAAATAAATTTGTAATAAGAAAGCATATTTTTTAGGATCCTTATAAAACAAAGGTAAAATTTCATTATCATCGACTGATTCATAGTAACCAGTTGAATTTAAATGTTGCGATAAAAGCTTTGTTAACGAAGTCTTTCCAGCTCCAATAGTTCCTGCTAGTACTAGCATGCAATTCTCCTTCAATAAATCAATAATATTTATATTCTAATACATATTTAAATAAGTTACATTAATTATTTTACAACAATAAAAAAGATGCTTTTAAATTCAAAGCATCTCATTGATTCTATTCTTTATCTCTTAAATCAGTTGGTGAAACATCAACCTTATCTAAAGGAATAATTTTTGTATGATTTTTCCATTTGTAAGCAAAATATAAAATCAAAACTAATGGAACTGAAATATAAGTAATTCCAATTTGTTCCCAATTAAAGTTGACGAAAGAAGAAATATCTTGACCACAAATTACCAAAATACAAATAAATAATGTAATTACTGGACCAGTTGGGAACCAAGTGGCATGGTATTTCAACTCATTTAAACTATGGCCTTGCTTGATAAATGCACGTCTGAACCTAAAGTGAGAAAGTGCAATTCCAACCCAAGCAATAAATCCAGTTAAGCCTGATGCTGCTACTAACCAAACGTAAATTTGTGGACCTGCAATACTACTAATAAAAGTTAATAATGAAACAATCGTAGTAGCTCCTAAAGCCATGTAAGGAATTCCTCTTTTATTGGTTTTCCCCATAATTTTAGGTGCATAGCCTTCATGTGACATTGAATACAACATTCTAGTTGATGCATACATACCAGAATTAGCAGATGAAATAACCGAAGTTAAAATTACTGCATTCATAATAGATGCTGCAGCTGCTAAACCAGCACGTTTGAAAACAATGGTAAATGGACTAATTGCAACGTCACTAGCACTAGATCCTAATAAGTCAGGACTAGTATATGGAATAATTGCACCAATCACAAAAATAGCTAAAATATAAAATAAAATAATGCGCCAAAATACATCTTTAATTGCACGAGGAACAGCCTTACTAGGATTATCAGCTTCACCAGCCGTAATTCCAACTAACTCAGTTCCTTGGAATGAAAATCCAGCAACCACAAAGACTGCTAAAATCATTGGAATTCCACCAACAAATGGTGCTTGCTTGTAGTGAAAATTAGATAAGCCAACAGTATGACCACCCATGATTCCAAAGATAGTTAGAACCCCAACACCTAGGAATACAAAAATGGTAATAACTTTAATCAATGACATCCAAAATTCAGTTTCACCAAAGGCTTTAACCGATAATGCATTAATTAATAAAATCAATGCTAAAGTAATCGCACTAAAGATCCAACTTGGTATATTGGGCAACCAGAATTTCATTACCAATGCAGCCGTACTAATATCAACGGCGACTGTAATGGCCCAATTAAACCAATAGTTCCATCCCATCGCAAATCCTAAAGCCGGATCAACGTACTTAGCTGCATAAACGGAGAATGAACCAGAAACAGGTGTATTAGTGGCCATTTCTCCTAAACTAGTCATTAAAAAGTAAACCATTAATCCCATTAAGAAATATGCGACTAATGCCCCACCAGGTCCAGCCTGACTAATAACTGATCCTGATGCAACGAACAATCCGGTTCCAATTGAACCACCAAGGGCAATCATTGAGACGTGTCTAGTCTTTAGACGTCTCTTTACCCCTTTATCCTGTGAGTTATCACTCATAAATATGTCATCCTCTCTTATGATTCTAAGAGGTGCCATCAGAAAAATAACTAAAAAAGATCTCCCCATCAAAGAAGAGATCCGTAATTAACAAAGCTTTAATTATTGATCCTAGAAAGCACTCCGTAGAAAACTACGACAGTCCTCAGCTTATTCAACTGAGCCCCAACTCATAATTAATAAAGTAATTATAAATTTCGGCAAAATCCCCTTTCACAAGTTCTTTTTAATCACTTTATTGACTAGAACCCGTTAATAATGTCATTTGCGCCTCTTCTTAGATTTACTAGGTCATTATATAACATTAAGCTTAATTAGACAATAACTATTATATTTTTAATGAAAAAGTTCTATATCCATCATAATGATCAATTTCTTCAAAGTTTAATTTTTGTAAAACCTTCATTGAAGGTAAATTTTCTTTTTCAATTGTCGCTTCAATCAATGTATTACCATCGATTAAACTCAATGTTTTCGATAATGCTTTGGTCATATACCCATGTTGTTGATAATTAACGTTAATAAAGTACCCTAATTCTAGGTTATTATATACTGGTTCAAAATTTTCACCAATTTCTGGAAATAAGTTAATAATTCCAATTAATTTCATAGACTTAGTAATTCTAATCGCAACTGTAATATTATCTTGGTTTTCAGATTGAAAAAGCATTTTGGCCTTTTTTTCATCTAGTACTGGTTCAAAGCCAGTCTTTTTAGCAAGTTCACTATTTGCTAACATTTCCCAATAATTATTAAAATCTTTGGGATTTAAAGTATTAATCGTAATGTCGCCTAAATCCGCTTTTATATTTTTCAACAGACATTCACGCCTTTCTTGCGTTAGAATAGTATATATAAATTATATATTTGAGGTGTAAATATGCAAATATTAAAAGAATCTGTTCGTAAAAATTCAAGTGCCTTTATGCAAGGGTACCTTAGACCCGCTGATGTTGAAACTAATAATTTCAAACATCCAGCGATTGTAATCATCCCCGGCGGATCTTATACCCACATTCCAATGGTTCAAGCAGAAAGCATTGCATTAAACTACTCTGCTAAAGGATACCAAAGTTTCTTTCTAAGATATACATTTGAACAAGAAGCTAAGCCTTTGTTACCTAATCCATTGATTGAACTAGCTAATACAATTAAGCTAATCAGAAAAAATGCGCAAAAGTGGAATATTGATCCGGACCGAATCGTTATCTCTGGTTTTTCAATTGGTGGTCAGATTGCTAGTCTATATAATGATTTTTATGATAGTAAGTGGCTAATGGATAAAGTTTCAATTAATGATTCTAACATTTTAAAACCAAATGCCGTCATTTTAAATTATCCCGTTACTGATCTAACCCTTGGCTTTCCAGACGATAAGAAAAGAGTTAATAATTGGATTGATGATAAGTGTGAATTAAATGCTGCTGAACATGTAACCGATACAAATGTGCCTACTTTCATTTGGCATACTGCTGATGATCCTGCAGTTCCCGTTACTAATTCACTAAACTATTCACTAGAATTAAATCAACACAATATTGATAATGAGTTACACATTTTCCATCATGGTCCTCATGGGATGGCTTTAGCTAATTATGTAACTGCTTGGAAAGATGATGCTAATAATTCACATGTAGCTAAATGGTTTGATTTAGCAAATGATTGGTTAAAAGAAATTCTATAAACAAAAAAGTCGCTGATATTATCATGAAGTGAACCCCTAAAGTGAAACAACACTTTAGGGGTTTTTGTATGACAAAATTTAGTTTTGAGTTAAAGAAAAAAATAGTTAAAGAATATTTTTCAGCAGGAATTGGTTCTACTAGTCTTGCTAAAAAATATAATATTAAAAGCAGAACAACTATTTTAAATTGGATTCATATGTATAATGCCTTCGGCATTAAAGGATTAATTGTCAGGCACCCAATCAAAGTATATTCTGGATATTATAAACGAAAAGTGCTGCATTGGATGCACACTAACCACAGTTCGTATCCAGAAACAGCACTTTTCTTCAACATATCAGCCCCAAGTACCATCTTTGCTTGGGAGCGAAGATTGGAGACTAAAGGCCTAACTGGATTATACACTAATCGTGGCCCTAAAAAAATGAAATCAAATAAAACTAAAATTAAATCACCTAACAAGTCATTAAGAGAAAAAGTTAATTATTATCTAATCAATTATCGTTATGAACAAATAAAACAAGAATGTGGATCTACTATGGATCACATAAAGAAATTGATTACTTTCTTTAAAAGATTTTCTATATCATTCATTTTAAAAAGTATCGGTATAAGTAGAAGTTATTATTATCGACATTTCAAAGAAGATGATAAAGATGATAACTTAAAAAAGATGATCACTAAAATAAAGCATTTTAATCCTAATTATGGGTATCGCCGTTTAACCTTAGCTTTAAGAAATAACAACGTAGTTGTTAATCATAAAAAAGTATTAAGGATAATGAAAACATTAAATTTAACGACCAATCAATATAACAAAAAAAGAAGAAAATATAATTCTTATATTGGACAAGTTGGACATATAGCCAAAAATAGGATTCATAGAAAATTTAAAACTGATCGTCCTTATCAAAAATTAACAACTGACGTCAGTGAATTTAGATATGGTAATCAAGATATAAATCACAGGGTTTATTTATCACCAATTATGGATCTATTTTCTGATGAAATATTAAATTTTTCCATTAGCGAACATCCAAATGTCGACTTTACTATTAAGCCAATGAAAGAATTGATTAAAAAATTACCAAAATTAAGCTATAGAACCACCGTCCATAGTGATCAAGGCTTTCAGTATCAAAATAATAAATGGCAAAAATTATTAAAGAATAATCACATCTTTCAATCCATGTCCCGTAAAGGGACATGTCTAGATAATGCACAAATGGAATCATTCTTTCATATCATGAAAATAGAAATTATGAGTAATCATTATGAAACAAAGTCTTCATTAATTAAAGCGATGAAAAAATGGATTAAATATTATAATAATTATAGAATTAAAACAAAACTAGGAGGTAAAGCTCCGAAAGAATATCGGAAACTTTACCTCCTAGAAAATAAATAGTTGTTTCGATTTAAGGGTTCACATCATCAACGACTTTTTATTTTTATAAATATGAGCGTTTTACTGGTTTAAAGTGATCTTTTAATGAAGGAGCATACTTTACATAGAAAATTTGAGAAATTTGAACCCAAGTATATGCAATAAAAGCAGCACCTAAAGTATCAGTAGGAAAGTGAGCATTTAAATAGATTCTAGACATCATTACTAAAATCAAGAAAATAAATGTCACAATTTGTATTAGTAGTTGTTTCTTTTTACCCTGAATTAAAGGTAATAATACAATCCAAATGATACTAATGACAATAAAGATTCCAAAAACATGTCCACTAGGAAAGCTAAATCCTGTATCGGCAGCACTATGTAATGATGGACGTGGTCTTCTTACAATATTTTTAACAATAAATGCAATAACGTCCCCACCAATAATAGTGAACAGTGACCAAATAGCGACAATCTTATGTCTAAATCCCCATAAGAAAAAGGCAATAATCAGAATCCAAATAATATCCATTTTGGGACTAGCTAATGTTGTACATAAATGCATTAAGCGGTCTTCAAAACCACCCTGTGACTTTTGCACTGAACTAATAATAACTGAGTCGATAAACTTTAAATATCCAGAATTCATTATGACTGAAATGGTCATAAATAAGGATAATATTAATCCCAATGTAATTTTAAAGCCTCTTTTATGATCTTTATCAATTATCATAAAATCTTAATCCTCCTAAAAGTTTTAAATTCAGTATAACATAGCAAATAAAAATGGCTTTAATTTTCCAAAAAATTTAATATAATCGTTTTTAATGACTTTAATATAATAGTTGTTATAATAAAATCAATTGAATATATAAGGAGGAAACATCATGATTGGCACAGTCCTATTAATGATTGTGATTGGTATATTTGCTGGAATTGCCGGAGCTATCTTGGGATTAGGCGGTGGCATTATTGTAACCCCCATTTTGACGTTAGCTTGTAATTTAGACATTAAATATGCAATTGGAGCTAGTGTAGTCGTTGTTATCGCTACTAGTTCTGGTTCAACAATCGCTTATTTGAAAGATGAAGTGTTAAATTTAAGAGTTGCGATGTTCCTTGAAATTGCTACTACAATTGGAGCAGTATCTGGAGCACTATTAACTGGTATTTTAAAGCCTCAATATCTTTACATATTATTCGGTCTGCTATTATTATTCTCATCATTTAATATGATTCGTAAGCTTTTAAATAAAAATTCGTCTAATTTAAGTCATAAAAATGATCCGTTAGCTGAAAAACTAAGGTTAAATAGCAGCTATTATGATAAAGCTGAAAATAAAAAAATTGATTATCAAGTAGAAAACATTCCGGGAGGATTATCAGTTATGTTTGGTGCTGGTTTAGCATCTGGATTACTAGGGATTGGTTCTGGAGCATTCAAAGTTATCGCAATGGATACTTTTATGAAGATGCCCTTAAAACCATCAAGTGCTACCAGTAATCTAATGATGGGAGTGACTGCAGCTGCATCAGCTACCGTTTATTTCTTTAATGGATCAATTTTGCCATATATTGCGGTACCATTAGCCCTTGGAATTTTAGTTGGTGCAACTTTAGGATCACGAATTATGCAAAGATTGCCTGCTAGATGGATTCGTATTTGTTTCGTCCCAGTATTATTTTATATTGGATTAAACATGTTAATCAAAGGATTTTAGGAGGTAAGTGATGAATAATTCTAAACAAACTACTAAAGAAGAAATGAATCAAATTGAATTAGTAATTGGTAAAATTCTTCGAATTGGTGTGATTATTTCAGCTACAATTATGATGATTGGTTTATTAATTTTTATTTTAACTGGTAAATCCGGATATAGTGGAAATTATCATCCTAGTTCTTTTAAAGAAATTTTCACTGGAGTGACTCAACTAAAATCTTATGCAATTATGATGGTTGGAATTTTTTGTTTAATTTTAACCCCCGTATTAAGAGTTATTGTTTCAATTTATTCATTTTATAAAGAACACGATATGTTATATGTATATATAACAACTTTCGTATTATTAGTATTAATTTTTAGTTTCTTTTTAGGTCAATAAAAAGAGGAGTAATGAGTGAAATCATTACCCCTTTTTTTGATTGGCCTTTTTAATTCGCCAACGGATATACAATTGATTCAAAAATTCTGAAAACAAGAAACCAGAGGCAATCGCTCCAGCAATAAAAACCATCTGAATTAAATTAGTTTTGGCCAAAGCATAATTACTAATAGCCAAAGATTTCATAACTTGATAGGCTTGGCCACCTGGGACTAATGGAACCAAAGCTGGAATATTAAAAATAATAACCGGCATTTTTTTATAACGAGAAGCTAAAATGCTTAACAATCCAACCACAAAAGTCCCAAAAAGATTAGCGAAAACATATCCACTAATATAAGTATTAATATAATAATAGACTAGCCAACCAGAAACACTAACTAATCCGCCCATATTTAAGGCTCTTTTAGGAACATTTACTAATAGTCCAAAACCAATTGTTGCTAAATATACACAAAAGATATTAACTAATAATAGCAATTAATCACCTCATCCCATTATTTTAATTGCCATCGCAACTCCAAAACCTAATGCACAGGCACTCATAATTGCTTCAACTCCACGTGAAGGACCTGAAATTAAATTACCAGACAATACATCACGAACCGCATTAGTAATTGGCACTCCGGGTACTAACGGCATTAGGCCACCAGTTATCAAATCATCGGCACTGCTAACCAAATGGAGTCTAAACATAATAATTGCTGAAAAGCCAATTGCAATAGCTGATATAAATTCACTCAAAAATCGAATGGATGTGTAACGCTCAGTAATACTATAAATGACCCAGCCTAATACCCCGATTAAAGCAGCAGCCCAAAAATCGACATAATTTTTTCTGAATACAACTTCTAAAGCACCACTAACCACAGCAGCGCCAAGTAATTCAATCCAGAATGGATATCTAGTAACATGTTTATCCATGTGTTTTAAAGAATGATAAAATTGCCCCAGGGTGATTAATCCTGACTGAAATTGTCGAGAGTAATCATTGACCACTGAAACTTTTTCTAAGTCAAAACTTCGCTTATCAATTGAAATAACTTGCGATCCCATATTTGGATTAACCGTCATAATAATCCCTGTTAATGTTACATACGAACGATTATCCGAAAAACCCGCATTATGACATATTCGATCAATCGTGTCATTAACTCTAACCATTTCAGATCCATTTTCAATCATTATCTTTCCTGCAAGTAAACAAGTTTCAACAACTAACTTACTTTTTCTTTTTTCGTTCAAACATTTCACCTACCATGATAAAACAATAATAATTAGTAAAAGTATAACATGAATAATTATCGTTTAAATAAAAACGAGTTTTAAGTTAAATTACTTAAAACTCGTTTATTTTATTCATTAATATTTTTAATAAAAATATAATGTGAAGCTTTATAACTGATGGCATTTTCTTGCTTATCAGTTAAATTTTGAACTGTAATGGGGCCTTCAAAAGGTGAATGCTTAATAACTTTTAATTTATCACCAATATCTAGTTGTATATCACCTAAATAAGTCAATAAATCATGGTTGTCGATAAAACGATCAACTACAACAGTATCGCCATCTTTAGCATCATTCAATAAGACATGACTATCTTCTTTATAATGACCATTAGTATTAGGAATAACACCTCCGTGCGGACAATGAGTAGGCTTGCCTAGCTTTTCGTACATCGCTTGTAATAAACGATCACTAGTGACATGTTCCAAAACTTCAGCTTCATTATCTAAATCAGGAAGTGGGTAATTTAATTCATTAACCAAAAAGCTTTCCCAAATACGGTGCTTTCTAACTAAAACTTCAGCTAATTTTACACCCTTTTCTGTTAAATAAACTCCTGAATAGGGTTCGTGATAAACTAGTCCCTCACCCAATAACTTATTTATCATTTCAGTGACAGAGGCCGCAGCTATATCTAAACTGATTGCGATTCTTTTATTGGAAACTTTATCTTTAGTTCCACCTAGTTCAAATATAATTTTTAAATAGTCCTCTTTTTTTGGGGTCATTATTATCAGCGTCTCCTAAATAAATTCTAATTACATCAATTTTTAATAATCAATGTTACAGCATTTAATATAATTTTACCATTTTTATTTAACTTTTTTTAATAAAAAATATATAATTAAACTGTAATGGTAATGATATCATTAATTAAGAAACTGGAGATGGAAATATGAGTAAAAAGTTACTTAAGTTCAATCAACTCAATGAACAATCTCAATTAAACAGTGTCAAAGGTTTCAGTCAATTCTTTGTCAAAATGTATCGAGATCGTAACATGGAAATAATTAGTGCAGATATTGATAACTCATTCTTATGGGATATTGATCGTGAAGTATATCGCAATCGATTTGAATCTATTGATCATGCTGCAAAAGACACAGTGAAGTATTGTATGAATAATTATCGTGCAATTATAAATGATTTGAATGTTTCATTCTTAGCTAATGGTACTCCTGAATTACCTTGGGAAGAATGGTATCAAAATAAATATAATCAAACCCCTGAGGGACTATAATAACAATATAAAGAAGCTTCCATAAAAATTATGGAAGCTTCTTTATTTAATATCAGTACCACTATCGTAAAATAAATCTTCTTTCTTGCCATGTTCAACTTCAGCTTGTAAAGTTACGTGTTCAACATGGTATTTATCATGCAATATTTTAGCAATTGGATCATATATCTTTTCAGCATCACTAATTAACATGTCTTTCATATTAATATGAGCAGAAAACATAATACTATTCTCATCGACTAACCAAATATGAACATGATGAACTCCAGTTACTCCGTTGATATTAAGTAAATCTTTTTGAATATCATAACAATTAATATGTGGTGCACCCTGCATCAAAATCTTAATTGTTTTTTTAATAATTGGGAATGTTTCCGAAATAATATATAAAGCAACAATAATTGTCACTAGTGGATCAATAATATTCCAACCAAACAGCTTAATTAAAAGACCACCAATAATAATTCCAATTGATGCTAAAGTATCACTTAATAAATGAAGATATGTAGCTCGAATATTTAAATTATTCTTAGATCCGTGACTTAACATAAGTGTTGAAATCAGATTGGCAACTGTTGAAACCACAGCAACGATTAACATCAGATTTCCATTAATTTGTTCTGGTTTAAACAGTTTAGGAACCGCTTCAAAAATCAAAACAGCTGAAAGCATCAATAAGAAAATTGAATTTAAGAAAGCAGAAATAATTTGTGCTCTTTTATAGCCAAACGTATTAAATTTATTTTGTGGACGTTCGCTAATTCGATGTGCATAATAACTACCTACAACTGAAGCTGAATCACCTAAGTTATGAAAAGCGTCAGATATTAAAGACAAACTTCCCGAAAGAATCCCCCCTAAAAATTCAACAATCGTAATTGTCGAATTTAGTACTGTCACAAAGAAAAATCGGCGACCAGTCATTTGACTTTTTTCATGGTTATGTTCATGCATTTTAACCCCTCCTATCTATATTTATTATACAATAAAATTACATAACAAAAAAAGCCGCTTTCGTTGAAAGCAGCTTTAATTTTAAACTAATAGTGGTTGTTTAATTAAGCGTTCATAAGCATAATTTCTAATTTTAGTATTTTGGGTAGCTGAGATAGGTACTACCTTGCCAGTTTCAATAAAACCAGCCTTCTTAATTACATGTTGCATCCCTAAGTTATCAGGATTGGTATCAACACGAATACTATTAATACCATTAACATTTTTAACAACATCATAAATAGCTTCAAATAATTTTTGTGATAAGCCACGTCCATGGTGATGATTAGATACGGCTACCCGATGAATTGAAACATAGGGGCCATTTGATAACCATATTCCGTCTAAGTTTTCATAACTGTCATCAGTTCCTGGAATTACAGCTGCTGTTCCCAAAATTTCACCATTTTCTTCTAAAACAACGGTCCATTGATTACGAATATCGTTAATTAATGAGTCAGTATTTGGGTAACCATCTTGCCATTGATTAACCCCTTGTTTAGAAAGCAATTCCTTCCCTTCGAAAATAATTTGTTTAATTGCATTCAAATCTTCGATGTGTGCTCTTCTCATTAACATGATTAAGCCCCCCCTTTTTCAATTTCATTATTTAAAACTCAATTTAAAGATAATAACACCTTTCTAAAAATATGCAAAGAATTTTATTTTATTTTTTTAAAAAAAGGTATTCCAATTAATGGAATACCTTTTACATTATTCTTCTAACATGCGCCAATTACCTTCGGCAGCTTTTGAAATTTGATTTAAGAAGTGTAGAACTGAAGTTGCACGTTTTTCATCATGTTCATTTAACTTATTTAATCCCTTACCTGAGGCCATCGGTTGACCTAATGAAAAATCATTTTCTTTTAAATGACCTTCTGAGAAGGCAACGACAGTTTCACCAGATTCGATTTTGGTAATGATAAAGAACAATGAAAAATCATCATTTTCTTTCATATATGCAGGCATTGCCCAAACATCTTCAGCAATTTGTTGCATTTCTTCATTCATAAAACGATAGTATTTATGATTGGCTTCAGTTACTGGTGTATTTAAAACAAACATCATCTTGCTAAAAGCTGGTGCACCAATTTTAATATTGTCTTCCATTAATAATTCTCCTCTAACTAGTTAGATTGCTTTAATTTTTCTTTTAATTTAATGTTTTCATTTCTTAAATTAGTTAACTCAGCACGAACCTCACCCAAAATTTGTAGTTGTAATTTTTCAATCTCTAAATCATGGGGCATCTGATTTTGAGTTAAATGGTCTAACTTAGCATGTAAAATTCTTAATTCATGTTCTGATTTTAAATTAACATGAAAATCATTTTCAGCATCTAGTCGATCACGTTGAGCTGAACGATTCTGACTCATCATAATGATAGGTGCTTGAATTGCTGAGAAACAACTTAAGAATAGATTTAATAGAATATATGGATAAGGATCAAAGTGAATACCAAAAATTGCTAAACCATTTATAAGCATCCATATTACCAGAATTGAGACAAAAATAAAAATAAAAGTCCAACTACCACCAAATTTAGCTACTGCATCCGATACTTTTTGGCCAAAAGTCGTGCTTTTGCTTAATGAAACGTTCACATCGGTAATCTCATAATTATCATCCCTCAAAGCGCGGGTTAATTTACGATTAATTTTTTGACTCTGCCTTAAATCTGAATTAATTAATGAGTCTACTCGATTCATTCGATATTCCAACAAATGATTAGCACAAATAAAGCTAGTCATTTTAGCTTTAGGATAGTCTTGCTTAATTGCATTGGATATCGGTTGCGCTAATTCTTTTAAAGTAATCCCTTCATCTCTTAAGTAAGTTTTACCATCAACCACACACTTTACTTCTTGCTGTGAATCTTTATTCATTTTTCCATCCTCCACTATAAAATTGCTTTCATATCGGCTGGTAAATCTAACTTAAATTCACGGTCGACATCAGATAAATCATCATGAAATTTTAAATAATAAGCATGCAAAGCTTGGCGCTCAATCCCTTCATTTAATGGTCCATCATATAATTGATCACCTAATAAAGGATGCCCTAAAGCAGTCATATGAACTCTAATTTGGTGCGTCCGACCTGTATGTAGCTTAATTTTTGCTAATGTTTTATCATTCAAACTGCTAACTACCAAATATTCAGTAATTGCATTCTTACCATCAGGCGTAACTTCACGCCGAAAATTATCACCGATTCTACCAATTGGTTGATCAATAATGGAATGCTCATCAGAGAGTTTTCCTTCCACAATTGCATAGTAATATTTTTCAATTTGATGCTTTGCTACTCGTTGATTAGCTAGGCTATTAGCTAATCGGTTTTTAGCGACTAATACCAATCCAGAAGTAAAACGATCTAACCTTGTAATTAGATGTGGTTTTAAATCATGACTGCCATTTTTTCTCAAATAACCTTTAATTCGGTTAACTAAAGTATCCTCGCGATTAGCTGGTCCCGGGACGCTCGTTAATCCAGCTGACTTATTAATAACTAGCCAGTTATTATCTTCATAGACCACATTAATTGGTTGATCACTAAAAGCAACCTCATCGTCACTTTGTTCATCGGGAAAAACGACTGTTAGAGAATCACTGGGTTCTACTTGAGCATCAAACTTAGTTTTATGGTGATTTAGCATAATTGAGCCATCATGTTTTAAATCATTATACATTCGATGACTAACACCTTTGCTTGCTAAAAATTTTTTAATTCCGTATTCAATTTTATCATTATTTACCCAAGTGAATTCCAAAGTCATGTTCCTCCAGTTTATTTTATATGTATGTTATATTAACATATTAATTAGAGGAACTCATAAATTCATAGAAAGAAGATATCAAATGTTAAATTATAATGATCAAAAAAATTGGCCTAACAATTTTGGTAATCTACAATCACCAATTAATTTATCAACCAATGATAATCAAGCTTTTAATGATTTTCTGCCCATCAACGTCGATGATTTTTATCAACTAAACAATGAAATTGATGATCAAACTACCATTAGACTAACCGGAATGGGCAATGCAACCATCTTTAATCGTGAATTTGCCTTTCAACAAGTTCATTTTCATACACCAGCTGAACACTTAGTAGACAATCAACAAGCGCCCTTTGAAATTCATTTAGTACATAAGGATAACATTGGACAAACTGTCGTTGTCGCATTACTTTTAAAAATAGGTAATGCCAATTCGGCAATTCAAGAAATTATCAACAATTTTAAAGTAGGCGCTGAAAATAACGTCTCAATTAAACTTAGTGAATGGGTGCCTAATTTAGCTAAAGGATTTCATTATGCTGGGTCTTTAACTACCCCACCATTAACAGAAAACGTTGAATGGGTAGTTATTACTAATCCTGAAATTACAGTTAGCCAAAATCAAGTTAATTGGTTTATGCAACAATTTGGTGGAAATAATCGTGAGTGCCAGCCTTTAAATGAAAGAAATATCGAATATTATGCTAATAAATAAAAGCCAGAATTCTCAATCAGAGCATTCTGGCTTTTTTATTATAAATTAAATTTTTTAAAATGATCATTCAAATATTGCAAAGTCAATCCTTTAGGATGTTTAACTAATTCGGCTGGATTACCGGTCGCCATAATCTTACCACCAGCATTACCACCTTTAGGACCTAAGTCAATCATATAATCAGCATTGGCCATTAAGTCTAAATCATGTGTAATTAAAATAACGGTAGCACCTTTCGCCTTTAATTGGTTAATAACGCCTAACAGAGTTTGGACATCAGCAGGATGCAAACCAACGGAAGGCTCATCAAAGACAAACATTGTATTGTCTTGATTATTCTTTAAATGCTTAACTAATTTTAATCGTTGAGCTTCCCCACCAGATAAACTAGGCGTACTTTCACCTAAGTGTAAATAATTTAAACCAATTTCATTTAAAATCTGTAGTTGGCTTTCAATTGATGGGACATTTTTAAGAATTGGTAACGCATCTTTAACTGATAATTTTAATAAATCAACAATACTATAACCATGCCATTTTATTTCTTGAATTGTTGGATTAAAACGATCACCGTGACAAGTCGGACAAATTTCTTCAATATCGGGTAAGTATTGAACATCTAAATGAATAGTTCCTAGGCCCCCACAAGTTGGACATGCACCTTGTTTATTATTATATGAAAATGCGCCAATCCCATATTTATGTTGTTTTGCAGCTGGTAATTTAGCAAACATATGGCGTAAATGATCCATGATCATAGTGTAAGTAGCCAAAGTAGACCGTTCATTTTTACCCACCGGTTTAGCATCCACACTAATAACATTTTTTATGCCAGTCTGAAATTGAGCAACTTGTTTAGGCAACTTATCATGTGGATAACCATTAATTGCTGGGACTAAACTATTTAAGATGAAGCTCGTTTTACCAGCACCTGAAAAACCAGTGATAGCAGTAATTTGACCACTAGGAATGGTGGCTTGAACATTATGCAAATTATAGTAATCATTAATTTTAATCTTTGTATCTGCACAATCAGTGTTAGATGAAACTTTGGAATGCATAATATTAGCCTGTCCGTCGATAAATGGACCGATTAATGAACTTTTATTATGGGTTAATTGTTTAGGTGTACCTTGTGCAATTACCCTTCCACCTTCATCACCTGAACCGGGGCCAATTTCAATGACCCAATCCGCAGCACTAATGATGTCCACTTCATGATCAACTACCACCAATGAATTACCTTGTGCAATTAATGCTCGAAAAATGTGAATCAAGCCTTTAATATTATCAGGATGTAAGCCAACCGATGGCTCATCTAGTACATATAAGACTCCAGTCGTTTCTGTTCGTAATGTCTTAGCTAATTGAATTCTTTGTAGTTCACCGATTGATAAAGTATTACCACTTCTAGAAAGTGTTAAATAATCTAAGCCTAACTCCAACAATGGGCTAAGATTATCATCCAAATTTTCAAATAAAATATCAGCCATGTGCTGCATATTTTTTGGTAAAGATTTTTTAGTTTCAACTTCCCAATCTTTTAATTGCCCCAGTGTTAGATCAGTAACTTCGGCAATATTTTTATTAGCTACTAATTGATTTAATAAATCAGGATTCAACCGTGACCCATGGCAAACTGGGCACGTTGAAAAATGAAAGAATTTACTAATCCGATTGAAGGCGCGAGAACTTTTAGCCTTTTTCATTGAACCGTAGACTGATTCATAAGCGTTCTCATACAAAGCATTGTCAGAATGAAACACTCTTCCTGTCGACGTGTGAAAATCAACTGGATATTGTTTCTTTTCACCATGCAAAACAATTTGTTTTTCTTTATCGGTTAAATTTTTATATGGAACATCAGTCCGCACACCTAATGATTGAGCAATTGATGCCATAAAATTACGTCCTGGCAAATGCCATGGTGCAATCGCCCCTTCATTAATCGATTCATTATCATCTTCAATAATTGTATCTGGATCTAAAGTGCTAATTTGACCAGTACCTTCACATTTAGGACAAGCACCACCAGCATTAAAAGCAAAGTCTTCCGATGATTTAGCTTCAAACTTAATTCCACAAGTAGGACACTGAATCATCCCCATGCCACTTTTGCCATCATTAGGTAAATCCATCGCTTGAGCAATTTTTAAACTGGGCACAACTCGATGTCCATTTGGACAAACTGGTGAACCTAATCGTGAAAAAATCAAACGAACAATATTAAATATTTCGCTCATAGAACCAACGGTTGAACGTTCAGAAGGAACATTGGGCCGTTGCTTTAAGGCAATTGCCGATGGAATATGGCGAACTTCACGGACATTGGTATGAGTACTTTGGCCAATTCGACGTCTGGTATATGTAGATAGTGCTTCCAGGTAACGTCTAGATCCTTCTGCATATAGGATTCCCATCGCTAATGAACTTTTTCCCGAACCAGAAGGCCCTGAAATTGCGACGAATTGGTTTAATGGTATATCAACATCAATATTTTTAAGATTATGAACATTGCCGCCACGTACTTCAATTTGGGTTGGTAAAACATTTTTATTAACCATTATAAATTTTCCTTTCTTAAATTTATGCTAAAAAAGTGCCGATTTATATCAGCACTTTAATTACTTTTTATCGATTTGATCTAGTAAATCATGAATTTGCTGAAGATCTTCTTTAGAAAGATCATTGTGGTCTTTCAAAATTTCATAAATTTGTTGACCAGAATCAATAATATCTTCTAGACGAGAGTCTAAATTATTAAATAACACGTTGGTTAACATTGAACGTAAATGTTCGACCCCATCTTTATCACCATTAATAGCTCTTTCAGTCATTTTTTTTATAACAATTTTCACATTGCGACGTTTTAGTTTCTTTTCTTTATGACTATTGTAATAAGGTAAGAATAGTGCTACTACAACTGATAATGATTCAGCAATTGCAGCTACCCACTCAGCCATTTCTCCACTATGCATATGTAATTCATCTCCTAAAAATATTTTAGCAGACAAAAAGCTTTGCCCAAAGAACAATGCTTTTTAAAACTTTCTTAACTTAGATACAGAAGATAAATTCCAAAAAGAAAAGAATGATATAACGATAGGTAACATTAAAATTCCCATAAGAATCATTGGAATATCTGTATTAACACTAATCATTAATATCATTCCATAAATACCAGAAATAATATTAACAATCATTTCCCAATATGCACCCTTTAATCGATAACCATTATTTTTACCCTGCTTAAATAATAGATAATGAATGAAAAATCCTATTAATCCAACTAGAAAAACTAAATTTCTAATTAATATGACTGACATTGGAATTTGGGCATCCATAAAAGCAAATAATACAAAATAACTTACTGGAAGAAACATCGCCATAACTAACCCATATAAAGCATCCCAGATTTTACATATAATTCTTATAGTGTTCATTTTAACCTGAATATAAAACATCCTTTCAACAACATAACTAATATATTATTATCGCATATTTAATTTCTAAAAAAAATATGCATGATAAAATCAATATAGAATGAAAACTGGAGGAAGAATATATCTATAAAATAAAAATATTTACAGCCATTGCTAATATTATAATGCCGATTATTACATTGATTGGTATACCTGTCTTTATCTTTGTAGGATTAGCAGATAATAATAATATTTTTCAAACATTATTATTTATATTTATAACTTTGATAGGAATTACACTAATTGCTAACATTATTAATTTATTCACACCTAAACATAAAATTCAAAATCTAATTATTAATTCAATCAGTATATTAGGAATTACCTTAATGATCATTTCTTTGTTTACAGCATTCTTTAGTAGCAATATCCGAATAATAATATTATTAATATCATGGTTATTATTATTTTCATCTGGATGGTTATTAATATTTCAAATAAATAAAAAGTCTTAAGCTATTAATTAGCTTAAGACTTTTTATTACTTCTAACTAATATATTTAAATACCTGTTGGCCTGCTTGGCGACCAAAGATCACAGTTTCAGCAATTGAATTACCACCAATGCGATTATCACCATGTAATCCACCGGCAACTTCTCCACCAGCAAATAATCCTTTTACTGGAGTATCATCATCACTTAAAACTTGGGTTTCAGCATTAACTTTAATCCCGCCCATCGTGTAATGAACTGCTGGGGCAATATGAATTGCGAAGTATGGACCAGCACTAATATCACGATCCATCCCAGTTGTTCGACCATAGTCTGAATCATCATGCTTTTCTACAGTTTGATTCCATTTTGCTAATGTATTGGATAATTCATTAGCATCAACATCAATCTTGGATGCTAATGCATCAATCGAATCTCCATGAATAACTAAACCAATGGAATCGTAAAAATTAATGGCACCCACATGTTCACGAATCCCCTGATTTAAAATCAAATAAGCTGACTTTTTAGGTAATTGATTAATCGCATTGGTTACATTCTTACGAGTATCTAATTCATTTACAAAACGGTGTCCTTGTTGATCAACTAAAATGGCCCCTTCACCACGGACAGCTTCACCAATTAAGAAAGCATGATCATTGTCTTGTTGGACAGTGGGATGCACTTGAATTTTATCCATATCAACTAAGCCAGCTCCTGCATCAGTAGCTAATTTTAAGCCATCGCCAGTAGCTCCTGGTTGATTAGTAGTTCGATAATGAGTTAAATCACTGCGGTATTTACCAATAATTTCTTTACTAGCACCAAAACCACCAGTTGCTAAAATAACTGCTTTGGCGTGAATTGATTGTTTGTTACCATATGCTAATTTCACATCAACACCAGTAACCTCATTATCTTCCTTTATGATTTTATCAACATCAATATTATTAAAAACTGGAATCTGGTCTTTTTCAACAATTTTAAGAAAGTTAGTAACTAAGAAGGCTCCAATGGGGGCTCCAGAACTAGGACGATGCGTTCTTTTAGTATGCATACCACCAGTAATAGTTAAATCATCTAAATCAATACCGTGATCAGCTAACCAATCAACTGATAATGCGGAATGACTAGTAAAGTAATCAAGCATTTCTGGGTTATTTTGTTTATCACCACCGATAAAAGTATCATTATAAAAAGCCTTAAAACTATCAATAATATGATACTTTAATTGTGTTTCAGTTTCAGCAGCATTCATCCCTGAAGATGCACGCGTGGAATTACCACCTAATTTATCCATTTTTTCTAATATCACTGGTTTTAATCCCAATTCATAAGCTTGAATCGCACTAACTAAACCTGTTGAACCAGAACCAACAATTACTACATCATAATTATCCTTTAATTTATTGATGGCAGTTGGTTGAAATACATACTTACCCATTATTCACACCCCTTAATATTTAACTAATACGTTTATTTTATTACAAAAAAAGCATTGTCTAAAGAACAATGCTCAATAAGGTAAATCGGTAATCTTCACTTTAGTCTTAGCAAAACCATTATCATTTAATATATCTTTAACTTCCTGCTTACGACTTTCTGAATTTCGACTTAAAATCACTTCACGTAAAATATTAGGATTAATTTTCGCTAATGAAATAGGCCGATCACTAACTAATGCTGATGCATCAAAATGATTACTTTTAGGCTTTACAATCACATAGCGAATTTCTTCTTCTTGCCATAAAATCTGGCGTTTGAAACATAAGGATAATAAAAATAATGAACTTAAACATTTATTTTGAATATCGCGAGCTACTGAATTCCAAATCCCATTTAAACCACGATACGAATTTAACCATTCTTGAATAATTGGTTGAATAAACTCTTGGTGGACATTTTGATCATATTCAACCTTCAAAGGAAAGACATATCCATACCCTTCTTCCATACGTTTAAAATTTGGACAAGTGTATTGATCTGATAATTTCTTTTGAATCTTTTGACTATCAAAACCTAAAGCGACATCGCCATAATTGGCTAACGCTTGTGAATTACGGTTTGGCGAGAAACTCCAAACATAGCTATCGTAATTAATATTTTGATAATCATTAATGAAAATTTTGATTTCATCTTTCGTCGCACCCAGTTGTTGTAAATATTTAATCGCAACTCGATAAGTATAACGAACCTCAAGTGGATCATTCATTGAGTGAATGTATCCAACATAAAATAGCTTTGTTTTTACAATGTTTTTTAAAGCACCAATGCTAGTGTAATGATAGATTTCACCAATATCATGGGCATTAATATAAAAATGCTTATAGATATGGTCATGGGAATGTTTTTGATAATCGGAGTTTTCATCAGTAATTGAATTCAATGCTGACTTACCATATTGGTTCAAAGAATCATATATTTTATGAAATTCAGTCGGTGTCATGATTCAATTCATCTCCTCAGATTTCAAGATTTGATTTTATTATATAACAATTTTAATGGTATGAAAAAAGCATCGCCTATTCGACGATGCTAATTTATAAGTGAATAATTCCATTTAATACTAATAATGCTAAACAGACAAATGTGAAAAAGATAACGTGAACAATACACATAACCTTATAGTATCTATGTATATCATGCCAATTTGATGTAATTAGATAAGTAATAAAAACAAATATATTAAATAAGTTAACAATGCCAATTATTAATAATCCAAAATCAATTAATACATCCGGATGAAATGGATTCCCCTTTGCTAAATCAATTGATCCACAAATGACCAAATATACTGGTAAAGCAAGAATACAAACTTGAATGATTAGACTCTTTATATATTGCATAGAGCTCCTTATTAGTTTTTGAATAATTTATACTAATTTTATCATAATATAATAGTATAATTAATATTATTAGGAGGTGTTATTATGAAAATCAAGAAAGTAATACCAGTGATTTTGCCATTATTAATACTATTCTTTACTTTTAGTACTAATGCTAGTGCTATTTCTGCACATGAATATGGTTCAACTGCTAAAACCAGTGTGAAAACTACTAAAAACGTTAAAGTTTATAAAGTAACTGCTGGTAAATTTGAGGCAGCTAATAAATTTACATATACTGGTCATATTAAAAAAGGTACTCATCTAAAAGTTTCAAATTACTTTATGTCGACTGGTGGTTATGTTATCAAAAATAAGCACTATCGAGTAACCCATAAAACTTTTTACTTAGTGCCTGAAATGAACGGACATTGGTATAAGAAATAACAAAAAGGTAGCCTATTAATTTAGGACTACCTTTTTAGTTTAATTTAATATTCTTTATTAAAATGTTGTTTAGCTTGGCTAGGATTAGAATAATAATTGTAAGCTAAGGTAATTTCATTTGATAAATGACTATTAGATGAAACATTGGGATAGCTCATTGTTAACTTTCCCTTTTGATTATTAATGTACATTAAGCCAAAACCACCGACACCATTGTTTTCATTTTGATAAGCATAAATTGGCTGTTGCATTGATTTATTTATACCAAATTTACGATTTGCTTTAACGCGAACTTTTGCTTTAGCAAATCTCAATGAACTATGGTTAATAGTTTGATTTTTAAAACTTTTAGCATAGTTTAAAGGACGGTGAGTATCATAGTTATTATTTGCGCCATAAAAATTACTTTGTTTAATCAAATATTATTAATACTCATTTTACTCAACTTAATGGAACTCTTAGGAGTTTCCTTGTAAGCATAATACCAAATGCCATGATATGTTTGGGGGATTTTACGATTATCAAATTTAAAATGATTAAGTTGTGCTTTATTTAAAACTGTAACTGGACCTTGTGCATGTGCTGTTACTATATTAAGTGCTTGATAACCACCCAATAGTAATGCAATCGATGCCATTGATACACCAGTTAATTTTTTCATTCTTTTACTAATCTTCATATGTAAATACCTTCTTTTGTGAATATAATTAAATTTTAGTTCTATCTACTAAAGTTTTCAAATAATAAAAAGGTAGTCCTATTGATTTAGGGCTATCTTTTACTGTTTAAAAGAAATGATGGCGCCTATGATATCCATAGAAATGACGATGATATGGATGATAATAATGACGTTCATATTTTCTTTGATAATGACGCTTAATATAGTGATGAGCTGCTCCAGCAATCACCGCATCCCTAACATAATGATGACGATGATAGTGTTCACCATTATAATTACGATGTTCACTAAAACTAGGTGCCCCTGCTGGCGTTGGTACATTCATATTATGATCAATCTTAGAAGTTCCATCCGCATAGTTAAATTGAACTCCTGGTTGCACATTATATAAATATACATTGAAATCTAAAGTATTATCAGTAGATAATGCTTGCAGATGCACTCCACGTGCCATTAAGTCGCTGCCTTTAAAGACAGGTGTAACTTGATAAATTACTTTCTTCCCAGCACGTAAAGCATCACGAACTTTACTTTCGTAAATGGTTTGTACTTTTTGATTACTAAAAGCAGTTTGGGTAAATAAGTTTTTCAAATTATTTTGATCACCAGATTGTAAATTAGGTTCATAATTACCATTCACACTAATACCTTTAGAAAGACTATAAGCAATTTCATGACCACGATTAATGATGGCTTCACGATTGATAAATTTTTGATGCCAACCAGTTGGTTTAACATCTTGAGTGGAACGTAAACTATCATTAGCAACGTTTAGTGATTCTAAATAAGCGGTGTTGCCAGCTGAAGTTCGATTCAAATTATCTAAATTGCTGTAAATAACATGATTGTATTTCCAATCAGTCGTCTTTAAATTGGCATGATCATTATTTACATAAGTAAAGGATTGATCACCAGAAGTATAATTTAAATCAGCTAGTTCATTATCACTTTGAACATGTTTTTTAGTATCCTTAGCTTGCTTTTTAGCAACATGTTTATCACTATGCGATGAACTACTGTCACTACTTTGCATACTAGAACTTTGTGATGAACTTGAATTACTATTATTTTTTAAGGAATCTTTGCCACCCATACAACTACCTAATAAGGCTAGTAGTAAAAAGGTAACAATTCCTCCAGTTAATATTTTTTTCATGTTATCTCCTATGAATTATGTAATATATATTTTCATATTAAAGATCAAAAATTATTGTAATCAATATTAATGTGAAATGTAAGTATGTTTAATATTATTTCTGATCCAATAAGCTGCATCTCCACCACCAGTAAACAAAGCTTTTTTACCGTGAATCTTTTTATTAGTTAATCTATATAATGGTATATCTCCATTTTTAAAATTGTATAAATTATATTCATGCTTAAAAGGCATAACAATATTCAACTTTTCTTTATTCTTTTTACCATTTACATAAATACTCTTTTTATAAATATTCATATGTGTCATCTTATGTTCATAATTGTCCCATTGATACCAATTTCCTCTAATTTCAGTAGGCGTTTGATGATGTCCCATATACTTAGCGTGCGCTTGTGTTCCATAACAAGTGGACATGATTGAAACCATTCCAATTGTAATTAATGAATACTTTACAAAATTATGTATTTTCATATGTATATCTCCTTCATTTATAAATACATTACTTTTTAATAATAATTCTTTAAATTATTTTTGGCAAACTAAAAAAGCATTGCTATGAAAGCAATACTTTAATAATTTTATTCATCAATTTCAAATTTAGGTAGTTGATTTACTAAATCAACTGTTTGTACTGATACATTAATAATTCTTAATAATAAATTAAAAATATATTTAGTATCATCACTATATTCATTAGGATCATCAATTATACCTGATTTTTTATCAGTTTTAATTTGATATTGATCCATAATCCATTCAATAGCAGATTTACCATTAACAACATATTCATAAGCTTTAGATGGAATATCACTAATAGTAATATCATCATTAAAAATTATAGTAGATTTATCTTTAACTGAATTACCATTTTCATCTCTAACTTTATCAAATTTCATTTTATTTACTACATAGTTATTACTTTCACTTTCAACATCGACATCTTTATATGTTGGAACTTCTTCATAATTAAGATGTAAAGTAGATAATTTTTTACCAATTTCTACATATTTCATTTTATTTTTTACTATAGGAATTTGAGGAACATCTTTGGTTAAATCATTATGATAAAATGACAAGTACCCTTTGGAATTTAATAATGAATATATATAATAAAAAGTGTCTTCTGCATTTAAACGTATTTTATTTAAAAAATATAGTGAAATATTATATTTTTCATCAATTAATTCGTTATAATCAATATTGCTATAAAGCATACAAGATTTTCCATTCATTAATGTTTGGAAATCCGTATAATCACTAGTAATAAATGAAGAAAAACCTTTACTAGAACCACTTCCAGATATATTTATACTCAAATTTGTTTTGCCCCATAATTTATCAAAACCACCTGGAACTTCATTTAAATAATTGTCATAATATAACCATTTCTTAACAAAGGGTCTATACATAGCTTTAACAAATGTTTCACTTTTATTTATATGTTTTCCTTTTTGTAAAATGTTTTTTAGTTTCCTACTCCATTTTATTTTAGTATTATCGTTAGTAACATTACGATTACTAAATTTTACATCTAAATTATTTATTTTATCTAGTTGTAAATTATAAGTATTAATAAATGTATTTATATTATTATTAACACTTTTTTTATCAAATCCATATACCCATTTATCCCTGCTAGTAACTATTCCAGGTGAAAACTTATTAAATACGCTTTTACCATTATCACCTATAATTTTTGTATAGTTAGTATTAGCTCTTTTATTAATCCAATCATTATTAATGTCCGGCTTTACATTTTCCCAATTAATATTATTAATCGTTTTAAACTTATTAATAACTTCAAATTTATCCTTACGACTTAAATAATCACCTATATCATGATAATGAATTTCATGTTTATCTGAACCATCTTTTATCAATATACTGATTGCAACAGGGGTACGACTTCCCGATCCAAATATTTTTCCACCTTCTTTACGTGATGTCTCACCACTAGTCCTTTGATTTCCACGTAAATTAAAAATATAAAGATGATTAAATTCATTGTATAAAGAATACCTAAATCCATCGCTAGTACCACTAGTTATAAAACTTCCATTAGTAACGAATCCTATAACTCCATTATTGCCAATTCTATCGCTAGCCCATCTAAATGCTTTAACATAGCTATCATAATTACCCTTACTCAACTTGGAATTACTGTTTTTTACATAAATTTTATTTATTTGCGTTTCTAGATTCGGATAACTAATGTTTTGATTATCATCATTAGAACTTCTTTGTCCTACTGAATAAGGCGGATTAGAAATAATTGCAGTTATGGGTTGTTCTTGTTGTTTTTTCAAACGTTCATTATTTTGACCAAGTAAGTCATCCATAAATGAGTCTTTACGTTCGGTACTCTCAAATGTATCAGTTAAAACAATTCCATTGAATGGTTCGTATCCTCGATTAGGACCGTTTACTTCATCAAATACTGATTCAATATTAATAGCGGCAATATAATAACTTAATAAAACAATTTCATTTGCATGCAATTCATGCATATATTTATATAAAATATCGTCAAAAGTAATTTTTCCAGCATCCATTTCTTGTTTGAGATACTGTAAAGTTCTAGTTATAAAAGTACCGGTACCAGTAAATGGATCTAAAATATGCACACCTTTGTCAGCTAAACCCTTACCAAAATATTTATGCATAGCATCATCAACTGAATGAATGATAAAATCAACAACTTCTGTTGGAGTGAAAACAATTCCCAATTGTTCAGTAGTTTCTTTAAAACCTTTTTTAAAGAAATTATCATACAAAGACAAAATTAATTTTTGTTTACCTTCTGCATTATCAATACCAGAAGCTCTTAATTTAATAGAGTCATAAAATGGTTTTAAACTTTCTTGCTCCTTAGCAAAACCAAATACTTTAAAAGCAGAGATAACATCATTCATTGATTTTGATACAACATTATTTTTAACAAAACTATATTCACCAAATAGAGCATCAAAAATAGGTTCGGTAATAAGATGTTGAGCTAACATTTCAACAGTTTGTTCTTTTGAAATAGAATCATTAATATTATGTTTTAAACTAGTATGGAAGTTATCAAATGCCATTTTGGCACCATCATTGCTATCAATTAAGTCATTAATTCTTCTGATATATTTTTTAGCAATATCAGAAACATCTTTAGACCAATCTTCTAGATATCGACGGTCACCAACATGTTGAACTACCTTTCCATAGAAAGCACTACGCATTTCTTGAAAGTCTAATGGCAGCTCCATTTGTTTATTATTAGCTTCTTCTTTTTTAGAAGTATTTTCATTAACTTCATTATCAGGACTAGAATCTACCCCAATAAAATTAACCCTACCATCTTTTTTCTTGTTAAGATCTAACTTATTAACTTCAGCATCAAATCTTTCATCAGTTGATCTCAATGCATTTAGAACTTGCCATATTTCTTTATACTTAGAGTTATTATCTAAGGCTGTATGTGGATCAACTCCATCAGCTACAACGATTGGCAAGATAATGTAACCATATTCTTTATTTTCAGCACGACGCATAATACGACCAACGGCTTGTACAATATCAACTTGTGATTTTTTAGGGCTAAAGAAAATTATTCCATCAAGGTTAGGAACATCAATTCCTTCAGTTAAAAATCTGACATTAGATAATACTCTAGAATGATTTTCTTTAATGTTCTTATCGCCTAACCAATCAATTTCATCTTTTTTTTGTAATGCATTTAGTCCACCATCAACGTGATGAACATCTACTTGGAAGCTTCCAGTTGCTTTAGCATCAAGATATTGATTAACAACTGTTTCAAATTCTTTAGAAATGGTTTTAGAATGTTTAATTGTGTCAGTAAAAGCAATTGCTCTTTTCATTGGTGAACCTTTGATTTCACCAGTGATTCCATCACGCTTAACCATTGCATTCCAGACACCAATTATTTTACCAATATCGTCCACTTTAAGTTGATTATCAGCAGCTAAAAGTTTTTGCATATCTTTATTAATATAGGATTCATTAACTGCCAAAACTGTAACTTTATAATCTGTAAGATACCCTTGTGATACAGCATCACCAAAACCTAGTCTAAATATTTCTTTACCATATTTATTTTCATCATCCATTGAAGAAACTATGATACTGTTTTCTTTAGCCTTTTTCTTAGCATTAGCATCATAAAGTTTAGGCGTTGCTGTTTGATAAAGTCTTAGTTTACCCTTTACATTAGTATTAGAATGAACCTCAGTAAAGACACTGTCCTCATTTAATTTTGTAGCACCTGTAGTTCTATGAGCTTCATCAGCAATAATCAAATCAAATTCTGGATAACCCTTTTTCTGAGCTTCATGAATAACATCAATTGACTGATAAGTTGAAAACACAACTGTCATATTATTATCTATATTCAACTTTTTAATTTGATTAAAGTTATTGATTAATTCTGTTACATCAGTTGTTGCAGGGAACCCAATGTCTTTTGCTCCCAAGTCATCTTTACCATACGATTTTTTATTTGCTTTTCGATCAGACACAACAGAAAATGAAGTCATATGTATGTTATCAGATTTATCATCATTCCAATTAAATAAGGTTTGTGACAACAATTGAATACTTGGAACTAAGTAAAGAACATTAAAATTGTTCTTTTTTTGATCATGCATTAAAGCTTCAGCAATCTTTAAACTAGTGAAGGTTTTTCCAGTTCCTGGAGCCATAATTAATTTTCCACGATCATTATCCTTAAAATACTCTAAAGAATTTTCAATTGCTTCTTTTTGATATGGTCTTAACTTTTTGGGGGTGCTTAAAGATAAATCTTGATTTGGTTTTCCAAAAGAAAATTTTTGCCAATTAATTTTTGCATGTTTCAATTGTGATAAACCAATTCTTCCAAATGGTTTAGAATTATTTTCCAATGCACTTTCAGCATTTTTATTCCATTCATCAGTAGTAGATACTATTAGTCCAGCATCATAATAATCTTTACCAGCTTCAGCAATAAAGGAATTAATAGTGTCTTTACCAACTTTACCCTTATAAAATTTAGCTTGAACAGCAGTTAATTTACCATCATACCCTTCAGCAACAATGTCAACTCCTGTGTCTTTTTTGGGAATTTGATATTGTTCAGGAACGTCTTTTAACATCCAAATGTTATTATATTTTTGTTTATATGTAGGTTCATTTTTTAAATAAGAAACTACCATTTCTTCAAAAGCAGTTCCACGATCCCTTTGATTGTCTAGATTGGAATCTACTTGATCAACCAACTCTTCAAATGTAGCCATCATTATTCTCCTATCAAATATTAATTAATATTGTTAATTATCTAATATTTTTTTGATTAGAACAACACATATACGAAAGTTATTAAATAATATTTTATTGAATCATAAATTTCTATTTACATTTTTAACTGATTGTATAGATTTCATACAATCTTTCATTTTGGTATCAATTTCATTTAAGTATTTACCATATTTTATATATTCTTTGATTTCATGTTTAATCTTTTTAATTTTTTCATTATTTTTATTTTCATCAATAAGTTTTAAAAGATAGTAACAATGATTTTCTATACTTCTTTTATTATTTAAAATTTTCTCATTATTATAAGAAATGTTGTCAATAACTTTAATTATAATATCACTACCTATGATATCGTTAATTTCTATAGAAAATTTTATTTTCTGACACAAATCATACGTTTTTTGTAACTCATCAAATAAATGTTCTAAAACATCTATATCTTTTTCTTTTAATGAAAAAATTTCAATTGATTGATTATTGTTAATATTAATAAAATGCTCGCCAGTAGATAAATCAAAACTAAAATAATAATACTGAACATTCCTTATAGATGTTGACAACGATAATAAATCATTACCTACATCAATTATTTTTTCATATTTTTTGGAATATTCATTAACTTTAATTGAAACTCTTTTATTTTCTCTTATTTGTACACCAATATACTTAATTGTAAAGTATTGAACTATAAGTATAGATAAAATTGTTGTAAAAGATTGTAACCAATCTCCAGAACTAGAATCTTTAAAAAAATTACCCATAATTAAAGCTATAAATAGGAAAGAAAAAGTTAATAAAACAATTATTAAGGTAATAAAATTATTAAAATATTTTTTAATCATAAAATGTAATCCAACTTTCAATATTATAATTATAAAAAAGAGCTATCCAAAAATAGATAACTCTTTAAAGTTTATAGGAATAAAATATTATTCCCATTCAATTGTCGAAGGTGGCTTACTAGTAATGTCATACACTACGCGGTTAATGCCATCAACTTCATTTGCGATTTTGGTTGAAATGTCAGATAAAACATCCCATGGAATTTGTGCAAAGTCAGCCGTCATTCCATCGATTGAGTTTACTGCACGAATTGCGATGGTATAGTCATAAGTTCTTTCATCCCCCATGACACCCACACTCTTGAAACCAGGCAAGACCGTGAAGTATTGCCAAATTTCTTTATCTAGACCTGCTTTAGCGATTTCTTTACGTAAAATAAAGTCACTATCACGCACGATCCTTAATTTTTCTTGAGTAATTTCACCAATGACACGAATTCCTAGACCAGGACCTGGGAATGGTTGACGCCATACCAAGTTAGCTGGCATCCCCATTTCTTCACCTAAATGTCTAGTTTCATCCTTGAATAGTGAACGCACTGGTTCAATTAATTCAAAATGCATGTCTTCGGGAAGTCCACCCACGTTGTGATGAGATTTAATAGTTTGAGCAGTATCAGTACCACTTTCAATTACATCTGTGTATAGAGTTCCTTGCGCTAAAAAGTCAATGTCTTTTAACTTACGAGCTTCATCATTGAAAACTTCGATAAATTCGTTACCGATAATCTTACGTTTTTGTTCCGGATCAGAAACACCCTTCAACTTACCTAAGAAACGATCACTTGCATCCACTTGGATGATATTCAAGCCGAATTTACCTTTTAGACTATCCATAACTTCTTCAACTTCGTTCTTACGTAGTAAACCATGGTCTACGAAGATACAAGTTAATTGGTCACCAATGGCCTTGTGTAATAAAACTCCAGTTACACTTGAATCAACCCCACCGGATAGACCAAGGATAACTTTCTTGTCGCCGACTTCTTCGCGGATTTGTTTAATCTTTAAGTCAATAAAATCATTCATTGACCAGTTTGCTTCTGCGCCACAAACGTTAAACACGAAGTTCTTTAAGATGTCAGTACCGTATTTGGTATTTCTAACTTCAGCATGGAATTGAATTCCATAGAACTTTCTAGCGGTATCTTGCATTGCAGTAATTGGGCATCCCTTAGCAGATGCAACATTTTCGAAGCCATCCGGAGCCTTTCTAACAAGGTCTCCATGACTCATCCAAACTGGTTGATTTTTAGGTAAGCCCTTAAACAAATCAGCATCATCAGTTGTAATGTCGATATCAGCATGTCCATATTGACCATGATCTTCGCCATCAACTTTTCCCCCGCCTAGGTCATATGCCATCAATTGCATTCCATAGCAAATTCCTAGGATTGGAATATTCATTTCAAAAATTTTAGGGTCAACTTTCAAGGCGTCATCAGCATAAACACTGTTAGGTCCACCAGAGAAAATAATTCCCTTAGGGTTAAAAGCTTTTATCTCTTCGATTGACATATTGTGTGACTTCAACTCAGAGTACACACCAAAATCACGAATACGACGGGTGATTAATTGGTTGTATTGACTACCAAAATCAAGCACAAGTACTTTATCAAATGAAGATAAATCCATTTCAGCCAAACCATCCACGCTCCTTTTATAAATTGCTTTTAATCATACCGAGAAGATAGGAATGTGTCAAATTTTATTAGCTAATATTTTCTTAACAAAATATTGTCAATCCGGTGTTCTTCACCTTTATGAATAATTAAATCTGCTCTGGTTCTAGTAGGTTTAATATTTTCCTTCAAGTTTGGTAAATTAATTGATTGCCAGACATCTTTCGCCATTTGCACTGCTTTATCACGATTGGAATGTGCTAATTCATAATAATGGTTAGAAGGATTTTGAAAGGCGGTATCCATTAATTTTTTAAAACGATCTAGATACCATTTTTCAATTAAATCATCAGCTGCATCAATATAAATGGAGAAGTCAGTAAAATCACTTACATAAATTTGTTGATTACTTGGTAATTGAAGCGTATTAATTCCTTCAATAATTAGAATGTCAGGACGGTCAATAATATCATAACGATTAGGAATAATATCGTAGACTTCATGTGAATAAACTGGTGCTTTCACATTATGTTGACCAGATTTAACTTCATTTAAAAAGTTAATTAAGGCCTTCATGTCATAGCTTTCTGGAAAGCCCTTTTGTTGCATAATCCCACGACGTTCTAATTCTTTAGTATTATACAAAAATCCATCGGTCGTAATTAATTGTACTTTCTTTTCAGGGAAAAAGTGACTTAGTAAAACTTCCAATAAACGAGCAGTCGTTGATTTACCAACCGCTACACTTCCAGAAATTCCGATAATAAATGGTACTTTACGATTTTCTTTGTCTAAAAATTGGGTTTTAGTTTTTTGCCATTCATTAAAATTTTGCGTACATAAATCTAATAAATGAACAATTGGAATATAAACATCTTTAACATCTTGTAATGAAATTTGGTCATTAAAAGCTTTAATTTGTTTTAAACTTTCTTTAGTTAATGGCACTGATTTAGTATGATAAAAGTTTTTCCATTCATCTTTTTTAAATGTGTAATAGTTAATTGGATTTGCCAAGGCAATCCCTCCAATAAAATAAATAATTGTTTTTAATCATAACATTTCTATATTTAGATGTATTAAAAAGAGCCTAACTTGCTTAGTTAGGCTCTTTTTGCTTGTTACTAATATTAATTATTGTAAATCATAAAATTGTGCAGGCACACTATCGAAAATTGGTGACAATGTCTTTTCAGCAATGATGGTTAATTCATGCATTGCTCTTGTACAAATTGTATAAACTAATTGACGGTCTGCTTCATCACCATATTGTTCAGCAGTAGCATCCCACATCACTACAGAATCAAATTCTAGCCCTTTGGCAAGGTATGAAGGAATAATGAGGGTACCAGTAGCCAAACGTTGATTTTCAGTTCTAATAAGCGTATTTTTTGCGTCCATTTGGTCTAATTGTTCGGATAATGATTCAGCATCACCTAAAGTTTTAACAATTATCGCTGTCGTATCATGTTTTTGCTGATCGGCATTAATTTTATCATTTAATTGTTGTAATGCTTCACTATGATTATCGACAAAATTAATCATTGGTTTATCGCCTTCACGCGCAAATGATTCAATTTCAACACCATCGCCCAATAAATACTTGGTAAAATCAGTAATTTGTTCAGTTGAACGGTATGACTTAGTTAACTGAACTACATTGGTCTTTTCTGGATCAAACATTGTGCCCAGTTCTTCCAATAATTTGTGACTATTTTCATGGGTAAAGATTGCTTGATTCAAATCTCCTAGTAAAGTAAAACGAGCACGAGGGAAAGTGAATTTTAAGAATGCCATTTGGAAAGCCGTGTAATCTTGCACTTCATCAATGAATAAATATCTAATATCAGTTTTTGCACGTTTACCAGATACTTTATCGAATAAATATAGATAAGCTGACACATCAGAAATTGAGATGTTCCCGGATTTCATTTGTGCAATTGATTTATCAACACTAGCTTCCCAGGCGTCTTTCGTTAAATCATATTCTTCTAAATTAACTAGATTAGGAATATTTCTTAACATGTGAACGAATTGATTATTAATTCTTAAGAAACGAGCATGCACAATTTGTTTACGAACTTTCTTAAAAGCACCAATTACAATGTGTTTAGCTAAGAAATTAAATTCTTTATCTGCGTTTTCAAATTCATCCGGATGGGTTCTTTGCACTGCTTCAATTTGTTCACGGCCCAAATCTTGAACTGCTTCTTCAACCCATGGTTTCTTCATTTCTGCTTTAACACGACGATTTAAAATTTTAATCAAACGTTCTTTTGTTGCAGATAAACGATTTCTTAAATTGTAGTTTTCATTGAAGCTATAGTATATTTCAGCAATTTTTTCTTTTGAAATAAAAATTTCATCATTGAACTTCAAGTTTTTAAACTTCATATCTTCAGTATTCAAATGGTTAGCATATGCGGTCGCCGCCTTGAAATAATCTAAACTATTTTTAAGATTATTAATTTTGCGAATTTGACCATCTTCGGAGTTATCCTCTTCAAAACGTTCTGACAAAGTTTCAACATTCATATGTGGTACTCGTAAACTACTGTATTGGTAATAAGTCATTTGAACCATGTTTTGTTCACCCAATTCAGGCAAAACTTGATTAACATAATCATTAAATAATTGGTTAGGTGAGAACAAGATTACTTGCCCAGAATGTAATTTCCCACGGTATTGATATAGTAAGAACGCAATTCTTTGTAAAACAGCAGCTGTTTTACCAGAACCAGCAGCACCTTGCACAAATAATAAGTCTGAATCAGTATCACGGATAATCTTATTTTGTTCAGATTGAATGGTGGTAACAATACTCTTCATCTTAGTGCTAGATTTACCATTTAAGTTATCTAACAACATTTGATCGCCAACGACTTGATCAGTATCAAAGATGGTATCAATTTCACCATCTTTAATTTGAAATTGACGTTTTAAAGTTACATTAACTGTTTGTGTTCCCATTGGAGTATTGTAAGTTAATTTACCAATTTTACTATCATAATAAATACTAGAAATTGGTGCACGCCAATCATAGATTAAATAATGATCAGGTGTATCGGCAAAAGAACCTAGACCAATATAGATTGTTTCAGGTTGACCTTCGCCTGCTTCTTCAAAGTCCAGACGTGCAAAGTATGGACGTGCTTGCATTTTATTTAATTTATCATATTCTTTAGTTGCGTGTTTCCAGCTATTTTCACGTTCTTCTAGCATTTGTTGCTGTTGACGAATTGAAACTGATGTTTCCATCATTCCACTATAAGTATTAGTTTTTAAACGGACATCATTGTAAAAATTTTTGTTAATTGCACTTTCATCTTTTTCAGCACGGTTAATTTTTTGTGCAGCTTCTGTCTTGGCTACACCGATTTTGCCCAAAACATTTTTTAAATGTTTGGTTTCATATTCTCTAATTGAGTCAGTCATTTAGACATTTCCCCCATTCAAAAAGTTGATTAATAATTCTAGCACATTTTTTTTACAATTCAAAGCGTTTAAATTGAGTGACATCTTTTTAACCTAGTGATTTTATATGATAAAATGAATTTATAAAGTATGTGTTTTTAAAAACAAGGAGGTTTTTTTATGATTAATATTTATCTAGTACGTCATGGACAAACTTATTTAAACAAATATTTCCGTATTCAAGGTTTATCAAATGCACCTTTAACCGTTAAGGGTGTAGCTGATGCTGTTGATGCTGGAAAAAGACTAAGTGGAATTAAGTTTGATCACGCCTACTCAAGTGATATGCCACGTGCATATGATACTGGTAAATATATTTTGCAACAAAACCCTTCAGACATTAAAGAACCAACTATGGATACTGCTTTCCGTGAAGAAAACTTTGGTTACTTTGAAGGAAACGATAGCGAACAAGCTTGGCACCAAATTGGTGGCCCTAAAGGTATGGGAAGCTATGGCGAAATGATTGATAAGTTAGGTATGGGTGGTACTGCTGATTTAATCGCAGAAGCTGATCCATATGGCGATGCTGAAACTGACGATGACATTCGCGCTCGCTTTATGCCTGGACTTAAAAAAGCCATTCAAAATGCTAAAGATGGTGAAAATGTATTAATTGCTGCACATGGTACTATTATCAGATGGGCAATTTCTCAATTTGCTGACAGCAGTATTGATGTTTCAGAATCCATTTTAAATGGTAGTGTTTCAAAATTAACTGCAGAACCAGATGGCACTAACATTAAAGTTGAATATTATAACCGTAAAGATGAAAATGTATAATTAAGTAAATTAAAAGAGTCGTTATCATTAAGATAACGGCTCTTTTTTATCCCCAGCTATATTTTCCTAAGAAATAATGGGTAATCCACCAGGCGGAATAGAATTGAAAAAAGAAAATAAAAAGTTCTAGTCCTCCTTGTAAAATATTAATGTAAGGAAAATTAATAAAATAAAAAAATATGTCAAGAACATATGACAAAATATTAGATGATAAAACAAGCATCACGATATAAACACATATCCACGATACTTTATGTCCAATCATCGCATGGCGGCGTTCTTTAAATTCTTCATCTTCTTTATAACTCATTAAAATAAAAAACTCCTAAATATAATCTATTAGTATTGTAGCAAAAAAGCCACTGAAATTTAATGTTCCAGCGGCTTTATTTTATTTATCACTGTCTTTTAAACGTTCTTTATACATAGCAATTTCATCATCGGCAGCACGAACATAATGGTTAGGTGCAATTTCAACTAACTTACGTTCTTTATCATCGTCTTCTTGACTAGGATCATAATCGACAATCTCACGACTGCGTTCGTAATCTGGATCAGGAACTGGAACCGCTGATAATAAACTTCTTGTATAATCATGCAATGGATTTTTGTATAATTCATCGGCATCAGCAATTTCTAACATTCGACCATAATGCATAACACCAATTCGATCACTAATGTATTTCACCATGGACAAGTCATGGGCAATAAATAAGTATGTTAACTTACGTTTCTTTTGTAAGTCTTTTAACAAATTAACTACTTGAGCTTGAATAGAAACATCCAAAGCAGAAATAGGTTCATCAGCGATAATAAATTTTGGCTTAACCGCTAAAGCACGTGCAATTCCGATACGTTGTCTTTGACCACCAGAAAATTCATGTGGATAACGGTTAGCATGTTCTTTATTTAAACCAACAGTTTCAAGTAAATCTTCAACTTGATGATTACGATCTTCATTATCCTTAGCCAAATGATTAATATCAATTCCTTCAGCGATAATGTCCTTAACCTTCATTCGAGGATTTAAAGAAGCATATGGATCTTGGAAAATTGTTTGAATATTACTTCTGAATTGTTGTTTTTGTTGTTTGTGTTTTAATTTAGAAACATCTTCACCATCAAAAACAATTTTACCAGCAGTAGGTTCATATAAATGACTAATAGCACGACCAGTTGTGGTTTTACCAGAACCGGATTCACCTACTAAACCAAATGTTTCACCCTTATAAACAGTAAATGAAATATCATCTACCGCTTTAACTTCATCTGCTTTCCCAACGTTGAAGTATTGTTTTAAGCCTTCTACTTCTAAAATCTTAGGAGCATTTTTGTCTAACATAATTCCACCACCTAAATATTATTTATTACGTGTTTTTTTAAAGTATTCTTGACGCTTGGTAATGTCAGCTGGTGGAGTCACCTTAGGTGCTCTTTCATCTAACAACCAAGTTGCAGCATAATGAGTATTTGAAACTTTAAAAAATGGTGGTTGCTGTATTGTATCAGCTTTTAATGCATACTTATTTCTAGCAGCGAAAGCGTCACCAACTGGAGGTTCCAACAAATCAGGAGGTGTTCCTGGAATTGATGGTAATACTTCAGCATCAGTATCAAGGGTAGGCATTGAACCTAATAGTCCCCATGTATATGGATGTTTAGCATTGTAGAAAATTTCATCAACTTTTCCATATTCAACAATCTTACCAGCATACATAACCGCTACACGGTCAGCCATACCAGCAACAACTCCTAAATCATGGGTGATAAAGATAATTGAAGTATTAATCTTAGTTTGTAATTCTTTCATCAAATTAAGAATTTTGGATTGAATTGTAACATCCAAAGCTGTTGTTGGTTCATCAGCAATTAGAACTTGAGGATAGTTAACCAAAGCAATTGCAATCACAATTCTTTGACGCATCCCACCTGAGAATTGGTATGGATAATCATTAATACGTTCTTTCGCATGTGTTATACCCACTAATTTCATCATTTCTAAAGCTTTTTTCATGGCTTTATCTTTGCTCATTCCTTGATGAACACGCAATGGTTCAGCAATTTGTTTTCCAACTTTCATGGTTGGATCCAATGAAGTCATTGGATCTTGGAAAATTTCAGCAATACTTTTACCACGAATTTTACTTAATTGTTTTTCATTTTTGTCTAAAATTTCTTCATCTTTAAACTTAATGCTACCGCCAGCAATTTCAGCGTTAGGTGCATTCAATCCCATAATGCTTCGAGTAGTAACTGATTTACCAGAACCAGATTCACCCACAATTGCTAGGGTTTCACCTTTCTTCAAATCAAAACTAATATCACGAATGGCTTGAACTGTACCTGCATAAGTTTTGAAATTAATTTTTAAATTTCTAACTTCTAAGATATCGTCTTTGTTTTCCATTCTTAGTCACCTACTCTCTTGATTTTGGATCAAATGCATCACGTAATCCATCACCTAAAATGTTAAATGCAATCATTAATAATGATAGAACAACTGCAGGAACCCACATTTGGTAAGGTAAGAATTGGAATGATTTTTGACCGTTACTAATTAAAGTACCTAATGAAGCAGCTGGAGCTGGAACTCCAATTCCGATAAATGATAGGAATGCTTCGAAGAAGATAGCATTAGGAATTGTAAACATAGTGTTGATGATAATAACACTAGTTAAGTTAGGTAGTAGATGTTTAAATGAAATCTTCCATGGACTTTCACCTAAAGATCTAGCTGCCAATACGAATTCTTGATTCTTTAATTCAAGAGTTTGAGCACGAACTAAACGCGCCATATTAATCCAACTAGTAAATGCAATTGCAATAATAATTGCAGGAATCCCTGGTTTTAAGATTAATAGTAGTAAAACCATAACAATTAAGTTAGGAATTGATAGCATGATTTCAATTACACGTTGCATGAATGTATCAATCTTGCCACCTTTCCAACCGGAAATAATTCCGTAGGCAACTCCAATTGTTAAATCAAAGAATGTTGCGACAACGGCAATGATTAGTGAAATTCTAGTTCCGTAAAGGGTTCTAGCCAATAAATCACGACCTAAGTAATCACTACCTAACCAAAAGTAATGGTTAGCAGCAGCACCAGTATAAGCATTCACTCTTTGACCACCTTGAACTAAAGTTCCGTTAAAACCAGGAATATCAATTCCTGGAATTCTTGGTGGTAAGTTATTTAAGTTTGGATTAGTAGTAATATTGCTCATTGAAGGTACTAAAGCAGAACCAAATGCAACAACAAACAATATAATCAAAATAACTAATGAAACCATTGCAGCTTTGTTTTTCTTTAGTCGACGCCAAGAATCTCGTAAGAAAGTTAATGACGGAGCGGCAATTTTTTCATTATCTAGATGTGAACCATCTGATAGTGGTTCAAAAGCATCTTTTGGTAATTCTTTTGCTTTATCTGCCATATGATTAACCCTTCTTTCCTGTAATTCTGATTCTTGGATCGATTAATCCGTAAACAATATCTGTAATTAATAAAACAACACATAACATGAAGCAATACAAAATTGTTAGTCCCATAATGGTTGGGTAATCATTAGTTACAATTGAGTTAACGAATTGTTCACCGATACCAGGAATAGCAAAAATATTTTCAACAACTAGTGAACCGGTCATAATATTAACGGCTAATGGTCCAACAATTGTTACCAATGGAATCAAACTATTTCTTAAAGCATGATGGTAGATAATTCCAAATTTACTTAGCCCTTTAGCACGAGCTAATTCAATGTAATCGTCACTTAATACATCAACCATTTCAGTTCTAACGAAACGAGCTGATTCAGCAAATGGCAAAGCGGCCAACGCCAGCGTTGGTAAGATCGTATAAGCAAATCCACTCCAACCAGCAATTGGTAACATTCCCCATTTTAATGCAACGAAATATTGCAATAAAATTGAAAGAACAAATGAAGGAATTGAAATTCCTAAAATTGAAATAATGGTTGTTGTCGTATCAACCCATGTTCCCTTTTTAATAGCTCCAATTGAACCAAAAACAATTCCACCGAAGACACCAAGAATAATTGCTTGCAATCCTAGTAATAATGATGGTCCAATTCTGCTAGAAATTAGGTAAGAAACTGGTTGATCACTAAATTGGAAAGAAGTTCCAAAATTACCATGAACAGCATTAACAATATAACTAATATATTGTTGCCAAACCGGTTTATTCAAACCATATTGCTGTAAAACAATATTTCTTTCTGAAGGTGATAACTTCGCTTCATTAGTTAATGGTGTTCCTGGCATTATCTTCATAAGGAAGAATGTAACTGTCGTTACAATAAATAATGTCAAGATCAAATAAAATATTCGTCTTGCCAGATATCTTACCATAGATGAATCCCCACAATCTTTTTAAAATTTATACTAAACAATGTTCAATATGTATGGAAAGAGTTAAATATTTACATACAATTAGTAAGTATTTAACTCTTCTCCATTATAAGCTATTTAATTATAAAATCTCAAATAACTTGTGTACTATTTATTTGATAAAGTAATATCTCTAAGGTTATATGGTGAACCTGTTGGGAAGAATTGAATTCCGTGAACTCTTGGTTTAATAACTCTTGGAACTACTTGATGGTAGATAGGAATAATTCCTTGATCCGACATCAAAATCTTTTCAGCGTTTACTAAATCATCCCAACGTTTGCTTGCATTATTAGCATCAGCATTTTCAGCATTGTTTACTAAAGCATCGTATTCCTTGTTGCTCCAATCACCATTGTTGTATGAACCACCAGAAGTGAATAGTGACAAGAATGAAATTGGATCAGGGAAGTCAGCACCCCAAGCAGTTATAACCATGTCAAATTGGCCATTTTGTGAACGACTTAATCTTGACTTGAATGGAATGTTTTGAGAAGTAACTTTCAAATTAGGAAGTTTTTGTAATGCGGTTTGTAAGAATTCAGTTGTACTCTTACCAGCAGCAGTATCGTCAGACAATAATGATACGTTTAAAGACTTTTTACCAGTTTCTTTTAGACCTTTAGCCCATAACTTTTTAGCTTCTGCTAAGTTGTAACTTACACCAGTCTTAGTTCCAGCAGCTTCAGTAAAGTCTTTACCGTTACGTTTTGACATACCAGGAGCAACATATCCGACAGCTGGAGTTGATCCGTCACCTAAAACATCTTGAGTCAATTGATTACGGTCAATAGCCATGGAAATGGCTCTCCTAATATTAGTATTCTTGAATGCTGGATTAGATTTTTCATTCATTTCAATAAAGAAAGTAGTAGCAGCTTTTTGACTGTTCAATTCTTTACTATTCTTAAATTCATTAACTTGTTGTTTACCAGAAAGTGTATCGACATCCAATGAACCAGTTTGATATTGGTTCAAAGCAGTATTTGGATCTTTTTGAACGTTGAATTTAACACCATCAAATTTAATGTTTTTAGCGTTCCAGTAATCATTGTTCTTAACAAGTTTCCAACTATCATTAGTACCAGTCCAACCAGTAACTTTAAATGGACCGTTGTAAATCATATTATTACTGTTAGTTCCATAAGAACTACCATATTTGTTAACAATTGATTCATTTTGTGGATAGAATGGAGCCATTGCAACTAAGTATTTGAAGTATGTTTGTGGTTTAGTTAGATTTACAACTAACTTATAATCACCATCAGCTTTAACACCAAGTGAAGAAAGTGGTGCTTTATTTTTACCAATTTCGGTCGCATTTTGAACGTGATCGAATAGGTATGAATATTGAGAAGCAGTCTTTGGATTAACTGTACGTTGCCAACCATAAACGAAGTCTTTGGCAGTAACTGGTTTACCATTACTCCATTTAGAATGTCTCAAATTAAATGTATAAGTCTTACCATCTTTAGAAACATTGTAACTTTCAGCAACACCAGGCTTAACAGTATTGTTTTCACCTGACATTAATAGACCTTCATTACTATTATTTAATGTCCCAAAAGCAGTATTATCAGTTGCCTTTGATGCATCCAAAGTAGTTAAGTTAGCAGATTGTTGCCAATTAACCAACTTACTAGTTGATTCTTTACCACTATTATTACCACAAGCGGCTAATAGAATCGCAGATGCCGCACCAACGGCACCTAACTTAACAACAGACTTTAATTTCATATCCTTTACCCCCAATTCATACATCCATTCGCGAAATAGATTACACTTCTTTTAAAAGGATTATTAAAATATTAACATTAATTAATTATAAAAAGCAATTAATTTTCTCATTTTATTTTAATTTTCGTATAAAAATCGCTTTCGATGTCATCTAACATTACATACGCTTGTTATTATCTATATGAATATCTCTAAGATCATATGGTGATCCAGTTGGGAAAAATTGAGTTCCAGTTACTCTAGGCTTAATTACAACTGGTCTGACCGGATTATAGATTGGAATAATCCCTTGGTCGTACATTAATATTTTTTCGGCATTAATTAAATCATTCCAACGTTTGCTAGAATTATTAGCATCATTACCTTCAGAATTTTGAATTAATGCGTCATATTTGGCATTGCTCCATTTACCATTGTTGTAAGATGCGCTACTGGTAAATAATGATAAAAATGAAATTGGATCTGGAAAGTCAGCAACCCATGAATTAACCACCATATCAAACTGTCCACTCAACGCTCTACTAATTCTAGATTTAACTGGAATATTTTGTGATACTACGTTTAAACCAGGTAATTTTTCCAATGCCGTTTGTAGATATTCTGTAGTTGACTTACCACTATCGGTATCATCAGATAATAAATTAATGTTTACATTGCTCTTGCCAACTTCTTTTAATCCCTTTTCCCATAACTTCTTGGCTTCGCTTAGATTATAAGAAACGCCTGACTTAGTTCCAGCAGCAGCAACAAAACTTTTACCATTGTGGTTAGGCATTCCTGGAGAAACATAGCCTTGGGCAGGTGTAGATCCATCCCCTAATATATTTTGAGTGAATTGTTTACGATCAATTGCCATTGAAATAGCTTTTCTAATATTTAAGTTTTTAAACATTGCATCTTTTTTCTCATTCATTTCAATATAGAAAGTGGATGCCATATTTACACTATGTAGTTCTTTTGAGTTCTTGAATTGACCAACTTGTTGTTTACCAACCAAATTAGTTAAATCTAGCGCATCAGTTGAATATTGATTTAAAGCAGTGTTGGAATCTTTTTGAACGTTAAATTTAACGCCATCATATTTGATATTTTTAGCATTCCAATAATTATTATTTTTTACTAATTGCCAACTATCGTTAGTTCCACTCCAACCAGTAACTTTAAATGGTCCATTGTAAAGCATGTCATCACTGTTTGTTCCATATGATTGACCATACTTTTCAACTGTAATTTTATCTTCTGGATAAAATGGTGCCATTGCTACTAAGTATTTAAAGTAAGTTTGTGGTTTAGTTAAGCTAACAACTAATTTATAATCACCATCTGCTTTGACACCTAATGAAGAAACAGAAGCTTTATTTTCACTAATTTGTGAAGCATTTTTAACATGATCAAATAAATATGAGTACTGTGAAGCTGTCTTAGGATTTACAGTTCTTTGCCAACCATAAACAAAATCTTTAGCAGTTACTGGTTTCCCATTGTTCCATTTAGAATGACGTAAATTAAATGTATAAGTTTTACCATCTGGAGAAACTTGATAACTATCAGCAACTCCCGGCTTAACAGTATTATTCTTGGCAGACATCATAAGTCCTTCATTACTATTATTTAAAGTACCAAAGGAAACATTATCGGTCGCCTTTGATGCATCTAAAGTCGTCAAATTCGTAGGTTGTTGCCATTGAACTAATTTGCTACTAGATTGTTCTTTATTACCACATGCCGCAAGTAAGAAAATCGAGGTCATGCTAACAGCCACAAGTCTTATAGCTGACTTTATTCTCATATATAATTCCCTCCAAAGTGAAAATATCCATGAAACATAATATTAATTTTATGAATACATTAATAAAATTCTACCATTGCTATATAATTAAGAGCAATGCTTTTTGTAATTTTATTCTAATTTTTAACAAAAATAGAGTTTTTATGTGATATTTAATGACAAGAAAAAATGATGCTCATTATGAACACCATTTTTATGTTATTTATTCACAAATGTATTTCTAAAATTAATTGGTGAACCAGTAGGCAATAGTTCATAGTTTTTTACTTTAGGCTGAATAACCATTGGTTGAACTACATATGTCAATGGAACAATTCCTTGTTGATTCATAATTATTTTTTCTGCTTGTACCAAATCATCCCAACGTTTGTCACCATTATTAGCGTCTACACTTTCAGCTTTATCTAATAATTTGTCATATTGAGTATTACTAAATTTACCGAAGTTATAAACTGCTCCAGTCTTAAACAAAGACATAAATGAAATAGGATCTGGGAAGTCAGCAAACCATCCGCCAATTGCGAAATCGAAATCACCGTTTTCAGAACGAGCAATCTCTGATTTTTTAGGAATGCTTTGAACTGAAACTGAAGCTCCAGGTAATTTTTCTACTGCCTCTTGAATAAACTCAGCAGTACTTTTGCCATTAGCAGTATCATCAGTAATTAGAGAAAAGTTAGCATTCTTTTTACCTAGTTGTCTCATTCCTTTTTCCCAATACTTTACAGCCTTATGGGTATCATATTCCACTCCAGATTTTACATAAGATGCATCAGCAAAGGATTTACCATTGTGTTTACCAATATTGTCAGTGACTATTCCTTTAGCGGGAAGGGAACCATCACCTAAAGTATGGTTAGCTAGTTGATTACGAGAAATAGACATTGAAATAGCTTTTCTAATGTTGATGTTACGAAGCATAGGATTCTTAGCATGATTCATTTCCATATAACTAGTGCCACCAATTTTATTAGCATGATAATCTCTGGTGCCTGCAAATTGCTTAACCTGTTGAGCTCCTACTAAACTTGTCTTATCTAAATCACCAGTTTGATATTCATTTAAACCAGTATTAGCGTCTTTTTCAACAACAAACTTTATTTTGTTCAATTTGATATTCTTTGCATTCCAATATTCATTATTTTTAACTAGGTTCCAACTGTCATTAACACCAGTCCAACCAGTAACTTTAAATGGTCCATTGTAGATCATTTTATTACTATTAGTTCCATATGCTGAACCATATTTTTTAACGGTTTGTTCATTTTGTGGTTCAAATGGCGTCATTGTAAGTAAATATTTAAAATAAGACTGTGGTTTATTCAAGTTAATGGTCAATTTGTATTTACCATTAGCCTTAATACCTAATGAAGAAAGTGGTGCCTTACCGGTATTAACTTGTGATGCATTCTTAACATTATTAAATATGTAAGAGTATTGTGAAGCCGTCTTTGGATTTAATGTTCGTTGCCACCCGTAAACAAAGTCCTTTGCTGTAACGGGTTGACCATTACTCCATTTCGAATGCCTCAAATTAAATGTATATATTTTACCATCTGATGAAACATGGTAGTTTTTAGCAACTCCTGGAATTACTTTATTATCAGAAGATCCGACTAATAATCCCTCATTACTATTATTCATTGTTCCAGCACTAATAGTATCGTTAACTTTAGAAGAATCTAGTGTAATCATATTAGAACTTTCTTGCCAACTAATTGTTTTATTATTTTCAGCGTTTTTATTTCCACATGCTGATAAAAGAATTGAAGAAGCTAATCCAATCACCCCGATTTTAATGGCATTATTGATTTTTGAATCTATAATTTTACTTTCATTAAATAACATCCCCTAAAATTAAAATTGACTACAATTAATAAAGTAACGCTCGAATTAATTGTTTTCAATCCTTTTCTAATCATTTTCTCATTAAAATAATTAATGTTAACATGCATAAATGTTATAATGTATCAAATTAAGGAGGATGATTGAGTGGACAACATACAAACAACTGCAATCACAATCGGATTGAATTTAGATAATGAAGAGTTTGCTTATTCAATGCAAGAACTAACCGCACTAGCCAATGCTAATAATATTGAGGTATTAACAACTTTAGTTCAAAAATTAGATCATCCCGATTCGGCAACTTATTTTGGTAAAGGAAAAGTTGAAGAATTAGCAACTGATGTCATTGATTATGATGTTGATATGATCATCGTCAATGACGAACTATCACCTAGTCAGTTAAGAAATTTAGAAAAGAAGACCAATACAAAAGTAATTGATCGGACTGGTTTAATTTTAGAAATCTTTGGTGAACGTGCACAAACCCATGAAGCCAAATTACAGGTAAACTTAGCTAAGCTACAATATCAACTACCAAGATTACACACCAGCGCTAGTCAAAGACTAGATCAACAAGGTGGTGGTGGATTTACTAACCGTGGTTCTGGTGAATCACAGATTGAATTAAATCGTCGTGCAATCGAACGTGATGTGACTCATATTCGCAACGAACTAAAATCCATTCAAAAATCTGATAAAACACAACGTAAGCAACGTGATTCCAAAAGCATCCCCACAGTTGCATTAGTCGGCTACACTAATGCTGGTAAATCAACTATTATGAATAAACTAGTTGGTCGATATGGTGAAAATAACGAAAAACAAGTAATGGTTAAAAATATGTTATTTGCAACTTTAAACACTAGTGTTAGAAAATTAGTCTTCCCGGATAATAAAACCATGCTACTTTCAGATACAGTTGGTTTTGTTAGTAAGTTACCCCATCAATTAGTTCAGGCCTTTCGTTCAACTTTATCAGAAGCAGCTAATGCTGATTTACTAGTTCAAGTTGTTGATGAATCTGACAAAAATAAAGACTTAATGATGAAAACTACAAAAGATACGCTAAAAGAAATTGGTGTCGAAAATATTCCAATGATTACTATTTTCAATAAAGCTGATATTTTAGACGAACGACGCCCTGAAAGAGTTGGCGATAACTTAATAATTTCTGCTAATGAAGAAGATTCAATTGATGAATTAGTTAAAGTTATTAAAGAAAATAGTTATTCAAATTATGTTACCGCTGAATTTCTAATTCCATTTAGTAAAGGTGACGTAACTAGTTATTTAAATGACAATACTAATGTTATAAATACTGAATATGTAGCAGAAGGCACTAAAATTAAAGCTGAATTATCATCCGAACAAATGGATCGCTTAAAAGAATATTTAATTTCAAATGAAGACTAAAAAAAATGCTGCTAATAATTAGCAGCATTTTTATTTTAGAAGAATATTTTACTAACAATAACAACAAAAACAAGTAAGAAAATTGAACTAATAAATGAAGCAACCAATGGTTTAACTCCACGACTAAGTAATACTTTAAAGTTCACTGTCATTCCTAAAGCAGCCATTGCCATTCCTAAGAATAAATAAGCAGCGCTAACTAATGTTGATAGTAAGCTGGCGCTCATCGGAACATAGCTACCAATAATACTAGTAGCAATAAACCCAGCCATAAACCATGGAATTGGTAATTTACGTTTACCACTAGCTTCACTATTAACAGTGGTCTTTTGATACCAAATACCAATGATCACAGCCGCAGGTGCTAACATTAATACTCGTGATAATTTAGTGATAATCGCAATGTTCAAAGCAACTGGACCATCAGAACTACCAGTAGCAACCGCATGAGCAATTTCATGTAAGGATCCCCCAGCCATCACACCGAATTGGTCAGGTGTCATATGTAACAATGGTTTAATTGCAATTTCAATTAAAGTAAATACAGTTCCCATAATGGCAACAATTGCGACTGCAAGCACTTGATCTTCTTCTTTTTGAGCTTGTTTATCAGCATTTACTTTAATTTGTGGTGATATTCCCATAACTGCGGCAGCTCCACAAATTCCAGTACCACTAGCTGTTAAAATTGAAAGTTCTTTATTTACACCCAATTTACGGTTTAATAAATAAGTACCTGAGATCGTTCCACAAACTACTAAGATGGCTAATAAAATTGTTTTAACCCCAGAAGACATCAAGGTATTAAGATTTAACTTAAATCCTAATAAAATAATTCCTAAACGCAAAAATTTATTAGAAATAAACCCTGCTTCTGATTTTAAATTTTTAGTAATCTTAGGTTGAACTTGGATCAACATTCCAAAAATAAGTGCTAAAACGAGTGAACCGATAATATTTAAATATGGCATTCCTGCTAAATAAGTTCCAGCAAGAGTACAAATAAAAGTAACAATAATAGCTAACCAAAACTTAGTTGTTAATATTATTCTCATTACTATCTTCCCTTCATTAATTTATATATTAAGTATAAATTAATGTTATTATAAAATAAAATTATCATTATTAATAACGATATAAAAATAAGTTATGGAGAATAAAATGTTAGACCAAAGATATATTACCTTTAAAATTTTGTCAGAAAACAAATCATATACTAAAACGGCAAAACAATTATTCATCACTCAACCAGCAGTTACACAACAAATTAAAAGTTTAGAAAAAGATTTAAATTTACAATTAGTTAGTTATAAGCAACCATATCTAAACATTACTGAAGATGGAATCAAGTTAGCCGAATTCATAAATAATATTAATATTCAAAGTGACAAGTTTATTCATGAACTAAAAGATCACCCCAAACAACGAAATTTAGTTTTTGGTTCTACTCGCTCGGTTGCTCTATTCATGACCCCTGCTATCATTACAAATATCGAAAATCAATTTAAAAATATTGAATGTGTTGTAACTAACACTGATAAAATATTAAAAATGATTGATCATGGTGATTTGGATTTTGCAATTTTAGAAGGTAATTTCGATAAAGATAAATATAGCTATCATGTTATCAAAGAAGAGCAATTTATTTGTGTTACTAGCGTTCACAATCCAATCACCAAATACAAAGAAGTTAGGATTCAACAATTACTCAAGGAAAACCTGTTACTACGTGAGGTAGGCTCTGGAACTCGTTTCATTTTCGCCAACTGGTTAGAATCATTAAACATTACTGAAAATGATTTCAATAAAGTCATTAACATCAATGAACCAACAGTTATTAATCATTTACTAGAAGATGATTTAGGCGTGTCTTTTATGTATAAATCACTGGCTAAAGATGAAATTAATTCCGGTAAACTAAAAGAAATTCATGTAAAAGGATTAGACATCATTCGACCAATCAATTTAGTTGCCATCAAAAGTAATTACTTTAATGATTTATTAAAATTAATCAAAAATAACGATACCCATTAAATAGGTATCGTTATTTTTTAACATAATTTATTCACTAAAGCATCAATCGTAGCTTCAGCATGTTTTAAATCATTATTTTCGATCACATATGCTGATGATTGCAATTCTTTGGGAACTTTTAAGTCGCGTTCATATTCATGACTAGATAAACGTTGCTTAATTTTATCTTCGCTATCGCCACGTTCAATCATGCGATTTTTTAAAATAACTGGATCATTAACCTCAATAAAAAAGATTAACGCTTGATTGCCTAATTTTTCATGATAAGTAATAGCTCCTTGAGTATCCAATACAATTACTGCACAATGATTGTTTCGCCAAGCTTTCTCAAGGCCTTCATATGAAGAACCATATTTAGCCTTAGCATATTGAACATGTTCCAAGAAATGATTTTTAGCAAATGTTTCATCATTTTCAAAATAATAATCAACTTTATCTTGTTCATTTTTACGTGGTGCTCTAGTTGTATGAGTAACTACCTTGGCAACATGATAATGATTAACCAAATAATCTCTAATTGTGGTTTTGCCACTACCGGTTGCTCCAGTAATTACAATTAATTTATTTTCTTTTATCATTTTAATCACTTACCTACAATGTATTGATTAGCTTTATCCAAAATTACTTTTAGGTTGTCATAAGTAAGTGTATTACGGGAATCATCATAGCTTTGCCAAACATAGTCACTAATTTCTTCTTTTTGTAGTGTAATTTTGGGATCATCCACTTGTGAAGTATAAAAAGTAATCACTTTATGGTGGCCATTTTTCATATCATACTCAGCATCAATACTAAAATCAGTGTCAATTGTTGCATCAATATTAGTTTCTTCCTTAATTTCTCTGATTGCTGCTTGTTCTAATGATTCATCACCTTCAACGTGGCCTTTAGGAAACCCCCAGAAGTCACTAGTTGCACTTTTTTCTAATAAATATTGCGGTTTACCATCAACCATTTTATAAACAATTGCTCCACCATCAATTTCAGTAACCATAATATCCCCTCCATATAATAATTACTTATATTATAGCATTATGTATTTTAAGCTTTAAATGATTAATAAAGATTTAATCCTCATTTGTTTCTAATTTACGATATAATATAAATTACATATATTTTTAGGAGGACTTTCATGAAAAATCATCAATATGCAATTGCTGACTACAATTTAAAAATTGCTAAAAAAGAATTAACTGATATTCATTTTTTAGATAAATCAACTGATGACATTAAAAAACCAGCTGAGTTACTAAAAACATTTTTACTAAAAGCTTTTTTAGACAGTCAAAGTTTAACAATTAGAGGACAACAAATTGCAGGCATGATGGCTAGTTTCGAAGAAAATGCGTTATCATTTTTAGATAAAAATGCGCCACTTTCTAAAATTGGCTTCTATAATATTGCACTACAATTACTTCATTTCCAAGTTGGAGAAGATTTTTTAATCGATAATCCCATTACTAAAATGAAGGACTTAAATCTTCCAGTTGCTGATGTAAATGATGAAATGAATCTATATGATACCATCTGTGCATGGTATTTACTATTAAACACACACAATAAATATGGAACTACTTTCGTTGATGATCTAGCATCTAAAGGCTACTTCGCACAAAATTTAAACAGTTTTAGTAAGCCATTAATTTTTAATGGTAAAACAATGCCCGTATATGATACTAATAACTTAATTCGTGAAGTTGTTTACGTTGAAGCAGACCAAGATACTGATAATGACGGCAAATTAGATTTACTAAAAACTGAAATCATTAGACCTAAAGAAAGTAATAAAAATAAAGTCCCTGTCATTTTCACCAATAGTCCTTACAATCAAGGTACTAATGATAAAGATGGCAAAGATTTAACTCACAATGTCAATATTGGTCTACAACACAAAGAACCCAATAATTATTCATACTCAAATATCAAAGCAAAAAATAATAAAGAAAAGCTACCTGAACCAAGAACCGTTGAAGGTAAAACTAGAAAAGCTGAACAAACTTTAGACCGTGAATTATCTTACACATTAAATGATTACTTCTTAGCACGTGGTTTTGCTGTCGTTTACTCTGCTGGAATCGGTACTTATGAATCAGATGGTTTTAGAACCACTGGTGATTATGATGAAACTTTATCAGCAACTGCTGTTATTGAATGGTTAACAGGTAAACGTACTGCTTTCACTAATAAGTTAGATAACAACCAAATTGAAGCTTACTGGTCTAATGGTAATGTTGCAATGTCGGGTCGTTCATATTTAGGAACCCTACAAATTGCTGCCGCTACAACTGGTGTTGAAGGATTAAAAACTTGTATCGCTGAAGCAGCTATTTCAAATTGGTATGATTACTATCGTGAAAATGGTTTGGTATTAGCACCTGGTGGTTTTCAGGGTGAAGATGCTGATGTCCTAGCTGCTGAAACTTATAGTAGGAAACAAAATGCTAGTGAATTTTATAAAAATGAAGAAGCTTGGCAAAAACAATTAGCAAAAATAACTGAAGGTCAAGAACGTGATACTGGAAACTATAACGAATTCTGGGATGCCCGTAATTACCTTAAAGATGCTAAAAATATCAAAGCTGATATGTTCTTAATTCACGGTTTGAATGATGACAACGTTAAACCTAAAAATGTGGAACAGATTTGGCAGGCAATCAAGCCATTAAACATCAACAAAAAATTAATTTTACATCAAGGTAAACATATTTATATCAATGCATTTCAATCAATTGATTTTACTGACATGATTAATTTGTGGTTAACTTACAAATTACTAGATGTTGATAATAATGCTCCAGAATTAATCCCAAATGTTATTATTCAAGACAATACTAAGGAACAAACTTGGAATGCATTTAACGAATGGGAAAATCCAGACAGTATTAAAACACTTCACCCATCACAGAATAATGAATTAATTGATGATTTCGACCATGGTAAAAAGCAATTCAAAGATAGTGTTGATTCTAAAGACTTTCAAAAATACTGTCTTGATTATAAAAAGTGGCGCAACGATTTAGTATTAGATCGTGAAGACAATCCGTTAAAAGATAACCGGATTATTTTTAAAACAGCTCCTGCTAAAGAAGACTTCACTATCGATGGAAAAGTAAAAATACAATTAAATGCTTCAGCATCCCAAAACTTTGGGATGATAAGTTGTATGTTAGTTGATTATGGAAACGATTATCGTTTAACTGAAACACCTAAGCCATTAGGCCATCGAATTAATGAAGGCTACCTATGGCGTGAAGATTCATTACGTGAATTTAAAATGAAAATGCAAAAAACTCCTTATAAGGAAATCGCAGAAGGTCATATCAATATGCAAAATCGTAGTAATAGCTACCAAGTTGATGATATGGAAGCTAATGCAGATTATGATATGTCACTAGAATTACAACCTACTTTCTACCACTTATTAGCTGGTCATCAATTAGGCTTAGTTATTTTCGCTACTGATTTTGAAAATACCGTTCGTGGTAACCAAGATATTAAATACACCATCAACTTAGCCGAAAGTAACATTCAATTGCCTATTCGTAAGCAATAGTGTTAGGATATTAATTAAAAGAAATGAGGGATTATCATGAAACAAAAGACTAAAATCATTACTTTAGATAACGGATATCATTTATGGACGCATACCTCAGGTGAAGGTAAAATCAATTTACTTGCTCTTCATGGTGGCCCTGGTGGTACCCACGAATATTGGGAAAATACAGCTGATGAACTTAAAAAACAAGGCTTAGATGTTTCCGTTACTTACTATGATCAATTAGGATCATGGTATTCAGATACTCCTGATTTTTCTGACCCAGAAGTTTCTAACAAAGTATTAACCTATGACTATTTCTTAGATGAAGTTGAAGAAGTTAGACAAAAGCTTGGTTTAGATAACTTTTATTTAATTGGTCAATCTTGGGGTGGATTATTAGTTCAACTATACGCTCAAAAATATGGTAAACACCTTAAAGGTGCAATCATTTCATCAATGGTTGATGAAATTGATGATTACACTACTCATTTAGATCAAATTCGTGAAAAAGAATTTTCACCTGATGAATTAGCCTTCATGAAAAAATGCGAAGCTAACAATGATTATGATAATGAACGTTATCAAAAAGATGTTGATAAATTAAACAAAGATTATATTGATCGTAAACAACCTTCCAAATTAGAACACTTAATTGGTTTATCAAACACTGATATTTACAATGCTTTCCAAGGTGATAATGAATTCGTTATTACTGGTAAATTAGGTGAGTGGCATAATACTAAGAACTTAAAAGATAACCATGTTCCTACATTAGTAACTTTTGGTGAACACGAATCAATGCCATTAGAAACTGGTAAAAGAATGGCTAAAATGATTCCAAATGCTAAATTTGTATCGACTCCAAATGGTGGACATCATCATATGATTGATAATGCCCCCGTTTATTATGATCATTTAGCAACATTCCTACGTGAAGTTGAAAACGATACTTTTAACAAATAATAAATTTAAGCCTAGCTGTTAATTATAGCCAGGCTTTTTATTTTATGTTTATTTTAAAGTTTTAGTGGTATAACTATTATTATATATTTAAGGAGTTCTGCAATATGCAAAATCTATATAATTTAGTTATTAATCGAACTAACAGTAATAGTTCTGAAAAATTTATTAATCTAATTCGTGAAGCTTCAATTCTATTAGTGGTTTTAGAAATTTTTGGTTACCGAGTCCCTAGTTTCTTATCAACATCCATGAATACATTTTTATTAAATGTCTTTTATCTATTAACTGACTACAAAGTACCCTTGCTATTATTTTTAATTTGGCTGGCTCTAACATCTATTTCTAAATTATCCATGAACTTTCATTACTTTGAAAACTTACACTATAATTTCTTACATCAGGTTTCTAAAGTGTATAAATTTTATTGGATAATTATATTTATTATTTGTTTACTTGCTACCAATCTACAAAGTATTATCGATTTTAGTTTTATTATGCAAGTCACTAAACAAACAAATATTGCAACTCAACTTTTGCCCACCCTATTTAGAAACGTCTTTTCGTTGGGATTATTAATTGCAAATATTTATTGGTGCTTAATGTACTTCTGTAAAACAGATAACATCATTTCAGAAAAACATCCTCGTGAAAGCCATTTAGATTCAAAAGCATATATTAATTTGGCTAAACGTGAAATTGATTTTGAAAACAAAAAAATTAATTTACAAATTTTCGTAAAAAACAATGAATTAAAACCATTAGATGATATCAAAGAATATTTTCTAGTTAAAAAAGTAACTAATAAGACAAATAATCGTCATCGTTCAAAGATAACCATCATTAGTCAATTTCCATCTTACAATGATGCCAAAAGTTTTATGAATGATTATGCTGATGAACCAAAAAACTTTCAATAAAAAATAATCCTCTTTTAGTTTTTAAATTCTAAAAGAGAATTATTTTTATTTTACAGTATCTTTAATAAAATCATCATATCCGCGATTATATTCATCACTTTTTTTATATCGTTTACTTTGATTATACTTAAATAATTTTAGCATAATTTTATTACTAGTTAAGTATCGTTTGGTGTTGTTATCATAGAAAGCTTTTTGATACCCCTTTTGATAATCATTTACTGGGCTACCTAAATTATACATTGTATTCTCATTGTTTTTCTTATAATAATCATATTCTTTTTCATATTGCTTAAATTTACCATTTTTCATAAATTTAAACCAATCATGATAAAATTTTAACATTTAACAGCACTTCCTATTTTATTTAATTTTAACAAATCTTATACTTCTTTTAATCTCATTAATAATTCCCTCGGATTCTTCTTTTGTATATAGATATTCGAGGTAAGATATAACAAAATCATTATTTTTGAACGCAGATAGTGCTCGTATTGCTTTCCATTTGCATAGTATGTTTTCTGACTTAGTTTCATTAACAATTACTTTCAACAAATTCAAAGTACCTAATAATGAATTATGAAAAATACAGTATTCTAAAACATCTAATGATTCACTTTTTTGCGAATTATTCATATTATTTTGTTGAATATTTATATATATTTCAGAAACTGCAATGATATCCATTTTTTGAAGAATTCTTGCACAAATATCACGCGCAATCGGATATGTACTCTTTTTACTTGTTTTCATTGGAACCTTCAGATATTGATTATTACCAATTTTACCTAGTTCTGATATTAGTAAAATTGCTGTATGTTTTGTCCCAGCAGAAAGTACTTTTTGAATTTCAATCTTTGTATATAGTGGACAGCCTTTTTTTAGAATTAGTAATAATTCTTTAGAGAGTGGTTCTTCAAATTTATTAAAGTACTTAATACCAATAATTCTCACAATAGCCGTTAATTTACTTTCGTATACATCCTTTCTTTTCAAAAGAAATAACAGATAATCGTATTTATCATTTTTATGATTATTATAGTAGCATTTATTAATCTTGCCCCTAACTGAATCAATAAAATTATAACCTTCATACACGTATTATACGACACATAGTACATAAAAAAGCACCTCCGAAAATTATTATTTTAAAAAATAATAATTTTATCGAAAGTGCTTTTTTCTAATTACTTTGTTCGTTTGCTTTTTCAATTTCATCTTTATCACGTAAACTTAGTTTTTCAACATTTAAGACTTTGTCTACTAAGCCATTATAAAAACTAGTTTCATGAGACACAATAATCGCATTCCCAGGGAAGTTATTGATTGCTTGTTTTAAAGATTCCTTAGTTTCATCATCAAGATGATTTGTAGGTTCATCCATGATTAAGAAATTACTTGGTGTAAATTCTAGCATCGCTAACTTAACCTTAGTTTGTTCCCCACCAGATAATTCCCCGATAGGTTTCATTGCATTCGCAGCATCTAAACCACACTTGGCTAACTTAGTTCTAATTGGTTTTTGTTCCAACTTAGGAAATTTATTTTGAATAATTTGCAATGGGGTTTCTTTATCATTGGACCAAATCAAATCTTGACTAAAGTAACTAACTTTTGCCGATGGTGAAAAATCAGCTTTACCACCCTTAGGTTTTAGTAGGCCTAAAATTGATTTAATTAGTGTTGATTTACCAACTCCATTAAACCCTTCAAAGCCAACTTTTTCATCAGTATTAACTGAAAAGCTAACTGGTTTTAACAATGGCTTATCATATCCTACTGATAGTTCATCAACAACCAATGCATTTTGTGAACCTGTATCTTCATATGGAAAGTTAAAGGAAGCATGAATATTTGTTGAAGGTGGATCAACAACTTCCATATGTGATAGCATTTTTTCACGTGACTTCGCCATCGTTGATCTAGAACCAGCCTTATTTTTACGAATGAAAGCTTTGGCCTTTTCAATTTCAACCTGTTGCTTATCATATTCTCTTTGTTGAACCTTTTCACGTTCATCACGTTGGCGCATTGCTGATTGAAAATCACCACGATATTTAGTAATTTTACCAAAGGCAATATTTACGATACAGTTAGTAACTTTTTCTAAAAATTCATAATCATGAGAAATAACCATAACAGCACCGTCAAAATTATTTAGATAGTCTTCTAGCCATGAAATATGAGCAGTATCCAAATAGTTAGTTGGTTCATCAAGTAAAATAACATCTGGATCTTCTAAAATTAATTTAGCTAAAATAATCTTAGAACGTTGTCCACCAGACATATGAGAGATTTGTTGATCACGTTTAACATCATCCAATCCCAGTCCAGTAATAACTCGTTCAATTTCTGTTTCGATATCATAAAAATTATTAGCCTCAAGGTTTTCTTGAATTCGACCCGCTTGTTCTAATAATTTATCATCAAAATTTTCAGCATATTGTTCATACAATTTAGCCATATGCTTAGATTGGTCATATAAGCCTTGATAAGCAGTATGAAGAAAATCAATTAAATTCATTTTTTCAGGAATGTCAGCATATTGGTCTAAATAACCAACACTAACGTTGTTTTGCCACTTAACAGAGCCAGAAACTGGTAATTCAACGCCAGTAATAATCTTTATAAGAGTACTTTTACCAACCCCGTTTTGACCAACAATTCCCATATGTTCGCCCTTGTTTAAAGTAAAACTAGCTTCGTCATATAATTTTTTATCGGCAAAGCCCATACTTATATCTTTAACATCAAGTAAAGCCACTATTTTCACTCCTTATAATCATTAAAAAGTCGTACTTATATACATACTCTTAAAAATACCACACTAAAAAACATTTAGTCAATTTCATTTTAATAAAATTTTGTTTATAATATTAGAGTTAAGCTTAAATATTAATCATTTAGAAAGGACTATAAATAATGAAAGTAAAAGATATTGATCATATTACAATTTTTGTACGAGATTTAGAAAAAACGATGAGATTCTATCATGAGGTCTTTGATTTACCTATCTTAACGTTTGATGAATCTAAACTAGAATTTCAATTGGGCAAGCAAAAATTAATTTTCTTAACTATTATTAGTAGTGACAATAACAACCCTAAAAATCCTAGTGCAGGATCCAGCAAATTTTGCATTATTGCTAAGGACTCTTTGTCAGATATAACTTCGCATTTAGCTAATTATGGAGTAGAAATTATCGATGGTCCAAAAAAAGTTAGTGGTGCTAATGGTGAAATGAACTCAATATATGTTAATGATCCTGAACAAAATGTTATTGAAATTTGCGAATATAAAGATTAAAAACATTACAAAATTTTAATAATTTTTATTACGGTTTTAATTATTTGTAAATGCTTAGAAATACTATTATTATAGTAGATGGAAGCATAAAAGCTTATCACACTGGTCTTTTATCATTTTACACTGATAAATATTTTTGGTAATATACTTGGAGACCATGAAAGGAGTATTATGAAAAAAAATAATAATTCAGGAAAGATAGGTTTATTTCAGATTGTAATGTTGGGACTTAGTTCCATTATTGGTTCAGGTTGGTTATTCGGATCTTGGGAAGCTTCCAAGGTTGCTGGACCAGCTGCTATTATATCTTGGATCGTTGGTGCTATTGTTATTGGTGCTATCGCATTCAACTATGTTGAACTTGGTTCTATGTTCCCAGAAAGTGGTGGAATGAGTAAATACGCTCAATACACCCACGGTTCTTTACTAGGTTTCATCGCGGCTTGGGCTAATTGGGTATCATTAGTTACATTGATTCCAATTGAAGCCGTTGCTGCGGTTCAATACATGGGTTCTTGGCCATGGAAATGGGCACACTGGACACATGGATTCTTGGTAAATGGTGAAATATCCAATACCGGTTTATTTGTCGTTTTTCTTTTCATATTAGTCTTTACATTATTGAACTATTGGTCTGTTAATTTATTAGCTCGATTCACTAGTTTTATCTCAATTTTTAAATTGGGAATTCCATTACTAACAATTATTATGTTATTAATGTCTGGTTTCCACTCTGGAAACTTCACTTCTCAAGGATTCATGCCTTATGGTAGTGCTGCTATTTTCTCAGCAACAACAGCTTCAGGTATTATTTTCTCATACAATGCATTCCAAGTTGTTATTAACATGGGTAAAGAAATTAAAAATCCTAAGAGAAACATCGCTTTAGGAATTACTATTTCCTTAGCAATTAGTATCGTTATTTATGTATTACTACAATTCACATTTATCGGTACAATCGTACCTCAAGATTTAGTTAACGGTTGGCACGGTGTTGATTTCCAATCACCATTTGCTGATTTAGCAATCTTGTTGGGTATTCATTGGTTAGCTGTACTATTATACTTAGATGCTTTTATATCACCATTTGGTACCGGTGTTTCATTCGTTGCCCAAACTGGTCGTACATTAGCAGCCATGGTACAAAACGAACACATGCCTAAATTCATTGGTAAAATGAATGAACGTTGGGGTGTTCCAAGAATTGCCATGATAGTTAACTTAATTATTAGTGTGTTACTAGTAGCATTGTTCAGAAGTTGGGGAACACTTGCTAGTGTTATTTCTACTTCTACTCTAATTGCATACTTAACTGGTCCTGTTACAGTAACTGCACTAAGAAGAATTGCTCCAAACTTCAAACGTCCTATTCGTTTGAAACTATTAAAAGTTATGGCTCCACTTGCATTTGTTCTTGCTAGCTTAGCAACTTACTGGGCAATGTGGCCAACAACTGTTAAAGTTATTCTTGTTATCTTACTAGGTTTACCATTCTACTTCTATTTCGAATGGAAAACTGGTTGGAAGAAAACTAAGGATCAATTTACAGGTAGTTTCTGGATGATTGGTTACTTAATTTTCATTTCAATTATTTCATACATGGGTTCAACACCATTCGGTGGTCAAAACTGGATTCATTATCCATATGATTTCTTAGTTATCATTATTGCTTCACTTGCCTTCTACAGATGGGGGATTTCAAGTGCAATGGTAACCAAAGATTTAAGAAATGCCAAAGAAGTAAATGATGAAATTAATCTAGAAGATTTTGAAGACGAAAATAAAAAAGACAAATAAAATAAATTTATAAAAGAGTGAACTTAATGTTCACTCTTTTTTGTTATGCTTGACTTTTATATAGGATAAATTTAAAATTAAACTTAATAAATGAAAGGGGAAAGATCCAATGGAAAATATTTTAAACAACTTATCAATAGTTTCTACTTGGCAAAGCTGGTGTTAATAAATCGCATTATAAAATACAGATGCGATTTAATTAGATGTTCCTATTAATTAAGCGCATCTGTACCAGCTTCTTTCTCACGAATCAATAAAAGCTTGTGCGGATGAAATTCAAACACCACAGGTATGCTATATATGTATTTTAAGCGGATAAACCTGGGATGTTTGGGTTATCCGCTTTTTTATTGGAATATTTTATTAAGAACATCAAATAAAGGAGTGCTACATAAATGAAACGTTTATATTCAGTAATTATTGTATTATTTCTAATTTTAGCGTTTGGTTATTATAAAGAGAAACAACCTGTAAAAATAAGTCGTGATCATATCCCACAAATTGGGATTTTACAACTAACAGAGCATCCCGCTTTGGATGCCATCCATCATGGAATTATACAAGGATTAAAAGAATCCGGATTTCAACCTGGTAAAAATATTAAGATTGATTTTCAAAATGCCGAAAACGATCAAAGTAATCTAAAAACAATGAGTACGAAGTTTGCAAATGAAAATGTCGACTTATCAATTGGTATTGCTACCCCTTCTGCTCAAGTTTTAGCAAATACAGTAAAAAATAGACCTTTAGTTTTAGGTGCCATTACAGATCCTAAGTCAGCTGGACTAGTAAATTCAAATCAAAAACCAGGTCGAAACACCACCGGAGTTTCAGATCTTCCACCAATGAAGCAACAACTAGATCTAATAAAACAAATTATGCCAAATATGAAAACTTTGGGCGTTATTTATACTTCTAGTGATGATTCAGCTACTAGCCAATACAAAAAATTTACGGAAATATGTAAACAAGAAGGAATTAAAGTTAAAGGATACTCAATTGCTAATACAAATGATTTAAATCAAGTTGCTACTCAAATGGTCCAAAATGTTGATGCAGTCTATGTACCAAATGATAATACTGTAGCATCAGCAATCCAAACATTAGTCGCAGTGGCCAATAAACGTAACGTCCCTATTTTCCCTACAGCATCAAATGTCGTTAAAAATGGCGGAATTGCAACCTATGGCTTAAATCAATTTAAATTAGGTGTGGAAACCGGTAAAGTTACTGCAAAAATAATACATGGCGAAAATGCATCAGAAATGCCAATTCAAACTTTAAAACATGGTGATTTAGCACTTAACCTCAACCAGGCTAGAAAATTAGGCATTCATATTCCTCAACCATTAATTCAAAAAGCTGAAAGACAAGGAGTGATTTATAAATGAGTTTAATAATTTCTGCAATTGGCCAAGGCCTATTATGGGCAGTAATAGGAGTTGGACTATACCTAACCTTTAGAATTTTAGATTTCCCAGATATGACAGTCGAAGGTACTTTTCCTATGGGAGCTGCAACCGCAGTTACAGCAATTGCTCATGGATATTCACCAATAATCGCAACGATTATGGCCTTTTTAGTGGGATGCCTCGCTGGTTTAGTAACCGGATTGTTATACACAAAAGCTAAAATTCCAGTATTATTAGCTGGGATTTTGGTTATGACAGCATCATATTCCATTGATTTGAGAATCATGGGTAAACCCAACCAATCTTTATTAGGTTTACCAACATTATTAAATGGCCATTTTTTTCAATCACTACCACCATATTTTGATAGTGTTGCTTTAGGACTTATTATTATTGTAATCGTAACAATTGTATTGGTATATTTCTTACAAACTGATTTAGGTCAAGCATTTATCGCTACTGGTGATAATGAAAACATGGCTGAATCTTTAGGCATTAATACTGATAATATGAAAATAATGGGTGTTAGTGTATCAAATGGTTTAATTGCTTTAGGTGGTGCCCTTGTTGCACAAAACAATGGCTACTCAGATGTTAATATGGGAATTGGAATCATTGTTGTTGCACTTGCATCCATCATTATTGGTGAAGTCGTATTTGGTGATTTAACAATGGTGCAAAGACTAATCGCCGTTACTATTGGCAGTATCATTTATCGTTTAGTTTTATTATTGGTATTACAACTAGGATTCAATGCAACCGATCTAAACCTTATTTCATCAGTATTACTAGCTATTTTCATGGGAGTGCCAGCTTTAGAAAAGAAATTTCACTTAAAACATGTATTGAAACGGGGGTTAAAGAATCATGACTAAACCAATCTTTCAATTGAAAAATATCGTTAAAACCGTAAATGAAGGTTCCGCTGAGGAATTAAACATTTTAGATCATATTAATTTAGATATTTATCCTGGTGATTTCATAACAATATTAGGATCAAATGGAGCAGGTAAATCTACCCTTTTTAATACGATTGGTGGAAATTTAAAACCAAACTCTGGCCAAGTAATTTATAATAATAAAGATATCACTAAGACTTCAGTTGTTAAAAGAACTGCATTCTTAAGTCGTGTTTTCCAAGATCCTAAAATGGGAACTGCTCCGCGAATGACAGTTGCTGAAAACTTGCTTCTTGCTGAAAAAAGAGGTAAAAAACATTCATTAGTCCCTCGTAACTTAAAGAGCCAGATGAATAAGTTTAAAAAGCTTACTAAAAAAATGAACAATAATTTAGATAAACGTTTAACCACAGCAACCGGTAATTTATCTGGTGGTCAAAGACAAACACTAAGTTTTTTAATGGCAACCATTAATAAGCCTGGCATTTTACTTTTAGATGAACATACAGCTGCTTTGGACCCCAAAACTTCACAACAATTAATGGACATCACAGATAATACTATTCATCAAGAAAAGTTGACTTGTTTAATGATTACACATCATTTAGACGATGCTATTAACTATGGAAATCGTCTTTTAGTTCTCCATCAAGGTAAAGTTTCTTATGATATCTCTGGTGAAGAAAAGAAAAACTTAACTAAAGAAAAATTATTAACCTTTTTTAACGATATTCAATAATAAGCAAATTGATTTAAAATTAATAAATATAGAAATGTTTGTTATAATATAGTATGTCTACTTTTATTTTTCCTTGAAATGGAGGGGAACATATATATATGAATAACGACGATGACAATAATCGTATAAAAAAATATGATTTTAATGAAAAGCAATATAATACCAGAACTAACCAAGCTTCTAACTTTAAAATATGGCCTATCATTATTTTCATTGTTGTAATTGCTGCTTTAATTATTGGCGGAGTGAAAGCAATCACTTATTTTACTTCTGACAATAGTACTAAAACAGAATTATCTACTAGTAATAAAACTTCTAAAGAAACCGACGAAAATAAAAATAGCAATGCTAACGATAATTCTAACAAACAGCAAAAAAATAAATCTGATGTATCTAAAGATAGTAATGAAACTGAAAACAAAAGCCAAAACAATTCAGTCCAAAATGATACTAATAAAAAGGAATCAAACAACAAATCTAGTAGCAGTGATGATATGTTTGCTGAACCACATACTTTTAGCTCGGTGGCTGATGCACAGAGTTATGCTAAAACGACTCAAAGTCAATGGCTAAATAATGGTTATAAGACTTACACAGTGAGTGCTGATAGTCAGGGATTCTATACATTAAAATTTATTAAATAAAATATTATTTTAATAAAAAATGTGAAGCAGATATTTTAAATCCTAAAGATATAGAATAATAAAAAAGTATCTATCGATTAAAAATGATAGATACTTTTTTAATTAGGATAAAATATTTATTTACCCTTTTTAACAACCTTGTTTAGTATAAATGATGCTATTAATAGCAATACAATTAATAAAATAAATCCATGTTCAGATCCAATTGCTGTTCCTAAACTCTTACTATATGCAGGGTTTGTTTGACTGATAGCAACAATTGCAGAAATAACTGAAGTACTAATTGCTCCTGAAATTTGTTGAATTGTATTAAAAATAGCATTCCCATCAGAACTATCATTTGAATTTAGATTACTTAATCCACTAGTCATAATATTACCAAAGGACAAACCTAAACATAGCATATAAACTAAGTAGAACATTAAGATCATCCAATTTGATAAATGTGTACCAAAAATGACAAATAGTAATAAACCAATAAGTCCAGCTAACATTCCTGATAATATTGGCTTATACGCACCTAGTTTATCCATAATTTTACCAGCTAATGGTGCAAAAACAGCTCCTAATGCAGCACCTGGTAAAACAATTAATCCAGCAATAAAGGCTGATTGATTATTTACAATTTGAACGTAATTTGGAAGAATAAATGACATTCCTAATGTGATAAATTGCAAAATAAAGAAGGCAACAACATGTCCTGAAAATTTACTATTTCTTAAAATAGATAAATTAATAATGGGATTATCAATTGTTACTGAACGTCTATACAAGATAATTAGAGCAATGATTCCAATAATAATTGGAAGTAAAACATTTAAACTAAATACGTTTCCACTACCCATACTACTGAATCCATAAACTAAACCGGCAAAAGTAATAACAATCAAGATCAGACTCATGAAATCTAGTTTAGTCCGTTCACTAACTTCATTGTTTTTAATTGCGAACATACCTAGTATTAATGAAATAACTAGAATTGGTAATAAAATTAAGAAAATGTATCTCCACCCAATCGATGAAACTACAATTCCACCAAAAGTAGGACCGACAGCAGGAGCAATTGCAGTAATTAAATTACCCACTCCCATCATTAAACCGATTTTCTTCCTTGGAACTTGTTCTAATATAATATTGAACATTAGTGGTAAAGCAATACCTGTTCCTAATCCTTGTACCATTCTACCAATTAATAACAAAGAAAAAGTGGGTGCAAATAAATCAATTAAAACTCCTGCAATAAATAAAATATTCGCAGTTATAAATAATGACTTAGTCTTAAAATTACGTTTTAAAATAGCTGATAACGGTACAACAATTGAAACGACTAATAAGTAAATAGTTGTCATCCATTGAACGGTACTTGTATCAATATTAAAATCTTTCATTAATGTTGGAAATGTTATGTTCATTGAAGTTTCAATAATTACTCCACTAAAGGACATAATTCCAGCAGCAATTACAGATAATAATGTTTTTAAAGAAATCTTTTCATTCATGCTTTCTATCCCCCATAATATAAATTATTTTTTTCAAACCTTCGTTTAGCTTATCTAAATCTTTTTCAGAGAATTTTTCATCTAATAATTCTTGATTTTCATTCATAAAATCATTAATTTTAGACTGTAATTTAAATGATTTATCAGTAAGAATGACTTGTTTTTTCCTAGCATCTAGCGTCGACGGAATTCTTCGGACAAGTTCTTTATCTTCCATCCTTTTTAATAAAATTGATGCCGTTGAACGTTGAATATAAAATTCCTCTTCGATATCTTTTTGAAAAATTTCTTCATTTGGTTTACGCATAACAAAATCAATGATCGACATTTGTGTACTAGTTAAACCATATTCTTTAGCCATATTATCAAAATGTCGTGCAAACTGAATGGATGCTATTTTTACTAAACGACCAACATTCTCTTTCAAATAAATCACCCCTATAAAATTAGTTAGCTAACTAACAATTATTATAAGCGATTATTTTTTATTTTCAAGGGGTAATATTTAAAATAAAAAAGACTACCCATTTAGGGTCAGTCTTTGTTGTAATTACATTTTGGCAACTTTGACAGCTTCGTTTTCTAGTCGAAAACATAAAGACAAAGCATCTTTTTTAAAATCCTCAATAAAATCATTGCCTTCAGATTCTAAGGTAGCAACTATATTACCAGTAACACCAGTAATAACAATTTTATTTTTATCTAATTTTCCAGTATCATAGTGTCCTTCTTCTGCTTCATCTAAATAATCTTGAAACAAGTCATTAATTGCTTTTTGAATGATTTCATCTTCATTAATATTTTCATGACCGTCAATTTGTAGTCGTGCCATCTTTAATTTAACTTCATCCATATTTTCTGGAATTTCTTCACTCATCTTTAACACCATCCTTATGAATAATTTTATCATATATATAGATAATCTTTTCGGTGTAAAAATTCAAATTTTTAATTTATTCATGTTAGTATTATCAATATAATAAAGGAGCGTTCAAAATATGAATATTGGAATTATTGGTGCTGGTCCCAGAGGACTACTAATCTTGAACAATTTAATAAATAATGTAAATAAAAATCAACAACTTAGTTTGCACTTATTTGATACTAAAGATATTGGCGGCCGAGTTTGGAAAATTAATCAACCAATCGACTTAATTATGAATACTCCCGCTAATGAATTAACTTTATTTAATGATGATCAAAAAGGCGCATATTCAATTGCTGAATGGATAGAGTCAAAGCAAGCTCAACAATTTATTAGTAACCTAAACGAGAAAAAATACCCTAACAAAAATAATTTGTTAAAAGCTTTGGATAAATTAAAATACAATAGTTATGTTCCTCGAGCTATTTGTGGCGTTTATTGTAAATATTTTTTTAAAAAAATGATTGATATAATCAATAATAATAACAATATTGAATTATCTTTACATCTTAATCAAGTCGTTAGCGATATTAAAAAAGAAGAAGAAAAATTTATAATACAAGCAAAACAAAATTATTACGTTGACAAAGTTGTCTTTAGTCTAGGTCAGCAAGATAACAGTCTATCGACAACCGAAGAATCATTCAAAAAATATGGAAAAGAAAATAATTTAACTTATGTTAAGCCAGATTACGCTGATGAAATTAATCTATCAACTATTAAGTCAAATGATACTGTCATCGTTAGAGGGATGGGCTTAAGCTTCAACGATTACTTAAGTCGATTAACTAAAGAACGTGGTGGTAATTTTACTACAAATGATGATGGAACACTTACTTATCATCCAGCAGGCAAAGAACCTACCATCGTGGCTGGATCTAGACGTGGGATTCCATATTATCCAAAAGCAATTAGCCAAAAAAATTATAACGAAAACTATCCTGCTTATTTTCTAACAAAAGAAAATATTGAAAAATATATAAAAAATGGCAAACTATCATTTGATGATTTTCAAAAACTACTAAGACTAGATGTTGAATACCGTTATTATACTTTATTAATTCAAAAGAATTATAAAAATATTGATTTAAAAGAATTTCAATCAGACTTTTTAAAAATTAATGACCATAAAAAGTTAATTGAAGATTATAAAATTAAAAATAACGATATATTTAACTGGGATTTAATTTTAAATCCAGTTGCTGGAATTAAAGTGACTAATACAGAAGATTATCAAACACATGTTATGAATTGGTTAAGTATGGTTATCAAAGATGCCAAAATGGGCTCCAAAACTGGACCTATAATTGGTGGCTTAGAAATGCTAAGAGATTTAAGAGATAATATTAGGTATGTATTAGCAAATAATCTACTGTCCAATGATGAGTATGTAAATAAATATAAAGGGCAATTCTCATCTAATATTAAATTTTTATCTATGGGTGCCCCAGTTATTAGAAGTGAAGAATTATTAGCTTTAATGAGGGCAAAAATTGTAACTATTTTACCACCTCAAATGCAAACAATCGGTGCTAATCATAAGTTCATCTCTCGTTCTGCATTTTATGGCAATCAAATTATCCAGGGTGATGCTTTAATTGAAGCTCGGACTAACGCTCCTAATATTAATATTACTGATAACCCATTATTAAAAAATTTACTTGATAGTCATATGATTAAGCCACAATCTATTAAATTATCAAATGGAGATATTGTAAATAATACATCAATTGATATTGAAGTTGATTCCGATCAAGTTAAAAATGAGGTAAATCTTTTCACTTGGGGGCTAAATACTGAAGGCTTATACTTCGTAACTAGTGCTATTCCTCGTCCTGGTGTTAATGATGCTATTTTACAAGCAGCTGAAAAAATTTCAAAAAACATATTAAATTTAAAAATTGATAATGTAACTAAATATATGTAAAAAAGTCTTAATGAGGTAGAATATCTCATTAAGACTTTTTAATTAGATTTATAAATAAATGAACTATCTGGAATTCTAATTAAAGTATACTGATTTGCTTGTCTACCAGCATGCAATCCAATTCCATTTATAAAATTATTTTTATAAGTAGTTTTAACTTTGACTACCCATGCTTTTTGATAAAGTTTATCAAGTCGATTAACATTTTGTTTTTGCCAATCAAAAACAAAACTAGGAATATTAATAACATTATTGCTACCAACAAGAATACTAGAATTGTCACTAGAAACTTGAATATGTTTATCCCTACTTAAATAAGAATATGACTGATTCAATTTAGGTGAATTTTGTTTGGATACACTTACATAGTAAGATTCTTTTCCATTAGTATCTAAAATTAATGGATTATATTCTCTTTTGATTAGAACATCTTTAGCATCAATGTTAGATTTAAATGTTTGAAAAATAAGAAAACCTACACCTAAAAGTAATATTAACAATTGTAAAATTGTTTTGATAAAATGATTCCATGAAAAGGAATAATTATTATTAAGTATAATTCTACTTCTTCTAACACCAATATTATGAACTATAAAAATAGCGTAAATAAACAGTGCTATCCAAAAAATCACACCTACTATATTCCAGGCCGATTCCATAAACCTTTCCCTTCTATTATTAATTAAAATAAAAGTACAACAATACGAACCATTTTACACTATATAACTAAAATAACCAAACACTTATTAACATTATTAATAAATTATTTTTTATACAAATTAGAATTTTTATAAATAAATTTCATTAAAGTACTAGTATTTGAAAACTCATTATTATCATCAAGTGTGACTGTTACTAATCTGTCTTTACCAGTTTTTTTACTAGTACCAACAAAACAAAGTCCAGCATTTTCAGTATAACCAGTTTTTAATCCATCTACATATAAAGATGGATCATAAAAAGGCTTTCCCTTTAATAAGCCATTTTCATTATAAAGAGTTTGATCATTTACATAAGATTCGGTTTGCTTAGAATCATTAACAATTTCTGGGTATTCTTTTAAGATATAAACTGCAATTTTACCAATATCTTCTGCTGAAACCTCATTAACAGCATTAGATCCCCCTACATCATGATATCCATAAGGCTTTAAGTCGGTATTATCCAACCCTGAGGATGAAACAAAGTGAGAATTTAAATGCCATTCATTAGCTTGTTCATTCATCATTTTAATGAATTTCACATTAGTACCAGCCACCCATTCACCTAGGGCAATTGCTGAGTTATTTGATGATTTGATTAAAGCAGCTTTATATAAATCTCTTACCGTATATTTGTGACCATCATTAAATTTAAATCCACCAAGGATATAGCTATCGCCCATTTTTTTTAATCTTGGATCAGATGTATTAACAATTTGATTCCAACCATTTACTTTTTGCGCCTTCTTAATCACTAGATATAAAGTCATTAGTTTAGATAATGAAGCAATTTCTTCTAGATGTTTTGCATTATGTGAATAAAGTATTTTACCCTTATCCGCATCTATCGCAACCATCGATTTAGGTTCACCTACAAGTTTTAAATCTTTAGAGTTAGTTATTGGGGCATTTTTAAATTGGATAACTGATGAATGTGGCTTTTGGCTTTTATTATTTTTAATTATTTGATTTGCAATCGAATTAGGATTTTTCATTTCAATAAATGTAAGTCCAACAATTACTAATAAAAAAGCAATTGAAAAACTAATTATTTTATTTTTCATACATTATTCACTTTCTATAATCATCATTACTTGATTTTTAATTTTATTCATTGTATATTTTAGTCATAAATGTTTGGGGTGCCTTTTGGCTGAGATAAAACCCATTGTACCTGATTCAGGATAATCCCTGCGAAGGAAAACAATACCTTTTAATTTATATCGTTACTTTTAATAGTATAAATCAATTAAAGGGCTCCAAACTTTTTTGGAGCTCTTTTTTATTGCTCCAAATATCAAAAGGAGAGATTTTTTATGCATAGTAACTGGAACTTAAGAAACATTATTTTATTAACATTGATTTCTATTATTTGTGGAATCATATTTTTTGCAACCGGATTCTTATATAATGCAATAACTATTTTATTAACACCAATGGGATTAGCCCCAATGGCAAATGACTTATTAATTGGATTATGGATCATGGCAGCCCCACTGGCTACATTAATATTTAAAGTTCCTGGTGCTTCCATTTTATCAGAAATATTGGGTTCTGTTGTAGAAATGTTTATTGGTGGTCAATGGGGAGCTTCCACTTTAATTAGTGGTGCTATTCAAGGAACCGCTTCTGAATTAGGATTTACAGTTACAGGATATAAAAATTATAACTGGATTGGAATTATAAGTACTACTATTACTACCACCATTATCACATTTGGATGGGACTGGTTTAAAAATGGTTATAATGCTTATTCTTTCAACTTATTAATTTTATTATTTATAACTAGATTGCTTTCTGTATTTGTATTTGGTGGTATTTTAAGTAAATTAATCTCTAATATGCTAGAAAAAAGTAATGTCATTAAAAATAATTAGGAGCATTCACTATATTGAAAATATTACAATTAAACGATTTAAGCTTTAAATATGATAATAGTCAAAATTATATTTTTAAAAATACAAATTTAAGTTTTAAATCATCTACCCTTTCAATATTATATGGAGATTCTGGTTGTGGTAAATCAACTTTATTAAAAGTAATGGCAGGATTTTATCCTAAATATGATAATGGAACAGTTAATGGTCAAATTATAATCAATACAACTAATATTAATAATTTTACCGAACAACAAATGAGAACAAAAGTGGCGATGATGTTTCAAAATCCCAATCAACAATTTTGCATGAAAAATGGATATGATGAATTTATTTTCACACTGGAAAATATGCAACTAAATCACTCAGAAATTATCGATAGAATTAAAAGAGCTACCAACTTTTGCAAAATAAACGAAATTCTTCACCAACCAATTGAAGAGTTATCAGGTGGTGAAAAGCAACGATTGGCCTTAGCAATCATTTACGCAATTGATTCCGATATTATATTTTTAGATGAACCGTTTGCTAGTATCGATCAAGAAGCTAGACAACAACTAATTATTCAACTAAACAATTTAAAGAAATTAGGAAAAACCATTATTATTATTGATCATGATCTATCAAATTATAATGATATTGTTGATAATATTATTTCATTTGATGAATCAAATAGTAGCTTTAAATTTTTAAATATTAATCAACACAAGCTATTAATTAATAAATTCGAACAAAAAATAAATTTAACATGCAAATTGCCTAAGAATAATGAAAGTATTTTAAAAATAAAAAATGTTTCAATCAATAATGGCAATAAAGAAATTCTAAAAAATGTTAATACTACTTTATATAAAAATAAGACAACTTTATTAACTGGGAAAAATGGTGTCGGTAAATCAACCTTAATGAACGTTTTAATAAAGATGCATCAATTTAAGGGTCAAATTATATTGAATAATAAAGATATTGGTAAAATAAAATCCAGAAAATACTATCAAGAAATAGGAATTGTTTTTCAAGAAAATGATCGGCAATTCTTTAAAATGACCGTTAAAGACGAAATCAATTTATCATTAAAGAAAACTAAAAACATGATTTTTTCTAAGGCAGAAATTAATCAATTTATTAACAAATTAGGTCTAAATAAGCTATATCAACAAGTTGTTTACTCACTAAGTGATGGTCAAAAGAAACGTTTGCAAATAATTGTAATGATTATTATGGGCCAATCAGTTTTGTTACTAGATGAACCCTTTAAAGGCATAGATTTAAAGAATATCGAATTAATTATTGGTATCTTAAAGCTAGCCAAGAAGCGTGGACAAACCCAAATTATAATTAGTCATCAATTATTTGAATTACAATCGCTAATTGATTTTCATTTAACCCTTCGAAATAAAAATTTAATCTATCAGGAGGATGTTAAATGAATTCAGCATTAAAATTAATAACAATCTTAATGATTGCGATTGAAATATCTTTTACGTACAACTTGATACTAAATTCATTGATTATTATCATCAGTATTTTAATTTTAATAATCAATAAAATTAAAATAAAGAGTTTAATCTATCTTGTTATTGTTCCTATAATTCCTGCCCTGGGTATTTATTTTGCACAAAATATTAATGGAAATCCAGATTATAGCATTATTTTAGTTTCTCGTGTCTATTCTTATATTCTATTAGGAAGTGTTTTCACCAATTCATCTTCTATTGAAGAATTAGTTTTCACATTAGAACAGAACTTTAAACTACCAGCCAAATTTGCTTATGGCATATTAGGTGCATTTAACTTAACTAAAACTATTCAAAAAGAAATAAAACAAATAAAAATTGCTGCAGCTATGCGGAATGTATATCTATCATTATTATCACCCACATTATATTTCAAAAGTATTATGTCAGCACTAAATTGGTCCAACATGTTAGCTGAAGGGATGAATTCACATGTTTTTATAGATAATCATCCAAGAACTCATTTTAATAAAATTGAAATTAATTATTTAGACTATTTGAAAATGTTAATAATATTAATAATAATTCAAATTATTATTATATTTTAAAGATTAAATTAATGCTCTATTTTATAATTACGTTATAATTAAATTGAAAGTTAATTATACAGGGGGAGTTCAAATGGAAAGAAAAATGAACAACATTGCCGAAGAAATAATTAATTATCAAAAAGATAATGATATTCCAGATACTTTGTTAGCATTTAAATTACATTTTAGTGTAGAAGAATTGCACAATATTAAAAGTATGGAAAAGTCACCTAGTCAAGATGAAGTTAATATTATTAAAGAAATATTAGGATAACAATTAACAACTAAAAAAGATACGATGTCATAAAGACACCGTATCTTTTTTATAAATCACCATTTAATTTTAAACGACGTTCATCTATATAAGCTTGAATATAGTCAAAACCAATTTCAACAATATCATTAATCGCAATTTTTTTATCATTAATAAAGAAAGTTCTAGTTTCGTCTAATAGATTAAACTCAATATATTCGGTATCTATAAGAGATGGATACCCTAAGAAAGCATTACCATTTTTCAATTGTAGTCGGATTAAGTTTCTAGTATTCATTGACTGATTCAATATCAGTGACAGATTGTTTTCAGTTGCATCAAATTGGCGATCAGCATTTAACACGGGTTGTTGAACTATTGATGATTGGATATTATTTTGAACCATTAATTGCACAATTGATAAATAATCAGTGTTGATAGTTACACTATCAATAGCAATCATTTTCATTAGTACATAACCACCAAACTGGCCTGACATATCAACAACTCGTAATATAATTCCCTCATCATTAATCATAATTACCTTTCCTACATAAAAGTAACTATCATTATATCTAGCATTGACCTCAATAAAGCTTTGATTATCAAATGATTGTGTTAATAATTCAATAATATGATTAATTGATTTGGTAGTTTGTGAAACTTGGTCATGAGTGTTCATTTTACTAATAACCTTACTCATGGTTTCTAACTCACGTCCTTGAAATTCAATTAATCTAATATTATCAAAAGATAGATGTTTAATATAATTTTCTGCTAGCTTAAACTTATTAATTACTAAGAAATCAATACCGTCATTGTTAATCTTAGTAGTAATTCCAGTGAAGAATTTTTCAGAATCATTTTCTTGTAACAAAATCATTTGTTTATCTAAATAACTTTGAATTAAAATTTGTTGAAACAAATGAATATTGCTGACAAAATTAGGTTCTTTGGGGGAAAATTGAATTAAATGATCATTATCAACAATTACCATTTTTTCTTCAATTCGATCCAAATCTTCACTTTGATATTCAATACTTTCAATATTTGATACTTTAATTGATACAAAGCCATCTGCCATCGCAGTTGATTCATAAGTCTTAACTAACACTTCATTTTGATTATACTGATAAATATATCCGGTATAAAAAACATCCCCCGAAGTTAAATAAATATTAACTAACAAATTATTTAACCTAGCGTTACTTATTTGTTCTAGTATCGAATTCATTTTAAAAACCTCAAATTTTAAGAAATTGCGTTACTCATAAAATGAGCTAACTCTTTACCAGATTTTCCAGCACTTAAGCCAACTATCAACTTTATTCTAGCTTTCTGACCATTTAATCCGTGGCAAATAGTTAATCCCATATCTTGCAACTCAATGCCACCACCTTCATAGGCATAAATATCTTGAGCTACACCATTGATACATCTAGAAACTAAAATAATTGGAATATTTCGATCTAACAATCTTTGAATTGAAGGTAATGTTTCTGGAGGCAAGTTGCCTGCGCCTAAACCTTCAATCACTAATCCCTTAGTATTATCGTTATTTAAAGCATCAAATAAGGTTCCATCCATTCCAGCAAAACCTTTAATTAAAAATACTCCATCGCAAACGTTATCGATATTAACAACTTCACTTTGAATCAATTCTTGGAAAAATGCTGGATGATGTTTACTAATAATTCCAATTGGTCCAAAGGTTGGTGTTCTAAATGTTGCTACATTAGTTGTATGTGTTTTGGTAACATATCTGGCAGTATGAATTTCATCATTCATAACAACCAACACACCCTTGCCTTTAGCATCTTCATTAGCAGCAGTGGCAGCAGCGTTTAATAAGTTATACAAACCATCCGTTCCAATTTCATTAGAGGAACGCATAGCACCAGTAACAACGACTGGCATGTCATTAGGCAAAGTTAAATCTAAAAAGTAAGCTGTTTCTTCAAGGGTATCAGTTCCATGAGTCACAACGACACCATAATATCCTTCTTTCTTAGCTTTTTTGATTCGATTCACAATTTTGAACATTACTTTAGGCGTAATATGTGGCGAAGGTAAATTGAATAATTCTTCGTTTACTATTTTTATATTTTTCCCTAATAAGTTTGATTGTTGATTTGCAATTGGATTTTTTTCATTTTGAATGACATCCCCGCTATCATCTTGTGACATGGAAATGGTTCCACCAGTATGAATTGCTAAGATTTCTTTCAAGACAATTTGCCTCCTCGTGATTATAAACTAATAGTTTACATTGTACATTTAATTAGTAAGTATCACAATTATACATCGACATACGGTTGATTTTTCAAATATTTTAATATAATATTATGACAAATATAATATATTTTATTGCCTATATAATTACCAAAATATGGTTGGTAAGTTTCTACCTGGAACCATAAATTCCAGACTATAAGTAAAAAGATGAGAATCCTTTTGCTTATGCATGAGGATTTTTTTATTTGCTTAGTTATTTACATATAGGTTAATAAAACTAGGAGGATTATTTTGAATAATAATGAAGGTAATCTAAAACAAGTTTCACACTTGAAAGCTGCTGTTTTAGGTTTACAACATTTGTTGGCTATGTATTCAGGTGATATTATTGTTCCATTGTTAATTGGTGCATTTTTACATTTTAATGCCGCTCAAATGACTTACTTAGTTTCTGCTGATATCTTTATGTGTGGAATTGCAACATTACTTCAATTAAAGAAAACTCCGATTACAGGAATTGGTTTGCCAGTTGTCTTAGGGTGTGCGGTTCAAGTTATTACCCCGTTAGAAACAATTGGTGGGACTTTAGGAGTCACTTATATTTATGGTGCAATTATTTGTTCTGGATTTTTCGTATTTTTAATTTCCGGATTATTTTCTAAACTAAGAAAATTTTTCCCACCGGTTGTTACTGGATCTTTAATTACTATTATTGGATTTTCGTTAGTGCCAGTTGCAGTCCAAGACTTGGGTGGTGGCGATGCTAGTGCCAAAACATTTGCTAGTACTCAAAATCTAACTGTTGGTTTAGTAACTATGATTATCATTTTATTAATTAATATTTTTGGTAAGGGTTTCTTAAAGTCAATTTCTGTATTAATTGGAATGGCAGCAGGAACTGGATTAGCTGGAGCAATGGGAATGATTTCCTTAGCATCAGTTTCTAGTGCCAGTTGGTTCCGCCTACCTCAACCATTTTATTTTGGTACACCTCATTTTAGTTGGTCTGCAATTTTAACTATGATCTTAGTATCATTAACTACTATGGTTGAATCAACTGGTGTTTTCTTGGCACTAGGTGATCTTACAGGTAGAAAATTAACTAGTAAAGAATTAGCAAATGGCTACCGTGCTGAAGGTATTGCCGCAATGCTTGGTGGTGTATTCAACACTTTCCCATACTCTACTTTCTCAGAAAACGTCGGAGTAGTTCAACTATCAGGAATTAAAACTAAACGTCCAATTTACTATGCTGGATTTTTCCTATTATTCTTAGGATTACTTCCTAAAGTTGGTGCTTTTGCAACAATTGTACCAAGTTCAGTTCTTGGTGGTGCTATGATTGTAATGTTTGGTATGGTTGGAGTGCAAGGAATAAGAATTTTGCAACAAGTTGACTTTGATAAAAATGCTAACCTATTAATCGTTGCATTATCTGTTGGATCAGGCATTGGTGTAACTGTTTATCCACAAATATTTAATTCATTCCCAAAAGCAGCACAAATTGTTTTAGACAATGGAATCGTTGTTGGTGGATTTATGGCAGTATTGCTAACTGTATTATTCAGTCTTAGTGGTCAAATTGAATTAAATAAAGAATAAAAAAATAAGGATTGTACATGTTGTATAATCCTTATTTTTTTATTTAAAGCAAGAAATTTGATAACAATCCAATATTAGGTCTAGAATTGAAATTGAGGTGATTAAAATGTCTGGGAAAAAAATTCGTAATATGGAATCAACAATTATTCATGATATGGATGACTTTTTAGTCGAATATGGTAATAAAAAGTTAAGCAATGATAAAAATGTTGCTAAAGACATCTACAATGCTGGAAAGAATGATTTAAAAGGACTGGATAGTCTGTTCAATGACCAAGGTTTCGGTAGAAATGAAAAGTTTTATAATATTGGTGTTGGATATTTAAACGATGTTTATGATCATGATACTAAAGTTGTAAATGAAAAGGCACCTATTATTGCTAAAAAAGCATTTAATTATTTGGGTAATAATGAACCTCAACTAAATTCATGGGAAAAATAAAAACAAGCCTTTATGATGGCTTGTTTTTTTATAGTTAATAATATTTCATTTTTTATCAAAGTAGTGTTAATCTACTAAACGTAAATACTTATAAAGGGGGGTAATAATTAATGAAACTTTTAATTGGTGAGTTTGTCGGTACATACTTAATGCTATCTTTAGGTTTAGTAAGCAGTGTTGTAATTAATTATTTTTTATTTCCTAAGCATCAAAATCGTTGGTTAACTGGTTTTTATTGGGGAATTAGTATTTTAATTCCATCATTTATAACCACGTTGCTATTTGGTACTGCAGGTTTTAACCCCGTTGTTTCGCTTACTTTAGCAGTAAATGATAAAATTAGTTTTTGGTTATTTATTGGAGAAGTAATTATGCAAACTTTAGGTGCCTGGTTAGCATCATCCACGGTTAACTTGGTGTGGTCAAAATGGCTAAGAAGCTTGCCACTTAATTTAAACTTATATGCAACTGTACCAAGAAATCTAAATAAGTGGAAAACAAATTTTATTTGGGAAATGTTTGGTACATTTATTATCGTAATAAACATGCAGGCCATGTCTAATATAGTAGATAGTCCTTGGTGGATAAAAACTATTTGGTCATCAATTTTAATGACGATTATAATTTCAATTATTGCACCAATTACTGGCGCTGCTTTCAATCCAGTACGTGACTTAATTCCTAGATTGTTCTTTTCTAGAACCTATGACAAAGGACTATCACAATGGAAATATTCAATTATTCCATTACTAGGTCCACTGGTTGGCGGTATCTTAGGCATTATATTTAGTTTTTTAGTTTATAAATGATCCAGATTTACAAGTCATAACTGCAAAAGCATTTTTACCAGTATGAGTTGCTACAATTGCAGAAGTATATAACATTGATAATTCAGCGTTTGGGAACATTTCTCCTAAACGTTGTTTTATTTTTGATGGAAAAGTATCATCACCAGTGTAACTAATTCCAATAAAAGAAAAATCTTCATCTTTAATGTTTTCGCAATAATTTTCAAACCATTTATTAAATGTTTTTTTGCCACGACCTTTAATTTGTAAATCCATATCTTTAGGTAAAACTTCAAAAATGACATGTAAATTCATTAATTTAGAAATAATTCCCTTTGCTTTACTAATACGTCCACCTCTAACCAAGTTCTCTAGTGTACTTGCACCAATATATAAATTAGTATTTTTAATCATTTCATTTACTGCATCAATAATTTGATTTACGTTATATTCACCAGTGTTAGCCATTTTGGCAGCTGTTTTAACAATAAATCCCAGACTTTGATCAATATAATGGGTATTAATAACTTTTACTGTACCATCGGCAATTTCAGCAGCTTGTTCTGCGGAATGTACTGTTCCACTTAACAAATCGGTCATATGAATTGATATAACGGTATCGCCATCTTTAGTTAAACTATTGTATAATTCCACAAAGTCACCAATTGAAGGTTGACTAGTAATTGGAAAGTCACCTTTTGGATTATCATCAATTTGTTTAATTAATTTTTGACCGTTAATATCAATATCATCTTTGTACGATTTATCCCCAATGCTAACATTCAAAGGAATTACATTAATTCCTAATTCATTACAAACATCTTGTGGAATTAATGCAGTAGAATCAGTTACAATTTTTATCATTTAAATTCTCCTTATCTAAGCTACTTATATATAACCATGATAAAGGTAATTAAACTTTTTTTCACTATCTTTTTGTAACTTATAATATAAAATAAAAAAAGATAGACTTTTTAAGCCTATCTTTTTGAATAAATTTAATTAGTACTTGCTTGAATTTTACCTAGTCCCAATCGACTAATTGGTCCCACAATGATTAGTTGAAGTGGCAAAGCAACAATTAAGTTAAATAACCAAGCATGACCGTAAATTCCCCATGAAATATTGCCTAAACCAAATGTTACAATAATGCCAAATAGTGACATTAGAGTTACCATTCCTAAGACCATCATACATGAGATCCATAATGCTATTTTGATGGGGGTTTTTTCCCATTCTGGTTTAAAAATAAATTTAAAGAATATTCCTTTAACAAGTGGACCTACTAAAGCTAAATCTAAAATAGCTGCAACAACTAGTGCTAATGGATATCCCTTTAACACTTCTAAAATAAATCCTGAATCAATTCCACTCGAAATTGCAATATTATAAGCTTCCATTACAATAACCATCATTCCTGCCATCATTCCTGTAAACATTAACTCTTCTTTAAAATTTCTTGGCATGTATTTACTCCTTCTTAGTATTTATATTAATCTTCAATTTTTACCATACCATTAAAAAAAAAGCTTCGTAAGTTACAATTATGTTACAAATTATTCCAGATATCATTGATGATCTTTGTTTTCATAACATTACATATTAATTCAACCATTTGATTAGGCATATACGTTCTGACATCCAGCTTCGCATTTTGATCATTAATTTTCGTAATTAATAGACCATCATATTTAATCTCAATATTATATTTTTTAAATCCATTCACAATTCGTTGTAAGTCTTGTTCATTCATAAGTAATACTCCATCCATTTTATTTTAGAGGTGATCATTATTAATCATATTGGCGTTCGTGAATTAGTTGAATTCACATTGCGTAGTGGTGATTTAAACAGTCATTTAAATAGTAACAACACTGCTAAACAAGGAACTAGAATTCATCGAAAATTACAAAAAAAGCAATCAAAAGATTATCAATCAGAGATAAATTTATCTAAAAAATTAGTAATCAATAATATCCAATTCAAGTTGGATGGAAGAATTGATGGATTAATCTCAAACGATAAAAAAACAGAAATTGAAGAAATTAAAACATCCGATTTAAATTTTAATGAAATTCCCGATAACATCTTAAAGTTATATTGGGGACAGGCAAAAGTTTATGCACATTTATTGATGGATGCAAAACCCAAAATTAAAAAAGTAACATTAAAATTAACTTATGTTCAGACACCTGATGAAAAGATTAATACTAAATATTTAGACATATCAAAAAAAGAAGCCAAAACTTTTTTTGATAATTTAATTAATGAATATGAAGAATGGCTCAAATTAAGAAGTGATATCATTAAAAAAAGAAATGTCACTGCTAAGAAACTAAAATTTCCTTTTAAATCATTTCGAAAGGGTCAACGTGAATTTGCAGCGACTGTTTACAAATCAATCGCTTTTCAAAAGCATTTATTTGCGCAAGCACCCACTGGAACTGGTAAAACAATTTCCACGTTATTTCCAGCAGTTAAAGCAATGGGTGAAAATCTGTGTAATCGTATTTTTTATTTCACTGCTAAGCAAAGCACCCAAAGCGTCGCTGAAGAAACCCTCAATATCCTATCACAAAATAAATTATATATTAAAAGTATTACGATTACCGCTAAAGATAAAATTATCTTTGATGAAGAAAGAAATGTGAAACCTGAAGATAATAAATATATGATTGGATATTATGATCGACTGAAACCAGCAATCAAACAAATTCTAACCAATGAAAATCAAATCAATAATAAAGTTCTTAAAAAATATGCTAAACAATATCAACTGGATCCTTTTGAATTTTCACTGGACATTAGCTTATTTTGTGATGTTATTATTTGTGATTATAACTATTTATTTGATCCTCAAGTGTATTTAAAAAGATTTTTTGCAGTTAAAGATAGCGACAACATCTTTTTAATTGATGAAGCCCATAATTTGGTTAATCGTTCTCGTGATATGTATTCAGCTAGTTTAAATAATTCTCCAATTAAGAAATTAATTAAATTATCAAATGTAAATACAAATAAAAATGAAAAGTTAAATAACGCATTAAAAACATTCAATCGTTCTTATAAGAGTAATACTAAAATTTTAAAAGACAAAAATGTTGATCAAGTTAATTTTTCAGAACCGTTAAATGCATTTAACAAACAAGTTAATAAATTAATTGACAAAATCCACGAATGGTTAAGAAAAAACGAACAAGATGATGAACTAACTGATATGATTCTTGAATATTATTTTAAATTATTACATTATCAAAGAATAAATGATTTTTATGATCAAACTTATCAAACGAGAATTTTCAAAGATAATCAAAATACAATCATTAAATTGTTTTGCATTGATCCTAGTCAAAATCTAAGTGAATCCCTATCATTGGGTGGAGCTGCAGTCTTATTTTCTGCTACCCTTTCGCCAATTAAATATTATCAAAGATTACTTGGTGATGAGGATGATAGTTTATCATACGAAATTGAATCGCCTTTCAAACCTACTAATCAACAAATAATTATTAATAATTATATTGCAACAACCTACAAACAAAGAGCAAATAATGTACAAAAAATAATTGATAGCATCAAAACTATGGTTAATAATAAATTTGGCCATTATTTAATTTTTGCACCTTCTAAACATTTTTTAGAAATGATTGTTAAAGAATTTAAAAAACAAAATCCCAATATTCCAATTATTGAACAAGAATCATTTATGAATAATGATCAAAGGGCTAATTTTATTAATACTTTTAAAAATAATACAAATAAAAACTTAATTGGATTTGCTTTATTGGGTGGCATCTTCAGTGAAGGAATTGATTTAAAACATGATGAATTAATTGGTGTCGGAATTATATCCGTTGGATTACCAGGACTGAGCACCGAAAATAATTTAATCAAAGAATTTTTTGATAAAGAAAATGGTCATGGATTTGAATATGCGTACCAATTACCGGGACTAAATAATATTTTTCAAGCTGCTGGTCGACTAATTAGAACCGACCAAGATGTTGGTAATATCTTATTAATGGATTATCGATTCTCACAAAGCCGCTATAAAAAATATTTTCCTAATAACTGGCAAAAAAATAATCTACAAACTGCTTATAGTCAAAAACAAAACAATTATCTAATTAAAAATTTTTGGCAAATGCATAAAAAATAAGCATATCGATTAAGATATGCTTATTTTTATTATATTTAAATTTCTTTAGCTACACAGACACCTTCTGGTACCATGAAGTCTTGTTGTATAACTGTTAATTTACCAGTTTGTTTATCACGTGAGTACAAAGTAGCATTATCACTATTTTGGTTAACTACAATTACAAAACTTTCATCAGAATTAAAGTTAAAATCACGTGGAAAGTCACCTTCAGTAGGAATTAATTGAATGCGTTTAACTTTGTCATCTGGTTGAGCTTCAAAAACAGCTAAACTATTATTCCCACGATTAGAAACATAGATAAATTTACCATCTTCGGAAATTCTAATAGCAGCAGAACCATTATGATCAACCCAATCATGTGGAATTGTATCAACAATGTGTTTAACTTCAAAAGTTCCATTATCGGCATTATATCTTAGCACTGCTAACTTGCTGCTTAATTCACCGACTAAATATGCCAAATTAGTATTATGATCAAAAACAATATGTCTTGGACCAAAGCCTGCTTCCATCTTTAAGCAAGAAATTTCAGTTAAACTACCATCTTCGTCATTAATATCATAAACATAAACACGATCTTGACCTAAGTCCACAACCACTAAACGATTGTCCGGTGTTAAATCAGCATAATGAGGATGCGCACCATTTTGTTGTTCAGGTCTTGGACCAACATGACCTTCATGAACAACCTTATTTTGAAAATCAATTGAGCCATCAGATTCAATCTTATATACCATTACTTCACCAGTATGATAATTAGCAGTATAAACAAATTGACGTTTTTCATCAACAGCAATATAAGCCGGATTAGTAGCTTCATTAATACAACGGTTAATTTCAGTAGTTGGACGAGTAGATGCATCTAATGCCATTGCACCACCAGCACCATTTTCAGCTTTATCAACTGAATAAATCTTGTTATCTTTAGACATTGCTACATATGTAGGGTTACGGCCCTTAGCAACAAATTGTAAATTTTGTAATTCTTTTTTATCAGTATCTAAGTCAATTTCATAGACACCCTTACTAATTTTGCTAGTATATGTTCCAATTAAGAATTTTTCAATCATGTTAAAATCTCACTTTCAACTAGAATTAGATTTACTATATAGTTCTATTATTACATATTTTTATAGTAATTCGAAAGATTTTGCTAAACAATTTTAGATATTGACTAAATAATAAATATCCTTATAATAATGAGTAACAAATTAAAATATTAGGTTTTGATGAGAAAAGTAAATAGTTAATAATTTTAAAGAGAACTTATGGTTGGTGAAAATAAGTAAATTATTACTATACGAAAATGGTCTCTGAACTATTATAAGTGAACATTTAACTTATAACGGTAGTACCCGATAAAACACAAAGGAATATGTAAGTCGTTCCGGATAAGGTGGTACAACGAGACACTCGCCCTTTTTTAAGGACGGGTGTTTTTTATTTTATAAAGGAGTGATGTTGAATATGGTGAAGAAAACTTTTTCTAAAGAATTACAAAGTAAGCATTTAATCACAATGTCATTAGGTGGTGTTATTGGTACTGGTATTTTTATGAGTACTGGTTACTCTATGGACCAATTGGGACAATCATTGCCTATATTATTGGTTCTATTTTAGTATGCATGGTCATGGCATGCTTAGGTGAACTTACTGTTCAAGATCCAAATACCGGTGCTTTTCATACTTATGCCAGCAAATACATTAGTCCAGCAATGGGATTTGTAGTTGCTTGGATGTATTGGTTAACTTGGACAATTGCTTTAGGTTCAGAATTTATCGCACTAGCTACAATTGCCAGACAGTATTTTAGTAATATTCCTATTTGGGGATATAGCTTAATTTTTGCAATTATAATTTTATTACTTAATACTTTAAATATGGATGTTTTTGCTAAAAGTGAACTATGGATGTCTTTAATTAAGGTTCTTGCCTTATCAGTATTTTTAGTAATTAGTATTTTAATCATTTTTAAAATAATTCCATTTCACCCCATTTTTGGTAAGTTAACAAAAAATGGCATTTTCCCAAATGGAATCACACCCCTTATATCAATTATCTTATCCGCTAACTTTGCTTTCTCAGGAACTGAAATGATTGCAGTTGGTGCTGGTGAGAGTAGTAATCCAAAAAAGTCTGTTCCTATCGCAATCAAAAAAAATCTAATTACACTAATTATTTTATTTATTGGCACAATCATTGCTTTAGGGTCAATTTTACCTCAAAGTTCATCATCATTTTCACAAACTCCATTTGTTACAGTTTTACATTCAGTTAATATTCCATATGCTTCAGACATTATGAATGCCATTTTATTTATCACAATCTTTTCTGGGGCTAACTCTGGAGTGTATGCAGCTTCAAGAATGTTATGGTCTTTAGCTGATAAACAAACTTTACCAAAATCATTAGCTAAGTTAAGTAAACACGGTATTCCTATTTATGGATTAACCTTAACCATTTTAGGTGGCTTTTTGGCATTATTTTCTAGTATTTATGCCCCCAATACAGTTTACTTAGCATTAACTGCAATTTCGGCTTTTGCGGTTGTCGTAGTTTGGCTAATTATTGGTTGGTCACAACTAAACTTTAGTAAACTGTTTCTTAAAAAACATTCAATTGATGAGTTAACTTATAAAACACCAATGTATCCAATAATTCCGTGGTTAGTAATTATTATTTGTACCCTTTCACTAATTGGAATTGCATGGGATCCTAATCAGCGGATTGCAATTATTATTGGTTTACCATTTGCAATTATTTGTTACCTAACATATAAATTATTTTATGAAAGAAAAGGAGCCTAGCTATGAATAAATTTGAACTTTGGGCTAAAAATCAAAAACACATCTTAATGGATAGTTCTATGTCTACTGGATTGGAAGAACGTGGACTAAATTTAAATGATAAATTATGGACTGCACGCGCTTTAGATCAATATCCAAAGTTAGTGGAAGAAGTTCATCAAGCATATTTTAATGCTGGTTCTACTTTAACAACTATTGATACCTATCAAGCAAGTATTAAAGGCTTAACTAGTCATGGTTACAATCATGAGCAAGCTTGTAATTTAATTCAAAAGGCCTTCAATTTAGCTAAAGATGCTCAAAAACAAGTATCTAAAAAAGCCTGGTTAGCAGCCGGCATTGGTCCTTATGGCGCTTTCTTAGCAAATGGGTCTGAATATACTGGTGATTATCAATTATCTGAAAAAGAATATGTTGATTTTCATAAAGAAAGAATTGAAATTTTAGTAAAATTGGGTGTTGATGTATTATTATTAGAAACATTACCTAATTTTGCAGAAATCAAGGCATTGGTAAAATTTACTAAACAATTTACAGTCCCATCTATTGTCGCTTGTTCAATGAAAGATGCCAATCATTTAGCTGATGGAACTAATATTAAAGTTGTCCAAGCATTTTTAGAAAAACAAAATAATGTAATTGTCTATGGCCTCAATTGTACTGACCCTAAAATTGTCACCCCTGCTCTAAAAAACTTAATTAATAATTACCCTAACCATAAAGACTTAATCGCATTTCCTAACTCTGGTGCAACTTACAACCCTGAAATTAAAGAATGAAATCAAGATGGACTGAATATTAATGAATTCAATAAACTAGCAAAGCAATGGCTACATTTAGGTTTAAAATACATTGGTGGATGCTGCTGCATGTCTGAAAAACAAACTCTATCTATTTATGAGCATTTCTTTAAAAAGTAAAATTTATGGAATATAATTATATGTAGTATTTTAAATAAAGGAGCTTAAATAAATATGAAGAGTTTTGAAGGTATTCATCCTATTTTAACTAATAATTTTAGATTAGATTGGTTAACAGAATTTAAGTTACAAGATGTAATTGATTTTCAAAAAAAGTCTGACCCTGAATCTGATATTGCATCAACTGGTAATTTCATTAATGCTGCCATGATTGATGTTATGCGTAAAAAAGCCCTATTATGGGGAATTGAAAATAAAGAGACCCACCAATTTATTGGAATGGGTGGAATTGCTAATATTAGTGAAGGTGATACTGCTCCTACCATTTATCTTAATATCATCGAAATTGATACAACCTTAGAAATGGAAATCTTAAACCGAATTCACAAACTAGCTAAAGATTACTGGCCAACAGCTAAATTTTATTACAATATTCAACCAACCAATGAGAAAATTGAACGTCATTTAAGACTATATTAATTTCCATTTAAATAATTGCTATTTTATTGATTTATTTAAAAATTAATTTTATTATTAAGTTAATAATTATTCTAAACTAGCAAATTATTTAAGGAGGGATATTATATGTCAGATTCAGCATACAAAAATGCTTTAGATACATTAAGAGAAAATAAAGTTCGAATAACTCCGCAAAGACAAATTATCTTAAAATATTTGATTAATAATGATAATCATCCTTCAGTAGATACTATTTACGATGCTTTAAAAAAAGAATTTTCAAATTTAAGTGTTGCTACTATTTATAACAGTTTACAACTATTTGAAAAATTAGACATCATTATTGAGCTACCAGCTGAAGATGGTGGAATCCGTTATGATTTCTTTGGGAATCCACATTTTCATGCTATTTGTAATAACTGTGGAAAAATAATTGATATTGAATATCCAGATTATAAAGGTTTGGAAAAATCACTTAGTCAAGCTACTGAACAACAATCCGGTTTTAAAGTAAAACAAAGTCACGTTGAAGTATATGGCTTATGTAAAGAATGCCAAACTAAATTAAAAAAATAAAAAGTCATCAGAAAAATCTGATGACTTTTTTGTATATTATTTTTGATAATAATTTTTAGGTACTTTAACTAAATCTTCATCAACCAGGCGTTCAGCATTTTCAACAGTGTTCCATGCAGCTCCTTTTAACAAGTTGTCAGCAACAACCCACATATTAAAGCATCCCTTATTCTCTTGATCTGGACGAATTCGACCAGCAAAGGTTTCACGTTTACCTTCAGCATTAAGTGGTTGAGGATAAACTTGATGATCTGGATCATCTTGTAAAGTTACCCCTGCAGCATCACTAATAGTTTTTTTAATATCTTCGGCAGTTGCGCTTTTATCTTCAACTTCAAAATACACTGATTCACCGTGTGAAATTGGAACCGGAACACGAACACAAGTTGCAGTAACCTTTAAATCTGTAGCATCCATATCATTCAACATAATTTTTTTAGTTTCATGAATCATTTTCCATTCTTCATGGGTATAGCCTTCATCTTCAAAAACATCAATTTGAGGTAATAAGTTAAATGCTAATGGATAATGTTTTTTGTCTCCTGCTGTTGGTAAAATATCGGCAGACATTTGTTTACCTTCTAGATAATCTTTAGCCTGCTGATAAAATTCATTTAAAGCAGATTGACCGGCACCAGATGCTGCCTGGTATGTAGATACAATGACTTGTTTTAACCCATACTTTTTGAAGACCGGTGCTAATGCCACAACCATTTGAATAGTTGAACAATTTGGATTAGCAATAATCCCCTTATGATTTTTTAATTGTTCTGGATTAACTTCTGGAACCACTAATGGAACTTCAGGGTCCATTCTAAAAGCGCTAGTATTGTCCACACAAACTGCTCCACGTTTAACAGCTTCAGGTAAAAACTTCTTGGAAGCTGCACCACCTGCTGATGCTAACACTAAGTCAACGCCATCAAAAGATTCAGGAGTAGTCTCTTCAACCGTAATTTTTTCGCCATTAAAGTCCATTACTTTACCAGCAGAATGTGCTGATGCCAATAATTTCAATGATTTTACAGGAACCGTTGAATTGGCTAATTGATCCACCATTCTAATTCCAACAGCACCAGTGGCACCTAAAATTGCTACATTATATTCTTTCATAAATAATTACCTTCTTTATTAATTTAAGAATTGTTCAATTCGATTCATTGCTTCTTTAATATTGTCATCTGAAGCAGCATAGGATAAACGAATGTATCCTTCGCCACCTTTTCCAAAAACACTACCTGGAATTACACCCACTTTAGCTTTTTCAGCTAAATCTAAAGCAAATTTAGTATCATCTTTCCCAAATTTATCTGGAATTTTAACAAATACATAAAAAGCTCCACGAGGCATCGCCATCTTAAAACCAAATTTAGTTAACCTATCACTAATAAAATCACGACGACGTTTATAAATGTTACGCATTTCTTTAGCATCTGAGCCACCGTTTTCAAGAGCTTCATAAGCTGCTACTTGTGTAACATCAGGTGGACAAGTAACCATAAAAGCATGCACTGTTAATAATTTTTCAATAAATTCGTGTGGCCCACATACATAACCAACACGCCAACCGGTCATGGCATGTGATTTTGATAATCCATTAATATAAATCGTTTGTTCAGGTAAATATTCAGCTAACGATTGATGCTCAACGTCATAAGTCAATTCACAATAAATTTCATCAGTAATTGCAAAAATATTATACTTTTCAATAACATTTGATAATGCTTTAACTTCTTCTGGTGAATATTCAACCCCAGTTGGGTTTCCTGGATAATTCAAAAGGATTGCTTTAACCTTATTGCCATATTTTTTCAGAACACTATCTAAATTTTCTGGCGTCAACATGAATCCATCTTTAGAAGTATCTAAGCTAATCGCCTTACCACCCAATAAAGTAATAATTGGTTCATATAATGAAAACAGTGGTGTTGGTAAAATCACTGCATCTCCAGGATTAAGCAGTGTTTCAAAAGTAGCATAGATGGCTTCAGTTGCTCCAATTGTGACTACAATTTCATTTTCTGGATTGTAATCTAAGCGATATTCATTTAGCAAGTGATTATGAATGGCTTTTCTTAGTGGCAGTTTACCAGCTTGATGTGAATAATGAGAATCATCATCATCAATACTTTTCTTGGCTGCCGTTTTAATGTGCTTAGGCGTATTTAGATCTGGTTCTCCAATTGTTAATTTAATAATATCTTTAATTTTAGAAATTTGATTATCAAAGCCTCTAATATTAGAAGGTTGAATCGAATTTAATCTTTGATTATAAGTTTTAGTTAAGCCATTTGATAATTCAGGCATCTACAATCATCTCTTTTATAAAATATTTTCTAATCCAATTACTAAGTGATCTAAGTCAGCAACTTTTTCAATTGCAACTTTGACCCCTTTCATAAATGATCCACGATCAAATGAGTCTTGACGTAATGTCAAGGCCTCGCCAGCACCACCAAACAAAACTTGTTCATGCGCAACATAACCTGGTAAACGAACCGCATGGACGTGGACACCATCATACGTTCCACCACGAGATCCTGATAAATTATCTTTATTTTCATCCTTGCTAGCTTTATCTTCATCTCGATTAGCACTAATAATTTTAGCAGTATTCAAGGCAGTCCCAGATGGTGCATCCTTTTTATCTTGATGATGCATTTCAATAACTTCTGCATCTGGGAAATACTTAGCCGCTTCACCAGCAAACTTCATTAATAAGACTGCTGATAAGCCAAAGTTAGGTGCAATAATTCCTCCCAGTTGTTTAGTTTGAGCTAATTTAAGCAATTCTTTTTGATGTTCATCTTTCATACCACTAGTTCCAATCACGGGATGAATATCATGTTCAATCGCAAATTTTGTATTTTCATAAACTGCATCTGGTTGGGTAAAATCAACCCAAACATCATAATTTGAATCAATTTGATCTAAAGAATTATAAATTTTAACTTGGCTTGCTAAATCATATTTAGCGTTATCTTGCACACAGTGTGGAGAATAAACACCACTTAATTCCATTCCTTTAGTTGTATCGATTAAATTAATTGCTTTTTGCCCCATTGATCCGGTAAAGCCGGCTAATAAAACTTTAATCATAAATTTAACTCCTTTGGTAATGAATTTGATAGTGCCTCTTTAGCTAATCCTAAATGCTGAGCTAAGGTTTGCTTTTCTGTTTGGTTCAATGAAAGAATTGGCAAACGACAATCACCAACTGAGTATCCTTGAGCATTCATCACTGCTTTTACTGGTGAAGGTGAAGGATACATAAATAATGCTGACATTTTTGGGGTTAGTTTTCTTTGTAATGTTCCGGCTAATTTATAATTGCCAGCTTCCAATTCATCATACATTTGACGCATTTGATTACCATAAATATGTGAAGCAACTGAAATGACACCGTTAGCACCAATACTTTTGGCAAATAAAGCTTGAGCATCTTCACCCGTATAAATATTAAATTTAGCATCTGTATGATCAACTAAATATTCTAAGTCTTCCATCGAAGTACATTGTTTAACTCCAATAATGTTAGCGTGATGTGATAATTCAATCACAGTTTCATTATCCATTGTGACGCCAGTACGACCTGGAATATTATAAATAATAATTGGTACATTTGAATTATCAGCAACAGCTTTAAAATGGGCCTTCATACAACGTTGATTAGGTTTATTGTAGTAAGGAACAACAACTAATGCAGCATCGATTCCCTTAATTTCACTGACTTCTTTAGTAAATTCAATTGTTTCCTGAGTATTATTACTACCAGTACCCGCAATAATTGAACAGCGACCATCGACAATTTTGACAAAGCGACGATATAGATCAATCTTCTCATCATGAGTTAATGTAGGTGTTTCTCCAGTAGTTCCACCAATAACAAAGCCACGACTACCTGTTGCTAAACAGTGGTCAGTGATTTTTTTTAAAACATCAAAATCAATTTTCCCTTCATTATCAAAGGGTGTAATAATTGCCGTCATTAAATCAACATTTTCAAACATTCATACTCACCTATCTTTTCATTCGATTTTCTAAGAAACTAATAATGGCATTAACCCCTTTATCAATTGAAGATTCATCAGGAGTTAGAGTTGCGGTATGTAATGAAGAATCATCGCCAACTCCTAACCAAAACATGGTTCCTGGAATTTTAGACAATAAATAACCAAAGTCTTCCCCTGTCATTGCTGGTTTGGTTTCAATAAAATTAACATCTTCATCATTTTGCATAAATTCAATAAATTCACGGGTTAACTCTGAATCATTTTCGACTGGATAATATCCACCTTGATTAAGTTCCAAATCAACTTTACAGTTATAACTTAATTCAATTCCATGACAAATTTCTTCTAAGCGCTTATCAATCAATTCAATCATTGATTGTGTTAACCCCCGAATAGTTCCTTCAATTCTGGCATGTCCGGCAATTACATTTCGAATAGTTCCAGCTTCAATCTTTCCTAGTGTTATAACACCACTTTGAATGGGATCAATACTTCTTGAAATAATAGTTTGCACTTGATTAATCAACTGTGCAGCAACAACTACCATGTCATTAGCATTTTGTGGATAAGCAGCATGCCCGCCTTTACCAGTTAAATTAATATTAATTTCGGTCGTTCCAGCAAATAAAGTTCCCATTCGGCAACCAATTGCACCAGCTGGCAAACTAGGATTATCATGTAATCCATAAAATTCATCAACTTTAAAATTTCCATTAAAGGCATTTGCTTCATATGCTTTACGACCACCACTTTCACTTTCTTCAGCTGGTTGGAAGAAAAATACCATATTATCTTTCGGCTGGTTTTCAGCAAAATAATGTAGAACTCCTAATGCAACAGTCATATGAATATCGTGACCACAAGCATGCATACATCCCGGATGTTTAGATGAAAATGATAGACCAGTAGCTTCTTCAATTGGTAAAGCATCAATGTCAGAACGATAACCGATTGTTCTTTTAGGGTCATAACCATTAATTTTAACTAAGATTGCAGTTGGTAAAGATTCAATTGATCCAATTGTTAAATTTTTTTGATTAAAACTTCCTACTATACGCATCAAATATTCGTGAGTTTTATTTTCATGCAATGCTAACTCAGGAATTTGGTGCAAGTGTCGTCTAATATCAATTAAGTTAATATCAGTCATTAAAAATCACAACTTTCTTAAGTCGTCTTCAAGGCTAGTTTTAGATTGAGTTTTTGCATCGACATCTTTAATTTTACGAGCCGGGGTTCCAGCAACCATTGTATAAGGAGCAACATCAGAAGTAACAATGGCTCCGGCAGCAACCACAGCACCCTTTCCAACGTGAACACCTTCAATGACAACCGCATTCGCACCAATTAAAACATCATCATCAATTTGAACAGGTTTGGCAGAAGCTGGTTCAATTACCCCTGCAAGAACTGCTCCAGCACCAATATGAGAATGGTTACCGACTAGCGCACGGCCGCCCATAACTACTCCCATATCAATCATGGAACCTTCACCAATTTCACAACCAATATTGATAATAGCTCCCATCATGACAACTGCATTATCAGAAATTTTAACTTGATCACGAATAACTGCACCTGGTTCAATTCGTGCATTCACATTTTTCAAATCTAATAATGGGACTGCTGAATTACGAGCATTATTTTCAATCTCATAGTCATTAATAAAATCAGAATTTAAAAGTGGGGCAATCACTTTCCAATCACCAAAGATAGTTGCAGTATGAGCTTCTTTAAATACCTTAATTGAATCTGGAAAATCAATTTTATCCATTTGACCACTAAGATAAACTTTTACGGGAGTTTTCTTTTCAGCGTTACCGATGTAGTTAATAATTTCGTGTGCGTCTAAATTTGCCATTTTAATTTCTCCTTTTAATTTAATGGATTATCTAATTCATATAAATCATCGTAATTCTGACGACGAGTAACTATTTGAGGCTTACCATTTTCAACAAATACAATTGCTGGTTTAGGATTCAAATTATAGTTAGATGCCATTGAATATCCATAAGCACCTGTATCTAACATAACAATTACATCACCAGGTTTAGTTTCAGGTAGTGGTTGATCTTTAATTAAAACATCACCAGATTCACAATATTTACCAACTAAATGAACGTTTTCGATTGGCTTACGTAATGGTTGATCAGCCATTACAGCTTCATATTCAGCATCATATAACATTGGTCTGATATTATCGCCCATTCCACCATCAACAGATACATAAGATTTAATTCCAGGAACATCTTTTCTAGAACCAATTCGATACAAATTGTAACCGGCATTCCCAACGATTGAACGCCCTGGTTCAATCCAAACTGCTGGCATTTTAATACCAGTCGCTTTTGTTCTAGCTTTAATGGTTTCAACAATATTTTTAACAAATGCTTCGGGCTTTAATGGTTCATCCTCATCGGTATATCTAATCCCAAAACCACCACCAACATTAATAACTTTGGTTTCGTAATCAAATTTTTGTTTCCATTCAGCCGCTAAATCAACTAGCTTACTAGCAGCCATTTCAAAGCCTTTCAATTCAAAAACTTGTGAACCAATATGAGCATGAATTCCTAACAGATTCATTCTTTCATTAGCTTTAACTTTCTTAAAAGCTTGTTCTGCTTGACCAGATTCTAGATCAAATCCGAACTTACTATCGGTTTGACCAGTTTGAATAAATTCATGCGTATGTGCTGAAATGCCAGGAGTAATTCTCAACATTACATCACAAGTTGTATTCATATCATTTAACAAATTACCTAATAAATTAATCTCATGGAAATTATCTAGCATAATAACTCCAACATGCTTTTCCAATGCCATTTTTAATTCATCACTAGATTTGTTGTTCCCATGGAAACTCATTTTTGACGCTGGGAAACCAGCATGTAATGCCATTTGCATTTCACCACCAGATACAACATCAATGTGACCTTGTTCTTGGTTAACTAATTGATACATGGCAGTATTAGCAAATGCTTTACTGGCATAACAAACAGCATAGTCAACATTACTTTGTTCAAAAACTGCTTTAAATTTTCTAATTTGTGATCTTATTTTTGCGACATCATAGACAACTAGTGGCGTGCCAAATTGATTAGCTAAATCAACTGCATCACAACCACCAATTAAAAGATGCCCCTTATCATTAATATTTTCATTTGTAACTTGTTTAGTCATAATAAACATGCCTTTCTATCGAATATTTTGTTCGATTTCGGCCAATTGAAAACAAAAAGGATTCCTTCGTATGAATGTGGTTACACTCGTACAAAAGAATCCAAATTTAATGTTCTTCTCATTTTCGGTTTCAATTGTCGAAAGCGCTCCACAAGAAATATGTTCTTGTGACAGTCCATGATTTGTTTAATCATGTCCCAGCAGAATATTTACCTACAATTAAATTCCACTTCGGCAATCTCACCTTTCAACAAGCCTCAAAATCATTGTAGTGACTAAGCTTATCTAATCTTTTCGATTGCGACCTCTTCGATTAGTTACATAATAAAACTATTTACCTACCTAAGTCAACTATTTTATAAAACATATTTTTTTATAATTTTTATTTACTATATATAGACTTTTTAAATGCACGTTGCAAAAACAAAAGCCGCTTGTCTAATTCAATTTTAATGTTAGAATGCAAATTAATTAGAACGATTAGATTGTGAGTTGATATTGGATGACAAAATTAATTAAATTTGGTGGCAGTTCATTAGCTAATGGTGAACAATATCAAAAAGTAATTAATATAATAAAAAGTGACGAAAATCGCCAAATTATAGTACTATCAGCACCTGGTAAGCGCTTTAGCGACGATATTAAAGTGACTGATTTATTAATTGATTATGCTACTAAAGTTATTAACAAAAATGATTACCAAGATATTTTAAAAAATATTATTCAAAGATATCAAGATATCGCTGATACTTATGATATTAGTGATAAAGAATTTGCCCCCATTGTTAATATATTTAAACAGCTCCCAGATAAAGATTATTTAAATAATGATTATTTAATGGCTGCCTTTAAAGCCCATGGTGAAAGAATGAATGCGAAATTAATGGCCATTATTTTAAATCATCTAAACATTTCCGCCAAATTTGTTGATCCTAAAGAATTAGGGATTGTTGTTTCTGATGAAAATCCCAATGCAGCTGATGTTTTAGATGAAACATATGAAAACTTAGGCCATTTTGGTTATGGATACGAAAAATTAGTTATCCCCGGATTCTTTGGTTATACAAAAAATGACGATATCGCAACCTTTGCACGTGGTGGTTCAGATATCACTGGTTCCATCATCGCTAATGGTTTAAACATTCCAATGTATGAAAATTTCACTGATGTTAGTTCAATTTATTCAGCTAATCCAAAAATAATTAATCACCCTGTTTCAATTAAGAAAATGACTTACCGTGAAATGCGTGAACTAGCATATGCTGGTTTTTCTGTTTTCAACGATGAAGCAATTATTCCAGCAATCAAAGGTAATGTAACGATTAATGTAAAAAACACTAACCTGCCAGATGAACCGGGCACTTTAATTGTTCCCGAAGGCTCTTTTCAACCTGAACACCCAATTACTGGAGTTTCCTCATCTAATCGATTTTCAGCGCTTTATTTACATAAATATTTGCTAAATAAAGAAGTCGGGATCACACTTAAATTACTAACTATTTTTCAAAAGTACAACATTTCATATGAACATATGCCATCTGGAATTGACGATTTAACTATTATTTTTGATAAAGACAATTTAGATAAACCAACTATTAAGAAATTATGTAATGACATTCAAGAAACCATCAAGCCCGATAAGTTAAGCTGGATTGATGATTATGCTATTATCATGGTGGTTGGTGAAGGAATGCGTGATTCAGCTAATACAATTAGTGATATTATTGAACCTATCACTAATGACAACATTCCCATTCATATGATTAATCAAGGAGCTTCCCAAATTTCAATTATGATTGGAACTAGAGAAGCCAATGCTAATCAAGCTGTAAAAAGTATTTATAAAGAATTTTTTAATAAGGAGAAATAATTATGATTAATCTATTTTATGTGCATGGTTCTGAAAATCATTTTTATATCTTAGATCAAACACTATTAGACAAAACATTAGATGATCAAGAGTTAGTAAATTTAACTAAACAAATCACTAGTCAAAGCAGTAACTTAAATCCTGCTGATGGATTACTAGTAATTAACCAATCAAATCATGAAGATGCTTTAGCTCAGATGCGTGTAATTAACGCTGATGGCAGTGAAGCATCGATGTGTGGAAATGGCTTACGGTGTGTAGCCAGATATTTATCTAGTAAATATCATAAGGATAGTTTTAAAGTTGAAACGATGTCAGCTGACCTCTTAGTAAATAAGCATGGTGAATTAGCTAATAATGTTCCTGCATTTAGCGTTGAAATATCACCGGTGCGTTTTGACAATAAATCTTTCCCATTTGACAATTTAAATACAACAAATATTTTGAATAAAGCATTACCTGAAATCAATGATCACTTAAGATTTACTGCAATTGCAGTACCTAATCCTCATTTAATTAGCTTTGTAGAAAATGACCACGATTTAAACGAAACATTGGGTGAAATTGGTAAAAAATTAAATGATCCTAACCCCTACTTTACTGATGGAGTAAATGTCAATTTTGCCAAGATTCTAAGTCGTAACAACCTATTTGTACACACTTATGAACGTGGAGTTGGCTTCACCAATGCCTGTGGGACTGGAATGTCCGCTACTTCATTAGCTTTCGCAATTAATTTCCCTAATTTAGTTGATATTAAGGAACCTATTAATGTTTATAATCCAGGTGGAATGGTGCAAACTAAGGTTCATGACACACCTAATAAACAATGGATTGAATTAATCGGTAACGCTACTTTTGTGGGTAAATTATCAGTTAATGAAAGTAACTTACATTCAGCTAATATAAGCAATGAAAATAGTGAATTTATCGACTCTAGTGAAGAGAAATACTATCAAAAATTTGTTGAATCAATTAAATAATAAAGAAGACATCTACAATGTTGTAGATGTCTTTTTAGATTAATAAATGATTAGTTAATCTGATACAATATGAAATGAATATTATGAAGGAAGTGAAGAAATTGAAACACAAACAGATGCTTATCATTCTATCAGTCGCCATTGTTTCATTTTTAGGAACTGTTGATATGAGTATTGTAAATACAGCTTTACCGCAAATTTCCAAAGATTTAAATGTTCCAATGAATCAAGCTGAATGGATATCTTCCGCATACCTAGTGCTAATATGTATGTCGTTAATTCTTTTTGGCAAACTAGGTGATCAACTTAGTAAATCAAGGATTTTTCAACTCGGAACTTTAGTTTTTACTATCAGTTCTTTAATTTGTGGAATTAGCACTAATTTAGTTGTTTTATTAATTGCACGTTGTCTGCAAGGATTAGGCGCTTCAATGACAATGGCAACTAACTTAGGAATCATTACTGAGTCCGTTCCATTTAGTTCACGTGGAAAAGCACTTGGAATAAATACTACCATTGGTCAATTGGGATATATCGCTGGACCAGCCGTTGCAGGAATTATTCTATCAATTGCTAGTTGGAATTGGATCTTTTTGTTTAACGTACCTATCGGAATTGCCGCATTTATCTTTGGTGAATTTGTTTATAATAAAACAAGTAAAAATGAACCTAAGCCAAAATTAAATATTGATTATTTTGGCTTTATTACTTTAGCAATTTCAATTGGATTATTCTTTGTTGCCATCTTCACTGGACAAGAAATTGGTTTTAGTAACATTGGTGTCATTGCTGCATTTATTATCACTGCTATCTTAGTTGCCACATTTATTCGAATTGAATTAAAGGTCAAAGAACCGATTTTAGATTTATCATTATTCAAAAATCCTGGTTTTACAATCAGTATTATTGCTTTAATGTTTATGTATATTATTATTTATTTCAACAATGTTTTATTGCCATTTTATATTCAAGATAATCTAAAATTTTCACCTTCACAAACTGGTTTTATTATGAGTGTTTTACCAGTTGTAAATGTATTTACTGCATATTTAGGTGGTGTTTTATGTGATAAATATGGTGCTGTTAAAATGTCATTTAGAGCATCCATTATTTTCGTAATTGCTGAAATCATTTTTGCAGTCGTTCAACCTACTTGGCCATTAGCAATCCTATTATTTGGTTTTATGGTTTTTGCTACTGCGAATGGATTGTTCCAAAATAATCCAATGGTAATGGAAAATGCACGCAAGGATCAACAAGGTGTGGCTGGTTCAGTCTTAGCTTTAAGTCGTAACATTGGTTTCACAGTAGGGTTATCGTTATCAACTTCATTGCTATATACTGGAATGAGTATGAAAGCTAATCGATCAATCACTACTTATCCATTTGGACATGATGCATGGTTCTTATTCGGAATGCATTTCACATACTGGATAGCAGCTGCAATTATGATCGCAGTAATGTTAATGTTGATGTGGTTAATGCATCATCGTAAAAAAGCAAAATAAAAAATAGCGTATCGAATAAATTTTCGATACGCTATTTTTATAAACTTTATTAACCTAAGAAATGTCTTAACTTAGCCATTTTTTCAATTAAAATATCACGAACTTCTTTATCATTAATTCTTACTAAATCGTTAGCTAACTTAGCATGTTCCACTTCATCATCATTAGTTGGGCCAGCGACAATTCCAAAGACATCTTGAATTGCTTCAACATCTTCTTTAACGCCTTTCCAATTGTCATTTTGTTGAATTAATGATTCTAATGCATCTGCACTAAAGTATCTTAAGACATGTTCAAAATCTTTCTTAATATTTGGATAATATTGCGTTAGTGTTTTAAATTCTTCTTTATCTAATTTTTTCAAGACACGACCAGTTCCAAGCACTTCTGGTGGCACCCCAACTGAATACAATGATCCAGTAAAAGTAATTGCACGAGGCATCTTATATCCATCGACATCACGAGAATAACCAATAATTCCAACGTGTTGGTGACGATCACGACGTTTTGGAAATGCATCAAACACTGATTGTAAATCATTAATTAATGGATCAAGTGTCTTATGATATTCGGCTGCTGATTTATCAGCGACATCTAGTAAAGTTTTTTGATCTTCATCATTAATAATCTTAAATGCATTATGTTGTAAACCATCACGTAATTTAGCAACTGCTGGTTTAACAACTGAATCTAACGGAAAATCATATCTAAATGCTGATTGGATAGTTGCTGTCTTTAGACCGGGAAATTCTTCTAAATAACGATCAACCATCAATGGTGATAATCCACCTCTAAAAATTGTACTACCAGTCCCAGCAATTGGATAAATATCAATGCCAGATTCATTCGAAAATTCGCCTAATTTAGTTAAGGCTAATTTATTTCCAATAATACTATTTAAGAATCCATTAGATAATGCTGAATCTGAACCAGCCAAGAAGACACGCATATATTTTAAGTCTTCACCAAAATTTTTCTTATATAATTCGACATATTTTTTCAAAATTTTAGGTGCATTATATTGAGCTTCAAAGCTTTCAAAAAGTGGAATCATACGTAATCGATCAGTATTTTTATGACCATTACCAAATTCCTTATCCTTGAAATGTGCTAAACTAGAGAATTTTTCTTCCATATTTAATAATTGGTCAGCAGTTCTAGCCATTGGTAAAATTGCTTCAAATAATGGACGATTTTTAAATTTTAAGTCATCTGCAAAATCTTCAGCCAAAAGAATGGTTGTCATAGCTTGCATTAAACTATAACCCTTTTCTTCCCAAATATTAGGCAACCGGAAAGTTAAAAATTTGTCATTACCAAGTGGATGTTGTTTAAAATATTCATAATGTTCTGAATACAATCGATCAATCACAGATGAATCAGCATGTTTACCTTCCCAATCCCACATATATTCATCAGCATCTAAAACTGAATAGTTTTGATAGGCTTCGTTAATTTCATTAAATGCTGAAACAAATGAATCGCCATCTTTCTTAAAAAACGGAACATTGGCATTGTCTGGATGTTGCGTCCCCATGATGTTTGGTATTCTTCTGTCCATTGTATTTACCCCCAAGTAATATTATAAATATTCTTTAATTCGTTTAACTGCTTCATCAATTACAGCATCTGAAGCAGCATAAGAAAATCTGATGTGACCTTCACCACCAGGGCCAAATGCACTACCTGGAATAACCCCTACTTTAGCTTTTTTTGCTAATTCAAGCGCAAATGCTTCATCATCATTGCCAAATTCAGCTGGAATTTTAGCAAACATATAAAAGGCACCTTTTGGTTGAGGCATTTCAAAGCCCATATCAGTTAAACCTTTTTGCAAGGTATCACGACGTTTTTTATAAATCTTAGTCATTTCAACAGGATCTTCCATCCCATTTTTCAAAGCTTCTGCAGCAGCAACTTGAGCTGAATTAGTGGTTGCAGTGACTAAGAAAGCATGAACCATACTTAATTTTTTAATAACTTCACTAGGTCCACATACATAACCAACTCGATATCCAGTCATTGCATGTGATTTTGATAATCCACTAATGTAGATAGTTTGTTCAGGTAACATTGTTGCAATTGAATAATGTTCAACATCATAAGTAATATCACTGTAAATCTCATCTGATACAACGAATAAATTACGTTCTTTAATTACTTTAGCTAATTTTTCTAAATCATCTTTTGAGTATTCAACTCCAGTTGGATTCCCAGGATAATTCAAAAGAACCGCTTTAACTGCTGAGCCCTCATTATCTAATGCTTGGGATAATTTATCTGGACTTAGTACAAATCCATTATCAGAAGTATCTACTTTGACTGGAGTAGCACCTAACATTTGAATAATTGGAAAGTATAATGCAAATGTTGGAGTAGGAACAATAACTTTATCCCCAGGATTTAAAATGGTTTGAAAAGCTGCGTAAATAGCTTCAGTCGCCCCTACCGTTACAACAATTTCTGAATCAGAATCATAATTCAAATTATGTTTTTTATCTAAATAATTAGCAATTGCATCCCTTAATTCTTTTTTACCAATTTGATTTGCATAATGAGAATCATTATTCATGATACTATCCACTCCAGCTTGCTTTACGTGTTCTGGAGTATTCAAATCAGGTTCTCCAATTGTTAATTTGATAATTCCATCAATATCAGAAATCTTTTTATCAAAACTTCTAATGCCTGATGGTGCTAATGAATCTAAACTTTTATTGTATACATCGGTCAATGATGAAGCTAATTTTGGCATTACTTTTCCTCCTAAATTAACAAAAAGAGGCCCCTTGGTTTTAATTAAAAAATCAAGAAGTCTCTTTTCAACGTTCAATTCACATTTTAATGTTAAGAAAATCATAGTATAACTAACTAATAAAATCAACACTGTTTTATCATCGGATTATAATTAACATTTTATTTTACTGCTAAATTGTTATTTTAAAGGCATTTTAAAGATATAAACAACTTTTATTAGGATTGCCTAACTTTTTCATTAAATATACAATAATAAATAGAAAAAGCTTTACATTTTGGTTTTTTAATAATAATATTGTAAATGTTATTAATTAATAATCATTATAAACTAGCAAGGTGATTAAGTATTTATGAAAAGTAAACAGAGTTTAGCACAAAAAATAAATATTATTCGAGCAAGTGTGATGGGTGCTAATGATGGCATCTTATCAGTTGCTGGGATTGTTATTGGAGTTGCTGGTGCAACAACTAATACATTTGCTGTATTCATTTCTGGAATTGCCGGTATGATTGCCGGTACTGTTTCCATGGCTATGGGTGAATATGTATCAGTTAACACTGAAAGTGATTCTCAGAAGAATGCAGTTATAAGCCAAAAACAGGCTCTAAAAAATAATTATAATGAAGAGTTTACTCTAGTTCGAGATAAATACATGCAGATTGGAATTTCCAAAGAATTAGCTACTAATGCAACCAATGAAATGATGAAAAAAGACGCATTAAAAACAACGGTTCGCGAAAAATATGGCTTTATAGTAAATGAATTTACCAGCCCCTATGCCGCTGCAATTGCTTCCATGATTTCTTTTCCGACTGGATCGATTCTACCCCTAGTAGCAATTTCTATTTTTCCATCTGGATTAAATATCATAGCCACTTTCATTGCTGTTGTGATTGCATTAGCAATTACTGGATATATTGCTGCGGTATTAAGTAATGCAAATAAGTTAAAATCAGCAACCAGAAATATTATTTCGGGACTACTAACAATGATTGTGACATATTTAATTGGTTTATTAGTCGGAATGATTGGCAAATAGGAGGAATTTAATTTATGGCAAAAAAGCAAAATATGAACGAAAAGTTAAATACCCTTAGGGCTGGAGTGCTGGGTTCCAATGATGGTATTTTAACTGTTGTTGGTGTTTTATTTTCAGTTGCAGTTGCTACGCCTAATATTTTTACAATCTTCATTGCTGGGCTTTCTGACTTACTAGCGTGTGCTTTTTCAATGGCTTCAGGAGAATATGCATCGGTTAGTTCACAACGTGACGCTGAAAACTCAGCAGTAAAAGTAGAAAGAAATTTATTAAATACCAATATCAATAGTGAAATTGAATCAGTTAAAAATTATTATATGCAACGTGGGATTAGTGATGACACAGCAACACAAATCGCCAAAGAATTAATTAATAAAAAACCATTGGAAACCGTTGTTAATACTAAATATGGTATTCAACTTGGTCATTATATGAATCCATGGAATGCAGCATTTTCGTCATTAATATCAGCTGCTTTAGGTGGTATTTTTCCACTCTTAGCAATGAGTTTAACAAGTGGTATTTATCGCTGGCCATATACGATTGCGGCAGTAATTGCTTCTGTAGCTTTAACTGGATTTTTAAGTGCTAAGTTAGGTAACGGATTAGTTAAAACTGCTGTTATCAGAAACATAATTATTGGTATTTTAACTATGATTATCCATTATTCGCTCGGTAAACTGATGAATCAGTTTTAATTATTAAAAGATAAGATAACGTTGATTTTTAATTTGTCATCCCCTAAAATTAGTCTAACCGTTTATAACTTTAGGAGGATATTCTATGGATAAAGTCGAAAAAATTAAAATTTTAAAAAATATGGTCAATATGCCAACTGTTGATGATAACGAAAATGACATTGCAACATATTTACTAGATGTCTTCAAAAAACATGGAATTGATGGAAAACTAATCATGCAATACCATGGGCGCAGTAATTTAATTGTTGAAATTGGAAATGGTGACCACCCTAAGCTTGGCTTAAGTGGTCATTTAGATACTGTCCATCAAGGTGATGAAAGAACCTGGTTATCTGATCCATTCAAGGCTGAAATTAAAAAAGGTCGCTTATATGGTCGTGGCGCTTCTGATATGAAATCTGGAATCGCTCAAATGGTTATCACTATGATTGAATTATATGAATCTTCCTCTAAAATAAACGGTACCATTAGATTAATCGCCACTATTGGTGAAGAATTAAGTGCAGCTGGAGCTAAATATCTGACTGACAAAGGCTATGCTGATGATTTAGATGCTCTTATGATTGCTGAACCCAGTGGTGTTAATCTTCATCGACTAAGAAAATATGTAAATAGTGATGGCGTCACAATCGCTCCTGAAACACTAAAAGAATTACTCAAAAAATCATTCTTGTCTGATGCCAATGAGCAACATTTCATTATTAGTGCTCATAAAGGATGGATGGCGTACCGAGTAACTGCTCACGGTAAGGCTGTCCACAGCTCTATGCCAAGAATGGGAATTAATGCTATTGATACATTGATCCAATACTATTTAAAAGAAAAAGAATTTTATGCTAACTTAGTTGAATCTGATCCAGAATTAGGAAAAACTGTTTACTCCCCTGACATTTTCCGTGGTGGTAAACAAATTAATTCAGTCCCAGATTTGGCATATGAAATCGTAAAGGTTAGAACTATTCCACAAGTAGACAATGAAGATTTAACTCATCGTCTTCAATGCATGATTGATAAAATGAATACGGAACCAGGGATTGATTTAGAATTAACTGTTGAACATAGTGAAATGCCCGTAAAAAGTGATGATCATACTGGTTTAATTGAAATTTTACAGCAAAATGCTAAAAATACTATGGATGAACCCATGCCATTACCCACAATTGGAGTATCATTAGGTACTGATGCTTCAGAATTTAGACGTCGAAATGAAAAAATGGACGTTATTATTTTAGGACCAGGTAATACTACTTCACATGGCCCCAATGAATACGTAGACATGCCTAGTTATTTCAATATGATTGATTTACTAGAAAAATCTATATTAAATTTCATGAGTAAATAAAAAATGTTGCTAAGTTATTCACTTAGCAACATTTTTTATTAAAGTAACGTAAAACCTTGTGCGTATAATAATTCAAATAATAATTCGAATACATCAACGGCTATGAAAACACCAATCATCATAAAAAACGTTAATTTATTAGATTGTTGCATTAATTTCAAACTATCTTTATCGTGATTCCAATTTTTCTTAATTAAATTAGAATTTTTCAATTCATTCATGATAAAAATTACTTCAATCACAATTAAAGCTAAAATCATCCAATTATTAGCAAGTTGTGCATAAAATATACTTAGTACAAAAATAGTAAAAATAATTGCCATTAATCCATAACGAACATTCAAACCACTAACTTGTCTTTTCTGATTATCCATTCTTGCAATCAAAGTTTTATCATTCATAGAAGTCTTAATACTTTTTTCAACTTGATTATTAAGTTTACGAATTTTAGGTAAAACTTCTACTAAACCAAATAATACTGCCAAAGCTAAAACAACTAATAAGACAATATAAACAATTGTTCCCACTGATATCACTTCACTTTCATATGTATATTACACTATTATTATCACACTATTAATGAAAATAAAAAACTAATTAACATGATTGTTAAACCAATTGTAAATGTCATTAATTCTTTGAACTCTCAAGTTAGGCAAACCATTTCTGGAAAATCCATGAAAAGATTGTGGGTACCTAATATAATCAGCCTCAATATCATTACGCTTAATCGCTTGAAATAAGGCTTCACTTTGATTTACAGGACAACGCATATCCCATTCACCATGTTGAATTCTGGTGGGTGTTTTAATATTTTTAGCGTATTTTAAGGGAGAAGCATCCCAATAAAAGTTAACCCCCTCATCATCCATATCTGCTCCTAACTCATTCCTGGAAAAACGAACTCCAATATCAGAAGTTCCATAAAATGAATGCCAATCGACAATTGGTCTTTGTACAATTGCAGCTTTAAATTTATCAGTATGAGAGATAATCCAACTAGCCATAAAGCCACCATAAGATCCCCCGGCTATAAAAATATTATCCTTATCTAAATTATCAAATTTTTTCATTGAATAATTCAATCCTGTAAGTATGTCAGAATAATCTTCTTTCCCAACTCTACCCATTGAAGCTTTTTCAAAAGTTTGACCATAGCTACTGGAGCCTCGTGGATTCATGAATAAAACTGCAAAACCATGACTAGCTAAATATTGAAATTCATAAAAAAAGCTATCGCCATAAGTTTCATGAGGTCCCCCATGAATATATAAAATAACTGGCACTTTTGTTTTGTTAGTTTCTGGAAATAAACACCAGCCATGTATATTAAATTTCTTATCTTCAGAAATTGTCGAAAAAGACTTTGGCAATACAAAATCATGCTTTTGCTCATACAATTTATTTGGATTATAAACTAATTGTTGTTTATCTTCTTTGATATTAAATAACAATAGTTTATTAGGAGAAGATTGTGAGGAAACACTTAATAATAACTGATTTTCATTTAAAATACTAAAATCATATATTTCAGTTTCATCATCATATATCTTTTTAATATCATCTTTGAAACCAAGATAAATTTGACTGCGACCATGAGAAGTAGCGTGAAATAAATAATAATCGTTATTTATCCATTTAACCCCTTTATTACTACGATTTTGAACAAAATCAGTTGCTAAGCCGCCATTATAACTAACTTCGATATCATCAATACAACTAGTTAAATTATTCATTTTTTCATCAATGAAATTATATACATATAAATCAAAAACGGTCCCACTACCATATTCATTATTATTACCAACTAGCAATGCGTTATTGTTGTCGGGAGCAAAAATGGCCTCATTAAAATTGCCATCGGTTGGCGTTATAAGATTTTCTTTCATACTAACTAAGTTTAACTTGTAAACTCTGGAAATGCTTTTATTAAGTGAATAGATATTTTGGCTAAACATTAGTGAGGTTCCATCTTGATTAATGTCTAAAATATTAAAATTGTGCTTCGTTGTTTTTAATATTTGAAAATCACCAGTAGCTACATCCATTTCGTATAGAATATAAACTGTTTGATGATCTTTCCAACCAAAGCCATCATTGCGATTATCTAAACAATTAATATATCGAACTTGTGGAAACTTTTTGGCTTCAAATTTAGGCTCAACTTTAGTCCTAGTTACTTTAAAAAATAGTTTTTGTTTATTTTTAGAAGATAATAAATCACTGACATTACCATTACTAGTTAATATTTTTTTATCGTGATTAGTTAATGATCTTCTCACCAGTTGCATATTACCATTAATTTTATTTAAATAATAAAGTTCATCATTAATTTTAATTGGCGATAAACTAAAAGATTCATCTGTAATTGGTGTTGAATTTAAATGGTTATCAAGATGATATATTTTTGCAGTATATGAATTTTCAAATTTATCTATTCCATTCTTCACAAAAAACTTGTCAGAGTTAAGTTGCGTTAGCGAATACAAGTCATAAATATCACCATCATTAATCTTCTTCATATAATCATCTTCCTATTTTTTATCTTTTCGCCATTTTTCAGCGATTACAATTGAAGTAATTGGAATAGTTAAAATAACTCCAATTAGAGAAAATAAAATTACAATAAATTGGGCATCAAAAACCTTATCATTCAAAATATCACCAAAAGAATAATTTAAACTATGAAACCACACAAAGAGCGATAACGAACCACCAAAAAGTCCAAAAAATAATGTGTTTAGTGTGGTCCCAATAATTTGTTTTCCAACGTAAATCCCATCAAACAATAAGCGACTAGGTTTTATTTCTGGATGTTGTTCCTTAATTTCATCCAATCCAGATGCAATCGCCATGGTTGCTTCAGCAATTGCACCTAATGTGCTTAAAATAGCTGTTGCAATTTCGATTTTTATAAAATTAATGCCAATTAAAATCGACATTCCTTCTAAATCATCACTATCTTCCAATCCAAATCCTTGAACTTGAGCCCAATGTTCAACTGGAACAATCAGCAAAACTAAAATGAACAACACTAAAATAGAAGCAAGAAAAGCTAAACTACTAGTACTATCATTAGTCCCACTTAAAAAAATAGTAAGTGCTAAAACAATTATTCCAGTAACTAAAGTCACAATTATTGGTGGAAAATGAAATGTAATTAAAACAATTGCGAAAAATAAAAAGCCAAAATTAAATAGCAAACTTAAAAACGACTCTAGTCCCTGTTTACCACCAACTAAAATCATTAATACAAATAAAACTAATCCCAAGACAACAATTGCACTCATTTTTTAGCCTCCTCAGCAATTAGACTAGTCAATGCGCTAGCAACTGGAATGGCTAACACAATACCAATTCCACTAATAAGACTTTGAACCATCCCAAGTGACATATTCATTGAGAAAGAATAACCCCAACTATTACCATTTTTTAAGAATAATAATGTCATTGCCAAAGTTTCACCCATAAAAATAAAAAATAAGACATTGATTAAAGGTCCCATAATCGATTTGCCAATATTACGACCTGATAAAAACAATTGTTTTTTAGAAATTTGTGGTCGCTCCATCTTTAAAGCAAATAAAGACGAAATAATGTCAGTTGATTCATCCATTACCGCTCCCAATGAACCAATAATTGTCGACGCTAAGAATAACGGTCTGGGTGGTTGAGTAACGTACTGCATTGATTCATAAAAAATACCTTTTTCATGCGTAAATTTAAATACAATCAAGCTTACGATAATCGATAAAGTAGTACATAAAACCGTAGAAACTAGAGTAACCAACATTTGCTTATTAATTCCAATGACCATCCACAATGTCACTGCCGAGAAAACAATTGATAATAAACTAAAAATCAAAAGAACATTATTTCCATTATTAAAACCATCTAAATAAATGGCCAGCATGAACAAAATTGTATTAACAATGATACTGCCTACTGCAGTTAATCCAGCAAATTTTAAGAAAATACATAACAATGCAATTACTAAATAAAGCAAAAATACAATCGGTACATCCCTTTTATAATCCTTAATTGTAGCGTTTAAGCTACAATTTTTATGTAATATTACAAATGCATGCTGACCCACAGAATATTTATGGTCCATTGCACCAGATTTAGTATAAGTATTATTTAAAGATATTTTTTCACCGTTATATTTTCCATTAACAATGGTTCCATAAATTTTTTGTTGGTAACTATAGTCTGTGTTTTGAAAACTATCACTATTTTTAGTGGTATTAACAACTTTTGCACTATCGACTCTTATGATCGGTTGATGATACAAGAAGTCGTCATGACTAACAAAAACCATTAATAATATTCCAAATAAAATGAATAAAGTAATCATCTTTAATGGAATTTTTTGTAAATTTTTTAGCATGCTTTTTTCATCTCATTTTTATTAGTTTGTACTACAATAAACGTAGATAGGATAATCTTAACATAGTTAATATAAAATACTAATAAAGTGCATAACTTTAAGTTATAGCAAGGCTTTTAGACCGTCAAATCAACTTTCAAAACACGTTATCATTTGACATCTAATGTAATTTTTTGTAATAATGTTGTTTATGCTTTTGCACTTATTTATAGTATCTATAATTTTTAAGGAGGAATTTTATGACCAAAAAAGTTGAAGTTAAACACCTCACTAAAATTTTCGGTCGTCATATTGGTCGCGCCCAAGAAATGATCAATAATGGAGAATCCAAAGATGAAGTTTTGGCTAAAACTAACAGCGTTGTTGGTGTTCATGATGCCAACTTTGATGTTAACGATAATGAAATCTTTGTTATTATGGGACTATCAGGAAGTGGTAAGTCTACATTGATTCGAATGCTTAATCGTTTGTATGAACCAACCAATGGTGAAATTATTTTGGATGGTCAAAACGTTACCGATTTCGACAAAAAACAATTACGTGAATTCAGACGTAAGAAAATGAGTATGGTTTTCCAAAACTTTGCATTATTCCCTAACCGCACTATATTGGATAATGCAGCTTATGGTTTAGAAATCCAAGGTGTTGATAAAGAAACTCGTAACAAAAAGGCTCATGAATGTCTAGAACTAGTTGGACTACATGGTTATGATGATCGTTACCCTAACGAATTATCAGGAGGTCAACAACAACGTGTTGGTCTAGCTCGTGGTTTAGCTAACGATCCAGAAATTCTACTAATGGATGAAGCTTTCTCTGCATTGGATCCACTTAATAGAAAAGAAATGCAAGATGAATTACTTGAACTACAATCACATTTAAAGAAAACTATCATTTTCATTTCACATGATTTAAATGAAGCTTTACGTATCGGTGATCGTATTATGATTATGCGTGATGGTGAAATCGTTCAAATCGGTGGACCTGAAGATATTCTACAACATCCTAAAAATGAATATGTTGAAAAATTCATTGAAGGTGTTGATCGTACTAAGATCCTTACCGCTAGCCGTGTAATGATTCGCCCTAACGTTGTAAATATTGAAAAGGATGGTCCAAGAACTGCATTGAGATTAATGCAACACAATGAAATTTCAAGTGCTTATGTTGTTGATTCTAACCATCACTTCAAAGGTTTAGTTGATGCTAAAGGCGTTATTAACTTAATCGAAAATGATAAACGTGATTTAAATGAAATTTTAAATACAAACGTTCCAACTACATCTCCTGATACTCCTATCAAGTCAATCTTGACTGATATTTCTAAGACTTCCGTTCCTTTCTCAGTTATTGATAAAGAAGGTCGTCTATTAGGAATTATCTTAAGAAGTTCTGTACTTGAAGCAATTTCTGGAAATGAGGTGGCTAATAATGGCTAATTTATTCGCTTTAAATATGACACAAATTCCTTTAGCCGATTGGATTAATAAGTTTGTTAACTGGTTAACTCAATTTGTTGGCTTCTTTAATGGAATCACTAACTTTATTGGTGGAATTATTAATGGTTTCCAAGCTGTTTTCGATATCTTACCAATTTGGCTATTTATTATTTTAGTTCTTGGTATTACCTACTGGGCTCTTCATGATAGCAAGCACTGGGGATTAATGCTTTTTGAACTATTAGGTTTATTATTAATTTGGAACCAAGGTTACTGGCGTGATATGACACAAACTTTAACTTTAGTTTTAACTTCGAGTTTAATTATTGTTATCATTGGAATTCCTTTAGGTATCTGGATGGCTAAAAGTAGTACAGTTAACTTAATTGTTAAACCAATTTTAGACTTTATGCAAACAATGCCAGCCTTTGTTTACCTAATTCCAGCTGTATCACTATTCGGAATTGGAATGGTTCCTGGTGTTATTGCATCAGTTATTTTCTCACTACCTCCAGTGGTTAGAATGACTGCTTTAGGGATTCAACAAGTTCCTGAAGACTTAGTTGAAGCTGCTGATTCATTTGGTTCAACTAGTTGGCAAAAGCTAATGAAAGTTGAATTACCAATTGCTAAAAGTACATTAATGTCTGGTGTAAACCAAGGTATGATGTTAGCCCTATCAATGGTAGTTATTGCTTCTATGATTGGTGCTACTGGTCTAGGTGCTCAAGTTTACTTCGCTGTTGGTAGAAACAATGCTGGATCTGGATTTGCTGCTGGTTTCGCAATCGTTATCTTAGCAATTATCTTAGACCGTATCACACAAGCATTTAACAAAAGCAAAAGTAGTTCAAAATAGTTAAAGGAGGATTTTAATGAGAAAGAGATTTAAATTTGTTCTTGGAACTTTATCCATGTTCCTACTTGCGACAGTCTTAACTGCCTGCAGTAGTGCAACTTCACCTTATAATTCTCATAAGAAGTTAGGACCTCAAATCAACTATACAATTACTGGAATTGATGCTGGTGCTGGTATTATGGCTTCCACTCAAAAAGCATTAAGTGAATATCCATTAGCACAAAATAAGTGGCAACTACAAACTAGTTCTACTGCCGCAATGACAAGTACACTAGGTAAAGCTATCAAGTACAAGCAACCAATTGTTGTAACTGGATGGCAACCACACTGGATGTTCAAAAAATTCCCTATTAAGTTCTTAAAAGATCCTAAGAATGTATATGGTAAATCTGAACAAATTCATACAATTGCAAGAGAAGGATTAAAGAAAGATAATCCTGGTGCTTATCAATTGCTAAAACAATTCCACTGGACACCTGCTCAAATGTCTGACGTTATGTTACAAACTAACGATGGTGTTGATCCTAAAAAAGCTGCTGATGATTTCATTAATAAGAATCCAAAATTAGTTGCTGAATGGACTAAAGGTGTTCCAAAAGGTAATGGTAAGCCTATCAAATTAACTTATGTTGCTTGGGATTCAGAAATTGCATCAACAAATGTTATGGCTGAATTACTAAACAAGATGGGATATAAAGCGACAATTCAAGCACTAGAAATGCAACCAATGTTTGCTTCAATTGCTACTAATGCAGCTGATGCTTCATTGGCCGCATGGTTACCTAACACTGCTGGCCTTTATATGAAACAATATAAGGGTAAAATTGACGATGTTACTACCAATCTAAATGGTGCTAAAGTTGGTTTAGCAGTTCCAAAATATATGAAAAATATTAATTCAATCGACGATTTAATTAATAAGTAGTCATCCAAAAGCTATTCACTTAACTTGTGAATAGCTTTTTTGTATATTATAGTTTATCCTAGAGTGAACTTATAAAATGAGGTGTTTAAATGAAGAATAGTGAATTTAAAGATTCAGAAATTAAAGATAATTTTTATAAAGCCGTAAATGGTGAATGGATTAAGAATGCTACCATTCCCAATGATCATTCATCTACTGGTGGTTTCATGGACTTAGTAGATAATATCGATAAAACATTAATGAATGATTTTGATGCATTAAAATCAGGTAAAATGAAGCCTCAAAACGATGATATGGTTGAATTTAAAAAACTATATGATTTAGCTACTGACTTTGACAAACGTGAATCAGATGGTGCTAAACCTATTCAACCACTATTAAAGAAAATTGAAAATATTCAATCATTCGATGATTTAAATAAAAAACTAAGTGATTGGACTTTGGATGGTCTTCCACTTCCATTTAATTTTGGCATTGAAGCTGATATGAAGAATGCTAAATATAATGCATTATATGCAAGTGGTGCCGGCACTTTCTTACCAGACAAAACTTACTATGACAAAGAAAATCCAGCTGGCGCAAAATTAATGCCGGTATTTAAAAAGATGTCACAAAAGTTGTTAGTAATGGCTGGTTATAAAGATGCGCAAGCTAAAAATATCGTGGACTCAGCGGAACAATTCGATCGTTTGATTGCCCCAAATGTTAAATCAGCAGAAGAAAGTGCTGACTTCACTAAAATGTACAATCCAATGTCATTTGATGATTTAGCAGCTAAATCTAATAAATTTGATTTGATCACTTATATAAAAGGATTAATTGGTCAAGAACCTAATCAAGTAATTGTATCCGAACCAGAATACTTTGAAGCTTTCAATAAGATTGTTAATGATGATACTTTTGCAATGATGAAAAATTGGATGCTAGTTAAAACTATAAATGGATCAACTAGTATTTTGACAGAAGAATTCCGTCAAGTCGGTGGTGAATTTTCCAGAACACTATCTGGTAAAAAAGAAGCTGTTAAAAAAGAAAAAGCAGCATATTACTTAGCTGCTGGAACTTTTGACCAAGTTATTGGTGATTACTACGGTCATAAATATTTTGGTGAAAAAGCTAAACAAGATGTTCATGATATGGTTGTTAAAATGATCAACGTTTACGAAAAACGTCTAAGCAACAATGACTGGTTAAGCGAAGATACTAAGAAAATGGCAATTAAGAAATTAAATGCACTATCAATTCACGTTGGATTTCCAGATAAGATTGACCCACTATTTAACCAATTTAAAGTAACTGGTAAAGAAGATGGTAATTTATTCACAAACATTCATAATATTGGCAAATTAGTCATTAAGGATGAATTTAGTAAATGGAACCAACCAGTTGATAAGAGTCTATGGGATATGAGTGCTAATACTGTTAACGCTTACTACTCACCACTAGAAAATGTGATTGTCTTCCCTGCCGCTATCTTACAAGCACCATTTTATAGTTTGAAACAATCATCAAGTGAAAACTTTGGTGGTATTGGTGCAGTAATTGCCCATGAAATTTCACATGCTTTCGATAATAATGGTTGTCAATTTGATGAAGATGGTAACTTAAACAATTGGTGGACTAAAGAAGATCATAAACACTTTGATACATTAGCTCAAAGTATGATTAAAGAATTCGATGGCATGCCATTTGCTGGACAAAAAGTTAATGGTAAATTAACCGTTTCTGAAAATATTGCTGATGCTGGTGGATTAAGTTGTGCTGAAGAAGCTGCTAAAGGTGAAGAAGATTGTAATTTACGTGACTTCTTCATTAACTGGGCTAAGATTTGGCGGACTAAGTCAACTGAACAATTCAAACAATTATTATTATCAATTGATGTTCATGCTCCTTCAGAATTAAGAGCACAAGTTCAAGTTAAAAACTTAGACGACTTCTATACTACTTTTGATGTTAAACCTGATGATGGTATGTACATGAAACCTGCAGATCGAGTAAATATTTGGTAATTAAGATATAAAAATAGAGCTGTCCGTTAATGGATAGCTCTATTTATTTTTTACTATTTTATTTTGGTTTGTTTAGTATTTTTAAGCATTAAAGCCATCACTAAGCCAATGATTTCAATCACGAAAAATGTAATAAATACTACGTGGTATCCACTTTGTTGTGCTAATGAGTGACTCATTCCTCTGGAAACATTGTCAGTCATTACATTAGATAAAATCAACGTAGCCACTAATACACCTGTGGATCCTAAAATTTGTCTAAAGGTACTAACAACAGCAGTCCCATCAGAAATTAAATCTTTAGGTAGTGAATTAGCTCCCATTGTTACAGCTGGCATCATAACAAAGGCATTTCCACCTTCAATTAATGCGGCTAAGATCATCATCGGAACTAAACTAATGCTTGCTCCAACAATACTTAGCGTTCCCCAGCCAACTAGAATCATCGTCATTCCAATTAACATTACTAGTTTAAAGCCAATTTTATCAGCTAATTTACCAGTAATTGGATTTAATAAGCTTAATAAAATCGCTCCAGGAGCTAATGCTAAACCAGAAATAGTTTTAGAGACCCCCAAAACATTTTGATAATATAGTGGGAAAATAACCGTTACAACAATCAAAGCAATATAAGATGCTCCCGTTAATCCGATCGATAAATCATAATTAAAATTCTTTAAAACTCTTAATTGGAGTAATGGCTGTTTAATTGTAAATTGACGAATTACAAAAACTACAATCATCAAAATACTTACTAATAAAATAACTATCGCTAAAGTAAAATCAATGTTAGCTTTACCAATCATATTTACAACATACAATATCCCAATTAAGCCAAATGACATAATAACTGAAGTAATATCTAAATGACTTTCTTTTTGTGGCATGACATCTTTAATTGCAAATAATGAAATAACAAATAAAGCACTAATTATAATCATGAATACGATGAATAATCCACGCCATGCAGAAAAATGAAGCACAATGGCCGAAAGAATTGGTCCACAAGCAAGTGCAGATCCCATAATCAATCCTGCATACCCCATTGTAGACCCACGTTTTTCTTCTGGAGTAATGTAAAGTAATACAGATTGATAAGATGGGAATAAGATTCCGACTGCAACAGCTTCCATTGCTCTACCTAGCATCATGATGCCAAAGTTAGGGGCAATCACAACAATCAAAGTTCCAATATCAAAAATAGCTAAAATCATTAAAAATAATTGCTTAAACTTAATATTATTAAGTAACCAAGGACTAACCGGCATCATCACGCACATAATTAACATAAAACCGGTTGTTAACCATTGAACTGTCGAGGCATCAATTCCAAAAAATTGCATTAGAGTTGGATATGCTGTTGAAATTGATGATTGACTAATTGACATAGTAAAACTACCTAACAACATTATGAAAACAAATAAAAATCGATTATATGGTTTACCATTCAAATCATAGCTTTTCACAAATTTCACCTTCCAGTTTAGAATAATTATAAAATAATAACTATATTAATTCTATACCAAAAATAAAATAAGTAAAATATCTTGTCTTTAATTTCGGTCAAATAAAAAACGTGCAATGATATGATCAACAGCAATATTGTTATGCAACCTACTGTGTTCACCATTCATCCCATAAATTGGAATTTCTTGATAATCGCTTACCCTTTTTGAAACTAAGTATTTAAGCGACTTAGCAGAAGCTGTTGAAACAATGCCATCAGAATTAGTATTACTACTGTCGTTTCCATAAATATTTAGAATTTGAACATTTTTTGGAAAATCTTTACAGTCATTTAATAATGAAGTATAAGCTGGATACCATTTATTAGATGGATACATAATATTAGGTTTACCATTACTATTTACATAATTTCGATTTGGTCGATCATTAATTGTTAGTAATCCATCATAAGGTCCAGCAATTGAAACAAACTTTTGCAATTTAGGCATTGATTCATCCTTATTGTGCTTAGCAACGACTTCTAAAATTGACAATGCCCCTGTTGAATGCCCCACGGCATTGTAATAATTGAATCCATAATGGTCTTTTAAATGTTTTAAAATTTCATGAAGCCATTTAGTTTGTTGTTTAACTGGCGTAAATTTCTTTTTAAATATAACCTGAATAATTGGTTTGCTAGTTTGTAAATTTAAATTACCCTTGTAATTGATATTACCATCTTTATCTACAAATACCACCAATGCACGATGACCACCGTCACGACTGGCAATTGTAGCTAGATGATTAGTCGATTTATTAGAGCCTCGCATCCCATGGACATAAAGAGTTGGCGTATTATATCCACCACCAAATCCTAAACCACCTGAAGAGGCATTATTTTTGATAATATGATCACTTCTAATTGCAAAAAACACTGCAAAAAAAGCAACAAAAACGGTAATAATGATTAAGATAACATTAGTTCTTGCTGTTTTACTCAAAAGAAAACTCCTCCTTTTCTTCTATTATCATGATACTAGAATTTTAAAAAATGTACATTATTTATTATAATTAGCCAAATAGAGTTAAATGTAGTAGATTAGAGATATAGTTTAATTATATAAACAAAAGGAGAAATTATTTTGATTACACTAAAATCACCAAGAGAAATCGAAATGATGGCTAAATCAGGTGCTGTTTTAGCTGGTGTTCACAAAGGATTAAGAAAGATGATTAAGCCAGGTTTAGATACTTGGGATATCGAAGAATTCGCTAATAAATATATTACAGAACATGGTGCTACTCCTTCTGAAAAAGGATTTGATGGCTACAAATTTGCTACTTGTATCTCTATCAATGATGAAGTGGCTCATGGAATTCCACGTAAAGGTCTACTATTAAAAGAAGGCGACGTCTTAAAAGTAGATATGACTGTTAATAAAGATGGCTTTGAAAGTGACTCCTGCTGGACATATAAAGTTGGTAAAATGGCGGCAGAAGACGAAAAATTAATGAAAGTATGTCATGATGCATTATATCGTGGTATTGATCAAGCTGTTATTGGTAATCGTTTAGGTGATATTGGTTTTGCTTGCCAAGATTATATCGAAAATCAAAATCATATGGGTGATGTTCGTGAACTAATCGGTCACGGAATTCAACCTACAATGCATGAAAAACCAAATGTTCCTGCATATGGTGAAAAAGGTCAAGGTCTTCGTCTAAAAGAAGGTATGACTATTACCATTGAACCAATGGTTAATCTCGGAACTTGGGAAATTACTGATCGTTATGACAAAAAAGATGATTGGACTTACTATGTTTCTTCTGACGGAACTAACTCAGCTCAATATGAACATACTATCGCCATCACTAAAGATGGTCCTAAAATTTTAACCTCACAAGATGATGATATTGATGAAAAATATAAACTAAAATTCTAATCAAAAAAGCTTCGTTAACCATTTAGTTAACGAAGCTTTTTATTTTATAGACCATTAACACAATGATCTGGTTTTTCACCATTCAAGACTTTTGTAATTTCACTAACATCCATTTCGGCTATTTTAGTAAAAGATTCAACTGAATTACTTGCACTATGTGGAGTAATAAAGACATTATCAAGTTTTCTTAATTCATCATCCATTGGCAATGGTTCGTTTTCATAAACATCTAAACCAGCACCTGCAATTTCACCTTGTTTTAAGGCAGCTACTAAATCAGCTTGATTAATGACTGCCCCACGAGCAAAGTTAATAATGTGAGCTGTATTTTTCATCATTTTAAAGGAATCTTTATTAATTGAACCAATCGTTCCTTTTACAGCTGGTAAATGAAGACTAACATAGTCTGACTTCTTTAATAATTCATCCCATTCAACAAACTTACCATATGGTGATTCTTTTTTACTCCGATTCCAAATTAATATATTCACACCAAAACTAGATAATAGTTTAGCAACGTAATGTCCAATATTCCCGTAACCAATAATTCCAACGGTTTTATCTCTTAAATCATGGGAAGGATTATCAAAAGCATAATCATTATCGCCATTACGCATATGCTTAGAAACATTATATAAGTCTTTTGACATTAACAAAATATCAGCAACAGTATTTTCAGCAACTGATACTTCATTACCAGCTGGAGTATTGGTTACATAGATTCCCTTTTCTTTAGCATGTTCTAAATCAACGTTGTTATAACCAACGCCAAAGCGAGATATCACTTTTAGATTAGGCATTTGATCGATAATGTCCTTAGATAAAGGGGATGTGTTAACAACAATACCATCAGCATCTTTATGTTCTAGCAATGAATTTTTTTGCTCACTATTTAGTGAAATAACTTCAAAACCTCGTTCTTCAAATCTAGGTTTTAAATATTTTTCAAATTCTTTAGGAATGATAACTTTTTCAGCCATACTGACACCTCTAATTATTATTTTATATAAATATTATCACAAAAACAAAAAGACTACTTATTAAATCGCTTAATTAAGTAGTCTTTTTAAGATTATTTTTTCTTATTAATTGTGTTTTTGGGCCATAAAATTAATTTACCCTTAATAGCACTTTTTCTTTCAACCGTAGCAGCTTTTTTCCTTCGACGACGGTTAACAAAACTATTAGTTTTAATAATTGATTTATCTTCTCTAATCATCTTAAATACTGAAATAATGATTAATACACATACAAACATCAATGGGAAACCAGCTAATGTACAGAACGTTTGAACTGTCTCAAAACCACCAACTAACACTAAACTAAATGAAAAGATAATGAATACGACTACCCAAGTCATTCTATTTAATCGACTAGGTTCTTGACCAGGTTTTAAAGGTAAGCTAGTAAATGATGAAAGTACAAATGCTGAAGATGAAATAGTTGTTGCCAAGAATACAAAACAAGATAAGAAATAGATAGCAAACATTAAATACTTCATTGGTAATGAGCCAACAACTGCTGAAATAACAGCTGCCTGGCCTTGTGTATTCAATATATGAACTAGATCAATAGTTCCAGTCTTTTGCAACCATAAAGAGTAACCACCTAAAATTGCATAAAAACTCATACAGCCTAAAGCACCATAAGTAAGCATTCCTACTAACACTTGACGAATAGTACGTCCACGAGATAATTTGGCAATAAATAATCCCATAAAAGGCATGTATGATAGCCACCAACCCCAATAGAAGATTGTTTCTTGTTGTTCAATACTAGGATTACCGTTAGGAACAGTATTCAAACTCATTGGAATGAACTTTTGAATTAATACTCCAACACTATTTGTTTCAGATTTAAGAATATAAACAGTTGGGCCCAAAATAAGGACAATTGCTAAAAAGATAATAGCTGTCCAAATATGAGCATTACTTAACTTATCAATTCCACCATTAAGCCCCTTAAATACAGCAGCAGAGAAAATAACAAATAGAACTAAGAAAAGTCCAATTTTCATCATTAAATTATCTGGTAGTCCGGTTAAAGAACTTAATACATTGGAAATAATAGGAATTTCTAGTCCAACAGAAGCTCCAACACCACCCATGATTCCAAATACAACTAAAATATTTACAATCTTTTTAGTGATATTCTTCCATAATGAATCACCATCTAAAATGGTAATTGCATCACTTAATGATTGAATTTTGCGTTTTTTATTATACATCATATAGCCAATTGCAATCGTAGGTGCTCCAAACATTAACCATGCCATTGGACCCCAATCATATTGGCCATACATATGTGCTAAGTTATATGCAGATTCAGAAAATGGCTTTACTCCACCTTCTGGACTTTGAACATATCTTAATGGATCAACCATACTCAACATTAAAATACTTGCATCAATTGCTGTCGCAAAAACCATGCTTCCCCACTGGAAGTTACTGTAAGCAGGTTTTTCATCAACATCCCCTAATCGGATATTTCCATATTTAGAAAAAATAAGATATCCAAAGAAAAGAAAGTTAATTATGTAAATCCACATGTATCCCCATCCCATATTGCCAGTTATCCAGCTTAGGACAATGTTCAACACTCCTTGAAGGGAAGATCCACCAATCATTAAGAAGATAGAAACCCCAAAGAATAAAATTACAGTAGGAATAAAGACTAGTTTGTCAATATTTTTACTTTTAAAAATAATAATCCTCCTCATAATATTCATGATATTTATAAACCATTTTACGCAAAAAGCTGCCAAAAAGAGATTCGTATATAACGAATAACTATTTGCACAGCTTTGCTAAGGTTATACAAAATAAGTTAATTATTTTTACATATCAATTATATTATACACAAATAATCACATATGTAAAATGCCCGAAAATAGGCGTTTTGTAGTTTATTTTACCGTTTTAATTACTCGTGCAGGATTGCCAACTAAGACAACATTATCACCAAATGATTTGGTAACAACTGAACCAGCACCGACAACAACATTTTCACCTAAAGTTACACCAGGTAAAACTGTCACATGACCGCCAAGCCAACAATTGTTCCCAATTGTAATAGGCTTACCTGATTCGACATCGGCTTTTCTTTCGTCTGGATTGATTGGATGGACTGGCGTATATAAACCAACATCAGGTCCAAAATAACAATTGTCACCAATCGTGATTGGGCAAGTATCCAACAAGGTTAAATGATAATTACCATAAAATGAGTCTCCAATATGAATATTATATCCATAATCAAATTCTAAACCATCTTCAATCCACAAACTTTTACCACAGTCACCAAAGAGCTGCTTTATAAGATCATTTTGTTTGCTATTATCGTCTAGATTGTTAATCAATTTTAATTGTTTACGAATATAACGACGACGAGCTTGTAAGTCTTCATCAAATTGTTTATAAGGTTCACCATCAGTCATCTTTTGTCGTTCAGTTTTCATTAATTATCCCGCTTTCATATATTTAAAATTAATTATATCACAATAACAAAATTAACTAAAAAAGGTTCATATTTTTTAAGTTTTCTTCTATATTTTTAATCGAACTTTGCTTATCAATATAGTTATTATCTTGTGCTGAAGAAGAATCTTGATTAATATTATGTTCTATAGTTACTTTATTTTTAATTTTAGGCTTATTAAACTGCTGACCTTCTAGTTTATCCATTGTTTTATTTAAAAGATCATCAACATAGTTATTACCACTATTATTAGCATGTCCTTTGGTCCAATAAAAATGCAGGCTTGAAAATTTGGGTAATAACTCTGCTAGCTGCATAAATTCGACTTTGTTTTTGATTGTTTTACCATCACTTTTTTTCCAACCGCGACGTTTCCATCCCCAAAGCCATTTTTTATTGATTGAGTCTAAAACATACTTAGAATCCAAAATCGCATCAACAGATAATTTATTTAGATTATTTTTAACTAAATAGTCTAATGCATTAACTAGTCCTAAAACTTCCATCTTGTTATTAGTAGCACCAAATTCACCAGCAGAATCAGAATGTTTATTGCCATGTTGATTAATTAAATAGGCCCAAGCTGCTGGATCATTATTTTTTACATGCTGACCTAATTTATTGCCATGATTTCTAGAACCACCATCCGTAAAAATTTTAATACTAGCAGGTGTTGGTTTCTTAGTAAGTTTTACACCAATAAATTCTTTGGCATCTTTTTCAGTTGCAAAGCCTTTAAATTGGGCTCCCGAAAAGCCAATAACTTGTTTTTGGGTCTCTGCCCAAGTTGTATATATTCCAGGATGCTTGCCTTTTCTAACTGCATAATATTTTTTAGATTTAGCCATCAAAGATCCTCCCATCATACAAAAAAAGACTCAGTTAAAACTGAGTCCTAAAAATTACTTAGCTGATGACTTCAAGAATTTTCTTAAGTCAGCTACTTCTTTTTGTTTTTTATTACGTTTATTAGTGTTAATTGGACGACGTCCTTGAACACCGTTTGGATGACAAGCTCTCATGTAAATTACTCCTTTATCTAAAAACTTAACTCATGTCATTATAATACATACATGACACTTAACGCAAATTAGACTTAATCAAATAATATTATATATATAATGAATAATTTTTTCAAGTTTATGTTAGAATGTTATTAATTTAAATATCAGGGGTGTGTATATTTATGGTAAATGAATTTCCACAAGCTTTAACAATTGCAGGTTCAGACAGCGATGGTAGTGCTGGTATGCAAGCTGATTTGCATACTTTCTTTGTAAGAAAAACTTATGGAACATCAGTCATCACAGCATGTGTTGCTGGTAATTCATATGGAATTCATGATAGCGTCACAATGCCTGAAAGATTTATCAATCAAGAATTTAAAGATTTGGCTGATGATTTTAAAATCAAAGCTGCTAAAACTGGAATGCTAGATGATACTAATATGATTAAATTAGTTGTTGAAAATTATAAAAAATATGATTTTGGTCCACTAGTTGTCGATCCAGTAATCGTTACCAAACATGGTAACATGTTATTAAAAGAAGATGCATTGGCTACATTAATCGAAAAACTAGTGCCATTGGCAACTGTTATTACACCTAACTTCTATGAAGCTGAAAAATTAACCAATAAAGAGATTAAGTCTGATAAAGATATAAAACAAGCTGCACAAGCATTAATTAAAATGGGCGCCAAAAATGTAATTATTAAAGGCAAACACATTGCTGGTGAAACTAAACAAGTAAAAGATTACGTACTGTTAGAGTCTGGCAAAGATTTTTGGATTGACGGCCCTTACTATGATACTACCCATAAAAATGGTACTGGTGATTCACTATCTGCTGCCATTACCGCTGAAATTGCTAAAGGAACATCGATTGAAGATTCAATTAGAATTGCTGATGATTATGTAGATAAAGCCATTAAAAATGGTATCGAAGTTGGTCACAAATTTGGTCCTATTAATCATTGGGCAGAATAGATAACACAAATAATAAAGGTCTCTTTTTCGGGAGACCTTTTTTCTATTCAAATGATTTCGCCTGCAAATTATACAAATCTGCATAATATTTATTATTTTTCATAAGTTTGTCATGACTATCAAAACCAACAATTTTTCCAGATTTCAAAACTAATACCTCATCTGCTAACTTAACAGCTGACATTCTGTGAGTAATAAAGAAAACTGTTTTATTCTCTGTCATTTTGATAAAACTTTGATAAATATTAAATTCACTTCTAGGATCTAATGAAGCTGTGGGTTCATCTAAAATAATTATCTTAGAATCAGCCATAAAAGCTCTTGAAATTGCTAACTTTTGCCATTGCCCACCTGACAGATCAATTCCATTATCAAATTGTTTTCCTAACATTGTATTTAATGATAAATTTTTATTTTTAAAAGTTTCATAAAAATTACCATCCTGCATCGCATTAATAATTGATTGTTTATCATTCAATTTTCTAATATTACCTAGTCCAACTGAATCCTTAATTGGTAAATAGAATTTTGAATAATCTTGGAAAACAGCACTTAAATTTTTACGATAATCATCAATATTCATTTTGTTAATGTCTTTATTATTAATTTTAATATTCCCTTTAACAGGATCATAAAACCGCATTAATAATTTAACTAATGTTGATTTACCAGAACCATTTTCACCAACAATTGCGATTCTTTCACCTGATTTAACATTAAATGAAACGTCATTTAACGCTAGTTCATTTTGACCAGGATAACTAAATGATAAATGATTATAATCAATAGATTTAAAATCATTTGGAAAAGCCAAAGTTCCTGAATAATCATTTTGTTCTTTAATGTTCATAAAATTAAAGTATTTTTTCATGTATAGTAACGTATCATACAAAAGGCTAGAATTTTCAATTAAAGCATAAACACTAGCAGTAGTTGCTGTTAAAGTTGAAACAAAGACTAGAAAGCTTCCTGCAGAAATTTCATTATTTCTTATTTTTTGAATGATCCAAACTAGGCTAAAAACACTTAAGAATGCACTAATTAATAAAAAAATTAATGAATTCCACATTTGAGTTAAGCGAACCTTTTTCATTTTACTATGCATTTTTTGATAAACATTATGATATGAATCAATGAAAAAGTTAAAGAGTCCAAATAATCTAACCTCTTTTGCATCCTTTTGGGTTAACAGAGTTTCACTATAGTATTGAATTTTTCGTGCATCAGGACTTCTTGTTACCATAGTTTCAAAAGAATTTTGTTGAATATGATAACTAATAATACTTTGAGGAATAATTGATAACAATAAAATAAATGCAATAAAAATACTATAATTTGATAAAAGAATCATCATTGATAAAATCGTAATAATCTCTCTAACCATGCTAATACCAAATACAATTAAATTAACTGGGCGCCACGAAGCTTCAGAGCTAACTAATTGTAAATTATCGTAAAAATCTGCATTTTCAAATAGATTCAGGCCCTTAATATCTGCAGATTTTTTCATTAATTTAATATTAACAAAAGCGATTAACTTATCAGTTAAAATACCCTGAAGTGATGTATTAATCGGAATTGTAGCAACCGATACAAAAAATGCAATTCCCCAAAATACAATCAATTCATTTGAAAAATTATGATGAAGCAATCCATCCATCATAACTTGAGAAATTTTAATTAAAATTGAAGGAATCAAAGCTTGAATTGGAATTAAAATTAATAAAATAGAACTAGTGACTTTGGCAGCCTGCCAAAACAGCTTAAAGCTTTGCCAAAATATTTTTACATAATTAATTAACTTACTGATAAATATCATCTACTTCCAATTTACAGGTGAAACCCATTCTTTATATATATAATTTATTTCTTGATTATTCAAAGATTTTTTTAAACTTATATTGTACCTTTCCCTCATGTTTAAATCATCGTTAAATGAAAGTAACAGTTTATTAAATGATGGAACTTTACATATTTCAAAGCTTAGTCCTTTTTCATCATATTCCATGACTTCTATAGAATCTTCCAAAGAATAATAGCAATCTTCATGATCATTTACCTTAACAATTAATGCATTTATAGGCCTGCTAGGCATATAGCAACTTGTTCTATATTTACCGCCATCAGTTATTCTTTTAGATCTTAACGTATTTATATAAACATTACCATAATATATAGGAACTTCTCCCTCAAATGTATTCTGAATAGAAAATGAAGAATTACAACCTAATCTATATATTGATCCAGTACTTGATCTAATTTCGATTCTAGAGTTATTATCAGTTCTAATTTCATAATTCAATCCAAGAATAGTTCCTGGATTAATATATTCAGCATTACCATCAGGATCAATAGAAATAACGCTTCCAGAAGAAGCATAAGTTAAAACAAAATTACAAGTTTTAGGTAAATCACTTTGTGAATTTAATTGATATTCATGTGAATCAAATAGCGTACTTTTCATAATAAACCACTCCTAAATCGTATTAATTAACTAATGTTAATTGATATAATTATAAATCCAAATGAAAAAAAAGCAAGCATATTTTAATCTTTTTTTAATATCATTTTAATCTAATTACCATTTATCTGGACTCCACATTCTACCATCTAGTTCATCTTGTGATTGTTGTAACCGCTTGGATTGTTCAGCAGCTAATGATTTAGTTTCTTCTAATAATGATAAAAGCTTAAAACTAGTTTCATCTTTTTTTAGGTCATCAATTTGTTGACTTAACCAATTATTAGTTTCCATTATTCATCCTCTTCTTTCTTAATTAAATCTAGTTCCCACTTTATTTCATCTAACTGATCATAATTGTTCTTTAAATAATCAATGATAACTGCTAATTTAGTTTGCTTTTCTGGACTTAATTGTTCTTTTAATTCTTCTAATTGTTCAAAGTACCATCTTTGCTTACTGCTAAAGCTATTGATGTCATCATTGGTTAAATAATTACGATAATCAACTAATAACTTACTTTTTTGAGCATTTGTCATGTAAGCAAATTGATCGACTGTAAATGGTTTGATGAAGTTCATCCCGGCTTTAAATGCCAAAGCTTGATATGGCTTTAATAGTTCATTAATGCTAAAGCCTTCGCTTCCACCGACCGTATAGTTTCTTAGTGGTTCTCCAATGGTAGTGATAATTCCTAATTCTTTACCCTTTAATTTTCCATCTTCATTCGCATAAGTAAAACGTCTTGTAAAAACATCATCCTCATATTTCTTTAATAATGCCGGTGAACTATACCAATACATCGGAAATTGAAATAAGATTCGATCATACTTAATTAACCTTTGTTGTTCTTGCTCAACATTAAATTGATAATTATCGGTTAAATGATCAAGGACTAAAAAGTCAACTGAGTCAATATCATTTTGGCATTGATTTAAGAAAGATTCAGTCATTGAATTATCATATTCTGGATGTGAAACAATTACTAATGTTTTCATGTTATTCGCTCCCTAAATATTACTTATAACAATAATTCTAAATGATTTATTAAAAAAATAACACTACCAAGAATTAACTTGGTAGTGTTATTTTTTTATTTTTATAGGAATAGATATATAAATTGGGGGATTCATAAACTAACCTATGTTATTAACTATTCTGGATCAGAGTTGGTAAGTGATAAGTTACTCCAGAATTCAGTGTCTGTTGGTCTTGCATCATAGCCCTTTACACGCTTGTTAACAGGGGTCCATGATAATGACATTGTAACCGGAACATATGCAGCTTGATTCTGCATATATGTTTGCCAATCTTTGAATTGTTGTGCACGGTAAGAATCATCCCATGATTTAGCATTGTTCATGTTATTCAATAATTCAGTATTCTTATCAGTTGCAAAGTGACCCATATTAAATGCTGCACCAGCACCAAATAAACCAGTAGGAGTTGGTTCAGAATTAGTTGAAAATCCTCCAGAGAATACATCAACTTCATTTTGTTTAGGTTTTTGTAAGATTGCATATAGTTTGTTCATATCCATTGGACGACCACTTGCATAGTTAACATTTAAGCCAACTTTACGCCATTGTTGTAAGTAGTAATTATCTTGAGCTTCACTAGCTGGAGTACCAGTCATAGTACCATAATTAATGGTAAGTGGTTTACCATTAGGTTGAACACGCCATTTACCTTGTTTCTTGTAACCAGCTTCGTCTAACAATTTATTAGCTTTGTCAACATTCAAAGTGTAACGTGGTGACTTAGAATTGTAGTAATTCTTGTAATATGGAGAAATTAAAGAATTTGGTTGCCATGCTAGTCCATTATTAAATTTCTTTCTTAAAGCGCCAATATCTAATGCATACATCATAGCTTGTCTTAACTTAAGATTAGACATTTTAGAATTTTTATCCATAACATTAGTTTGAGTCTTAGTATCCATGTGACCTAAGTTAAAACCAATGTAACCAAAAGATGTTCCAACCGTTCCTACAGTTGTGTAATCACTTAATTGTTTTACCTTAGGATATTCAGTACTAATTCCACCGCTAATTGAAAAATCAAATTGTTTATCTTTAAGTGAACTATAGAAGTTATTTTCATTTACAACTTGGATTGTAATATTTTTAATTTGTGCCTTTTTACCATAGTAAAATTTATTAGGAACCCATGATGTTGATTCACCAGTTACTTGTTTACTCAACTTGTATGGACCAGCAAAGATAGGATCTTTTCTAACTTGTGATGAAGAACCCAATTTAGCAATTGGAACATTCTTTTCATACTCGTATGGTTCTGGTGATGACCACATAAATGAGTTACCACCAAATTTCAATGCTGGGGCAAATTTATTGTATTGAATCTTAACAACGTTACCCTTTTCGCCATCTGGCATGGTAATTCCTGAAATTGTCTTAGCTTTTCCAGAATGGAATGCTTCCATCCCATCAATTGCTTTCCAATCATCAGAATATTGTTGAGATGTTGTATCAGGAGATGCAATTACTTCATATGCATATTCTACATCTTTTGCAGTCACTGGCATTCCATTAGACCACTTAGCATTTTTTCTTAATGTAATTGTAGCAGTTTTAGCTGATTTATCTAACTTAAGATTAGCCATTCCACCATCAACAATTTTATTATCAGCATCAGTTTTAAATAATGAAGATAAACCTGGTGAATAGACATCTTGATCTTCACCATTAGTCATTAATGCAGGTGATGAAATTCCAGCAAATGGTGATGAATTATATTCGGCTACTTTTAGGGTTCCATTATTATATGTAGAGGAGCTCTTAGCAGTATTATTGTAAGCTGAATCCATCTTAACCGATGGTTTATATCCTGATTTAACTTCTGAATTATCGCTGTTTGAACATGCAGCAAGTGCTAATGCAGATGCCATTGTGAGTCCTGCAGCGACCCATTTCTTATATTTTTTCATAGTAAATACCCTCCAATAACTTATAAACAACTAAAATCAAAATTTGATAGCGCATCACCTTCTTAAAATTTAATAATTTAATTACTTAGTGCTTCTTCTTTGAGTAGCATTAGTTGATCTTCTTAATACAGCACCAATATAACTAATTGCTAAACATAGTAAGATAATTTCAATTGTAGCTGGTAACCATGTCCACCAATAAGTTGTGATATTATCAGCATCATTAGCATTCGCAATTAAAGTTCCTAATGATGGGGTTCCCACTGGTAATCCAAAACCTAAGTAGGAAAGTCCAGTTTCAACACCAATATTTTCAGCAAATGAAATGGTCGTATCAACAATAATTAATGAAGAAACATTTGGCATAATTTGTTTAAAAATAATTTTCAATGTACTAGTTCCTGAAGCTTTAGATGCTTGAACATAGTCTTTATTCGACTCAGATAAAGTCTGTGCTCTAATTAATCTAGAAGTTCCCATCCAATAAAACATTGATAAAAGCAGTGTCAAACTAATTACATTATAATGAGGAATAATATTTACAATTTCAATAATGATCATAAAAGCTGGAATAATCATCATAAAATCATAAACTCTTTGCATTGCTAAATCAGTAATGCCTCCAAAATATCCCGAAATTAAACCATAAGCGATTCCAAATGCTGAAGAAATAACTGTTAAACCAATTGCGATTAAAATAGAATTTCTAGAACCAACTACCATCTGTTTTGCAATGGATCTACCACCAGCATCAGCACCTAACCAAAAGTCTGGGGTAAATGGTTTAGCAAAATAATTCATAATATTTGTCGACATCATACTTGATTGATTAATAAAGAAAGATGCAATCATTACATATAATATAAAAGCAACTACTAGAATTAATGAAATCATGGCCATTTTATCTGATTTAAATTCATTAAACATTAGTTTAAAAGAAGATGGTGTTGAATTAGCTCTAGCTTCAGCTTCTAACTTTTTTAAATCTTTATCATCAGCTTTGACATTTTGCATTCAAATCTCTCCTTTCTATTCAACTCTAATTCTTGGATCAATAACACTTAATGCTACATCTGATAATAATGTTCCAAGTAAACTAAGGAATCCATATAACAATACTAAAGCGGTCATTACTGTATAATCTCTAAAGTTAACAGCATTTAAGAATAATAATCCCATCCCAGGGTATGAGAAAATTTGTTCAGTGAACAATGAACCACCAAGCAATCCAGTAATCGAGTAGCCGGCAAATGCTGCAATTGGTAACATTGCATTTCTCATAATGTGATGTTTGTAAATGTTTTTCATTGAAACACCCTTAGCTTGTGCGGTTTTAACATAATTAGAATTTTTAGCATCAATGACCCCTGATCTTAGATATTGGGTAATACTTGAAGTAGCAAATAATGCTCCTAAAGTAGCCGGCAATATCATATGGTAAAACTTAGATAACAAGACTGGTAAAAATCCAGTTGCATTGGGTGAAACTGAACCACTAGTAGGGAAAAGATTTAAATCATAACCAAAAATCCAACCACCGATAACTAAAACAACGAAGAAAGGAATTGACATAGTTGCATATGAATAAATTCTAACTAATGCATCTTGTAATTTACCTTCATGACGACCAGCATATAGTCCCATTGGCAATCCAATAGCATAAGTCATAATCATCGTAAGTAATGCTAACCAGAAAGTATTAACAGCTCTTGAGCCAATAATTGCAGTTACAGGTTCTTGATATTCATAACTATTACCTAAATCTCCATGGAATAAATGAACAACCCAGTTCCAATATTGTTGGTACCATGGATCATATAATCCATTAATTTTCATTAAATGATGAATTTGCCCCATAGAAGCCTTTGGATTAATCGATCCAGTAAACGGGTCACCAGGGAGTTGCTTCGAAAGAATAAATACTAAAATACTCAAAATAATTATTTCTGGAATCATAATTAATAATCTTCTAAGAATTGTTTTCCACATTATCCTCTCCTCCTTTCTTCATTTCTTCTGGAATTGCTGCTAAATGGCTATCGGTAATTTGAATTAATGGTAGTGCATTTCCATCTTTATCATAAAACTTACTTTCATTATCTTTATAATATTTTTCTACTTCTAACCGCTTAGCACGATGTTCATCACGTTTATTAACATCAGTTTCTGGAATTGAAGCTAATAATCGTTTTGTATAGATGTGCAGTGGATGATTGTAAATATCATCTTTAGTTCCAACTTCAACAATTCTGCCCCTATTCATAATCGCAATATGATTACACATGTGCTTAACAACACCTAAATCATGTGAAATAAATAGGTATGAAATATCAAATTCTTTTTGAATTTTTTTCATAAAATTTAAGACCTGTGCTTGAACTGATAAATCTAATGCAGATACCGGTTCATCAGCAACCACTAATTTAGGATTAGTAGCAACTGCTCTAGCAACTCCAATTCTTTGACGTTGTCCACCAGAAAACTGATGTGGATATTTGTATAATGAATCAGGACCCAATCCAACAATTTCTAGTAACTTAATTACTTTCATCTTAGTCTCTTCTTTGCTTAAATGATCGAAGTTATTAAGCGGTTCTGCAATAATGTCGTAAATACGTTTTTCAGGATTTAGACTTAATTCTGGATCTTGAAAAATCATTTGAATTTCACGATTATAATTAACTTTTTTTCTAGCGGAACGTTTGGTAACATCTAAGCCTTGAAAAGATACTGAACCTTTAGTTGCATCTTGCAGACCAACAATTACTTTCCCGGTCGTTGATTTACCAGAACCAGATTCACCAATCAAACCATAAGTGTCTCCTCTTCTAATAGTTAAAGAAACGCCATCAACAGCTTTAACTTGATCAATAACACGATTCCAAAAACCACCACGAACTGGAAAATGAACCTTAAGATTTTTTACTTGTAACAAAACTGGAGTCTTTTTCATAACTACATTGAACCCCTTTCTTCGTCAGGAAATTGAAAATGTTGATAACAAGTACAACGAACCCAATGTCCTGAATCAATTTCATGCATCTTAGGATGTTTTTCGTGTTGATCAGATGATACCCAAGGAATTCTAGGTGCAAACAAATCCCCATCAGTAGGCATCTTCTTTAATGAAGGAACACTACCTTGAATTACATACAAGTCATCACCATGATCACTATTTTGTGGCATCGATCTTAGAAGTGATCTTGTGTATGGATGTTTAGGAGTATTAAAAATTTGTTCAACATTACCTAATTCAACGATTTGACCTGCATACATAACTGCAACTCGATCGGCCGTTTCAGCAACTACTCCTAAATCATGAGTAATTAAAATAATTCCACAATGGTTATCGGCTTGAATTGATTTTAATAAATCCAAAATTTGTGCTTGAATAGTTACATCCAAAGCAGTTGTAGGTTCATCAGCAATAATTAAATCTGGTTCACAAGCAATTGCCATTGCAATGACAACTCTTTGTCTCATTCCACCAGATAATTGGTGAGGAAATTCATGTTCAACTAATTTGGGATGATCAATTCCCACTTTGTTTAATAAGTAAATTACACGATCGTATCGTTTTGATGCAGAATCATTGGTATGATAGACAAGCGATTCTGCCACCTGATCACCGATACGTTTCAAAGGATCCAAAGCTGACAATGGATCTTGAAAAATCATGCCGATTTTAACTCCACGATATGTATTTAAAATTTTTTCATTCATATCTAACAAATTTTTCTTATCAAATATAACTTTTCCAGAAGTTCTTGACTCATTAGGATCAAGTAATCCCATAATTGTATCTGCAAGCGTTGATTTACCACATCCAGATTCTCCAACAATGGCTAAAATTTCATCCCTATTGACATCAAGATCAATATTTTTAATAGCTGGATAAAATTTGCCATCAATTTTAAAAGCCGTATTTACATCTTCAATCGATAATAAGCTTTGTTTCAAAACACTCAATAAGAAAACCCCCAAACTTTTCTTTGATTGATTGTTTTACATTCTCATCCTTTTCTAATAATTTGTCAACATTTTTTTAATTTTATAAATAATAACAGTAAGTAATCCCTTTATTAAAAGAGTTTAACCCCATATATAAATTATTAGAATTAGTTCATTTTTATAATAATTTATAAATTTTATTATTTTTAACAATATGTTTGACAATCATATGTGTATAGGGTATATTATTAACTAATGTGTTACAGAGGTTCGAGATTCTAAGGTTACTTGTTTTATAGTTTTATGAAATAACTTCCTTGATTCAGGCTTTATGATACATTAGAATTTAAGCACGTTATGTGCATTTATGGAGGTTTCATATTATGAAACAAGGTACAGTAAAATGGTTCAACGCAGATAAAGGTTACGGCTTCATCACTACTGACGACGGTGACGTATTTGTTCACTTCTCAGCTATCAACAAAGAAGGTTTCAAGACTTTAGACGAAGGCGAAAAGGTTACTTTGGACGTTGAAGATGGCGACCGTGGACCACAAGCTGCTAACGTTACTCCTGTTGAAGGTTAATGTTTAGTTAAAGTTATTAAAAAAGAGTTATTAGATTAAATCTAATAACTCTTTTTTTGTGCCCTAATTAATCTTAAAGTGCATATATTTAGAAACAAAAATAACCAAAGATTGAACTGGTTCAGACATTCCATCTTCAGTCCAAGTAATTATAATTTCAGTAAGTCCCCCTGCTATCAAGGAAACTAACATTTTAGAAGATTCTTCCCTAGTTTCTAAAACTTCTTCATCAATTAAGTCAGATATATAATATTTTAATCTTTCTAATAAAATCATCGAAAGATTATTCTTGATAATCATTTCCATCATATCTTGATCTTCTTTTACTATCTCAAAAAAGATAGTAGCAATATCAGATAAATTATGGGAATGACTAGATGCTAATCTTTGAACAAAAGTTGTAAAAGAACTATCGAATCGATAGATAATAATATCTTTTTTACTATGAAAATTACGATAATATGTCATTCGTGAAACATTAGCTTGAGAACAAATGTCTTTCACATTAATTTCATCGAATGGTGTCGTTTTAAGTAATTCAAACATTCCATTAACAATTTTATTTTTAGTTGCAAACTTATCTCTCATAACTATGCCTCACTTTATTATATCTAAAAATATATACGAAATTACTCTTAAATGCAAGCTATCACTTTATTGTTATTTTAATATAAATTTAATTAAATAAATTTAAGCATAAATATTAACATAAAGAGAAAATAGACCTATAATAGAAATTGAGTTAAATAATAAGGAGGAAATTAATTATGGCAGAAACTGCAGAAGAAAAAGTAGAAGATAGAGAACGTGTATTAGATACACCTATGGATAAAGAATTTGACTGGTCTGATGATAAAACACCAGTTAGAGATGCTCTTTGGGATCACTACATGGAAGCTGATGGCAAAGATACAATGAAGACTGAAGCTAAAATGCACCCATACTTAGACATGTCAAACGACGAAGTCGCTGCAAATGCCGAAAAGCTATTAAAGAACTAGTTTCTTTAGGTGATTAATTTTTTCGACGCTTTCAACAAAGCTCAACTTATTTAAGCTCAACTTGGCAATAAAACGCCAAAAAAGACTTGATGATTATTCATCAAGTCTTTTTTTAGCATCAACTAAAATATCAGCATCAACAAAATCACTAGTAAAACGTTGTAATGGTGTAAAATCATGCCGATCTTTAAACTTAACTGGATAAGTTGCAACAACTGCAACCATCATATTATTTTCTGTCAAAAATATTTGACCTAATTCTTTATATTTACCCCTAGTATGTTTTCCTGTTCGCCAATCATGTAATTTATAAGTATTTTTATCATCTTTTCTAATTACATAATTACCAGAAGAATCATTTTCAACTGGAACCCCTTTATATCTAGTTACTTTATACTTACCTTTCATAAAAATCTCCTAACATAATTTATTTTTATTAATTCTCTTATTTTCGTGTGATATTATAGAAATTAGTTAAATAATATTAGGAGATGTTATTATTAATTCCGTTAATACACTAAAAATGAGAATTTTTGCTTTGTTATTCGGTTTAGTACTGAATGCATTTGGAAATTCTTTAACAATTATATCAGCATGTGGTTCAGGAATTTGGACCGCATCAGCTGTGAACATGAATGAAATTTTTGGAATTGAAGTTGGAACTATCATATTTATTTTAGGTGTTATAAATGCAATTACCAATCAACTTTTAATTTGGCGGATTGATATTTTACGTTTTATAGAAGAAATTATATTTATTTCATGTTTTAGTTATTTCATAAATATCTTTACAAGTATTTTTAGAAGCTGGGGCTGGGCAGATTTTTCAATCTGGGTTAGAGTTCCAATGACCTTGATAGGAGTTATATGTTTTTGCACAGCAATTTCATTATACCAAAGAGCTAACATATTCATGCACCCCAATGACGATACTACAAATATCCTGCGTTTTAAATTTTTAAAAGGTAGTGCCATCAAATCACAACTATTAGATATGACACCACCAATTATTATTATCATTCTTTGTGGAATTAAATTAGGTCACATTGATTCAGTAGGAATTGGAACTATTTTTTCTATTGCATTTAATGGCGTTCTAATTCAAACTGCTGATAAATGGATTCTACCTAAACTTAAACATAATAAAAATATTAATCAAGAAATTATGGAATCAAAAAAATAATTATAAAAAGACGCTTTTATAGCGCCTTTTTTAGTTTATATAGATAAATAAAAACAGTATATCCAATTAAAATTATCCAACTAATAATTGTTAACCACAACATTGCAATTAGTAATTTAGATCCATGATAATACAACTCAAGTCTATTATTTCCCTGCTTAGCATTCACAATTGGACTACCAATATTGGTTAACTTAACTTGATTTAAATGTTTGCCATTTAAAATTAAATTAGTATCTTTATATTTTACAACTGGTAATTGGATAGTCTTTTTTGTATTGCTATGCCAATTTAAGACTAAGTGGCCAGATTTATTTATGTGTTTTTTGACATTTTCTGAATAATCAATAATTTGTTCAGTATAACTACCATATGGATGAAAATCAAAATAATTGAATGGTGTCACATGATATTGGACTGGTAAATAATCAGGAGTACTTTTAGTAAGAAATTTTAAGGTCTCACCAAGATCTTTGTCAGATAAACTATCTCTAATCGCATTAGTATCATAAGACTGATAATGTAAATTATAATTATTTTGAACTACAGCTGGAGAAAAATAGGCTTTAATACCTTTTTGCACAGAAGTTGCAGCATTTGTACTTATCAGTATTAATAATCCAAAAAGAAATAAATATTTTATATAATTTAGCCATTTATTTTTAAAATGATCATTAATCATAATTCCAAAGCATATAATTAACAAAACAAAAGATATAACTGTAAATCGACGCGGCATTTGAATAAAGTATGAAATACTTGGAAAATGATTATCTAAAAATTGCCATGGAAAGAATGTAGAAGAAATCCATAAGAACAAGATTCCAGTGCAAAAAATAATTTTACGATAAGTCGATGTTTTTTTCCAATTATAAATAAAATAAATAACTGCTAAAATTAACATTACAGAATACAAGTATGGCAACACAAAAACATGATTGCCAAAAAAAGCAATTGAATCAGAATGCATATCCAATTGTGGTGCCACTGGTAAAGCATGATTAGTAAAATCAATTTGAATCATCCCATACCAAACATTAGCTGTTAAACATAGTGTGATAATGACTGCATAAATAGCATTTAATAACATTTTTCTGCGATTATCAGTTTCTAAATATCCCACAACAAAAAAAGGAATTAATGCAAGTGCCCCAATAAGGCTTGTCATAATATGCACTTGCAACATAACAGACATTGGTAACGCCAATCGCAAAATTTTTATTTTTTTGTAATCAACCATATCAAAGCCAGCATTTAAAAGCCATGGTAGCAATGCAGCTGCCCAACCAGTAAATTGACTTCCAACAATCCATCCCATAACAAGATATGACAGCATGTATGAGATTGCCACAACTAAAGAAAAGATTGGTTTAATTTTAGTTCTTATTGCTAAGTGGTACATTAAAGATCCACTTGTAATTAAAACCATTAAAGAAGATATAATTTGAAAGCGGACCCAATTTCCGGCAATTATTAATAATAAACCATTAAAATAAGCAGCTAACGGACCATAAAGAGCATTAATTATTCTTCCCGACTGTTGATATCCATATATAGATAAGAAATAGCTAAAATGGCCGGTTTTAATTTGCATTGCAGCTTCATAAAATCGATTCATATGAAAAATTGAATCAACACCTAATATGTAAGAACCTGTTACAATCTGTGGAAGTAAAATCAAAATTGCAACTAGTGCAATCAATAAATAAGGCCAGATTTTTATTAATCTTTTCATTAAACAACTTCCTTAATATATTAAAATTTGCTTAAAGTCATATTATTAATATAACACAAAAAAGGTTGCCTTCGAAAAAAATCGAAAGCAACCCTGCACTATTGATTATTTTTATCAATTGTTAGTTTTCGATGCGACTTTTGTAAAACAAAAATCGCTAGTATTACAAGTAAAGCACCAATAATTTTAATTAAATTAATTCCAGTATTAAAGAAGATAATACTTAGAATAAAAGTAACTACTGGTTGAGTAGCATCAACTAAGCTCACAACTTCTGATGGTGCAAAGTTTAATGAATGAAGTAAGATAATAAAAGGCAAAATTGTCCCTAATATAATAATTGCACCAACTCCTAATACGATTCCAGAAGTTAAATGAGGTGCATTAATCCATAATGGTTGACGAATATTAAAAATAATTCCTGCAATTAATGTCCCCCATCCTAAAATTACCATTGGAGAACTAGTTGCAACGACTGGTCGAGGCAAGACTACATACAATGCAGCCGTTACTCCAGAGAGAATCCCCCAAATTAAAGATTCATTTGAAATTGAAAGCTTGCTAAAATCACCCTGTGTTAGCGATAAAATAATTCCCGATAATGCAATCACAAATACAATAATATCTATTGGCAGTGGTTTACGTTTCTGAAAAATCATTGAACCTAGCAAAATAAAAAGTGGTGATAAATATTGCAATATTGTTGATGCATCAGCATTACCAGTCTGCACACTCATATAAAAAGTATAAAGGTTCGCTCCAATTCCAAAAACACCGTACGATAGAATACATAGGAAGGATTTCCATGATTTAAAAACATTAAAAATATGTCCCTTATAAACAATCGCAGCGATAATTAATAATATAATTCCAGCGATCATTGTTCTGGTTGATAGAAACCAGTTGGCTTCTAACTTTTCATGTTGTGATACAAATTGCAATACTGTACCAGAAACACCCCAAAGTGCCGAAGCAATAAATGCCCAAAAAATTCCTTTTAGGACATTTGTTTCTAAGACGCCCTTTTCATTTTCCATAATTACACCCCAATAAATGTATGTACATTTTTCTTACATTAAATTTAATCCAGTAATTACATTATCATATTTAGTTAAAATAAACCATAAAAAAAAGCCATCAAAATGGCTTTAAAATAATTTTTACGACTATCTAAGATCTGGTGCTTTTTTAGCACGTTTTTGGTGTGATCTTTGTAAGAAGTAAATTGATACAATGATAATTACAGCACCCAATGCTTCAAAGAAACTTGGGATTTGTTTGAAGACAATAATACTTAAAATAATTGTAACAACTGGTTCAACCGCATCGACAATACTTGAAACTTCTGAAGGTGCAAATTTCAAACTGTATAATACTGATGAAAATGCAAAGATAGTTCCAATTAAAATTACACCACCGATACCAAAAACAATTCCTGATGTAATCTTTGGTGCATCAGTCCAGAATGGATGATATAAGTTAAATCCAATTCCTGCAATTAATGTTCCCCAACCCAGAACAACAAATGGAGAGTTATTTTGAGTAAGTGGCTTAGGAACAGAATAGTAGATAGCTGCTGATACAGCAGAGAATAAACCAAAAACTATCGCAACCAATGGAACTGATAACTCACTAAAGTTACCTTTAGTAATAATCAAAAATACACCAACCAAAGCAAATAAGAATGAAATAATATCAGCTTTTAATGGCTTTTTGTGTAAAAAGACTAAACCATATAAAACAATAAATACAGGTGCTAGATATTGTAAAATAGTTGCTGTTGAAGCATTACCCTCTTGAATACTTACATAGAAGGTTGACATGTTAACTGCCAAACCAAAAATTGCATAAATAAACAATCTGATAATAGATTCTTTTGATTTAAATACATCAAAAATATGTTTACCAACACTAGCTGCACCAATAATTAATAATAAGATTCCAGCAAATAAAGTTCTAACTGAAATAAACCAAGTTGTTGGAACAGCTTCATTTTGCGCTACGAATTGCATAATGACTCCAGAAATACCCCAAAGGGTTGAAGCCATTGAAGACCAAAAAATTCCTTTCATAACATTTTCTGACGTGTTATGTTGTTTATCCATTTTCAAAACTCCCTAAATATCATAATAATTTATATTATGTTTTGTTATTGCTAAGGCTATGTTTAATTCCATAACCAAAATAAATAATTAATCCAATCACGAACCAAACAATTGCTGTAAGCCAAGTTTCTAGTGATAATTGAGTTAACAAATAGATACAAAGTGCTGCTGATATAACTGGCAAAACTGGATACCAAGGAACTTTAAAACCATCATTATTCTTAATATCTTTTCGTTTTCTTAGTGGAATAATTCCAATTGACATAAATGTGAATGCAACCAAAGTACCAATATTAACTAAACTTACCAGCTTATCTAATGAAACAAATCCACCCATAAAAGCAATGATAATTGTTACAAAAACAATACTACGTTTAGGAACATTAGTTTTATGGTCAATTTTACTCAATTTTTTAGGAAATAATCCATCTCTACCGATTGAATAGATTAATCTTGAACTACTAAAGACCATATTAACCATCATCGTAAACATTCCAGCTAGAGCACCAATAGAGATTAAGATGCCTAATTTATCTAAATTAATATAATGAATTGCATATGCAACTGGATCAGAAACATTTAAATCTTTATATGGAACAATTCCAGTTAAGACTACTGATACTAATATATATAGAATCGTACATATAAATAAAGTTCCAACAATTCCTCTTGGCATTGTTTTCTTTGGATTTTTAACTTCTCCGGCAGATGAAGCAATAACATCAAAACCTAAGTAAGCAAAAAATACCAATGAGGCCCCTTGAAAGACACCATGAACTCCAAAAGGTAAAAATGGTTGCCAATTTCCTGGCTTAATAAAGAAGAAACCTACAACTATGAAAATTAAAATAATCGCAATTTTAACAATAACCATAATATCATTTAGCTTAGCTGAGGTTTTCACACCACGCATTAATATCCAAGAAATGAATAAAACAATAACAACTGCAATTAAATCAACGTAAGTCCCTTTTCCAGGATTATAATTAGCCGAAATTGCTTTTGGAATAGTAATACCAATTCCTCGAAGAAACGATTGAAAGTATGAAGACCAGCTAGCAGATACTGCCGCCACTGACAACATATACTCTAATATTAATCCCCAACCAATAATCCAACCTGTAATCTCACCAAACACAATATTACCGAATGTATAAGCACTTCCGGTAATGGGGATTGCAGAAGAAAATTCAGCGTAACACATTGCACAAAGCGTACATACAATTGTTGCCAACACGAAAGATATCATAACTCCGGGTCCAGCAACGGTAGCAGCAACGGTTCCAGGAGTAATAAATATTCCTGCACCAATAACTGCACCGACTCCCATCATAATTAAATCTTTTGTATCAATGGTTCTCTTTAAATTTTCATCTCGATTAATGAACCTAGATAAAGATGTCTTACGATTCGCTTTAGACAATAGGCTCATAAAATTCCCCCTAACTTATGAACAAATAAAAATCGCACTAGTTAGAATTCCAACTAGTGCGAGAAAAAAGCACTAGAAAGAATAACTGATACCAGCCATTTTTCTAGTGCTCGAAGTTTTAATCATAACTAAATAATTTCTTCTGCGTACTATACTTAACAGCTAGTAATGTTAAAGAAGAAATTATTATTATCTCGTTTTATAGTCTCTATTCTATAAACAATAGTCATGATTTTAACCTCCAAATTTTATTCGTTCATTTATTTATAACAATCATAACTAACTAATTAAAAAAATGCAAGAATTATTTATTAATATTTTTAGCATTACGTTCTCTAAGTTCTTCTTTGAGCGAATCTAAACGTTGATTTAAAATAACATTAACTTGTTCATTTTTTCTAATATTATCCTGACTTCGATTAATTAATTCTTCAAGTTTAGCATTAGAATATCCCGACATATTTTTTTGCATTGTGTAAGTATTTTGATATGCAGCTAAAACGATATTGTATCCATTCTTACCCAACTCCAAAAATCCATTCGAAGCATTTTTCATTGTTGGATGCCTACTGAAATGATCAACATGAACCATCAAACTACGACTAACGGTATTATTCCAAAAGTTAATTAACGATCCAGCCAAAAATGCAGTAAACAAAGTCACAACACCAAAAGGTCCAGAAAATACTAGTGCAAGAATCATAACTATGATATCTTGTAAACTTCTTACTGTTTGATATTTAGTATGAGTTCTATCAGATATAATTGGTGCTATCGCATCATATGGTGAAACCCCTAACTTAGTGTTCATATATAATGATGTTCCCAAAGTAAATAAAGCAATTCCAACGATAGCATCAACTATCATCATCGGAATATTTACTGTATTTGGAAAAATATTGGAATATATTTTAGCAAAAAAATCGATTTCGTAACCAACTAAAACCATATTAAAAATTGTTCCAATACCAATTTGCTTACGATCAAAAATAAAAACTAATAAAAATAATAAAAAGTTAACAATTAATTGTAATACTCCTAAAGACATCCCAAGCTTAGCCGCAATTCCAGTATTCATAGCAGTAAAAGGATCTAGTCCAACATTTCCTTTTAATAAAAAAGCTGCTCCCATTGATAAGATAGTAATTCCTGCTAAAGATACTATTGATCTTAAAAATATATCTAAAGGTTTTTTATTAGTATTCTTTGAGTCATCATAAGGCACGTTTTCCATTAAACATCACTCTCATCTTAAATAAGTATTACATATATTATAAATCATTAATAAAGCAATTAAAACGATTAACATTTAGACGCATTAACTTATTAATTAGAGCTAAAACATAAAAAGATTGATTCTTGAAATTTAAGAATCAATCTTTTTCATTTTAATTAATTTTTAGAATGTTTGCCTTCTGCTTGTTTTTTATTATCATAAGTTAATTTAATTAAACTTGGAATCAAAATTGGAATAATAATTGCTAAGATAATTAATCCAATAATTACAGCAATTGCAACTTGAATAAGTGTTAATACACCTGATGGCATCAAGGCTGCAAATGTTCCACCTAAAATAATAGCAGCTGAGATAACAACTGTACCAATTACGGCAGAAGCATGCGTAATTTGTTTTGAAGGTGTTGAATCAAGATTACCAAATTCTCTATATTTCATCATTAAGAAGATACTATAATCAACTCCAAGAGCAATTAACATTACAAATGTAAAGAATGGAGTGTTCCAAGTTAACATCTTTGATCCTAATAATGATGCACTAATCATTTTAGTAATACTTAATGATGTTACATAAGCAATTAGTAAAGTTCCTAAAATGTAGAATGGTTGAAGAATAGATCTAGTAATGAACATTAAAGCAAGCATGATTCCAATAACCATAATAACAGCTGTTCTTATAAAGTCAGAGCTAGCAATATGTCTAGTATCTGAAGTCGATGCTGTTTGTCCACCAATAGCAACCTTAGTATGTGCTAAATCAGTACCGCTTAGAGTATTTTGAACTTTGGTTTGTAGGTTATCAATTTGGTTCATTGCTGATTCAGAACTTGGATCCTTATCTAAAACCACAGTAATTTTAGCAGTTTTCTTATCTTCTGATAGATATGATTTCATAGAGTTTTTAAATGTATCACTCTTTAATACACTTTCAGGAATGTTAAAGGTATTTGATGCTTTTGATTCAGATAAAGTCTTCAAGTAATCATTAGCATTACCCATTCCTTTATTAATTTGTTTCATACCTTCTGCTGCTTTAGCAAGTTTCTTTTGGGTTGCCTTTAATTGTTCAGCAACTTGTTTAGTATTAGAACCGATACTTCTAGTACTATCAGCAATTCCTTGCAATTGTGTTTGAAGACTAGACATTGTACTTTGTTGTTTGGAGTTAACATTTTGCAAGGCAGCACCAACAATTTGTAGTTGTTGAGAACTTAATGGTTGCTTAGCAGCAGTCATTTGACGTTGCAATTGACTTAACATTTGTTGTCCAGACATACTAGAATTTTGGCTGGAAGCAGACTTAATCGCATTTAATGATGAGGCAATGCTCTGAGTAGAAGTTCCAATATCTTGTAATGGTGTTGTATCAAATTTAGATTCAGAAGTACTCTTTTGAATAGTTGCTAAACCAGATTTAGCGGTTTTCATTTTACCAGTTAAATTATCTAATTGGTCATTCACATACAATTGTTCGATTGGCATTCCACTTGGTTGAGTAACTGAAGCAATTGTCTTAATTCCTTCTTGATTACTCAATTGAGTCGTTAATCGATCTAGTTCATTTAATGATTTTTCATTATCTAAACGCTTGTTAGATTGAATATAAATAGTTGATGGTTCAGCTGTACCTTTTGAAAAATGATCTTGCACTACTAATAGTCCCTTTTTAGCAGGAACATTATTATGTAGCTCAACTGCACTATCATAGTTCAATTTATTATGATATGAAGCAATAAAGGGAACAGTAGCAATTAATACTAAAATGATTGCTGGGATTGACCATCTAACTGAATTCTTGGATAAGAATCTCCAAAACTTGTTTTCACCTTCACCATTAAAGTTCTTTGAAGGCCAAAACATTCCTTTACCCATTGTAGCCATAAAGAATGGATTCAATGTCAATAATACAAGTAGTAGTACAGCAACTCCGACTGCAACTCCAACTGCTGATTGATAAATTGAGAATTTAGCTAATGCTAAAACTGCAAATCCAATTAACACAGAGCTACCAGAATATAAAATTGTTTTACCAGCAACTTTTCGAGCTGATATTGCAGCGGCAACTTTATCTTTGCCTCGACTTAATTCCTCTTTAAACTGATTATAAAGAAGAATATTGTAATCGGTTCCGATACCAAATAACACAACCACCATGAAAACTCTAGTAAAGTTAGATAATGGGAATCCATATGCTTTTACTAAGTTCATTACAATACTCAAAGAAACAATAAATGATACTCCAACCGTTAACAATGAAACTAAAGGCACAATAGGTGATCTGAAAACAATGATCAGAACAATCAAAATAAAGATTGCAGCAATAACTTCAGTTTTTTGAATTCCTTGTTCAGTTGATACTCTAAAATCATCATTTAGAATATCTCCACCAGTCACATATGTATTAATACCATTGGTTTTAACTACATCTTGCAATTGATTATTTACACTTTGAATTGATCGATCCTTAGTGACATTTAACTGAACTAATTCAGTTGTTTTATCTTTAGAAATTAATTGAGATCTAGTTGCATCATTATCATTAGGAGTAGTAAGTCCCTTGATTCCATAACTAGATTTGTTATCTTTTAATTTATTAATTGTGTAATTAATTTTTTGTTGATCAGATGCTGAGATTTTCTTATTACCATTGCTGAATACAACAACAGTGTCCATCGTATTCCCAATTCCATGTCCCCATTTATCTTGAATTTTTTGGGCAACTTGGCTTTGTGAAGTAGATGGAATTTTGGTTTGGCCCTTTTGAGCCACTAAGGAAGACATATTAGGTAGAAAAATAATACTTAATACTACGATTACAACCCATGCAACCAAACTACCAGTATATCTTTTAACAAAGTTTGACATTAAATTCCCTCCTGTTTGTTTATATTTATTAAATCATTAGGTGCAATACATTGTGAAGCAATAATTATTTGAGCAATTTTTTGAGGCTCCTCCGGATGATTTTTACTAATCCAGTAAACTACAATATTCATTAAATGGTCTAGCATGATTTCCCTAACGTAATCTTTAGGTATTTTCGATGTAAATTTAAATGTTCCGTTAAATTCATTCAATGAGATATCTGTTACCTCATTAAAAATATTTTTAATTCGTCCAATAAAATATGGATCACCATTTTCACTCAACAAAGCTGATAATAAGTCAGAATTTTCATAAAAATAATTAAGTGTTTTAATGACAATATCTGACGGAGTAGCTAAATCATTCTTGGTAAAACTTTTAAGTTCTTCTGGAACTAAATTATTTAATACATACTTAATATCATTAAGTAACTGATCCTCAACTTTTTTAACAAGATCATCTTTATCCAAATAATGAATATAGAAAGTTCCACGACCAACACCGGCTTCTCGAGTTAAGTCTGTCACATTAATGTTATTCAAACTTTTACCATCAATTAATTTAACAAGTGCATTAATAAGTGAAGTTTCCGTTTGTGAACTCCTTTTGTCTTGTTTCAAATAATTACACCTCCTAATTTAAGTTTTCTACTGTAGATTACAAATATAATTATAATAGATAATTTAAATAAGTCAACACGGTGTCTATTATCTTTTTTTGGCACCTAATGCCAAAATGAAAACAGTACTTAAAACTAATAATCCCCCGATAACTTCATATCCATTAAAAGCAGTGTTTAGAAAAATAATTGCTCCTAAAGTGGCAGATAAAGGTTCAAAAGTATCTAGCATTCCAGCAATTGTTGGTGAAATGAATTTCAAACTATTGATAAAGCATAGAAACGAAGCCATTGTTCCAAAGAAAACAATAAATCCTACGCCTAAAATAGTCCCTACAGTGAATTTAGGTATATCTGTCCAAAAAGGATGAATAATAGTAAATAAGATTCCGCCGACTAACATCGCCCATCCGACAACCATTAAAGAACTAAATTTCTTCAATAAATTCACTGGCAACATTGTCTGAATTGCACCTGCTAATGCCAACAATAGTCCAGTCGTCAAAGCTGGTGTAGAAATGGATAATTGTGTTAAATGACCCTTAGTAACTAGTAACCAAGTTCCAATCAAAGCTACTATAATCGCCGCTAGCTCAAACTTATTGGGTAATTTATGATAAAAAATTGCTGTAAAAATCACAATTAAAACTGTCCCCAAGCTTTGTAAAATAGTAGCAGTTCCCGCATTACTTAAATTTACAGTTACTAAATATAAATATTGAACTGCAGCTAATCCAAAAATAGCATACATAATAAATACGAAAACGTTCTGTGGCTTTTTCCATAATTCCAGCAAATTTTCTTTACGATAAAATTTTGAAAAAATTAAAATAAATATTCCAGAAATACTCATCTTAATTCCCATTAACCATTCTGGAGATAGATTATTATCTTGAAAAAGAAATTGAGATACTGGTCCTTGAATCCCCCATAGCAAAGCACCTATAATTGCTAAAATTGATCCTAAAAGGTGATTTTTAGTTTTATCATTCAATATGTAATGCTCCTAACTATAAAATACAATATATATATTATTATAATGCAAAAATAAGAGTGTTGTAACATAAATTACAACACTCTTATTAAATATTTTTTTATTATTAATCTTTATAATTTTTAGGAGAATCATCCCATTGATCAACAGCATCCACAACTTGACCATCAGCATTATGCCAGCCAAAGTCATCATACCATAGACTACGTTTTGCTTTGTCAATAGCATCAATCGTCTTAACATCATCATCAGATAATTTAAAATCAAAGATATCTGAGTTTTGAATAATTCTTTCTTCGTGTGATGACTTAGGAATTGTAACAATTCCCTTTTGCCAATCCCAACGGATAATTACTTGAGCGACTGATTTACTGTATTTTTCAGCAATGCGCTTAATTTCAGGATTAGATAATGCTTCACCACCACCAAGTGGAGACCAAGCTTCCATTTGGATACCAGCGTGATTATTAAATTCAAGAATACCTTTTTCTTGATTAATTGGGTTAAATTCCATTTGGTTTACAGCAGGAACAATATCAGTGTTGTCTAACAAGTCTTGTAATCTTTCATTATTAAAGTTAGAAATACCAATTGCTCTAACCTTGCCATCATGGTATAACTTTTCCATTGCACGCCAAGTATCAATGTACTTACCGTCTACTGGCCAATGGATTAAATATAAATCAAGGTAAGTTAAGTCTAAACGTTCTAATGTACCATTAACTGCGTCTAAAGTACTTTGGTAACCTTGATCACCATTGAATAATTTAGTAGTGATAAATAAATCTTTACGGTTCATACCTGTTGCAGCTAAACCTTCTTTAATTCCTTCACCAACACCTGATTCATTACCGTATTGTTTTGCAGTATCAATTAAGTGGTAACCCTTAATAATACCTTCTTTAACTGATTCTTTAGCACTTGTATTATCTGTTTTCCAAACACCAAGTCCTAAACGTGGCATTTTTACACCATTATTCAGGGTTGTTGTTTCTTCAAGTCCTTCTAATCTGTTCATAAAAATTCAACCTCCCTATTAATTATCAAATAATATGATAAAGGTAAATATTAATGATTGCAATGATATTGAATTTATTATCATTAAATCTTAATTTTCATAACCATTAGGATGCATTTGCTCCCATTTCCAAGCACTAGCAATAATATCAGCTACATTATCATGTTGTGGTCGCCAACCTAGAACTTCTCGAGCCTTAGTTGAATCAGCAATTAAGGTACTAGGATCGCCAGCTCTTCTGGGGGCATCTTCTGCAGGAATTGTTTTTTCGGTAACTTTACGAGCCGTTTCTAACATTTGTCGATTAGAAAAACCAGTGGATGAACCCAAATTAAAGATTTGTGAATTATCACCACTTAATAATCGTTTCATCGATAAAATATGTGCATCTGCTAAGTCCAAGACATGGACATAATCGCGAACATTAGTCCCATCTTCGGTGGGATAATCAGTACCAAAAATTTGCAGTTTATCACGTAATCCCTGTGCAACTTGTAAAATAATTGGAATCAAATGGGTTTCTGGATGATGGTCTTCGCCAATTGAACCATCCATCTTAGCACCACCAACGTTAAAATAACGTAATGCTGTAAATTTGATGTCATGAGCAACATCAGCCCAATGCATCATTTTTTCCATCATTAATTTACTTTCCCCATAAGGATTGGTTGGGATTGTTGAATCACTTTCTTTAATGGGGATTTGTTTAGGTTCTCCATAAACAGCAGCAGTAGATGAAAAGACAATGTATTTAACATCATACTTATTCATTGCTTCTAATAAACTAATCATCCCATAAACATTATTATCAAAATATTTCATGGGTTTTTCCATTGATTCTGGAACAATTGAATTAGCTGCAAAATGAATTACTCCGTCAATATGCTCTTTTTCGAAAATATTATTCAAAAATTCAGAATCACGAATATCTCCCTTATAGAAACGAGCCTTCGAATTAATACTTTCTTTATGACCTGTTGCCAAATTATCAGCAACTACTACATCAAAGTCATTGTCAATTAATCGATCAACAGTATGTGAGCCAATATATCCAGCTCCACCAGGTACTAAAATAGCCATAATTATTCTCCTAAAATTAAATAATATTGTTACCTCTCATTATAAAGGAAAAACTTAAAATAAAATAAAAAATCTCTCTAAAATTAGAGAGATTTTTTATTTAGTCATCTTCATATTTCTTAAATGCAAGAACTGCATTATGACCACCGAAACCAAATGAATTACTGATTTCGTAATTAACTGGAGCTTTATTGTTGTCTTCATTTACTAAGTCAACTTCAACTTCAGGATCTTTGTTCTTTAATCCAACATTAACAGGCATTTGTTGACGTTGTAATGCACCAACCATAATGACAGCTTCAAGAGAACCAGCAGCCCCCAAGGCATGACCAGTCATACCCTTAGTACTACTTACTTTAATATGATCATTATCGGCAAATACTGATTGAATAGCCTTTGATTCGGCAGAATCATTGGCGTGAGTACTTGTTCCATGAGCATTAACATAGTCAACATCTTTAGTTGAAATTCCAGCATCTTCAAGTGCTAATTTCATAGCATCCATAGCACCAGATCCATCAGGACGTGGGGCGGTTAAATGATATGCATCACTGTTAGTACCATATCCTACAACTTCACCTAAAATGTTAGCGCCACGAGCTTTAGCATGTTCTAAATCTTCTAATACTAAAGTACCAGCACCTTCACCCATTACAAAACCATTTCTATCTTTATCAAATGGCATTGAACCATCTTCAACATTTTCAGCTGTTGATAAAGCTGATAAGGCTGCGAAACCTGAAATACCAAGTTCGTTAACTGATGCTTCAGAACCACCAGTAATCATCATTTTAGCCTTACCATATTGGATACGTTCAAATGCATCACCGATAGCATTAGTACCAGAAGCACAAGCAGTAACAATAGCTTGACTAGTGTTTCTAGCATCTAAATTAATAGAAATGTTACCAGCAGCCATATTAATGATTGAATTAGGAACAAAGAATGGTGAAACACGACCTGGTCCCTTTTTACTCATCTTAATAGCTTGTTGTTGAATAGTGGTTAAACCACCAATTCCAGAACCATAGATAACTCCCAGTTCTTTAGGATCATATTCACCCTTTTTCAAACCAGCTTGTTCCATTGCTTCCATTGCTGAATATACAGCGTAACGTGAAAAGTCATCCATACGTTTGGAAACTTTTTTATCTAAACGTTTTAATGGATCAAAATCTTTAACTTCAGCAGCTAAAGTTACACCAGTGTTTGATGAATCAAAATGTGTGATTGGTGCAATTCCAGTTTTAGATGCAAAAACACTATCTAAGAAAGTTTTTGCGTCGTTACCCATTGGACTTACAGCACCAATACCAGTAATAACTACACGATGTTGCATAAGAAATTCCTCCTATTTACGCTTTTCATTAGGAACAATAAAAGTTAGTTCTGCTTGGCAGGCTTTTTTGTCGCCAACATAAGCAGTACAGTCAACCATTCCCATATTACTCTTTTGTTTACCCATAGTAACTTCGAAACGAATAACGTCACCTGGACGAACAATTTTTCTAAATTTAGCTTTTTTAATTTCTCCTAAGTAAGCAGTCTTATCCTTATATTTTTCACTCTTTAAAATTAAGATAGATGCCACTTGTGCCATTGATTCAATAATTAAAACCCCTGGCATAACTGGATTACCTGGAAAATGTCCTTGGAAATAATTTTCATTAATTGTTACGTTTTTAGTAGCAACAATGCTTTCACCGGGAACTAATTCATCAACCCTGTCAATATATAAGATTGGGAATCTATTTGGAATTAAATCCATAATTTCAGTTGTATTTAAAACACTCACAATAAGTTCTCCTTAGTTTAAATATTTTTATATCGCACAAAATAATTAATTTATATTTTTAATAACAGTAACCATATTAACAATCAATAAAACTTTTGAAAAAGAATTAGCCAATATTTTATTAATAAGTTGTCATTTAATCCCATCAAAACAATCATTTTACGGCTATCAGTATTGATGTGACAAAATTAAATAAATATCTCAATTATGATGCAAAAGTAGCTAAAGTTCCTAAATACTCTGATCCAAGATCAATATCAATTAATTTAAAATTAACGCCTAATCGACTAGCTGAGTTTTTAGAAACAATATCTATATTAACACTTTTAGCCTTACCAGAAAGACCAGTCCCCAATAGTTTTAAGGTGGCTTCCTTAATCGTCCACAATTTCAGGGTTTCATTACCTTCAATTTTTTCAGGCAATGAACCTAAATATGATAATTCTTGGTCATTGAAAGCACGAGAAATTCTTTTATAAGAAGATGGCCTTATCTTTTCAATATCGACTCCAACATCTTGATCACTAATAACCAAGATTACTAAATCATAAGAGTTGGAAATATTGAAATAAAATTCTTGTGATTTTAAATAAGGTTTTCCATGTTTACCATAATTAAATAAGTTACTATCGAGTAGCTCTTCAACACTAATGTTCATATAATCAGCTAACAAACAATTACCAACAATTGATTGTCTTTGATTATATTTATCAAAATTAACATTAACTTTTTTAAATATATCCTGATATTTAGGATTATTTATTGTATCAGTAAAAATTTGAATATTATTAGGCAAGTAAATGAACACCCTTATCAGCGTAAATTAAATCACCAGTAACACCAGTTGATAAATCACTCATTAAGAATGTAGCAACATTTCCAACTTGAACCGTATCAACTGATTCGCCATCAACAGTTCTAGCTTCTGATTCTCTTAATAAATCACCATGATTCTTAATACCAGTAACAGCAAGTGTTTTAATAGCACCTGCAGAAATAGCGTTTACACGGATCTTCTTTGGTCCTAAATCAGTAGCAATGTATCTAACATTAGCTTCTAAGGCTGCTTTAGCAACCCCCATCATATTGTATGAAGGAATAGCACGAGTTGATCCCATGTAAGTTAGTGTAGCAATACTACCTGATGGATTCATAATACGACTTGCATAACGTGATACTGAAATAAATGAGTATGCACTAACATCTTGTGCTAAATTATAGCCATCTTTTTCAACATCAATTACGCCGCCTTCAAGTGTTTTCTTGTCAGCATATGCAATTGCATGAATAACTCCATCAATATTACCAAATTTTTCATGAATTTCATTAAATGTTTTTTCAACATTTTCATCTTCTGAAACATCACATTGAATCATGGTAGTTCCTTCAGGGACAATTCGATCTAATTGACGTTTCAAACGATCATTTTGATAAGTTAAGATAACTTCTGCACCATTATCCATTAAAGATTGAGCACACCCCCAAGCGATACTACGCTTGTTAGCAACCCCCATTATAACAATTCTTTTTCCATCTAATAATTTTGACATTAGATTTATCCTCCTAAATATTCAAATCAATTTTTTAAAAATTACATTAGTTGAATTTACGGTAACGTGCATGACGATTTGCCAATAATTCTTCTTTAGGTAATTTCTTTAGTTCATTTATCTTATCAATTAATGCATTCTTAAAGTTTTGCATTGATTCATCATCATTGACTTCAGGGATAATTTTATCAATTATTTCATTTGATAATAAGTCCTTTGGAGTTAATTGCATTTGTTCAGCAGCATCAGCTGCTTTACTAGAATCTTTCCATAAAATAGTAGCATAACCTTCTGGTGATAGAATGGAATAAACACTATCTTCAAATGCCCAAACAGTATCTCCAACAGCAAGTGCTAAGGCACCACCACTTCCACCTTCACCAACAATTACACTAACATAAGGAACCGATAATTTAAGCCCTTGCATTATTGATTGGGCAATCATATATCCTTGCCCCTTATACTCAGCGTCCACACCTGGATAAGCACCTGGTGTATTAATTAAATTAATAATTGGACGATTGAATTTTTCCGCTTGTTTCATCAAGCGAAGCGCTTTACGGTATCCATCAGGTTCCGCTGATCCAAAATGTCGATCAATATTTTCATCAGTAGTATCACCCTTTTGAATACTAGTAATAGTGACTGGTTCGCCACCCATAGTTCCTATCCCTGCATAAACAGCCGGATCATCACCATAAGCACGATCTCCATGTAATTCCATAAAATCTTCAGTAATCCCAGCAACTAATTTTTGGATACTAACTTTATCAGCACTTCTAGCCGCAAGAACTCGATCGTATGCTTTTGTCATAATATCCTCCTTAATTCCAGGCCAATAATTTGGCTAATACTGATTTCATGTCAGAACGATTTACAATGGCATCCAAAAAGCCATTTTTAAGTAAGGTTTCTGCTCGTTGAAAATCTTTGGGTGGGCGTTGCTGAATTGTTTTTTCAATTACACGACGTCCAGCAAATCCAATTAATGTATGTGGTTCAGAAAGATTAATATCACCTTCCATAGCATAACTTGCAGTTACACCACCAGTAGTGGGATCAGTTAGTACTGAAATGTATAATAAATCTTTTTCTGCATGATCAGAAACTGCTTGAGATACCTTAGCCATTTGCATTAATGAATGAATACCTTCTTGCATTCTAGCTCCACCTGAACAAGAGAAAACAACCACTGGTAAACCCTCTTTAGTACATTTTTCAAATAAACGTGCCAATTTTTCACCAGTTGCGGTTCCTAAACTACCCATGATAAAGCGCCAGTCCATAACACCTAATCCAAATTCTTGATTACCAATTTTAGCAATTCCAGTTTGAATACTTTCGTTTAAATCAGTAATTTTTTTGGATTTTTCTAGTTTTCCGGAGTATTTTTCATCACTTAAAAATCTCTTAGGTGCCACAACGTCTTCATTAATTGGAGTAAATTCATCACAAGTTAACTTAATACGTTCATCTGCACCAAGTCTAAAACCAAATCCACAATTAGGACATACTTTATAAGTACCTAGCTTTTTATTATAAAAATTATCCTTACAAATTGGACATTTAACAAATAAATGATCTGGAATCTTATCCATCAAATCTTGTAAGTCTTCTTTATTTTTTGACATTCTTCAACCACTCTTTCAAGAATGATTTTTCAATATACAAATTATTAAAATCTGAATCATTGAAATGTTTATCTTGTAATAAATCATTTAAAAATTGACGATTAGTGTTAACTCCATCAATTGAAAATTCATTAATTACTCGTCTCATCTTTACGACTGCTTCTTCTTTATTAGGCATATGTACAATGATCTTGGCAATCATTGAATCATAGAAAGGTGAAATTGTATCTCCAGATTCAACTCCTGAGTCAATCCGAACACCTTTAGTCCCAAATGGAAAATTAACTCGTTTTAGCTTTCCTGGTGATGGAATAAATCCATTTGCAGGATTTTCTGCATTAATTCGACATTCAATTGCATAACTATCAACATTAATATCAGTTTGAGTAAATGGTAACTTTTCACCTGCTGCAACCAAAATTTGGTCTTTGATTAATTGAACTCCAGATACTTCTTCAGTGACAGTATGTTCAACTTGCAAACGAGTATTCATTTCCATGAAATAAAATTTGTTTGTTTTTTCATCAAGTAGGAACTCAAAGGTACCGGTGTTTTCATAACCAATTTCTTTAGTAGCTTTAGCAACTAAGCTGCCCAAATAATCACGTTGGGATTGAGAAACTTCCATACATGGAGTTTCTTCAATTATTTTTTGATGTTCTCTTTGTAAAGAACAATCACGTTCAGGAAAATAAACAACGTTACCAAATTGGTCAGCAATCACTTGCATTTCAATATGTTTAGCATCGCTTAAATCTTTTTCCATATACAATGAATCATCATTATATGAAATTCTAGCTTCACGTTTAGTAGTGGTAAAAATATCCTTTAATTGATCTGGATTATCACATTCACGAATACCTTTTCCACCACCACCGGCAGCTGCTTTCAACATAACTGGATAACCAATTTCATCTGCTAACTTCAAAGCCTCATCAATTGTATCAATTGAACCATCGCTACCAGGAATAGTGGGAACCCCACTATTTTTCATTGCATCTTTGGCATGGGCTTTATTTCCCATTAAATCAATGACTTTCGATGTAGGACCAATAAATTTAATTGAGCACTTTTCACACAATTCAGCGAATTCGGCATTTTCAGATAAAAAGCCATAACCAGGATGAATAGCATCACTTTGGGTTAAGATTGCAGCATCAATAATCGCTGGCATGCTTAAATATGATTCACCAGGTTGTGGTCCACCAATACATACTGATTCGTCAGCTAGTTTAACAAACATACTATCCTTATCAGCGGTTGAATAAACAGCAACAGCCTTAATATTCATTTCATGAAGTGATCTTATAATTTGCACCGCAATTTCACCACGGTTAGCAATTAAAACTTTTTTAAACATTTCGATCATCCTTTAGGAAATTTCTATTCCATTGCAAAAATTAAAGTACCTTCACAAATAACTTCGCCATCTCTAGTAATTGTTCCATGACCTTCACCAATATTACGTTTAAGCTTAGTCATTTCAACATTTAATTCTAATTTATCTCCGGGGCGAAAACTATCTTGATATGATGCTTCTTTAATTCCACCAAAGAAAACATTTTTACCCTTATATTCTGGCATTGATAATAATGCGCAAACTCCAGTTTGTGCTAACATTTCCATCGCAATTGGTCTAGGCATCCATAGATTATCGGATGGTTGATTTTGAAAAAACCATTCATTAATATTCAATAGTTTTAATGCTTTAGCACTTTTACCTGGCTGTACATCAATAATCTTATCAATCATTTGGAAAGGAAAACGTTGAGGAATAAAATCATGTACATTATAATCCAAGACTAATCCTCCTCAACTTCGAAAATTGGTTGATCATATTCAACCATATCTCCGTTATCAGCTACTTGTTTAGTAATCGTTCCAGAGGTTGGACTTTTCACTTCATTAATAACCTTCATAGCTTCGATTACACAAACAGTTTCACCTTTTTTAACATGATCTCCAACATTTTTATATACTGGTTTTTCAGGGCTTGGTGAAAAATATACAATTCCTACTAGCGGTGCTTTAATTTTAGAAGCACTACTTTTAGGAGTTGCAGGTTTAGTAGCTGTTTCATTATTATTTACATCATTAGATGTATTTGAAGCAAAATTTTGTACCGGTGCATGTTCTAGCTTACTGAAATAAATATCAGTTCCATCATCACCAGTGATTTTAAATTCTTTCATGCTGGACTTATCGAACTTGTCCATTAAATTCTCAATATCTCTTTCATCCATTATTAAACTTCTCCTGTTAATTAAGAATATTCTCACTTAACTGAACATTACATTGTCAATCCACCATCGACGGTGATTACTTGACCATTCATGTATTCATTATCAATTAAAAATTCAACTACTTGAGCAACTTCATCTGGATTACCGAAGCGACCAGATGGAATTTTTTCTTCCCAAGATTTAATATTTTTATCACTTAACTTATCAGTCATTGCAGTCTTAATCATTCCAGGAGCAACTGCGTTACAACGAATTCCACGAAGTGAACCTTCTTGTGCAGTCGTCTTAGTTAATCCAACTAATCCTGCTTTAGTTGATGAATAATTAGCTTGACCTAAATTACCATGAAGGCCGGCAATACTAGACATATTAATAATGCTACCCTTACGAGCTCTTTGCATTTTTTTCATTGCAAATTTAGTCATATTAAAAGCACCAAACAAGTTAGTATTAAGTACTTGTTTAAAAGAATCAGCTTTCATTCTAGTTAATAAAGTATCTTGAGTAATTCCAGCGTTATTAACCAAGACATCGATTTTTCCATATTTATCAACGATACTATCAATCATCGCTTTAGCATCATCTTCAGACGCAACATCACCAGTTAAAACTTCAATTTCATTATCAAAGTTAGCTTGTAACTCTTTGTTTTCATCATCACTTAATTCACGGTGAGAATTGACGATTACGATATTATTATCATCTTTGGATAAACGAATTGCATCAGCTAATCCTAACCCCTTAGTTGCACCAGTGATTAAAATAACTCTCTTTTCAGTTTTTTCCATGATTATTCTCCTAACTTATCTAACAAGTCATTTAAAGTTTCAACACTTTCAACATTATAAGTGTCTGCTTTCAATGTCTTTTTGGCAAGCTTGCTTAAAGTATTACCAGGACCAATTTCGATAAATGCATCAATATCTTTGTCTTCAATAGATGCAACGTCTTGCATAAAGTGAGTTGGATTAATTAATTGATTAGTTAATGTGTCTTTAATAGTTTCTGTATTAAATGGTTTTACAGTAGTATTACTAATTACATCAACTTCTGGTTCATTGAATTCAACCGATGCTAAACGTTTTGCTAATTGATCAGAAGCTGGCTGCATTAAAGGTGTATGTGAAGCAACCGCTACCTTCAATGGAATAACTCTTTTAGCGCCTTTTTCTTTTAACTCAGCCATTGCTTTTTCAACGCCTTCTTTAGTTCCACCAATTACAGTTTGTTTCTTAGTATTATAATTAGCAGGATAAACGTCATCAATTTGATCACAAACATCTTTAACAAAATCAGGACTAACGCCCAATACAGCTGCCATAGAACCTGGATTTTGCTTTCCAGCTTCATCCATGTAATGTGAGCGATCATGTACTAGCTTTAGTCCTGATTGAAAAGATAGTGCTTTAGCAGCAACTAAAGCACTATACTCACCTAAACTCAATCCCATCATCGCAACAGGTTGATCCAACTTGTCGGCTAAAATACGATGAATTGCTACACTCATCGTTAAAATAGAAATTTGAGTATTATTAGGATTATCAAAAATGTCTGGATCTGCTAAGTTTAAATCTAATGTCTTAGAAGCCTCATCAATTGTATCTTTGTAAATAGAATTACTTTTATATAAATCCTGTCCCATTGATTTAAATTGACTGCCTTGGCCACTAAATAAATAACAAATATTCAAACCTAAACACTCCTAAATTAATTTAAAAATATTACTTTTCGTCAACTTGTTTTGCAACGTAATCAACTAGTTGTTGAACAGTTGCAATATCGTTATCAGTATCAATTTCGATATCGTATTCATCTTCTAGTGCATCGATGATTTCGAATAGGTCTAAACTATCTAAGTCTAATTCGTCTTGGAATTTAGTTTCCATTTTAATATCTTCAGCCTTAACATCTGATTGGTCTACAACGATTTCTTTTACCTTGTCAAAAATTGCGTTCTTGTCTGCCATAATAAATACACTCCATATATAAAATAAAATTTAGTATCTTAAAATAATTGTTCCGGTGGTTAATCCACCACCAAAACCTGATAGGACAATAATATCCCCTTTAGCTATTAAACCATTTTCCATCATTTCTGACAACAATATTGGTTCACTAGCAGCCGCTGTATTCCCATAACGGTCGATGTTGATGGGAAACTTTTCCGCATCAACTTTCATCTTACGTGCAACATTCTTTACGATTCTAGCGTTGGCTTGATGCAAAACAAAATATTTTACATCATCAGCACTTAAATTAGCATCGGATAATGCTTGATCAATAGAAAGTGGTACATTTTTGGTGGCAAAATTAAAAACTTCACGACCATCCATATGAAAGTATTGATCAGTTTGATCAGCTATCTTTCCAAAATGTTCATCACCAATCATATGACCAGCTAATAAAGCTTTACCTTGATCACCATAAGTTTTCAAGTTAGAAGCCAAAATTTGACCATCACCTTGATTAGAAACTAACATTCCACCAGCACCATCACCGAATAACACAGCAGTTGTACGATCATGCCAATTAATTAATTTACTTAATTGTTCACCACCAATAACAATTCCTAAAGCATTAGGCTTACTATTAAGTAATGATTGCATTGTATAAGCACCATACACAAATCCTGAACATGCAGCATTAATATCAAAAGCAATGGCATTATTAGCACCAATTAAGCCTTGAACGGCTGCAGCTGTGGATGGAGTTTGATAGTCAGAAGACATTGTTCCTACAATAATAAAATCAATGTCATCAACATCAACATTAGCCTTATCTATTAATTGTGAAGCAACCTCAGCACATAAAGAAGTGGTAGTTTCACTAACAGCTACTCGACGTTCCTTAATTCCAGTTCTTCTGCTAATCCATTCATCAGAAGTATCCATAATTTTCGTCAAGTCATCATTAGTAACTACCTTTTCAGGAACAGCTTTGGCAGTTGCTTTAATTGAAAAACTGCTCATGATATCTCCTTTAAACTAAATCAGTATTTGATAATTTATTTTTTAATATCACTAGTTAAGTTTTAAATAATTTGAAACTTTTTTCAACTGATATTTATCAGAGATTATTAATAAAAAATAAAAAACCATCATTATTGTTGATACAACAATGATTATATCATATAGTTTTCCTAATTTTTAATAAGTTACTATTTTTTTAATTTGTAACGTATTTTTTTATAGAAAACCTTAGATTGTCTGAATTAAGATTCCACCAATGATAATAATTAATAAACCGAGTAATGTTAAGATTACTTTTTGCTTCCCTTTAACTTCGTGAAATAATACCATGCCACCAATTGTTGCTACCACTACATCCATTTGAGTTAAAGTAAAACCAGTCGCAACTCCATTCAGTTTGATGGAAACTAAATAGGCAAATGCTGCAATCCCAAAAACAAATCCTAAAATCATATTTTCAAAACTAAATTTATTAAAGATCGGTTTTTGAATTCGGTATTCTTTAATGAATAAAGAAAAAATAATTGCAGCAATTACCATGCCAATCGCTTGTGGAAAAATTGCATCCGAACCACCTACATTGGCTAGTCTTGGAAATGCTGAATAACCAATGTATCCAAATGTCCCAATAAACAAAATCCAAAATCCGTATTTATACTGATGCTTGGCTCCTGGTTCATCTTGTTTACCATTTTTAGTAATCAAAACAATTCCCAAAATGATCACTAATAATGCAAAAAAGCCTTTATACTTGTCCATTGCAGTTGGCCATTCTTGAAAGAAAATGACCGCTGTAATTGGATTACCAATTAATTGCATTGCAGTAGATAAAGGTGTGCCCAATGCAATCCCCATGGATTTAAATGCTTGATATTGGGTCATTTGTCCAAAAGTCCAACACATTCCAGATATTAGACACAAAACAAAAGGTTTTAATGACATCTCGGGACGATAAATTAAATAAACAATCAAAGGAACTAAAAAAGCACCATAAACGGTTCCACATAGTTGGTTAATCGTTGAGCCTCTAGCTTTTAACAAAATAATCGGTTGAATTCCCCAAAGCAAAGCTGGAATTAATCCAATTAAAATATTCAATTTTAAACACTCCCAAATATACTTATACGATAATTAAACCATATCAAATAAAAATAACTCGTAGCGAATAATGCTACGAGTTATAAATAATATTATTTAATTACTTTATAAATTTCATCCATTGGTTGACGTTTCTTTGGTGTAATTTCTTGATCACGGTAACCAAAACTAACCATGACAGAAACACCCCATTCTTTTAAATCAACCGCGTTATATTTTTCTAATGTTTTTTCAACATTTTCGCGATTGAACCCTTCAATTGGACAACTATCAATATCAAGATAAGCAGCTGCATCCATCATATTAGCTAATGGAATATAAGTTTGTTTTGATGCCCAATCGAATAATGTACGTTCATCATTTAGCTTAAAGTCATTCTTTTGAAAGTCCTGTAATTTAGCAACAAATGCAGAGTTAGGATCAAATGAATGATTTTGGACATCTTCACTAATGTGTTGAACATGTTTAGAAGTTGGAGTTAAATTCTTTTTAGCTAAAATAATAACAAATTTATCAGCACCATCTAAACTCCTTTGTGCTCCCCATGCTTCGTTATAAAGATCCTTTTTCAAATCATCATTTTCAATTAATAAAAACTTCCAAGGTGAAAGGCCCATTGAACTTGGTGACAAACGAGCTACTTCCATAATAGTTTGCCAATCTTTATCTGAAATCTTTTTATCAGGATTATATTTCTTAGTAGCATATCTTCTATTTGCGACGTTAATTAATTCTTCATTCTTATCCATGAATTAAATGCACCCTTCTTTTAATTACTATTTGTAAGTAGAATAGCATCTAAAAAATAAAAGCGCAAAAAATATGCTTTTAATTATAAATTGACTAAAATAACGGCATTAACTATACTAATTTTAGTAACACAATTCAGTTCATTGGAGACTTCTGATATGAATTATAAAAAAGATTATGAAAACTGGTCAGCACAAAAAGATTTAGCTGAATCAGTACAATTAGATTTAAAAAATATGAAAGATAATAATGAAGAAATTGAAGATGCATTTGGTACCCAAATGTCATTTGGAACTGCTGGTATGCGTGGATTAATGGGTGCTGGTATGAATCGGATGAATATTTATACGGTTAGACAAGCCACTGAAGGATTAGCATCATATATGGATACTTTAGATGATAAAGTAAAACAACGTGGTGTTGCCATCAGTTTTGATTCCAGATACCATTCTAAAGAATTCGCTTATGAAACCGCTCGTGTATTAGGTGCACATGACATCAAAGCCTTTGTTTTTGATGATATTCGTCCTACACCGGAACTTTCATTCACTATTCGTCATCTTAATACCTTTGCTGGGGTAATGATTACTGCTAGTCATAATCCTATGCAATATAATGGGTATAAAATTTATGGTGAAGATGGTGGACAAATGCCACCTAAAGCTTCTGATATGATCACCGATTACGTTAGAAAAACTACTGATGTCTTTTCAATTAAAGTTGCTAACATTCGTGATTTAAGAAAAACACATATGGTAACTGTAATTGGTGAAGACGTCGATGAAGCCTACTTAGAAAATGCTCACAGTGTAAATGTTAATCATGAATTAATTAAAGAAGTTGGCAAAAATTTAAAATTCGTTTATACCCCACTTCATGGAACTGGAAAAGTATTATGCCGTCGTGCTTTAGAAAATGCTGGATTTAAAAACTATTCAATTGTTCCTGAACAAACAATTGCCGATCCAGAATTTCCAACCGTTGATTTTCCAAATCCAGAATTTCCAGAAGCTTTTAATCTATCAATTAAGTTAGGGCAAAAAATTGGAGCCGATGTTTTAATTGCTACTGATCCTGATGCTGACCGCCTTGGCGCTGCTGTTAGACAACCAGACAACTCATATAAATTGATGACTGGTAATCAGATTGCATCAGTCCTACTAGACTACATTTTAAAAGCTAAAAAAGACAATAATGAGTTACCAAAAAATGGAACTGTTGTTAAATCAATTGTTTCAACTGAGTTGGCAACTAAAATTGCTGCCAATTACAACATTGAAATGAAGAATGTTTTAACTGGTTTTAAATTTATCGCAGAACAAATTCATAACTTTGAACAAAATAAGGATCACACTTTTCTATTTGGATTTGAAGAAAGTTTTGGTTATTTAATTAAACCATTTGTTCGTGATAAAGATGCCATTCAATCAACTATGCTATTAGCCGAAGTAGCTGCTTACTACAAAAAGCAAGGTAAAACTTTATATGATGGTCTTCAATTAATGTATCAAAAATACGGATACTTCGAAGAAAAGACAATTTCGAAAATGTTTGAAGGCATTGATGGAAAAGAAAAAATGGCTAACATTATGAATGAATTAAGAGATAATCCAATGAATTCATTTAATGATGAAAAAGTCACTGCATTGGAAGATTTTGATACTTCTATTCAAACTAATCAAGATGGTTCAACCAAGAAAATCGATTTACCTAAATCAAATGTTTTAAAATATTGGCTTGAAGATGGTACTTGGATTGCTATTCGTCCTTCAGGTACTGAACCAAAAGTGAAATTTTACATTGGTACTGAAGATAGTACTCAAGATGAAGCTAACCAACGTCTAGATTCATATGTTAATGCTGTTAATAAATTAATCAATAAATTAACAAAATAATAAATTATAATTGGTAGTCTAAAATTTTGGACTACTTTTTTATTTTCAAAAAAGGAATTAAAATAATGAATAAGCAAACATTATCATTAGAAATCGCCCCAGATTTATCACAGTTAACATTAATGCATGATTATCTTAAAAAATGGCAACCAGATTTTGTTTCAATCAGTAGTTTAAGCCGCTTTTCATTTGATAATATTATTACATGCGCTAATTATGTTCAAAATACATTAAATATACCTGTGGTACTTCATATGACTGGATTAAGTCACAGTCAAACTGATATCAATAAACTACTGACAGTAGCTGCAAAAAAGAATATTAGTGGATTATTATTATTACAAGGAAACCACTACAAAAATATTAATATCCAAAATGATTTTAAACATGCTAGCGATTTAATCAAATATGTCAAAGAAAAGACCAATAAATTCAAAATTTTGGGGGCTTGTTATCCTGAGGTACATCCTGAAGCCAAATCTTTAGGGGATGATGTTAAACATTTAAAACTAAAGGCAGAAGCTGGATGCCAACGTTTCATCAGCCAAATGTTTTTTGATAATACCCATTATGATACTTTCATAGATGAAGTGCATAAACAGTCTATTAATCAGCCAATCTTAGCGGGTATTATGCCACTAACTAATATGGTAATGGTCAATTGGCTTAAAAGTAACAATATTGTGATGCCTAATTTTGTAGAAAATACAAATGATATCTGCCAAGATGGTATTAATTTTGCGGTTAAACAAATTAATGAATTATATACAAAGAAAGTCTCAGGTATTCATTTATATACAATGAATAATTGGTCAACAACTAACCAAATCATAAAAAAGATAAGGAAAAGTGAATTATAATGAATAAAATTAATGCGGCTAACGAAAAGTTATCGCCTAACCACAATTTAACCGAAGAACAAACAAAACTAATTAATAAAATAGAAAATTTTACGAAAAATCATATTAATGATCAAAATCACGCTATCTTCACGATTTATGGTGATGCTGGAACAGGAAAATCCGTTATTTTAAGCAAGTTATTTTATGATCTACAACAAATGGCTAAAGATAAAAATAGTCAGCTGTACAAAACTGACAATCATTTCTTAGTTAACCATCCCGAAATATTAAAAGTCTATAAAAATATGGCTGGTGATGAAAAAAACGTATTAAAAAAGAATTTCAACCGCCCTACTTCATTTATTAATCAATTAGATAAAGCAAAAAAGTCTGTAGATATTACAGTTATCGATGAAGCCCACTTACTACTCTCAAGAGGTGATCATTACAATAACTTTTATCAAGATAACCAATTGGAAGAAGTAATTAAACGTTCCAAAATCACAATAATTGTTTTTGATCACCGCCAGGTATTAAGAACTAAATCTTTCTGGAATTTAAATAGATTACATAAAATCATTGACCAATATCCTAATGATGAATATCACTTAAGCCATCAATTTAGAATGACTGCTAGTGATGAATTAGTTCAGTGGATTAATAATTTTACCGATGGCCAATTAACTAAAATCCCTAAAAATGCTAATAACAATTATGACTTTCGCATTTTTGATAATGCAGAAAAAATGCGAAAAGCAATTGTACAAAAAAATAACGAAACTGGTTTATCAAGAATTGTTTCAACATCTGGTTATCCTTCAACGCTTGATGGTGGCAAACATTATGTATTAGAACCTGATTTTAAAATGCCATGGGATCAATATAATTATACGCAAACACCATGGGCAGAAATTCCAGGAACAATTAATGAAGTCGGTTCAATGTTTACTTGCCAAGGCTTTGATTTAAATTATGTTGGAGTTATTCTAGGCCCTCCCATTTATTTAGATGGAAAATCAATTAAAGTAGACCTTAATAACTTCACTGACGTAGAATCACTAAAAAAGCGTAAAGATATAACTGACGTAAAAGAGTTTAATGAAATAAAAGCACAATTAGTGTTAAATTCCGTTAATGTTTTAATGAAACGCGGTGTAAAGGGACTGTACATTTTTGCTCATGATGAAGAATTGAGGAAGGCATTGTTAAAACTAGCACAAAAATAAAAAAAGCATAAAATCTGCTCTTTAAACTCGATTAACATGTAGTGCAACCATCGATAGTATCGCAATTAACAAAATAACAATGATTACTAAAACATAAGTTTTCTTAGTTAATCTATACCTAAATTTTTTAAGTAAAAACATTAATACTAATAAAACTAGTAGAATAATAACGGTAATTATAGTGAGCATCTAAACACTCCTTGCTTAAAATAATGCAAAAATGTTACTTATAAACTAAAAATACAATATTGAAAAATCATAGAATAATAATTTATGTATTATTATTCTATCAAAATATTATTTATAGAAGTAATGTTACGAATAAAAAAAATAATATGATTTCGAATATAAATTAAAAGATAGAAAACATATGTACAAATAACCCTTTAAGGAATGATTTCGATATTCAATCGAAGTCATTTTTTTAATGGAATTCTTTAATTGTTAAATATTTTCAAATAACATTATAACAAAAAAGCGCCTTACAAAAATTAGTTTTAATATCTAACTTTTGTAAAGCGTCTAAAAAAATATTTTTATAAGTTATTTAACCAAAGCAGCCATACGACCTTCTTGATTATATAATTTCATAAATTGACTGGTAGATACCCAAAAGACTGGTTTATTAGTGGTCTTATAAGTTTCTTTCCAAGATGATGGATCTGCCATCTTAAAGTATCCACGTTTGTAGCCAATTACTACCAAAGTGTGACCTGTAGCTTCACGCATACGATAGCCAGTAGCTGCTATTACCGGATTACCCTTTTGCACTTCATTAATAATTTTTATTTTAGAAGCACCAGTAATGTTATAAACTCCACTGTAAAATTCACGACCAAATTTAGCAAGTGCCTTAGGATAAATTGTCCAATTTTGGCTAGTATGATTTACAGCATATGGATTACCAACAAATCCTTCATTTTGATTATTGCTAGATCTTGGCATCTTTTTAAGAAATCCATTTAAATCAGTATTTTCACCAACACCCTTAGTTGATAAAGCCATTTTTAGTGCTGTAGCTTCACAACCATTTGGTGCATCAAATGGGAAATGTTGACTAGTATATGTAAATGGAATTTCATATACGCTAGTGGATGATACATAATCAGCATTTATCCAGCCCTGGTCTTGTCCACGATAGCTTATTTGATAATAGGTTCTTTGAGGCGCCTTAGCAACCTTAGTAATTTGAACTAATTCACCATTCAAATTTAATTTTTGTTTGATTTTGGTACCACGATTATATGGTCCAACAAAAGATTTAATATTACTAGTATTAACTTTCATTGCATTATAACTAGCACCTGAAGAATAAGTAAATTTAACATAGTCTACAAACTTATTTTGTTCAGAATTTTGTTTGTCCGTTGATTGTTGTTCTTGGTCTTTTTGTTTATCAGCATCACTACTATTTTCATTATTAGAAGACTGAGAAGTAGAAACATCACTACTACTGTCAGCATTTGCAACTACTGATTGTCCACTAATGACACCTGCAGTAGCCAAAAATATTACCAACGCAGATGATGATAATAATTTTTTCATTTAATTCAACTCCATCCATTAATGTACTACTTATAATATAATACAAAGTTATGCATAATAATAATAATAAACACTGATGTAAAAAAATTTTAATATTGTAGTAACATTATTTAAACAATAAAAAAGACACAGTAAAATAATATTACTGTGTCTAATATTTTTATTTATATAATTCTTCCACTTGTTTTTGAATATCATCATTTTCCATGAAATCATTATAAGTTGTATCTGCTCTTTGAAGCATTCCTTTATCAGAAACTTCAATAATATGATCAGCAATGGTTTGAATAAATTCACGGTCATGAGAAGTGAATACAATTGAACCATCAAATGGAATTAAACTTTCATTTAATGCAGTAATTGATTCCATATCCAAATGATTGGTTGGATCATCCATAATTAAAACATTACCCTTTTGTAGCATCATTTTTGAAAGCATGCAACGAACTTTTTCCCCACCAGATAATACTTTAATTTGCTTACTAATGTTATCACCTGAGAAAAGCATGCGTCCTAAGAAGCTGCGTAAAAATGGATCATCACTTTCTTCTTTTGAAGCGAATTGTCTTAACCAATCAATGATAGTTAATGAATCATCTTCGAAATCAGAATTGATGTTCTTAGGCATGTATGAGCGACGAGTGGTTTGTCCCCAAATAACTTCTCCTGTATCTGGTTCCATCTTACCAGCAATAATTTGCATTAAGGTAGTAGTTGCTAAATCATTACGACTAGTTATTGCAGTCTTTTCATCAGGACGAAGCGTAAAAGTAATATTATCTAAAATTTTCTTACCATCAATTGTTTTAGAAACATTTTTAACACTTAATAAATCATTTCCTAAATCACGTTCTTTTTGGAACTTAATAAATGGATATTTACGTGAAGATGGTTTGATATCATCTAAAGTAATTTTATCTAATTGTTTTTTACGTGAAGTAGCTTGCTTAGATTTAGAAGCATTAGCCGAGAAACGAGCAATAAATTCTTTTAGTTCTTTAATTTGATCTTCTTTTTTAGCATTATTATTTTGTTGCATTTGGGCAGCTAGTTGACTAGATTTTAACCAAAAATCATAGTTACCAACATATAACTGAATTTTTTGATAATCAACATCACACATCATTGTACATACTTGATTTAGGAAGTATCTATCATGAGATACAACAATTGCAATATTTTCATAATCAGCCAAGAAATCTTGTAACCATTCAATAGTATGATTATCTAACCCATTGGTTGGTTCATCAAGTAGTAAAATATCAGGATTACCAAATAAAGCTTGTGCAAGTAACACTTTAACTTTTTGGCCTTCTGTTAATTCACTCATCTTTTGTGTATGCAATTCTTCAGGAATACCAACACTTTGCAATAATTGTGATGCATCAGAATCAGCATTCCAACCATCCATTTCTGCAAATTCACCTTCTAATTCTGCGGCTTTAACACCATCCTCATCAGAAAAATCAGGTTTTGCATACAAAGCATCTTTTTCTTTCATAATCTTATATAACTTTTCATATCCTTGAATGACAGTATCTAATACTTCATAATCTTCAAAGCCATAATGGTCTTGACTTAAACTTGATAATCGTTCGTTTGCACCGATTGAGATATTACCACTAGTGGGCTCAATTTTACCTTCTAGCATTTTTAAAAAGGTTGACTTACCGGCACCGTTGGCCCCAATAACCCCATAACAGTTACCAGGCGTGAACTTAAGATTTACATTTTCATATAATTTTTTTCCTGAGAAATGTAATCCCATATTTGATACAGTTATCATTTCATACCTCCATCTAATTAAATAATAAAAAACGTCCTCAGTTCTAAATATAGAATCAAGGACGTTAATATTTTATTGATTCAATTTATAACTCTGATAACCTTATCACATGCTAATAAACAACACAAGTTTATTATTATAGGACATCTGAGATGTTCTTGTCACCAGTAGTAAATTCGTAAACCTTATTAATAGTATCGTCATCATCTAAGGTTTCAACAACAGCGTTAGCAACGTCAGCTCTTGGAATATTCATAGTTGCATTATCTTCACTAGTTAGAACAATCTTACCAGTTTCTGGATTATCAGTTAAAGCAGTTGGACGCAAGATAGTGTATTCTAGTCCACTATCCTTTAAGTATGCATCAGCATAATGTTTAGCAACATAATAACCTGGTAGTCCTGAGTTAGGCCAGAATGAACGATCATCAGCACCCACTGCACTAACCATTACATAACGTTTAATATCAGCCTCTTTAGCAGCAATCATTGTTTTAATTGCACCATCAAGATCAATACTCAAAGTCATGTCATCACCAGTTGATCCACCAGAACCAGCAGAAAATACAATTGAATCAACATCACTTTGTGCAAATGCTTTTGCCATATCTTCAGGGGTTGATGTTAAATCAAATAAAGTTGGTTCAACATTCTTCATATCTTTATATTCATCAAATTGGTTCTCACTTCTTACACCAGCTAAAACAGTGTGTCCTTGGTTGCCCAATTTTTCTACCATTTGTTTACCAACGTGACCATGAGCTCCTACAACAAATACTTTTTTCATAATTTAACATCCTTTCTTAAAGTAAGTAATAAAATATTACCAGCTTTTTTATCAAATTTAAAATACTTTGTTTATAAGATAATAAAAACGTCCCCCATAAATTTAAGAGACGTTTTTATCAAATTGTTTTTTCGTTTAATTAAGTCGAGTATTTTTATTTTTTATTTCTTTGATCTGTAACTGGAACATTTTCATCGATAATTCCAGCATCACCGGATAGTTGTAAAATATTCATTTTTACATCTAATTTTAAGTTTTGATCCATATAAGATTTACTATATCCTTTGATATAAATAGGTCCTAAGTCTGAATCCATACTTTCATTAAAGTCCTTATCTTCTAAGTCAGGGTCCACTGCAATGAAATCAAAAGATGTATCAATTGCACAAGAACCAGCATCAGAATAGTTACCGACACCATCATCTAAACTTAAAAAGTACTTTGCATTACCGGGAACAATATTTTGAATCTTAGTTTTTGCTGCATCTGTAATTGTTAACTTCATATTAATTTCCCCCTAATATCTATAATTACAATTTATATTGTACATGATATATTTTGTATGTCAATATTTTGTGTACAATTTTTATTTCTCTTGATACCAATTATAAATATCTTTCGCACGATGTACATCAATATATTTGGCAACGATCTCGTCAGCAGAGTTTCCTCTACGTTCAGATACTTTCAGATGTGCCAAATTTTTATTTTGCATCCAGATACTCTCTCTTAAAGTTATCGATTGAATTTTATGCCAGTTAATAAAATGTAAGTGGCGATTAAAAAATCTGCACCTTTCTATTACTAACACATCATTATTAGAAGTTAAGTTAACACCATTATGAGCATGCCGATAAAAACCATTAAAAATACATAAAATTATAACTAATATCTCAGTTATTAGAAAAGGAATTATAAAATTTATGCCGCCTGATAATATTGGAAAAGGTAATAAAAGGCACCATAGACTATTTCTGCTAAATAGCCAGATAGAATAACGCTTTTTACCAAGTACTCTTGGCTCTGTTTCAGGTAAAGTATCAAGAAATTGGTTAGTAATCGAATATAATTGTTGGGCATTTAAAATAGGAAAAATAATAGGATCCTTAGTTTTAGAGTCTTCTAATTTGTCAGATATAATCGTTATTTTAACAGTTGTTAAGTTTAACCATCGACGTATAATATTTTGATTAAAATCAATACTTTGAATCCGATTGGTCTTAATTTTCACCGTTTCTTTTTTAAATAAACCACGAGAAAAAGTTAGATCATTATTCTTTTTTGATAAATTAAATTGATAATACTGAATCCAAATGGAAATGTAACTAAATAGAAACGCAAATATTAAAAATAAGGCAAACTCAATCAAAATAATTAATATTCCTTCATTATTAATAAAACTTAAGATATGATTTTTATAACGATCTGATATTAGATATGAATATCTGCTATATAGTTGCCAGATAATAAAGATGCCAAAAAATGCTCTAAAACTAGTTAGAGCAAACAAATTCATTGAATGATTAGAAATGCTGTATTGTGCATCTAAATCATTCAATTCTTTAGTTTTTTGTTCTTTTTCATTATTACTATTTGAATTATTAGCTGATTTCCGTTTATGTTCTAAAGTTTCCGCAACTAATTCATTAATTGCTGCTAAATCAATATTTGATTTAGAATCTGAATGACTAGCGTTATCGATGCTAACGGATTCCAAATGAAATGGTTTTAAGAAGAACCACTGTTTACGATGAATATTTTGAATCCTTTCATACGGCATATGTAACTCTTTCTTAAAAAATAAGCCATGCTTAATTAGCAGTTGATCTTCAAGAATGGAGTAACGGTATGTAAAGTAAAATATGATTTTATAAATTAATAAAAATATTGCAAAAAATGGAACTATCCATACAATATGAATCCAAATACTCATTGCAAATACGAAGAAAATACTAGAAATATAATCCTTTAGTTCAAATACTAACGCTAATGGATTTAAAAGTTTATTTTTCATTTCTAGCCTCCATTGCAAAATCCATTACCTGTTTTCTAATCGCTTCAGCCTCTTGATGTGTGACTGCCTCGATTTTATGATTATCACCTGCAGTATCAATATGAACACTGTTAAGTTTTTGGAATCTTAAAAGTGGACCTTGACTTAAGTTAACATTTTGAACTCTTGCAATTGGAATTGAAGATAATTTTCGGAAGAAAAAGCCTTTTTGAATTTCAACATATTCTTCTGATATTTTATATTGATTGAATGCATAGCGATAAGGAATTAAAGCTAGCGAACTAGCTAATTCAATTGAAGCAATTCCTAAAATAATGTAAGCAACCCATACTGGCCAATGGAACATTGGTAAAAATAAAATGGCACAGAAAAATGCAATCATCCAACATACAAAAGTGATTAGTGATGATTGCATCCATATTTTTTTTACGCTTGATGGTAAATTTTTCATAACTACTCCTTTTCAACATTTAACAAGTAATCATTAAATGCAGAATTATTTCTTAGTCCATTTTCATTTTTAATATCAATAATTCGATGACTAGGAATTAAAATGATTAAAGGATTAGATAAAATAGCGTTTAATACTTGTTCGTTATCAAATTCAAATAAATTACAAAAATCAGCAAAGCTAATGGTTTTACCATACTTTATGTTGGTAATTTCAGACCATACTTTTTTTTGGATTGTAGTACCAATTAAATTCATTTGTAAATCAAAATATTTTCGATTTCCATCTAAATATTCACGAATTTGAATTTTGTATTCATCAGTTTGATTACATCCATATTTAAATTCAGCTTCTAATTTAGGATAAAAATCATATATATTAGAAATACCAAAGTTAGGATTTGAAATGAAATTGATACCATCTTGATCAGTCGTAAAGATTAATTTGACATTATTGTATTCAATTTCATCCCATAGTAGTTTTTCCATAAATAATGCTCATTCCTATCTAATATTAATACATATATTTAATATATTATCATAGTATTGATATATAAACATCGAAACAAAAAAAGACAGCTAAAATTCAACTGTCCATTAACTATTTTATGATTCTAGAATATCCCACTGCATGCCACCAAGGCGCTTTAACATTTTCTCTTACAACACCACGATTTTGTGAATCAATCATTTTACCATTACCAATATACATTCCAACATGATAAATGCTTCGCTTACTACCACCAAAGAATACTAAATCACCTTTTTTTAAATGATGCTTAGAAACTTTTTTACTACTCTTATATTGGCTTTGCGCAGTTCTGGGTAAATTTTTTCCCATTCCATGTTTATAAACATATTTTACAAATCCAGAACAATCAAATGATTTTGGACCGGTTGAACCATATACATATTTTTTACCTAATTGTTTTTGAGCTACTTTATATACTTTTTCAAATTTTTCTTGATCATGTGTTTTATTAGAACTTGCGGATGCTGATTGTGAGCTAACTGCACTAAAAGTAAAGAACCCTACTATTAATGATACAAATAACAATATTTTAACCATCGGTATTGATTTCATTTACTTAACCTTCTCTTTCTATTAAAAGTTTTTTCCGCTCTCTGAAATATCTGATAGTAAGTATAGTTTAGAAATAATACCGTTTGAATACATACAAATATCAAAATGATTAAAATAATGTTACCGAATGTTACTTGATGGCCTAAAGTGATAAAAGGCTTTATACTATAAGTGTAAACAAATTTTTAATTAATAAGGTGATTACTTTGGATTTATACTCATATCATTATTTAACTCACCCTAATACTTTCATTTATTACATATTACTAGTATTAGCCATCTTATTCGGTGGGTTAATCATATTCAATGGTTTTAAATATATGCGTGATCGGACCAACTTAAAATATCGTGATATATTTATTACTTTAATTCTGACAGCATGTTTAGCTATTGGATTGGTTTTTAGCAATATCTTGCAACAAAATAATTCTAATAGTCAAAATTCTCAAACCGTTAAAATGGTTCAGGACATTAGCAAAAACATGAAAGTTTCAAAATCAAAAATATATACTAGTAGCACCCAATTAGTTAACGGTATGACCGTATTGGTTAATAAAACTTACTATCAAGCAAGTTTTAACTCAACTTTTAATAGTTACCAGTTAAGTAAGATTAGGTTAATCGACAGTAAGGACTCAGTAAACATTCATAATGATTCTAAATTTACAATTAGCCCAGTTAATAAACAATATATAACGATATTCTTAAAACTACTAATTGGTTTCATAATGTTAGTTGTACAAATAAACCTTTCTGGTAAAGGTAATTTAGCGCCATCAAATGCCGTTGATCAGCTTCAAAACTATGTTCTTGGTGGTATTATTGGTGGTATGATTTATAGTGATACCGTTACGACATTACAATTCTTTATTGTATTATTAATTTGGTCATTAATAATCTTTACAAGTAGGATCTTAATTAGGCAATTCCAAGTATTTAGGAAATTATTGGCAGGAGAACCTAAAAATATTATTACTAACGGAATTATTAATGTTGATACAACCCTACAAAATGGAATGTCAGCTTCTGATTTAACCTTTAAATTAAGAACCCAAGGCGTCCATAATTTTAGAGATGTTCAATCTGCAGTGCTTGAACAAAATGGTCAATTAACAGTTAATACTTTCGGTGATGAAGCAATGAGCTATCCTGTAATTACAGATGGAACTGTTAATGAAGATGTTCTTCAAAGAATGGGTAAAAATATTGAGTGGATTAACCAAAAAGTTGAAGATAGTAATAAAGAAATATCTCAAATTTTCTTAGGTCAATATGTAGATGATCATTTAATCATTATTTCATACCCTAATCGAGCTAAACGCCCATGGTATTATGAAATTACTGAACAAATGGCTAGTTTCGGTTCTAACCATAATATGACGCCTGAAAGAGTTAAAAAATCTAAATCAATGCGTAAATTAAAAGAATTTTCGCAAAGAAGACATCATGATAAAAATAATAATGATGATTCTCAAAATAGAAAAGAAACTCCCAGTCATCGTAACCGTAAATAAAATTATATGAAAGAAAAATAAGCTCCCAAATTTGTGGGAGCTTATTTTTTAACTAATTATTTAAAAATCTTGAAACGTTTTTCATCATCCATATAATCTTTATCGCCAGCAGGTGCTTCAATTGAACCAAAGTCCATTTCACCACGTAATTTCCAACTAGCTGGAATATCAAATTCTTTAGCAACATCTTCATCGATTAGTGGATTGTAATGTTGTAAATTGGCACCAATGCCATTTTCAGCTAATGAAGTCCAAACAGCATATTGGGCATTTCCTTGTGATTGTTCTGACCAATCATAAAAGTTATCAGCATATGCTGGGAATTTTTCTTCAAGACCATGAACAACATCCATGTCAGTGAAGTAAAGAACTGTTCCAAATGAATTACTAAAGCCATTAATTTTTTCAGTAGTAGCTTTAACAGCATCTTCTGTCTTTAAATGTGGTTTTAAATTATTTAAAACAATGTCCCATAACTTTTTATGAGCATTATTAAATAAAATTACTGCTCGAGTAGATTGGCTATTAAATGGTGTAGGAGCTTGTTTAATTGTTTCTTTGATTAAATCAGCAATTTCATCAGAATCTTGTTTAACATTTTTACCTAATGCATAGATTGTACGACGATTTTTTTGTAAGTTTAAAAAATTATTTTCCATAGTAATCCTCTTTTCATATTCAAATATCATAGAATATTATAACACTTACTTTTTATAAGTAAATGATTTTGATATGTTTTATATCTATACATAAAAGTAGATTGAAAAATACATCATAATTGTTCCTAAAAGAACAAATAGATGCCAAATGACGTGGCCAAATGGAATTTGTTTAAAGCTATAAATAACCGCTCCAACAGTAAAAGCAATCCCACCAAATAATAATAATAAAAATCCAGTAAGCCCTAAGTAATGATATAGTCTAAAAATTCCCAAAAGACACATCCAACCCATAACTACATAAATTACAGTGGACAAAGTTTTGTATTTTCCCATCCAAATTGACTTATAAATAATGCCCATAATTGTCATTAACCAGATAATTCCAAAAATAAGCCATCCGAGCCATCCTTGAATTGCAACCAAACAATAAGGCGTGTATGTACCTGCGATTAATAAATAAATGGCAGAATGATCAAAAATTTGAAAAAGCTTTTCTGCTCTAGTGAAATATAGACTATGAAACATTGTAGATGCTAAATAAAAAACGATTAGAATTCCACTATAAATGGCAAATGTAGTGATACGCATTGCACCACCTTCAGAAACGCCTTGTACAATTAAACAGGCAGCCCCTGCAATTGCAAGTAAAACTCCTAAGCCATGGGTAATGGCACTAAAAATTTCACTTAATAGAAAATATTTTTTACTACCAACCCAGGTAATTTTTTCTTTGTTTTGAGTTGTCATTAAATCATTCCTCACATCTTTTTGATAATTATATAACTATGTTATCTAGTTTTCAATACTAGATAATAGAGACTACAAAAAAAGGAATCTCTAATGAAAGAGATTCCTTTCAGATTTAGTACCAACCATGTGATAACCAAAAACTTTTGGCACCAACCCATGAGCCATAGCGACTATTAGCATAACGATCAGCAGTACGTTCTTGATTACTTGCTGAATAATTACCATGATAATATCCAATTGATAATTGATATTTACCATAGCAGGTACCATTACTTGCTCCATATGAACCACCAGATTCACGCATGGCAATAAAATGTTTAGCTGCTGCATTAGCAGAAGAAAGTCTGTGTGTATGTACGATATTTTGTCTATAACTAGTTGCTCTAGCACTAGCATTAGTTTGTGGTAATAAAAACAAAATCGCAGCGAATAATGTAACAACACTTAATAGTGCCATAAATGCTTTATTCGAATGCATATATGTTTTTCCCTCCTTATATTTACAGTACGCAGCTTACATTAAGTTTCTTACGGAGAGATTATCAAATTGTTACATTTTATTTACATTTGTTTGCAAAGATGAAATATAAGAAATATACTCATATATACCATTAGATTATTAAAATTTTTACATAATTTATTAATTTTACTTGACTTTATAATAAAGAATTAATATAGTTAGTTACATAAGTAAATAACTAATTAATAAGGGAGATTTTTATATGAAGGTACTTGAAATAAACGACCTAAATAAAAAATTTGGTCAAAAACAAGCCTTATTCAATGTTTCTTTTGATATTGAACCTGGTACAATTTTGGGGTTAATTGGGCCTAATGGTGCTGGTAAATCAACAATTATGAAAAGTATTGTTGGTTTAACTAGTTACAACTCTGGTTCAATTAAAATTAATGGTGACAGCTTAACTAAAAATAATCGTAAGAGTTTGCAAAATGTGGGTTCAATGATTGAATCACCTGCTCCTTACCTAAGTCTTACTGGTTACCAAAATCTAAAATTATTCAATGATGGTTCTACTACCGATGGTGAAATCCAAGAAATTATGAAAGACACTCAAATTGATTCTTTCTGTAATCACAAAGCTAAAAAATATTCATTAGGTATGAAACAACGTTTAGGAATTGCCATTTCATTATTAAATCATCCTAAGTTATTAATTTTGGATGAACCTATGAATGGTCTTGATCCTCAATCAACTCATGATTTACGTGACCTACTATTAAGATTATCAAAACGTGGTATCAGTGTACTAATTTCAAGTCATTTACTTGATGAATTGGCAAGAATTGCTGATTACTATGTTGTTATCAATCATGGAAAAGTTGTTAAAGAATCAGATGCAGAATCATTCTTATCAAGTGGTAGTAAAAACATCAAACTCACTACTAATGATAATCAAAAAGCATACAATGCATTATTACAAGCTGGATTTGAAGCTGAAATCATGGATAAAACCGTTGAAATTAAAGACAAAGGCGATTCAATGAATAAGGCCCTTGCAGCATTAAATAATGCTGGCCTTGAAATTCAAGACGTCTCAAAAGATAAAGTCGACTTGGAAGAATCATTATTAAAACTACTAACAGAAGATAACAAAAAGGAGGAAGATAAATAATGTTAACTCTAATAAGACAAGAAATGTATAAACAAATTCACGGCAAGTTCTATATTGGCTGGAGTATTACAATGCTTGTAATTTCATTAATTGGTGGTTACTTAATGTCGTTAACAAAACATGTTCCAGACAAACCTTTAGAAGTTTATTCTATGGGAATTGCTTTAATGATATTTGCCATGATTGCTTTTGCTAGTACGATTATAACCGGTGATTTTGCTAATAACACTGTAAAATATCTATTTGCTCGTCAGTTTTCAAGATTGAGTATTTTTATGTCTAAGATAGTTGTTATGTTGATTATGTTCATTTACTTAAATGTAGTTAATTTTGTAGTAACTTATATTTCTAAACTAATCTTTTTAAGTGATTCAGCAATTAAATTTAAACCAATTATTAATTCTATGTTTGGAAATATGTGGTTTCTACTATTATTAATTCCAATGGTTATTTTAGTTAGTAACATCGCTAAAAATAATGGTGTTGCAATTGCATTTGGAATTGTTTTCTACTTCGCAGCATCAATTATTGGTAGTTATTTAACATACTTGATTGATAAGGTTGAAATAATTAAGTGGAATCCATTAAACTTTTTAAGTACAAATGAACAATTTGCTGATCATTCCGTATCAACTATCACCCACCTTTCATTAACTCAAATGGAAATTGGAACTGTTGTTTATGCTTTAATCTTTACAGCAATTGCATATACTATTTATAATCACAGAAACGTTTAATTAATAATGAGCACCCTTTTTACATTAATAAATTGGGTGTTTTTCTATTGACTACTTTTCTCAACGTGATAAACTCATGACATGATTAACTTTCGTTAAAGACCTAGGAGGTCAAAAAATGGGTGATTTGTTAAAACAAGAAATGAGTAGTCATAACCGTAAAATTTTTGGATTTATGGCTTTAGGATTATTCATTGTAACTATAATTATGGCAATTGTAGGAATGGAAACTAAAACTTTAGATGGTTGGAAATGGATGAATCAATTTGGTGCTGTAACTGGTATTATTGAACTATTAACAACTATAATTGTGGCAACCAGATTTGCTGGAGAAGAAAGTAATGATCAAGTAAAAGAAAATATGAAGTCACATAGTAAAACTTCAATTTTCTTTTCTAAAGTTATTACTATTTTAGTATCTTATTTATTATTACTATTAGTGGCAATTATTGCTGTGATTTTAATGAAGTATTTAGTATTTCCACATAAGCCCTTAGCAGGAACATTAGCTGAAGAACTTAGCTGGGCGGTTCTTGGAAACATTGCTTACTTCTTCATTTTTCAATCTTTCGTAATGATGGTAATTGGATTTTGTAAAACATGGTATGGAGCAATCGCATTTGGTGTTGCTTGTACATGGATCACTGAAATAATCGCTGGTATTTTTATGATATTTATCTACACTCATCGTAAGTTAATTTACAATCCATTTAACTTTTTCTTTGTTGAAAAACAAATTCAAGATGGAATGAAGCATATGATGACTAGATTATCATTACCACAAATTATTAATGGATCATTAATTTATGCACTGGTATTTTTTATTATTTCTTACATTTTATTTGTTTATGTGCGTAAATTTCAAACTGATAAAGATATTAAAAAACAAAATACAAAAACAAAAATGGCATAATAAATAACTTAAATAAAGCAGTAAGGAATTTATCCCTACTGCTTTATTTTTATACTTGACCATTTTAATTTTAGTGATATATTTTATATTGTATACAATACATTGATACACTAAGAATGTACATATTTATTGAGAAGGGAGTTATATATATGACTAATAAAATAACATTGGATAACCAAATTTGTTTTCAAATTTCTAGAGCACATCAACTTTTTAATAAGTTTTATCAGGAACCACTAAGCAAATTTAATTTAACTTACGTTCAGTATGTCACCCTATTATCTTTATGGGAAAAAGATGGGGTTACCGTAAATTATTTAAGTCAAAAACTGGGCTTATCTAATGGAACATTAACTCCATTATTAAAAAGATTAGAAAAAGCCGATTGGATTACTAGAAAACGTGATAAAAAAGATGAAAGACGTGTGCTAGTGAAATTAACTGAGCATGGTAAAAAACAAGAAAAAACAATTACCAGTTCAGTTCAAGGATGTTTGAACCGGCTAAACTATGATGATAAAACATTCCAACAAACAATGAATACTATCTTAGACGTTCAAGATCGATTAGAAAAATCAGCAAATAAAGAAGATTAACCCATATTTGTTTTATATAAGTTGACAGATGTATATACACAGTATACAATTGTAAATATTAATTAAGAAAGATACGGCTATCTTCATAATATTTCAGAGAGATTCAATGTATACTGCAATTTGAATTAATATTAACTGATAGTTACCACTTTCCAATATTTTTTGGCGGATAATGCCATTCAGTTTGTTCTGTTAACGACTAATATGAGTATATAGTATTTTTATACTATATAAATATGGGTGGAACCACGTAAAAATACGTCCCTAGTACATTAATTTGTACTAGGGATTTTTTTGTTTTCACTAATACTCAAATATTTTAAAGAAGGTGAATAGTTATGGCAGAAAAAAACGATAATTTAGAAAGAAAGCTTAGTGCGCGTCATATGAAAATGATTGCATTAGGTGGAACCATTGGTGTAGGACTATTTATGGGGGCTAAATCAACCATCGATTGGACTGGACCTTCAGTGTTACTTGCTTATGGAGTCGCTGGTTTATTTTTATATTTAATCATGCGTGCTTTGGGTGAAATGTTATATGTTCATCCCATCACTGGATCATTTTCACAGTTTGCTGGTGAATATATGCATCCGGTTTTTGGATACTTAACCGCTTGGAGTAATGTCTTCCAATACTTAGTAGTTGGGATGTCAGAAGTAATTGCCATTGGTACATATATGCAATTTTGGTGGCCTAACTTACCCAGTTGGTTACCTGGAATTGTTGCAATCGTCTTTTTATGTATTGCCAATCTAATTTCAGTCAGTGCCTTTGGTGAATTAGAATATTGGTTTGCATTAATCAAAGTAGTAACAATTGTTGCCATGATTATTGTCGGACTTGTCTTAATTGTCTTTGGCTTAAATGGCATTGGACCTACTGGTATTTCTAATATATGGAAGTTTGGCTTTTTCGCTCATGGTTTTAAAGGATTTTTCTTTGCTTTAGCAATTGTAATTGCTTCTTATCAAGGAATTGAATTAATCGGAGTAACTGCTGGTGAAGCTGAAAATCCTAAACAGACTCTAGTAAAAGCAATTCAAGATACCATCGGTAGAATTTTAATTTTCTATATTGGCGCTATTTTTGTCATTCTAAGTATCTATCCATGGAATAAGATCAATTCAATTGGATCACCATTTGTTGAAACTTTCTCACAAGTTGGAATTACTGCTGCCGCTGCAATCATTAATTTTGTTGTAATTACAGCTGCCCTATCTGGTTCTAACTCAGGAATATATAGTGCCAGTCGAATGTCTTACCTACTTGCTCAAAAACATGAATTACCTAAACCATTTAAAAAATTAAACAAACATGGAGTTCCATTCGTTTCCGTTATTAGTATTTCAGTTGGAATTCTATTAGGATTAATTTTAAATGTTGTCTTACCAATGATTGCTCCATCTGCAAATCAAATTTTTGTGTATGTATATAGCTCATCAGTTCTTCCCGGAATGGTTCCTTGGTTCGTAATTTTGATTTCACAAATTAGATTTAGAGAACAACATCCTGAAGAACTAAAAAATCATCCCTTTAAAATGCCATTATCACCATATACAAACTATGTAACTTTGATTTTCCTATTAGTTACATTAGTATTTATGTTTATCAATGATTCAACTAGAATTCCATTGATTATTGGCGTTATTTTCTTAGTTATTATGGCAATTATCTATTTTGCTAAATATAATAAGAAAGGAATACAATAATTGACAGATTAAGAAATATATAATATATTTCTAAGATACTAAAATTATGTAACAGTAAAAACCAATCTTACTGGGGAGCAATATCAATACCTATCAGCAAGATACAAAGGGTGGTTTTAGGTGGCCAATTTCCACAAAAATTTGTATTTGAAGATATTTATAAAGGTTGAGACTAATAAATTTTAACTTTAGGATATCTATTAGTAACATTATTGCTCAATCCCTAGTACAATAGATAGTGTACTAGGGATTTTTTCTACATAATACATTTATAGGATGGTGAAAATATTGGCAGAAAAACAAAAAAAGGAAGAATTAGAAAGAAAACTTAGTTCTAGACATATGCAAATGATCGCCCTTGGTGGAACCATTGGGGTTGGACTATTTATGGGTGCCAAGTCAACAATTGCTTGGACTGGTCCTTCAGTGTTATTAGCTTATGGAATCGCTGGTTTATTTCTATATTTAATTATGAGAGCCCTTGGAGAAATGCTTTATGATAATCCAATTAGTGGTTCATTTTCACATTTTGCAACGGAATATATGCATCCGGTTTTCGGTTATTTAACCGCTTGGAGTAATATATTCCAGTGGATTGTCGTTGGTATTTCTGAAATGATCGCTATCGGAACTTATATGCAATTCTGGTGGCCAGGAATTCCTTCTTGGGTCCCCGGAATTATTGCAGTCGTTTTCTTATGTATTGCTAACTTAATTTCAGTTAGTGCTTTTGGTGAATTAGAGTATTGGTTTGCGCTAATCAAAGTTGTTACAATTATTGCTATGATTGTTGTTGGTGCGGTTGTTATTGTTCTAGGTTTCAATGGCGTTGGCCCTACTGGTATTTCTAATTTATGGTCACATGGTTTCTTTACTGGTGGTGTTAAAGGTTTCTTCTTCGCATTATCAATTGTCTTTGCTTCATATCAAGGAATTGAATTGATTGGAGTTACAGCTGGTGAAGCTGAAGATCCTAAACACACTTTAGTAAAAGCAATCCAAGATACAATTGGTAGAATTTTAATTTTCTATATTGGTTCTATTTTTGTAATGTTGGCAATCTACCCATGGGATAAGATTGTAAATATTGGTTCTCCATTCGTTGAAACCTTTGCACGAGTAGGAATTTCATTTGCGGCATCAATTATTAACTTTGTCGTTCTAACCGCTGCCCTATCTGGTTCTAACTCAGCTATCTATAGTTCAAGTAGAATGTCATACTTGTTGGCACAAAATGGTCAACTACCAAAACGTTACAATAAAGTAAACAAACATGGTGTTCCATATATTTCAGTTATTTCAATCGCATTAGGTATCTTGATTGGAGTATTATTAAACGTTATTTTGCCACTCTTCTACAAAGGAGCTAGTCAAATTTTCGTTTATGTATATAGTTCATCAGTACTACCTGGAATGGTTCCTTGGTTCGTAATTATTATGTCTGAATTAAAATATCGTAAATTACATCCAGAAAGAATTAAGAATCATCCATTTAAGATGCCATTGGCACCTTTCTCAAACTATCTAACATTAGCAATGTTGGCATTGACACTAGTATTTATGTTCTTTAACAATGATACTAGAATTCCATTAATTGTCGGAATTGTTTTCCTAGGTTTAATGACAATTCTATACTTTGCTAAATTTAATAAGAAAAAAAACTAATAAATAATTCAAATAGCCACCCTTAATTATCTAATTTAAGGGTGGCTATTTTCATGATACAATAGTATTTACAGTTAAAATTTGTTTGACATTATATTTATAATGAATTAATATTTTAATTAATTTCTAATAAAAATTTAATAATAGTTCAACAAAAGAAAGAGGTAATTTTTATGGGGAATCTTTTTAAGCGAATGAACAGAAAAGAAGATCCTAAAGTTTATGAAAATAAGGATGCTAAAATGGTCCGATCAATGACCACTAAAGACTTCCTTGCACTTGGAGTTGGAACCATTGTTTCAACCGCCATCTTTACTTTACCTGGAATTGTTGCCGCTAATAATGCCGGTCCAGCGGTTACTATTTCATTTCTATTAGCAGCTATCGTTGCTGGTTTAGTTGCATTGGGCTACGCTGAAATGGCTTCTGCAATGCCATTTGCTGGTTCTGCATATTCTTGGATTAACGTTATTTTTGGTGAATTTTGGGGATGGGTTGCCGGATGGGCCCTCTTAGCAGAATATTTTATTGCGGTCGCTTTCGTTGCCGCCGGATTGTCAGCTAATTTCAGAGGATTAATTGCACCTCTGGGAATCAATTTTCCGACTGCTTTATCAACGCCCATTAGCTCGCCTGGTGGCTTTATTGATATTACCACCGTTGTAATTATACTTATCGTTGCCTTTCTAATCACTCGTGGTGATAGTAAGACTACTAAAATTGAAAATGTACTAGTAATACTTAAAGTTTTAGCTGTTTTAGTATTTATCTTTGTTGGATTATCAGCTATTCATATTCAAAACTATATTCCTTTTGTGCCAGCACCACATACTAACCCAGATGGAACTGCCTTTGGTGGTTTTGGTGGTATTTACGCTGGGGTATCAGTTATTTTTCTATCATACATTGGTTTTGATTCAATTGCCGCTAACTCGGCTGAAGCTAAAGATCCACAAAAAACCATGCCTCGTGGAATTATTGGTTCACTAGTAATCGCTGTAACACTATTCGTGGCAGTATCATTAGTATTAGTTGGAATGTTTAAATACACTAACTACGCTAATAACGCTGAACCAGTTGGTTGGGCCCTTCGTCAAAGTGGTCATCCTTATGTTGCTTCAGGTGTTCAAATTGTAGCGGTTGTTGGAATGTTTACTGCCTTAATTGGAATGATGATGGCTGGATCACGCCTACTATACTCATTCGGTCGTGATGGTATGTTACCTAAATTCTTAGGTAAAGTTGATAAAAAACATCATCTTCCGGTTAATGCTATCTTAACTATTACTGTTATTTCAGTATTGATTGGTGCTTTCTTAACATTTAATTTCTTGTCACAATTAATTTCAGCTGGAACATTAATTGCATTCATGTTCGTATCCATTGGAATCTACCCACTCCGTAAACGTGAAGGTAAAGATATTAATATGCCTGGATTTAAAATGCCATTCTTCCCTGTCCTACCCGCACTTGGCTTTTTAGCTTCACTTGCAGTTTTCTGGGGATTGGATGCTGATGCTAAATTATATGCCCTAATTTGGTTTATCATTGGAATGATTGTGTACTTTGTTTACGGAATGCATAATCGTGCCAAAACTCAAGCAGCTGAGTTGAGAGATAAAAATAACGATTTTGATAATAAAATTGAATAATAAAAAAAGATTCAATTAACAAAAAATGTTAGTTGAATCTTTTTTGTATATTATTTTGCTTCTTTTGCTTGTGCAGCTTGACCTAAAAGATTTAAATAGTTAAATGGACGGTCAAAATTAGGTTGGAATAACATATCCACCATAGCTAAATCATCAATTGTGTTTTTATTTTGAATACACATTGATAAAGTTCCAGCAGATTGTGAAATATCATACTTACTCATTAAAGAACCACCTAAAATACGACGACTATCAGCATCATAAACTAACGACATTAATACTGGTTCAGTTGTTGGCATAAATTCTGGACGGTAATTGTCTTCAAGCAATACTGAATGAGCATTAAACCCTTCCTTTTTAGCCAATTCAGCAGTCATTCCAGTTGAAACAATGGAATATTCATATAATTGTAATCCTGATGAAGATTGAGTTCCCATATACTTAGTAGTAGGTTTTTCAATATTATTTCCAACTAGAATTCCTTGACGAACCGCATTAGTTGCTAATGGAATATAAGCATTTTTGCCAGTTGGATTGTAATGAACCGCGACACTATCACCAGCACCGAAAATATCTGGATTAGATGTTTGCATATATTCATTAGTAATTAACGCACCATTAGGCATCATCTCAACTTTGTCTTTTAGTAATTCTGTATTTGGTTTAAAACCAACACAGAGGATTGCCATATCAGTTTTAATTTCTTTTTGATCAGTAGTAATAGTTAATTCATCTTCGCCAGAGAAACTCTTTACTAATTGTCCTAGTTCCAAATTAACATTGTGTTTTTGATAAGCTGCTTCAATCTTATCAGTGAATGGTTGATCGAAATATTTTGACATTACACGTTCATTGGTGTCAATTAAAGTCGTGTCATGACCATGGTTAGAGAAAGCTTCAGCTAACTCAGCTCCAATGTATCCACTACCGACAATAGTAATGCGTTGATTGGTTTTAGCTTTTTCAAATAATGTTTGTGCATCGTGCCAATTTTTACAGAAATAGACATTTTTATTATCTCTGCCTTCAATTGGTGGCATTACGGGACGAGAACCAGTGGTCATAACTAATTTATCGTAATTATCTTCAAAGATTTCATGACTATTCATATCTTCAACTTTAACTTGTTTGTTTTCAGTATCAATATCCTTAACATCATGCAACATCTTAACATTAGCACCTAAATCAGTTAATTCTTTGGGATTAGAATAAAATAGCCCTTTAGGATCAGCAACTTTACCATCTAGGTATAATGCAATTCCACACGATAGGAATGAAATATTATCATTGCGTTCATAAATTGTAACTTCTGCCTTAGGATGTTCCTTTAAAATTTGTTTAACAGCATAAGTTCCGGCATGTGTACATCCAATTACTATAACTTTCATCAATATTACCCCATAACTAAATTTATTATTAATTACATCTATGCCCATTATTATATAGATTGTGAATATAAACACAAACATTTTGACTTGTGAAAAATATTAAATAAAACATTTATAATTTTGGGGGAAATTCATATCATGAAGTATGGTGTCAAAAGATACAGAATAAAATTTATTTTCATAATCATCAAATAAATTATACAAGTTAGATTTTAATTCATAAAAGCATTCACTATTAAGGACTAATTTTAAAGCTATAACAAGTTCAAAAATACCTCTTTGACTTGATACTTTTAGGTCATTTAAAGACAAATCTTTCTTTATACTTTTAAAAGAAGGCCCCTTAATAAGATGCATATAATATGTAACATCCCCATGAGCAACAGCATTTCTAAAATCATTTACCATATGATTAATAGCATCAATTGAAATACTTTGAATTTTAACACTTTTATTATAGTTAATTTTATACTTCTCAGAAAATTTCTTTGATATATCTATTCTAACTTGTTCCTCAATATTATTATAAAAATAGTTAATATCACCAAAAGTTAAGAAGTTGACTAAAACCCATAAGGGTACCTGCCCATAATGATTTGTATAATGCTTTATAGCATTGTCTTCACTTTTGTTATTATACTTTTTAATAACTTTTTTTAGTTTTTTTATGCTAGAATCTACATTAATTTTTTCATTATAATTAGAAGAATTTAAATACGCACTTTCTTCTGGATGATATTCGCAAAAAGTATAGGATATTTTAGCTCTTAAGTTGGATTCATATTCTAATAAAGCCTTATATAAAATTGATCTAAGTTCTTTATCGAAGTCATATAATTTTCTAATATCATCAAAAGTACTATTTTTTATAAATTGTTCAGGTTTAACAATTTTCCCATTAGTATTTCTACTTAAAAATAACCATTTATATCCATTAACAATAGAATAATAACCAAATTGTTTTAAACTAATTTTAGAATTTTCATTGGTAGATAATCCTCTTTTATTTAGTATATCAATTTGTTCATCAATTGTTTTAAAGGGTTTTTCATTAGTCATAAGTATTCTTCTTAAACATACAAACATACATAAACAAAAAGCCTTAGTACATTTCATACTAAGGCTTAGTTAGTTTGGCACCTACTCCTCGGGCCCTCCAAACTTGATCTACGTATTATTATATAGTGTAATATAACAATTTGTCAAAACACTATATATAGTAAAAAACATATGAATAGGGACTAATTATGATAAAAAATACTATATGAGGTATAAATCGTAATAATTATTTTTATTCAAATTCATGGTTATTTCTTAATTCAGGGACTTTCCATTTAACTAAAATGAAAGTAATTAGTACGACTAGTGCACTAACATAAAAGACAGCGTCATAGTCAAAGATTGATGAAACAACACTCCCTAAAATTGAACCAATACAAATTCCAACCGCTTGCGCACCTTGATTCAAACTAAAGGCCATTCCAGTTGAATTAGCTGGTGTTCCCTTTGCTAATAAAGTCTGAACAGATGGGAATAATGCCGCATTCGAAATTCCCGTTAAGAATCTAAAGAACCCAAAGAACAACACACTTGGGGCAAAACCTTGAGGGAATAAGAATAAAATAGCTAAGATAAAACCAATGGTTAGAACTTTATTAGTTCCATGCTTATCACCAAATCGACCAAATAATGTCGATGCAATTACCATTCCAATTCCAGGCATTGCCGCAACTAAACCAGATACTACTGATACATCACCAGAACCACCCATTAATTCTTTAACATAAAGTGTAATTAAAGGATTAATTGAGTTATTCATAATTTGTAATGAAATCGAGATAATTAAAATCCAGATTACAAAATGCGGATTGGAAAAACTCTTAATAATCTTAAAGAATGATTGCTTTTTCTCTTTTAACTTAGCTGGATCTGGCTTAAAGTATTCTTCAACAAAGAAGAACGTTAATAAAAAGAATGCGAATAATAAGGCTCCGGTTACCATAAAAGAAACTCGAATACTTAATAATTTAACTAAAACTCCACCGAAGATGGGACCAACTAAGAAACCACTAGTATAACCGGTTGATAAAATACTTAATGCATAGCCGGTCTTATGGCGAGGAGTCCCTGTTGCGACTAATGCAATCGAATTCGGAATCACGCCATCAAAAAAGCCTTGTAACGCCTTTAAAATTAATAGTTCCCAAATATTGGTACAAAACGCCATTAAAAAGATTGTAATAGCTGAACCAAAGGAAGTTTGTAAAACTAATCGCTTTCGTCCATGGCGATCAGCAAAACGCCCCCACATCGCAGAAGTAAAAATAACAACCACAAATGGGGCTGCATAAATAATTCCACTCCAAATGGCTAGTTCATTTTTGCTAAAATCACCTAATTGAGCAATATATAATGGCTGAAAAGGAATAATCTCACTAAAGGCAATTCCAGTTAAAAATGTTCCAAATAACAATATCCATAGATTCTTACGCCAATATGAATTATTGTCCAAAAATAATACCTCCTTAAAATATTATGTCTTAATTCTTAAGATACTTGCTATTAAATCTAAAAGCAATAAAAAAGTAACAAAATCTATATTAAGATTTTGTTACTTTTTTATTTAAATTACTTTTCCATCTTTATCTACTGTCACCATTGAATTTTTATCTTGATGATTTTCGAATTTACGATGTAATAATGCAATACATTCATCAATAAAATAACCAGCTGTCATTTCTTGGTGAAAATGATTTTTGGCGCCAGTTCTTATCTGGTCAAAAGATTTTGCATAATCATTTACAAATTCTATTAGATAATCATCATATGAAATTAAATTATTAATGTTTTCATCATCAAGCCTGGCTACATACAATTCCTGATGTTTACCTTGGGTTTCATGAATCATTCGTTTTAAATCTTCAATATCATATTCAATTGCTTTTTTATTTAAATCTTTTTTAGATAAGTTACTATCTGATAATTCGTTAATATGTTGATTATGTTTACGCATTCAAATCCCCTCTTATTAAAAAGAATCTTTTCTTATTGATGGAACCTGCCATAGCAATAAAATTAGGTTCACTAATAATAATAACGCGGTGAATATGAACACGCCACTATAATCAAAAATATTTGAGATAAATCCACCCATCATCGAACCAACAACCGCTCCAATCGCTTGAGCTGCTTGATTTAAACTAAATACCATCCCGGTGGAACCAGCTGGCGTTTTTTTAGCTAAGACCGTCTGGATAACTGGATAAATCGCCGCATTTGATAAACCAACCAAGAACCTTAAAATTCCTAAAACAATGACACTAGTAAAGAATCCCTGTGGGAAATAAAAAATGATTGAGAAAATAAAACCATAAATCAAAATTTTGTTCGAACCAATTCGATCTCCTAAACGACCCCAGAATGGTGAAGAAATAAACATCGCGATTCCAGGTAAAGATGAAATAATCCCAGCCACTACTGTAACGGGGCCATGATTATTCATTAATTCTTTAACAAATAAACTAATTACGGGATAAATCGAATAAAGTCCAGCTTGTACAATAATAGTAGAAACTAATAGCCATGCCGTTAGCTTTGGATTGGGAAATTCTTTTAAAAAGTGAATATCGAACAATGAAGGTTGCTTTTTTATTTTGCTAGGATCAGGTTTAAAGGTTTCTTTAACCATAAATAAACTAAGTAAGAATGATAAAAATAATAGTCCACCAGTTATGAAAAAAGTAACTCGGATTGAAAAAATACCAGCTAAAAAGCCCCCTAAAATAGGACCTAATAAGTTACCGCCAACATAACCAGTGGTAATAATTCCTAAAGCGTACCCCTCTTTTTTCTTAGGCGTTTCTGCAGCTACCAATGCCGTTGCATTAGGAATAACGCCGGCAAAAAAGCCTTGTGCTGCTCTAAGCGCTACTAATTGCCAAGCATTGGTAACCAATCCCATCAAAGTAATTGCTACTGCAGAACCAATGGTAGTTTGTAACAACAGTCTTTTACGACCATGCCGATCAGCAAAGCGTCCCCACATTGGTGCGGTAACTGCAACTACAATAAAAGTTGCAGCATAAACTAAACCACTAACCATGGATAACATCCCATGGGAGAACTTACCTAATTCACTAACATAAAGCGACAAGAATGGAATTACTTCACTAAAACCCGTTCCCGCAATAAATGTTGCGAACCATAAAACAAATAAATTTCTTCGCCAAATCGGCTGACCTGAATCACTCATAGAGTGAAAAAACCTCTTTTCTCAAATAAATATATGTATTTAATTTAATAACTGCATAATTATATCATAATACATCTATCCAAATAAGAGATAAATAAAAAAGATTGATAACATTATAAGTTATCAATCTTTTACATCTTTCACACTATCCATATCAACATTGTCATAAACACCATGAAACAGTTTTCGGTTTTCATTTCCTAATAAGTGATTAATGTCAAAGTCCTTTAAACGAACCCTTTTGCCGATTGAATCAATATACACTATTTTTTGCGCAATATTATTCACGCCTTGATTAGGATTTACATTAATAGTGTCACGAGGTATATCCTTATATCCTTCAACCGAACTCATTAAATCAAAACTTCGCAGATCATAATTGATGACTTGACTTTGTCCCATAAAGACAACATTTGAAGCCATTAATAAACCGGTTAAAGCTAAATATAAGTAATTTAAAATTTTAAAACCACGTTTTTGCCATGATTTTGCTAACATCTGACTAATAATTACAGCAATAAAGAAAATAAAAATTAAATAAATTGGGTAAGCATATCTAGCCAAGTAAATTGGTCTCATCATTATAGATACTAGTAAACCAGTTAATGCAGTAAGCATGAAATCAATCATCACAAAAGAAAACAATAAATTAAATCTTTTGTTCATTTCTCGATAACTCCAAATAATTGGATAAATACATAAGAGCATCATCAAAATTGCAAACCAATTATCATAGATCGTTAATGTATGAATATCAGTAAATAAATTAACTAAATCATCTAAGACGCTTTCTGCATCCATCGATGGGATCCAATAATTATTAGCAACATTCTGAACTTGAAAATATGCGACAATCCCCCAAGGAAAAAACATACCTAAGAAAAGTACAATTGAATATACCAAAGATTGAGTATTATATTTTTGAATAACAAATTTAACAAAATAAAGTAATAATAAAAATCCAGCAGAAACTGCCGCAAAGTAATGAGTATATGAAGCTAGTGAAGCAAATAATACCGCTAAAATAATGTGCCCCGGTTTATGCGAATTATCATAATGTTGCAGTTGATTTAATAACAACGCTAACAGTAGTCCCGCCAATGCGTACATTCTAATTTGGGTTGCATATCTCATTACGCTAGGTGCTAAAAAGACACCTGCCCATTGAAGGGCATTCCCACCCGTCACACCAAAAGCTCGTACCGTTCGGCCTAAGGTAATAAAGGCTAAAATAGTTACTATGTATGAAAATAACCTAGCAAAAATAACTTTTATAAATAATGAGCTCGTCCAAAAAGTTGTAATACTTAAGTATGCTTTTAATAAAATATAATAAAACGGTGGATGTACATCCATTGAATCTAAATGAATAATATCTAGATAGTTATGTTTAACTAACGCCATCGTAAAACTTTCATCACGCCATAAGGTAGGATGCATAAATATAATTACGTAAATAATTGATATAAAAAATAACAACATCGTAATTTTACCCTTTTTAGACATTTAAAATCCTCCCAATACATTATTAATATGTATTATAACAATATTTTACCAATTTTTAGATAGCTAAAATAAAAAAGGCAGACACAAGTCTGCCAAAAACATGTATTATATTTTAGTGAATAAAAACTGTTGCCAATGTAATAAAGCCAAAAATAACTCCCGGAACATTGGAAATAACTAATGGCCAATCACGATAAGTTTTAAACCAACCATATAATGTCCACAAGGTGGCATTAATCGTTGCCACAAATGGTTGAATAGGACTGACCGGATCACCAGAAAAGTTTTGAATAATTTCTGGAATATATGCAATATACATTAATGAAGAAGTGAAAATAGCAACCTTACTCATTAATTTTAAATTTTTAATCCGCTTGTCAGTAACATCTTTACGTTTATCTTTTGGTACATAATTATCAATTTTCATAAATTCTTTCTCCTTTTGGCCAAGAGCCGAAACTTGATCAAATGTATAATTAACTTTTTTATCGTTAAATTTATATTTATATTATACCATGACATATCATGTTATTTTAAATAAAAACTATCGTTATATATTTTTTCACTTATTAGATTGACAATTTAAATCTTTAGCATTATGATATTCTATAAATAAATTAATTGCGACGAGAAAGTTGAGTAACAAGGATGTCTTTTCAAGCGAGCTTCGTTAGGTGAAAGGAAGCATTAGACTAATTGTGAAAATCCCTTTCGAGCAATGTACTTAAACGAGTGGATTAAAGTACATGGGGTACACCCCTTATAGTGTCAGCGTATGATTGTACGTGGAAAGGTAGGCTTTTATTTAGTCTACAAATGTAAGGTGGTACCGTGTCACTATGACGCCCTTAGTCCAGTAATGGATTAAGGGCGTTTTTTGTTTACTCAGTTAATACATAATTAAAAAAGGAGATGATGGTTTTGGATAGTCCGATTCAGATTATTATACAAGTAGCGATTCAATTCATAAAAAACATATTTTTCAATATATCGGAGGATTTTATTCATGGAAGATTTAAACAAAAAACCATTATCTTTAAAACAATACTTAGTTGTTAGTTCACTATTATTTGCACTATTCTTTGGTGCTGGAAATTTAATTTTTCCACTTCACTTAGGACAATTAGCTGGTTCTAACTGGTGGTTAGCAATGCTTGGCTTTTTCTGTACAGCCGTAGTATTACCACTACTTTCAGTTTTAGCAATTAGTGTTACTCATTCAAAAGGTGTCTATGATATTGGAAAACCACTAGGTGGTGCATTTGCATTAGTCTTTATGGTATTAATCCATGCAACCATCGGACCTTTATTTGGGACTCCACGAACTGCGACAGTGCCTTTTAGTGTGGGAGTTCAACCCTTACTGCCTGAAAAATACAGTCATTTAGGCTTATTAATTTTCTCATTCTTATTCTTCTTAGCTGCATTTTTACTTTCATATAAAGAATCTAGCATTATGAAAAGCATCGGTAAATTATTAAATCCTGTGTTTTTATTATTATTATTCTCAATCTTCCTACTAGGCTTCCTTCATCCAATGGGTAGTGCTGCAAATCAAGTTGCTACTTCTGCCTATCAAAATGGATCATTTTTCAATGGGTTCCTACAAGGATATAACACAATGGATGCTTTAGCTGGATTAGCCTTTGGAGTCACCGTCGTGACTGCTGTTAATCAACTTGGTAAAACCAACCCATTAAGCAATGCTAAAGTAACAGCTAAAGCCGGATTGTTAGCTGAAGGTTTAGTTGCAGTTATCTATGTAGTCTTAGTATGGTTAGGTGCAACCACTTTAAATCAATTTAAAGGATCAGCTGATGGTGGAACTGCATTTAATCAATTAATGGGCTACTATATGGGCAATGTTGGTCATGCTTTATTAGCTACTTTATTAACATTAACTTGTTTAACCACTGCAATGGGCTTAGTTGCTGCATTTGCACAAGACTTTCATAAACATTTTTCATTTTTAAGTTACCGTCAATGGTTAGGATTAATGTGTTTAGCATCATTCATGACTGCTAACTTTGGTTTGGATACAATTATCCAATGGTCAACACCAATGTTGATGTTCTTATACCCATTTGCAATGGTATTAATCTTATTATCAGTGTTCTCACCACTATTTAAGCGTGACTCCGTTGTTTATTTATTCGTAGTATTATTCACGACCGTACCAGCATTAATGGATATGGTATCATCATTTCCACCGGTAGTTTCACAAAGTGCTTTTGGAACAGCAGTTACAAACTTCCAACAAAGTTACCTTCCATTAGCATCAATTGGTATGGACTGGGTTGTTCCAGCAATGGTTGGTTTATTAGTCGGTTTAACTGTTCATTTCGTTAAAAGTAATAAACAAAGCAGTCGTCAAACAGTTGAAGATTAATGAATAATAAAAAATAAGTCGCTACTATTAGCGGCTTATTTTTGTTTAATAACCTTCATCAAGGTTAACTAAATTTTTACTTGGTTTACCATCATTATTAAATGATTGCATATTTTCATCTAGAATGGCTAAAGATTCATCCATATATTCAGCATGAATTCCTGAAATATGAGGAGTAATTAAAACATTGTCCATCTTCCATAGTGGACTATCTTCAGGTAATGGTTCTGGATCAGTAACATCTAGTGCAGCAGATCCTAATTGATGATTATTTAAAGCATCAATCAAATCTTGAGTAACTGTACTTGGTCCACGACCAATACTGATAAACATTGGTTGTTTATTTAATAAATTGAAAAATTTATCATTATAATAGTGATAAGTACTATCACTTAATGGTAAAGCATTAATAATAATATCAGCATCCAAAACTTTGGTTTCATTAGTAACATTATCCATACTTACAGTTTCAGCAAAATTCTTTGCTGGATGACCGCTATGGTTCACACCAACTGTTTTGGCACCAAATGCATCTAATAATTCAGCAATTCTGCCACCAATATGACCAGTGCCAAATACCACCGCATGTTTGCCATTAATCATTTTAAGCATACTAGTTGGTTTATACCAATTTCTCTTTCGTGCTGATTCATTGATTGCACGATAACTACCTAAAATCATCCCAATTACTGATTCAGCAATTGGTTCCGCATGAATTCCACTAACTGTTGTTAAGGCAATCTTTTTATCCTTTAATTGATCTAATGGATAATAATCGACACCTGCTGATAGAGCTTGAATCCATTTTAATTGTGATTGGTCACTACTTAATATTTCATCTAATAGTTGTTTATTATATCCAACAAAAATATCAATTCTGTTTAAAATATCTGATGATAGTGACTCATCTTCATAATAAATATTATCATTATCGAAATTACCATTTTCTGCAAAATTCTCTTTAATCTTATTAATATCAAAGCTATTGCTTGGTGCAGCAACTAAAATATTCATTTTATCACCTTCCTTATATAAGATATAAGAATTTTTTCATAAGTACAATAATTTAGCTTAGCAAAAAAGCCACCCCTTTTAAGGATGACTTCTTTGCTATTGGTTGTCTTCTGATTGTTTAATTTTAAAATTAGGCTTTTTAACATAATCTTTTACATTGTGACCTAATTCAAAATGGAGTCTATTTGGATACACGTTAACCTTATATTCATAGTATTCGTGTTCACTAACTGGTCTATTGTTGCTATCAGTACGTAAATATTCTACACCGCGAATTTTATACTTATTATTACCCAAATAACTATAGCGAATATTTATCAATCCTTTGGCATATTCAGGAGTAAAAGTATCATCAGCGTTATTTTCAAAATAATTACCAGCACTTTGGTTTTCATTATAAGTTATATAAGCATTATATCTAGGATTAGAATCATTGTGATACCAAGTCCCACGAATTCCCTTTGGAGTACCGTTATACCATTTATTAATAACTGGCTTAAAAGTATGTTTTGGCTGTTTTTTATTTTGTTTTTTCTTGACTACTTTATGTACTTTTTTATTATGACCTTCATTATTAGCAGATACAGAAACATTACTAGCTAAACCTAAACATACTAATGAAGCTGTCATGATTAATACAGATGATAATTTCTTTTTCATATATATTCACTCCTTATAGTTAAATAATCTCATATATATAAGGTAACACAAATTATTAATCTTATAAAATGTGTATATACTTTCAATCATTAATATTTTCTTTTACAATGAAGTATAAATAATCAACATTAATAATGAGGGATAAAATGGAAAATAAAAGACTTTTAGATGTTAAAAATGGCTATAACTTCAGAGACCTAGGCGGATATCGTACCAAAGATGGTCGAAAAATTAAATGGAATAAATTAGTTCGCTCAGGAGAACTATCTGATTTATCAAAAGATGATATAACCTATTTAGCTAAATATGGCGTTAAGTATGATGTTGATTTACGTTCAGATTTAGAACGTAAAAATGCTAGTGATAAGCTAATTCCTGATGTTGACTTCATTCCTAACCCTGTATTCAATACTGGTCATGATAAAACAGATAAAGAATATGCTAAGCAATACAGTATTAACCCTACCTTAGGTGAAGATAATATGATTTTATCCTATCAAAGTATGGTGACCGAAGATAGCGCCAAAAATGCATTTAGAAATTTATTCGATACCCTACTTAAGAATGATTCAGATAATAGTTCAGTTCTTTTTCATTGTGCACAAGGTAAGGATCGAACTGGTTTGTCAGCTGCCTTTGTTTTATTTGCGTTAGGGGTTGATGAAGAAACTATCAAAAAAGATTACTTAATGTCAAAAGAACAAATGAAACCATATGTCCAATTAAAGATTAATCAATACTCAAATTATGGTATGAATAACATTTTGAAAAAAAATCTAGAAAACTTATACAGTGTCGATGAAAAATATTTTGATGCAGCAATGGACACAATTAAAAAAGAATATGGTAATATGAATAACTTTTTACACGAATTCATTGAGTTAACTGATGATGAAATTAACAAGTTAAGAACAATTTATTTAGATAAATAATAAAAGTTAGGAGGGATTGTTATGAGCATAAAAAAAGTAGCAACTACTTTTGGAATTGTTTCAGCATCTGTAGGAATTGGTGTATTTACATTTAGTGAATATCTTTTTAAATTAGGTATGAGTCGGAAAGATGCCGAACCAGTCCCTCAAACTAAACAGTTGAAATTTGCATATCAATATTATCGCTATGTAGATTGGTTTCGTGCCATTCCTAAAGATGAATGGATTTTGCATGAACAAGAGACTGGTGAAAAAATGGTTGCTTCATATGTACCAGCCGCTACCAAAACTAATAAAACGGTTGTAATGGCACATGGTGTTGGGTGCAATCGAGAAACCATGGCCAACTTCATCAAACTATATCATGAATTAGGATTTAATGTTTTAGCTCCAGATGATCGAGCACATGGTGATAGCGATGGAAAATATGTTAGTTATGGTTGGACTGATCGAATTGATTATAAACGTTGGATTAACATGGTCATTTACAAGGTTGGTTTAGACTCAGAAATATTGCTATTTGGTATTAGTATGGGAGCCGGCATTGTAACAATGTTAAGTGGTGAAGAATTACCGGATCAAGTTAACGGTATTATTGCCGATTGTGGTTACTCAAACGTTGGTGATGAATTTAATTACTTACTAAAAGAAAGATTTCACTTGCCAGCATACCCTTTTGAACCGCTAGTTAGTGCAATTAATTGGCATCGCGTTGGTTATCGCTTACACAATGCTTCTTGTACGAATGCACTGAAGAAAAATAATTTACCTATTTTATTTATTCATGGTGGTAGTGATATTTATGTTCCATCATATATGTCATGCATCAACTATAATGCATCAAAAGGTCCTAAGCAGTTATGGATTGTTCCTAAGGCAGACCATGAAGAAAGTTTCTGGATTAACCCAGTTGCTTATAAACAAAAAGTTAAAGAATTTATACACACTTATGTATAGAAAAAAGCTTAGAATTAAAAATTCTAAGCTTTTTATTTTTATTTTAATAAGCCAATTCTTTTAAAAATATCATCCACATGACGAATATGATAATGGTAATCAAAAGCATCTTCAATTTTATCTTTAGACAAATGATTTTTAATTTCTTCATTATTTTCAACTAACGGTTTGAACTGCTTATCTTGATCCCATGAAATGGCAGTTAGCGGTTGCACTAAGTCATACGCTGATTCCCTTGACATCCCTGCATCAATCAATTTAAGCATTACACGTTGTGAATAAATTAAACCATTAGTAATATTAAGATTTTTCTTCATTCTTTCTGGAAATACATCTAAATCAGCCACAATCTTGTTAAAACGATGCAACATATAATCTAGTAAGATAGTAGTGTCTGGTAAAATAATTCGTTCCGCTGATGAATGTGAAATATCCCTTTCATGCCATAAAGGAATATCTTCATATGCTGTCGTAACATGTCCACGAACGACACGAGCTAGTCCACAAATATTTTCAGAACCAATTGGATTTCTTTTATGTGGCATTGCAGATGAACCTTTTTGTCCCTTAGCAAAATGTTCTTCCACTTCGTGAATCTCAGAGCGTTGTAAACTTCTAATTTCAGTTGCAAATTCTTCTAAACTAGTTGCAATTAACCCTAAACAAGCAATGTAATCAGCATGTAAATCACGAGGTAAAATCTGACTAGTAATTTCTTGAGGACGTAAGCCTAATTTTTCGCATACATATTTTTCTACAAATGGATCAACGTTAGCGAAAGTCCCAACAGCTCCAGAAATTTTACCAGCTTCAACCTCTTTTGAAGCAAGTTCAAAACGTTTAATATTCCTTTTCATTTCTGAATACCAACGCGCTACTTTTAATCCAAAAGTAGTTGGCTCAGCCTGAACACCATGAGTACGTCCCATCATAACAGTATCTTTATATGTTAAAGCTTTTTTAGCGATTGTTTTAGTTAATTCTTCAAGATCTTTTTTTAAAATTTGATTGGCTTGTTTCAAGCGATATCCTTGAGCAGTATCAACAACATCAGTACTTGTCATCCCAAAGTGAATCCACTTTTTCTCATCACCAAGTGATTTTGAAACATCACGAGTAAATGCAACAACGTCATGATGAGTAATTTTTTCAATTTTAGCAATTTCATGTTCATCAAATGTAGCATTCTTACTAATTTTTTCCACATCTGATTCAGGTATTTCACCTAGCTTAGCCCATGCTTCATCAACCGCGATTTCAACTTCTAGCCATGATGCATATTGATTATGTTTTGACCATACTGTACCCATTTCTTCTCTTGTGTAACGATCAATCATCAATGCCAACTCCTCATTTATATCATTAATATAACAATATTTTAGCACACACCATTCGTTTTTTCATTTAAATAATCAAACAAAAATTTTTAAAAATACTTTTTTTGGCTAAAACACGAATAATTTCAATAATAATATACAATATAGTTCTTGATTTATTTTTATAAACTGTTAAAATATTTTCTTGGAGTGATAATTAATCATTCTAGTTAAATTATAAACTATAAAACTAACAATACTTATAAATTTGGGGTGGACTTTATGTCATCAATCGTGATTGTCGGTAGTCAATGGGGAGACGAAGGAAAGGGAAAAATAACAGACTTTTTGAGTCAGGAAGCTAATATGATTGTCAGATATTCTGGCGGTGATAATGCTGGTCATACCATTGTTATTGATGGTAAAAAGTTTCATTGTCGTTTAATTCCATCTGGAATCTTCTATTCTGACAAACTAAGTGTGATTGGGAATGGCGTAGTTGTTAATCCAAAAACGTTACTTCAAGAGATGCGTTATTTAAAAGAAAATGGCATTAGTTATGAAGGCCTAAGAATATCTTCAAGAGCTCAAGTAATTATGCCTTATCATATTTTATTTGATAAATTACAAGAACAATCTAAAAAGGTTAAACTAGGAACTACCCATAAGGGAATTGGTCCTGCCTACATGGATAAATTAGAACGAATTGGAATTAGAATTGCAGATTTAATCGATAAAGATACTTTCGCTAAAAAGTTGCATCAAGCATTAGATATTAAAAATAATATTTTAGATAAGATGTACGATCTGGAACCGTTTAATTTTGATGATATTTTTAAGGAATATTATGAAATGGGCCAACAAATTAAAAAATATGTTTGTGATACTTCATTATTAATTAACGAATATTTAGATCAAAACAAAAAAGTATTATTCGAAGGTGCCCAAGGATCAATGTTAGATATTGATCAAGGAACTTATCCATTTGTTACATCATCTAATCCCATTGCAGGAAATGCATCCGTTGGAACTGGAATCGGCCCAAATCGAATTGATTCAGTGGTTGGTGTCTGTAAAGCCTATACTTCACGAGTTGGTGAAGGACCATTTCCTACCGAATTATTCGATGAAAAAGGTGACCATATTAGAGATGTAGCCCATGAATATGGGGTTGTAACCAAGCGCCCTAGAAGAATTGGTTGGTTAGATACTGTTGTCCTTAAACATGCTGCTCGTATTTCTGGATTTACACATCTTTCATTAAATTGTTTAGACGTCCTATCTGGTTTTAAGACAGTTCCAGTATGTACCGCTTATAAATATGAAGGTAAAATTTTAAATTATTATCCTGCTAATTTAGATGTCTTAGATAAATGTGAGCCAGTATATGAAAATATGCCTGGTTGGGATGAAGATATAACTAAGTGCAAAACCGTTGATGAACTACCTGAAAATGCAAAGCATTATCTAAAACGAGTTGCTGATCTTATTGGCGTTAGTCTATGTACTTTTGCTGTAGGACCTGATCGTGAATCTACAAATATCTTAAAAAATGTTTGGCAAGAAAATGATGTTAAATAAAGTGAGGTAAATATATTATGCAAACTTTTGATTATAATAACGTTCAACTATTACCAGAAAAATGTATTATTAAAAGTCGTTCTGAAGCAGATCCTTCAATTAAATTTGGCCCTCATACCTTTAAATTACCAGTCGTACCAGCAAACATGGAAACTGTTATCGATGAAAATTTAGCTACTTGGTTGGCTAGTAATGATTACTTTTACGTTATGCACCGTTTTTATCCGGAAGAACGTTTAGATTTTGTAAAAAATATGCATCAGAAACAATTATTTGCATCAATTAGTGTGGGAATAAAGGATGCTGAATATAAATTCGTTGATGAATTAAAAGAAGCTAATGAAAACCCTGAATACATCACAATTGATGTAGCTCATGGTCATTCAGATTTCGTCATTAAAATGATTCATTATATTAAAGAAAATTTACCTAAAACTTTCCTAATTGTTGGTAACTTAGGTACTCCCGATGCAGTACGTGAAATTGAACGTGCTGGTGCCGATGCAACTAAAATTGGCATTGGTCCTGGTAAAGCATGTATTACTAAATATAAAACTGGTTTTGGTACTGGTGGTTGGCAATTATCAGCCCTTAAATGGTGCTCAAAAGTTGCTACTAAACCAATGATTGCTGATGGTGGAATTAGAACCAATGGTGATTTGGCTAAATCCATTAAATTTGGTGCTTCAATGATTATGGTCGGTTCTATGTTTGCTGGACATTTAGAATCACCTGGTGAAATCGTTGAAAAAGATGGTAAAAAATTTAAGCAATATTGGGGCTCAGCATCCGCTAAGCAAAAAGGCGCTCGTCATAATGTTGAAGGTCGTCAATTACTAATTCCTTACCGTGGAAAAGTATCTGACACTTTAACTGAAATGAAAGAAGATTTACAATCAGCTATCTCATATGCTGGTGGTAAAGATTTAATGGCATTAAGAAAAGTAAATTATATGCTAGTTGATAGTATCGATGAATAATCACAAAAAGCTCTTACATTAAATATCGTAAGAGCTTTTTTACATAAGGTATTTATATTTTTATAAAAGATTAGACATTTTATTTAAAAATAACGAATCTAATTATTAGTAAGTATAAATTCAATATGATATACTCGTTTAGGTTTGCTTAAAATTATATTTAAATTTGATTAGAAGGAATGTTTCAATGATGAGTAATAATTTAAGAGTAAAAAAAGATTTATCGATTCCCAGAGATATTTATGAAGAACTGGAAATAGTAAAACACATAAATTGCGTGAAATATGATCATTCTGCAATTAAGATTTTAATAGATTTTTACCGAGATAATGCAAGTACTGGTGAAAAAAGTGTTTTTGACTCTTTTAAAAATGCATAAGCAATTAAAATATAGTCCACAAAAGACTTAAGATACCTTTTGTGGACTATATTTAGTTTAATCTTCAATTGTTTTTAACTTACCTCTAAAATCATCTAATGAATGATAACCTTTAGAATTCATAATTTCCTTTAACTCACTAGTGATTCTTTCAAAAGCACCTAATCCTTCTTCGTAAACTTGCGTCCCAATCGAGACCATATTGGCACCACAAAGAATATGTGCAAAAGCATCACGACCAGTAGTAACTCCACCAGTTCCAATAATATCAATTGAAGAATTCAAACGTTGGCGAAGCGCTCTAACATTCGCTAAAGCAGTTGGTAAGGCCATTGCTCCCCCAATACCACCAAAGCCCCCTTTAGGTTTCAAAACTACTTTTTCACTTTCAATATCAACCCACATACCGTTACCAATTGAGTTAATGGTATTAACATGGCTTAAGGGGTATTGATTTAAGATACTAGCAATTTTATCAAAATGAACTAAATCAAAATATGGTGGTAACTTAATTCCTAATGGCTTTTTAAAAAATTTAAAGATTTCATTTAGCATTATATCTGATCCTTGAAAATCATACGCCATTTGTGGTTTTCCAATTACATTAGGACAAGATAAGTTTAATTCCGTTAAGCCTTGATAATCAGAATCTTGAATCTGATGTAACAATTCTAAATCTTCTTCTTTTGACATACCTGCTACCGATAAAATAATTGGTTTCTTTTGTTCAGTTCTAGTTACATAGTCTAAGTAAAAATCAAAACCTTCATTTGGTAACCCCATTGAATTAATTGATCCGGATGGCAATGAATGGTAACGGGGTAACGGATTACCAAAGCGATGATTGGAAGTTGCACTTTTAGTAACCATCCCCCCAGAATATGAATTATTCATTAAATCGTCTAACTCTTCTTTAGTTTGACAATGAATTCCTGAAGCATTTAAAAATAAATTTTCAAATTTAACATTTTGAATTTTGGATGATAAATCAATCTTCATAAGAATTAACTCCCCCTATTTATAATGCAGTTACATCAAATGATTGGGCTTCTAAAACATTTATCAATGAAGCTACCGTATCTAATGCTGTAAATAAAGGAACTGAGCTTTCAATTGCTGCTCCTCTAATTTTAGCTTCATCATCAAAAGTTGTATTTGAATTATCAATAGTATTAACCACTAATTGAACATGATGTCTATATAATTCAGTAACTGGGTTAATACTATCTTCGTTCGCAACTTTGCCAACATGTTTAGTATCAAGATTATTTTCTTCAAAGTATTTTTCGGTATTTTCAGTCGCTTCAATTTGGAAACCTAAATGGCGAAAACGTTTAGCTAAGCCTAAAGCTTCGGGTTTATCTTCATCACAGACAGTAAATAAAACGGCCCCAGTATTTGGAACTTGAATCCCTGATGCAATAAAAGCTTTATATAAAGCTTTAGAAAATGTTTCATCTGATCCCATCGCTTCACCCGTCGATTTCATTTCAGGCCCTAAAGTATTATCAACCATTGGTAATTTAGAAAAGCTAAAGACTGGGGCTTTAACGCTGATACGTTTTGATTTTTCAACCAATCCGGTGTAATATCCCAGATCCGACAGTTTTTCTTTTAGCATAACTTTAGTTGCTAATTGTGTCATTGGTACGTTAGTAACTTTGGACATAAAAGGTACCGTCCGAGATGCCCTTGGATTAACTTCAATTACATAAGCTTTTTCATCTTTAATGACAAATTGTACATTCATTAATCCCTTTGTATTTAGCGCTTGGGCTAATTTAATTGCATCATCTTCAATTTGTTTTTGAACACTTATATTCATTTGTTGGGGTGGGCAAACCCCCATCGAATCCCCCGAGTGAATTCCAGCTCTTTCTACATGTTCCAAAATACCAGGGATAACTACGGTTTCACCATCAGAAATTACATCAACTTCAGCTTCTGAGCCTAATAGATATGAATCAATTAAAACTGGATGATCATTAGAAGCCTTAACAGCATTGTGCATATAATTTTTAAGTTCATCATCGTTATTAACAATTTCCATTGCTTTTCCGCCTAATACATAAGATGGACGAATCATAACTGGATAACCAATTGTTCCCGTAATTTTTAAAGCTTCTTCAGTGTTAGTAGCGGTATCACCTTGCGGCTGAGGTAATTTTAGCTGTTTAATAATTGCATCAAATTGATGCCGATCTTCAGCCCGATTAATATCTTCTACTGTTGTTCCTAAAACATTCACACCTCTAGTGTGCAAATCTTCCGCTAAATTAATTGCTGTTTGACCACCAAATTGAACAATAACCCCTTCCGGTTTTTCCAAATCCACTACATTTAACACATCTTCTAATGTTAATGGTTCAAAGTAAAGCTTATCTGATATTGAAAAGTCAGTCGAAACTGTTTCTGGATTGGAATTCATAATAATTGCTTCATAACCCATTCTTTGAATTGTTTGAACACCATGAACAGTTGCGTAATCAAATTCCACCCCCTGACCAATTCTGATTGGTCCCGATCCTAAAACTAAAACTGAAGGCTTATTTGTTTTAACTGATTCATTTTCTTTTTCGTAAGTGGAATAGTAATAAGGAGTATGCGATTCAAATTCTCCAGCAGAGGTATCAACCATTTTATAAACTGGAATAATATTATTTTTCTTTCTAGTTATTCTAATTTCATCTGGATTTTGATGCCATATTTTAGCAATAGTTTCATCGTTAAATCCATATTGTTTAGCTTGTTCTAAAATTTCAATCGATTGATCATGTTTCAATTGTTCTTCTATTTCAATAATATGTTTGACTTTATCTAGAAAGAAAACATTAATCTTAGTTTTATCTGATAAATCTTCAATTGTTACTCCACGACGAATTAACTCAGCAATTTCAAAAATTCGATTATCAGTCGCTGGCATTAAATTATTTATTAAATCTTTAGTTTCTATATTTTGATAATCTTCACGATCAAAGTAATTTTTACCAATTTCTAGTGAGCGAATCGCTTTTAAAATCGACTCTTCAAAGGTTCGACCAATTGCCATAACTTCACCAGTGGCTTTCATTTGTGTTCCTAAGTGGTTATCAGCACTAACGAATTTGTCAAAAGGCCAACGTGGAATCTTAGTAACTACATAGTCTAATGCTGGTTCAAATTGAGCTAAAGTGGTTTGAGTAATTGGATTTTTTATTTCATCTAAGTTTAAGCCAACTGCAATTTTTGCTGCTAATTTAGCGATTGGATAACCAGTGGCTTTAGATGCTAATGCAGAAGATCGCGAAACTCGTGGGTTAACTTCAATAATGTAATATTGCATACTATCTTCACTTAATGCCATTTGAACGTTACAGCCACCTTCAATATGCAAACTACGAATTATTTTTAAGGCAGCATCCCGCATCATTTCATATTCACGATCGGATAATGTTTGTACTGGTGATGTAACGATAGAGTCACCAGTATGAATTCCAACTGGATCAATATTTTCCATTGAACAAACAATCATGGCATTGTCTTTATGATCACGCATAACTTCCATTTCAATTTCTTTATAACCCATGATGGATTTTTCTACCAAAACTTGGCTAATTGGTGACAATCGCAACCCATTATGCATAATCTCTTTAAACTCTTCCATATTATAAGCAAAGCCACCACCGGTTCCGCCTAAAGTATAAGCTGGACGAATCACCAGTGGAAAACCAATTTGGTTAGCAAAGTTTACTGCTTCTTCTATACTATTAACAGTTTTTGATTCAGGAACCGGTTCGCCAATTTGGACCATTAATTCTTTGAAACGTTCACGATCTTCGGCCTCTTCAATCGCATCTAATTTGGTTCCTAATAGCTCGACATTAAATTCATTTAAAATACCTGAATCAGCTAATTCTTTAGCCATATTTAGTCCAGTTTGCCCACCTAATGTTGGTAAAATGGCATCTGGTAATTCTTGACGAATAATTTTGCTAACGAAATCCACCGTAATGGGTTCAATAAATACCTTATCGGCAATTTCTGTATCAGTCATAATGGTTGCAGGATTAGAGTTAATTAAAATAACTTCATATCCTTCTTCTTTTAATGATAAACATGCTTGTGAACCAGAATAATCAAATTCAGCAGCTTGTCCAATAATGATTGGACCTGAACCAATCACTAAGATTTTTTTAATATCTGTACGCTTTGGCATTATTTATTACCCGCTTTCTTAACATTTTTCATAGCATCAATAAATTCATCAAATACATATTCGGCATCGTGTGGACCAGGTGAAGCATCTGGATGATATTGAACTGAAAAGGCAGCATGATTTTTTAACTTTAGTCCTTCGACAGTTCCATCATTAATTTCACGTTGGGTTACTTCTAAATTAGTATTTTGTAGTGATGATTCGTCAACTGCATAGCCATGATTTTGTGAAGTAAAATTAGTTCTTAATTGGTTTTTATCCTGAACCGCATGGTTAAATCCACGATGACCAAATTTCATTTTGTAGGTTTTTGCTCCATTAGCAAGGGCAAATAATTGATGTCCCATACAAATTCCTAAAACTGGTAATTGTTCTTCCAACTGCTTAATTGTTGGTAAAGCATAAGCCACATCTTCTGGGTTACCGGGGCCATTCGATAGTAGTAGACCATCAGGTCCACTCTTCATAATTTCTTCAGCGCTAGTTTCGGAAGGAAAAACCATCACGTTAACATTACGCTTAGCTAAAGCTCTTAAAATAGAATCTTTTAAACCAAAGTCCATCATTGCAACTCTAAGTCCACTATTAGGAGCTTGATAAATACTTTCAGTTGAAGCTTTTTTAGCAGATGTGCTTTTTAAAGGACTAGCAAAAGCAGTTTTAATGGTTTGTTCATCTAGACTTTCAACAATAACAGCTTCCATTGAACCTTCATTTCTTAACTCTTTAGTTAAGGCTCGAGTATCAACACCCGAAATTCCTGGTAAATCTTCAACTTCGGCGTAATTTTTTAGTGTCATTTTGCTACGCCAATTGCCAACTAATCTGGCAACTTCTTTAACAATAATTGCATCAATGGTGGGATGTAAGCTTTCCATATCGTCACGATTAATTCCGTAATTACCAATTAATGGATATGTAAAAACTAACATTTGACCATCATAACTAGCGTCAGTCATACTTTCTTGATACCCAGTCATTCCAGTTGAAAAAACTAACTCACCATGAACTATTTTATTCGAACCAAAAGCATAGCCTTTATAAATAGAACCGTTTTTCAAAACTAAATATCTTTTCATTAATTTTTACTCCTATCTTTATAAACTAGCTTTCCATCAACAAATGTTGCCATCGTTTTTCCATAGACCTTTTGGCCAATGAATGGTGAATTCTTACCTTTGGATAAAAAGTCATTAGAATTGATTTTATATGAATCGTTTAAGTTCATGATTGTTAGATCAGCAGGCATGCCCACTTTAATTTCACCTGCATTAATATTAAATTGTTTAGCTGGATTCAAACTCATCCAATTGATCAAAGTGTCCATATCAACCAACCCACTTTTTACGAAATGAGTATAAATTAAACTAAACGCAGTTTCTAACCCAACTATTCCAAACGAAGCATCTAACATTGAACCAGTCTTTTCACTTTCACTATGTGGAGCATGGTCGGTAGCAATCATATCAATAGTGCCATCTAACAAGCCGCCAATTAATGCTTTTCGATCCGTAGGGGTTCTAAGTGGTGGATTCATTTTCATCATTGGATTGTCCATTTCAATCATTTCATCGTCTAATAATAAATGGTGTGGTGAAACTTCAGCTGTTACATTAACGCCTTCTTTTTTAGCAATTCTTATAAGTTCAACTGATGCTTTTGTTGAAATATGGGCAACATGGTAATGAACACCAGTTGCCTTAGCTAACACTAAATCACGAGCTAATTGACTGGATTCGGATAATGGGCTCATTCCTGATAAGCCTAACTTATTAGCAGCGGAACCTGCATTCATAACTCCACCTTTAATAAGACTTTCATCTTCAACATGCGCTGAAATCGGTTTATTAGATCTTTTAGCATCTAACATTGCTTGATACATAGTTTCACTGTCTTGAACGCCATGACCATCGTTAGTAAATCCAATTGCACCTAAATTGGCCATCTTTTCAATTTCAGTCGTTTTATAAGCAATTAAATTACTGGAAATTGCAGCAAATTGGTAAGTATGAACTAAACTTTTATCGTCATTATTTTCAATTTGTTTCTTTAGGATTTCAGGACTATCTACAACCGGTTGTACATTTGGCATCGCGAAGACGCTAGTAAACCCTCCATGAGCAGCTGCCATGGTTCCAGTTTCAGTTGTTTCTTTATAAGTAAGACCTGGATCTCTAAAATGCACATGTACATCGACTAACCCTGGCAAAACTTCATTATTTTGACCGTCAAAAATTTCTACATTATCTTCTATAATTTCTGGAGCGATTTTGGTAATAACACCATCTTTAACTAAAATGTCTACTTTTCGTTTGTTTAAAATTACATTCTTAATTAACTTTTGCATTTATATTCCTCCAACAAACCTTGATTTTTTAAAATAGTTGCTAAAATCGCCATTCGAGCAAATACACCATTTTGCATTTGCCTAAAGATTCTTGAATGCGGTGATTCAACTAAACTTGAAGCAATTTCAACATCACGATTAACTGGTGCAGGATGCATTATAATTGCATCTTTTTTCATTTCGGCTGCTCTTGATTCAGTTAATCCATAATGTTTAAAGTAATTATTTGGCGTGAATGATGATACTAGTTCTTGATTAAGACGTTCTAGTTGCACTCTTAACATCATGACAACATCTAATTTTTCAATAATTTCATCAAAATTTACATATTCACCAAAATTGTTAAAATCCTTTGGATACCATTCTTTCGGACCAGAAAAGTAAATTTGAGCACCTAAATGTTTTAATATTTCCGCATCAGATCTTGCAACTCTAGAATGTGATAAGTCACCAATAATACCAATTTTTAGTCCAGAAAATTTTTTAAATTCATCGTCAATGGTTACTAGGTCTAATAGGCTTTGCGAAGGATGCTGACCACTACCATCACCCGCATTAATTAATGAGAGCTTAATATTAGGATCTGCTAGTAATTCTTTATACCAACCAGTGGCCTTATGGCGAATTATTAAACAATTCATCCCAATTGCTTGAAGAGTTTTAACCGTATCTGATAAAGATTCACCTTTTTGCATTGAGCTAGTTTGTGGATTAATATCAAAGCTTTGTAATCCTAACTTACGTTGTGCCATTTCAAAAGATGTATGTGTTCTGGTGCTATTCTCGAAAAATAAATTAGCTGAGTAAATGGGCTGATTTAATTTAACTTGCTTACCATTTCTAAACTCGTGAGCTAGCAAAATTAAATTTTTAATTTCATCATTCGATAGTGAATTAATATTTAAAAAATTATTTTTAATAGTCATTATAAGTCCTCCCAGATATAAAAAAAGTACCCCACTCCATAGAGTAAGGTACTTTGGATGGACTTTGTCCGTATGTAAAATCCAATGTTACCCTCTCTGGAGCAAATTAATTGAAAAAGGTTAAAAAAAAGACTTCCTGAAAATTCAGAAAGTCCCAAGGTTTCTACAGTTTACACTAGCAGAATTATTAACAACCCTTGGTAGACTCTCTGGTCAACAATTAAAAGGTCTTTCGTATTTATTATAAACAATAATAACACAACAAATAATATTTACAAGTTAATAAAAAAAGGTTCATGAAGATAAATCTTCATAAACCTTAAATCAGATGATTTTTATAAAATAGTTAATATTAAAATTTAATTTTAATACCAACCATTTTGTTGCCAGAATGATTGTGCATTAGCCCATGATCCATAACGTGAAGTTACATATTGATTAGCAACTCTTTCTTGGTTGGCTTCAGAGTAGTCACCATTTAGGTAGCTCTTGTCTAATTGGTAACGACCATAGTATTGGCCATTTGAAGCATTATATGAACCACTTGACTCTTTGTTAGCAATCCATTCTTTAGCTGAGTTAGTATCAGTTGATGCAGTTGAACTAGTATCAGCTGTTTGTGTGGTTTGTTGTTGAGGTTGACTTTGTGCTTGTGTTTCTTGTTGGACAGGTTGTGCCTGAGTTGTTTGTTGTTGAGCACTTGTATCTGAAGCATTAGTTGGTAATTGTAATTGTTCACCAACATAGATCATAAAATCAGATGTTTTGTTATTTGCTTGTTCTAATGAAGATAGAGATACGTTGTGTTTTTGAGCTAAGCTCCATAAAGTATCACCAGATTGAACAGTAACTTGTTGTCCATTTGAACTTGAAGTAGTTTGATCAGCGTTAGCAGAACTTGCACCAGCGATAAATAAACCAGCAACAGCAGCTGTTGCAAATAACATTGACTTTACATTTCTTAACTTAATAATAATAATTCACTCCTATAAAATTCTATATCTTGTATTCGATAATTTTCCAAAGTGTTAATCGTTATTGATTAACTGTTTCATATAGTACATGGTAACCATTACACAGACTTATCATGAAAATTAAAATAATTGGCATTTTCGTAATATTGTCTTACTAATGTAATATAAAGAAATTCATTGTTTTACAAACATCGATATAGAAGCATTTTGTATTTTACTGGATTGGATAAATATTATGAATTATGTATGAAAAAAGTTATAAAAAAACTTGATATACAAAAAATGTGCATTGAGAATATCTCAATGCACATTTTCGTTGTTAGAACTAATATAGAAATTAGTACCAACCATTTTGTTGCCAGAATGACTTAGCATTTTCCCATGATCCATAACGTGAGTTCACATATTGATCAGCTACTTTTTCTTGATTTGCTTGAGAGTAGTCACCATTTAAAGAAGCTTTAGATATTTGATATCTACCATAATATTGGCCGTTTGAAGCTTCGTATGAACCTGTAGATTCATGAGATGCAATCCATTCTTTAGCAGAATTATCACTGCTAGAAGTAGTATAATTATTAGTTGATTGATTTTGATTATTGGTTTGTGCAGATTGTGTTTGATTATTGGTTTGTGCAGATTGTGTTTGATTTTGGGGTTGTGATTGCACATTATCACCTAAAACTACTTGTTGTGAATCAGTAGGTAATACTAATTTTTCACCAACATAAATAGTGTTATTTGAAACGTTATTGTTTGCTTGTTCTAAAGAATCTAATGAAACATTGTGTTTTTGAGCTAAACTCCACAATGAGTCCCCAGATTGAACAGTAATTGTATTTGTTGAAGCTACTTGTGTTTGTTGTACATTAGAATTTGAATTTTGGTCCGCATTAGCAGCAGTTCCACCGGCAATAAATAATCCGGCAGCGGCAGCAGTTGCAAATAAAATTGATTTGATATTTTTTGGTTTAATAATAAAATCCTCCTATAAGAAATCTGAAATATATTTTGTTTTCAATTGTCGTTTTCTTAATCTCTATCAATCAACTGCCATCATCGTACAATCTTTTTTTTACATAAATATATCACTAATGTTAAAAAATAAGATTATTTTGTAATAATGTTTTATTAATGTAACTTTATGAAAGATATTTTGACTTCAAAGTTATTAAAATAGGATTTATAAAGTTACAAAGATAAAAAAACTCCTACAAACTTTTAAAGTTTGTAGGAGTTTACTAATTTTAATACCAGTTATTAGCTTCCCAATGTGCTTTGGCATTTACCCATGATCCATATCGATCTGACACATATTGATTAGCAACTCTTTCCTGGTTGTCAGGTGAATAATCACCAGCAAGATAATTGCGATCTAACTGATAACGGCCATAATATTGACCATTTTGTGCAGTATAAGAATCAGTCGACTCATGAAAAGAAATCCAAGCTTTAGCATCAGCATTAGCTTGATTCCAAATTTGTTCCTCAGATTCTTTAGCAACAGTTTGCTGCTTTTGAGTAGATTCTTTTTTAACCTTAACATCGTTATTTTTTGCTTTAGGTTTGGAATCATTTTTATCACCAGAAGCAAGTGGTAATAATAAATGATCCCCTGCCAATAATTGATTGTCATCATATTTATTATTGGTCTTTTCTAACATAGAAATAAAAACATTATATCTATCTGACAGGTTTTCCAGAGTATCGCCAGACTTCACAGTAACTATAGAATTGTCATTAGCTTTAGTATCTATAGAATTACGAAAAATAGAAATTGATCCTAATAAAAGAATCACGATAAAAGAGAAAATAAAATAATAATTAGACTTACCGATAAGAACACTCCTATAAAAAATATATAATAGCAATTATTACTTAAAATTAAGCAACGAGACAATATTCTATCTGGATAACATTACATATAAATATCGATTTAATTACAAACTAAACGTTATAAGAAACATTTGTAATACTTTCGTAATAATTAGTGATTATATATATTCAAAATACTAACATGGCAATGTTTTGTAAATGTCCCAAAATTTGATATTCTATAAAATTTTTATATTAATTATAATTAGTTTCTTTTAATACATTTATGATGTTGCATATAGGCAAAAATGAAACAAAAAAGGATGCTAAAAGCATCCTTAATTTTTAAAATATATTATTTTTTCAAATGTTTAATCCCAATTCCTGTCACTGCACTTAATATAGAAAAAATTGGCGAAAGAATACTTAGAAATACAAATGGTGCAAAATGACTTGCCGGTACATTTAACGTTGCTGAGATAAATGCTCCAGCAACACCCCAAGGAACTAAGTAGTTAATTACAGTTCCACCATCTTCTAGCGCTCTACTCAATGCAACTGGAGCCAATCCTGCTTTTTTGAAAACGTTTTTGAAAGCATTAGCTGGTAAAATTTCAGATAAAAATTGTTCACCAACAAAAATATTAACTCCGATTGCAGTAAAGATAACTGTGACAATTAATTTAGCATCGGAATTTAATCGTTTAGCTAACGGATTAATAACAGCATCAATAATACCTAAATGCATTAATAATCCACCAAAAGCTAGCGCAATCATAATCAATGAAATAGTTCCCATCATTGAACTGATACCACCACGTGATAATAAAACATCAACGGATTTATTACCAGTTTTAGAAACAAAACCATTTAAAATTAAATCATTTAACTTAATAATGCCAAAATGTGGGTGCTCAATAAATAATAAAATTGATGATGCAATAATATTAATGAATAAAGTCGGAATCGTTGGGATGTGACTCCAAGCACAAATTAGCAGAAGTGCAACTGGTACAACTGCCCAGATAGTAATATTAAAATTAGAATTCAATGTTGCGACAGTCTTGCTAACATTACCTAAACTAGCAGAACCACTACTATGATTTAAAAATACAAAGATTATAAATGATCCAACCATTGCTGGAATTGTTGACCACATTAGGTTTTTGATATGAGCTATTAAGTCAGCACCAGCTACTGCAGATGCTAAATTAACCGTTGCTGATAATGGCGAAGATTTATCGCCAAAAACAGCTCCTGAAATAACTGCACCAGCAATCATTGCTGGATTAATCCCCATTGTAATTCCAATTCCCATAAAAGCAATTCCTAAAGTTGAAATAACAGTAAAAGCACTCCCAATCGCAGTTCCTACCAATGCACAAACCAAAAATATTGATGGTAAGAACCAATTAACATTAATCAAATGAAAACCAAATACCATTAAACTGGGAATAACTCCTGATGCAATCCACACAGCAATTAAACTACCAATTAATATAAATATAAATAAAGGTACAATTCCATTTTTAACCCCAACTATAAAGCCTTCATCAATATCATCCCATTGAAATCCTCTAAATTTAGCCCAAAAGACTAGCAATAAGATACCAACTAAAATTGGTACTTCAGGTGAAATGCCTAATCCAATTACACCAAATGACATCATACAAATCATTATTAATAAGACTATAATTCCTTCTAATAAACTTACTTTTGGTTTTTTATTTTCCATAATATAAACGCTCCCTAATTTTTTAATAGCATATGTAATTAATTAACGTTTAGATATCGAGGCTTACCCCCACAATTATTTTTTGTCATAAAATCGCTTCTTTCCATAAAAAAAGTCCCTGTTGTTTAAAACAACAGGGACGAATTAATTTTTATTTTACCGTGGTACCACCCAAATTAAGAATCTTAAAAAAGATTCTTCACTCTAGCTAGAAAATAACGGTTCTAGTTCCGTTCTGGGTAGACACTATCCAATGTATTTCATCAAAATTAACCTGATCGACTCGCAGCAACCGTCGACTTCCTGACTCACAGTTAATTTGTTACTTAGTTTTGGAATATTCGTTTTTCTTGTATTAGGTTAAAATAAGATTATCACTTTAATTTTGAAAAGTCAATTAAATTAAACTTCGTCCAATTTGCGATTTAAGTAGTGGGCCATTTTTTCGCTAGAATATAATCCGGTTACTTTTTCAACAGCCTTCCCATTTTTAAATAAGACAATACTTGGTAGTCCCATTACTTTGTAACTTTCAGCAATATCTTCATTTCCATCAACATTTATTTGACCAAAATGAATATCTTCTGAAAATTGCTCTTCCATTTTGTTCATAACTGGTTCCATCATTTTACATGGGTTACACCAAGGTGCCCAAAAATCGATAACCGTTATTTTATTATCAGTTTCGGCTGATAAATTATTTCTAGTAATCTTAACTGAAATAATAGTTCCTCCCTAATTACTTTTTTCGACGTACAAAGTGAATAATAATTGTTATAGCAAATGTAGCTAAAACAATTAATCCAAATTGTAATGGTGGTATTTCAATATCAATTGCTGGAATTGACAATACTAATTTCAATGCGATTACTGCAATTAAGAAATAAGCCATTGATTTCAATTCTGGAATTTTCTTCATAACTAACATGATAACTTCAGCAATTCCACGCATACATAAAATTCCAATTAATCCACCAATTAAAACAACTACTGGATTAGATGAAATAGCAAGAGCAGCTAAAACGGAATCGACAGAGAAAACAATATCCATAAATTCAATTTGTGCCACTGTCATCCAAAATTGTTTTCTACTACCAGGCTTAGCTTTATTAGCCAAATTTTTCTTAGGCTTTTCGCGACCAAAGAAGTGTTTATATGCTAAATAAAACAGATACAATCCACCAATGATTTTAATTTCCCACAGATGAATAAGGAACGTTCCTAGCCCAATTATTAGAAATCTAAACACATAAGAACCCCAAATACCATAGAATAAAGATTCTTCTTGTTCTTTTTTGTTTGGTAGTACTTGTGTTTGCGCCGCTAAAACAACAGCATTATCAACAGATAATAAACATTCAATCAATACCAAAGATAGGATAACAATCCAAGCATCTTCAGAAGTTATAACATTCATCCAATTATTTCCATCGAAAAATGGACCATATAATTTATTTAATATAGATAACAACTAAGGTCTCCTTTTAAATTTATTTTTGTACTACACATTATATATTAAAATCAACAAAAAGGATAAATAATATTAACCATTTACTGCTTTATCGTCGTATTTTTCTAAGTTATATTGACGAATCAGATTAATTAAGGACTTAGAATAGTTAGGATCAGTTGCATAACCATTTTCCTGTAACATCTTAGCTTGTTCAACGTAACTTGAAACATTCTTTTTCTTAATAAAGTTTAAAGCAATTACTCGATCATGATTTTCAATTGCTTCCAAAATACTTGGATACTTTCTAAAAGTAGCCGGAACAGAAACTTTTTTCTGATCACCTTCACGGACAATTTTAGCGCCCTTTGGCGTTTGAGTGTCATTACTTACATATTCATCAGTATAATAACGAATTGATTGCCCTTTATAATGGCCTTTAATCCCAAAAATATTATTAGCTTTCTTATAAAGTGCAGAAGTTCCCCAATTAGATTCTTGAATTGCTTGAGCTACAACAATACTTGGAAGTACTTGATGGTTCTTTTTATAAACTTTGATTGATGGTTCAGCAATACTAACAGCAAATTTGTGTTTAGCTTCTGCTTCTTTCTTTTGCGTCTCAGCAATTTGGTTCTGATTATTTTGCAACTGTTGATTTTGCTCCATATTAATATGCACAGATTTAGCTAATTTAAATCCCAAAAAACCAATCACTAAAATTATGATGATTCCAATCATCCATTTAAACTTCTTCATTTTTATAAATTCTCCCTAGGGGTTGCTTATTTTTTAATAACTTTATAACTAACTGAATCCTCATTATCTATAAAACCATATAAGATTGAAGTCTGTTCTTTATCAAAATATCCTAAATTAATGGCTGGTCTATCATTTACATTTTCTATTCCTTGAAAAGAATTAGTCATAAAGTTTCTCAGTAATTTCATATTTTTTAAATTTTGTTTTGCAAATTCATGTGATTTAGCAAGCGTGAATCCTTGATTTAAATAATATTTCATTAAATTAATACACATAAAGTTTTTCATATCAAAGACACGTGATTCACCACATTTATTTCGCATAGATTGAATGTAGCCTTTTTGTTCCCAATATCTTAATTGTCTAGTTGATACATTTAGCATTTTACTAACTTCACCAATTCTAAAAATAAGATTATCTAAGTTTAAGGCCTTAGGAAAAATCATTTTTGCTCCATTATTCATTGTATTTTCCTTTCATTCATCTACAAATAATTATAAAACTAAATATTAATTTAGCATAGTTTTTATTTTCTTTCATTAATTTAACCAAATAAAATTGTAAATTGAACAAAAAACAACGATTTAATCGGAATGAAACCGCTTTGTCATACTTTTGCAACATTCTTCTACTATCATATGAAGTATAAATTAAATCGTAGGAGGACATTTTTAGAGATGAAAAAATATTTTACAAAACTAGCGTTTACATTAGTTGCATTTACTTCACTATTATTTATGGGATCAGCAATGAACAATAATGCCCATGCTGATTCTAATAATGACTTTCAACAAGTTTATTCAGTAGCAAAATCAAAATTAGGTAGTCCATACATATACGGAGCTACTGGATCAAATGCATTTGATTGTTCAGGCTTCACAAGTTACGTTTATAAAAATTCTTTAGGTATTAAATTACCAAGAACTGCGCAAGCTCAATATAATGCTTCCAATAAAGTGTCACGTAATAACTTACAAAAAGGTGATTTAGTATTTATTGGTGGTTCTACAGCAAGCATCTATCACGTTGGAATGTACGTTGGTAATGGAAAAATGATTGATGCTCAAAACCGTGGTGTAGTTAGCGAAAACATCAATGCTCCTTGGTGGAATGTCGTTGGTTACGGTCACGTTGATACAAACGATTAAAATCTCTAAAAATGTCAAAAAAAGTGCTCTCTAATCAAAAAATTAGGGAGCACTTTTTTATTAACTTAACTTTTTATTATAATATTTAGACGCTATTTTATGATATCTTAATTGATCTAAGGTACGATAAATTATCATTCTTAGTTCATGTATCTTAATTATTTTATATGATGATAATTGAACTAAAATTAACCGTTCAGTTCGATAAACAATTTCTTGATTATCTGTTAATGACAACAAATCATCATGTAACATATTCGGAAGAAACGTGATTATTTTACCACTATTCAATTTAATATCTAAAGCCATCTTAGTTTGCATCAATAAATAACCTCCCCAAATATGTACACATATATTTTACAATAAAAAGCAATCTTTTCCAACTACATATAGTGCTTTAATTTAAAAAAGCCTATATGTTGTGTAATAAAATTCTTTAAATAAATAAAAGCATGTTATTTTATGATTTGTCTGTTAATATTAGAATTATTATGAATTATATAAAAGGAGTTATAAAGTTGAGAGCGATTAAATACCTTCGCACAAAATTGAGTACTCGAATAGGATTTTTTAGTCTACTAGTATTTCTCTTTTGGCTAAAAACTATATACGCATATTTTTATGATTTTCAATTAGGAATAAATAGCCCATTTGAATATATTGTAGCTTTAATAAATCCGGTTGCAACAACATTATTTATGTTCGGAATTGCAATGTACATTAAACCCAGCCGATTATTCTACCCTATAATATTAATTTTAGATATATTAAATACTGTATTATTGTATTTAAACGTTATCTACTTTCGTGAATTCACTGATTTTATGACCATAAGTACCATGACTGGTTATTCAAAAGTTAATCAAGGACTCAGTGGTTCATCACTAGCTTTAACAATGCCCCACGATATTTTCTTTTGGACTGATATTGTAATTGTTTTATTATTATTATTATTTAGATTTATTAGAATAGATAAAAATAATTTTGGATTTAAAAAGTCTTTTACAATAACTTCAATAGCAGTTTTATTATTCACTATTAATTTATCATTAGGTGAAATGGATCGACCACAGTTACTAACTAGAACTTTTGATCGAACTTACATAGTAAAATACTTAGGAATTGATTCTTTCACTATGTATGATGCAATTAAGCAACAACACAATAACGATTTAAGAGCAATGGCTACTAAGTCAGAAATGAATGACGTATTAAAATATACTCGTAAACATTATGCAGAACCAAATAAAAAAATGTTTGGTATCGCTAAACATCGTAATGTGATTGTTATTCATTTGGAGAGTTTCCAACAATTTCTGATTAATAAAAAAGTAAATGGTAAAGAGGTTACACCATTTTTAAACAGTCTTTATAAGAATAAATCAACATATTCATTTGACAACTTTTTCCATCAAGTTGGACAAGGTAAGACTTCAGATGCAGAGAATATGCTAGAAACTAGTACATTTGGACTACCACAGGGGTCATTATTTACCCAATTTGGTAGTGATAATGTCTTCCAAGCAGCCCCTGCTATTCTAAAACAACAGGGAAACTATAATAGCGCTGTTTTTCATGGTAACGTTGCCAGTTTCTGGAATCGTAATAGTGTTTATAAAAATATGGGATATCAATATTTCTTTGATTCTAGTTATTATGATACTTCTGGTGATAAGTCTTTAGGATATGGCTTAAAAGATAAACTATTATTTAAAGATTCAATTAAGTATTTGCAAAGATTGCAACAGCCTTTTTATGCAAAATATATCACTGTAACTAATCATTTTCCTTATACTTTAGATGCTGAAGACTCTAACTTTAAAACCACTAATACTGGTGATAGTAATGTAGATAATTATTTCAAGACCGCCCATTATTTAGATCAATCAGTTAAAGAGTTTTATAATTATTTGAATAAAACTGGTCTACTTAAAAAATCAATAATCATGTTATACGGTGATCATTATGGAATTTCTAATTCTGAAAACCCTAACTTAGCAAAAGCAATCGGCAAAAATCCAGACAATTGGAATGATTTTGATAACGCTCAACTACAAAGAGTTCCATTAATGTTTAACATTCCTGGTAATAAAGGTGGCTATATCGATCATACTTATGGTGGTGAAATCGATGTTCTACCTACTTTACTACATTTATTAGGAATTAATACTAATCAATATGTTCAGTTTGGAACCGACCTATTTTCAAACGACCATGATACTGTTGTTGCATTTAGAAATCGCGATTGGGTAAGTACCAAATACACTTCAATCGGTGGAACTATCTACAACAATAAAAATGGTAAAGTTATTAACCCTAGCCCTAGCAAACGTCGCGTATTTAATAAAATGCAAGCACGAGTTAATACTGAACTGTCCTTTTCAGACGAATTAAATGAACAAAACTTACTTCGTTTCTATAATCCAAGTGGTTTTACACCTGTTAATCCCAAAGATTATAGTTATACTAATGGCTTACAAAAAGAAAAAGGAAAAGAAACTGAATTAGGTAATAAGTCAAATAGTCTTTGGAGTAAAAACAAAGGAACCTCAACAGAAAATCTATATAAAACCGATGCACCTGAACTAATGCATCAAAATACTGGTTCTTCTAAATTAAACAAATCAAAACAAAATTTAGATAATTAAATTGTAAAAGGCGAGCATTTATAAAATTGTTCGCCTTTTATTTTTAAAATTATTATTTTTATTCTAAAATAAGAGAAACAATTTATATTAATAAGTGAGCGTTTAAATTATGAAAAGATTTCAAAACAAAAAGATTGAATTAATATACAGTATTTTTATTATTTTAGTAGCACTATTATCAGTGGCTTTAGTATTTCTAGATTACTTTCACTTTATAAACATTTATCATGGGATTTTATTCAAAATTTATTATGGAATTTGGGTATTTTATATTCTAGACTATATCAGTGGATTTTTTATGGCAAAAAATAAAAAGCAATTCTTACTAGAAACTGCCCTAGATTTAGTTTCATTAATTCCTGCTCATCCTGTCTTTGTAATTTTTCGATTATATAGAGTTATTAGGATAATTCGTCACTATAATATTTTCTGGAAATTTGGCTGGGATGGTAAAATAACTAGCGGATTACACAGATTTATATATGACACTGGATTTATATATTTATTTTCCGTCAGTATTGTTATTTTAATTTTAAGTGCATTAATTTTTTCATATTTTGAGCATTATAATTTATCAACATCCCTTTGGTGGGCAATAACAACTGCTACCACTGTTGGTTATGGAGATATTGCACCTCAAACTGCTGGCGGAAGATGTATTGCCGTCTTTCTAATGTTTGGTGGGGTTGGCTTTATTGGTTTATTAACATCAACCATTACTGATTTTTTTACTCATGATAGTAGCAATGCTACCGATGATAAAATTGATCAATTAAGTCAACAAATTCAACAACTAACTAATCAAGTTGATAATTTACAAAAAAATTTAAATAAAAAAAATACTCCTCAAAAGAGGAGTATTAAAAAACATCATTAATTTGATAATTGAGTACTGTGAATAGGTGTATGATTATCTGGATACAAATCATTCATAATTGCATTTACCGTAATTGGCACTTCACCAAAACCAGTTGCAATAATTGTTTGCTTACCATCATATTTGGCTTGATCACCAACAGCATAAACATTGTGGATGTTAGATTCTAAAAGTGGGTTAACTTTGGTAGCATGATGATCTTCTTCTAAATCAATGTTCCAGTTATCCATATCCTTATTGTTAGAAATAAATCCATAGTTAACTAAAATTTTATCAACATTAATTTCCTTAAAATCATCATCGGTTTTCATCTTTTTAGCAACAACTGTCACTTGATCATGTTCAGCTGCTTTTAGTTCTTTAATTAAATATGGTGTAATTAATTCTACTGAAGACTTCTTCAATAGATCAACCATATGTTCTAAACCACGAAATTCATTACGACGATGTAGCAAATAAACTTTTTTAGCAGTTTTTTCCAACATTAGTGCTTGATCGATTGCTGAATCACCACCACCGGCGACTAAAACAGTTTTATCTTTAAATTGATCTAGATTTTTAGCAGTATAAACCAGTTGGTTTCCTTCAAATTGATCAGCACCATCTGACATTAACTTACGTGGATTAAAAGCACCATTCCCAACTGCAATAATAATTGCTTTTGATTTACTAGTACCCTTATTAGTAGTAATGTTAAAAACATTATCAGACTTAACAATATTAGTAACCGTTTCATTGAGATTAATATCACCATTCATGGTGTCTAATTGTTGTTGTAAATTATCAACTAAATTACGACCTTTGATTGCTGCTTGGCCAGGAATATCTAGCAATGTCTTTTCTGGATATAAGGCATTTACTTGTCCACCTAATTCGGATAAACTTTCAATAATTTGAAAGTTGGCATCTCTTAATCCAGCATATAATCCAGCAAACATTCCAACCGGACCACCACCGATGATTGTGATATCATAAATTGAATCTGTCATTTTATATTAACTCCTTTTATTTTGGTGTTATTTAATATATTATGTACCATATAGTCATACTTTAGCAAAGGAAGAGCAATTATGCACAGCAAAAAAAGAAAAATTATCATCGGAATTGTTTTGTTTTTGGAAGCAATTGCGTTCGTAACATCAACACTTTGGGTCTTTAGAGGGCGTGTTTTAAACGACGTAAAGGTTGAAAAAAGCAGAACAGCAACTATATTCATCCCTGGATTCGGTGGTAATGCCGTTTCAACTGATGATTTTATTAATCAATTTAATGATCATGGAATCGCTAAGCGAGCTCTACGTATTTACATCTCTAAAGATGGCAAAGTTTCAACTATGAAACAATATGTAAAGAAAATTAAGCGCAATAATCCATTAGTCCAATTAATTTTCCAAGATAATACTCATCCTGAAAAACAAGCGGATCAAATGGTTAACGTTATGTCATACTTAAAGAATAAATACGATATTAAATCGGTTAACTTCCTTGGTCATTCATCTGGTGGAACTATTGCGTATGAGTATATGGTTAAGCATCCACATCAAAAAAATGCCCCCGAAGCCAATAAGTTTGTAAGTATCGCCAATGATTATAATCCTCACGACAAACGAGTAAAGAATTTACCACGTACCCTCCATGTGTTAAACATTGCCGGAGAAATCTATAACGTTGGTACCGATGGTGAAGAAGCTGTGAACATTGTTAAACCAATGGGCAAATTGGTTAAACCGTATGTAAAGAGTTACCAGTTCTATCTATATCAAGCTGGTCCACTTTCAGCGGAACACTCGATGTTACATGAAAATCCTAGTTTAGACAAAATAATTGCCGAATTTTTATTTAATAAACATTCAAAATTATAATTCATGAATCCTAAAGCAGAAATGCTTTAGGATTTTTTAATTGTTCGGATTTTTAGTCTATTATTAAATAAATTCAACTGAAATGGTTTATTTTTTAAGATTTAAGCAATATAATGATTATATAAATGAAAAATGTTCATGAAAATAACTATTTTCATGAGGGGTAAAAAAACTTGGGAGGGTTTTTCATTATGGCAAAGAAAAAATTAATTCTTGATTTAGATACTGGTGTTGATGATGCAATGGCAATTGCATATGCAGTTTCTGCACCCAATGCTGATTTAGTTGGTATTGTTAACTCATACGGTAACGTAGTGGTTGAACAAGCAGCTAAAAACTCACTACAAATTTTAGATTTACTAGGCGCTAGTGATGTGCCTGTTTACGAAGGAGAAAGTCATTCACAAACTAGTGATCATTTTGATGTAATGCCAGTTTCTGCTCATATTCATGGTAAAAATGGAATTGGTGAGGTTGTATTACCAGAAAGTGATCGCTCAATCGAAAAAGAATCAGGTGTTGATTTTATGATTGATGCTGCTCATGAATATGGTAAGGATTTAACAATTATTCCAACTGGTCCATTAACAAATTTAGCTAAAGCATTACGCAAAGATCCTGAAATTAGCGATCTAATTGGTAATGTTACTTTAATGGGTGGTGCTTTAACCGTTCCTGGTAATGTCTCAGATGCTGCTGAAGCTAATATCAATCAAGATGCAGAAGCTGCAAATGAAGTATTCACTAATAAAGTTCCAGTTACAATGGTTGGTTTAGATGTTACTTTACGTACCCTATTAACTAAAAAAGAAACTCAACAATGGCGTGACTTAGGTACTACTGCTGGTGAAAAATTCGCTGATATCGTAGATTACTATATTGGAATCTACGATGAAATGTATCCTGAACTAGGTGGTTGTTCACTTCACGATCCATTAGCAGTTGGAGTTGCTTGTGATCCTACTTTTGTTCAAACATTGAGTCTTGATATGATTGTTCATCATGGTGAAGACAATTATGGACGTACGACTGGTGATACAGCTCATCTAGATGATCCTAAACCATCTGATAAAGCAGCTATCCAAGTTGACGATGAACGTTACTTAAAAACTTTCATGGAATATTTAACTAACTTATTTAAAAACAATAAATAGAGAATAAAAAGTCGTGCTAAATTAGCACGACTTTTTTTACAAATCAAAATACTTTCTTAAATATACTGCCACTCCATCTTCATCATGATCTAATGTAACATCATTGCCAATTGATTTGATGTCATCTTTAGCATTATCCATTACTACTCCCAAATGAGCATTTTTTAACATTCCAATATCATTTTCAGCATCACCAAAAGCCATTAAATTAGAAAAGTTCAAATCAAAGTGATTTAGCAAATGTTCTAAGCCCACTGATTTATCCATGCCCTTTTTAATAAATTCCATAATTTTAGGTTGAGAACGTACAATATGATAGTTATTTTTAACTTGGTCTGGCATATTATGAATTGCCCAATCTAATTTATTGGCTTGTTCTGACATAATAGCTTTACTATATTCTTGATTAGGTAAATCATTAAAACTAATATCTTCAAACTGTAAATTAGCATTTAATACTTCTTTATAAGTTGATTTTACTAAATCAGTTAATTCATAAACTTGTGTAAAATCTAATATATCTAATGGTAAATTATTCTGTTCAGCAAATTCATGAACTAAATTAAAGTCTTTTAGTTTCAAACCATCTTTGAATAAAATATCTTTATCATAATTTCTAATTACCATTGCACCATTAAATGTAATTGTATAATCATCTTCAGTAACCGACCCTAACTGTTTAACATATGGCCAAACTGCGTTAATTGGACGACCGGTACATAAAACAACTTTGATTCCTTTTTTATGTAATTCCTTTAAAGTTTTTTCATTTTGTAAACTAATTTTTTTCTTTGAATTTAGCAATGTATTATCTAAATCTAAAGCAATCATTTTAATCATAAATTGTGCCCCCTTGAATAATTCCATTTTAAACAAAAAAAGCATTAATTCAAAATGAATTAATGCCATATACTCTAAATCAAGCTTAAGCTTCGAGTTGTGATTCTAATTCCTTCAATTCAGTTTCACGAATGGAACGTGGTAAAAAGCGACGAATTTCTTCCTCGTTATAGCCAACTTCTAGACGCTTATTATCAAACACGATTGGGCGTTTGATCAAATCAGGATATTCAACAACTAAATCAACTAATCTTGATAGTGATAAACTATCAAAATCAATGTTTAGTTTCTTAAATATTTTAGAACGAGTTGAAATAATATCTTCACTACCATTTTCAGTTAAACGAAGAATTTGTTTTACTTCGTCAGCATCTAATGGATTGGAATTAATATTTCTTTCCTTAAATGGGATATTATGAGCTTTTAACCAAGCTCTAGCTTTACGACTTGAAGCACTACTTGGTGCAACATAAAGATTCAACATATCTATCACCTCTAAAATCGCTTAATTAACGAAAAAACAAGTATATATATACAGTTTATAAATACTTACTAATAGTAATTATTTATAACCCACTTTTAATACTAACACACTAACTTAATAAATCAATTGCTTATAAAAAATAAAATCGTACACAAAAAATTTACACATAGCTAAAATAAGATTATAATTTTTATTAATATATTATTTTGTTTTTTGGGGGGTAAATTTTAATGCAAATTAATATTTTAGCGACTAGTGATACCCATGGATTTTTATTTCCAACTAACTATGTAAACTTAAAAGATAATAAACCTTTTGGCCTATTAAGATGTGCATCTCTTTTTAAAGAAAAGCGACAACAATTAGATAATTTAATAACCATTGATGATGGTGACTTTTTAGAAGGATCTCCATTAGCTTACTTTATCGCAAAAGTAAAAAAGCAAAATGCTCCTGATCAAATTACTAATACTTTTAATATGATGAATTATGATTTTGGTGTACTTGGAAATCATGAATTTAATTATGGGTTAGATTATCTTCATAATGCAATTAAAAATGCTAATCGACAAATTTTATGTGCAAATATTGTGGATAAAAATGATAATCATCCATTGGGTAATCCATATGCAATTAAAAATATTAATGGTGTTAAAATTGGTTTTTTAGGATTAACTACTCAAGGAACCACTAAATGGGAAAATCCAGAACATTTAAAGGGATTAAAATTTGTTTCAGCGGCTAAGGCAGCTACAAAGTATATCCCTGAGATGAGTAAAAAAACCGATTTAAACATTATTGTATATCATGGTGGAATCGAAAAAGATGAGTTTGGTAATCCGACCGAAGAAATTAATGGAGAAAACGAGACATACGAAATTCTATCAAAAATTAGTGGCATTGATGCTATTGTAACTGGTCATCAGCATCGCAAAATCGCTGGACATTTATTTAATGTTCCCATTATTCAAGTGGGTCATCGTGGTGAATATGTTGGACATATTAGTTTAGACATTGAACAAAAGAATAATAAATACTATGTAAAAAATAGTGATGCTAAAATCATCTCCACTAAAGATTATCCAATCAATAAAGAAATTGAAAAAAAATTATTACCATTACAAAATCAAATCAATCATTGGCTCGATGAACCAATGGCAAAAATCGAGGGTAACATGGAATTTGATAATTCTTTTGAGGTTCGTTTAAAGAAGAATAGTTTTATCCAATTCATTCAAGAAATTCAAATGAAGACTATGGGTGTTGATATTTCGGCCACTGCTTTATTCAATAATGAAGCTCATGGATTTGAAAATCCAATTACAATGCGTAACATCATAACTAATTACGTTTACCCTAATACATTAACTGTTTTAAAAATTACCGGTGCTGATTTAAAAGCCGCCATCGAAACCAGCGCTAAATATTTCACTTCTGAAAATGAAAATATAACAATTAATCATGATTACATATTTCCTAAAGCAAAACATTATAATTATGATATGTATGAAGGGATTGAATACATTATCAATGTTGCTAAACCCGTTGGACAACGTGTTACAAAATTAATGTATCATGGTCAACCAGTAACTGATAATCAAGAATTAAAAATCGCATTAAATATTTATCGAGCAGTTGGTGGCGGTAATTTTACAATGTTTAATGCTAGTAAAATAATCAAAAAAGATAACCGCATGATGAGTCAGTTAATTGCTGATTATTTACGTTTTCACAAAAATATTAAAGCTCACAACAACCATAACTTTAAAGTAATTTATAAACCATAAAAAATAACCTTTAGCTAAAGCTATGATGTGAACCCTTAAATCGAAACAACTATTTATTTTCTAGGAGGTAAAGTTTCCGATATTCTTTCGGAGCTTTACCTCCTAGTTTTGTTTTAATTCTACAATTATTATAATATTTAATCCATTTTTTCATCGCTTTAATTAATGAAGACTTTGTTTCATAATGATTACTCATAATTTCTATTTTCATGATATGAAAGAATGATTCCATTTGTGCATTATCTAGACATGTCCCTTTACGGGACATAGATTGAAATATATGATTATCCTTTAAAAGCTTTTGCCACTTATTATTTTGATACTGAAAACCTTGGTCGCTATGAATGGTAGTTCTATATTTCAAATTGGGTAATGCCTTAATCAAGGCTTTTATTGGCTTAATAGTAAAGTCAACAGTTGGATGTTCGCTAATAGAAAATTTTAATATTTCATCTGAAAATAAATCCATAATGGGTGATAAATAAACTCTATGATTTATATCTTGATTACCATACCTAAATTCACTGACATCAGTTGTTAATTTTTGATATGGACGATCAGTCTTAAATTTTCTGTGAATTCTATTTTTAGCTATATGTCCAACTTTGCCAATATAAGAATTATATTTTCTTCTTTTTCTATTATAGCTATTAGTTGTTAAGTTTAACGTTTTCATTAATCTTAAAACTTTTTTATGGTTAACAACTACGTTGTTATTAATCAAAGCCAAGGTTACACGTCTATAACCATAGTTTGGATTAAAATGTTTGATTTGAGTAATCATCTTTTTTAATTTAATATCTTTATCATTTTCTTTTAAATGACGATAATAGTAGCTTCTACTTATACCAATACTCTTTAAAATGAATGATATAGAAAATCTTTTAAACAAATTAATTAATTTCTTTATATGATTAATAATAGATCCATGATCTTGTTTTATTTGTTCATAACGATAATTAATTAGATAATAATCAAGTTTGTCCTTTAAAGATTTATTAAGTAATTTAAGTTCAATATTATTTGATTTCATTTTTTTAGGGCCACGATTAGTGTATAATCCAATTAGGCCTTTAGTCTCCAATCTTCGCTCCCAAGCAAGGATTGTGCTCGGGGCAGATATGTTGAAGAAAAGTGCTGTTTCTGGATACGAACTGTGGTTAGTGTGCATCCAATGCAGCACTTTTCGTTTATAATCTCCAGAATATACTTTGCTTGGTTGCCTGACAACTAATCCTTTAATGCCGAAGGCATTATACATATGAATCCAATTTAACACAGATGTTCTACTCTTAATATTATATTTTTTAGCAAGACTAGTGGAACCCATTCCTGTTGAAAAATATTCTTTAATTATCTTTTTCTTTAATTCAAAACTAAATTTTGTCATACAAAAACCCCTAAAGCGTTGTTTCACTTTAGGGGTTCACTTCACTAAAGGCTATTTTTATTTAAATTGTTTTTTACGCTTTCCAACATATTGGACAGCTTTCAATGAACGAATCGTTGTCACCTTAATATTACCAGGATAGGTTAATTCATCTTGAATTTGATCTCTAACATGTCTAGTCAAAGATTTACTTTTATCATCATTTAGCATCTCAGGATTAACAATAATTCTAATTTCACGACCAGCCTGGATAGCATAACTATCCTTTACTCCAGCATGCTGATTAGCAATATTTTCAAGGTTTCTTAACCTAGTAACATATTCTTCAATCGATTCACTTCTAGCACCAGGTCGTGCGCCAGACATTGAATCAGCGGTTGCAACTAGAATAGAAATTGGATCAATCGGATCAACATCTCCATGATGGGAGGCAATTGAGTTAATTACAATGTCATCTTCATTGAACGCCTTAGTTAACTTAACACCTAATTCAACATGGGTTCCATCAACTTCGTGGTCAATTGCCTTACCAATATCATGTAAAAGACCAGAACGCTTAGCTAACTTAACATTTAGCCCTAATTCGGCAGCTAAAACTCCGGTAATTTGAGCAACTTCAATTGAATGATATAAAACATTTTGACCATAACTAGTTCTAAACTTTAATTTACCAATAATCTTCATTAAGTCCGGATGCATTAGACCAATTTTTAATGATTTAACAACATTTTCACCAGTCTCACGTAATCCAGCATGAACGCGTTGAGTAGCAACATTGACTTGGTATTCAATATTATTATTAGTAAATTTACGTGAAATCATCAAGTTATCAATTGTCATCCTAACAATCTCACGACGAAATGCATCATGGGTAACAATGTGTAATAATAGCGAGTTATCATCATCAAAAATTAAATCCGTTCCCGTCAATGATTGTATTAATCGAATATGTTGTTCTTCTTTACCAATCAACTTGGCTTTCATATCACTACTGGGTAATACAACATTTCTTTCAATATGTGTCTTAGGCTCATCCCTTGCACCACGCTGAATGGCCTCAATTAGCAATGAATTAGCTTTTTTGTTAGCAGAAACTTTGTTCTCAGCTAATTGATATTTAACTTCAATATCTGATTCACGTTTTAATTTTAAGTTAGTTTCATCTAAAACTTGTTGCTTAGCTTCTGCAAAATTGGTTTTACTAATTTTTTCCAATAATTCTTGTCGCTTATTTAAAAGGTCGTGAGCATTGTCAAGTACATTATCAATTTTACTGCTATATTCATTTTGTTTAGTTTGACGTTCTTTTAATTCATTAGCAGTTGTAATCAAATGCTGTTTAGTTTGATTTAAAAAATTCTCATGTTGGTCTAAACGTTGTTTGCGAGTTTCATTTTCGTATTGTTGAGTGTCAATTTCATCATCAGCATTATCATGATATTGATCAATTTCTGATTTATCATCATTAATAATATCATGATACTTTTCATTAACATCTCGATCACTAGACTCAATATAATAATTCGCTTTCATTTGGGCATTTTTCAATAAATTTTTAATTCTAAAAACATCAAATGATACTCCCAAAATAATTCCTAAAATCAAAAACAAAATTATCAAAAAGCTAATCAATCTTTTTCCTCCTCTCTGCAATATTGCTTACAATATTTTTTATTATACGATTTAAATCGTTATTTTTTGTAGTGTTAGTACACTCTTATAATGATAACATTTTAAAAAGCATTTTTTATAATAATCATCATAATTTTAAAAAATAGGCTATAAATTAATTATAACCTATTAGTAAAATATTTAGTTAAAGTACTTAGACAAAAATTCTTTAATTGTTTTAACATATAATTGTGGATCAGTTTTATAAGATGATGCATGAGCAGCTTTCTTAACTAATAAGAGTTGCTTAGGTCCACGACTAGCTTCATATAAAGGATGTACCATTCTAGTTGGTACAAAGTTATCATTATCACCATGAATAAATAAAATTGGTTTATGATTTTTCTTAACTTGGTTTAAAGCAGATGCTTTATACATACTATAACCAGCTCTTAAATGAGTAATTCCACTCACAATTGGGACCAATGGCCACCTAGGAAAATCTGATAAATGGTATAGCTGTTTGGCTTCATAATTAATTTCATCGGCTACACTGGTGTATCCACAATCTTCAATATAAGCTTTAAGCTGTTTAGGAACTGATTTTTCACCAGAAACCATCATTGTCGTAGCTCCACCCATACTTACACCAAACATAACCATTTCGGAATCCTTACCATTTTCTTCAATAACTCGACGCATCCATTTGATATAATCCATTCGATCTGGCCAACCATAACCAACATAGTTTCCTTGACTTTGTCCATGGCCACGAGTATCTGGTGTTAAAACGTTATAACCCATTTTATGAAAAATATAAGCATATGGTGCCATCTGTTCTTTATTACCCATATAACCATGTGCAACAATCACTGTTTTGTTAGTCTTTTTATCAGCAGGAAGATAATTAGCAACTAACTTTAAATGGTCAGTTGTTGACATTTGTGTCCAACGATATTTTTTAGCATTTTTATACCACTCAGTCCCCGGATAAAGTGGCGAACTTTTAGATATTTTTTGCTTACTTAAAAAATTCTTTTTACCCGGCACTACTGCAACATGATAAAAATATAGGCCAGCGCCTAAAAATCCAAAACATATTAGAAAGAAAAATATTCCAATTGTTGTTAATAAAAGTTTAATTTTTTTGCCCAAATGAAATCGCTCCATTCAATTTAATACTATTATGATTATATGTTTCAAAATAAGAAAACTCAACTAATAGACGATTTAAGTTATAACAAGTTCAGAGGTGTTCAAAATGTTTCCTAACAGATTAAAAGCTTTACGTAACGATAAAAATTTAAATTTTAAACAACTAGCCAATAATTTAAACCAAATGTTTCCAAATAGTCGACATAATAATACTGCCGCTCAAATTGGTAACTGGGAACGAGGCGTTCGATCACCGTCTTATTTTGAAATCAAAAAATTAGCAACATATTTTAATGTAAGCATGGACTACTTAAGTGGTCGCAACTCCATTCAACATTTAGAGTTAGATTCTATATTGATGAGCGACAATCAAATTAAATTTAATGATAAGAATTTAAGTAAAAATGATCGTTATGAAATTTTTCAATTAATTAAGGGTTATTTACATAGTAAGCAAGAAAATAATAATGATATAAATCAAAATAATATGAATGATTACCAGGAAACATTAAATATTAAATTTAAATAAAAAGATGATTTCATTATTAGAAATGAAGTGACCCCCAAAAGTTGGACAAGAAATTGTTCAATATTTTGGGGGTCATTTTTTGGTTAAATTTAGTTATGAATTTAAATTAAATGTTGTTTTAGAATATCTACAAGGATATGGTTCCACTTATCTTTGTAAAAAATATAATATTGTGAATCCTAGTACTGTTTTACTATGGATTAATATGTATAAAGCCTACGGCTTAAAGGGTTTAATTGTAAGAAATTACGGTAAAGTGTATTCTGGTGAGTATAAAATAAAAGTGCTGAATTGGATGCACACTCAACAAAAGTCATATCCAGAAACAGCACTTCATTTCAATATATCTGCCAGTAGTACCATCTTCACTTGGCAGAGAAGAATGGAGACTAAAGGTATACGTTCATTATACAACAAACGTGGCCGTCCTAAAATGCAGAAAACTGAATTAAAAGTAACCTCATGTCAAAAAAATTTAGCTAATGAATACATGATTAAGTATGTGTATACAAAAATTCAAATGAAACATCCTAAGAGTAGTAAATTTGAGGTTGTACATAAGCTGATTAATCAATTAAAATCTTTATCTAAAAGTTATATTTTACAGGTAATTCAATATTCTCGCAGTGTTTATTACTATAACTTGAAGAAAGCGAAGCTTTCTTATGATAATTCTTACATTGAAAATAAAATCAAAAATATTATTATTAAGCACGCTGCTTACGGATATCGCAGAATAACTGCAGTATTAAGACAATCAGGCCTGAAAATTAATCATAAACGTGTACAAAATATAATGAAACGTAATAATTGGCAATGTAAATTGTTTAGTCGACGCAAACGTAAGTATAATTCATATAAAGGTCAAGTAGGCAGAATTGCTAATAATATATTAAATGGTGATTTTACAGCCAATAAATTTGGTCAAAAAATTACTACTGATGTTAGTGAATTTAGATATGGCAATGAAGATATAAACCATCGGGTTTATTTATCACCAGTAATGGATTTATATTCAGACAAAATATTATCTTTTAATATTAGTAGACATCCAAATGTAAGTTTTACTTTAAAAGCACTAAATGAAGCAATGCTTAATCTAAAATCATTACCTTATAGAACTATTGTACATAGTGATCAAGGTTTTCAATATCAACATCATAGTTGGGTTAATACATTGAAAAAATATAATGCGATTCAGTCTATGTCCCGTAAAGGGACATGCTTAGATAATGCACAGATGGAATCATTTTTTCATATTATGAAAAGTGAAATGATGAATGTTCATTATAATACAAAAGAATCCTTAATCCATGCCATGAAAGTATGGATTAAGGATTACAATAATAATAGAATAAAAGAAAAACTAGGATACCAGTCACCAAATAAATATTTGGGATTAATATCCTAGTAAAAGTTGTCCAACTTTTGGGGTTCACATCAAAATCATCTTTTTATTTTATTAATCCTTTGGTAAGTTAGGATTCTTTAAGCGAGCAAATTGCCCTTTAAATTCTTTCGCATTAACTTGAATATCTTTCTTTTTATTAAATGTTTCATCATTCAATGAAACGGTGTAATCAGCATTTTCACCGTGTTCGGATTCATCTAATCCACGCATTTCTTCTTGTTTAGTAACCCGCATTGGCATTATTAATTTCAATAAAGAAATAATAACTGAGCAAGCGATAACAACAAAAATAATGGTTCCAATAGTTGCAATCAATTGAACACCAACCATATGAAAGCCACCGCCATAGAACAAACCATTAGTAGTTACAGCTGAGTTAACTGATTTAGTAGCTAAAAATCCAGTTAGAATACTACCAACAATTCCGCTAACACCATGGCAACCAAATGCATCTAAAACATCATCAACGCCAATTTTAGACTTTAGATAGTTAACAAAGAAATAACTTGCCAAAGTAGCAAGAATTCCAATAACGAATGCACCAGTAATTGTAACAAAACCTGCAGCAGGTGTAATTCCAACTAATCCACAAAGCGTACCAGTACATACACCCGATAATTGGGGTTTCCCTATAAAATGCATATCTAGTAACATCCAAACAATCATTGAAGTAGCTGTTGCAACAGTCGTTGTCATAGTTGCTTGCATTGCAACATTATTAACAGCTAATGCTGAACCTGCATTAAATCCATACCAACCAATCCATAAAATGGTTGTTCCTAGTAATACCCATGGTAAATTATAATGATTAGCATTACGATTTTCTTTTAAACGTTTACCTAAAAATATTGATAATACAAACGCCGTAACTCCAGCGTTAATATGTACAACCGTTCCACCAGCAAAATCTAAAGTCCCTAATTTTGCTAAAATACCATTAGCTGACCAGACCATATGTACCATTGGGTAGTATAAAACAATTGACCATAAAACTATAAATACTAATAAAAATTTAAAGCGAATTCTACCTACTACTGAACCGACAAATAAAGCTGGTGTGATAACTGCAAACATCATTTCAAAGATTGCATAAATACTAGTAGGAATCTTGCTTGGCATTAAAGATGTTAAATCAATTCCATGCATAAATGGATTTGATAAATCACCAACAAATCCACCAATATTGCCAGAAAATGATAAACTATAACCAAATATTATCCATAATAAAATTGCTAGACCTGTAATAATAAATACTGATAACATAGTATTAACTACGTTTTTCTTAGACACTAAGCCTCCATAGAAAAATGCTAATCCAGGAGTCATAAATAACACTAAAATACTTGATAAAAATACAAAGGCTGTACTAGATAAACCCATTAACATCGCTTCCTTAATCTTTATGTAATAAATTATAACATTAGATATAAATATGTACAGAAAAAATATTATTATTTAGCATTTTATGTTAGATTTAATAACATTAATTTTAAAAGGTGGTTTATATGAACAAAAAGAAATTAATTAAAAAACTTCGCAAAAATAAAAAAATTACTAAACAAACAGGTTACATTGAAAGAATGAAAAATTATTATGACATTTTCCAAAGTTTTACTGACATTAAATTATTAATTAATAATATTTTAGAAGCAGATCGACTATTACAACTTAACCAGTTACCGCAAGACTTACCAGAATTAATTTTACCTGATGACATTCAAGATGAAATTTTTAATTCAATAAACAATAAATACCCAATCGGAGACCCTGAAGGTGATAAATTATGGAATAAATACGTCGATAATTTACCAAAGCTAGATGAAGACTTACGTTCATTTAGAGACTATCTAGAAGATAAATATGGGATGTGGGCATATATTTCAGCCCCCTTTGTAAATGAAATCGCTAAAAATTTACACGGTAAAGTATTAGAAGTGATGGCCGGTAATGGATATATATCTAAAAATTTACGTGAAGCTGGCATTGATGTAATTTGCACAGATAGTCTCAGTTGGCAAAAGGAAAATGAAACTGGCAAACACCTAGTAACTGATGTTGAGAAATTAGACGCCAATGCAGCTTTTGACAAATATCATCACGATATTAAATATATTATTATGTGTTGGTCCCCTGATGGACTAGACATTGATTGGCAATTATTACACAGAATTCGTGAAAGTAAAGAAAATATCGAATTAATTGTTATTGGTGAAAAAGATGGTGCCACTAACTCCAAGAAATTTTGGCAAAATGCTAAATTCGTTAATAAAGAAGTAGCAAATAAAATTAATCAGCACCATAAGAGTTTCGATTTAATTAATGATAAATTATATTTTGTTAAATAAGCATAAAAAAATAACCCTAACAATAATGTTAGGGTTATTTTTTGTGGCATTTATAAAATAAATGGATAGATAGTGTTCACATCACTAAGATTATCAAACACGCTACAATACGGTAGCATAATGTGTCCCACATCAAAAACGTCACTTAATTACTAAAGAGTAAATACAAAACAAGTTGCGTGACCTTCTCGACTCATCGCAGCAACAATTATAACATAAAATTATTTTTTAGTCGTCTTTTTCTTTTTAGGTTTAGATTCTTTAGTGATCTCTTTTTCAGCTTCCAATCTAGCTTTTTTATTTTCATCAATTGAATTAAGTTGTTCTTTGGTCCATTTACTTAATTTTTGTTCAATTACATCATTGATAGTAAATTCATCTTGTGATGCAAGTTCATCAATTCTCAAGCTTGAACGGTTAACATCTTTTGATTCAACAAACATATAAATGTTCAATTCACATTTCCCATCACCAGACATCATTTTACTAATATTCTTAGAATAACGATATGGCAGATTTACAATACAATTCTGCAAGAAAAAGCTGGTTTCTTCACCTTTAACTTGTAACATTGCAGAAGCTAAATGGCCTAAGTTAATCTGTTCTTCCATAAATTGTAATAATGGTTTAAATGCTGTCTCTGGATTTTTCGCTAATTCAGCAGCACTAATTTCTTGAGAATTAACCTCAAATTTTTCATCATTAATACGGTCAATGAACTCTTGTACATCCATTTTCATTTTTAACACCTATTTTTTCTTTATATTTCGTTTTACAATTCTTACATAGTCAATTTTTATTTGCTTCCAAGCTACTCTATACCAAAGTAAATTAATAATTACACCGATAATTGCGATTATAATTGCGATTGAACGGTTCAAACTTGGAACTCCAGAAGCTTTAATCATGGTATTAATAATAACAAATAAGCTAAGTGTATAAACACCAATAACAAAGCCTAAAAAGTGATAGGCAAACTTCCAATTTAGGTAACCTAAAACGTTAAATCCAAAATATAAGATGATCGCAATTATAATTGTCTTAATTAAATCCGAACTGTTTCCACTCATAAAAATATCACATATAATAAATATAATTAATGAGCATAAACTTACTAGCGCAATTTTACTTTTACTCATATCTTCCTCCAGTATATTTTACTATTTACACCTTATCACAACTTTTTCAATTTTACTAAAACATTTTCAGAAAGAAGGCTATCCATGAAAAAATGGGGTTATGATTTAAAAGTCTCTACGAACATTAAAAATTTAAGCCTTAGAGAGTATTTAAGTAAACATTTATTAATTCCCAAGCATTTAATTTTTTCATTAAGAAAAGATCATCGAGTTACAGTAAATAACAAATACATTCCAATGAACTTTACAGTAAAAGATGGCGACCAATTAAGAATCGTATTCATTGAAAGTGATTTTCATTTACCAGTTCAAAATATATTACCAGATAATCATAAAATTATTAATATTTTATTCGAAAATGAAGACATCTTAGTAGTCAATAAAATGGCTGGAATTAAAACTCATCCTAATCAACCAAATGAAAGTGGTACTTTATTAAACTTTTGTGAAAACTACCTTAATAAAGAAAATAAACATGCATACATGATTCATCGTTTAGATCAAGAAACTTCCGGTGCAATTATTGTTGGAAAAAATCCAGCAGTAGTTCCTATTTTAGTAAGGTTAATAAAAGATAAAATTATCCATCGAACTTACCTGACTTGGGTCGAAGGAATCTTTCAAAATAAAAGTGATAATATCAATCTTCCAATTGGTTTTGATCAAAACGATAAAAGGAAAAGAAAAATTAACGGCACAAGTTCACAAAAAGCATTAACCCGATACGAAGTATTAAAAGAACGTAATAATTGTTCACTAGTCGAAGTACAATTACAAACTGGCCGCACTCATCAAATTAGAGTTCATATGAAAGCTATGAACCACCCTATCATAGGCGATCCATTATATAATCCGGAATCAATATCACCAAAAATGTTATTACATTCATGGAAATTAAAATTAATATTCCCTTACTATATGATTACTAAGGTTTTAGAATCACCAGTTAATGATTATTTTAAAAATATGTAACAAAAGAGCCACATCAATTAAGATGTGGCTCTTTTTAGGTTTTAAAAGTTAATTAAAGCGAATTAATTACTTTAATGGTTTCCATTGCCATGCATTTACTTCTGGTAAGTCAGTACCAACTTCACGGATGTAAGCATTGTGCTTGTCAACCATGTCATTCATACGTTGTACGAATGAAGCACCCTTAACAGAGTATTCTGGAATATCATTTACAACTTCTTTAGCTAAGTCGAAACGATCTAATTGGTTCAATACACGCATGTCAAATGGTGTAGTGATATCACCGTTTTCGCGGTAACCATGAACATGTAAGTTATGGTTGTGACGATCGAAGAATACATCTTTAACTAGACCTTCGAAACCGTGGAATGCGAATACAACTGGTTTGTCAGTAGTAAATAGACGATCAAATTCTTCATCAGTTAAACCACGAGGGTCAACCTTAGGTGAACGTAACTTCAAGAAGTCAACAACGTTAATGTATCTGATCTTCATTTCTGGGAATTCATCGTGTAATAATGAAATTGCAGCAAGACTTTCCCAAGTTGGTTCGGTACCAGCTGAAGCGATAACAACGTCTGGTTCTTGACCTTGGTCAGTTGAAGCCCAGTCAACGTAACCTAAACCATTGTTTACAAGGTTAGTTGCTTCTTCAATTGAGAACCATTGTGGACGTGGGTGTTTTGAAGTAACGATTAAGTTAATTTTTTCTTCACTTGCGAATGCAACGTTACCAACAGCTAATAATGAGTTAGCATCAGCTGGTAAGTATTCACGAATGAATTCTGGTTTCTTTTCTGATAAGTGAGTTAACATACCTGGATCTTGGTGAGTGTAACCATTGTGATCTTGTTGGAATACAGTTGAAGTATCAACAAAGTTCAATGATGGGTAATGTTTTCTCCATGGTTGATCAGCTGCTTTACGTAACCACTTGAAGTGTTGAGTTAACATTGAGTCAACTACACGACCGAATGATTCGTATGTTGCAAAGAAACCATGACGACCAGTTAGAACGTAACCTTCTAACCAACCTTCAGTTTGATGTTCTGATAATTGTGAATCAATTAAACGACCAGAATGAGCAACGTATTGATCATTTGGTTCCATAATGTCTTCCATCCATTGACGGTTTGTTTCATTGAACACACCATATAGACGGTTTGACATTGATTCATCAGGACCAAAGGCACGGAAGTTGTCAGGGTTTTCATCCATAACAGCACCTAACCAGTTTGACCATACACTCATATCTTCAGCAATTGTTTCACCTGGAGTCTTAACGTCAACAGCAAACTTCTTGTAGTCTGGTAGACGTAGAGGCTTAGGATCAATACCACCATTAGTAATAGGATTTACTGACATACGACGGTCACCCTTAGGTGCTAATGCCTTAATGTCATCCTTAATAGTACCATCATCGTTAAATAATTCTTCTGGCTTGTATGATTTTAACCAATTTACAAGTAAATCAGCATGTTCCATGTTGTCAGATGAAACAGGTAGTGGAATTTGGTGAGCACGGAATGAGTTTTCAATTGGTTCACCATTAAGATCCTTCTTAGGACCAGTCCAACCTTTTGGTGTTCTAACAACAATCATTGGCCATTCTGGTAGAGTGGCAGTTTCAGCAGTTTGGTTTTCACGAGCATTCTTTTGAATGTCTTTAATTTCTGGAATAACTTCATCCATAACTTTAGCCATTTTTTCATGGTAAGCCATGTGATCATCAAAGTCTTCTTCGTTTTCAACGAAGTAAGGTTTCCAACCCATACCCTTGAAGTAGTCAGTTAATTCTTCATCTGACATACGTGACATGATAGTTGGATTTGAAATTTTAAAACCATTCATGTTGATGATAGGCAATACAGCACCATCTTTAACAGGGTTGATGAATTTGTCTGAGAACCAACTAGCAGCTAGTGGACCAGTTTCGGCTTCACCATCACCAATTTCAACAGCGGCAATTACGTCAGGGTTATCTAGGATAGCACCAACACCGTGTGATAGTGAGTAACCTAATTCTCCACCTTCGTGAATTGAACCTGGAGTTTCAGGGGCAGCATGTGATGCAACTCCACCAGGGAATGAGAATTGTTTGAATAATTTAGCCATACCTTTTTCATCTTGTGAGATGTTTGGGTAAATGTCTGAGTAACTACCATCAATGTATGAGTTAGATACCATAACTTGGCCACCATGACCTGAACCTTCAATGTAGAACATGTTTAGGTCATACTTGTTAATTGCACGGTTTAAATGTGCATAAATGAAGTTTTGAGATACGATAGTACCCCAGTGTCCAATTGGTTTAACTTTTACATCGTCAGATGTTAGTTCATTCTTTAATAATGGGTTATGTTTTAGATATAGTTGACCTACTGATAGGTAATTAGCAGTACGCCAGTATTTATCTAATTCTTCCAAATATTGTTTGGAATCGAAATCTTGTGCCATTAATTAACACTCCTTTTTAATAAAAAACTATTGAAATTAATAATGGTTTACTATAGAAATCTGCCAACAAAATCGTCAACAAATTTCATTACAATGAATATAATAACTGCTTTTTATAAAAAGTCAACCTTTTTATAAATTGATACGGTCCAATTAATATAATTGTAATAAATCACTATTAATATCGTAATTATTATGAACGATTTATTCATAATAGTCCAATCATTCTCATACTTTTTAATAATTAATTATCATTCAACATTACAAACGTATTATATCTTAAATATTGATAATGAAGACGCATATTAGAAACTTCAAATGGGGTTCCATCATCTAAGAAAAAGATTCCTTCCATTAGTCCAACTGGTTCATTAGCTTTTAAATTAAGTAATTTTTGATCCTTTTCATCAGAAGGGCTGGCCAAAATTGATAAGAAAGATTTAGTAACACGCTTGTTAATTGTATCTTCTACATAATTAAAAATCGAACCAGAAACAATCTCTTTGGTTAATTCAGGGGCAATTTTAATCGGAATATAACCAGTTTCAATCATAAATGGTTTGTCCTCAAACAAACGTAAACGTTCAATTTTATATACAAAGTCACCTTCCGATAAAAATAAATCCTGCTGAATTTCTTTATTAGCTGGGATAACTTTAAAATCTAACAATTTAATTTTAGGTGTCTGCCCTTTGCTTTTTAAACTATCAGTAATTCCTAAATTAGAACCTTCATAATGAAAAATAGTTTGATTCTTCATATATAATGGATTAATAAAAGTACCGGAACCTCGTTTTTTAAAAATAATTCCATCATCAGCTAAAAGTTTTAATGCTCGTTTAATTGAACTACGACTTACGCTATAATCTTCACTTAGGCTACGTTCATCTGGTAAACGTTTATTGGGAAATTTGTTATTCACAATTTTTTGTTTTAAATCGTGCATTACTTTACGATAAACTAAATCAGCCATCTCTTACTCCTAACTCGAACAAAATTTATTAAAATAAGTATAACAGATTTATCAATTTAATATTACTATATGCTAAAATGTCCTGAGAGGTGATTTGAATGTCCAAGAAGAATAAAAAGAATCGCATTCATAAGACATTAGTTGAACAAATCCTAGATAAAAATAAAATTCCATATAAACAATATACATTCGCTACTCATGAAGCTGGTGATGTTCAGCAAATGGACATTGAAGAAGGTGTTGATAAACATCTAGTTTATAAAACTTTAGTGTTAAACGGTAAAAGTACCGGGCCAGTTGTTGGTGTCGTTCCAATGGATGAACGTTTAGACGAAAAGAAGCTTGCTAAAGCTTCTGGAAATAAAAAAGTAAATATGGTTCCATTGAAGGATTTACTTAAAACTACCGGCTATGTTCACGGTGCAAATACACCAATTGGTATTTATGAAAAATTTCATTATCCGGTCTATATCGATCAAGAAGCTAAAAAACAAGCAAATATCTTAGTTTCATCTGGAAAAGTGGGTCGTTCAGTCGAAGTAAATGCTGAAGAAATGATTAGCTTAGTTCATGGCCAGTTTGCTGATATTCGCCAAGAATAATATTAATGCCATTCTTTTTTAAATTCATTCACAAAGTTTTCCATATATAATTTTCTTTGAACCGCAAGTTTTCTTGCGGTTTTTGTATTCATTAAATCTGGCAACTTAAATAACTTTTCATAAAAATGGTTAATTACAGTTGTATGTTTTCGATATTCTACTTTATTCATATTAATTCTTGGCTGTTGTGATTCATCATACATAACATCCCCAAAATGGCCACCAAAATAAAATGCACGAGCAATGCCAATTGCTCCAATTGCATCTAGGCGATCAGCATCTTGAACAATTTGGCCATTAATATCTAATTCATAATGATTTGATAGATTCTTGCTATAAGACATATGCGTAATAATATTAATAATTTTATGAATTTCTATTTTGGAAAAATTTAATTCAGCTAGCTTATCAATTACTTGGTTAGTTTTAGCATTCGGATCCGTAACTAATTTATCATCAATCACATCATGTAAATAAGCTGCGGTAATAGCTATTTTAGAATTGGCTTTGGGATTTTCTGAAATTAACGTTTTGGTTAAAGCTACCACTCGATTAATATGGGCCAAGTCATGCCCAGTATGATCATCTTTTAATTCATTCTTAACAAAATTAGCAATTTTTTGCATAATAACCCTCCCTAATAAAAAAGTGATGTGTATAAGTCACATCACTTTGCATGCATCATATCTGAATAAATTTCATTTGCAATTAAACGATTAATGATTGTATCAGCAATCGCATTTAATAAATGATCACTGTCACTTTCACTAATGGGCTTTTGCCCTAAATCTGCTATATGGTGTAGTTTTTGAACTAACATTTCAATAAATTCATCATATGCTTGTTTTGGGAATTGTGTCTTAGTAATTTCATCAATTCCTTGTCGAATATCCTTAATAGAGAATACTGGTTTTAATAAACTAATAATAATAATATCAGCAACATGGACATTTTGATACTTTTTCTTTACTGGGGCAAAAGTTGCCTTTTGTTTTACATAGTTATTAACCATTGATTTAGTAACTGTGTCCATACCCAAAGGACCAATTGCTTCATTCACGACCGCGATTAATTGATCCATATATAAATCAAATTTAGGTAAGTCTGCCCATTTAGGTAAACTGATACTCTTCATTTGAGTTTGCCATCTATTATATTGCTTATTCATATAACCACCTCTTTTTTAATGATTATACCATAATAGATAGTTTTTAAAGCTACTTAACCTAGTCTTTTCTTTCTCATTTGACTGACCTTTTTTACAATTCTTTTTACAATTGAAGTAACCAAGAAAAAGACAGGTAAGGCTGTGGCAACAATAATAATTGCATGCATATTAATAGGATAATCAAAAATTGAAACTAATGAGAAAATCCGATTAAAGAAAACAAAAATCATCGCAAAAATTACAATTGTTGGAATAATAATAGTTAACTTAATTTTATTGAATGGTTTGGAAACCATAAATAACGCTAACCAATAAATTACTCCAGTAACAAGAATACTTAGCGTTGCTCGTTGCATATAGTTAAAGTCAAAGTAACTACCAATTACCATGATTGCTAATACATAACCAACAATTGTAATCGCTGCTGGTAATGCAACATCATATATTTTGCGATAGAACTGATTGGTTACTCGTTGATAATTAGGTGATAACGCTAATAAGAACGAAGGTAAGCCTACCATAACGGTATTAATTGGCGTTAACTGGATTGGCTGAAATGGATAACTATAACTAGTAATGAATAAGAATAGCACCGTTAAAGCTAAGGAAAACATTGTCTTAATCAAATATAGAGAAGCAACACTACTAATGTTATTAATTACACGGCGACCTTCTCCAAGGACATTAACCATTGCTGAAAAATTAGAGTTAATCAATACAAAGTCAGCAATTCCTTTAGTACTTTCACTTCCGGAAGCCATGGCAACCCCACAATTAGCTTGCTTCATCGCCAACATATCGTTGACTCCATCACCAGTCATCGCTACTGTATGACCATTGGATTGATAAGCTTGAATCAAGCGTTTCTTTTGCTTAGGTGTAACTCGACCAAAAATGGTATATTTTTTAACCAATGTACGATAATCACTGTCATCAGAAACTTTTGACATATCTAATAATTTATCACTATTAACTAGCCCCACTCGGCTACCAATATTACTTACTGTTTTAGGGTCATCCCCTGAAATAATATTCAAATCAGTATCTTGGCTTCTAAAATAAGCTAAAGTATCAGCTGCATCACTACGAATTTCATCACTAATTAAAATCAAACCTAGTAATACTATATTCTCAAGTGGTGATTGAACTTCACCATTTACTTTAACTAAAGATAAAACACGATATCCCTTTGAAGTGTAACTATCAATTTTTTGTTGAACTGCATCATCCATGTTAGAAAGTACAAATTGAGGAGCCCCCATTACATAATTACCATTTTCAAATTGTGCTCCACTCCATTTTTTATCAGAAGAAAATGGAATTCCCTTAATTAAAGGCCAATTTGGATTATCAATTGCTTTTTTAATGGCCGAAGATGTTTCATTATCATCATCACTAGCATAGACAATGCCACCTAAGGCAGCTTTCATTTCATCTTCACTTGCATCATTCATAGGTAAAACATCTTCAAATTTTAATTTACCAGTTGTAATTGTTCCAGTTTTATCCAAACAAATGGTATCAACACGAGCTAAAGTTTCGATAGCCGATAAATCTCTGACTAAAACTTTTTTCTTAGCCAATTTCATAGCAGAAACAGCTAAAGTAACTGAAGATAATAGAACTAGGCCTTCTGGAATCATCCCAATCATTGAAGCAACCATTCCAAGAATAGCTTTATTCATATCATCACCAGATAAGAGCTTCGTAGTTAACAAAGTAATCCCAAGTGGAACAATAATAAAGGTAAGAATTTGGATAATTTTATTGATAGTATGCAACATCTTACTATCAGAATGTTTATCAGTTTGATTAACCTCAGATTCCATTCGATTGACAAAAGTATCGTCACCAACTTTAGTAGCTAGAATGCGTGCACTACCACTTAAAATAAAACTACCTGAAGTGATCTCATCGCCTTCCTGTTTAGCAATTGACTTAGTCTCACCGGTAATTTGCGATTCATCAACTTGCAAACCAGTTGCGGTCATAACCTGGCCATCAATCGGCACCTGATTACCATGACTTAATAAAATGACATCTCCCAACACGATTTGATCAGCGTCAAGTTCTTTGATAGAACCATCACGAATGACCCTAACCTTACTTTCAGACAAAATTGCCATTTTATCCAATTGATGTTTAGAACGAATTTCTTGAATACTTCCAATAACTGTATTGGCAATCGCCACAACTAAAAATAACAAATTTTTATAATCGCCTGTATATAAGACCATTAGGGCCAAAACGATGTTAATAATATTAAACAATGTAAAAGTATTATTTTTTAAAATTTGGGGAACACTTAAAGTAAAATCTTTGCGCTTACTATTATGTAAACCCTTTTGATATAATTCATTAGCCTTAGATTCTGTTAATCCTTGTTGACTATTAACTTGTTCTGCCAAATGCTCACCTCATTTATCTTTTTATTTGATTTAATTTATATTACTGTTTTATGATTAAATTATTCTTAAAATCCAAGGAGGATTTATATGATTAATTCAATTAAAGATACTATTAAATTAGCCGATGGTAATGAAATGCCAATGGAAGGTTTTGGTACCTACAAATTAGACAATCAAGAAACCATGGACCAAGCAGTTAAAACTGCTTTTGAATGTGGTTATCGTTTATTCGATACTGCACAGTTCTATAATAATGAAGAACTACTAGGTAATTCAATCAAAAAGCTAGAAATTAATCGAAAAGAAATATTTATTACCGATAAAATTCCGGAACCTAAACAAGGATATCAATCAACTTTAGATGCAATTGATGAATCTTTATCAAGATTACAAACTGATTATATCGACTTAATATTAGTTCACTGGCCAATCCATTCACAATTTTTTGCAACATGGCGTGCTTTTGAAAAGGCTAAGGCAGATGGTAAAGTCAAATCAATTGGGGTAAGTAATTATCATCAAACTCATCTAGACTTACTATCAACTGCTGCTGATGAAATGCCCGTTGTTAACCAAATTGAAGACCATCCCTATCTCACACAAGAACCAATGGTTGCAGCTAATAAGCAACGCAATATTTTAACCCAAGCTTGGAGTCCAATGGGACGCGGTGCAACTTTGCAGGATCCAACAATTAAATCAATTGCTGAAAAGCATGGAAAATCAACTGCACAAACAATTTTAAGATGGCACCTTCAACGTGGAATTTCAATTATTCCTAAATCAAGTAATCCTGAACGAATTAAACAAAATGCTAATATCTATGATTTTAATTTATCTGACGATGAAATGAAACAAATTAGCAGCTTAAATCAGGAACAAAGAACTGGTGACGATCCAGAACTTGTATATGAAATTGAACATCAATATCCAACAAAGTAAGATAATTACTTGCATTATCATAGAAAAATAGTAGCATTATAAATATAAACTAAATATATCTAAGGAAGAGGCGCAATTATCAATAGTAAGCTTATGGAATACTTTAAGGTATGTCGATGTAAGTGGAACGGGATGATTGCCGAAACGATTAATCACTTAAATGATTAACTTGTTGGGTCTTGGTTGAACAGGCTAAGAACTGTCGTAAGTATATAAGCTTACGGGGTGCTTTTAAGGTAATCTAACGATAAAATAAGACGTTAATAATAACTTTAAGGGGGCTATTCCATTTGAATAGTCCCCTTTATTTATTACATAGAATCATTTATACCTGTGAATTATAAATAGATTTATTTATTTTATCAATTAAAAGTATCTTCCTCATTGAAGGGAGTAGTTGTTTTTATGGAAAACATGCAAAGTCAAAAGAAGATTTCCACAATGGGATTAGTATTAATTATCTTTTCAACCATTTTCGGAATCTCCAATTCACAAACAGCCTTTTATCAAATGGGCTATTCAAGTATTATTTGGTACATATTGGGGGCAGTTTTATTTTTCATCCCCACTAGTTTAATGTTTGCTGAATATGGTTCTACCTTTAAGGATGCCCATGGTGGTATCTATTCTTGGTTGGAACAAACTATCGGTAAACGTTGGGCATTTATCGGTAGTTTCACCTGGTTAGCTGGTTGGGTGATCACGTTAGTTTCATTAGTTACTAACATGTGGATCCCATTAGCAGTTACGATTTCTGGTAAAGATACCACTGGTAGTTGGCACTTATTTGGTTTAGATTCAACCGCTACAATTGGTGTGCTAGGAATTTTAGTTATTATGTTTGTAACTTGGTTGGCATCTCGCGGAATGAAATCAATCGCGGGATTATCATATGTAAGTGGAATTATCGGAATTGTTGATTTAGTAATATTCGTTGGTTTATCAATTTTAGTCTTAATGGCTAATCATGGTCAATTTGCCGAACCTATTAATATGCACAATATGGTAACTTCACCTAATCCTGCATTTCAATCACCAGTATCAATGTTCTCCTTCTTAGTTTACGCAGTTTTTGCATATGCCGGGATGGAAACATTAGGTAGTATTACTGATAATACTAAAAATCCTAAAAAAACTTTCCCACGTGCGGTAATTATTGCTACCGTTGTTATGACTGTTGGTTATTTATTAGGGATTCTAATGTGTGGTATCAGTGCTAACTGGCTTCGTGATTTAGGTCATAGTGATATTAACTTAGGAAATGTTCGTTTCGCCCTCTTAACTAATTTAGGGGTCGAATTTGGTCACAACTTCTTGCATCTAAATACTAGTCAATCATTAATGATGGGACAATGGGTCGCAAGATTTACTAGTTTAACTGGTTTTATTAGTTACTTGGGTGAGTTCATCTTCTTAACCTACGCACCTATTAAGTCATTTATTGAAGGTTCTCCAAAAAAATTATGGCCTAAGACAATGACTAAATTAAATAATTTTAATGTCCCTGCCCATGCATTATGGGTACAATGCTTAGTTATTTGCATTATCATCGCTGGGGTTTCATTCGGTGGATCATCAGCTCAAACTTTCTATACAATTTTAACTGATATGAATAATATGACTACTGCAGTCCCATATTTATTCTTAGTCATTGCATTTCCATTATTTAAAAAGAAGATTACACAAAATAAAAATAACTTTATTTTTTATCAAAATAAGACATTCACGAATGCTACAACAGTAATTACAATTATAACTTTAGCTTTTGCTATTGTGTTTACAACGATTCAACCATTAATGGATCATGATGTTCAAACGGCATTCTGGACCTTATTTGGACCAGTCTTCTTCATCATTGTGGCATGGTTATTCTACTCACATGGTGCTAAAAAATTAAATCAATAATTAAATTAAAAGAGATCGACTTATTAGTCGACCTTTTTTAATACATAAAACTTTTTTAGTAAAGGAATTATATATGAAAATATTATTTAAAATAATAAGTATCGTTCTAAGTTCAATCGTGTTACCCATCCTAATATTAAATGTATTTGTAAACTGCTTATATTTATTTTCAGAAGGTTTTACACAAAATCTAGCATCAACCGTTTTAATTTTGGGAATGTTATTGGTAACAATTTTATTAATAGCACAGGACATTTTGTTATTTAAAAAGATATCCTGGAAATTAATAAATATTTTTACAGCTACTATAGCTCTGACAACTGTATGCAATGTTTACTTAATATTATTTTTCATTCCAATATTAGGATCCACAATTACTTTTTATATAGATAAAATAATTAATTCAAAGAAATGAAGACTAATCATTTGACCTATAGTTAGGTATAAGGTTTATTATAAACAAACTTAATAAATTAAAGGAGTGTTTTATAATGACTTTAAAGGATAAAGTAATTGTTATAACTGGTGCTAGTTCTGGAATGGGAGCTGCAACCACTAAAAAAGCTATTGATAAGGGTGCCAAGGTAGTAATCGGTGCTAGAAATGAAGATAAGCTTAAAGCTATTGCTGAAAGCACTGAAAAACCTGACAATGTTATTTATCAAAAAACAGATGTTACTAGCTTGGATGATGTAAAAGCTTTGGTTAAAACTGCTGTTGATAAGTTCGGTAAAATCGATATTATTTATAACAATGCCGGAATTATGCCACAAGATAAATTAGTTGATAGTGAACCTGAATCATGGAAGGCAATGTTTGATACTAACGTAATTGGTGTCTTAAACGGAATTAAAGCAACTACCCCTATCATGAAGCAACAAGGTTATGGATTAATTATGGCAACTGATTCTGTCGCTGGACATGTTGTTTATCCTGGATCTGCTGTATACAACAGTACTAAGTTTGCGGTTCGTGCAATTATGGAAGGCTTAAGACAAGAAGAACATGGAAATGGTATTAAGACTGGAATTGTATCTCCAGGTGCAGTTGATACTAACTTAGTTTCAACAATTGGTAATCAACAAATTAAAGATGCCATTGTTAAAATGTCAGAAGATAAAAACATGGCACTATCAGCTGAAGATGTTGCTAACTCAGCAATCTTTATGATGGAACAACCTGCTAATGTTAACATGAATGAAATTCTAGTTCGCCCTACTGGTCAAAGTATTTAATGAAAATTTCTCAAGTTACTAAAGAGTATCATGTTTCAAAACAAACTTTGTATTACTGGGAACGCATTGGTTTATTAGAAAAAATCAAAAAAGATCGTAATGGGTATCGTAACTATACAAAAAATAATTTAGAACAATTAGAATTCATCACGTGCATGCGTAATGCTGGTATGACAATTGAAAAATTGCAAAAATATATGTTTTTGTATAAATCTGGTGAAAAAACTTATAAACAAAGAAAACAGTTAATTTCTGATCAACTAACTGAGATTAAATATCAAGTTTTAAGGTACAAAAATGCTCAACAGATGTTGGAGTATAAGTTAGCTCATTATGATGAACTTAATAATAGATTAAACAAACAGGATGCTAAATAATTAGCATCCTGTTTGTTTTTGGTATTTTTTTATTAATGAGAAATGTTTATAAATTAAATTATGATTATATAGCTTCGGTTGATCAGAATCACGAACCTTTTTCCATAAAATTGCAGCAACTTTTATTGGACTAATAAAATTATGGTATGAAGAATCTTGATAAAAATCTTTTATAAAATTATTCCATTGATATGTACTTTCTTCATTTGTTCTATCAATAATTTTATTGTCGTTCATAACTGAAATTAAATCATTAATAGTAGAATTTTTATCTTTTTTAGATTGGACTTCACGCATTTTTACAGCCATTGCTTTATTAAAATGAAATTTATCTACTTTAAAATAATCAGCAAAAAATTTTCTTGCTTCATTATTTAATTTAAATCCAGAATTATACAACCTAGTATTCAAATTAATCTCATAATTTTTCAATGATTTATGATTATTATTCTTTCTCAATGGCTGAATGTTTTTTTGCAGACTCACCATTAATTAATCGAATAATATATGTATTTAATTCTGCTTTAGTTCCTGAGGTTGGTAATTGATATTTTCTGCAAATAGATTGTAAGTCAGTTTTATAAAAATAACGTTTCTTAAAATTATTTATTATTTTTCCATTATAAATAATTTGAATATTAATCACCTCGATTAGATTATACTAATTATATCAAAAAAGGTGCTTATTTTTATAAAAACAAGCACCTTTTTTATTATTGTTAATATTACTTATCTTCGTCAGATTTACCTGACATTTCAGACATTTTACCTTTTGCTTTGCCAGTCATTTCAGAAGCTTTGCCCTTTGCTTTACCAGCTGCTTCTGAAGCCTTACCTTTTAAGTCACTAGCTGTTTCGCTAGCTTTATTTTTGATATCATCAAAATCCATAATATCATCTCCTTCAACTATGTTTTAACATTGTATTTTAATAATTTCAAAGGATTAAACTTATACTCTAATTAAAACATAATCGTAAATATAATTTTGATATGATAGCATAATAAACATATTCTATTGATATCGTTATCATTCGAAAGGTTTTTATATGATTAATTTAAAAGTAATGTTTATTTTGTTTATATGTATAATGGATTTATTTGGCGTTGATGGTTTAAAAAAAGATGAAGCTAAAGCAGAAAGTAAGGCTTCATATGCCTATATTAATATAGGCAATAAAAATTACACGCAAGATGGTGGATATTTAAAGTTTAATAAAATTCCAAAATTAAGCTTTGATAACGTAACATCCGAAGATAGAACATTAGAACAATTCAGTATAAATGAAGACAGTGCTAATTACGATAATAATATAAACATATCAGATAATAGACAATTATCTAATAAGAGTGGATACAACGTTAGCGTATCATTAGGCAAATTTAGTCAATTCGACAATAATGGGAATATTGAAAATAAAAATAATGACTTCAAACTAAAACTAGATGGTTTAAAAATATCTACAAATGAAAATAGTAAAAACATTTCACAAAATAGTAAAATTAAAAACGTTATTTTAGAAGCAAGTGATAAAGTAGATCCCGGTCAATATGTCGGTGAACTTAATTGGACCCTTTCACCAACAATATCAAATGCTAATGAAATATAAAAAAACTATTCTGAAGTGAACCCCTAAAGTGAAACAACACTTTAGGGGTTTTTGTATGACAAAATTTAGTTTTGAGTTAAAGAAAAAAATAGTTAAAGAATATTTTTCAGCAGGAATTGGTTCTACTAGTCTTGCTAAAAAATATAATATTAAAAGCAGAACAACTATTTTAAATTGGATTCATATGTATAATGCCTTCGGCATTAAAGGATTAATTGTCAGGCACCCAATCAAAGTATATTCTGGATATTATAAACGAAAAGTGCTGCATTGGATGCACACTAACCACAGTTCGTATCCAGAAACAGCACTTTTCTTCAACATATCAGCCCCAAGTACCATCTTTGCTTGGGAGCGAAGATTGGAGACTAAAGGCCTAACTGGATTATACACTAATCGTGGCCCTAAAAAAATGAAATCAAATAAAACTAAAATTAAATCACCTAACAAGTCATTAAGAGAAAAAGTTAATTATTATCTAATCAATTATCGTTATGAACAAATAAAACAAGAATGTGGATCTACTATGGATCACATAAAGAAATTGATTACTTTCTTTAAAAGATTTTCTATATCATTCATTTTAAAAAGTATCGGTATAAGTAGAAGTTATTATTATCGACATTTCAAAGAAGATGATAAAGATGATAACTTAAAAAAGATGATCACTAAAATAAAGCATTTTAATCCTAATTATGGGTATCGCCGTTTAACCTTAGCTTTAAGAAATAACAACGTAGTTGTTAATCATAAAAAAGTATTAAGGATAATGAAAACATTAAATTTAACGACCAATCAATATAACAAAAAAAGAAGAAAATATAATTCTTATATTGGACAAGTTGGACATATAGCCAAAAATAGGATTCATAGAAAATTTAAAACTGATCGTCCTTATCAAAAATTAACAACTGACGTCAGTGAATTTAGATATGGTAATCAAGATATAAATCACAGGGTTTATTTATCACCAATTATGGATCTATTTTCTGATGAAATATTAAATTTTTCCATTAGCGAACATCCAAATGTCGACTTTACTATTAAGCCAATGAAAGAATTGATTAAAAAATTACCAAAATTAAGCTATAGAACCACCGTCCATAGTGATCAAGGCTTTCAGTATCAAAATAATAAATGGCAAAAATTATTAAAGAATAATCACATCTTTCAATCCATGTCCCGTAAAGGGACATGTCTAGATAATGCACAAATGGAATCATTCTTTCATATCATGAAAATAGAAATTATGAGTAATCATTATGAAACAAAGTCTTCATTAATTAAAGCGATGAAAAAATGGATTAAATATTATAATAATTATAGAATTAAAACAAAACTAGGAGGTAAAGCTCCGAAAGAATATCGGAAACTTTACCTCCTAGAAAATAAATAGTTGTTTCGATTTAAGGGTTCACATCATTCGATTAATTCGAATAGTTTTTTGTTTATTTTAATTCATCACGAATCTTTTGTGCATTTTCAAAATCGTTAGTGAAGATACCTTGAATGCCAATCTTGCACAACTGATGAATTTCCATATCATCATCAACTGTCCAGATTCTTTCATGATCTTCAATTCCGGGAATGTATGTACCTGGATGAAGGCTATTTATATGTTCATTTTCCATAAATGCTTTAGGATCAACATTCATTCTTTTACCAAACAAGAAGTTATAATCTTGGCTAGGATCAATTCTTTGGGCAACTTTAATGCTATCAATATTAAATGAAGAATAAATAACTGGATACATTAAATCAGTATCTTTAACCATTTTTAGAACTTTTTCTTCAATATCTTGGTAATGAATTTTATTAGTTTTAAATTCTAAATTAAGTCTAATATCTTTACCTTCAACTAAATTAAGAAGTTCTTCTAAACTTGGTATTGGCTGATCATTATCCAATTTAAACTTACGTAGATCTTCAAAACTATAATCATTAATTAATCCTTCACCATTGGTAGTACGATCAATTTTTTCATCATGCATAATAACTGGAATACCATCTTTAGTTAAATGAACATCAAACTCAATGGCATCAGCATTATTATCAACACAATATTTAAAACCTGCTAGTGAATTTTCCGGAAATTTTACTGGAATTCCACGATGTGCAAAAATCATTGTCATATATACTCTCCCCCTACTATATACTTTATTCTAGACCAAAAGTGCTCTATAATAAAACAAATTAGTTTATATGGGAGATTAAGCCATGAAAAAAATCCTAGTAGTTTTAACAAATACGACTAGATATAAAGGTACAAATGGTGCTACTGGTTTATGGTTAGGTGAAGCAACAGAGTTTGTTGATATCATTCATCAAGCTGGTTATCAAGTCGATTATGTTAGCCCAAAAGGTGGATTTGTACCAATTGATCCGCGTAGTATGAAATACGTAAATAAAAATATTATGGAAAGTTATGAAACTGGTGACTTTCAAAAAAGAGCTTTATGTAATTCACTTTGTCCACAACAAATTAATCCTGATGATTACATCGCTATTTATTATACTGGTGGACATGGTGTTATGTGGGATTTCCCTAATAACTATGAATTACAAAATATTGCTCAAAAAATTTATAACAACAATGGTTTTATCACGTCAGTTTGTCATGGTATTGCTGGAATTTTCAATATAAAAGACAATAATGGTAAATATATTATTGATGGTCATAATGTTACTGGGTTTACTAGATCTGAAGAAATGTTAGCTGGAAAATTAAAAATTGTTCCATTTTTAAACCAAGAAATTGCTGAAAAACGTGGTGCTATTTTTAAAAAGCATCGTGCTTATAAAGAATTTGTCGTGCAAGATCGACAAATTATAACTGGACAGAATCCTTTTTCAGCTAAAGCCGTCGCTGAAATGTTAATTAGTAATTTAAGAAAGTAAAAAAGAGCCATAAAAGGCTCTTTTTTATTATTTATTTTGTTCAGCAAATGCTTTAGCTGTCTTCGTTAATTGTTCAGGAGTATCTTTCATTCCCATATTAACTTGAATCACAACCAATTTATCTTCTTCATGATTGGCTTTATTCATCGCTTCAAACAATTGATTTTCGGTTGAAACATTAATAAAATCATAATCTGAATCTTTGGCACCAAATGCCTTTGGTATCAATTCATAATCCAATTGTGGCACATCATTATAAGGTTCATTCATTCCATGAATTACTCTTTCAACAGTGTAACCATTATTATTAATTACAAAAACAATTGGTTTTAGATGTTCACGAAAAGCAAGTCCAAAATCTTGAATAGTTAATTGTAAGGATCCTTCACCCGTTGATAAAACAACTCTACGATCTTTATTAGCAATTTGATTTCCTAATGCTGCTGGAAATGCATAACCAATTGATCCCCAAAGTGGTTGGCCAAAGAATTTAGCACCTTTGGTTAACTTTTGACTAGCTAGACCAAAGAATGAAGTTCCTTGTTCGGCTACTAGAGTATTATTTCCTGAAATAAATTGGCGCATTGCTTTATCGTAAAAATCTTGTTTAAGCATATTGTCTGAAGGTGTAACATCGGAATCAATTTGTACTTTCACATCGGGTAATGATAAATGCAGTTTAGTATTGGCTAGTTCATTAATTACATTAATGAAATCATAATCTGCACTTACATTTTTTCCATAAATAGAAGCATTTTGATAACTAAGCATAATAGTATCTTTTTCAGCAAATTGTTGTGTAAATCCACCTGTAACAGAATCAGTTAATTTTGCTCCAATTAAAATAACCGTATCTGCATTTTCGACATATCGATTGATCTTTTCATCTGAAATTTCACCATTATAAGTTCCAACAAAATTCTTGAAACTTTCATCGATATTACCCTTACCAAGACCTAAATCTAATAATGGTATATTATTATTTAAAGAAAATTGCTTAATTGCATCAAAGATATTGAATCGATCAACTTCATGTCCCATAACAATAACTGGTCTTTCAGAATTATCGATTGCTGAAGCAATGTCTTCAAATGAATTTTCAGATTTGTGAGCAGTTTTATTAAAAATATTTGGAATATCATTCTTAAGTGAAATATTAACTTTCATTTCTACTAAGTTAGTTGGTAGAATAAGATATGCCGGTTTTTTAGTTTGATAGATATATTGAGCAATATCATTAATTTGATTAATAGCATTTTCACGATTCAATCTTTCAACTTTGATTCCTAGCTGACGATGAGCTTTTTCAAATCTGTCGAAATCATGGTCACCAAAAGTATGATGGACTAACGATCCATTTCTTTGAACGCTATCAGTAGGGGCACCGACAATTTCCAAGACTGGAACATTTTCAGCTATACTACCAGAAAGTCCATTAATTGCACTTAATTCACCTACACCAAAAGTAGTAACGAATGTCGAAAAACCCTTTTCTCGTGCGTAGCCATCAGCCATGTATGAAGCATTTAATTCATTGGCATTACCAATCCACTTCATATCTGAACGATGGGTAATATGATCTAAGAATTGTAAGTTATAATCACCTGGAACCCCAAAAATATCATTGGCCCCCATATATTTGACTACATCCAGTAAATAATCTGATAATTTATATTCATTTGACAATTTAATTCTTCCTTTCAAAATACGTCCATATAGTTTACCTATATGTCATTTCCAAAGTATATGCTGTTAAAAATAAAATGTCAACATTCTTGACCTAATAAGGAGAGGATTATATCAATAATAACGAAAAGCTTTCGACTATATTCTTTGCATATCAACAATTCTCGTCGATGATTGATCTGAAAAAATATTCTATAAATAAAACTCAACATCAAATCATTTATTCAGTTTCAGAACTGAATATTGTTAGTATGAAAAAGATTTTAAATTTATTAAATATTTCTAAGCAGGCGCTAAATGTTAATATTAGAGAATTAATGAAAAATGACCTCATAACAGAAGTTCGCGATGAAAAAGACAAACGAATTAAAATATTAAAATTAACTACTAAGGGTAATAAACTAAATAATGAGATAAATGAAGAACAAAAAAATAAAATCGATGCTTTATTTAAGCAAGCTGACGGTAGTTGGGAAAAAGTCATGATTGAATTATCAAATGAATATAAAAATGGATTAAACAAATAAAAACAGCAGGCTCAAAAAGAGCTTGCTGTTTTTATTTTATCAATTTAATTAGTCTTTGAGCTAAAAATACTGCAATAATTGATTTCAGTATATCTCCCGGAATGAATAAAATGTTAGCATACAATGCATTCATAATAGAAATATGACTTTGCCAACTTAACCACAAAACTGCAATGGTATAGGTAAATAAAACCGAAGTAATCAATGTCGCAATTAATAAAGAGCCAAAATTATTGTTCCAATTAGTATAGCGACCGATTAATCCATTAATAAAAGAAATTATCATCGGCGTAAATAACCAAGCAAATAAATATCCCGCTGTTGGTCCAACAAAAACTGCCATCCCACCTCTAAATCCAGATAGAAATGGTAGTCCTACTGCTACTAAGATTAAAAATAATAAAACTGAAATAGTTCCCTTTTTACCACCTAATAGTAAACCAGCTAGCATAATTGCAAAGTTTTGCAAAACAATCGGTACCGGAATAATAAATATCGGAATTCCTGGAATCATTCCTAGTACAATCGTTAAAGCGGTTATCAAAGCAATCTGCGTTAAATCTTTAGTTTTCATAAAATACTCCAATTATGTATTAGTTAACTAAAATATAAAATAAAGTTAACAATAAATAATGATATATTCAGTTAACTAAAAAGTCAATATAGGTTAACAATTAAAAATTAACTTTAACTACTTCTCCAGTCATAATCGCTTTTTGCTCGTTTCCATCATCTAAAATCAATCGACCATGATGATCAAAATCAACCACTTTACCTTGAATAGAATTATTATAAGTTTCAATTTCTACTTGATGACCAATCAACATGGATAGTTGGCGATAATCATCCATAAATGTTCCTTTTGCATAATCTGGATACAATTTATAAAATTCATTAATAATATCAGCAACGACTTTATTTTTATCTACATGGTCTTCACTGATTGCACCCACTGAACGATTCATCGATGGAAAATCCTGCGTATTCAAATTAATACCAATTCCAATAATAATGGCTGAGGGATGCATTAATTCAACATCCATAACTGATTCAGTTAAAATTCCAGCAACCTTATTTTGATTTACATAAACGTCATTAACCCATTTCAGTTTAAAATCAACATTAGGATAAGATTTTCGTAGTCCATGAACAACTGCGACTGCCGTCATCGTTGTTAATAAGCCACCATCAAAAATATCATTATCACTAATTGGTAAAACTAAACTCATATAAATCCCTGTATCCTTGGGTGAATAAAATTCACGTCCACGACGACCATGTCCATTAGTTTGTTCATCAGCTACAATAGCCAATGGTTGATCAATTTGGTTTTGACTAATTATTTTTTTAGCGTAATCATTGGTTGAATCAATTTCATTGAATGTTTTGATGTCAAATGGAGCCTTTAAATGTTCTTTAATTAAAACGCTATCAAAATTATTTGAACCTAAATAGCGATAACCTGCATTTTTCTTACTTTCAATCTGATGACCAGATGATTTTAAAGTCCGGATTAATTTCCATATCATTGTACGACTGATTGATAATTTATTTGCTAGTTCATTTCCTGACAGCCATTCATTTTTATGCTCAATAAATAGCTTTAGTAATTGATCTTTTTTCATGTTAGATCTCCTGTTATTTTATGTATTATAAATCATATCATAATTTTAAAACATTGATATATCAACAATGCCAAGAAACTTAGCTAGTCATTTAGTTGAATTATTTATACAATAAATCTAAATAATTACAGAAAGGAGCTTTCATATGCGTTTTGGCGAAAGATTAAAAGCTGCCAGAAACAAAAAATCATTAACTCAAGATAACGCCGCAATTGTTTTTAAAGTTTCAAGAAAGACCATTTCTAGTTGGGAAAATGAAAATAGTTATCCCGATATTAATAGCTTAATTAAGATCAGTAACTTCTACCATATTTCTTTAGATACCCTCTTAAAAGAAGATGTGGGAATGAAAGAATTTTTAGATAAAAATGATGTCAAAAAAGGATTAAAGCCATTACAAAATTGTATTATATTTTTAGGAATAATTATTTTTACAGCATACATTTTAATTATTTCACAGAATATAAAATTAAACTTGTTTGGTCATATGTTACTAATAATGTTTTCTGGCCTTCTTGTTGGATCTTTTATAGGAGTTCAAAGTAGTTTTATAAAATTAGAAAAACATTTGGGATTATATAAAACTACTTGGTTTGAACAAATATTTACCAATATTAAATACACAATCGTTACAGAAATAGTTATTGGTTTTATTTTAACGATTAATATTTTAATTTATATTTTTTCATCCTATGACACAACTCCAATAATTCAATTTTTACTAGTCTTAGCAATTGCTATTATTATAATATTTTACGATATTAAAATTGTTAAAAAGAATAAAAAATAAAGCGACTACCAAAAGTAGTCGCTTTATTAAACTTAATATTATAATTAGTCGATTGTAATTGCAGCCTTGATAACTTCACGATTAGTCATAGCTTGGTATGCGTCATCGATATTATCTAGGTCAAAACTCTTAGTAAAGACTTTACCTGGATGAATTTCACCATCTAGAACTGCCTTTAATAGAACTTCTTTATCATAAGTGGTTACTGAAGCAATTCCACCACCTAAGGATACGTTCTTCATAAATGGAGTAACAACATCTGGATGTTCAACGTGTGGTAACCCAACACGACCAACGCTTGCACCTGGACGAGCAACTTTAAGTGCAGTTTCAGTGGATAATTCAGTTCCGACACATTCAAGCACAGCATCAGCACCTTGGTTATTAGTTAATTCCATAACTTTAGCAACTGCTTCGTCACCACGTTCAGCAACAGCATCAGTAGCACCAAATTCAAAGGCTAAGTTTTGACGATCTTCATGACGACTCATGATAATAATCTTCTTAGCGCCCATCATTTGAGCAGAAATAACTCCACATAGACCAACAGCACCGTCACCAACAACGACAACTGTGTCACCCTTACCAACACGTGCTTCATGAGCAGCATGGTATCCAGTAGCCATAACATCTGATAATGCTAGTAATGAATCTAACATTGCATCACTGTAATCATCAGGGTTACCAGGAACCTTAACTAGTGACCATTCAGCATGTTGGTAACGCAAAAATTCAGCTTGAGCACCTGAAGTAGTGTTATCTTTATGGTTCAAACAATTACCATCATAGCCAGCACGACAAGCAGCACACTTACCACAACCGTGAGTAAATGGAGCAATCACAAAGTCACCAGGTTTTAAAGTAGTAACAGCTTTACCAGCTGATTCTACAACACCAATAGCTTCATGACCACCATTTTGTGAATTCTTTTCCTTATCAGATAATCCACGATATGCCCATAAATCAGATCCACAAACACAAGTACGGACAACACGTAAAATAACGTCATCATCAGCTTGGATTTCAGGCTTATCAACATTTTCAATCTTTACTTTTCCGGGTTCAACAAATAAAGTATTTTTCATTTTGAAATCTCCTTACTTATTTTAAGTCAGTTCAATTTTGCAATATTACAATATAAATTACAAATAATTTGTTCTATTAATTATTTGTTATTAAATAACATACAACTTAAAGTTAACTAGAAATCAAATGTAAAATTAACATTTGTAAAAGAATGGCATCTTTTCTATAATTAATATTAATAAATACATAAGGTGGCATTTAAATGAACTTAGGTGAAAGATTAAAAGATATCAGAGATGATCGTGACCTTTCAATTAAAGATGTAGCATATAAAAGTCGAATTTCAGAAAACAAAATTTATAATTTTGAAATTAATAGCAATCAGCCTAATATTTTCCAGTTAGATAAATTGGCAACCTGCTATAATTTACCTTTAAAAGAGATAGTTAATAAAACAGAAGTGAATCATGAAATTACAATTAGATTTTGGATTAATCTGCTAGTCATAATGCCATTGCTTTGTACATTCATGCTGAATAGATACGATAATTTCTTAGCATCAATAATTATTATGGTAGTTTGTGTCAGTTTATCTGCTTATATTACCCATTTAGGTGCAATGAATGAAATTATTAAAAAATTAGCATGGCAAAATCCAATCACACTGTTCATTCAAAAATATATTCATCGTGGCATTGCTTACACGATATCCTTTTTAATGCTGTTCGCTGGAATTGCACTCTTCTTCACTGTCGATTTTGGTTGGGGAATATTATTAGGATTAGCTGGTTTCTTTGCAGTCCTAGGTACTGCAATGCGTTGGGATGCCAATAAATAAAAAATCATCCAAATTAATGGATGATTTTTTCTATACGTTCCAAGTGGAACCGTTCTTAATAAATTTAGGTGCCTTATGATTTTTCATATCTGTTTCTGCATCACTAACTGCTTGTTCACGAATTGATTCTGAGTAGTTAGAAATCATATCAATAAATTCATCTTCAGATAATTTGGTATCATTTTGCTTGTTGTATTCTTCAAGATATTTTACTTGAAGTGCTTGACCAATCTCTTCAACTTCAGCATCTTTCAAATCAGAATACACGGCAATCCATAAATTGTACATGTAATTAAAAACAATTTTATCGTTAAACATTTAGATACCCTCCTGGATATGATTCGTATTATTTATATTTAATTTTACTATATATAAGTAATGATTTGTATAGGTAATTTATTAAAACTTAAATCATTTATATCGGAGATGATTATATGCAATTAATCGGTCAAAAATTAAGAATCATTCGCTATTCCAAAGACTTAAAAATTTCTGAAGTAGCGGATCTAACTGACTTAACTGTCAAAGAAATTGAACAAATCGAATCTGGATATATTCTGCCAGACACAGTTAAATTGGATCAATTTAGTAGAGCCTATGATGTCCCACTAGAGAATCTCATCCCTAAACAGAAACTTCAATCACAATTACTTTGGTATACAATTGGCGGAATCTTAATCATTTTATTCTACCTAGTAAATATTTTATATGGAAATAACTTCAACAGTAGTGATATTTTCTTAACTATGTTCACAATTCAACTTATGGGAATGATGGTCAAAATAAATAAAATCACTAGTCGACTAAACATCCATAATCCTATATTATTTTTTATCGAAAAACATACCAATAAAACCGTTACAAAAATCATCACCTATTTATTTTTCATCATATCCGCAATTACAATATTGATTTACTGGATTAAATCAATTATGGCAGAGCCCATCATCTGCTCAAGCTTACTAGTATTCTTAGTAATTATATTAACAATCGCATACTTTACAAATAAAAAAAGATTACGGTAAAATCCGTAATCTTTTTTAGCGCTGAATGCCAGGAAGCAGCCAAAAACCGGCAACCCTTAAAACATCATTAATAATTTTTGGAATATCATGTGCATTATTCTCTAATGCTTTAAATTCATCTTTTGATTCAAAAACCACATATTGATCCAACAAATATTTACCACCAGTAATTAAGCGTGCTGTCTTAAATAAAGTATAAGAACGCTTCATATGTGAAGCATTCGAAATAACAGTGACCGTCTTAGCACCCTTATCATGCAAAATATCAGTTGAATTAATCGTGTTTTGAACAGTATCCCTGGAATGAGTTTCAGTAATAATTCGTTTAGCTTTAATTCCATGGGCAATCAACCATGATTTCATTGCTGAAGCTTCAAAATCCGGTTCACGTGGTAATTTGCCCCCACTAACTAAGATCGTCGTATTAGGCATTCTTTTAGCTAATTTCAGGCCGGCACGTAAACGTTTTTTCAGTTTTAGTTTCATTTTACCTTCAGCCGTTAAAGCTGCACCTAGGATAACAATAAAATGTTTACTTGAATTATCATCATAAACTCGATTCAAATTAGTGGTTAAACGAATTGTGTGCAATTCATCTAGATATCTTAACCAACCACAAACTTTTTTAGTTCTTTGACTATCAATTTGATCCAGTTGAACTAATGACTTATGAAAAGCCTTTTTATTTTTATTGAATTGGTTATAAATAGCTAAACTCAATAAAGCCTGATAATTGCTAGGATTTATCCGCAAAACTTTTTGCCAAAGCTTCGTCGCAGTGACAAAATCTTTACTTAAACGGTACATAGATGCTAATCCCAAAAGATAATTTTCCTTGTTGGGTGAAATGTTTAACGCATCTTTATATAATTTAATTAAGGTGTCATTATTGTATGATTTGTTCATATTCTCATGATTATATGATAATATGACTGGCTTGTACCAATAATTATAACGAATCACAGCCTCTAAAAAGTTCAGCTTTTCAGCATCACTAATAATATGCTTCAAATAATCTTGCACAGCACTATATGAATAGTTATTATCATATTGTTGAATGTGTTTATTGTTAATTGAAAAACTGGAAATTTTATTTACCGCTTTGGGTAATGAATTAGACTTCAAAAGTTTCATTATTAGGTCACCTCAACTTTAAACATAATTAACAGCTTATCACTCTCATGTAGAGATGATTATAAGTCTTTTTTGATAAAATTGTAAGTATTTTGAATGATTTAAAGTGAAAAAGATTAATCATATTTTAATTGGTAATGTTAAAAAGTTCCATTTACAATAGAGTAAGTAATGATTTTAATTTAAAATTAAGAATATAATCTTATAATATAAATAAATTATAAAATTGGAGTTATTAAATTTATGAATAATGAAACACAAGAAAGTCACAATATTATATCTGCATTTAAAAACATGTGGTCCAATATGTTCTATATTGAAGGTAAAATGAAACGAGTTGATTTTTGGCTAGGTTTTATTGATGTATTAATCATCAGTTTAATTTTATTCATTATCATGCTAGGTACTAACAATAGTTTATGGTCAATAATTTTATTTTCCATTTTAAGTGCCTTTAACTTAATCATGTTTGTTACTTCTGCAATTCGTCGATTGCATGATGCTAACATGACCGGACATTTTTTATGGTTGTCATTTATCCCAGTATTGGGAAATATTATTGTCCTCTTTTTACTAGCAATGCCTAAGTCAAATGACAATCGACATGCCCCATCAACTAAACCCGCTGATGATAACTGGGGTGCTAATCCGCTAAATTGGGTCATTATTATTGTAGCGGCATTATCACTATTCGCAGTTACTAAGTTAGTTGCAAACGCTGCTAATAATACTAATCAAGTGGAAAAAACTACCACTAATGATAATGATGAAGATAAGAAATCTTCTAAAGATAATGACGACTTAGCAAATGATGATGAAAGTAGTAGTTCTAGTTCATCAGAAGAATCACCTAGTTCAAGTGAACCTAGTTCTTCTTCATCTAGTAGTGAAGAAAGTTCCAGTTCATCAGAAGAAAGCAGTAGTTCAGAAGAACCTAAGCAACCTGATGAAGACCAATCTGATGATAAGCAAGATGATAATTCAAATAATCCATTAGAACATCCTGAAAAAAGCGAAGATGAACAAAAGTCAGATGATAATTCTGATGATAGCTCAAATAGCTCTGATGATAATAATGATGCTAGTAACAGTAGTTCATCTAGCCAACAAAGTTCCAATGATGAGCAAAATAAAAATAATCAGCAACAAACTAATGACAAACAATCAAATGATGTAAATAAACAATCAGATCAAAGCAGTTCTGATAACAACAAACAATCAGAGCAAAACAATTCTAATGATAGTAAGCAACAAAACAATCAAAATGAAACTCAAGAAAAACCTAATACCGCTAAAGAAATGCAGCCAGCACAAAGCTCATCATCTGATCAATCAGATAATGCTAGTTCAGCCAGTTCTAGCAATGAATAAATAAACTAATAAAGCACATCCTACATGGATGTGCTTTATATTTTTATAACAATAAATTATTTTTTCCCGCTCTTTTTATAAGTTCATCTCTTAATTGTTTATCAACAGCATATATATAAAGTCCATGAACACCACGTTTCATCAATACATTTAATTCATTGTTTAATAAATTTTGTGAAACATCAACTTTATTTCCATTTGATAATGTCCTATTCTTCTTAGCATTGTTATTGTGACTTTCCTTCGGATCGTAAATTATTTTTCCATCTCTAAATTTTACCGAAGGTCCAATAATTAAGCCACAATAATTCAAATCAAATCCCTGAATAGTATAAGTAGATCCTACTTCATCTATAGTTTGTGGCTGTTCAGCCCATGGTAGATGCTTATAATTTTTATTTATTGGTAGCTCTAAATTCCACGGAAGAGAAAAGTTGTCTCCAATGTTAACACGCCAATAATCATTATTTTCAGGACTTTTATTTTTGTATTCCCAATCAAAAGTAGCTACTACTCTAGAAAGTCCTTTAAAAATGTTTTCATCTTGACGATCATGGTCTTTAATTTTTTTATATAATTTAAAGGGATTATTAAAGACCTTAATTTCGTATTTATTATCATAAGGGATATCATCAATCTTACCTTTACTGATTAAAGTTTCTATCCAATTAATAGTATGAATATTTGCTTGTATTCTATTTTGTTGTTTTAATTCAACTAAATTATTATTTTCCTTAGCATCAGAAATTAATTTTTTATATTGATCAGACTCTATATATTCTTCAGAAGTTAAAACTTGTCTAGGATCAATAACTGCAACTACAACTTTTGCTCTGTTAATAATATCACTAAGCTGATTTTTGCCTCTATAAGCTTGTTTACCTTGAGTTAATAATAAATGTGCTTCATCAATCATTACGATACCTACCTTAGAATCGGATTTAGAATGCTTATTTAAAAACTTAGTAGGTTTATTTACTATATCATCACCTTGCTTAGATTTTATTTCCAATTTATCAGCAATGTTTTTATAAACTTCTACCTGTTCATTATGATTAACTAGTAAATAGCTTTCAGGTAAATCAATATTTTCATTAATTTCAGCAAATAAAGAACTAAGAAGAACTGTTTTTCCAGTACCGGCAGATCCTTCGATAATAACTAAATTATTTTCGGTATATTTTTGATTAACTTTGTCTCTAATTTTAGAAATAATTTTGTCTTTGGCATCTATTTGTTCTTCAGTAAGTTTGTGAAATGGTGATGCTTTAAAAATCGAAGAGTTCCTTATATCTTGAACATCTGGAAAAAGTTCATTATTATCTTCAGACAATTTGTTCCATAAACTACTAAATATTTTTTGACAATCTTGACTAGTATAATATAAATCTTGGTCATTTGAACGTCGATTGTTTAAGTGATTTATTGAATCATCGCTTAAAAGATATTGCATTAACTTATTTTCTATATCGAGTGTTAAAGACTTATTAAACTCTTTGTGAGCAATAACAATAATCTCAGCATTTTTAGATTTATTTAATTTTGTCCAATCTGTTCTGTCAGATGACTCATTTTTTAGATGTTCCTCAGTTCTACGAATAATATTATTAGTTTCACCTACATAAGCCTTAAATTTATCTTTTTTTGCCTTATCAATAATTATATAAACAGTTGGATATCTAACAATAAATTTATTATTAGATTTAATAATTTCATTTTTAGTATTAACATTATAATTATAATGTTTAATTATTGGTGTATACTTTTCACTTATTTTGTTATTCATAATAAAAACCTCTCTATTAAAATCAAAGGAGAACTTAAATGGCATATAAAGATATAATAAACGAATTACATAATTTTGATCAAAATCGTGGATGGGATAAATATCATTCTTTAATATCACTGTCCCGAGCTTTAGGAATAGAATCATCAGAAGTAGAAAAAATTTTTTTATGGAAAAATAATGATAAAGATTTGTCTGAAGAAAATATTTATCAATTAAAAATGGAACTTGCGGATGTACTAATATACACATATTACATGTGTAATAAACTAAATGTTAATCCAAATGATATAGTAGAACAAAAAATAAATATTAATAAGAATAGACATTGGAAATTGGATAAAAATTAATATATATAATATCGATTGATAGCAATTTGCTATTATAAATTTCATTCCTTTCACAAATCTAAAAAAGTACCTTAACCAATTACTGGTCGAGGTACTTTTGTTTGGTTAATTTTTATGTCATATATGTATAATGTATTTATTGTAACATATATATAAATGTACATTATGTTGATAATAATTAAATATTAATTAATTGCATGGAAAACTGCAAACGCAAAAATAACTAATAATATAAAAATTAAACCACTTGTGGCTGAAATAATTGTTCCAGCTATAGCCATCCTTTAGGATTTTTAAATAACCCGATGATTGAAAAAATGGTTCCTAATATCCAAATAACAATACTAATAAAAGATATAAATGATAAAACTATTGAAATAATAGATAATACAAATCCAGCAATTCCTATGGCATTATATTCATTAGTTGATTCTTGTTTGTACTGACTTCTTCGTAATTCATTATTCATAATACAGTATTCCCACTAGAGCCAAAATATTTATATCATTATCTTTTAATAAAAATATAAAATAGATTAAAAGAACAACTGATAATACTTTATATTATCAGTTCATTTAGTTAAATCTTGTTTCAAACATGAGTTATTTTTGACTGATTTATAATATATTGATATATTCGAGTATAAAAAGAGAGATGATTAAAATTAATAATCGTTCAAACATTTTAGTTACATTATATTCATTATTTGCTTTACTAACAGTGTTTTTTTATCCTTCATTGGTTAATAATGTATCGTTACCAACTAAAATAATTTTTCCAATACTTTTAATTGCAATATTTATTTTCACCTTAATAAAATCAAATGTGGAAATAAGCAAAAAATGGAAATTATTCATTGAGTTTACATATACAACTGGAATAATTTTAACATTCGTTGCAAGTTTATAAAAAGATCGAAAGAATAGACTTTCGATCTTTTTTTAATCAACAATATGATGATACATTCTGGTCGTAATAACATAAACAATTAAATACAAAGCGATTAATGCTATCGAAACTATTATTCCAACCACTATTAATAGTTTACTGTCATATAGACCAAATTCTGTAATAACTTGTTTAATAGCTGGTACAGCAAAAATTAAATTAATTATTGATCCAGCAATTGGAAGCATAAATACCATGATAACTTGACTATGGATACTCTTTGTAGTTTCTTTATGACTAAGTCCGACCTGTTGCATGGTAATAAAACGTTTTCGATCAGAATAACCTTCTGATATTTGTTTAAAGTAAATAACCATCACAGTAGTAAGTAATAATGTTAAGCTAACCAAAATCCCTATCATTACTAAGCCACCAAATAATTGAGTTAACATTTGATAAGTTACACTTTTACCTGTGAATTGACCATTGGGTATTTTTAAATTACGTTGCATAGCATTTTCAAATTTAACGTTATTAGAAGTTTGATAATCAAAACCATTAAAATGCATAGTTGGCAAAGATTTAGGAACTTTTTTAACAATCATAAACACTGAACTATAAATTGAATGACTAGGATTAAAAGAATATCTAAATGTTCCCATTTGTTTAGTACTATAATTTTTACCCAAAACTTTGATATTATTTTTATTAACGTTAAAGGGAGCATACATTAGAGCATGACTATCATCTAGATTAATATTTTTATGATAGATTTTATTATAATCTTTTTCTCCCATGAACATTAATGAGCTAGTCGTTTTACTAGAAATATTATTTATATCTCCTTGTAAAACATAACTATCATTTTTCAAATATCCATATTGAGGTGATGTTGTACTAAAACTTATACGATGACTAATTTTAGCGTTATATTTTTTAGATACAGCATTAATTTTATTATTTTGTGGAACTGTTAATCCTTTACCATTTATAATAGCAACATCACTGGGTGTCCATACGTTTAAAATTCTACCAATACCTGAATAAATTGAAATAGAAGAAAACATAATTACCAAAACAGAACTACATAGCAAACAAATTGTAGCTAATCCAGCACCATTTTGTTTCATTCTTTGTAACATCCCAGAAACTGCGATAAAGTGATTAGGTTTATAATAAAATCTTTTGGATGATTTTAATAGATTTAAAATCAAAATACTTCCTGAGATAAATAACAAATAAGTCCCAACAACAACTAATACAACTGCTAACATAAAATGAGAATATGCTGAAATTGTTGGTTTAGTACTTAAAGTTAAATAGTAAGCACCAACTAATGACAAAATACCGATTATTCCACCTAATTTATAATGCTTATTAGTAGATGACTCCCCCTTAGATTGTTCCTTCCATAATTCTGTTGGATTTAACTTATGCAGTTTGAAGAAATCAAAAAACAACATACATAAATAGATGATGAAGAATAAAATTATTGTACTTGAAAGGGCTGACATACTAATTGTTGGATTATAAGAAACCGAAACATTAATTAATTTTAAAGTTGTCATTAATGACAATTTTTCGAAAACAAATCCGAAAACTAGTCCAAAAATAGTACTAATAAAGAATAATAAACTTTTTTCTAAAAATGACATTTTTCTTAGATTATTAGTAGTCATCCCCAACATGCTATAAAGTCCCATTTCACGAGTCTTTTGTAAACGCAAAAAGTTGTTTATATAAAGCATGAAAACAAAACTGATCATCATTACAAATACAGAACCCATTTTTAAAAGTGCAATTAATGTGATTCCACTGGATAGTTTACTGATTTCATTGCTATTTTGGAGAGATAGAAGAATATAGTCCATCGCAACTAAAATAATATTTGATATTAAATAAGGAATATAGATTTTAGCATGTCTTTTAAAACTAGATAATATAAGTTTATTGAATATCATGACTAATTATCACCTCTTGTTAAAGTGATCATTGTGTCATTAATTTTATTTTGATATTCCTCTAAAGATAAATCTCCTCGATAAATTTCATGGTAAATCTTACCATCCTTAATAAATAAAGTTCTTTTGGAATGACTAGCAGTAGCTGAACTATGCGTAACCATAATAATAGTTTGCCCCTTGGCATTTTCATTACTAAATAGTTTTAATATCTGATTGCTAGTATTTGAGTCTAATGAACCTGTTGGCTCATCTGCTAATAATAAATCAGGATGTGTAATCAAAGCTCTAGCAATTGCCACCCTTTGTTGTTGACCACCGGAAATGTCATTAGGATATCGATCAATAATTTTTGATATATTCAATTGATCAATAAGTGGTTCAATTCTTTCTTCCATCATGTGAACTGATGATTTATTTAAAACTAAAGGTAAATAAATATTGTCACGATTGCTTAAACTATCTAATAAATTAAAGTTTTGAAAAACAAATCCTAAATGTTTTCTTCTATACTTAGCGGCATCATTTTTATTTAAATTACTCAAATTTTGATTATTTAAAATAGCTTGTCCAGAAGTAGGTTTATCTAAAGTAGCAATAATATCTAGCAATGTACTTTTACCTGCTCCTGACTCTCCCATTATTGATACATATTCACCACTATTAATATCGAAAGTAATACTCTTTAATGCTTGTACCGCATTTTTACTATTAGAATCATAAGTTTTCTTTAAATCATTTAAAGTTAATATTTTCATATTATATTTCCTCCATAAATACTTATTAATTAAAGTATAGTAGGAGGTAATTATTATTACTACTTACAGTTTTGTAAGGTTATAATCTGATCATCGATTTTTTAAAGGTTAAAATAAAAGAAGTATTTTTTTCCTCAGAAATGGAATTAACTTTAATATTAAGTTTATGACATACGCTTTTAACCAAAAATAAGCCTATTCCTGTTGAACTTTTTTGGTTATGACCATTTTGGCCAGTAAAACCCTTGTCGAATATCCTTGGTAAATCGGATTTACTAATGGTTTCACCTGTATCTTTAATAAATAGACTATCATGTTTGAAAGAAATTATAATTTTTGTATTTTTATCAGAATACTTGATTGCATTAGATATTATCTGTTCAATACAAAAGTATAACCATTTTTTATCGCCTAAAATTTCAACATGTAAATTTTTTAAATTAGGTACTAATTGTTTATTTATAAATTGCATCGACATACTTTGCAAAATATTCTTAACTAAGTTATCTAAATATATCCATTCAAAATCAAAGTCATTTGAATCGGTGAATAGTCTTTCATAGTTCAATAATATATTTAAATGATAATCGGCACCATTTATAGAATTAAACATTTTATCATAATTATAATCATTATTTTCAATACATATTCTCAATGTCGTTAAATCATTTTTAATTTCATGGGCTGATAAATCCATTTGGTTCATTCTATCTTTTTGGGTAAAATTAATTTTATTAATCTCATCGACATAATCACTTTTTTGATGAATTATTTTTTCGTTCATCAAAAATTCCAAAGGTGTTGAAAATTTGTAATTATCTAAATCATCATTATTAAACTTTTTAATTTTAAAAATATCAATAATAAGTTTAGCAAAAAGCCAAATTAATAATAATAATATTGAATATCTAAATACATCAATAATAAGACCATCAGGTAAACTATAAGAATAATTCATTATCATCAATAGTAATAAAGTAAAAACATATAAAAAAAGTACTGGTAATTGTGATTTTATGTATAATACAAAAAATGTTTTTTTATTCATGGTCCACCATCTTATATCCAACTCCTCTTTTATTTTGTAGTGAATCTTTAATTTTAATCTGATTCAATTTTGATCTGAGTCTACTAATATTTACATTTAATGTATTATCATTTAAATAATTTCCACCTTGCCATAATAAATCTAATAACTCATTATTAGGTACAAATTCATTAATATTTTGTAATAATATTTGAATCATTGAACTCTCAGTTGGTGTTAAAATAACACTTCCATTAACGTTTTGAATTTCATTAGTTAACTTATTATATTTATTGTCAGCCCAAAATATAACATTTTCAGAATTAGATACACGTTTTAAAAGAGCTTGAATTTTAGCGACTAATAGATTCATGGAAAATGGCTTCATTATGTAATCATCAGCGCCCAAAGAAACAGCATGCATTACATTATTATCAATATTGGATACAGAAATAACAATTATTGGCACTTTAGAATATTCTCTTATCTTTTTAATCCAATAAAATCCATCTTTAAATGGTAATTGAATATCACAAAGAACGATATCAGGATTTTGATATTTTACTTCTTTAGAAATATTATTCCAATCATTAACACTATATGTTAAATAGTCCCATGAGTTTAAATTATTAATCATTAAATTCAATATATTTTCATCGTCTTCAACTATAAAAACTTTTTTATTCATAAGACCTCCAAAAAGATGAAATAAACTAATATCAGTATATCATTGTAAAATATTTTATTTGAATGCAAAACTACATTAGTATTACAATTATAATTAAATTATATAAAAAGAAGATGATACTATCAATTCAAAAGTAAAATCAGTTACAGTCAATACTCCAATTTCCATATTAACTTTTATTTACATATTATTTATTCATGACTTTTCATTAGCTGTAAAAATAATATTTAGTATTTTATTGATTGGTCTATTCATATGGACTACCTATCAATTTCCAGAAAAATTTCATCCTAAATATAAAGCTCTTTTTAGTATTTTGTTCACTCTAGGCGTATTAATGAGTTTGACTGCATCTATTTTATAATCATTGATTTAACAAGGCTTTTTGCTTCATATATTCATTAACATTATGGTACATTTTATATGAAGAGGTGAATAAAGTATGAGTAGAAAATTAACTATTAACGCTGGTATATACAATATTTTTGCACTAATAGCTCAATTTGTAGTTAACTTAATGGGGATAGAAAAAAAGATCCCGGCTATGGATGCTACAATGATAGTCCTAGCACTGGGTATAATTGCAATTATTATTAATATTATAGCTATGATTAAATGTAGTAGACATGGGTTTTCAACTGCCGGTCCTATTTTTGGTTTGATTGGTGGAATTCTTCTAATTGTTCCTGGATTGGGACTATTTGCATGGATTGTGCTTATTATTTCAGCAATTTTGCTATTTATTTCAAAACCTAAAGGTTAATTCAAAAAAATCCCTCAAAGTATAATCAATACTTTGAGGGATTTTTTAATGTTTTTTATGATTAAAGCTAGTAATAAAACTAAGTACTGCTTCTGCTAACATTCCTACAGCCATCATTTTCATTGCTAACATTTGTGACATCATATCAGAACTAAAAGCAAAGTATAGTAAAACTAAGTAAAATATAATAAATATAATTGAAATAATTTTTGAATTGCACATAATTTATGCTCCTATTTTTTCTATCTAAATATACTTTATAACAATTATAAAGTAATAACAAGTATACATTAGCTATTTAGGACCATTAATTAAGTTCCAAGTAGCAGTCCCTTCATACCTCCCAGATGTTTCAATTTCTTTTGGCAATTGTAATTTTAAATTATTATTTTGTCCTTCAATATTCATTCCATTATTATTGCTACTATAAATAGGGAATGAATTGATTAACATTATAAACATTACCATTAATTAAATATTTAGGATTAATAATTATTGATTGATCACTACTTAAATGAAATGGTGATAACGATACTTGTAATTTCCAACTACTATTATTTATACTTTGGATTATAAAATCAGGATTATTTTCTAATCCAATTATATTAGACTTGGTTTGTGAAAAAGAGTGGGTTCCAAAGTTTAAATCAGGAACACTAATAATCTTTAATATATTCTGATCCTCAAAATCACTATTAAAAGTCTTAAATTTATTATTAGTAACTTTACTAATATTATCAGAAGCGTCTTTAAAAGTTGTATCAATTTCTCGAGACGATTCATTAAGTATATTTTTCAATTTCAAAATACATTTGGCTTTAATAACAGCATAATATAAATTATTAGCAATAATTTTATCATACTCTTCACCATACCTTTGTCTTAAATCATCTATAGTTTCTTTATGTTTATAATTTAATAGGGTTTCATTGTAATCCCTACCAGTAAATATACGTAAAGTTTCAAAAACAGGATTATCATCTTTGTGCACATAGAGTGGAAATCGTTTACTATTTATTAAAGAATTAGCAATTATATAAGTATATAATTTAGAATTATTATCAATAAAATTTAGGTCTTTATTTAATGATAAAGATATATGTCCATCATAACTATTATCTTGATTACCAAGATATATATTATTAATATAGACGTTATTTTTGAAATTATTTTCATTTAGTTTATCGACTTTTCCAAATATTACCATGTGCAATTGAAAAATTATTCTCATATATTAAATTTCGGCTGTAATTTGGATTGCTAATATAATTATTCGGAGATAATAAGTTTACTGATTTTATTAAATCAGTAAATCCTCCAGTAGTTTTAATTCTTGACTCGAGATATCTATCTTCACCATTTTTATATTTGTTAGACCCTAAATCGTAATTAAAAAAATTACCATTTAAATTAAGATTAGATAATTTAATGTTGTCTGAGTTAAGAGGATTTGATTTATAATTTGAATATTTATAAATTATATTATAAGGTTTTTCAGCGAATCGATTGTTCCTTAAATTATTTTTATCCATGTTAACCCCATTATCACTAATATAATAATAGCTAAGACCATTATTCATAGAACCATGAATTAGTTTGATCATATTTATTTGGAATACCTTGATTTAAATCATACGTAGCAGTGTTATTATTAATATCTGATTTAATATTTATAAGAAGAATATAGATTAAACATAAAAAAAGTTACAAAAAGTATGTATTTGAATTTGATACTTAGCCGTTTTAGTTTCATCTAATATACTTCCTAATTAACAATAATATATATAATAATTGTAATAAAAAAAGCTTGAGTGATGTGAACCCTTAAATCGAAACAACTATTTATTTTCTAGGAGGTAAAGTTTCCGATATTCTTTCGGAGCTTTACCTCCTAGTTTTGTTTTAATTCTATAATTATTATAATATTTAATCCATTTTTTCATCGCTTTAATTAATGAAGACTTTGTTTCATAATGATTACTCATAATTTCTATTTTCATGATATGAAAGAATGATTCCATTTGTGCATTATCTAGACATGTCCCTTTACGGGACATGGATTGAAAGATGTGATTATTCTTTAATAATTTTTGCCATTTATTATTTTGATACTGAAAGCCTTGATCACTATGGACGGTGGTTCTATAGCTTAATTTTGGTAATTTTTTAATCAATTCTTTCATTGGCTTAATAGTAAAGTCGACATTTGGATGTTCGCTAATGGAAAAATTTAATATTTCATCAGAAAATAGATCCATAATTGGTGATAAATAAACCCTGTGATTTATATCTTGATTACCATATCTAAATTCACTGACGTCAGTTGTTAATTTTTGATAAGGACGATCAGTTTTAAATTTTCTATGAATCCTATTTTTGGCTATATGTCCAACTTGTCCAATATAAGAATTATATTTTCTTCTTTTTTTGTTATATTGATTGGTCGTTAAATTTAATGTTTTCATTATCCTTAATACTTTTTTATGATTAACAACTACGTTGTTATTTCTTAAAGCTAAGGTTAAACGGCGATACCCATAATTAGGATTAAAATGCTTTATTTTAGTGATCATCTTTTTTAAGTTATCATCTTTATCATCTTCTTTGAAATGTCGATAATAATAACTTCTACTTATACCGATACTTTTTAAAATGAATGATATAGAAAATCTTTTAAAGAAAGTAATCAATTTCTTTATGTGATCCATAGTAGATCCACATTCTTGTTTTATTTGTTCATAACGATAATTGATTAGATAATAATTAACTTTTTCTCTTAATGACTTGTTAGGTGATTTAATTTTAGTTTTATTTGATTTCATTTTTTTAGGGCCACGATTAGTGTATAATCCAGTTAGGCCTTTAGTCTCCAATCTTCGCTCCCAAGCAAAGATGGTACTTGGGGCTGATATGTTGAAGAAAAGTGCTGTTTCTGGATACGAACTGTGGTTAGTGTGCATCCAATGCAGCACTTTTCGTTTATAATATCCAGAATATACTTTGATTGGGTGCCTGACAATTAATCCTTTAATGCCGAAGGCATTATACATATGAATCCAATTTAAAATAGTTGTTCTGCTTTTAATATTATATTTTTTAGCAAGACTAGTAGAACCAATTCCTGCTGAAAAATATTCTTTAACTATTTTTTTCTTTAACTCAAAACTAAATTTTGTCATACAAAAACCCCTAAAGTGTTGTTTCACTTTAGGGGTTCACTTCAGAGACCAACGTCCCAAGTTTTTTTATTATTCAAAATTAATCAATGTTAATTTCATGTTTTGTTTTATCTTTTGCTTCTTTTGGCAATGTAATCTTCAAAATCCCGCCATCATATGATGCTGAAATTTTATCATTTTCAACGTTAGGTAGATAGAATGCACGACTAACATTGCTGGATGAACGTTCACTTCTAATTAATTGTCCTTCCTTATCTTTTTGATCCTTATTCAAATCATGAACAGCATGGATACTCAAAGTATCATTACGATAATCTAAGTCAATATTATTCTTCTTGAATCCAGGTAATTCAGCATTTACTTCAAAATTGTTATCATTTTCAACAACATCTGTCTTCATCTTAGAAGTGTTAGAAAAGTTTCTATTCATATTGCCAAAGAAACCATCCATAGGATTCATAAAGTCAAAAACATCATTTCTTAATTCATTAGCCATAATATATACCTCCAGTACATAATTTAAATTTTAGTAAAACATTAAGCAATCTTAATTTTATGTTCACCTGAATTATTTATTTGTTGTTTTGGTAACTTAATCTTCAAAATACCCCCATCATAACTAGCTGAAATATTTTCAGTATTAATATTGGGTAGGTATAACGAACGACTTACGTCATCAGTGGCACGTTCTTTTCTTAAAATACGACCATTCATATCTTTATTTTCATTTTTAAGATCATGAGTAGCACGAATATTTAAATTATCATTGTTGTAATCAATATTAATGTTATTTTTCTTGAAACCAGGTAATTCTGAAGTTACTACATAATTATCTTTACTTTCAGTAACATCAGTTTTCACTTGATTAGAAGCAACTGAATTAAACAAAACATTACCAAAGTCATTAAATAAATCAAATGGATTATTTCTTAATTCATAAGCCATAATCAAAACCCCTTTCAAAAATAAATATTCAACTTGTTGATAACTCCTTTTCCTTATCAACAAATACATAATAGTCAGTATTGATCAGATATTCAAGTATTTAGCAATCAATTATGAAGAGTGCTAAATATAGCATAAAAAAATAGTAAATTGAATCAACAATTTACCATTTTGTAAGTATTATTTAAATGCACTTTGGTAAATCCAACCGACTAATTTACCGTGATAATAAGCTTGGTAATAATAACTATTCCAGCCATCTTTTATCGCACGACGATTAATCGTCATCCGCTTATTAGCATAAGTATATCCATGAGCAGTAGTTTTAGTATTAGCAAATCCACTGTTATTTACATGATTATGAAAAGCTACTTTAGGGTTACTTTTCATAACTTTAGTAGTGTAAACGTTGGAATACTTTACATTTGGAACCAGTGCCTTAGTGTTAACCCATCCTAAAGCATGTCCGTTAGAATACATCCGATAGTACGTTCTACCATTAACAGTTGCAATCGAATTAATATAGACACGTTTACGAGTATAATCACTAACGCTACCGTTAGAATAAGTTTGGCCTTCGAATTTATTATCGCCTGGAACATGATTATAAATTTGATAATCATAGCCAGACTTAATTGTCATTGTTTTACTTTGTTGTACATATTGTGTATTTTTAGGTTTTGTTTGTGACTGATTAGAATTATTGTTTTGACCTTGATCTGAAGAAGTTTGATCGGATGTGTCTTGACTACTTGTGTTACTTTGATCTGAATTATTATCAGAACTTACATCCTTGTCAGCACCACTTTGCGCATTAGCTTGATTTTGGTCAACGGATTGTGATGAAGTATTATTTTGAGTGTTTGAACTGTCATCACTGGTACTGGGTACTGAAGAGGGCTGTGTATTGACATCAGCTGTATCACCAATAAACCAGCTAGCATCCTTAGAGTTTAACAAGTTAGCATCAATATTTTGACCTAATGCATTAGAGTAAAAATCACTAGCAAATTGCCATAAGACATGTTCACGACTGGGTTCATTATTTTGATAAGCTGCCAGCCAGAATCCATCATATGAACTAACTGCATCGGCAGCATGGGATTGCATAAAGTAAGCATTAGAATAAAGCAAAATCTTACGTTGTCCGACTAATGGACGTAAAGCATTAACCCAAGCTTTAGTTGCATTATTAGTTCCTCCCGAAGTAACCGTCTGTGCTTCATAATCATTTACATAAAAGCGAGCATTGGGAGCTCTTTTATATAAAGTTCGAGCTTCATCGGCAGCATCTGAAGGACTATCATATTGACTAAATGAATATACTCCATATGGAATCCCATATTGATTTAACAAATCACGATTATGTTGAAATGTTTTATCTGCATATTGACTACCATATTGAACTCGCAAAATAACAAAAGGAACTTCTCCTTTTAATTGTTGCACCTGAGCATCAGTAAAATTGTGTTGCCATTCAGATAAATCATAAATAGTGTTATTTGTGTTAGCATCATTAACTGATGCAGCATGAACATTATTTCTAGTTGAACTAAATGTAACCATTAATAATGTAAATGCTATAAAAGTTAAAACAAAATTTTTAATTTTCATACCTTGATAGCGAGTCTTATATAAAATAAAACTCTATATCTTTAACACCTCCCTCCTATATTTTAATCTTAATTGTAACAAAGAGGACGCAAAAAGATAGGGGGATTCAGTTTAAGTTTTCATTACAAATATTAGATATTTATATTAACGACAAATACCGTCCCCGTAGGATGATTATCACGCACTAAAATCTTGCCGTGATGCTGATCAACAATCCATTTAGCAATCGATAATCCTAATCCATTTCCACCTGTTTTAGAATTTCTGGATTTATCGGTTCGATAAAAACGATCAAAAATACGTTTTTTATCATCATCTGAAATACCGTTACCAGTGTCTGAAATTAGCATTTTTAAATTATTATGCGTGTTGCTGATTTTAACGCTGACACTACCACCCTGTGGAGTATACTTAATAGCATTATCCATCAAAATTACAAATAGTTGTCTAAATAAATCAGTATCAATATTACCAATTCCATCGACTTGAATATCAGTTAATAGAACCTTCTTTTGACTATCCGTAATTTCAAAAAAGGGCTTAATCATATTATTAAAAAATGGCTTTAAGGTAATCTTTTGTTTCTTCGACTGAATAATATTTGAATCGGATCTAGCTAAAGTCAGCAAACGTTGCGTTAAAGTCTTCAAATGTTTAGATTCATCCAAAGTTGTTGAGATTGGTTCAATTTGTTCAATTACTTTATCGTTAGGTTTAGTTAACAAATACTCCATTTGATTTTGAATAACTGTTAATGGTGTTCTTAATTCATGAGCTGCATTTGCACTAAACTCTTTTTGCTTATGCCATGATTTAATAATTGGCTTCATACTAGATTTAGATAAGTAGTAAGCAATTAATATTGCAATAATCCAAAAGAACAATAATGTAATAATTAACGACTCAACAAAACTATGCAAAGCTAGCAAATCTGAATCAGTATTTTGTAAAATTAATACATACTTTCCTGCATATGCTGGATTTTCGTTATCTTGGTCGACTTTAATAAGTAATGAACGAAAATGCGTTGTAAAATCATTAGATATCAAAGTTAAATCCTGTGCTTTATTTATCTTAAAACGATCTAAAGTTAGTCGACTTAATAAACCATAAGAACGTTGTCCCAACATATTTTTATTTAGAATTTTGCCACTTTTATCAAAAACAATAATGTTAGTTTGAAAAGCTGCATTCTTATCAGGTGTTATTGGTGTTGGGTTATTCTGTGGCTGAATTGATAACGGGCCCTGATGAACATTACGTTCAATATGTTTTTTTTGACTATATAAACCAGCATCAATATTTGAATAAATAGAATTTTGAAAGAAAAAATAAACAATAAAACCTAAAAGAGAAAATAAAATTGCAAAACCAATTAATTCTTTAATAAATAATTTAAGTTGTTGTTTATGTTCAAGTAATCTTTCTTTCACTATTCTTCACCCTCTAGCATGTAACCAACATTACGCAAAGTTTTAATTGGATTCTCTCCAGAAATTTGTTTAATCTTTTTCCTTAAGTTGCTCATATAAACTTCAACGACTGTTAATGATGTTTCAGAATCAAATCCCCATAATCGATCAAAAATTTGATCCTTAGTAATTATGGTTGAAGGATTTTGTAAAAAGTAAACTAATAAATCGTATTCTTTCCCATTAAGCATTAATTTTTGGCCTTGGTACTCAACTTCATGTCGACTTAATTCAATCACAAAATCAGCATATTTTAATTGATTATTATTACCAATTCGACCCGTTCTTTTCAATAAAGCTTTAACTCGCATGATTAATTCTTCTCGATGAAATGGCTTTGTTAAGTAGTCATCTGCCCCTAGTTCAAAACCATGAACCTTGTCAGCTAAAGTGTCTTTAGCCGTCAAAACCAACACTGGCATATCAATTTCATCAACTGTTCGCCAATGTTTCAAAATATCATATCCACCAATTTCAGGTAACATTAAATCTAATATGGCGACATCATAAATACCTTCTTGGCCTAGCATTTGTCCATCAAAACCATCATTAACAACTTTAGTTTTTCCTAATGGTTGTAAAAATTTTTCAACACTATTAGCAAGTGCTTCATCATCTTCAACAATTAGAATATTTAAATCTTCCATGTAAACACCTCATTTTAAGTTTAATTTATGATTAATTTAAGTTTAGTTTAGGTTTCTTAAACTAGACTTAAAGCATTCTAAAAGAAAGGAAAGCCCATTAAGATGAAATCGATTAAACAATTTTTTAAGTTTGGAATCATTGGTATCATAAATACATTATTAACTTATCTAATTTATACAATATTATGGAAACCAACTTCACCAACAATCGCAATGGCAATTGGATATGGATTAACATCCCTCATTGGTTTAACCATAAATAAAATATGGGTATTTAAATCTACCAATAATTTAAGTCATATTGCAGCTAAATACTATGCCACTTATTTGTTCACTTGGTTATTAAGTATCACTAGCACTAACTTAATTAGTAGTTATTCCAATCTAAACAAGCAATTAATTCCAATTATAGCTTTAATTATTACAATACCGACAAATTTTGTCTTAAGCAAATATTGGGTCTTTTCTAAATCTAAATTTAAGGAGGCGTCGTAATGAAAAAGAAATTTAAAATCGATTGGATATTAACAGTCATTTTAGTCGTTGCTTTAGTTTTATATGGCTATGGTACTTGGAAAACTGGCTCCGCCAATGATTTTTACACATCTGCCATTACAAGTATGACGCAAAGTTTTAAAAATTTCTGGTATGCCAGTTTTGATCCAGCAGGATATATAACGGTTGATAAGCCACCGGTTGCATTATGGTTTATGGCAATTTCAGCAAAAATATTGGGTGTTTCTAATTTTAGTGTCGTTTTACCATCAGTTTTATTCGGTGTCGGTTCGGTATATTTAATGTATCGACTAATCAAGCCCAAGTTTGGTGTCACTGCCGGACGAATTGCAGCTTTGGTAATTACAATCACTCCCATTTTTGTTGCTGATTCAAGAACTAATAATATGGATACTACTTTGGTTTACTTCCTATTATTATCAATTTGGATGTTGCAAAAAGCTGTTGATAAAAAGAATCTATTTTGGTTAATGGGCAGTTTTGCGACGATTGGTTTTTCTTTCAACATTAAAATGCTCCAAGCATTCATGATTGTCCCAGCAATGCTACTTTTTTACTGGTTATCAAGTCAACAAACATGGAAGAAAAAAATTTTTCATACATCCCTCGCCATGATTTCATTAATTGTATTAACACTTTCATGGCCATTATCAGTCGACATGACATCAGCCAATAATCGTCCATATGAAGGTGGTTCTCAACACAATTCCGTTATGGAATTAGCTTTTGGATATAACGGAACGCAAAGACTTCTCGGTCAAACAACTGGAACTGGTGGTGCTTTTGGTGGAATGGGTAATAAAAATTCCAAAAATGGTAAAACTAGTCAACCCAGCCAAAACAAATCGAGAAATAAACAAATGCCGCCTAATATTGGTAAAAACAATAGAATGAAAATGCCTACTAATGGCAAACGTCCTGGTAATATGAAACAAGGTCATGGTGGGATGAATGGCGGCGGTGGTGCCTTCAATATTGGGACTGCCGGTCCACTAAGATTATTCCAATCATCATTAGGTCCACAAATTAGTTGGCTACTACCATTTGCAATTATTGGGATGATTGCTGCATTTATCGTTTATGCAGACCCTAGAAGAAAATGGTATCAATTCACTAAAAAGCAAAAACAGGTGGTTTTATGGACTGGTTGGCTAATACCAGTTGCTGGTTTCTTCTCAGTTGCTAGCTTCTTCCATCCCTACTACACCATTATGTTAGCTCCAGCAATCGCTGCTTTAAGTGGAATTGGTCTTGTTGCAATGCTAAAAGCATTAAAATTATTCAATAATAAAGACTTAAGATTCTATTTGTTACCCACAGCAATTATTACCACCGCTGGTCTCCAGGCATGGTATGTATCAAGTTACTACATTTGGTTAAGTGTTTTAATTTTAATTGTTGGGATTACCACTAGCATAGGCATCATATTTATTAGATCTAAAAAAGCAATTAAATCACTAATTATTGCTGGCCTAATATCAATTGCAGTAGCACCTAGTTTCTGGTCATTAACCCCTACTTTAGCTAAAGAATCGGCGGCTATTCCGACTGCTGGACCTGATTTATTAAGTGGTGGCAACAACGGTGGTGGTATTGGCAGTGGCTCTGTAAATAACCAACTATTAAGTTATTTACAAAAGAACCAAGGAAACGCTAAGTATCTATTTGCTACCGCTGATTCTGGCACCGCAGCTCCTTATATTATCAAAACCAAGCAATCCGTTATGGCAATGGGTGGTTTTAATGGGACTGATCCTGCGATGTCATTAAGTAAATTTAAAAAACTAGTTAAATCTGGTCAAATTAAATATTATCTAGACGCAGGTAAATCAGGATCTGGTAACAACACAATTGTGAACTGGATTAAAAAACATGCTAAAAAGGTTAATGCCAATAAATATGGTGGAAATCAAAATTCAAATGCTCAAAAGATGCCTGGCAATATGAAATCAGGTAATCTACCTAATAATAAACGTTCTAATATGATGGGTGGTCCTCAAAACAGTGGTAACACTTTATACGACCTATCAAATATTTATAAATAATTTGATTGGAGGTGGCTAAAATGGAGACTAATCAAGAACTAATTTCCATTGTTCTTCCGGTATTTAACGAAGAGTCTGGTATTCAAAATACAATTGAAATTTTACAAAGATTTATTGCATATCAACCCGAAAAATATGAATTAATTTTTGTTGATGATGGTTCAAAAGATAAAAGCGCTGATATTATAAAAAAACAAAAGGAAAAATACCCAACTATTAAGTTAATTGAATTTTCAAGAAATTTTGGTCATCAGCTCGCTATTACTGCTGGAATTAAGTATGCTAAAGGTAATGCAGTTATTGTAATGGATGCTGACTTACAGGATCCCCCTTCAGTCATTCCTAATATGATTAAAAAATGGCATGATGGATATGATGTTGTTTATGGAAAAAGGCTGGTTCGTGAAGGTGAAAGTATTTTTAAAAAATTCACTGCCAAAATGTTTTATCGACTAATGAAAAGTATTTCAAATATTGAAATACCATTAGATACCGGTGACTTTAGGTTGATGGATGCTAAAGTAGTCAAAGAACTGAATAAGTTAAAAGAACCTGAACCTTTTGTAAGAGGCTTAGTCAGTTGGGTGGGCTTCAAACAAACTTCGGTTCAGTATGAACGTCAAGAAAGGACTGCTGGTGAATCTAAATACCCATTATCTAAGATGATACGACTAGCCAGTGATGGAATTACATCATTTTCAGCCGTCCCATTAAAAATAATGAATTATGCTAGTATTTTTAGTATTTTAATTGGTTTTATTTATGGATTAGTAAAAATATTTAATCACTTTAGTTCAGTTGATTTTGCTACATGTTCAATGTTTATTCTAAGTGGGATTATTATGTTTGGCTTAGGCACTGTTGGTAATTATCTGTTTAGAACTTTCGATGCATCTAAACAGCGCCCCCAATATATAATTGCTAATCGCTATGGCTTTGATTATGAGAAAAATAAAAAATATTTAAAAACTCTAAAACAAAATAATGGCTAAATTAAAGGGATGCTTTTAAGCATCCCTTTTATAATTGGTAAAGCTTGCTATACTAGGAATAGCAAGCTTTTTTTGATAAACTAGAAAATAATAATTAACTAGAAAGAGTAATCTTTGTGAAAATTTTAAATATAATCAGAAGATGTTTATGTATTTTAATCTTTATAAGCATGCTAACTGGGATCATTGAATTTAAAGTTAGCCCATTTAATTTATGGATAACCCAACTTCTATCGATTTTTACTAGTGTTTGTTTAATATATGTAATCTTGCCTAGCAATGAACGCAAATTTTTAAAAACAATTATTTTTAATATAACTGGACGTAAAAATTTCACTTTTAAAGTTAAATATAATCAATCAACCAACTTAAAATATGATGATAACAATACATCAAGATTAAAAAGAAATGTTTTTTTTGAAAAATCGAACCAATATAATCAAAAAATTTCAGAATTGATAAATACTAAACAAAAATTGGAAGAAAATATTGAATCAATGAATGCTTATAAAAATAAGTTAAATCAGGAAGTCACTAAAATTAATAGTGTCTATCAAGAACTACATATTTTACAAGAGCAAAAAAAACAAAATATTGATGAAATAAGTAAACTAAAAGAACAAAAAATAAACATTCAAAAAAGTACTGAATATCATGAATTTATAGAATATAAAGCAAAAAATGAATTAAAAAACATTGATGAACTAGACGGTTATCAATTCGAAAAATATACTTATAACTTACTTAATAAATTAGGTTTTCAACAAATTAAAATAACTAAAGGCAGTAACGACTACGGAATTGACATTTTAGCGAAAAATGGAGAAACCAGTTATGGCTTTCAATGTAAATTATATTCTTCCCCAATTGGTATCAAGGCAATTCAAGAAGTTAGTGCTGGAATTGAATATTATAAGTGTAAAAAAGCAGTTGTAATAACTAACAGTTATTTCACGCCAAACGCAATCACTGCTGGTAAAGCATTAGAAGTAGATTTATGGAATCGTGATAAGTTATTAGAATTACTAAAAGAAATAAATGAGTAAAGAAAAAGAGCAGCCCAAGGGCTACTCTTTTACTGCTTAATGAGTTACTTAATCTATTTTATGTGATTTTGACAATTATTTAAACCATTTTAGTCATTTTATTTTTTAAACTGACGCATTTTTTCTGCTAAATGGACTTCATGAACCACGAATTCATGCGTTTTACAGATATAATCATTGGATCGACCAATTTTTGCAATATATCCATTAATATAATCAACTTCAGTATTACGCCCTTTTGAAAAATCTTGATACATTGATGGATAATGATATTTTAGTGCATGACAACTATCAATAACTAATTGAACATTTGATTGTCGAGTTCCTAACAATGGAATATTAGCCCTTTCACAAGCATCAAATGACTCATTGAATAGTTGACGAGCCATATCCGGAACTCCTTCATATTGAATCAATTCACCCATTCTAATTTCAAACATCGTACATAATGTATTTACAACAGCATTAAAAATAACCTTAGTCATACACATTCCCAACCATTCATCAGCCATGACTGGTCCTAAAGTTGCTCTATCAAAATCATTAAAAATACTTTTAGTAGTATCGTTTAGAGAATAATTCTTATAAGGAGCCATATGCATTGCTTCACTATTTTTAGGCCCCATAAAATCAACATCCCCAGGACCATTTAAAACTGTTGCAATCATTGCAGTTCCTGTAACGATATGATTTTCATCAAAATATTGATCTATTTTTTCAAAATGCCCCATTCCATTCATTGCAGAAAAAACATATTGATCTTTATGAAAAAGACCTGCCTTCGAATCTCTTTCTAATTCTTCTGATAATTGCATTTGTTTCTTAAATATAATCCAAACATCAGGATGTCCCGAATATTCCTCAGGATAATACATATTAATCGGAATTAATTTTTTATTTTGATGATCTCTAGATACATAAACTCCACCTTGACTCTTTACCTTTTCAACATTGGGTTTCCAAGTATCAATAAAATCAACTTCTACATTAGCATTTTCTTTAAGCAAAATCCCGTATCGATACCCCATTGCTCCAGCACCAATTACTCCATATTTCATATGTATCACTCCTTGTTTCATTGTTATTATAATTAAATTTATTACTACAATTAGAATAAGTCAATCTTATTTTAATCCAATTTTAATATTTCTAAAGTCCTTTGATTATCAAATCACTTAAAAAATGCCTTAATAACAGGTATAATATAGATAGTGTAATAAAATTTACATATATTTTATATTAAGAAACGGGGAATGTTCTGTTGGATAGTGGTGCATTAGCATTTCAAATCATCATTGTTTTAATCGCATTCTTCTTCGCTGCATTCTTTGTTGCGTGTGAATTCGCATTAGTACAAACACGTTATAGTATGTTGGAAGAAGAAGAAGAAACTAAAGGAAAATCCAAAAAGTTATCTCGTGAAATGTTCATGATAACTAATTTAAATGATTATTTATCTACAACTCAAGTGGGAGTTTCACTTAGTGGGATTATTATGGGTTGGATTGGTGAAGCATTATTTGTTGATGGATTATTTAGCTTATTAGAAATCGATCCAAATTTCATTAATCCTGGTACTGCTCATGCTATTGGTAGTATTGTTGGTGTTTTAATTTTAACTTATCTAGAAGTTGTCTTTACTGAAGTAGTTCCTAAAAACATTAGTATTGCAATGCCTAGAAGAATTTTAGGATTAATCGTTACCCCATTACATTACTTCCATAAGGTATTTTATCCTGGCGTTTGGGCAATTAATATTACTGCTGCCGGAGTAGTAAAATTGATGGGGCTTAAAATGACTGATGAAAGTGATGAATCAATGTCACAAGCAGAAATCCTAAACATTTCTAAAGATGCAGTTAAAAATGGTGCGCTTGAAAAATATGATTACTTGTACATGCAACGAGCATTTGATTTTAATGATAAAGTTGCTAAAGATATCATGATTGACCGAACTCAATTGACTGTTATGGATATTAATACCAGTGTTAAAAACGCTATTGGTACATACCTACAAACTAAATATAGCAGAATTCCAATCGTTGAAAATAATAACAAGGATAATATTTTAGGTTATGTTTACTGTTACGATATGATTCGCCAATCAAGAGTTAATAATGATATTAAAGTAAAACGTCTATTAAGAGACATTACAACGGTTCCAGAAAACATGAAAATTACTGAAGTTCTCCAAAAAATGATTACAATGAGAACTCCAATCGTTGTTGTTGTTGATGAATATGGTGGAACTTCAGGCATCATTACTGATAAAGATATTTATGAAGAACTATTCGGTACAGTAAGGGATGAAATTGATCCTGCAACTAATGAATATGTTTTCAAACAACCTAAGGGAACTTATCAAGTAAGTGGTAAAATGACTACTTATGATTTTGAACGTTATTTCAAAACTGAAATTAAAGATTTTAGTCGATCTGATAGTGTCACCCTTTCTGGTTACTTCATAGATAATAATCCTGAAATGAAGATTGATAAAGGTACTGAATTCCATATTGATAACTTTAAATTTAAAGTACTTCACTTTGAAAATTCATTTATTGATTTATTTGAGGTTAACATTAATGATGATGAAGTAAAAAAAGAAGATCATGACAATAAATAATAATTGTTAATAAAAATCTGTTAGAATTAATTTCTAACAGATTTTTTTATTTAGAAAGGAAGTTTCAAACTTGAAAACCATACGCATTCTTTATATTTCAATTGCTGGTAACACTCGTAATTTTGTAAACAATCTAATTGAATTTTCTAAAAAAGTAAATGAAGATGATGAAAACAGTCCATTAATTGAAGCTACTGAAATTTCAGATCAAACTGATTTTGATCATGAAAATAGTAACTTTTTTGCATTTGTCCCCACCTATTTAGATGGTGGTAATGGCATTGATAATGGTGTTAAAGAAATGATGACAAATGCTCTAGGTGAATATATTGCCTACGATGACAATCAAAATTACTGTATTGGCGTAGTTGGTTCAGGTAATAAAAATTTCAACGAGCAATATTGTTTATCGGCTAAAAGATATGCAGAATCATTTGATTGTCCATTTGTTGGTGATTTTGAACTACGTGGCAATGATAGTGATGTATCTAGAATTTATGAACTACTAAAGCAAATTACTTTAAACGATAAAAATTAAATGCTAACATTTTTTTATTAAAGTAAGGAGTAATTAATATGGAAAATAATGAAGTGTTAAATACGATTAATAGCCATCGTAGTATCAGAAAATTTACTAAACAAAAACTAACTAGCGATGAGATTGAAAAATTAATTCAAGCTGCTAGTAGAACCTCAAATAGTATGAGTGAACAACAATATTCAATTATTAGTGTAACTGATCCTAAAAAATTAGCTAAATTGGGGGAAATTACACTTCATCATTTACCAGATAATGCCGGACACTTTTTACTGTTTATTGCTGATCAACACCGAAATGCAGAAATCATCAAGCATCATAATCCCGATGCAAACTTAGAAGCATTACATTCTGCTGATAAGTTCTTAGCATCAGTGCATGATGTTGATTTAAGTGTCCAATCCACATTACTTGCCGCTGAAAGTATGGGCCTTGGTGGTACGATTATGGGTAGCATTTACAATAATCCTAAAGAAATCATTAAAATGTTTAACTTACCTAAATTAACTTTTCCAGTTTTAGGTTTAGCAATTGGTCATCCAGATGAAAAGCCAGATTTAAAACCACGTATTAATACTGAATTAATGCATTCTGAAAACACCTATAAAGAACCTGATATGGACTTGGTTAAAAAATTTGATAAAAAAATTAATCAATACTACAAAAGCCGTAATAAGAATCAACGCGATACTAACTTCTTCAAAAATATTTGGAGCGATATATCTAAGGGCGATTATCGAAAAGATTTACTTCCAACAATTAAAGAACAAGGCTTTCTAATTAATTAAAAAGTCGGACTTATAATAGTCCGACTTTTTTTACGCTATTTTTTTATTTTTAAAAATTACAATGATTAAAGTTAAAACAATAATTGAAGCGGTAAAGATAAATAATGCATTATACCCTAAATATTCAACAAAGAAGCCTCCATATAATGGACTAACTGCTCGACCCGCTGACATTAGAGCATTGAATACTCCTTGATATTTTCCTTTTTCGGATTTGCTAGATAATTGATCAATCCAAGCCGGAACATCTGGTAATCCAATCATTTCACCAAATGTTAAGAAAATCATTATTGTTAAGAAACCAGCATAATTTTTAGCAAAAATTAGTCCATAAAATGAAATCGCAAAAATAATAATTCCAATAAACACTTGGGTAGATATCTTTGCATTAATTTTTTTGCTTAAATAATTAATCAATGGTTGTCCAATCACGATCATTAGACCATTAACAGTCCAAAGGCTAGAATAACTTTCGAATGAAATTCCCATGTTGACCATATGAACAGACATAACACTTTCCCATAAGGTATAACTTAGATATACACCAAAAATCATAATACAAATTGGATAAATCAGTTTAGTAACTGAATTTTTAACTGACTCAACTTCCTTATGATCGGATGCAACATATTGTTGCTCATTAAAATCAACATTGAAATAAAAGAACGTCATTAACCACAATGCAACATAGAAAATACTTGCTGCGATGAAAACAATTGCAATTCCGTATTTTAAAAGATATCCAACCATCGCAGTTCCAATTACAACTCCTAAATTAAGACCAATATATAGAAGATTAAAAACTGAACGAACATCCCGATCTTTTACGGTTGTTGCATATGAATTTAACAATGTCAGATTAATTCCATCACCAAATCCTAAAAAGATTAATAAAACGGCAAACGTTGGCCAACCATTGAAAAAGATTAATAATAAAATGGCGATTGATGAAATACTAATTCCTAACATCGATGCCTTGTAAGCTGACCAATGATCGAATAAAAAGCCACCCACATAATTACCAAGAATCATAAAACTAGACATTAATAATAGTGAAATTCCAGAAACCAGCAAAGATTTATGTAAGTAATCATTAATATACATAGTAACAAGAGGCCACATAAATGAAGCTCCTGAATTAAGTAATAATGAGTACATAAATATAAGTTTCATCCCTAGACTGTTTCTTTTTTTCATAATCACTCCCCCTATTATGTAATTTCACATTAGTTTCATTATAATGCTTTTAGTCTCCTCTCTTCTAAATAATTAGCTCACAATATCATTAATATTAATGATAAAGCGTTTTCATTTCTTTAATGAGCAGAGTTAAAAACACTTTTTTAATTTTAATTTGTGTTATATAATAATTGTGTATATAAAGTAAGATTTATTTCAATCTTACTTCGTTAAAATTTTATGTGAGGAGTGACGGTATTGGCAACAGCAACTCGTGCCTTGTTCATGCTTTTTGGTGCAACAGGTGACCTAGCTAAACGTAAACTATACCCTTCAATTTTTAATTTATATAAAAAAGGATATATTGATAATAAACATTTCGCATTAATTGGAACTGGTCGTCGTGAATGGAGTAATGATAAATTTCATGATGTCGTTTTCGAATCAGTAAAAGATAATGCTGAAAGTGAAGATCAAGCTAAAGATTTCGCTAGTCATTTTTACTACATGTCACATGATGTAACTAATCCTGAACATTATGATGCACTAAGTGAATATGCTAACAAATTAGATGCAGAATATGATGCTCAAGGCAATCGTATTTTCTACATCTCAATGGCTCCTAACTTCTTTGGTACTGTCGCTAAGAATTTAAAAGCACATAATTGCTTATCAAATAATGGTGGTTTCAACCGTTTGATTATTGAAAAGCCATTTGGTCGTGATTATGAATCTGCCGAAGAATTGAATAATGCGTTAGGTAAATCATTTAACGAAAATCAAGTTTATAGAATCGACCACTACTTAGGTAAGGAAATGGTCCAAAACATTATTGCATTACGTTTTGGTAACCCTCTTATTGAAGGTATGTGGAATAATAAATACATTAAAAACGTTCAAGTAACGCTCTCAGAAAAATTAGGAGTTGAAGAACGTGCTGGATACTATGATGGTGCTGGTGCCCTTCGTGATATGACCCAAAACCATACCATGCAAATGCTAAGTATTCTTACAATGGAAGAACCAGTTTCATTCAAGGATATTGATGTTCGCAGTGAAAAGATTCGTGCACTACGTAGTATGCGTATTTATACTCCTGATGAAGCTCGCGAAAACTTTGTGCGTGGCCAATATGGTAAAAATGGTGATCAAGCTGATTATCGTCATGAAGACAATGTTCCTGAAGACTCAAATACAGAAACATATGTTGCTGGTAAAGTTATGTTTGATAACCAACGTTGGGCAAACGTGCCATTCTATGTTAGAACTGGTAAAATGCTAGCTGATAAATTTACTCGTATTGACATTGTCTTTAAGAAACCAATTATTGACATTTTTGCCGCTGCTGGTAAACAATCAGGTGACTTACAAAATAACGTGCTAACATTATTTGTAGACCCTGTTAATAAAGTAATCTTACATCTAAATGGTAAGAAAGCCGGTCAAGGAATGGAAATGCAACCACTTGATTTGACTCATACTCAATCAGATGAAGAAAAAGCTGCTACTCCAGAACCATATGAAAGACTTATTCATGATGCCATCTTAGGTGATGCAACTAACTTTGCTAGTTGGGATGAAGTAAGTCGTGCATGGAAGTTCGCTGATGTAATTAGAAATGTCTGGGATACCGATAAACCTGACTTCCCTAATTACACTCCTGGATCAATGGGTCCAAAAGCAGCTGATGATTTATTAGCTCGTGATGGTAACGAATGGATTAAAAAATAATTTATATGACATTTCATATGTAAAATGTTAAAATTTAAGTGTATATTTATACACAATTTTCTTTAAAAAAGGAAGGTTTATAATGGCTGAATCAAAAGCAAACATTGGTGTTGTTGGAATGGCTGTTATGGGTAAAAACTTAGCCCTTAACATTGAAAGCCGTGGCTTCACTGTAGGTATTTACAATCGTTCATCTTCAAAAACAGAAGAAGTAATGAAGGATCATGCAGAAAAGAACTTGGTTCCAAGTTACTCTGTTGAAGAATTTGTTAAATCTCTAGAAACTCCACGTCGTATTATGATGATGGTTAAAGCTGGTAAAGCAACTGATGCTGTTATCAACGAACTATTACCTTTATTAGACAAAGGTGATGTTTTAATTGATGGTGGTAACACAAACTTCCACGATACTATGAAGAGAAATGCTGAATTAGATAAATCTGGTGTTAACTTCATCGGTATGGGTGTATCTGGTGGTGAACTAGGTGCATTAAGAGGTCCATCATTAATGCCTGGTGGTCAAAAAGAAGCATATGATTTAGTTGAACCTATTTTAACTCAAATCGCTGCTAAAGCTAAAGATGGCAAACCATGTGTTTCATACATCGGACCAAATGGTGCCGGCCACTATGTAAAAATGGTTCATAACGGTATCGAATACGGTGATGAAGAATTAATCGACGAAAGCTACAACATTCTACGTAATGGTGCTGGTATTTCAGTTGATGATCTTGCTGACATCTTTAAGGACTGGAACAAAGGTGAACTGGACAGTTACTTAATCGAAATCACTGGTGATATCTTAACTAGAAAAGATGATTTAGGTTCAGACAAGAACAAGCCTATCGTTGACATGATCTTAGACCGTGGTGCTAACAAAGGTACTGGTAAATGGTCATCAATAGACGCTATGGAAATTGGTACTGACCAATCAGTTATTACTGAATCAGTTTATGCTCGTTTCATCTCAATGCTAAAAGACGAACGTCTAAATGCTGCTAAAGTTCTTAATGGACCAAAAGCAACTGACGTTATTGGTGAAGATGACAAGAAAGACCTTATCGAAAAAGTACGTAAAGCACTATACTTCGGTAAGATTATGAGTTATGCACAAGGTTTTGAACAACTACGTTTCGCTTCAGAAGACTATGACTGGGACTTGAAGTTCGGTGAATTAGCTCAAATCTGGCGTGAAGGTTGTATCATTCGTGCACAATTCCTACAAAACATTACTGATGCCTTTGAAAAAGATCCTAAGTTAACTAACTTATTATTAGACCCTTACTTCTCAGACATTGCTAACAAGTATCAAAGTGATGCACGTGATGTTGTTGCTTTGGCAACTAAGGCTGGTATTCCAGTTCCATCACTTTCAGCTGCTGTAACTTACTTTGATTCATACCGTGCTGAAGTATTACCTGCTAACTTACTACAAGCACAACGTGATTACTTCGGTGCTCACACATACGAACGTACTGATCGTGAAGGTAACTTCCATTACCCATGGTATACTGAACAATAAAAAATTAATTAATAATATTTTAAGAGAGATGATTAATTTCATCTCTCTTTTTTATTTATAATTATTATTATTTGCAAACAATTATAAATAATCATATTATATAGATATATTAATAAGGAAGGATGAAAAATATGTCCGAAGAAGATAAAGTTTATAAGGATTATTTTTACTATGAACCTGCATTTAATACTCATGATGGAGGATATGTACCTCTAGAAGAACCAAATATTCCTCAACAAAAATTAAAAATCCCTGAACCTTTGAAGCCTGATAAAGAAACGGATACCGATATGTATTACACAGTCATTTCTGAAGCTGGTGAATCACAAATTATGCCTGGTATAAAGACAAAAACTTGGGGTTACAACCAACCACTACTAGGTAAAACAATCATTTTTAAACGTAGCAAAAATATTCACGTCACCGTTAAAAATGAATTACCCGAATTAACTACTTATCATTGGCATGGATTAAACGTTTCTGGTGATATTGATGGTGGTTGCCATACCCCTGTGTATCCAGGTGAGTCTAAAGTATTAAACTTTAAATGTGATCAACCTGCCGCTACATTATGGTTGCATGCTCATCCATGCCCATCAACAGCTGAACAAGTTTGGCACGGTCTAGCTACTGCTGTTGTCGTCAAGGATGAACATGAAGCATCACTACCCCTACCAAGAAATTATGGTGTTGATGATATTCCTTTGATTTTACAAGATCGTAGATTTCATGAAGATAATCAATGGGATTATCATAAAGATTATGATCCTGATGGTGTTCAAGGACCTACTGCGATGATCAATGGAACTGTTAATCCATATTTTGATGTAACTACTCAAAAAGTTCGTTTTAGAATTTTAGATGGTGCTAACCGTCGTGAATGGAGATTGCACTTTTCAGATGACCTAGAATTCACTCAAATTACTGGCGATGGTAGCTTATTAACACATCCTGTTAAATTCACCCATTTAATGTTAACTTGTGCTGAAAGAGCTGAAATCGTTGTTGATTTTAGTAATTATAAACCTGGTGATGAAGTAATCTTATATTCTGATGATGTTCCAATTGTTCATTTTAGAATACATGAATTTGCAAAAGATGATTCTAAAATTCCAAATGATTTGTTTAAAATGAATGCACCTGAAGTTACTCCAGATACCCCTACTCATAAAATTGTGATGTCTGGTATGGATGAAGAAGTCGCCATCAACGATAAAAAATTCAATATGCAAAGAATTGATACTAAACAAACATTAGGTAGTTGTGAAATTTGGGAAGTAACTAACTCTAATGACTGTGATGGAGGAATGATTCATCCATACCATATGCACGGTTGTTTATTCCAAGTGTTATCTAGAGATGGTAAAGAACCTTATCCTAACGAAACTGGATTAAAAGATACCATTGCTGTTGACCCTAATGAAACAGTCAAACTAAAAGTTTGGTTTGATCATCCTGGTGTATTTATGTATCATTGCCATATCATTGAACACGAAGATGGTGGTATGATGGCCCAAATTGAAGTTCAAGATCCAAAGAATCCACAAAAGTTTAATTTAATGGATATGGATACTTTAATGAATGCATTTGCCAAAGAACGTGGCGTAAAACCTTCTGAACTTAACTTAGGCGGTATGGAATGTTACGATAAAATGAATATGAAAATGTAATATACTTGATTATGTATTCTTTTTTATACTATAATTAAATAGTAAAGGAAAAGATTAATTAAAAAGGAGGAAACAACACATGGCAGATTTAACTTTTGATCCTGGAGCGTCCAAAGATCACTCTATCATGGGAGAATTATTGTCAAACGTTGTTTCAATTCTTTAAAAATCAAGAGTTGAGACAACCACTGACAGTTAATTTTCCCGAACTTATATGATTTATTTTTAGCTATAGATTGTTTAATCTGGAAAAATTAACTGTTGTTGGTTATCTCAGTATCCATTAATTGCATTAATAACAGTGACTTGTTAGCAATTAATAACAGTAAATGGAAATTAAATATTTATAAATTGATGCTTCACCTTTTAGGGAACTAATTGGGGAGGTATGAACAACAGTTTATACCAAACTTTAAAAATAATTAGATAAAATGAGTAATTATGAGATTACACAGAAATCTTCGTTGAGTTATGGGAACATGGCTTACGCCAAAGTAATTGCTGTTTATCTTCATTTAATAATAAAAAGGTCTCAGGAAATATCCTGAGACCTTTTTATTTATAGTAATTATTTTAACTTAGCCATATATTCTTTTTCTTTATTACTATCAAATTCATTTTCTGATTTACCAATAATAACTGTTGCTAAAGAATTTCCAATAACGTTAACAGCTGTTCTTGCCATATCAATAAAACGATCGATACCAGCAATAAAAGTCATTCCAGATAATGGAATATTTACTGTAGATAAAGTTGCTAATAATACAACAAATGATGCTCCTGGCACACCTGCCATACCTTTAGAAGTAATCATTAGAGTAATCAACAAAGTTATTTGTTGCCCAATTGATAAATGAATCCCATAAGCTTGTGCTAAAAACAAAGCAGCTAATGATTGGTAAATAGCGGATCCATCTAAGTTAAATGTATATCCTGTAGGAATAACAAATGAAACTATTGATGGACTAACTCCAAACTTTGTCATTTTATCAATATTTCTAGGTAATGCAGCTTCAGAACTAGCTGTTGAAAAAGCTAAAATAGCTTCTTCTTTAACAACTCTTAATAAATCAAAAATTCTAAAACCAAATATCCTGGCAGCAATTCCCATTACTACAATAACAAAAATAGCCATAGTTGCATAAGTTAGAAGTACAAAATAGCTTAGTGGAGCTAATGCGGATAATCCTAATTCAGCTAAAGTAACTCCAATCAATGCACATACACCAATAGGTGATAGTTTCATGATCCAACCAGTAATTTTAAACATTACTTGTGAGACTGATTCCATGAAGTCAACAATAATCTTACCCTTATCACCAACTGCAGAAGTTCCTAATCCAAAGAATACAGAAAATACAATAATTGGCATCATATCGCCAGTACTAATAGAACTAAAAACATTTACTGGTATTAAATTAATTAAAGTTCCCCATATTCCACTATGATTAGCACTTTTAGCGGTTGCTAAATATTGAGTAATATCACTTCCATGTAGAGAATGAACATTAATAAAATCACCAGGATGGAAAATATTTCCAACAACTAATCCCAAAACAATTGCAATAGTAGTCATTAATTCAAAATATAAAATGGTCTTTCCACCAATTCTACCAAGTTTATGGATATCTCCAATACTTGCAATTCCGACTGTTAAACATGAAATTACAATAGGAATAACAATCATTTGAATTAAACGAATAAACATTGTTCCAATACTTTGCATCGCAGTTATAGCAGTTGCATTTTTATAAAATATGATTCCCAAAACAATTCCTAAAATTAGACCTATAAAAATTTGCCAGCCTAAAGAGAGTTTAAATTTTTTCATATATATAACCCCTTATTATGTACGTTAATATTTATTTTATCATAAAAACTTCATTTTATATAAAAAAAGAGTTTTCGATAAATATCGAAAACTCTAAAATTGCGCGGCAACTTCCTACCCTTGCAAGAGGCGATCCTCTAACTACTCTCGGCGTTTAGAAGCTTAACTACTGTGTTCGGCATGGGAACAGGTGTATCCTTCTAGCTATCGCCACCACACTATTTTTCTAAAAGAACTTCGTTCTTTCAAAACTAGATATTATCATTTCTAAATGAGAACAACCTTACTTGGTTAAGTCCTCGACCAATTAGTACTAGTCCGCTCCATACATCGCTGCACTTCCACTTCTAGCCTATCTACCTAATCATCTCTTAGGGATCTTACTTCCATAAAGGAATGGGAAATTTCATCTTGAGGTGGGTTTCACACTTAGATGCTTTCAGCGTTTATCTCAACCATACATAGCTACCCAGCTGTGCCCCTGGCGGGACAACTGGTACACCAGCGGTATGTCCATCTCGGTCCTCTCGTACTAGAGATAGCTCCCCTCAAATTTCCTACGCCCGCGACGGATAGGGACCGAACTGTCTCACGACGTTCTGAACCCAGCTCGCGTACCGCTTTAATGGGCGAACAGCCCAACCCTTGGGACCAACTACAGCCCCAGGATGCGATGAGCCGACATCGAGGTGCCAAACCTCCCCGTCGATGTGAACTCTTGGGGGAGATAAGCCTGTTATCCCCAGGGTAGCTTTTATCCGTTGAGCGATGGCCCTTCCATATGGTACCACCGGATCACTAAGCCCGACTTTCGTCCCTGCTCGACCTGTCTGTCTCGCAGTCAAGCTCCCTTGTGCCTTTACACTCTGCGAATGATTTCCAACCATTCTGAGGGAACCTTTGGGCGCCTCCGTTACTATTTGGGAGGCGACCGCCCCAGTCAAACTGCCAATCAGACACTGTCTCCCACCACGATAAGTGGTGCGGGTTAGAGTGTTAGCACAGCGAGGGTAGTATCCCAACAATGCCTCCACCGAAACTAGCGTTCCGGTTTCTACGGCTCCTACCTATCCTGTACAAGCTATGTCAACACCCAATATCAAATTACAGTAAAGCTCCATGGGGTCTTTCCGTCCTGTCGCGGGTAACCTGCTTCTTCACAGGTATCTCAATTTCACCGAGTCTCTCGTTGAGACAGTGCTTAGATCGTTACGCCTTTCGTGCGGGTCGGAACTTACCCGACAAGGAATTTCGCTACCTTAGGACCGTTATAGTTACGGCCGCCGTTTACTGGGGCTTCGTTTCTGAGCTTCGCCGAAGCTAACTCATCCACTTAACCTTCCAGCACCGGGCAGGCGTCAGCCCCTATACTTCATCTTACGATTTTGCAGAAACCTGTGTTTTTGATAAACAGTCGTCTAAGCCTTTTCACTGCGGCTGCACGTAGTGCAGCACCCCTTCTCCCGAAGTTACGGGGTCATTTTGCCGAGTTCCTTAACGAGAGTTCACTCGCTCACCTTAGGATACTCTCCTCGACTACCTGTGTCGGTTTGCGGTACGGGTAGTTAATTACTCACTAGAAACTTTTCTCGGTAGTGTGACGTGGCTTACTTCCCTACTTAAATTCGGTCCTCATAACAGCTTGTCAACCCGCTGAAAAGCATTTCACTCTTCAACTGACTTGCTGCTTGAACGCACATCCAATAGTGCGCACAAGTTAGCCTCCTACGTCCTTCCATCGTTCAAACATAATTAACTAGTACAGGAATATCAACCTGTTATCCATCGCCTACGCCTCTAGGCCTCGGCTTAGGTCCCGACTTACCCTGGGAGGACGAGCCTTCCCCAGGAAACCTTAGTCATTCGGTGGATTAGATTCTCACTAATCTTTCGCTACTCATACCGGCATTCTCACTTCTAAGCGCTCCATCAGTCCTTACGGTCTAACTTCGTTGCCCTTAGAACGCTCTCCTATCACATGACTACGTCATGTCCACAATCTCGGTAATATGCTTAGCCCCGGTAAATTTTCGGCGCAGAATCACTCGACTAGTGAGCTATTACGCACTCTTTAAATGGTGGCTGCTTCTGAGCCAACATCCTAGTTGTCTGTGCAACTCCACATCCTTTTCCACTCAGCATATATTTAGGGACCTTAATTGGTGGTCTGGGCTGTTCCCCTTTCGACGGTGGATCTTATCACTCATCGTCTGACTCCCGGACATATAAATCAATGGTATTCGGAGTTTATCTGAATTTAGTAACCCATGACGGGCCCCTCATCCAAACAGTGGCTCTACCTCCATGATTCTAAATCCGAGGCTAGCCCTAAAGCTATTTCGGAGAGAACCAGCTATCTCCAAGTTCGTTTGGAATTTCACCGCTACCCACATTTCATCTCAGCACTTTTCAACGTACACGAGTTCGGCCCTCCGGTGCGTTTTACCGCACTTTCAGCCTGAACATGGGTAGATCACCTGGTTTCGGGTCTATCTCAACATACTCAAACGCCCTATTCAGACTCGCTTTCGCTACGGCTCCGGTCTTATCCACCTTAACCTTGCATGTTAACATAACTCGCCGGTTCATTCTACAAGAGGCACGCTATCACCCATTAACGGGCTCTAACTGTTTGTAAGCACATGGTTTCAGGAACTATTTCACTCCCCTTCCGGGGTGCTTTTCACCTTTCCCTCACGGTACTGGTTCACTATCGGTCACTAGGGAGTATTTAGCTTTGGGAGATGGTCCTCCCGGATTCCAACGACGTTCCACGTGTGTCGCTGTACTCAGGATCCTGAACTGAGGTTAAACAATTTCGTCTACGGGGCTATCACCCTGTATCGCCTAGCTTCCCAGCTAGTTCGACTATTGTCTAACTTGGTAACTCAAATGTTCAGTCCTACAACCCCAAAGAGCAAGCTCTTTGGTTTGAGCTGTTCCCCGTTCGCTCGCCGCTACTTAGGGAATCGAAATTTCTTTCTCTTCCTGTGGGTACTTAGATGTTTCAGTTCCCCACGTCTGCCGCCAAATTAGCTAATTAATTCACTAATTGGTGATAACCGATTAAGGTTATCGAGTTTCCTCATTCGGAAATCTCCGGATCAAAGCTTACGTACAGCTCCCCGAAGCATATCGGTGTTAGTCCCGTCCTTCATCAGCTCCTAGTGCCAAGGCATCCACCATGCGCCCTTCATAACTTAACCTGTTCATCACTTCGTGATGTTTGGTTAATTGAGTATAATACGAATAAAACTTTTTAAAAAACTCAAAATAACGCGGTGTTCTCGGTTAAAATTGTATTTAATACAAATTTTAATGTTAATTTTAGAAATTAATAATATCTAGTTTTCAAAGAACCAAGTTTAAGAGTAGACCTCTCAAAACTGAATAAGATTGATTAACCTAATGTAAGTTTCCGTAATATCCTTAGAAAGGAGGTGATCCAGCCGCAGGTTCTCCTACGGCTACCTTGTTACGACTTCACCCTAATCATCTGTCCCACCTTAGACAACTAGCTCCCGAAGGTTACTCCATCGTCTTTGGGTGTTACAAACTCTCATGGTGTGACGGGCGGTGTGTACAAGGCCCGGGAACGTATTCACCGTGGCATGCTGATCCACGATTACTAGTGATTCCAACTTCATGCAGGCGAGTTGCAGCCTGCAATCCGAACTGAGAATGGCTTTAAGAGATTAGCTTGACCTCGCGGTTTCGCGACTCGTTGTACCATCCATTGTAGCACGTGTGTAGCCCAGGTCATAAGGGGCATGATGATTTGACGTCATCCCCACCTTCCTCCGGTTTATCACCGGCAGTCTCACTAGAGTGCCCAACTTAATGCTGGCAACTAATAATAAGGGTTGCGCTCGTTGCGGGACTTAACCCAACATCTCACGACACGAGCTGACGACAACCATGCACCACCTGTCATTCTGTCCCCGAAGGGAACACCTAATCTCTTAGGTTGGCAGAAGATGTCAAGACCTGGTAAGGTTCTTCGCGTAGCATCGAATTAAACCACATGCTCCACCACTTGTGCGGGCCCCCGTCAATTCCTTTGAGTTTCAACCTTGCGGTCGTACTCCCCAGGCGGAATGCTTAATGCGTTAGCTGCGGCACTGAAGGGCGGAAACCCTCCAACACCTAGCATTCATCGTTTACGGCATGGACTACCAGGGTATCTAATCCTGTTCGCTACCCATGCTTTCGAGCCTCAGTGTCAGTAATAGACCAGACAGCCGCCTTCGCCACTGGTGTTCTTCCATATATCTACGCATTTCACCGCTACACATGGAGTTCCACTGTCCTCTTCTATACTCAAGTTCTTTAGTTTCCGCTGCACTTCCTCAGTTGAGCTGAGGGCTTTCACAACAGACTTAAAAAACCACCTGCGCTCGCTTTACGCCCAATAAATCCGGACAACGCTTGCCACCTACGTATTACCGCGGCTGCTGGCACGTAGTTAGCCGTGGCTTTCTGGTTAAATACCGTCAAAGCGTAAACAGTTACTCTTACACTTGTTCTTCTTTAACAACAGAGTTTTACGAGCCGAAACCCTTCTTCACTCACGCGGCGTTGCTCCATCAGACTTGCGTCCATTGTGGAAGATTCCCTACTGCTGCCTCCCGTAGGAGTCTGGGCCGTGTCTCAGTCCCAATGTGGCCGATTACCCTCTCAGGTCGGCTACGTATCATCGCCTTGGTGGGCTTTTATCTCACCAACTAGCTAATACGCCGCGGGTCCATCCTAAAGTGATAGCAGAGCCATCTTTCAAGTTGGAACCATGTGGTTCCAACTAATTATACGGTATTAGCACTTGTTTCCAAATGTTATCCCCTGCTTTAGGGCAGGTTACCCACGTGTTACTCACCAGTTCGCCACTCGTCCCGAATCCAAAAATCTTTTATGCAAGCATAAAATCAAATTGGGAGGACTCGTTCGACTTGCATGTATTAGGCACGCCGCCAGCGTTCGTCCTGAGCCAGGATCAAACTCTCATCTTATAGATGAAAAGCTTTTCTAGCTCATCAAATTAATTGTTTTTAAAAGCGAATTGACTTCGCTGTGTTTTAATTTCCTATAATCTAAATTATAAGAATCCTTACACATCATCGATTATCAATCTTGTTCAGTTTTCAAAGATCTACTCATTAGTTATCCGCTTACTTGAAGCAGCTTTTTAATTATATCATGTTAAAAACTTAATGTCAACAACTTTTTATAATTATTTTTTATCGCCGTTTGCTTTATCAGCAACGCAACAATAAACATTATGCCATCCTCACAAGCAAAAGTCAACAACTTTTTATAATTATTTTTTTAATAACTAACTTGTTATTTTTGACGACAAACAATATAATAACAAGTTAAATAATAAAAGTCAACAAGTTATTTTATTTGATGTGTCGCCTAAATGACAACAGAAGTAATAATATCAATAATAAATTGAAAGGTCAATAATAAATTTATAAAAAATTAAATAAATTACAACAAATATTTTTTCATAACATTTATAATAAAATTTATTAATAAAAAAGGAGCCCATAATATTGGAAAAAGTAGTTATTGTTGCATCAAAAAGAACTCCAATTGGTAAAATTAATGGTTCATTAAAGAACTTATCATCAGTTGATCTAGGAACTATCGTTACAAAAGAAGTTATCAAGCAGGCAAAAATAAGACCTGAAAATATTGATCAAGTTATATTTGGAAACGTATTACAAGCTGGTGCTGGTCAAAACATATCTAGACAAATTGAAATTAATTCTGGAATCCCCTATTCAAGTACAGCAAATACAGTAAATCAAGTTTGTGGATCTGGTTTAAAAGCCGTAAGAAATGCACAAGCAGCAATTGCAATGGGTGATGCCAAAATAGTTGTTGCTGGTGGAGTAGAAAGTATGTCTAACGCACCATTTTTAAATACCAATATGCGAAAGGGGCATAAATTTGGCAATGTATCGTTAATCGATTCTATTTACAATGACGCATTAATGGATGCATTTAGCAAACAGCCAATGGGCGTTACTGCAGAAAACGTTGCTAAAAAATATGAAATTAGTCGTGAAGAGCAAGACAAATGGGCATATAAATCACACATGCGAGCTATAAAAGCAAATGAAAATGGTTACTTAGCAAACGAAGTTGTTCCAGTTGAAGTTAAGAATAGAAAAAGTTCATTCATATTTAATAAAGATGAAAACATAAGAGAAGATACTAATATAGAAGCTTTAGGAAAATTAAAGCCTGCTTTCAAAGAAAATGGTACTGTCACAGCAGGGAATGCAGCCAGTTTAAATGATGGTGCATCTGCATTAATATTGATGAGTGAATCTGAAGCTAAAAGATTAAATATAAAGCCATTGGCTGTGATTGATGATTATGCAGAAGCCGGTTGTGATCCAGACTATATGGGATATGCTCCATATGATGCAACTAAAAAATTGTTCAGTAAACTAAGTATTAAAATGGAAGATATTGATTTAGTTGAGTTAAATGAAGCATTTGCTGCACAAGTACTAGCAGTAGCAAAAAATTATCATATAAACGAAGATAAATTGAATATATCTGGTGGTGCTATTGCTATGGGGCATCCCTTAGGTGATTCAGGTGCTAGAATTATTGGAACCCTTATCTATAACTTAAAACGCAAAAAGTTAAAAAACGGTTTAGCTACCATTTGTATCGGCGGTGGTATGGGGATGGCAATGAAAATAACTTTATTATAAAAGTCGTTCAGTTTACTAAGTTATAATTTGTTGTATCCTATATATTAGGAGTCTAATTTATTCGTTGCATTTAAGAATAAATTTATATATACTCTTAAGTTATGGTTTTTATAAATTAATAATTAATCTTAAAGGAAGTGTTAAAATGCCTGCAACATACTTAAGAAAGTCAGAAGAAAAGGATTTACCAGAAATTTTAGATATTATCCATTCCGCTATTTCATATTTAGGTGAACAAGGAATTGATCAATGGCAACATGGTTATCCTGCTGATGAAGACTTAAAAAAAGACATTGAAGATGGAATCAACTATGTATTAGTAACTGATGGCAATATTGCTGGAACCGCAACTATTCATCAAGGAATTGATCCTAACTATTTAAAAATTGAAGATGGCGAATGGGTAAATGGTTCAGAAGCCCATTATGCAGCTATTCATCGTGTTGCTATTTCAAACAAATTCCGTGGTCAACATCTTTCACAGAAATTAGTAAGTGGTTTAATCACAGTTTCAACTGTTCTAGGATTTAAAGATATTAGAATTGATACTCATCCGGAAAACAAGGCTATGCAACACGTTATCACCTCAAATGGTTTTGAAAAACGTGGAACTATTCATATGCGTGAAAATGGTCATCCTTGGACTGCTAGATACGCTTACCAATTATTAACTAAATAAAAAAGGTGGCTAAAATATGATGGCTAGTGACTTTTCAGTCCAAATTAAGTTAATTATTATGTATGCAATTGGTGTTATTGCAATGTTAGCATTATTAGGCATTATTTATTATAAACAAAGAACCCTATTTACTAAAAACACAACACCATTGCTAATAGTTTCAATCATAATGATTGCAATTTTAGTCATTGTAATTACTTTACCTTAAAAAAGCGTTGATACGAAATGTATCAACGCTTTTATTATTTGATCTCAACTTTAGTTCCAAAAGGAACATGTTGATTTATCCATTTTGCATCGGGAACCGATAAACGAATACAACCATGTGAGTTAGCTTTCTTGCCTAATTGATGTGCATCTTTCATTAAATACTTGCCAGCTTTATTAACCGGAACACTATGGAACAAGTAGATTCCATGATCTTTCCACGAAGTCCAATAGTTAGCTCCTTCACCAGAAGCGGCATTGTAAAAATGACTACCACGTTCAGCTTGAATACTGTAAGTTCCACGAGGAGTCATGTTATCACCATTATCACTACCAGTTGAGCAATACATAGTGTACAATACCTTATTTTTAGAGCTCATTACGTAAACTCGTTGTTTTTTGATTGATACTAAAAGCCAATTGTTATTTTTAATATTCATATCAGGATATGGCTTATTCTCTGATGATTTTCTCCAATCAATTTTTGGAGCGTTTTTAATTTGATGATTAATATTTTGAGAGCTAGTAGAATTGCTACTTGATACAGAACTTGCTTTTTTATCATTGTTACCACATGCAGTTAAAAACATCGTAATCGCTAAAAATGATAATACTAAATTAATTAGTTTATTTTTACTAATCTTCAATTATATTCATCCCTTAAAATTACTTTTAATAACAAATCACGTAAACTGCAATCGCAATGATAATTGCAATCGCAATCAATATATAACATAACTTTTCAAACATATAAATTCCTTCTTTGTATGCGACGTTAATTATTTAAAATTTTATTCCAACAAATAAACATTGTCAATTAAACAAAAAAAGCTGTTGATTTAATCAACAGCCCTTTTCGATCTATATAAATTGAACAATTGCCATTAAGATAGGGATAACAACAATAAATAAAATAGTTGATGTTGTAACAATGTTAGTTGCGTACTTAACGTCACCATGAGCTTCAGCTGCTAAAATTGGTAAAACAGCTAACATTGGAGTAGCAGATTGTACAATCATAGTTTGATTAAACATTGATGGTAGTGAAACGCCACCGTGCATAGCCAATACTAAGATTCCAACCATTACAGCGGGTGCTATAATAAAACGACCAATTAAAGCAACAACTGTATCACGATCAAATGAGATGCTCTTTAATCCAGCATCAGCTAAAACAATTCCAATGTAGATTAGTGATAATGGAGTAACTAAACTACCTACATATGATAAAGTTTGTGAAATAAATGGAACTTGTAATACTGGAATGTTTAATAGTAGGAAAATTAAAGCAACAATAAAACCAACTAGTGGCATTGGAAGTACTTGCTTCAAATTAATCTTATTGTGTCCTTTTGGTTGATCCTTTTTAGTTGGATCATCATTACTAATCAAGAACACACCAAATGCCCAAGTAGAAACAGTGTTAATAATGTAGTAAACCAAGAAGTAAGTCATTGAATCATTACCGAACAATGCTAAGTTTAAAGGCAATCCAATAAAAATAGTGTTGGCATTTACAATCGCGTTAATAAATACACCACGACGACCAACCCTAATTTTCATAATTTTTACAAGAGCAAAAGCTATAATATAACCAATTACTACTGATATAATTCCCCAAATTAGATAACTACTAAAGCCAACTAATTTATCACGAGTTAATTTATTTAAAACTGCAACAAAAATAGAAGCTGGTAAAGCAATGTTCTTAATTAATTTAGAAATATTTTTACTAAATGTGTCAGCAAACCAACCAGTCTTTCTTAGGACATATCCTAAAATCATGATTAGCACAACTACTAGGACACTTTGAATCGATGTGAAAAATACACCCATATATAACCCCTCCAATGAAAATTTTCATTTAATAATTGCTTTCATTAATAATCATTGAAGACTATAAAACATCCATAAAGTTATAGTCAAAAGATAAGTTTGTTATAAATAAATTTTATATGTGATTTAAGAACATCTATACAGCACTATTTATTACGTTTATTTTTACGATTAATAATAAACATAGTTGTTAAAGTTGATACTAAAAATAAAATAACTACAAATGCAATAATGTAAATAATTCCTAGAAAAGTCATAAATATAACGCTCCTTAAATAAATTCTTTTACAAATTATATATTAAAAAACATAAAATGAAAATTTTATTAATATATCTTGCATTTAATTTCAGATTATGGTTTAATATAAATTGTTGATTGGTAATTAAATTAATTCAATATTATGAGCTGTTAGCTTAAGGTAAAAGCACTCAGTCCTTTGCTGAGAAGATGGTGTTCAAAGCATCACAGCTCACTAACCAAAGTACTTTGAAGATTTGATTTTTGGAGTACTTTTTTATTAATATTGTTTTTATTATATCTCACATAAAAAAATGCACGCAATTAATTTTGTGTGCATTTTTTCTTTTAGTAGTCACTTTTAATATTATGTTGTACTCTAATTAATCTAAGGCCAAATGTTTGAAAAAATATGATCAACTGTTTATATTGTATTTAAGAAATGAAAAATTTTAAATGTTAGGAATGATTATTTATGACTGAAAAATATGATTACGATGTATTATATATTGGTGCAGGTCATGGTACTTTTGATGGTGCAATGCCTTTAGCAGCTAAAGGATACAAAATCGCAGTCGTTGAAGCTGATAAAGTTGGTGGAACATGTCCTAATTGGGGCTGTAATGCCAAAATCGCTTTAGACATTCCAGTTCAACTAACTGAAACACAAAAGAGATTAAAGAACATTATCAATGGAGAAACTTCTATTGATTGGAAAGAAAACATGAAAAACAAACACGCTGTAATTGATGGACTTCCTGGTGCAATTGGTGGTTTTATCGAATCAACAGGCATTAATTTGATTCATGGTTTCGCTAAATTACAAGATAACCATACAGTAGTTGTTGATAATAAAGAATATACAGCTGATAAAATTGTTATAGCAACTGGATTACGTCCTAACCGTTTAGATGTTGAAGGTAAAGAATTGGCTCATGATTCTAAAGACTTCTTGAACCTAGATGAAATGCCTAAACATGTAAGCATTATTGGTGCCGGTTATATCGCAATGGAATTTGCAACCATTGCTAACGCTGCTGGTGCACAAGTTACTGTTTTGATGCATGGTGATAAAGCCCTTCGTCAATTTAACCAAGAATATGTTCAAGCAGTAGTTAAGGACTTAGAAGATAAAGGTGTTCGTTTTATTAATAATGCTAAAATTAAAGGTTTTGCTCAAAAGGATGACTGTGTAACTGCCGTTCAATTAGATAATGAAGATGTTCGTACCGACTATATTTTAGATGCAACTGGTCGCATTCCAAATATTGAAAACATCGGTTTGGATGAAGTTGGGGTTAAATATGACCATCGTGGAATTAAAGTAAATGATCACTTGGCAACTAACGTTGATAACATTTATGCTTCCGGTGATGTTGCTGATACTGGTGAACCTAAGTTAACCCCTACTGCTATCTTTGAATCTCAATATTTAACTAGTCTATTTTCTGGAGAAACAACTGATGCAATTGACTTCCCTGCCATTCCTTCAGTTGTATTCACAACTCCTCGAATTGCTCAAGTTGGTGTTTCAGTTGATGAAGCGAAGAATAGTGATGAATATACGGTTGAAGAACACGATATGACATCAGATTGGTATCGTGCAATTACCAAAGAACAAATCGCTAAACGTGCATATGTCTTTGATAAAGAACACCACTTAGTTGGTGCTACCGAAATCTCTGATCAAGCTGATTCAGTCATTGATTCCATTCTACCTGCCATTGCTCTAAAACTAGATAAAGAACAAGTAAGTCGTATCGTTCACTTATTCCCATCAATTGGTAGCGATGCATGGCAACATATCTAATAATTTAATTTTTAACGAAAAAAAGTATATAAAAATACGCCATCAAGTGGCGTATTTTTTGTTTCTTCAAGTGTATGTATTTGTTTATCTGGTTACATTATTGTATTTTTAAAATATATACATATGATAAATGGAGGAATTGACATGCAAAATAACAAATATGACTATGACGTTATATATATTGGATCAGGTCACGCTGCTTTTGATGGCGCTAAAAAATTATGTAAAAAAGGCTTTAAAATTGCTTTCGTTGAAGTAGTTGCTGTTGGTGGAACATGTCCTAATTGGGGCTGTAATGCCAAAATAACTTTAGATTTACCAATTACTTTAGCTAAAAAACAACACCGAATGAGTGACATTGTTGAAGGTGATACTAAGATTAATTGGAATGCTAACATGAAAAATAAACACGCAGGTATCGATAGCATCAAAGTAAATCGTGAAGCTACCATGAAAGATTTAGGCATGGATGTAATTCATGGATTTGCTAAATTTACCAATAATCATACAATCGAAGTTGCTGGTGAACACTACACTTCAGATAAATTAGTAATCGCCACTGGCTTAACTCCAAATAAAGTTGATGTTCAAGGAACCGAACTATCACATGACTCTAAAGATTTCTTAAATCTAGACGAAATGCCTAAATCAATGGCAATTGTTGGAACTGGCTATATCGCAATGGAATTTGCTACTTTAGCTAATGAATCTGGTGCTGATGTAACAATGTTAATGCATGGTGACAAAGCATTACGTGGCTTTTACCAACCATATGTTAAACAAATTGTTAAAGAAATGGAAAATGATGGCATTAAATTCATTAAGAATGCTGACATTCACGCTTTTAGTCAATCTGATAACGGATATACAGTAAATTATGGCGATAAAAAAGAATTAAATGTTGAATGGATTTTAGATGCTTCTGGTCGTGTTCCAATGGTTCATAATATGGGACTAGAAGATATTGGCGTTAAATACGATGACAAAAAAGGTGTTATAGTCAACGAATACTTACAAACTTCAGTCGATAATATTTATGCTTCTGGGGATGTTGCCGCTACCGGTCAACCTAAATTGACCCCTACAGCTACCTTTGAATCCGGTTACTTAAAGCATTTATTTGCTGGCGAAACTGATCAACCCATTGATTTTCCAGCAATTCCGTCAGTAGTATTTACTTCACCAAGAATTAGCCAAATGGGTGTTTCAGTTGATGAAGCAGCAGCTAGTGATCAATATACGATTGAAAAACATGAAATGGCTAGAAGTTGGTTTAGACAAGCAACTAAAGAAAAGATTGCTGAAAATGCATACATCTTTGATCAAGAACATCGATTAGTTGGATTTACTGAGATTTCTGATCAAGCTGATAATGCAATCGATACAATTGTTCCAGCTGTAAACATGCATATGAATGAAGAAGAAATTGAACGTAATGTTCACCTCTTCCCTTCAATTGGTCATGACACTTGGAAAAATCTATAATACGGTAAAAGACTCTTTAGCTAGAAAGGTTAAAGAGTCTTTTTATATATAGTATAATGTAAACAATTATTATATCAGGAGGGATTTTCGTGAATCGTCAACAATTAAAGGGAGAATCACATCAAATCCTAAGTCAACATTTTGGATTCTTCTTTATGCTATTTATTCCATATTTTATTTTAAGATGGATTGCATCATTTACCAGTAGTAGAAGTGTTATTTTAGAACCAAATTATAATTACCCATTTAGTTATGATTATCACGCACTAACTGCATCGTATATTTTTATTTTTATTGCAGTATTATTTACTTTAAGTGCATTCTTTAATCTACTAGATGTATGGCGTAATCAAAGTGATTTTGAAAATGGCTTTGGTAAATCATTTAATATATTGAACAGTCAAAGAGTATTTTGGGGTTCAATTGGAATTATGATTGTAACATTTATCTTAGTATTTCTTTGGTCATGTTTATTATTTATTCCTGGCATCATTAAATCATTTTCATATTCTCAAGCAATTTATATTTATCGTGATGCTGCTAAGAATGGTAAGCCAATCGGGATTATGGATGCCATCACTAAGAGTCGTAAATTAATGGATGGTTATAAAGTTGATTACTTCGTTCTACAACTAAGTTTTATTGGTTGGTGGTTACTATCATTTATCACATTAGGACTTGCTGCTATCTATGTAACCCCTTACTACTATCTAACAATGTCCAATTATTATATAAAATTACTGAATAAGTAGACAAAAGCACCACTAAGAAATTACTCTTAGTGGTGTTTTTTGTACTAATAATTTATTATTACAAATTATCTGATAACCATAACTGATACTGGTGAGTATTTAGCCATATATGCAGCTTGACTACCAAAATGTCTAGATAATCCCTTTTTGGATTCTGATCCAACAATTAATAGATCTGGATTTACCTTAGGGATAACATCTTTAACAATTGTTTCTCCTGCTTCACCTTGTGATGCGATAACTTCAACGTTTTTTACGCCAGCAGATTCAGCGGTTTCTTTATATTTATTAATATGCTTTTCTAAATCTTCATATTTACCGTGAACATATTTACCAGATAAAGCTTGGTAAATATTAATATCCTCATCTTCAAGGACTGAAACGATTGTTAATTTAGCATCTTCTTGCTTAGCACGCGCAATCGCATACTTAAAGGCTAAAATTGCATCGTCTGAGTCATCTACAGCAACAAGAATATTTTTGAAATCGATATCCATATCCATGTTTTTCATATTTATGCCTTCTATTCTTTAATTATTTTATTATGAACGAGAATTAATAAAACGCTTGTTGCCACGATGTAGTTCAGTAAGCGTCCAGATTAATAATAGAACTATTAAAATATTAATAATCCAAGCAAGAATTCCAGCTTGACTTTCTTGTGCAGCAGTAGGATTATCGCCGTAAAAACCAGCAATTGAATCCTTCATATTATATAAGTTCAAGAAAGTTAATGTTAAGACTGAAACCCAGCCACAAATTTTAACCCAAACAGTATTTTTAAAACGATTACCCATTTCCCATTTACTGTTAGTCATCATTAATAATGGAAGCATTGAGAATGGTAAAGCAAACGCTAAGAAAATTTGTGAGTTTTCGATTAAATCATTAATAGCAGCATGTTGTTTCAAAGTAGATTCGCCAGAAGTCATAAGTACACAAATCAATACAGGAATAACTGAAATTAGACGAGTAATTAAACGACGTGCCCATAGTGGAACCTTTAGGTTAATAAAGCCTTCCATAATAACTTGTCCAGTTAAAGTACCAGTAATGGTGGAATTTTGACCAGAAGCAAGTAAAGCAACAGCGAATAATGTTGATAAAACACCAGATTTAGCAACACTAATTAAAATAGGGTTGGATAACATCTTAGTATTATTCAAAGCATCAAATAATCCAAAGAATGAAGTATCTTGAACGGCACCTGATTTAAATACCGCAACCCCCATAATTAGTAGTAAAGCATTAACAAAGAATGCAAAGGTTAATTGAATATTGGAATCCCATGTTGTAAAACGAATCGTTCTTGCAACATCTTCTTCATCTTTACGATTAATCTTACGAGTTTGTGAAATAGCTGAATGTAAGTATAAGTTATGTGGCATAACTGTTGCACCAATAATACCTAAAGCACCAGATAATGGTGTCATACCAGCAACTTCATGACCAGTTGAAATAGTCTCGGGAACTGGGAGTAAGCCCTTCATTGCACCGACCCAATCAGGATTAGATAATACAACTTGATATACGAAAACTAATAAAATAACAATAATCAAGCATACAACAATTGCTTCGATTTTTCTAAAACCAATTTTTGTTAATAATAGCAAAATCAATACATCAAAAACGGTTAAGAAAACAGCAACAGTTAGCGGAATATTAAATAATAAATATAACGCAATCGCTCCACCAATAACTTCGGCGATATCAGTGGCCATAATAGCTAATTCTGTCATAATCCATAAAACAATACCTAATGTTTTACTAGTTCTGGCACGGATTGCTTGTGCCAAATCCATCTGACTCACGATTCCAAGTTTAGCTGCCATGTATTGTAATAACATCGCAATCAAACTTGAAATTAAGATAACAGACATTAATAGATAACCAAAGTTTTGACCTCCGGTAATTGAAGTCGCCCAGTTACCTGGATCCATGTAGCCAACAGCTACTAAAGCTCCTGGTCCAGAATATGCGAATAAAGTTTTCCAAAAACTCATATTCTTAGGAACGGAAATTTTTCCGTTTATTTCATCTAAAGAAGGACCATTTGCGTACTTTACAAACCCCTTCTTGTCGTGTGAATTATTTTCACTCACAAAAATTCACCCTTTCCATAAATTAAAAGAAGTCTTCCATAAGACAGATAATATTATAGCATACGTTTCAATAAGTTGAAAAGGTTTTTTAGGCAAAGCTAATCTTTTTGACAATTTAACTTAAAATGTTAATCAATGATAGTTTAATGATTATTTTCAATTATGTATACTACAAAATACGAACTATTATCAAATTTGACAAATTATAGTTAATGTTTCATAATGTTTGATAATTTTACTCGTAAAAAATAAAGGATGGAATTATCATAATGCAAACAATCGATTTAGTAATTAATAATGGTAAAGTGTTAAATGTTTTTAGCAAAAAATTTGAAAAAGAAAATTTATTTATAAATCAAGGTAAAATTATTGATGAACCTAAAAATAATTACAAAGCTATCAAAAGTATTGATGCTAAAGGTCAATATTTAGTCCCTGGTTTCATCGATTCACATGTCCATATCGAAAGTTCATTAGTAACCCCTTCTGAATTAGGAAAGGTTATTGTCCCAATGGGGGTGACTTCTGTAGTGACTGATCCGCATGAAATAGCTAACGTTGAGGGAACTAATGGAATTAAATATATGATAAAAGATGCTGAACAATCACCATTAGATGTATTTGTTATGTTGCCATCAAGTGTTCCAGCAACTTCATTTGAACATAATGGTGCTACTTTAGATGCAAAATCATTACGTCCACTTTACAAAGAAACTTCGGTTATCGGTTTAGCTGAAGTCATGGATTACCCAGCTGTCCATAATCGTGATAAAGATATGATGACTAAAATAAATGATGCCATCAATAACGGATACCAAGTTGATGGTCATGGTGCTGGTTTATCAGCTGAGCAACTACGTGAATACAAAGAAGTCGGTATTTCAACTGATCATGAATCAACAAATATAAATGAAATGTATGACCGATTAGATGTTGGAATGAATATATTTTTGCGTGAAGGAACCGTTGAACGTGATTTACAAAATACCATTCAAGCAGTTAATAAAGATAATATTGATAAGTTCTCTTTTTGTACTGACGATAAATTTATTAATACAATCGTCAAAGAAGGTAGCATTAATTTTAATATTAAATTAGCAATCAAATATGGAATTTCACCTGAAGATGCTTATGTTATGGCCAGTTTAAATGCAGCTAAAGCTCATAAAATTAAAGACCTAGGAGCACTTAGCCCTGGATATAAGGCCGACCTTGTAATGGTATCTAATCCAGCAAAAGTTGATGTAAAGCAAGTAATTAAAAATGGACAAGTTATGAATGAAGATAATTTTAAATCTACGCCAATTATTTTTACTAAAAACACCGTACATCAAAGTTTAAAATTAGAAGATTTAAATTTACCACTAGAGGAACATAAAAAGTGTCATGTTATTGGTATTCAACCTAATCACATTGAAACAGATCATTTAATGTTAGATGTGCCTGTTAATAATGGTAATTTCAAAGCTGACTTAGATAATGATGTTCTAAAAATGGTTGATGTTGAACGCCACCATAATTTAGGAACTTTTGGCATTGGTCTAGTCCATGGTTTTAATATAAAACATGGTGCTGTCGCAACAACCGTTGCTCATGATTCACATAATATTGTAGCAGTGGGGACGTCCGACAAAGCTATTTATAATGCAATTCAAGCAATCACCAAAGTGGGCGGTGGAATTGCCGTTGTGGATGATAATAAAGAATTAGCAGTTATGCCACTTCCAGTTGCTGGCTTAATGTCTGATAAGTCTTGGCAAGCAGCTAGTGAAGATTTGAATAGTATTACTGATGCTTTTAAACAAATTAGTGATGACATTGATTTTAATCCTTTTATTACTTTATCGTTCTTAACCTTACCAGTAATTCCAACCATTAAATTAACAGATCAAGGCTTATATGACTTTAATCAACAACAATTTATTGATGTTCAATCTAAATAAAAAGTTCAGTGCTATAATGCACTGAACTTTTTTAATCACCTCTAACACCTTCTAGCCCTTCACTAAAAATAAAGTAAACTAATATCAGCGCAGCGACCGAATCTGCCCACCATAGACCAAATAAAGCATTCAAAACAACACCTACTAGGACAGTTCCAGCAATATAAGCACAAGTAACATTACAATAACTATCTTCAATTAGTGCTTTTGAATTCAATGCTTTACCGTATTGACGCTTTTTAATAATAAAGAATGGCATTATTATCAAAGATAAAATTGCGATTATAATACCTGAAAATGAATCATCAGCCACACCATGGCCAAATAAATTCATTAATGAAGTAATCGTTACATAGATTGATAATAAGATTAAAATTATGCCTACCAAAATAGAAGTAATTCTTTCAGCCTTTTCAATTGATTCATTAGATGCACCATTAATTTGTTTTTTTAGTCGCCAAATTAACATTGATCCAGCAATAATTTCTAAAAAACTATCTAAACCAAAAGCAATTAGTAAGATAGATTTAGCCATAATACCTGAATATAAAGCAATTACAAATTCAATTGCCATCCAAGCAGTGGATAAATATTCAATTTTAATACTTTTATTTACTAAATCATTCTCCATGATGTTTCCCCCCCATAACGTGACTAGAATGTTGAACTGCTTCATTAACAATATCTAAAATATGTGGATCATTTAATTGATAATAAATTGATTTACCATTTCTATTGGCATCAACTAGTTGATGCTTTTTTAATACAGACAATTGATGAGAAACCGCTGATTGTTCCATATTCAATTGATTACTTAATTCATTCACATTCATTGATTTATTTTCTAAATTAACTAACATTTTTAATCGATTAGGATTACTTAATAATTTAAAAATAAGGCTGGCCTCGTCAATATAATCATTATTCACTTTTTTCACTTCCATATGAAAATATTTACATATGAATATTTTATCATATATAATTCAAAATAAAAGGATGATTTATTCATCCTAATTAAAAAATACCAAAAATTTTAACATTATATGCTGATGAAAATTGCGTGTAAGCAAGAATTAAAGCTAACACACCAGTCGTAATTCTAATATATTTAACCGGTAACACTCTAACAATCTTAGGTCCTATGTAACCGCCGATAAAAAATCCAATTCCTAATGGTAATACCAAGATCCAAACAATATGTGCCATAAATGCATAATAAACGGTTGCAACAATATTAGCAGCTCCCATTGCAACATTTCTAATTGCATTACTTACTGTATATTCATTAGAACTAGTTCTTGTTAACAAAACCAAAAGTAAAATTCCAGAAGCAGCACCAAAATAACCACTGTAAGCACCAATCAAGTAAACTAACACGACAATTAAAATATTTTTTAGCCATGAATGTTGATTAACCTGACCTTTTTTTGGTTCAAAGTTATTAGCACCTTCATGATTTGCCTCCTGTTTAGAAGGAATTAAAATCATAATTCCTCCAGCAGCAATAAAAACAGGAACAATATGTGTAAAACTAGATGATGGTAAAGCGGTTAATAAGATAGCTCCAGTAATTCCACCAAAAAATATAATTAACATGGTCTTAAAAAGTTCTTTCCAATGTCCACGTAATTCTTGTGTAGATGAAACAGCTGATCCAATCGAATTAAACATCAACGCTGCCTTATTGACAACATTTGCTGATACAGCAGGTAATCCTGCAAAATATAATAAAGCCGGATAAGATGCGAGTGATGCTAAGCCTGTCACAGTTCCCAAAATTCCAGCAACAATCCCAACAGGAATAAATAATAAAATCACCCATATACTAACACCAAAAATAGTAATTTGAATCGACCTTCTTTTTTTATTTAAATATAATCCTAAATTCAATTTTAACAATTTTATATCAAAAGCCCAAATTGAATGATAATATTATATAAAATATAAAAAGCATACATCACTTGGATGCATACTTTTGAGAGTTTAAAAGAAATAGAATAAATGAATATCATAAGCTGAAACAAATTGTGAATAAGCCAAAGCTAAGGCTAAAATACCGGTCACAATCTTAATTAGTTTAGTGGGTAGGACACGTACTAATTTAGGTCCAACATATCCACCAATTAGAAAACCAATCCCTAATGGAATTGCAAGCTCCCAGTAAATATGGGTATCACCATGTTGTCCATATTTAAATGAGTACAAGATTGTACCAATTACATTAGCGGAACCCATTGCAACATTACGAATTGCATTATAAACAGGGAAAGGCTCTTTACTAGTTCTTGATAATACCGCTAATAAAATAACTCCGGCAGCAGCACCAAAATAACTTCCGTAAATACCAATTACAAAGTAACCTGCAATTAATAAAATATCACTTAACATTTTTTTAGAATGAACTTTAGGTTCTTGAACATCAGTTTCTTGATTATGTTTCTTTTCAGGTAATAAAATACCAATTCCAGCAGCAGCAATAAATACTGGAACCGCATATTCAAAATCTTGTGAAGGTAAATAAGTTAGTAAGATAACTCCTACAATTCCACCAAAGAAAATAATGGTCATAACCTTCATAAGTTCTTTTCCATGGCCTTTTAGTTCTTGTTTAGATGATAGGCCTGAACTAACAACATTAAAAAGTAATGCTGATGTGTTAGTTATATTTGCTGAAATAGGATTTAAAGCCCCACCCGTAAAATATAATAGTGCTGGATAAGATGCTAATGATGCCAAACCAGTAACTGTACTTAAAATTCCAGCAACTATTCCGACTGGAATGAACAACAATAGTGTCCAAACACTAAAACCAAAAATAGTAATAATAAAAAACTCCTTAATATATATAAATTAACAACATTTATATATATTATTACTTTCAAAACAAAAATCAACCAACACAAACTAAAAAAGTACTGATAATATAATAATTATCAGTACTTTCAAGTTTATTGATTCACTTTCAACTGTGATGTATTTTCACTCAACTTAATATTACCTGTATTTAAATGACCTTCACGATAATATTGAACCTGAATACTAGAACCAACCTTTTGGTCATAAAGGATGCTTCTAATCTGATCCTGACTAGTAATCTTCTTACCAGCTAATTCAGTAATTACATCGTATTTCTTTAATCCCGAATTAGCAGCAGGACCATTTTTGGTAACATCAAAGACCACAACACCATTTTCAACTGATGATGGTAGTTTCAATACAGATTTTTGTTGACTGACAGAAATATTAGATAAATTAATATATCTAATTCCTAGTGCAGGACGTTCAATCTTACCATTCTTAACTAATTCATTGATAATCTTAGTAACTTCATTACTTGGAATTGCAAAACCAATTCCTTCAACACTAGTACCTTGGCCATCTGATGATAATTTCATTGAGTTAATCCCAATAACTTGGCCAGCTAAGTTAATTAGTGGTCCACCAGAATTACCAGGATTAATAGCAGTATCAGTTTGAATAACTGAAGCCGTATTACCTGTTTGTTGACCATTAGAACCGGTTAATTGCACTTCACGTTTCTTGGCAGAAATAATACCTTGAGTTAATGAAGAAGCATAAGCTGATCCTAGCGGAGAACCAATAGCTAATGAAGTTTCACCAACATTGATATTATCTGAATTACCAAAACTAGCAATGTCTTTAATTTGGCTACCATTAATTTTCAGTACCGCTAAGTCAGTAACTGAGTCACGACCAACAAGTTTGGCTTCTAATTGTTTACCGTTACTTAATAGAATTTGTAATGCTGAAGCACCGGCAACAACGTGATTATTAGTAACAATATAAGCGGCATCACCGCTCTTTTTATAAATAACTCCTGAACCTTCACTATTAGCTTCTAGTTCACCAGAATTTTTACTACTATTATTGTCACTATCTCCAAACATGGATGCAAATGGATTCTCATTAGTTTGTGCGTGTTTTAAATTAATAACTGATACAACTGAATCCTTAACGGCTTTATATGCCTTTTCAGATTGATTTTGAACATTCACTTTGATGTTAGATGTACCAGTAGTCCCTCCATCATTAGAACCTGTAGGTACAGACGTATCCATCCCTGAATTTTGGAACATTGAAATTCCACCATAAGTAATTCCACCACCAAGTAATCCTGCAACTAATGCTGCAATCACTACTTTGGGAATCAAGTGATTATTATTTTGCATAAATAATCCTCCCACATTTTAACTATATATTTTTATTATAACTTTAAAACTTAAAATTAGCTAAAAAAAGCCTTTTTATAAATTATAAATTGGTGATGCTTTCTCGACGTCAGTATCCAATAAATCAAAATCGTTTCCAACACCAAAATCATTTTCTTCTAACATTGAACTTACTGTTAAATGAGCTAATTCCTTCACATTATTATGATGGCTACGATGTCCAATAAAAATATGCTGAGTATCATTACCAATACAATTCATCAAAGCATTGGCACCAGACTCATTAGATAAATGCCCTTCATCCCCCATAATTCTTTGTTTTAATGACCATGGGTATTCACCACTTCTAAGCATTTCTAAGTCATGGTTACATTCAAAAACATAAGCATTAGCATCTTTAATTACACCTAAGATTTTATCAGATACATATCCGACATCAGTAATTACAACAAAACTACTATTATTATGATGAAAATTATAGAATTGAGCTCTAGCAGCATCGTGTGAAACGGCGAAGCTTTCAATATCTAAGTCGCCAAATGAAATTGTCATATTAGGTGGAAAAATATTTTTTTGTGAGCTGGAAACTTTTCCAATTGTTGAAGCCATCGCATCCCACGTTTCTTGATTAGCATAAACATTTATTTGGGGATATTTTCTAGCCAAGATTCCAACACCCTTACTATGATCGGTGTGTTCATGACTAACCAATAGCATATCAACATCAGCTAAATCGCGGTTAATAGAATTCATTAACTTTTTGATTCGAATGCCACTTAAACCAGCATCCAATAAAACTTTATGCTGATTAGTTTCAATATAGGTAACATTTCCACCACTTCCACTGGATAGGACACTAATTTTCATAGAATCAGCATCATTTTTCATTCGCAAGTCCTCATTTCTATAATCTAATCTCAATTAACACTCTCACTAGCAGATTTGGTACTACCACTACCGTCCAAAATCGCTCCAGTATAAGCATTAATTCTTTTAATGGTTTCATTTGAAGAATTGTCAGTATTAAAAGAAATCACCCAAGTTGGAATTAACACCTGGTTGTCCTTAATTGATAATAACCTAGTGTAATACAAATGAATCCAATTAATTTTAGAATTATTAGGAATTTCATTATACTGATACAACCAAACTAATGATCTTGTTTTAGAAATAACATCGGATTTTTCACGAAGAATCTTAATATCATCCAAGTAACTTTGAGTATAACCAGTTAGTAAATGATCGTCACTAATATCAAATTGAATTTTTCCACGAGTACTTGAATAAACATGCCTATCCTCAGCTTTTTGCAGATAAACAATTGCATTACTATTGGACAAACTCTTACTATATTCATAATCATTTCCATGAGAAACGAAGCTAGATTGCTTAATTAATTGATTTAATTTATCAACCGTATCATCAATATTGTCAGATATATAAATTTGACGTTTAAAGTTACTTCTTAAAATATTATTACTATAAGATGTTTTTTGATTATCTAAGTTCTTAGCATCTTTTTCTAAACTATTGTTTAAAGTGGCGGATAAATAATACCCAGTTAATTTATTTTCTGATAAATTGGGTTTGATATTAATTTGATCATTCTGCATCTGTTTAACAATATCACTATCATTACCCTGATTAATATTTTCACTTTGTAGTGAAGCATTTTGATGAAACATTGAAAACAAAAAAATATCAATCATTACAAAAATAACCAAAAATATTAGCTGAATCTTTTTAAAATCCATTTAAAGCTCACCCCAATCATTAATATCCGCCTTTGGTAATCATTTGATTATAATTCTCCCAATGTCCGTAATAACTAACAAACCATGTTGGCTGTAAAGTTACTAATATATTCGAAGATTTAGAATTGTTCCATTGATAACCTAGCTCAATTGAGCCAATTTTATCAGTATCAAAGCCTCTATCTTTCAAATTTTTAAACACATCTTTAGTAGATGGAAGTTTAATTTCATCCCTACCTGTAGGAACCGGTATTTGTAAACTATTAGTCGAGAAGTTATATCTTAAAGATGTATTATCGACTAATTTCATTTGGATTGCACCATATTTATTTTGATTAAATATTGGAAAACCTTCAACATAGTTACGATATGTTACAGATGATGATTTATTATCATAAGCAAAATATCTAAGGTTACTCAAATTATCTGCAGAATTCATTTTAGCAACATTTTTATAGGCATCAGTCAAAAATTGAGTGAAATTAGTTGAAATTGAATTGGAATGGCTATCAAAGTAAGATGCATCCCCATTATTATTAAAAGTTAATTGCTTGGAAGACTGATTACCATAAACAATCGAATTACGGTGGCGCCTTGTACTAAAGTTTTGTGAGTCAGATAATAAACGGTTAACATAATAACTTTGTTGAATCTTATTAATTAAATAACCATACTGTGGCATCTTAAATGATTGATCAAAACTAATAAAAGGACTATTTTTACGCAAACCAATTGTAATTGGAATTTGACCGACGTTATTTTTAATTGCATTTTTAATACTATCAACATTAGTATCTTTGAAATGATACTTATATATTGAATAATCACTATCTCTCAACAAATAAATATCATTACTATCATCCAAAGGAATTATAATGCGATTAATATCATAATTATCGGAGCTCTTTAAAGAAGTTCCTAAAAACTCACTAAATATTTTTAATGAGATCTTATCTGGATAATTTAACAGAATTGAATCTTTATACTGAAGCATTTTCATATAATTAAGCTTATTATTATGTGAAGTTTGTTCATAAGAAGTATTTTTATAATGCTTAATTTGATTTCCAATTTCAGAAATTAAATTGACCGAGTGATTAGTCAACATATATTGGTTACTATCGCCATCAGTTTGAATCACTTGAGTTGGTGAATAAACATTCGAAATTTGTTTATTATCTATTGCTGGCTGACCGTTAGTAACTTTATTAGACTGTTTAGTCTCATAATGGGCTGGATTAATCCAAATTGAAGATGACAATACTACACTGATAACCACTGCAATCGTTAGTAGTCCAGGTAAAATTAATTTTTTAATTTTCATCCCATAAGTCCTCCTCAATTGGTTCGTATGGTAAAGCGATATAGAAAGTTGATCCTTTATTTTCGGTACTTTCTACCCAAATACGGCCACCCAATGCTTGAATAACTTCTTTAGAAATTGCCAAACCTAACCCAGTTCCACCTTGTGCTCTAGAACGAGCTTTATCAACACGATAGAAACGGTCAAATATATGAGGAATTGAACTACGTGGAATTCCTAAGCCTTGATCTTTAACACTTAAAATTACATTATTATGAGTTTCATATAAAGAACAGATAATTGATCCACCATCAGGAGAATACTTAATTGCATTGTTCATTAAATTATCAATAACTTGGGTGAACCTATCAGTATCAACCTCGACCCATAAATCAATCTTAGTAAATTTGCGAATAATATTGTAGTTTTTTGTATTTTGCTTATCATCATCATTTTTTATAATCATATCAAAGCGGTCTAGGATATAGTTAAATAACTCTTTTATATTAACTAGTTCTTTATTAATTTTTTGTGTGTTGGAATCCATACGAGATAGTGTTAGCAAGTCGTTAATCATTCTAATCATTCGATCAGTTTCATCTTGAGTAACTTTTAAAAATTTAGGCGCAATTAATTCATCTTTCCAAGCACCGTCTTGTAGTGCTTCAATGTATGAATGAACACTAGTTAGTGGAGTTCTTAACTCGTGTGAAACATTAGAAACGAATTGTTTTCGGTCATTATCAATTTTTTGTTGTTCAGTAACATCATGCAAAACACAAACTAATCCGGAAACAAAACCAGATTCTCGTTGAATTAATGAAAAATGAGCATGCAAAATCAAATCGCGTTGATTATCAGAACGATCAATAATAGTTTCATCTGGATTTTCAATAATTTCTCTCAAATTATATTCATCCGCAATACCTAAAACATCCAAAATAGATCTATCAATTGCTTCAGATTCAGTAGTTTCAAGTGAAGCAGCAGCTTCATCATTCATGATAATGACTTTTCCACGACGATCAGTAGCAATAACTCCATCAGTCATGTTTGTTAATACTGAATCTAATCGTTGTCGTTCAGATTCAGTAGACTCCTGAGACTCCTCAACTTTGATTGATAAATTATTAACAGCATTGGCTAACTGTCCCAATTCGTCACGACCATAAACATGAACTTGACCGGAGTAGTCACCTTTTGCAATTTGTAATGTTTGTTGTTTCATTTCATCAATTGGCTTAGTAATTGCTCTAGAAATGACAATCGAAATTAACAATCCTGCTAAAATAGCTACTAAAGCAGCTGCCACATAAATCAAAGTAATTTGATTAATTTCTTTATAAACCGAATCTAAATTAGCATGAACATAAACAACCCCTACTAACTCATTATTACTACTTTTAATTAGAGGTGTAATAACAGTATAGTATCGAGAATTATTGCTAAGGTCACCTTTAATTGCATTATAAGGTTGACGACTAACTAATGCATTTTTAATATCTGGATTAAAGTTTTTTTGGCCAACATGACTTTGATTACCACTCTCGTTAGTTCCACGAACCGTATTCTTAGCATCAACTACTTCAACTTCAGTTGAATTCTTATTATCAATATCTGATAGTAAAGAGCTAATTCCTAAATTGGCTTTACTTGTGTTGGTTTTTGACAGTTCATTAATTAAGGTTGTATTTACATATGTTGGAAGTTGAACTTGTTTTTTGTATGAATCAACATTTTTATTTTCTAATTGATTAACAAATACAGCTCCAACAATTTCTAAAGTTACTAATAAAATTAACGCTAAAACCAGCGCAATCTTAAAATGAATTGATTGGAAATACTTAATTTTATTATTCACTGTAAAATACTCCTTATCGAATAATCAAAAGATTATTCATTTTCTGAATTTCTTAGGTAGTATCCCACTCCACGTCTAGTTATTAACCAGATTGGATGACTAGGACTATCTTCAATTTTTTCTCTTAATCGACGAACAGTGACATCAACAGTTCTTACATCACCAAAGTAATCGTAACCCCATACAGTTTGCAATAAATGTTCACGGGTCATAACTTGACCAATGTGCTGTGCTAAATAGTGTAGTAATTCAAACTCACGGTGAGTTAATTCAATATTTTCACCACTTTTAGTTACAGTATAAGCTTCCGGATGAATAACTAAATCACCAATTTTAATATCTTTATTTTCATCATCTTTAGATTGAGCATTTTCATTGCTAGATTGTCTTCTTAAATTAGCTTTTACTCGCGCTACTAATTCACGGTTAGAAAATGGTTTTGTAACATAATCATCAGCACCCAATTCTAGTCCCAGTACCTTATCCAATTCGGAATCTTTGGCTGTTACCATAATGATAGGCATATCATGATTTTTTCTAACTTCCCTAGCCACTTCAAGACCATCAACTTTAGGTAACATTAAGTCTAAAATGATTAAATCAGGGGCATCATCTTCAACTTTTTGAATAGCTTCTTCACCATCGTAGGCTACAGAAACTTCATAACCTTCTTTTTCCAAATTAAATTTTTCAATATCTGTGATCGGTTTTTCATCGTCTACTACTAATATCTTTGTCATAATAATACTCTCCTTTTACAGGAATAATTTTTTATTTTAAATTTGTAAATTTATATTTTAATTTTCAATATAGCTAAGTATTAATTTAGCTAATATTAATTATAACACGCAACCCAAATTCATTTCTTCCAAGTAGGGTTATTAAACCAATATGTTATAATTTTAAACTTTTTGTAATATTTTTTATGAAAATGCTTGTCAAAATATTTTCTACATGATATTATATTATTTGTTGAGTTGATAACGACTTACATAGATTTGGGCAGTTAGCTCAGTTGGTAGAGCAACGGACTCTTAATCCGTGGGTCCAGGGTTCGAGCCCCTGACTGCCCATAACTGATATAAAAGCTATTGTAATAAGGACATTAAATCCTGTTGTAATAGCTTTTTTCTTTGTTATAAATATAATATAAACACATATAACTAATTTAAATGGTAACCACAAATTTATTAATATATTGTCATGTGGGGCGGGATGACTAAGCTACTCTATTGAGTGGCTTTTTTATTTTGTATAAAAATAGAAAATATTTGTAAAAAGTTGAACATTTTTACAAATAGCTTATTTTTAAAATACCTTTTATTGCTATTATATAGACGTTTAAAGTAATTATAATGATCTAATAACTTAATAAAAGTTCAACTTTTTTCAACCTTTTTAGATAAAAATATGTATATAAGACTCACAAAATACCTTAATTGCAGTATTTCACATTTTTGTGAATAACGTAGCTCTCAAAATCAATAAAGAATAATATAACCAGTCTGCCCTATTTAAGGGTCAACCAAAATTAATCGCTTGCCCTAATTTAGAGAAAGCCCATGATATTAGTTATTTAGGTGCCCTATGTTAGGGCTATCGCATTAAAACAACGTTCAAAGCTCAATGTTTAGCCCTGATTATTGTACAGCTCAAGACTGAGCTCGTTAGGTAATATTGACCTTATCGTTGGTTCATACTATCAAAAGTACTAAAACAGTACTCTAGGTCTTAAATACATGCTATAAAGTACGTTGTTGTCTACTTCTCATTGGTATAGATAAGCGAAACCACTTTTGGTTTGGGCTAACGGACGCAATTTTGCGTCGGGCTATTCATAATTAACTAATTTGTTAAACAAGACAATAGCAATAAACTAAATAACAATGTATTATGGGATTATCCAACATAATTCATATGTTTACGATTCATTGGCTACTGGTTTAATTATCAGTAGCTTTTTTTAGTATCTAACAAGCCAATTTAATTCCGCAGCTAAAATTAAGGGGGTGGAGATTTGGCACCCCGCTAATTATCGACCCCCTGCGTACCTATTTTGGGCACATAGATAAAAATATATGAGGAGTAACTATTCGTTCCTACCTACCGTATTCCACATTTTTGAGGATAACCTGTAAAAGTACGTAGTTATGGGCTTGTTCTATTTTGGAATAATCCAATTAAGGAGTGTCTAAAACGGACACCCCTTTAATAATTACAATGATCCATAGAACTAGGTAGCAAAGTACGACCTAGAATAACGATTCGTTCTCCCAGTTGCCCATTTGGGGAACTTGGTAAGGAGTATGTAACTTAAATACACCCTAATAAAATACAAAGGGGGTCTCCATTTTGGTGACCCCTTAATACAGTCGTAAAACACGACACAATTACATAAAATCAAGCCGTAATTATCCGTAGTAAAAGTTGCATTCATGTATGCACTCATATATTTAATGTATACACAAATAGAAACCTATATAAAGGCAATCATGGTCAATATATTAAACAGTTGCACCTAAAATTCAAACGAGGTTTATCGCTATTTTTATGTATGCAATGAAGTACCAATTTAGTACCCCATTAAAATTACTAAAACGGACAACAACAAATTATCAGAAACCCATTTAGGATTATGACTAAAACTACAAAGGACAAAAATGTCCGCCACGATATAAAATGGGTCTGCTCAATTTTACGCATACCCACATAAACATTAATCTAATAGCATTCTGACCGTTTCTTGATTATCCAATAACGGTGAATTAAACTACTTTGAATTATACAAAAACAGGCTGGCTTAATTTTCAGCTACCCTATGGCAACCAACTGGCAACCAATAGCGATATAAATTCTGATAACGCACTTTTGCGTTTTCTAAATTAATAAACAAAAAGGCATACTCAAAATTGAATACACCCTTTTATATTTATATAAAATTTTAGTTACCTATTTTCTCAACATTATGATACTTTAATATATCACTATCTGAAATACGTTTATTTAGCCCTTTTACATAATTTTTTTGCCATGGGGACCCATTCTTATGTGTAAGATCTATTAATTCCTTGGTACTTTTATTACCATATATCTTTATAATTTTTTCTAATGAAGAAAAAATATCATTGGAATTATCAGAAAACAATAATTTGTCAATTGATTCATTTATATTTGGTAAATCAGAACGAATGCGACAATATCTAGATTTAGGTTCAACTGGTCCATATTGCCATGCATCAAATTTTTGTGGAAATAGACTTTTGTGAGTCATTTCTAAAAAATCAGAATAAACAAAGTATAATAATTTTTCCATTTTTTTAAAGTCTGAAGAAAATCCTATCTTACCTAAAAGATAACTACAAATATCTGATGATGAGATTTTTGTTTCTTTAGATAGAAATTCACCAAATTCATCAATATTCTCAATACATTTTACATTAGAAAAATAAGGATCCATATCAATAACAGAAGACCAACTTGCATAATCTGTAGATAAAACATGCGTACTTATTTCATAATTAGAAAATCTTTCAAATATATCATTATGGTGTTTTTTTAATAACTCGACATTTGAAGATGAAAAATGGTAAGCAAAAGGTTCTTTATTGCGTAATTTAACCAGTTCTATTAAATGAAACATTTAATCCCCACCTTTCTAGAGATAGATTAACATAAATAATTTATTTTTTTTAGTACTTAGTTCTATTTTTTTCATGTTTAGAATGTTCTTTTTTATTATTTTCAACTGAATTTGGATCCCATAATTGTATTTCCCAAGGAAAGTGCTTATTATCATCTTTTAAATAAAAATGAATTGCACAATAACTACTATTAGACTTATTTTTTATATAAGGTCTGTATATGTTACTAAAAATTGTATTTTTTAGTTCTTCTAAAAACTTTATATAGTCATCTAAATTATTATTTAAGTCGTATACTAAAAATCTAACTCCAACAAGATCATTAATTGACTTATTTACTATAACTTTTCCATGTGTTTTAGGATTAGATATATATTGAGAAATTTTTTCATGAAAAGAACCTAAGCTTTTTACTCTTGATCGAATACGTTTTTCAATTAATTGAATCATACAATCATCCAGAGAGTGATTAGACATAAATTTCATATATTCAATAGCTTCTAATAGAAACTTTGTAGAACTAGAAGCTTCAATTAATTCTAGTTTTTTATAATTCATTGAGCTATGAGTACCGCTTTTATAATAAATTGAAGTCAACTCATTATATGTTTCATTAACTAGTTTAATAATTTGTTTTAATTCAGTTTTATTTTGTACTGTAAACATATAATTGCTCCATTAGTATAATAATTTAATTATATCACAGTGAATAAAATAATAAAATAACAGAAAAGCTTAACAAAAACCTGAACATTTCGGCACCTAATTGAATATAAAAAGTCTTATAAGCGCTATTAAATCAGTACATACAAGGCTTTATTTGTATACTTATTTAAATAAAAGTTCAGGTTTTTACAGGTTCTTAATAAAAATAAACTGCTTTTTCAAATGGCACTTCATGATCCAATATATTCAAAACTTATTAATTCTTAATATCAACCTGAGTATATCCGAGCATATCGGAGTAAATTATGCGAGCAAATGCTAGTAAAATTTCAATCATTTGCCATAAAAATATGTTTATAATTGCAATGATTAACCCTAACATTTCCTAACAATTTATAGCCTATAAAGTAGCTATCAGCAATGGAAACGATAGTGGAAAAAGTACCGTGAACAGTACGCTAAAAGTTTCCAATTTGTTCACGCTTTTTGTGTGCACCCATAAATAAAAAAGTATGCACTAAGGTTGCACCTATTATGCACCCTAAAATATGCAACAAATGCAACGCTGTTACGTCCCACAATATGCTTTAATTCGATCATTCATTAATAACAAAAGCTAACACACAAGCCTATTTTAAGCCTTGACATACCTCAACATTTCTCAACAAATTATCCTAGTATTTTATCTTAGTAATTATTAGTCATATACCTTAACAATTCTTAACATTTTACTCTAGCAATTCCTAGCATTTTAGATTCATATAACCTTAGCATTTCTTAGCATTTTAAATATAAAATTGTCCTTATATTTTGTTACATTTTTCTATGTTTCTGTTACATCTATAAGTAACTTTTATAATAAAATCAAGAATGATAACCTAAATATAAGAATTAAATTTATAAGGAGTTATTATGCAAATAAGAAGTATAAGAAAAATAGCAAAATACATATCTATTAGTTACTTAATCATCCCTTTATTATCAATTCTATTTCCTATATTCAAAGCACCATTACTATTTATATTTATTACTGAAAACATAATATTTACTATAATTTACATGTTTAATATTAAAAAAATCAGACAAAACAAAAAGCTATGGAACTGCAACTATTATTTTGAACAAATAAATAAAAGCAGCTTTCTAATTATTTAATTGGGCAACTGATTTCCTGTACTCTACAGGTGATTGGTTGCCTAATTTTGTTAATATTCGTGTATTATTCCAAAATTTGATATAATTATTCACACACCTAATGGTATCTGCTAAACCTTTTGGTTTAGCTTGTGTGTATATCATTTCAGTCTTTAGGCTTGAGTGAAATGATTCAATGATGGCGTTATCAGCTGGCGTTCCTTTACGGGACATACTTCTGATGGCGCCTTTTTTGCGTGCTAGTTCAAAGAATTCACGTGAGGTATAAGTTGATCCTTGATCACTATGAATAATAGCTCCATCTAAATAACCTAATTGATTTAATGTATCTAATGTCAATTTGGTATTTGGATGATTAGAAATTTTATGAGCAATAATTTCTGAATTAAAGCTATCCATAATTGTAGAAAGATACAACATTCTATTTCCGCAAGGAATATAGGTGATATCAGTTGTTAATTTACGCTTAAGAAAATTAATTGCCCAATCACGATTGATTATATTTTCGAATTGTTTAAATGGATTGCCAGGTCGATGAGATCTTTTACGTTTAATACGACAACTCCAACCATACTTAGCCATAATTCTTTGAACCTTACTAACACTACATTTTAATTTTTTATTAACTAAAGCATGAATTTTACGATAACCATATAAAAACTTCGTTTTTATACATATTTGTTGAATCTCCTGTTCAATCTGACTTAAAGTAAAATTATCTGCATGTGTTTTATGATAGTAATAAGTACTTCTAGATATATTGAGATACTGACAAATTCTAACTAAAGGTATTTTGGATGTGAAAGTATCGATTAATTTAATAGTAGCTTGATTTACCACAGCCCTTCCATGATTAAATATTTTTTTATAACTTCAAGTTCTTCCTTCATTTGTTTAATTTCCATATCTTTTCTGACGTCACTAGGTAGTTCTAAATTGCCTTTATTATATTTATATTGTTTGCCAGGCTTTTGATTCAAACGATAATAATCACCATTTCTTACATATTTCCGCCATGTATAAATTAAGCCGTCACTCTTTAAACCAAGTATTTTACAAATCTTTCTACCAGGAATACCTTCATTAAGAAGCCGAACGGCTTCTAGTTTAGTTTCATATGAATATTTATTATTAGTCATACAAAAAACACCTCCGAATTATATTATTTTACCAAATTAAAATAATACTTTTATCGAAAGTGCTTTTATTTATCTGTTCAATATTATAACTTCAGTTCCTATTTTTTCGATAAACAAAATAAAAAAAATATGGAATTAGAGAATAAAGAGCATAAAGACAATATAAATGCTGGCTTTGCACAGAGCTTTTACATTTACCAATATGATGATTTAAAAAAGATAAGCAAAGATTTAATATACACACGTAAGGATATATATAATATAAAAGAAAAATTGATTAATCTAGAAAGAACTTTAAATCCAATAATAATGCATATTATTAATACAGAATCAAAAACTACTGAAAGAGAAAAATTAATAGCCAGGCATAATCAATATGACGAACAAAGTAACACTATAAAGATTCAAATGAAAGAATTAGAAAATATAACAATAAAATCTATGGATACATTTTCAACAATAAAAGATACACTAGAAGTATCAGATATAGATTATAAAAATCTATTAATTTCATTTATAAATGGTTTAATAGAAGATAATAAACGTCTAAAAATGTCATTTTACAAAAGTTATAAAATTCTAGAACAGCAAGACAAAGAAATTATAAATAATAATCTAGATAGAAATTTCGAAAGTATAGAAGTAGATTTAAAAGACATAGATTGGTATTATTCAAAGTGTATAGATAAAATAAATGAAATTAAATCAGAGATTAAAAATAGTCATATAAAATCAAGTAAGTAATTAATCTAATTAAGTAGCGTTTATAAAGAATTTAGTACTTTTAATAGATATACTACTAAAATATAAATAAAAGGTAAGATATATTACATGTCAATTATAATAAATATAATAATAACAATAATAACACTATGTATTAGTCAATATTCAACATTTTACATAATGACAAAACGGGTAGAAAAGGACAGACAAGAAAAAATTAGAGAAGATAGGATTGAGAATATTAACGATATTTGTTTTAACTTATCATTAGCAAAACAAGAAATGTTTCAATTAAAAAATAAATTATTAAATTTAGATAGAAATATTTATTTCTATAATAAAAAATTAAATAAAAATATTGATGAGATGTTATCTATTTCAAAAAAATTACCAAAAATAATTTCAGATATTAATGAAATTAGCAATGATACAATAAAACCAATAAATCATATTCAGTTTGCATATGATAAATTAAAATATACACATATAGATCTTCCATTTGTAATAAATGACAATATAAGATCATGTATTTTCGAATTATATGAAATAAATGATATTAATCATGTAATAGATAAAAGTTTATATTCAATAATATATAATTATGAAAATAATCAATTCTTTAATACTTCTTACATATCCAACATTTCATATATAGAAAAACAGTGTGATGAAATAATTAGTTTTATAAGTAAAAATAATTAATCTTATAACAAAATTAATGTTAAACATTTAATTTATAAACTAAAAAATAACTAAAATAAAAAGGTATGATTCAAATAATTATAGAAGTAATTTTTCACATCAAATCATATGATTAAAAGGCATTTTCCACTGCCCTTCATAAATTAAATACGAAAAAGATAAAAGTATTATTTTTTATTTTGTAGCACTTTTTTATTTTTCTGCTACACGTCGACAATATAAGTACTAGCATAGATCAAATTATATTGTAGCAGGTCATAATCATTAAGTACTACAGATGTAAAGATTGATATAACAACAACCAATAACATTTTGTAGTAGATGTAGCAGGTATTTTTAACTTCTTCTATATATTACATACTCATATTATAATCAAAATGTTTCTACACGTTAGATGTTAATTTTATGTACTACAAGTACTACATTATTAAGCTAAGTGCTTATATAACAATATATAATGGATGTAGCAGATAATAATTAAGCCTGCTACGTTAATAGCAATTATGATTGATATAACAATAATTATAAAGATTGTAGTACTTTTTACATTTCTGCTACAAAATGACATTGAAAAAAATAAATATTAAATTAAAATATAATTAGGAGATGGTTATATATGAAAAAATATTATAGATTGTTATTATTAAGTTTAAGTTTTATTACGTTGCTTTTTACATTCCAGAGTTTCAATGCACATGCATCTCATTTAAAATATCTTAATAAATTTCCTAATGAAATAAAGGGAACATGGTATACATATACTAATGATAGTGGGTTAAGTAAACATAAAAAAATAGAAAAAATGGTTGTTAATAAGAAAACATTCAATTTTCATCCTTATCGTAAACATGATGTTATAGAAGGAGCAAATTTAACAAAAAAACAAGAAAATGAACTTAATAAAACTTCTAGATGGTCATACGCAATGGAATTTAACTATAAGGGGCATAAATGGTTTAATTTCATGGGATGGCAACAAGGAGCAGGTGATGGTTCATTCTTCAACATCCATAATTTTGACGGGCACAAGGTATTAATGAGCGCTGGTGGAGCAGGAATCAGTGTTGATGGTCAATATTATAAGAGCAAAACTTTGGCTAAAAAATTTAGTAATAAAAGATTTAAAGGATTCAATTACTATGATAATTATTAATTAAACAACTTTAATATAAACAAGGATAAAACCTTTGTTTCGCAAAAGTAAAGGCAGTAGAAAATCGCTACTGCCTTTATTTGCTCAAGTAATTATAAGATCAATGTTTATAATACATCATTCCAAAATTTCACCATGTATTCTATTAAATTTTCCTAGATAAGTCCATTTATGAAAAGCTGGTTCATATTTATTACCCTTTATCCAGATTTTCAATAAGTTTTTACCAACATACTTAATAGAATAAATTGATCTGTTTGGTGCATCCTTAGTAAATTTAGTTGAACCTTTTACAAGATATTTATTATGAGATAATACTTGATATATAGGTTCAGTAGCAACTCCTCTAGCATCGTTAGTAACCTGACGATAATTATACTTAGACATGAAGCCCATAGGACCCTTGGAAGAATATTTATGTTGTAATCTTGCAAGCACGGTATATCCAAGATAACTTTTATTTATTAATACAACAAATTTAACAGGAACTTTTTGGACTTTAGAATATGTATTTTTTCTTTCATAGCCACTTCTCCAATTACCTTTAATAGTACTAGGTATTCCTTTATTCCATGTTGATGCACTGGCATTTAAAGATGATATCGAAAAAACAAATATAAAAGATAATAACGCAACTAAGTATACTGATACTTTCTTAAAATTCACTACAAAGACTTCTTTCTTTTGATATAAGTACATAATAATACTAATACTCTCTATACACAAAAAGCACTCAAAATGAGTACTTAAATCGACACCTGTAAACAAATTTACTGCAAGAAGTTGATGAGTATTCTCAATACAATAACAAGTGTTATCAATATATAAAGCCTGTCTTGTCCTAGCAAGACTGAAGTGAACCCCTAAAGTGAAACAACACTTTAGGGGTTTTTGTATGACAAAATTTAGTTTTGAGTTAAAGAAAAAAATAGTTAAAGAATATTTTTCAGCAGGAATTGGTTCTACTAGTCTTGCTAAAAAATATAATATTAAAAGCAGAACAACTATTTTAAATTGGATTCATATGTATAATGCCTTCGGCATTAAAGGATTAATTGTCAGGCACCCAATCAAAGTATATTCTGGATATTATAAACGAAAAGTGCTGCATTGGATGCACACTAACCACAGTTCGTATCCAGAAACAGCACTTTTCTTCAACATATCAGCCCCAAGTACCATCTTTGCTTGGGAGCGAAGATTGGAGACTAAAGGCCTAACTGGATTATACACTAATCGTGGCCCTAAAAAAATGAAATCAAATAAAACTAAAATTAAATCACCTAACAAGTCATTAAGAGAAAAAGTTAATTATTATCTAATCAATTATCGTTATGAACAAATAAAACAAGAATGTGGATCTACTATGGATCACATAAAGAAATTGATTACTTTCTTTAAAAGATTTTCTATATCATTCATTTTAAAAAGTATCGGTATAAGTAGAAGTTATTATTATCGACATTTCAAAGAAGATGATAAAGATGATAACTTAAAAAAGATGATCACTAAAATAAAGCATTTTAATCCTAATTATGGGTATCGCCGTTTAACCTTAGCTTTAAGAAATAACAACGTAGTTGTTAATCATAAAAAAGTATTAAGGATAATGAAAACATTAAATTTAACGACCAATCAATATAACAAAAAAAGAAGAAAATATAATTCTTATATTGGACAAGTTGGACATATAGCCAAAAATAGGATTCATAGAAAATTTAAAACTGATCGTCCTTATCAAAAATTAACAACTGACGTCAGTGAATTTAGATATGGTAATCAAGATATAAATCACAGGGTTTATTTATCACCAATTATGGATCTATTTTCTGATGAAATATTAAATTTTTCCATTAGCGAACATCCAAATGTCGACTTTACTATTAAGCCAATGAAAGAATTGATTAAAAAATTACCAAAATTAAGCTATAGAACCACCGTCCATAGTGATCAAGGCTTTCAGTATCAAAATAATAAATGGCAAAAATTATTAAAGAATAATCACATCTTTCAATCCATGTCCCGTAAAGGGACATGTCTAGATAATGCACAAATGGAATCATTCTTTCATATCATGAAAATAGAAATTATGAGTAATCATTATGAAACAAAGTCTTCATTAATTAAAGCGATGAAAAAATGGATTAAATATTATAATAATTATAGAATTAAAACAAAACTAGGAGGTAAAGCTCCGAAAGAATATCGGAAACTTTACCTCCTAGAAAATAAATAGTTGTTTCGATTTAAGGGTTCACATCAAGACAGGCTTTTTTATTTTTTCAAAACTTCCGAGTCTTTATATTAGACTTATTTTTACATCGTAGTATATTAAATCGTGCAAGATATTTTGTATATAAAAACAACGTTGTCCTTGCATTTTAAGTTGCTATCACAACAGATATGAAAATTATATATCTAGTCATACATAGTCTTTGTATTTCAGCATATCTAATTCCCTCATTTTCTCAGCATTCAAGGAAGAAGGATTTTTATGTTTAAACACACTCGTAAATTACAATACAATGCTAAACCAGATCGTCCAGATCCAGTCATGGGTCGCCGTTTACAAGAATCACTAGGTGGCCAATGGGGTGAAGTAACAGGAATGATGTCATACTTATCACAAGGTTGGTCATCAACTGGTGATGAAAAATATAAAGATCTACTATTAGATACAGGAACTGAAGAAATCGCTCACGTTGAAATGATTTCTACTATGATTGCTTATCTTTTAGAAGATGCTCCATTAAATCCTAGCGATGAAGAGCTAAAGAAAGACCCTTCATTAGCTGCAAAATACACTGGTATGGATCCAGAACATTCAATCGTTCATGGAATGACTGCTAGTCTTAATAATCCTAATGGTGGAGCATGGAATGCTGGCTACACAACATCAAGCGGTAACTTAGTAGCTGATATGCGCTTTAATGTTGTACGTGAATCAGAAGCTCGTTTACAAGTAAGTCGCTTATACTACATGACTGAAGATGAAGGAGTTCGTGACATGTTGAAGTTCCTACTAGCTCGTGAAACTCAACATCAACTACAATTCATGAAGGCTCAAGAAGAATTAGAAGAAAAATATGGTGTAATTGTTCCTGGTGATATGAAGGACATTGAACACGATGAATTTGCACATGTTCTAATGAACTTCTCAGATGGTGAAGGTTCACGTGCATTTGAAGGTCAAGTAGCTAAAGATGGTGAAAAGTTCACTTACCAAGAAAATCCAGAAGCAATGGGTGGTATTCCAAAAACTAAGCCTGCTGACAAACGCCTTCATAACGACCAAGGTTAAACACAAACAATAATAAGCAAATCCAATATATTTTTAATAACAAAAACTCCTCAATAGATTTTAGCCTATTGGGGAGTTTTTTTACGCTTTCACTGGAATATTAATCGTAGTTTGATCTAAAATATGATCTTTCATTGCATATATCATTTCATTATACCAAAAGCCATCACTCAAAGATAAATTATCATCTAGTGCATAAATGGTTAAAGTATAGTTATGAACGCCAGATGGTGGTGCTGGACCAACATAACCACGACTCATTGGATCTTCCTTCAATCCTAGGTATTTACCAGCTAAAGAATTATTACCACGGGTCCATTTAAAAGGATTTTCTTTAGCCGCATTAGCCGGAATAACATTATTTTTAGGATCAATATTGGCAACTAACCAGTGAATCCATTCAAATCCAGCTACCGGTACAGAATCCAAATCCGTCAGTGATAATGATAAAGATTTAGTCCCTTCTGGAATGTCAGAAATATCAATTGGAAATGAGACGTATGGAAAGCCATTTTCTTTATATTCATTACTTGTATGTTTGTCGTATTTATTTTCTAAATATCCATCAATTATTGGTACATTAATTTTCAATTCAATTCATCCCTTCCGCAACTTAGAATATTTTAAAATAATCAAATAAGATGGTCAATTACATTGATTAACAAATAAAAAGTTCTCTATATGATATAGAGAACTTTAAATATTAATCCACTAAATTCATTGTCACTAATTTGTAGTTGAATTTTTCATTAGTTTTACTACTATTCTTAACCTTGTCAGAATTCTTTTGTTGATATGAGTTATATTTAACATTTGCATTCACAGTCTGGATTCTTGTGATTACCATTTTTTTGCCTGAGTTTAATAAATATTCTTTTTCATTCTTACTCTTAGAAATAGAGTTGATGTATGCTCCATGGTATCCAGCTGGAACATTTAATTTAATAAGGATGTTATTATTTGCATTCTTTTCACTACTGTTTAAAAACTTCACAGCTGCACTTTGATCAACACTAGTTGATTGAAATGCTGCATCAGAATAAACCGATCCAACTTGATTTTTTTGACCGTTTAATCCTTTAGAATAACCAACACCGTTTAAGCCACGGTAGACAGTCATTGGTTTTTTCAAATTAAACTTCTTTAAAGCAGCTTGAATATTTTTCACTTCAGCTTTGGTCTTGGTAATTTTTTTAGATTTTCCTGTACGTAGATAAGTATTATCGTTGTTATATCCAGAAAGACTGTAGTCACCAACAGCTTTATATTGGGTCTTACTTAATCCTTTTGACCACTTAGCTCCTTCAGCATATAAATTATCATAATCTTTCTTACTATAATAATAGCTCTTATTTGGATAAGAAACACTATTAATATTATTAACTTCTAAAGTTGCAGAATTACCAGGAATAGTTACTAATCTGTTATTGCCATCTTTAATCGTCATAACAGTTCCCTTTTTAATCGTAACTTGATTGGAACTATTCTGTTCATTAACAGTTAAATCTTGGTTAGCTACTCTTTGAGTAACCGGCGCATCAGAAGTATTAAAATTTGATTCCTTATTAGTCACAGTAGATACATAATTTGTATTATTTTTTTGTTTGGCATTAGCAACTTGTCCAGATGTAATTGTAAAACCAATTGCTAAAGTCGACAAAAGTGTAATTAAACTTGCACGTTTCATAATTTTCCCCCATTAGTAAATACATATTAAATAGATTATATCTTTTATAATCAAAAATTAAACTATTTTGCTCAAAAATAAATAAAGCATTGAGATAATTCAAATCCCAATGCTTTATTTTTTATAGATTTTTATTATTGATTCTGTATTCCAAATATTCATCGAACTCTGGACGGTCTTCCAATTTATCAAAGTTCTTGTAAATGAACTTATCCATAGCATGGCCCATACCTTCTAATTCTGGAGCAGAAAAACTTTCATCTAGTTCATCTTGAATTTCTTGTAAATGTTCGTTGTAGCCATCTAAAAATTCTTTAAGTAAACTAATTTTGTCTTCTGATGCATTTTGTTCAGTTAAATCATCGATTTTAACTTTAATTAATTTTTGTAACTTGTAATAATGATTAAAACGTTTTGCATAAGTTTGTAGCTCTCTTAAGTTAGCAACAAAAGTATAACGTTCATCGAATTGACCATCTAAGGCAATTCTTGAAAAACGATTGATCATTCTTACCATTGGATCATATTTAGGATCTAATTTGCTGAAAGTAATTTGTCTTTCTGGTAATTCAATTACCGGTAATTTACGTTGTTCATCTGGCATAATTAAAAATCTTCCTTTCAATTATATATTGTTTAATATATTTGATAGTTCTGTTACTAACATTAATTCATAGTTATCTATTAGTCAATTAAAAGATTATCACATTAAGTAAATCAACCTAACTTATTATCTTAGACGACTTAAACATTCTCAATAATGATGGTAATAGTATCATGAAATAAACAAGTAGGATTAAACCACTAATAACAAAAATCATCGAAGTATTAGACACTATCTTAAACATTATAGAGAAAAATAAAGCACCAAGCGGCATCGTAGACATGTTCAAAGCTATAATCAAAGACATTACTCGCCCTAAAAAGTCATTTTCAACGTTTTTTTGAATAAGAACTTGAGTTGTAATATTAAGAATAGCAAGTAAAAACATCAAGGCAATCATAATAACACCTACAAAAATAGAAACAGTTATTGGTGTATGGAAAAATGCAATCCCACTAATACTAATTAACATAAAGATTCCCAATAATGTCGGTAAAATAAATTTAATCATATAGCCAGCTTTTTTAGGCATAATGCTCATAGTTAATCCGCCGAGTAACATACCAACAGAAGCTGCTGATTCATAAACACTAACTGGTCCATTTCCTAAGTGCATTTGAATTTTAGTAATGTATGGAACCCCGATGGTTATCGATGTAAAACAAAAGTTAAAAACAGCACCAATCATAATAATATATCTAACAAATTTAAATCCTTTAATGTAGTTAAAGCCTTCTTTAAATTTATCGAGCGATGACTGCTTAGAATTTTCACTTGATACTTGCTTAATTTTATAAAATTTCATTGAAGAGGTAATTAATAATGAAAAAATGCTAGAAATGATCTCAATTAAAATAAATAAATCAAAACCAATTATTGAATATAAAGCTACTCCTAACATCGGAGCAAAGATTGATGAAATTGAACTAGCAATCTGCGTTAAAGAACTTAATTTTTCAATTTTTTCATCATTAACCAACTCATGAACTGAAGCATCATATGCAGTACTACTAAAATTAGTTGAAACGGAATTAATAGATAAAAAAATTATAACTGGAATAAGCTTACCGTTACCGTTAAACATGTTAATGGTAAAATAGAATATAGTCATTGTGATGATTCTAATCATCATACTAGTCAAAATGATATTTTTGTGTCGATATGTATCTACAATATTTCCGATTGGGACCAAAAACAATAAACTCATAATGGGACCAATAATCATTCCAAGACCAGAACTAATTGGTGATTTAGTTTCAGATAATAGCATTAAACCCATTGCAAAAGAAAGCATCCCACCACTAAAAGATCCAATTATATTACTAGCAAAATCTTTTACAATTTGTAAATTAGAAGCATGATTAGAAATATTTATCTTTGTTTTGGCGATAGTTCCACCATTAGAGTCCATAACATTGAACACCCTCTAGCTTTTATTAGTTAATGAAAAGTATAGTTTAGTTATATATAATGTCAATAGATTAAAATAAGATTAAAAAATAATGAGGATAATATGTAATGAGTTTTATATCCAATATTTTAACTATCCTAGTGGCCATTGAATTTTTATTTATCATGGTTATTCAAACTTTTCAAACCACTTCAGATAATACAAGCCGTGTATTTAACATTCCTAAAGATGTTTTAAAAAATAAATTTAATAAAACTTTAATGAAAAATCAAGGCATCTATAACGGATTAATTGGTATTTTATTACTATATAGAACTCTTTTCGCCAACCATCCTAAAGAAATTGTAATCCCAATCTTAATATATACAATAATTGTAGCGATTTATGGTGCTTTTACTAGTCAAAAAAGTATCATTATCAAACAGGGATTGTTACCAATTATTACTCTAATTGTTATTATATAAATAATAGTCGAACCACAAAAAGTGATTCGACTATTTTTAATTTCTGAATATAATCCAAGCAACAAATAGTGGTGCAAAAATAAACATTAAAAATTACAATTATTGTATTGCCACAGCATAACGTTTGTAGTTATAAGCTTTTGCTAGTAATTTAGATTTAACCCAATACTTACCACGATTAGGATCTGAAATATGATAATAACCACGTTCATAACCATCCATCAATACAACATGACTATTAACAATACCATTTCCCCATTTATAATGTTGATATTCTGGAGTCTCACTATAATGGCTAACAATATAAACAATTACAGGGTTACCTATTTTAATTTGATGTTTTAAATCTTTCACAATTGAGCCAGTCATATCTTTAACATGATGATATAGATTGCCCCAACTAACCAATGCTTTCGGATATATTGACTGAAATTTATTATCTTGATCCTTAATATATGGGGAACCAGCATAACCATTATTAGGATTATCACTTTTACTGTAAGGCATTTGTTTTAAAAAGGTTGATAAATTAGTTTTCGAAAGGATTCCTTTTTCATGAAAGCCTTCTAGTAAGCTAGCCGCTTCACATCCATTCCAAGCTTTTGAAGATTTTTGATTAATATATGGTGCATCCAAATTAATAGCATGTGCATTTGCTTCAATTGGCCGATTAATATAAGTACCTGGAATTTTGTTATTGCTAATGTATAAATTGATGGAGAATATAATGACTAAGAATAAGCAACCAGTTAATATGAATTTCTTTTTATATTTTAACAAACTACTAAACCACCCGTTTTATTTAATAATACATACATTTTAGCTTAACATATGGTTAATAGATATGATAAAAGATAGTCCTTAAGAAAAACGTAATATCTAAATTATTGGATAAAAAAATGCCCTACAATTTTTGTAAGACATTTTTTATTATTGAACTGCTACTGCATATTTTTTATAGTTATATGATTGTTCAAATGAACTAGCTTTAACCCAGTATTGTCCATGGTTAGGATCTGAAACATGATAATATCCGCGTTCATATCCATCTAATAATACAACATGACTGTTATCAATTTCAGTCCCAAAAGAATATTTTTTATATTGAGGTTTTTGATAACCACTTACAATATAAGTTAATACTGGATTACCAGCATCAATTTGTTTTTTCAAATCATTAATTGATGAACCAGTCATATCTTTTACTTTATGATACTGGTTACCCCATTTATCCAGTGCTTTAGGAAAAATAGATTCAAAATATTTTCCACTACTGGAATATGGAGAACCAGCAAATCCGTTGTTAGGATTGCCATCCTTAGAGATGGGCATTTGTTTTAAGAATTCTTTTAAGTCGGTATTTAATAAAACACCTTTAGAATGAAAAGCTTCTAGTAAACTAGCCGCTTCGCAGCCATCCCAAGCTTTAATTGCTTTTTGACTAATATATGGTGCATTTAACTCAACTGCGTTAGCATTTTTTTCAGCCGGCCTAATTGAATACGTTCCAGAAATTGGATCTTCATCATTCATAGAACCAAATGTTGTATAACTTGCTCCAAAAATTGCCAAGGCTAAAAATCCAATGAATAATATTATTTTTTTATAATTAAGCAATGACAACACCACCTTGAATAGTTAATTAGACATAACATCTTAATGTTAATACTATTATCTTGAATTAATTCATAATTAATTCATTTGAAAACAAATATTAACATTAATGAAATGTTTATTGACTATAAGTTTATGTTTAATTACTTAAAATAACCTTAATATAATAAAATAAGCAGTTATATTACTATATATTAAAAACCAAGACTGGTATAGTGTAATTGAGCTGGGCAAGACTTTTAGGTTAAAATATCACTTTTCATTTACTTACAACACAATTTCGTACTATATAAACTTTTTAATTTTGACAATAAAATTATATTAAAATATTTTGGAGGTAAACTTATGTACAATATTCTTGATATAAATATAAATGGTAATATGTTAGCTTTACCAGCAGATGATAGATTAATAAAAATGGCAATACAAGGTAAGGATAACGAAAATTACAAAAATATATCTAATGATAATGGTGATACATTAAGTGCAGATAAGTCAACTGATGAATACATAAACGCTTTTATTGAACTAAATCATTTCATAAAAACTTATCACAAATTCTTTATATATTCAAAATTATTTGAAGACGCTAAAAATTCAAATGATACAGAAAGTGCTGCTAAATTTAAAAAAATAGCGATTGATAATAAACCTGCCCTAGCAAAAGTTAATGATAAATATGTCAAAAACGATCTAGTATTAGACTTATTTAAACAGCAATCAGATAAACTAAAATAAAAAAATGTATCAAAATTAAGATACATTTTTTCTATGAATTATATACTATCATAAAAAGAGTGGATTAACATGGCTAAAAAGAAGCGATTCAAAGACTCATCATTTGCTTTCTGGTTAATTATAAATATAGCATTATTCGTAGTAGTTTTTCTTTCGACAATATCTTTAATTGTATCAGCTATTGCAGTTATATTATTAAATATTATTTGGCTCATTAGAAAATTATTTGTTATGTTTGGTAAAGGTAATTCATTTGATGATGTTGTTTTAAATATAATTAATACTTTTGGAAATTTTAAAAAAAGTATTAATAAATTTTTACGTTATAATCCATTAACTGAAGCTACTTTTCATTTTTTCAGTAAACTTAATAGCTTATTAATGAAAATGTCTATTACAAAAAGATTCTTTATTGTCAAAGTGTTACAAATAAATCTTCTTATTATTGAATTTTACACACAAACACTTAATATATGGGAGATTATATGTTTCATTTTATTACTAAGATTTATCAAAGTAGTCCAAAGGATGGACGATAATACTAATGATAGCGCCATTGAATTGATTATATGGATAATGATGGATTTAATAGCAATTGTTCAATTATTATTTTATATTAGATAGTTTATTTGAATTTATATTAATTAGCGATATATTTAACATAGCTTTATTTAAAAAATAACACCTATTAAATAATTAAAAAGGAGCAGTGAATAAAATGAACTTAGATGATGCAAGCAAAGATCAAATTCTGGAAATTGTGAACCAATATAAAAGATATTACTATATTAAAATGGATATGCTACAACAGATTCGACAACTACAACAACAAGCAAATGTTTCATTACATACTGAATTACACAATGACAGTCAAAATTTTCAGGATGACTTAAATAATTCAATCAATATTAATCTATCAGGTGATAAAAATAATATTGAAAAAAATATCATCAATGAATTTACTCAAAACATTGCTGATGATGCTTTTAAAATCATTATGAAAGATGAATCATCAAAAAGTGCTTCAGAACTAGCAAAATATATTCATGGTGAAGATATTTTTCTTGGTTTCAGTAATATTGGTAGTATTTTTAAAGATATTAACCGTTGGATGAAAAATTAATCAAAACGCTAAAAAGTATCCTAAATTTTTAGGATACTTTATTTTTATCTAAAATGTGGATGATTTCCCGCATTAAATCCTGAAATAATTGTGGGTAGAATTGATAAACAAAAGGCTACAAACAAAACAATCATCAAAATATTAATCCATTTATTTTTAATTTTAATTCCAAATTTCTTCATCAATTTATCTATTTTCATAACAGCAACGAAATTAATAATACATATAACCATTATAAACATCTCTGCTGTATCATTTAATTTAACAATATTTAAAGCATCGATAATTAAAATAACTAAAAATAATATATTAGTTGTTACCAATAATTGACTAATTGGCTTCATTCCACTTATAACATCTTTCTTTTTTAAATATTCCTTCATTCCGTTATCCTCCTTTAATAGTAAGTTTAGTGATATATCATAATATTCACTCAACTTAATCAAGCTTGTAATGTCAGGATATGTTTTTTCATTTTCCCAACTAGAAATGGTTTGTCTTGAAACAATCATATATTTTGCGACTGTTTCTTGAGTTAAAATTTTGTCTTGGCGAGCTTTTTTCAATCGTTCTCCAAATTGCATATATTTATCACCTCTTGTTGTTTAAAATATTAGTTTAAATTTTAATGAAATACTAGCAATGATTCCTTGCAACATTGATTTAACAGCATTTTAAATATAAAAAGCAATATAAAAATAAAATCATTTAAGATAATAATAAATTTTACTTAGTTAATAATAAGATTGAACAATTCTTATATAAATTTTTAAAACATTAAGTTTTTTAAACAAATAATTACCATTTCTACGGCTTTATGAGAAAATTAAAAGTTTATAATGGTTCGCTATACACTATTTGAATTACTTTTCAAGAATGTAATTACACTATATCTATGTGTTAATCTGGAAACAGACACAATTTATAGTGTATTTTTTATTTTGAAAGGTTCTGTATAAATGTTAGACACTCTATTCAACCATTTAAATGTTATCAAGAACACTGGAGACAAAACTCCATTTTATAAATACAAAATTGATTATATTTTTGATCAGTTTAAATTTTCTGATGAAACTAGAACTAAATTTTTTGAAAAATTAAACTTATTGACAAAAGATACAAGTGAAATCACAGCAGTACATATTCATGATTTTATAATTCAATTTCTAGAAGAAAATAATCTTTTAGATAATAAAAAACAATATTTAGATTTTCAAAAAAAGGATCAAGAAAAATTTGCAAAAGCCACTGATGTTGAACACAAAATTAATCAATTATTTGGTCGTGAAGATCGAGTTGTTCATGAAAACGCCAATAAGGATAGTAATGTTTTCAATACGCAACGGGACTTAGAAGCTGGTGCTGCTAGTAAAGCAATTGGTCTAAAAATGCTGCCAGGAATAGTAGCGAAAGCTCATTTACGCGGTGATATCCATTGGCATGATTTAGATTATTCACCTGCAACTCCTGAAACGAATTGTTGTTTAGTCGACTTTAAAGAAATGCTAACGAATGGTTTTAAGATTGGTAATGCTGAAGTTAAATCACCTCGTTCGATTCAAACTGCCACTGCGCAAGTTTCACAAATCATTGCCAATGTTGCTTCACTACAATATGGTGGACTATCGTTTGATCGTGCTGATGAAGTTTTAGCACCATTTGCTGAAATTAATTATAAAAAACATTTAGAAGTAGCTAAAAAATGGGTGCCAAAAGATGAACAAGCTGCTTATGCCAAAGATAGTACGAAGCAAGATATCTATGATGCCATGCAATCACTAGAATATGAAATTAACACTTTGTATTCATCCCAAGGTCAAACCCCATTTACCACCGTTAGTTTTGGCTTAGGAATTAATTGGATTGAAAAAGAAATTCAAATCGATATTTTAAAAATTAGAATTAAAGGTTTAGGAAAAGAACGTCGTACTGCTATCTTCCCCAAGTTAATTTATACCTTGAAGAAAGGTCTTAACTTAAAACCAAATGATCCTAATTATGACGTGAAAGAATGGGCAATTGATTGTGCCACAAAACGGATGTATCCAGATATTTTAATGTATGACAAACTTTGTGAAATCACTGGTAACTTTAAGGCTCCCATGGGGTGTCGTTCATTTGTTCCCAAATGGGTTAGTCCTGAAGGTAAGGAAGTCAATGCTGGTCGTATGAACTTAGGAGTAGTTACTGTTAATTTACCAAGAATTGCTTTATTTGCTAAAGGAAACAAAGAACTATTCTGGAAGATTTTTGATGAAAAATTACGCATTGTCCATCAAGCCATGGCATATCGAATTGAACGCACTAAACAAGCCAAGCCCGACAATGCTCCATTACTTTATAAATATGGTGCCTTTGGTAAACGCTTGAATTCTGATGATGATGTTGACCAATTATTCAATAATGAACGAGCAACTGTCTCATTAGGATACATTGGACTTTATGAAGTTGCGACTTCCATCTATGGACCTGATTGGGAAAACAATGATGAAGCACATGAGTTCACGGTTAGCATTGTGCGTGAACTAAATAATTTATGTAAGAAATGGTCAAAACAAAGTGGTTATCACTATAGTTTATATTCAACTCCTGCTGAATCATTAACTGACACCTTTGCTCAAGATGATATTGAAAAGTTTGGCAAGATTACTGATATTACTGATAAAGAATACTACACTAACAGCTTTCACTATGATGTTAGAAAACGCCCTAATCCATTTGAAAAATTAACTTTCGAAGAAGCATATCCTCATTATGCCTCAGCTGGATTCATTCATTACTGTGAATATCCTAACTTAAAACAAAATCCGAAAGCTTTAGAAGCAGTATGGGATTGGGCATATGATCACGTCGGTTATTTAGGTACTAATACTTCGATTGATAAATGTTTCAAATGTGGCTTTAAAGGTGATTTCAAGTCCACTGCACGTGGCTTTGAATGTCCACAATGTGGAAACCATAACCCTAAATACTGTGATGTGGTTAAAAGAACTTGTGGTTACCTAGGTAATCCTCAAGCACGACCAATGGTCCATGGTCGTCACGTTGAAATTTCATCACGTCAAAAGAATATGTCGAAAGGAATGATTAAAGATGTCGCAAAGGAAGAGACAGCCAAACAATCCAAAGCCTAAAGAATGGCTTGCTGATGATTTAAGTTTACAATATATTGCCGATTACAAGCCCTTTAACTTCGTTGATGGTGAAGGTATTCGTTGTAGTATTTATGTTAGTGGCTGTAATTTTCATTGCCCTGGTTGCTATAATGTGGCATCGCAAAACTTCCATTATGGACAACCATATTCAAAAGACTTAGAAGATCAAATCATTGAAGATATGAAAGCCGATTATGTTCAAGGATTAACGCTTTTAGGTGGTGAACCCTTCTTGAATACCCAAGTTTGTTTACAATTATGCAAACGAGTTCGGAAAGAATTTGGCAATAACAAGGATATTTGGTCATGGTCAGGTTACCGCTGGGAAGAATTAATGAAGGAATCTTATGATAAATTAAAATTATTATCGATGATCGATATTTTAGTTGATGGGCGTTTTATGGAAGATAAAAAAGATTTAACTTTGCAATTTCGCGGTAGTTCTAACCAACGAATTATTAATGTACCAAAATCATTAGAACAAGATAAAGTTGTGATTTGGGACAAACTAGTTCATTAGAAGGAGGCCCTACTTTGTTAGAAATTAAAAATTTGCACGTTAAAATTAACGAAAATGGTAAAGAAGTTATCAAGGGATTGAACCTAATAATTCCAGATGGTGAAGTCCATGTGATTATGGGACCTAATGGAACTGGTAAATCCACCCTTTCACAAACAATCATGGGGTCCCCCAAATATAGGATCACCAGTGGTGAAATCTATTTTAATGGGACCGAATTAAATGAATTGGCCACTGATGAACGCGCTCGATTAGGTTTATTTATTGGAATGCAATATCCAACTGAAATTAGTGGAATTAAAAATGTTGATTTTATTCATGCAGCTATGAATGCAATTAAACCGGATGATGAAAAAGTTAGTGTTTTAGAATTTATGCAACGTTTAGATCAGGTAATGGAATTTTTAGATATTCCAGAAGACTATACCAATCGTTACTTAAATGAAGGCTTTTCTGGTGGTGAAAAAAAGCGCAATGAAATTCTTCAGATGATGATGATTCAACCCAATTTAGCAATTCTTGATGAAATCGATTCAGGCTTAGATATCGATGCATTAAAAGTCGTTTCAAAGGGAATTAATAAAATGCGTGATAATCAGTTCAGTTCATTAATTATCACGCATTATGATCGGATTTTAAAATATGTTCGACCCGACGTAGTTCACGTTATGATGGATGGTCGGGTTGTTACCAGTGGTAATTATCATTTAGCTGAGCAATTAGAAGCTGGGGGATATGCAACATTACGTGATAAATTAGGAATTGATGCAAAGTTGGTGGATGACTAATGAGTCTTTCGATTCAAGAATTTACACAACAAAATAACGAACCACAATGGTTATCAGTTAAAAGAATGGTAGCAGCTAAAATCGCTCCAACTCTTTCCATTGAAAACCAGCAACGATCATTCAATTTTAATCAGCCAGAATTAAATTACTCGGAACTTAACACTAATAACCAAGCCAATTTAATTCATAAAAATGATCGAGTCATTGCTATGGATTTATTTGTAGCTGCCAGCAAATATCCTGAATTAATCCAAGAAAACTTAATGGAAAAAGCAATCCCATGGCGTGAAAACCAATTGAACGCTAACCATTTGGCTTATTTACAATCTGGTGGATTTGTATTTATACCTGATAATAAAGACATTAAAACACCCATTAACGTCAGCAGACTAGTTAAACATCACGATCAAGAAAAACATTTATTAATTATTGCAGCTGCTGGTTCAAAAGCTAACCTTATTTTTGAAGATGAAACAAATAATTCTAATAATGATCGAATAATGATTGAAGTACTATTAGGTGACCACGCTAAAGTTAATTTTTATGATGCTGCTTTATCGAAAGCTAAAAATTCACATCGAGTTTTAAATGCTTATTTAGCACAAAATGCTGAATTAAATACTTATGTTGGATTGTTTAATCATTTTAATAGTCGGTATGATAGTAATATTGATTTAGATGGGATTGGCAGTTCAGCAAATATTAATTTAATTAGTCTAGCTGATAAGCAACAAAAACAATTTATTAAAACCAAAATTACTAATCAAAGTGAACATACTAGTGGCATCATCACTGAACGCGGCATTGTTGCCGATGATGCTAGAACGATTTGTGATACAACGGGGCAAATCAAACAAAATGCTCCTAATAGTTATTCTGATCAAAGCAGTCGCTTATTAACATTATCATCAACTAGTAAAGGTAAAATTGACCCAATTTTACTAATTGATAATCATGATGTTGTTGCTGGACACGCTGCTAGTGTGGGACGCGTAAATGCTGACCAATTATATTATTTAAAAACTCGTGGCATTCCAGCAAAAGAAGCTCGTTTATTACTAACTCGTGGATTTTTAACTCCATTAATAAACAAATTTCCTGATGAAGATATTCGACAAAAAATGATTGTTAATTTAGAGGAGCGAATCAATGGATAATCAAAAGATTAGAACAGATTTTCCAATGTTAGTTAAACATCCCAAATTTATATATTTTGATAACGCTGCAACAACCCAAAAACCACTTTCAGTAATTAAAGCAGTGACTGATTATTATGAAAATGATAATTTCAATGTCCATCGCAGTGTTTATTCAGCGGCTGAAAAAACCACCCAAATGTTTGAAGAATGTCGTAATAAAGTAGCTAAATTTATCAATGCTAAAACCAATCAATCAATTGTTTTTACTGCTGGAACAACCCAAGGAATTAATCAAGTCGCAAATGGTTATTATAAATATAATTTAAGTCGTGGTGATGAAATTGTTGTCTCCATTGCTGAACACCACAGTAATTTATTACCCTGGCAAAATCTTGCTAAAGAAAAAAATGCCAAATTAAAATATATTGATATCAACAATGATGGAACTTTAAATCTAGAATCTGCCAAAAAGATAATTACACCTAAAACTAAACTGATAGCAATTACCGCAGTATCTAATGTTTTAGGCAACATTAATAACTTAAATACATTAATTAAAATTGCACACCAAAATAATACTGATGTATTGATAGATGCTGCACAAGCCGCACCCGAAATTCCAATCAATGTACAAAAGATAGATGTAGAATGGCTTGCCTTTTCTGGTCATAAAATGCTAGCACCTACTGGGATTGGTATATTGTATGGTAAGAAAAATTTGTTAGAAACAATGAAGCCGACTCAATTAGGTGGTGAAATGATTGAGCATGTCGAAAAAAACAATTTTTCCACTAAGGAGATTCCATATCGCTTAGAAGCTGGTACCCCCAACGTTGAAGGTGTCATTGGATTATCAAAGGCGGTCGATTATCTAAATAATATTGGTATGATGAATATCCAAAATTATTGTAAAAGCTTAGGTCAATATCTATATGATCAACTATCCAAAATTACTGATGTAAATGTCTATGGACCAAAAATTCGTCAAACTGGAATTGTCGCTTTCAATATAAAGAATATTCATCCTCATGATGCTGCAACTTATCTAGATTTTAATAATATTGCAGTGCGTGCTGGTCAACATTGTGCCGAACCACTAACAAAAAAATTAGGGGTGAATGCTACGTTACGTGCTAGTATATATTTTTATAATAATCAAGCTGAATGCGATCAATTAGTTAATCAGGTTATTGAAATGAGGTCATTTTTCAATGGAAATTAAAGATTTATATCAACGGGTAATTTGGGAAAATGCTAAAAACTGTCCTAATGACCAAGTCGAAAATGATTCTATTCATCTACATAACCCCACTTGTGGTGATGATATTTTAATTAGTGGTGAATATGAGCATAATATTTTAACTGATATGAAAATCAAAGCAGATGGCTGTATTATTTTTAAGGCCGCAACTAGCTTTATAAAATCACTTTGCATGAATAAATCTAAATCAGAAATCGAACAAATTGTTTTAACTTTTTCTGAATTTATGACTAATAATCAAAATGCTGACAAAAATATATTGGGTGATGCCTTCGTTTTACAATCAGTTAGCCAATTACCCATGCGAATTAAATGTGCAATGCTTCCCTTCAAAGCAATTTATCAACTAGTAAATGGAGATGATAGTAATCGATGATTCAATTAAACATTTAAATGATGATTATCAATATGGATTTAAGGATGATTTTAATCCACTCTATTCAACTGGCGATGGATTAAACGAAGATATCATTCGAGCAATTTCTGCCCACAAAAATGAACCAACGTGGATATTGGATATTAGATTAAAGGCATTTAAAATTTATCAAAAATTACCCATGCCTGATTTTGGACCGGATTTATCTGATTTAGATTTAAGTAAAATTAGGTATTTTCAAAAAGCTGCTGATCATGTTTCAAGAGACTGGGATGATGTTCCCGACCAAATCAAAAACACTTTTGAAAAAATTGGCGTTCCAGAAGCAGAAAGAAAATATTTAGCTGGTGCCGAAGCCCAATATGAATCAGAAGCGGTCTATGCAAATATTAAAAAAGAGTTTAAAGAAATGGGCATTATTTTTAGTGATACCGATACCGCTTTAAAAGAACATCCTGATTTAGTTAAAGCCTATTTTGGTAAATTAGTAACCCCACAAATGAATAAATTCGCAGCTTTAAATACCGCTGTTTGGTCTGGTGGCGTCTTTTTATATGTACCTAAAGGTGTTCACGCTAAGATTCCAATTCAAGCTTTCTTTAGAATTAATGCTGGTCGGACTGGTCAATTTGAAAGAACTTTAATTATTGTGGATGAAGATGCCAGTGTGAATTATGTTGAAGGATGCACTGCGCCTAGTTACTCAGAAGACAGTTTACATGCTGCCAATGTCGAGGTTTTTGTCAAAAAGAATGCTTTTTGCCGTTATACAACCATTCAAAACTGGTCGGATAATGTTTATAGTTTAGAAACAAAACGAGCATCTGCTGATGAAAATGCAACGATGGAATGGGTTGATGGAAATTTAGGATCAAAAGTAACCATGAAATATCCTAGTATTGATTTAAATGGTCCTAATGCAACTGGTACCATGCTATCAATTGCTTTTGCTAACAATGAAATTTATCAAGATACTGGATGCATCATGCGTCATCATGCTCCACATACTTCTTCTAATGTGGTTTCTAAATCAATTTGCAAATCTGGTGGAATTTGTAATTATCGCGGAACCATTCGGATGAATAAAGAAGCCCATTATTCGAAATCACATATTGAATGTGACACGATTATTATGGACGATGAATCTGCTAGTGACACAATTCCGCATAATGAAATTAATAATGGCGATTCTGAAGTTGAACATGAAGCCAAAGTTTCCAAGATTTCTGAAACTGACTTATATTATTTAATGAGCCGCGGATTGTCAGAAACTGAAGCTACTAAAATGATAATTATGGGATTTATTGAACCCTTCTCCAATCAATTACCAATGGAATACGCTGTAGAACTAAATAAACTAATCGATTATCAAATGGAAGATTCAGTGGGTTAGTTATAAATCATAATGTTTCATGTGAAACATTATGATTTTTTTGTCTCATATTTATTGAAAATTATACGTATAGTGGTAAAGTGTACTTGTAGAAATGTTACAGGAAGTTTATGGATATATTACATAGAGATTACAGTAAAGAAGAGAAGGTATAATTATGAACAAAAATATTAAAACAATTTTATACTCATTAATAGCTACATTTACTGTTACAACAGCCATCGGCTCAATCAACGCAAATGCTAATACTAAAAAATATAATCATTTTGATAAAGCCGAAACTAGTGCTAAAACCATTACTAAAAATCAAAATTGGGCTGATCGTTTAAATAAGCATGGTTATACTTTTAGAATTCAAAAACACCAAATGGATTCTTTTAGTGGTGAATTTACTCGTAATTTAAACCGCAAAAAGCCTTCTAACTATAGCTTAAAAGATGTTGAAAAGTTTGCTGATAGTAACATGAATTTTCGTGTAAATCATATTTGGAGCTACAAAAATGGTTTAGAAGCCAATGTCGTTTCACAATCCGGTAAGGTTAGTGGATGGATTCAATACAATAGTCTATATAATAAAGAACAAGCTAATAAATCATTGAAACCACTTATTAAAATTGAAAATCGAATTGCCGATAAAGCAGAAGATGTAACCTTTTACCAATATGAAGGTAAGAAAATACATGAAAATAAAATTAATAAAGCTAAAGCTTCAATTAATAATGATTTAAAACAAGCACAAACAGAAGCTAACAAATTAACCGGTAACAACAAAAAATTAGCTGATAAATCAATTAAAGAAGCTAAAGTATTCGCTAAAAATAGTGATATTAAAAATCTTCCAGCATTATTAGTTGGTCGGATGTAATAAAAAATAGGAAACTGAAAATATCATTTCAGTTTCCTATTTTTTTGCATTAATCTTCAATTTTTTTAATTAATTTAGCAGGAACGCCACCAAAAATAGAATCATCAGGAACATCTTTGGTTACAACAGCACCAGCAGCAATCACAACATTATTGCCAATTGTGACTCCTGGCAGGATGGTTACATGACCACCAATCCAAACATCACTACCAATATGGACTGGTAATGCCTGACCCATTCCTTGATTACGCTGTTTGGCACTGATTGGATGATTAATCGTATAGATGCCAACATCCGGGCCAATCATAACGTTATTACCGATAACGACATCATTGATGTCCAAAATTGTTAAATTATAGTTAGCGAAAAAACGAGATCCTACATAAATGTTTTGCCCATGATCAAAATTAAATGGTGGTTCCACAGAAACATGTTCACCATATCCACCTAACATTTCTTTCATCTTGTTATTTCTGGATTCTTCATCTGATTTAGGAATTGCATCATATTCAAGACATAAGTCCTTATAATGCTTCTTTCTTTCAGTGAAGACTTTGTCGCCAAGGAAAAACAGTTCGCCCTTTCTCATTTTTTCAAGTTCAGACATAAATAATCGTCTCCTTTAAATGACTAACGATATTTAATTCCATTCATAAAACTACGAATCCAACCAGAATCATCACTTCTTAACATTAATCCCTTATAGACTTTCGAAATCCAATAAGTTAATCCAACAATGAACGCGATTAAAATAATCAATGAAATTAGTTGTTCTAATATGCCTACTTGACCGTTAATAGCTCTAATTGGCATAAAATACATTGATGATAATGGGAAATATGATAACACTTTAGAAATAATCCCATTACTGTTATTCTGTAATGCATTTGAGGCCAAAAACATAATAAGCGTTAAAAGAACAATTGGTTGAGCAGCTTTACCAGCATCTTCTTTTCTAGATACTAATGCTCCAGAAACAGCTGATAAAATAATACCTAAAGCTAATCCTAAAATAATGAATATTAAGTTAAAATTCATAAAATTAGTAAAAACATCATGTAATACCGGTTGAATTTCATTAAATACTGATTTCATTGAATTCATATTAGCTAAAACTTGATATCCAATTGTTAACAAAATTGCATAACATAAAACTTGGGTTAAAAGCGTTAGAATAATGCCAATAATTTTACCAACAAAATATTTCGAAGCAGTTGTACTACTAAAAATAACTTCTATGATTTTGGAACCTTTTTCTTGAGCAATTACACTGGCAGTTACCCCTGAATACATAAGTAAAAAGAAGTACATAACATATATTAGTGTTGTTAAGGAGCCCACTTTAGCAGTATTAGAATTATTTTTATCATCCGCAACTTTATTAGCCTTAACTTTACTACTAAATACTGGTTGAACTGACAAATTTTTAATTTGTTCAGCTGATAATTGACTGTTTTTTAAATTCATTTTAGATTGACTATTTTTTAAAACCTGTATTAGATCCGTTTTAACATCATCATCAATATCTGAATTTCCTACGTAGTTAGCAACTAGTTTACCATTTTTATTAGTAATTTTTACATATCCATAAATATCACCTGACTTTACACTACTTTTAGCTTTACTTTCATCATTAATGGAATGATTGATTGAATCATTATCCAATTTAATTAATGATTTTTTGACATCAGAATTTCCCAATAAGGCAATTTTATCTTGATTGTCAGAAGAGGATGCATTATTGGCTGCGAAATATCCAATTCCTAGAGTAAATAAAATTCCAATGATTGGTAATAACACCAAAAAAATAAAACTTTTACTTTTTACTTGTTTTAAATATGTATCTTCAACAATTGTCATAAATTTACGCATGGTCTTCACCAACCTTTTCTCTAAAGATTTCATCTAATGATGGTGGTTGTTGACTAAATTCTTCAATATATTTTCCATTACTAATTAAATTAAATAATTTAACTCCATCTTCGGGATGATTTAAAATAATTTTATATTTGTTTTCGCCACGAACATATAACGACTTAACCTCAGCTAATTGTTCCAGTTCTGATTGTTTCATCGGTGTGGTAACGTATAGTTCATTTTTACCAAATTGGTTTCTAACATTTTGTACTGAACCATTCAAAACAACTTTACCATTTCTAAGCATTACTAAATCATCACAAATTTCTTCAACATTATTCATGTTATGACTTGAAAAAATAATTGTGGCACCTTTAGCTTTAGCTTCCAAAATTGCTTTTTTCAATAAATCAGCATTAATTGGATCTAGCCCACTAAAAGGTTCATCCAAAATAATAAATTTAGGTTCATGAATTAATGTACTAATTAATTGAATTTTTTGTTGGTTACCTTTCGATAATGATTTTAATTTAGAATTTACATTTCCCTTAACATCAAATCGTTGCATCCAACCCTTAATTCGCGACTTAGTCCATTTAGCAGAACGACTTTTTAGTTTTGCAAAATATACAATTTGTTGTTGAACGGTCGCTTTTTCCATTAAACTACGTTCTTCTGGCAAATAACCAATTTCGTCAAACGTTGGCTCACTAATTGGCTTGTCATTCCATTTAATTTCACCATTGTATTTAAGAAAATTTAAAATACTGTGAAATGTTGTGGACTTACCTGCTCCATTTTGTCCAATTAATCCTAAAATACGACCATCCTTAGCATCAAAGCTAACTTGGTTTAAAGCGTGAACGTTATCAAAACGTTTATCTAAATTACTAATATGTAAGATAAGATCATCTCCTATTTCATTTTTTTCATACGCATCCTGTATACCAAATACATACATAATCCAAATACAAATCCTCCGACAATAAATCCTAAGAATCCACCATCCGGATTTTTTAATAAATCTATATAAGATTTATTGCTAGATGATAATTGCATAAGCGGTGTTATTAAATACATTGCTATAGCAAAATAAATTCCAAACCCAATCCCCTTAAAGGCTGCTTTTCTTTTTGCTTGTTTATAATTATCTACAAAAACTTCATTAGTGGTTAATTTGGCTTTTTTAGTTGCAACGATTATAGATATACTTAAAATCATTAAAAATATAAAATTAGAAGCGATGCAGACTGTGACTGAAATTTTAGGATTTTCCATCCCATAATAAATCAAAAATAGTGATAAAAATGCCATATACAACCAACAGGCAATAAAAGATTTATTACCAATTCGATTCATTGTTTGTGTTTTATATTCATCTAATGGTCCTGAAATTCCATAAAACATTTTAAGATATTTAGTAAATAACGATTCCTTATTTTTCATCATCTTCCCCTTCCCAGAATAATCCATTCAAATCAGTTCCCAACTCTTTTGCCAGACTAATACATAAATTCAATGATGGATTATACTTATCGTTTTCAATCAAATTAATGGTTTGCCTCGCGACACCAATCTTTTGTGATAAAGCAAACTGTGAGAGCCCTTGCTGCTCTCGATACTCGCGTACACGATTCAAAAATAAGCCTCCTTATTTTTCTGTCACATATATGTTACACATAACGTACTGCTAATTAATACATTTGTCAAATATATATGACAAAATAAAAGAGTAATTCTTTAATTAGAATTACCCTTAAATGTTTACTTATTAACTAAATGCAATGGTTCTTCCCCATTCAAGATTTTGAAAGCATCCCTCACTGAAATCAAATCCATATTTTTAACTGCAGCATCGGTATAAAAACCAATATGTGGAGTAACAATTACATTTGGCATCTTTAATAGTTCGGCTAAGTTTTCATTATCAAAACCTGATTTCGATAAATCAACACCGGTAATGCCAGCTTCACCTTCAAAGGTATCAATGGCTGCACCAGCAATTTGTTGATCATTTAAAGCAGTAATTAATGCTTTGGTATCAACAACTGGACCTCTAGATGCATTAATAAAAATAGCATCGTTTTTCATTTGTTCAAATCGTTCAGCATTCATAAAATGATTCATAAATTCAGTCATTGGAGTATGCATTGTCACTACATCTGCTTGTTTGAATAGAGTATTGTAATCAACATATTCCACTGTATCGAATAACTCTGGTCGTTTAATTGGATCAGCTACCAAAACTTTAGCACCAAGTGCTTTAAAAATTCGAGCCACCGCACTACCAATTTTTCCGGCACCAATAATTCCAACTGTTAAATTATGAATCTCGCGGGCTTGTAAACCATCCCAGGCAAAGTCACCACGATCTTCGCGTAAGTGAGTTTCGCGTAAATGACGTAGCAATGACATTACATCAGCAAGCACTAATTCACTGACTGACCTTGGTGAATATGCGGGAACATTAGTTATTTTAATATCATATTTATTAGCAAATTTAAAATTAATAATATCGTAACCAGTAATACGTAATGAAATTTGTTTAATGCCAAAATCAGCTAACTTTGCATAAATCATTTCATCATCGATAGCACCATGTTGCTGAACTGTGATACCATCAAAACCTCTTGCTAATGATACCGTATCTTTATTTAATCCCTTATCAGTAGTTTTAATTACTATCTTATATTCATCTTCCAGGACTTTAAAGTTAACCATTTCGTCAGGACGAGCGTTGTACATTAATAATCTCATCAAATATCACTCCTTACTTAAATTAGCATTATTATAACACTTTTAATAATCTAGATTGACTTTTCAAAAAAATGGCCTATACTCTTATGTAAGGTTTTATAACAAAGATACATTTTAGGAGATGGCTTTGATGAGAATTGAAGAAGATTGTGTTGGTAAAATGGAAGTTCCTGAAGATGCTTTATATGGCATCCACACCCTTAGAGCAGCAGGTAATTTCCCAATCACTAAGGAAATGGTGCACCCTGATTTAATTGAAAGTTATATTCAAATTAAAAAAGCAGCAGCAAAAACTAATTGCGAAGCACAAAAATTAGATGTTAAAAAATGTGACGCGATAATTCAAGCATGTGATGAATTATTAAGCTCTGGTGATCAATCTGGATTTATCACCCCTGCAATTCAAGGTGGTGCCGGTACTTCTACCAATATGAATACTAACGAAGTAATTGCTAATATGGCAATGAAATTACGTCCTAAAGTATTTATTCATCCTAATGATGATGTTAATCAAGCTCAATCAACTAACGATACTTATCCAACTGCCGGTAAAATGGCGATGCTAAAATTAATGCCCAATCTTCTAAATGAAATTGAACGCTTAGTAGCTACTTTTGAAGAATTAAGTCGTAAATTTAAAAATACAATTAAATTAGGTCGCACTCAACTGCAAGATGCTGTTCCTACTACATACGGAAAGAGTTTTCATGCATATGCTTCACTATTCAAACGTGATTTAAGAAGGATTAAAACTGCCAGTGAAGAATTAAAAACGATTAGTATGGGCGGAACCGCTATTGGAACTGGCATGAATGCTTCAAAATATTATCAAGAACATATTGTAAAAAATATTAACAAGTGTTCTGGGATGAATTTAAAATCAGATAATGATTTAATTGATGCTGTCCAAAATACTGATCATTTCGTAACTTTCTCAGCAGCATTAAAAACATTAGCAGTCGATTTATCAAAAGTCAGCAATGATTTAAGACTTTTGGCAAGTGGACCACAATCAGGATTAAATGAATTACATTTACCTAAGCGTCAAGCTGGATCATCCATTATGCCAAATAAGATTAATCCAGTGATTCCAGAAGTCGTCAATCAAGTGGCATTTGAAATAATTGGTTTTGACGCAACTGTGACTGCTGCATCAGAAGCTGGACAACTAGAATTAAATGCTTTTGAACCCATTATGTTTAAGAGTATTCTAACTAGCGAAGAACATTTAACTCGTGCGATTAAAACACTAATTGATCACTGCTTAACCGATATTGAAGTTAATAAAGAAAAATGTGCTGATGATGTTAGAAAATCAGCCGTAACCGCAACCATCTTATCCCCAGAATTGGGATATGTTAGAACCACTAAGATAATAAAGGAATCTTTAAAAGAAGATAAAAATGTAAAAGATATTTTAATTAGTAAACATATTTTATCAAAAGATAAAATTGACGAATTGTTTTCACCAAAACATTTGGTAAATGGTTAAAGCAAATAAAAAATATCTATATAAAGCACCTACAAATATTGGAAAATTAAATGTTAGATTTAAACTAATATTATATGCAATGATTTGAGCGAAATAAAGATCCACTACTGGTGATAAATAAAACCTTTGTTTTATTGAATTATTACCATATCTAAATTCACTGAAATCAGTAGTTATTTTATGGTCAAAACGTTGTGACTTGAAATTTACATTCAATACATTAGGTGCTATATGTCAAATTATATTTGCGTTTTATTTTAATAAACACATTACATTGTAAACTATATTTATACATATTTTTTGTATAAATTTATGATTTATATGTTTTCCATTATTTAAATATTCAGTAATTATGAGATATTCATAGATTTTAATTTTATTTACTGCTTCCCTAACTTATAATTCAACAGTTTTAAAAAAAGAAAGTGTGAAGTGACCCCCAAAAGTTGGACAAGAAATTGTTCGATATTTGGAGGTCATTTTTTTGGTTAAATTTAATAGCGAGTTTAAATTAAAATTAGTATTAAAATATTTATCAGGAATAGGTTCAACTTCGTTGAACCATGAGTATAGTATTAAAGGAAGTGCAACATTACTTTCATGGGTACAAATGTATCAAAAATATGGATTTATATTTAAATAAAATAATATAATGATATTCAATTCATATTCCACGCAACCTGCCATATTTAGACAATGAACAAACGGATTAAGTATTACAATAGTAATAGGAAAAAAGAAAAACTAGGATACAAATCAACATTGGGGAATAATATCCTAGTAAAAGTTATCTAAATTTTGGAGTTCGCATAATATAAGTATTTATCCTTTAACTAAAAATAATTTTTTATATAAAAATTCATAAAATATTATGTTACCGGAACTGAAGTTATAATATTGAACAGATAAATAAAAGAACTTTCGATAAAAGTATTACTTTAATTTGATAAAATAATATAATTCGGAGGTGTTTTTTGTATGACTAATAATAAATATTCATATGAAACTAAACTAGAAGCCGTTAGGCTTCTTAATGAAGGTGTTCCTGATAGAAAAATTTGTAAAATACTTGGTTTAAAGAGTGATGGCTTAATTTATACATAGCGGAAATAGAATGTTGTATCTTTCTACAATTATGGATAGCTTTAATTCAGAAAGCATTGCTCATAAAATTTCTAATCATCCAAATACCAAATTGACATTAGATACATTAAATCAATTAGGTTATTTAGATGGAGTTATTATTCATAGTGATCAAGGATCAACTTATACCTCACGTGAATTCTTTGAACTAGCACGCAAGAAAAGGCGCCATCAGAAGTATTTCCAGTAAAGGAACGCCAGCTGATAACGCCATAATAGAATCATTTCACTCAAGACTAAAGACTGAAATGATATACACACAAGCTAAACCCAAAGGTTTATCAAACACCATTAAGTGTGTGAATAATTATATAAAATTTTGGAATAATACACGAATATTAACAAAGTTAGGCAACCAATCGCCTGTTGAATACAGGACATCAGTTGCCCAATTAAACGATTAGAAAGCTGCTTTTATTTATTTGTTCAAAATAATAGTTGCAGTTCCTACCTTAGAAATTCACTTAATTTTGTATTTTAGTTAATTAATTCCATAAGTTACGCTCCAATTTAATAGGGTATAAAAATCATTTCCTTCTCCTTCGTAGTTTTGTAATGGCTTTAAATATAATGGAGTACTATTGGAAATGTACATATTGTCATTACCATCTGTACTGAACAACATTACTGGACTTTGATTTAAATTTTGACCATTATAAATTAAATCTCCTTTAATTTCACTAGACGAATTATCTTTAAATTCTTCGCTTGGTTGTTGAACCTGTATATCGGCATAAGAATTACCGCGCATATTGTTTTTTACATTACTCATAACTGGCGTAGAACTATTAGTAGGTAATAATAGACTGTCTTTTACAATACTACTATAATCATAGTCAATGTTACTAATAGGAGTGAAGTTGAGTTGATTATCAGAAAAGTTAATTTCGTTAACATTATCGGCTTCACCAGAATATTCAGTAGAATCTATATTATATTTAGGTTTAATACGGATATCAGAATTATCGACTGTAGCGTTATCATTCTTTAATGTTCCTCGAACTTTTAAATTGAGTGTAGAATTACTTTTTAAATTTTTAATTGGTATTTTTAGTATTTTAACTCCATTGTTTGACTTAATAACATTAGGTTCATGAATGACATTAAAATCATTATTATCATAAGAAACCTTTAGTGTACTTACATCAATATTATTAGGTAATGGTTGATCATAAGTAGCTGAAGAATTAACTGAAATATCAGAATTGTCAGAAGTATTATTAATTGTAGAATCAAATTCTAAAGTATCTCCTTGAGAACTATAACCCTGTCCACCTTGAAAAACCTTACTCAAAGAAAATCCATCAGATGAATCGGCATTGGAATAAGTGATATCTTTAATTTTATTGTTAATATTCAATTTAGGATTATATGCTAAATTTACAGTTTTTGTGTTACCAGGAGAAAAATTATAATATGGGGTAATATTCAGTTTATGATTATTATTATTGTTATTAATTTCATTCCATAAAACATTTGGAATATTAAAACTAAAATTACCATTATTGTCAGTGATTGCCACATAATGTTCCATTCCCACTTGCAATCCTTGATCTCCAACATTTCCCGAATAAAATTCATCTTTGGAAGAATCTTTATTAATAGTTGTTCCATCTCTAGAATAAAGTGTAATATCTTGATTTAATGTATTAGCGTCTCCCATATTATAACGATTATAAAAATAGTCATGAGCTAAGCCAAATTGTCCATCAGTAGAACCGATAGTTCCAGCAATATTATTATAAAAATTAGATGTATTACCGTTATCTTGTATAATCGTTGAAGCTGAAGTACTAGGCATGTATTGCTTCACTGGGCTGAACAATACTTCATTAGAAGCAATATACTGATTATAATTTTTATTAACTGGTCTTGTATCTGGATCAATAAATTTACCTTTGTCGTTATCAAGTGATATATTTATATAACTATTTTTCAAAGGATTGCCGTTATCATCAATAACTTTACCCGTTACTTTATTATTGTTTTTATTATAATCATTATAATTAGTATATGATATCGTTGCCATTGGTGAAGCTGTGAATTTAATTGAATTATAGTTTTTTGCTTGAGCTTTCAAATAAACATCGCTGGACTTAGAATCAACTAGCTGTCTATCTAGTTTTGTTACCATATCAGAAACTTCAAAATAGGAACCATATAATCTAACACCACCAACAAAAATAGTACTTTTGCCATAACTACTATCGCTACGAAGTGGCAAAAATAAGGATTTAACCAATTGATTATCAATAGAAGGTGTTTGATTATCACCTAACCAACCAGTAACACGCGTATTACGTGCATAAATATAACCATTGTTACTAACATTAGAAGTTCCAGAATAAAACATATGATTATTTTGATTAGAATTATATGTTTTATTACTAATCTCAACATCTGTAGGTCGATCTAAATTAATATTAGTACTACTATCAGAATTAATCTGATAATTGGAAGTTGATGTTTGAGGAATATTTTTTATATTTAATTTAAATGATCCTAAATTATCAACATTAATGTTATTACCAGATCCATTAAATTCAACAACTCCATTAGAGGGTATATACGAATTATTTGCATCTGAAGATACATTAAATTCATTTCCTACACCAGATACATTAGCATTAACATAACTAAAGTATACTAATGCAGCTTGAGATTTCACCTGACCATTAGAATAAATATTAAATTTAGAATTAGTTCCATTATTCATATACATGTTAGCGGGAACAGAACTACTTGCATTGGCATAAATAGCAATTGAAATATTATAAGGATCCTCTGGAATACGTGATGATCCATCAGAATCCGTTAAATTATTAGAATCACAATAAATATTAAATTTATCATTCGAACCGAAATTAATTTCAGGTTTATAATTTCCACCAGGGTATAAATATAATCCATAGGAATTAAACCAAGCATCCTCAGCATAAGTGCCATGAGGATGTAAATCAATATTTACATTGTTATCAATTTTACAGCTTCCCTCTAACTCCAAACAATTACCGTCATATGTTTCACCATAATAGTTAGAATTTTTATGAAATTCAATATCACCAGTCTGTAAATTCTGTTGATTTTGCCCTTCAGAAATTTGAGATTGACCACTACTATCTTTATAGTAGTCTAAACTGTGAACAGAAACATTTCCATAAATATTAATTTTACAATTATTCTGCCTACTACCCCAACTTAATTGCGCACCATAATAATCAATATTACGATAGTTAAGTGTAGTTCCTCCGTTAGGAGTATATGAACTAATAGGTCCAAAATAGGAATAACCTAAAATTTTCATATTTTCTATTGTCCAATCTTCACTACTTGTTAAAGCTTCAATAGAAATATCACCTTTTGACATATCTAGAGTATGATAATTTCCATTTGAATAACCATCTATAACTAATTTATCATGTTCTGCATAATTAGCAGTATAATCGCTAGATCCAAATCCATTTATTTTTGATCCACTAGTGCCATCCAGGTTAATATCGTTTTCTAAAACCACTTTATGAATATTAGATACAACTCCAGAAGAGTCATTATGACCATCAATGCCGTTGCCATAGCCTTGTTTAAAAATAGCGTTATAAAAACCTTCATAGTCATAAACATATGCAGTAGTTCCTTTATAAATAGCACTAATTTTATTGTTGGAATTATAATCTGTACGATTACATAAACTGGTGTCCGTATTAATATCGCTGGGTTCTTTCCATCCATCATTCAATACTGGATTTTTATAACTATATCCAGATAAACCATTATTCCAAGATTGAAAGGGCTGACTGGAATTAATATCAGCTTTGACAACGTTATTATTAAATATTAATATACCAATAAATATTAACATTATAGGTATACATATTTCCAAAATTTTTTTCATAGCAAAAGCCCCATATATTAGATAATTATTTTGCTGTTATAACATTTACATTTTATATGTTATTCCAATAGACAAATACATTCAATACATATAATCAATATCCTCATCTTTTTTGATGAAGATATTTAATTATTTTAAAAATTTTAGAATTAAATAACAAATTAATATAAACAATAAGAAAACGGAAATAAAACATGTATAAATAAACCAATTAATTGATTTATCTGATTTATAAACACTCAAACTCTGGTAAGCATTATTGATTAAAACATTTTTATCAAACTCTTCACTTTGGCCCTTATTATTAGTAACTTTAACTATTACTTTATATATATTAGGCTTTAGATTAAATAAATCTACATCATAATTACCAATAGAGTTAGGAGCTAAACTATATCTATTACTATTTTTACGGGCATATATCTTGTTTTCTTTTCTTACCTGAACCGAAATTTTATAGTTATGCACAATTGATGGTTGATCATTATGCATCTTAATTTGAAGATTATTATTCTTAGCATCAACTGATAACAAATTGATTTTTTTGATATTGTCAACAGGTGCATTTTGATTTAACAACACTGTCGTTGAATACTGGAGTCTATTTTTAATTGATGGATTACCACTTTCAGTTATATTTTTATTACTAATACTAGTAATCCCACCCAAAATACTACCCTGAAATGGTTTGTCAGGAACTTTAATAGTAAATGATGTTTTTTTCATTTCATTTGGTTTTAAATTCACTTTATTGAAGCGATGTCTCAAAGTAATATTACTAAGTCTAGGAACACTGTCTTTTAATAAACCAAAAGGTTTAAATAAATCATAACCAATATTACCATTATCATTGCTATATCCATCATTTAAGTAACTAGTAATGGTAGTATCTTGATTAGAAAAATTTGCTAGAATGATTGGAAGTTTTAATATTTCATTAGGCTTAACATTATATTTGAAATAACCAATTTTTTGCATAGCTTTAGGTAAATCTGGACGAGCTTGATAGTTCAAACTACTTGCGGCAAAAACATTTATATAATTAAAATTCATAATTAATAAAATTATAAATGATAAAGATAATAAAAATTTAATTAATAATTTCATTATTTAAAATGACTCCCTGAACTTTCTCTAGATATAGTTGATTTATCATTACTTTGCGATAATAAATTTTTCTTATGTTTTTTATAAATAAGATAGCCGATAAACGAAACAATTAATAATATTATAATAATAATAAACAACCAAAGCCATTGATTATTTTGAAAAATTGTTCCTAAATATTGCCCAACACTAACAGTAAAACTTTTTTGCAAAATCCATTTACCTTCAGGACTTTTTGCAATGATTTTAATATGATATGTACCTGGTTGTAAATTATCCTTATTGGGAATCGTATTAACATAATTAAAACTACTATTAGGCGCTACACTATTATCATTATTATAACTATGAAAAATTAATTTATTATTGTCATCTTTAATGGTTGTATCCATTTTTAATTGATCAATCATAGCTGGTTGTTTGTTATATATTTTACTGGAAATAATTGGTGCTTTAAAAGACATGCCATTTGTAACGGTACCTAACTTTAATTCAGGCAATGATTTTTCTTTATTTTCACGCATAATAACTGGCATTGCATAAGTATACTTATTATTAATTGATGTTCCACTGTCATTATTATAAGAAGTTTGATTTGTATCAATGTAGAAACCACCCATTAACAACCCCTTAAATTCTTTTTTAGGAATTTTAGCGGTAAAGGTTACTTTTGTTGGGGTATTAGGTTTAACATCCAATTTTATTTTTTTAGGAAAGAAAATATCACTGAATTTATACTTCAAAGAAGAATCATATTTATATTTGGACTGACTATAATCAATAGATGGTCCATTAGAAGTAATGGCCGTATTGGGAGAAATAGTTAACTTTTGTGATTGATTAGAAAGATTAATAATATTAAAAGAAAGTGTTTGAGTACTCCCAGGTGATACCATTGGGTATAAAATTCCATTTTTAGTTATTTGATTATTAGGATAGATTGGTTCCATTGCTAGTCCATTAACATCACTAGCTTGAGCTCTTTGAGCGCTTATAAATACAAAACTTAATAATATCGCTATAGAATATAGGAATATTTTAAATTTTTTAGACATATAAATACCTCCACATAAAATAATAAGAGAGCAATAATGCTCTCTTATTAATTTTATTCAATTATTAGTTATTTATCAAGAAAGAAAGAAATAATTAATTACCATTTGGAGTATCAACATCACCATTAGCTGTTGGTGCCAAAGTCCATGTAATTGGTGCAGCATATTGTCCACCAGGAACATTTGTAGGTACTGTTAATGTACTCTTTTTATTAAAGTTAACATCAGTTGTACCACTACCTATTGTATTATTACTCAAAACTAGTAAACTATTGTCTTTATTTTTAGAGGCTGAAACAATACCATTATTAGAACTACCATCTGACTTCAATGAACCATCATTGGTAACAGAAGCATTATTATCATCTGACTTAGAAATTTGACCATTTAGATTTAAAGTGAAACCACTACCAGCGTTAGAAGATAAATTACCACTCATAGCTGCTCCCTTTTGATCTTTCATACTATTGTCAGGACTATCACCATTAGAACTATTATAAGTGTTAAATTGACCTAAGTTAGCTGTAACAGCGTATCCACCACCCTGCTGATTGGAAGGAGCTCCACCTTGAGTTCTAGCATCCAAAACTTCTAGATTTTCAGGTTCTCGATCGTTATTCCAAAATGTATCAGTATTTAATACATTATGATTATCAATCACTGAATTGGAAATATGTGATTTAGTATTAGTAGCGCTAACATCTTGGAATCCCAAACTAGGAACTGTTTCTAGAACTAAATAACCTTGGACTACTTTAATGTGTGCATCTGAATTAGAAGTTCCACTTCCATAAGTATTACTTCCAGTACCTTGAGTCGAACTAATACCATTACTAAAGCTACCATTATTTACATTTTTACCACTTTCATCAATATTTACAGGACCATTACCTGATGTATCCTTACCAGTATAATCATCAGCAAAAGCTGTAATACCACTAGCAGATGAGGCTGATAGTAATGCAACACCTGCGAAAACCGTTAACATTGTCTTTTTATCAAAGAACATATAAAACAACCCCTTTTAATTTAAATATGTAATTAGAGCTTGCAATTAAATGTATCCCTTCTTTATTACAAATATATTATAAAATTATAATTTTAATAAACAAAGAATTTGGCTTGGAAAATAAAAATTAAATTTTGTAGAGCATAGGGAACTGCAACTATTATTTTGAACAAATAAATAAAAGCAGCTTTCTAATTATTTAATTGGGCAACTGATTTCCTGTACTCTACAGGTGATTTGTTGCTTAATTTTGTTAAAATTCGTTTATTATTCAAAAATTTGATATAATTATTCACACACTTAATAGTATCTGCTAAACCTTTAGGTTTAGCTTGTGTGTATATCATTTCAGTCTTTAGGTTGGAGTGAAATGATTCAATGATGGCGTTATCAGCTGGCGTCCCTTTACGGGACATACTTCTGATGGCGCCTTTTTTGCGTGCTAATTCAAAAAATTCACGCTAAGTATAAGTAGAACCCTGATCACTATGAATGATAGCACCACTTAAATAGCCTAATTGATTTAGTGTATCTAATGCCAATTGGGTATTTGGATGATTAGAAATTTTATGAGCAATAATTTCCGAATTAAAACTATCCATAATTGTAGAGAGGTACAAAATTTTATTTCCGCAAGGAATATAAGTGATATTAGTGGTTAATTTACGATTTGGTAAACTAATGTTCCAATCACGATTAATTATATTATCAAATTGTTTGAACGGATTACCAGGTCGATGAGATCTTTTACGTTTAATACGACACCCCCAATTGTATTTAGCCATAATTCTTTGAACTTTACTAACACTGCATTTTAAGTGCTTATTAATTAGTGCATAAATTTTACGATAACCATATAAAAACTTTGTTTTTATACATAGTTGTTGAATCTCCTGTTCAATCTGACTTAAATTAAAATGAGCTGCATGTGTTTTATGATAGTAATAGGTACTTCTAGATATATTGAGATACTGACAAATCCTAACTAAAGGTATTTTGGATGTGAAAGTATCGATTAATTTAATAGTAGCTTGATTTACCACAGCCCTTCCATGATTAAATATTTTTTTATAACTTCAAGTTCTTCCTTCATTTGTTTAATTTCCATATCTTTTCTGACGTCACTAGGTATTTCTAAATTGCCTTTATTATATTTATATTGTTTGCCAGGCTTTTGATTCAAACGATAATAATCACCATTTCTTACATATTTCCGCCATGTATAAATTAAGCCGTCACTCTTTAAACCAAGTATTTTACAAATCTTTCTACCAGGAACACCTTCATTAAGAAGCCGAACGGCTTCTAGTTTAGTTTCATATGAATATTTATTATTAGTCATACAAAAAACACCTCCGAATTATATTATTTTACCAAATTAAAATAATACTTTTATCGAAAGTGCTTTTATTTATCTGTTCAATATTATAACTTCAGTTCCATATTTTATCTTTTTATAATTTTAAAATTATCAACTTCAACAGTGGGCACTAAGAAATTATTTCGATATCTTTGAGTAACAACTAAATTAGTGGATCCTTTAATCGATAATGGATTTAGTCTAAATATATCTTGTCCTTCATGTCTAAACTTATAGATATATTTTTTATCATAAACATAATCAACTTTTGAGCCTGATATTAAATTAATTGATAACGGAATCGTGTTATCCGGGTTAGTATATAAAGATGAATGATTATTAACATAGTTGGAATTAAGTGAAACTATAAAAATTATAATTAAACCTAAAATTAATCCAATAATTGGAACATACATTTTTTTTAAATAAAACTGCTTTTTAAGAATAAAGCTAATTAAAGTAAAAATCAGGACAATAATTGATAATAAAATTAAAAACATTCCTAAAACATTCATAATATTAAGTAACATATTAAAACCATCCTTTATTTAGAATATTTAGTTATTTTTTGTTTTTTTAATCTTACAATACACTTTGTAATAATCACCAGAAATAAGCAAATCATTGCGCTAATCACAAATAATGAACGATATGATGTCATATCAATCACAATTCCACCAACTAATGGCCCAATTGCCTTCCCAACTGAAGCCCAAGCATTAGTTAAGCCTTGATACTTGCCTTTGACTTCAATCGGTGTCAGTTCGTTAACTAATGCGGGAATTGAGGGAATTACCGATGCCTCGCCTAAAGTTAAAACAGTCATCGAAATGACAAATCCTAAATAAGAGTGCATAAAAATTAAAGTGAAGAACGATAGTCCAATAAAGAAAATCCCAAAGTAAATTTGAAAATAAAGGCTATCATGATATTTAGATATCCAATTAATTAGTAATTGAAAAACTACTAATAAAAAGGCATTCAATGTCCATAACAAACTATACATACTCATTGGAATGCCCATTCCAGTAATATAGACTGACATATTTGATACCCATTGTTCATAAACAATCCAAATAACCGCTAAGCTAACAAAAAAAGTCATAATGATTGTTAGTTTTGGTTTAGGTAACTTAACCTTTTTGACCTTTATTTGAGCTTTCGATGGATGAATTGAATCAGGCTTATTATAAGTAAAAATTGCATTAATGCCATATATGATTAGAATCACTGTCGAAAGTAGAAAAACTGAGCTAATTCCAATTGGATATAAAAGCCCCACTGCCATCGTCCCAAAAACGACGCCCACATTTTGGGCCAAGTACAGCATATTAAAAATATAGCGACCAGATTTTAATTTAACGGTCGTGCCCAGTGAATTAATCATCGTTAGATTCCACCCAGTGGCAAAACCAAATAACACTAAACCAATTGGATAAGCTGGCCAACCATTAAAGAGAATTAGGCCTGCTGAAACTACTATTGAAAAAATAATCCCCAAAATAGTTAATATGTATCGATTATGGCGATCAAACAATTTACCACCGATATAATTACCAAATACATTAGAAGCTGAATACATAAACAGAATAATTCCCACTTCAGTTAAACTTTTACCAAGGGCATTATGCATGTAAACAGTCGTTAAGGGCCAAACTGTACTAACTGCAATATTATTAATTAACGAACCTAAAAACAACCAATGTAATTTTATTTCTCGCATTGCATCACCTTCATTTCTTTTATTTATACTCATTATACAAAAAATCCTTAGCTAAAATAGCTAAGGATTTAATTTTATTCATCTTGATTATACGCAATTGACGAAAACTTATTATGCGACTTAATGAAAAGTAGCTTAACCGTTCCACGTGGACCAGAACGATTTTTTTCAACAATTACTTCAACTTCACCAACATCACTGTCTTCTTGATCATCATCGTCGTCATCTTCGCGTTCGTAATAGTCATCACGATATAAAAATGCAACAATATCAGCATCTTGTTCGATTGAACCAGATTCACGAATATCAGATAATACTGGGCGTTTGTCTTGGCGTTGTTCAACCCCACGAGAAAGTTGAGATAGCGCAATTACTGGCACTCCTAATTCCTTCGCAATTTTCTTCAATTGTCGAGAAATATAAGATACTTCTTGTTGACGATTTTCTTTATTTCCACCATCAATTAATTGAAGATAATCCACTACAATCAAACCAAGATTACCAGTATCTTTAGCTAAACGACGGGCCTTAGCGCGAATTTCAGAAATTTTAGTTCCAGCCGTATCATCGATATAAATACTAGCATTGGCTAAACTTCCCATCGCAATCATCATGTTGTTCCATTCCTCATCTGATAATTGACCAGTTCGCAAATGATTGGCATCAATACTACCTTCAGCACAAATCATCCGATTAACTAGTGATTCAGCACTCATTTCCAAACTGAAAATGGCAACTGTCTTGTCAGTTTTAGTTCCAACATTTTGTGCCAAATTCAATGCGAAAGCTGTTTTACCAACAGCTGGACGAGCAGCTAAGATAATTAATTCATCTTCATGTAAACCAGTCGTCATCTTATCCAAAGCAGGATATCCAGTCGATAAACCAGTTACATCTGAAGTACTTTCTGATAAATCTTCAATATTGTTTAAAGCATTTTTTAAAACTTCACCAATTTCTTGAAAACCGGTATTATTCCGATCTTCAGAAACATTCAAAATTGACCGTTCAGCTTCATCCAATAAATCATCGATATTATCATTATTATTGTAACTTTCCGTTACGATGTTAGTGGCGGTTTTAATTAAGCGTCTTGCGACTGATTTTTTACGAACGTTTTTAGCATAGTACATTGCGTTCGCAGCGGTGGGCGTTGAAGAAGCGAGCTCTGCTAAGTAGGCAATTCCACCAGCATCCTCTAACTTCTTTTGACCATCCAATTCAGATCTCAACGTCGATGCATCGACCGGTTGATCTTCGTCTGATAACTTCACCATTGCTGCATAAATCAATTGATGCGCATGATGATAAAAATCAGCCGGCTCTAAATACTCCTGTGATTCTGCTAATTGATCATTATCTAGTAAAATCGCACCCAAGACCGCTTTTTCAGCTTGCACGTCTTGCGGAGGAGTTTGGGTATTTAAATAATCATTACTCATATTAATCCTCTATATTAGAAATTCAGAGAACTATTTTTCACTAACATGAACACGCATAGTTGCAGTTACTTGCTTGTGCAATTTAACTGGGATATTTGTGTATCCTAGTGACTTAATAGGTTCTTTTAGTTCGACCTTTCTTTTATCAATCTTAAGGTCGTGTTGCTTTTGCATTTCATTAACAATTTGTTTAGATGATACTGAACCAAATAAACGACCATCAGCACCAACCTTAGCAGAAACTTCAACCGTATTTTTATCAGTTTCTAATTGTTTTTTTAAATCTTTAGCTTCAGCTAGTTCAGCATCTGCTTCTTTCTTTTCTGCTTTCTTTTCACCATTTAACTGACTAACAGCTGAGTTAGTAGCGGCTTTTGCTTTACCACGTTTAATCAAGAAGTTTTGTGCATATCCATCAGGTAAGTTTTTAATTTCTCCACGTTTACCTTTTCCGCGTACATCTTCTAAAAATATAACCTTCATACAATATCACTCCTCTTATTATTCTTCATACAATTATAAACTTAAATTATGATTTTTGAAAATTATGTTTCTTGATTTTCATCAGAAGATTCTTCAGATTTAGCTTTTTTAATTGCTTCATCTAACATTTGATCGACTTCATCAATCTTCTTATCAGATATTTGAGTAGCGCCACTAGATAAATGACCACCACCACCTAATTCTTCCATGATTCTTTGAACATTAACTTCACCGTCACTTCTTGCAGAAATTCCGATTAAGTTATCAGGACGATGGGTAATTACAAATGAAGCATTAACTCCCGACATATCTAATATAGAATCAGCAGCTTGAGCAGCCGTAACTGGATCATAAACTCTATCTTGTTCACCAGAAACTACCATCATATTATTTTCATCGCTAATAAAACGAGCTAATGAAATTAAATGCATTCTAGCCATATAACTTTCTGGATTTTCTTCCATAAAGTCTTGCATTTCACTAGAATCAGCCCCAGCTGAACGTAAATAACTAGCAGCATCGAAGGTTCTAGTTCCCGTTCTTGAAGTAAACGATTTCGTATCAATAAAGATTCCCGTTAACATCGCTGTAGCTTCTAATTTACTAATTGGTTCCGCATCTTGAGATTGATATTCGAACATTTCAGTAATTAATTCACAAGTTGAAGAAGCATATGGTTCAATATAAACCAGCACTGGATTTTCAGGGAATTCCTCTCCACGACGATGGTGATCAATAATCATTACTTTATTTTCTAAACGTTTATATAAGTCATTAGAAATACTCATTGATGGTTTAGAATGATCAACCATTACTAATAAACTATTATCAGTGGCTTTTTGCAAGGCTTCATCTGGAGTAATAACATCGGCTTCAAGTTCTTCATCCGAACGCATCTTATCAACCAAACGTTGAACATCAGAATGAAAAGTGCCCTCTGGGATCACAACATAACAATGTTTATTATTCATTTGTGCAAGACGATGAATTCCCAAACAAGCACCAATTGAATCCATATCAGGTTGACTATGCCCTTGCACAAACACTTGATCAGATTCCTTAAAGACTTCTTGTAAGGCTTGCGAAATCATACGAGCACGTACTCTGGTACGTTTTTCCATTGGATTGGTTTTCCCACCATAGAAACGAGCTTCATGATCTTTAGCCTTAACAACAACTTGGTCACCACCACGACCTAAAGCTAAATCTAAATCACTTTGCGCTTGTTCAGCCAATTCATTTAGATTATCTTCGCCATAAGCAATCCCAATACTTAGTGTTAGTGGGAAGTTTTGTTTTGAAGTCGATTCACGAATAGTGTCCAAAATACTAAATTTATCGTCTTCAATGTCTTTAAGAACTTTAGAATAGGTAAACATAATATAGTGATCTTCATCAACTTGCTTAATGAAGAAACCAAAGTTTTGTGCCCAGATATTTAACTCATTGGTAACATAATTATTTAAATTGGAAATTTCCTGGTCACTCATAGATTGAGTAATTTCATCATAGTTATCCAAGAAAACTTGTCCAATGGAAATTTTTTCATCCTTATAATCCTTTTCAATTTGATAATATTTAGTAATATCCATCATATAAACAGTTCGATATTCTTTTTGAATTAACAAATTAAAATAATGATCATTCCATTTTACAGTGGCATTATCAGGATTATCCCAATTATTATTTAAAATATCAGCCAATTCAGGATTGGATTCCGATACTTCTTTGCCTAATAAATCTTGATCGCCAAAATAGGGGGTTAAATATGGATTCACCCATTCAATCGCACCATTTTCACTAATGATGATAACCCCTACTGGCATTTCTAATAATGCCTCTTGGTCACCACGGTGAATGCGGTATGATAAATCAGAAAGATAATTCTCAGTACTGTCACTTAAATCATTCATTTTCTTAAATATGTAAGTCAACAAACCACATACCACAACTAGGAAAATGATTCCTACAATAAAATTATATAGAAATGAAACTACTAAACTAAAAATTGATAATACCGTTAATGCTAACGTAATCCATCTTAAAATTTTATTTTTTAAAAAAGGTGGTAAGTTAGTAAATGAGAACAATTTTTTCATTGTAACTCCTCTTTTATACTATTTTTTGTAACTATATTTTATCACAAAAATTATAGAATAAAAAAACTGAGAAAACGTAGCAGTTTTCTCAGTTAAAAATATTATTTTTATGCGTTTTCTGTAACAAATGGCATTAAGCCCATGATACGAGAACGTTTGATAGCAATAGTTACTTTACGTTGGTTTTTAGCGCTAGTTCCAGTAACACGACGTGGTAAAATCTTACCTCTTTCTGAAACAAAACGGCTTAACAATGCAACATCCTTGTAATCGATGTAATCGATGTGGTTAGCTGCAATAAAATCAACTTTGCGACGACGACGGCCGCCACCTCTTCTTTGTTGTGGCATTAAAATTCCCTCCTCTATTATCTACTCATTAAAATGGTAAATCATCATCGGAAATATCAATTTGATCACCAGAACTAGCAAATGGATCAGCTGAATTATTATTCATGTTGTTTCCATTATTACTGTTACCGCCATTATTAGATGGTTGGTTGTTGTTTTGGTTTTCAAAAGGATTGTTATTTCCTGAATTGTTCTGAGGAGCGCCGTTATTGTTGTTACTATGATTTGCTGAACGAGGTTCTAACAAAGCAAAGTTTTCAACAACTACTTCAGTGACATAGACTCTTTGGCCTTGTTGATTTTCGTAATTTCTGGTTTGAATACGGCCATCAATTCCAACTAAAGAACCCTTATGTGTGAAGTTAGCAAAATTTTCAGCGGATTTACGCCAGATAACACAGTTAATAAAATCTGCATCTCTTTCACCATTTTGGTTAGTAAATCTACGATCAACAGCTAAGGTAAAATTACCTACAGCGGCACCGCTTGGAGTGTATCGCAAGTCAACGTCCCGAGTTAATCTACCTGTTAAAGTTGTACGATTAATCATGCTGAAAGTACTCCTCTCTTTTTAAAAGCAATTAAAGTCTAAATTATCTTCTTACGATCATGTGACGTAAAATATCGTCACTGTATTTTGCTTGACGATCAAATTCGTCTAATGCTGTTTTTTCAGCAGTAGTTAAGTTAGCAATGTGGTATACACCTTCATTGTAACCACCAATTTCAAATGCGAAACGGCGTTTTGACCAGTCTTTTGAGTCGATTAACTTAGCACCATTGTCAGTTAAAACCTTGTCGAATTTAGCAACTAAATCTTTTTTAGCGCCTTCTTCTAGATCAGGACGAACGATGTAAGTAATTTCATATTTATGTTCTTCCATGAATTACACCTCCTTGTGGACTTTAGACCTTTCACAAAATGAAAGGTAAGGAGTAAAAGTTTTTATAACCAATACTCACGTTTAGTAAGTCTACCATTAAAATTTATTTTATTCAATACAAATCGAGAAATTGTTTGCGATACATTTATAAGATACGTTAAATAACTAAAAATGATTTATTTTAGCTAACTCAGGTCCCCGATTCATCAAAATATGGCCAACACCATGTTTATCAAAAGCAATTCCTTCGAATTCACGATTAGTATTAAACCTGGTTGTATGAACATCAAATGGCTTTAAATGGCCCAATTTATTAACTGGGATTGATGTAATGGCTCCATCAGACACAAAATATAGTCGATTAGCTTTGGGATTATACCCCATCCCTTGAGTATGTCTCCCCGGCGCATGCAATAGTCCTTGTTTAATCGTATGAAAGTAAACCCGATTATGCACAAATTTACCTTTAAAAATAACAATTCTACCTGAAAGATACTTGATATAGGTATAAATATTTCCATGTTTATCAAAAGTTAGCTGATTACTTAATCGATAACGATTACTAAACTTGAATTTAATCTTGATCATCGGTCTTAAAGTTTTAAAGTTTACTCTAACAAATGATGCCTTTTTTCCATTAACCCCCATCAATAGATACCACATTGTATTATTGTGAAAATTGTAGGCCAGTGATTGACCATGACCAACATTAATTTTCGGTCCAAATTTAATTGCTGATCTAACTTTAGCGTTATGTTTAACCCCACGTCTTAAAGCATCCATATTTTTTAAATTAAATCCCATTTGATATAGCTTCCACAAATCATATCGAACGATATTACTTGTTCCGATATTTCGACCGCGAACTTTCTTTGAATACATTACAAATGCATAATGGCCATCAGGGCTTTTCACAAAGCTTTGTGGATTCCCCATATCGGCACTTTTATATCTAGAAACGGGTAAATAAAAATCAGTGAGTGCATTTCTTCTAAAATTACCTGCAGCGGCAAAAAAGTTATGTGGATGTTTTTGATAGGTACCTTCAGAATAATACCCATCACTGTGACTGTATTTATATTTATGCAAAATAGCATAATTTTTGTTTTTAACATAACTCTTAATTCTTCCACTAGTTAATGCCAATCTTTTTTGATGATATTCTTTAACATTTGCTTGCGAATTAATCATAAAAAATGATGCAAACAAAGTAAAAATGAAAAGACTTAATAAAAGATTCTTGTAATTAAACATTTATTTCTCCAATTAATTTAAAAATGATTAAATGTCATTATTTCTGGTGAACGATTTAATAATAGATAGCCTTTACCGCTTCTGGTGAAAGCTAGTCCTTCGAATTCACGATGAGTTAAAAATTTAGTGTCTCTGATTTGACTAGGCTTAAGATGTCCCAATCCACTAACTGGAGCTGAAAGAATGCCCCCATCAGATACAAAATAAAGGCGATTATTTTTAGGATTATAAGACAAAGATTGTGTTCTATAACCCGGTGCATGTCTAATACCTTGCATAATCATTTTAAATTTAACATTATGGTTATGAATTATTCCTTTACTAATTCTTAAAGTTCCATTTTTGATTGCACCATCACCACTAGTTCTCGTATAAGTATAAAGATTACCTTTTTTGTCAAAAGTTAGTTCATTACTCAAAGAATAGTTAGAATCATAATGAAATTTAATAATTTGAATCGGTTTCAAAGTCTTAATACTTAACTCTTCAAGTTTGGCATATTTATTTATAGTTCCCATATTCAAAAACCATAAATGATGAGTTTTGTGATTGTAAGTAAGTGATTGACCATGGCCAGTATCAATGTGGGGACCAAATTTAACAGCTGACTTTATTTGTTTATTATTTAAAACCGGATGCTTATAGCTCACGCCCAGTTTTTTTAAGGTAAATAAGTTGTATCTAACGACTTCACCAGGATACATAACAAAAGCATACTTACCAGTCGGACTTACTGTAATACTTTGTGGATTCCAATGGTTTCTAAGTCTAGTATTCTTAGCCCCTGTAAGAAAAAACAACGTTTTAGCATAAGTACGATAATTGCCACCATAAGATTTTATATGATTATGTCTAAGCCGATAACCCCTACGATAGTGTTTATGATAGTCCTTACGAGTATAGTTATGATTATGTACATATTTAAATTTAGAAACATCAAACTTTTCAAGTGCCTTGCCGTGTTGATGGTATGTTTTAACATTAGCCTCAACATGGCTGTAATTAAGACCCATAAAAAATATGATAAAACCACATATTAAGATTGTGGATTTAAAAAAATTGCGCATTAAAAACACCTCTTTAAAAATCACCTTTGTTCATTATATTACTTTTGATATTTTAGTCATAATTTTTCAATAAAAAATATCAACTATCTTTTAAAGATAATTGATATTTTAATTTATTAATAACTAATAGCTCTTTTCGAATCTCCATTACGATGAATATTAATAGCTTTGATGCTCATACTTGTGCGTTTGCCCAACCACGGATCATTGTAATAAATACGATCTTTAGTATAACCGGTAACCGTTAAAGCATGATTAGGAAAGCCATCAACTCCTGCAACATAAATCACTACTGGATGTGAATGATTTTTCAAATATACTTTGATTGATTCAGTTGATTTACCAGTTAAATTATTACTAGATCCAACATACTTTTTGACTAATTTCATCAATGCTGGTGGGTAAATATACCACCCACTCTTCGAATAAGGGCTGCCAATAAATCCTTTATTGGGATTAGAACTATGAGGCATCCTGTTAGCCATATAAGTTTTCGAATATTTTTTACCAGTAGCGTAATTAATCATCATAGTTAAAGCTGTAATTTCACAACCTGTTGGTAGCTCAGGTCTTTGAGCAATTAATGGGACATTATTTAATTTAAATGAAGAATAATCTAAAGCTGAAGTATTAATCCATCCTTCATCCTTACCTTTATTTATTATATGTGCATATTTACCTAACTTAGTTGATTCTAAGTCGGTAACTTGAATCCATTTCCCAATTAAATGACCGCTATTACCAGAGCTTTTAATATTAGAAGCATTGGTATTGTAAGCACCATTCTTATAAATATTTCGATTCTTTTTTATAACAGTTAAGAAATTGGCATTTTTATTACTTAATACTCTAAAATAATTATGCTTTTTAACCTGTTTATTAGGGCTTTCTTCTTTGTCATGACTTGGTTTATTTGATTCATTACTATCATCATTATGTTCATTATCATTTGGATTTTTTGAATTTTGATTATCAGGATTCTGGTTATTAGAATTTTTATTATTTGAGTTATCTGATGTTTGACTATTTGCAGTTTCTACCCTACTTTGGTAGTTGCTTTGATTACTGTCAGATTGATTGTTCATATTTTGATCACTTGAAATATAAGAGCCAGTATTTTTAATTGAACTATCATTTTGACTAACATCATCGGCATGTACATTAGTAGATTGGTAAAACGATAACGTTAGTAAGGACATCGCCATTAACAATGCTGATGCAATTACTGATTTTTTCATTAACTATACTTCTTTCTTACACTGTGCATTTTATAATTATTATAATATCACAATTATTACAACAGTGTTAGAATATAATTGTGATATTATAATGTTTTTATGAAAGAAGGAAATTTAGTGTTTAAATTAAAAAGAACATTAATTCCAACAATAGCAATGATTTTATTAGTATCATTGGGATTTGTATTAGGTACTTCTACTAATACACATGCTAAGGGAAAAGTTTATCAGAATCCTAAGAGATATTATCAAATTTCTGATAAGCAAATTAAGCCAGTGGGAAAAGTTGGATATACCGTTAAAGTTGGATATGAAGGTATTAAAACAGTTAAAATAATGCGTAGATTAGGTATCAACATGGGACCTATTGGAACAGGGCATTATGAATATAACTATGCAACTAAAAATGCTGTTATTAATTTTCAGAAACATCATAATTTAAAAGCAACTGGAGATGTTGACGTAAACACTTGGGTTAAATTAGGTTTCCCAAGATGGCAATTCTATAGCATTGATAAGTATGTTGCACCATTAGGCGCAAAAATTACTCAAGGTCGCAAAGCTCACATTGAAGCAGCAATTAAGCAAGCTTACAAATATTTGGGTAAACCATACATATACGGTGCTTCATCAAGTCCTAATTATGGTAATGACTGTTCAGGATTAGTTGTCCAAGCTTTATATGCTGGTGGTATCAATCCTAAACCAGTCAGTGCAATTCAACATGCACATCCTGGTAACGAATGGAATTCAAGTAAATTGTGGGCATCCAAAAAGTTTAAGTTTGTTCCATTTGGTCAACGTAAACGTGGAGATTTAATCTTCTATTACGAACCAGGAACTTCTACAATTTGGCATGTTGCTCTATATCTAGGTAAAGATAGAATTATTGAAAGCTGGCCACCACGTGTTCAAGTATCAAGCATTTATGCTAGATCTACACATACAGGATATGTGGCACGTCCATGGACACAAAAATAATTAATACAAAAATGCTCGTGATTGAAAAATCGCGAGCATTTTTATTATCTATTCATTTGTAGTTTCTTCATCTGAATTTGAATCATCTTTTTCATCATCTGATTCTTCAGCTTCATTGGAAACTTTAGCAACGGTTGAAACTCTAGAGTCTTCATCAATTCTAATTAAATGAACCCCTAAAGTAGCACGACCAGTTTGTGAAACATCGGCAACATTAAATCTGATCATAACACCCTTATCAGTAACTAACATAATATCTTCATCACCAGTAACAGTTGTTAAACCAGCTAATGGACCATTCTTTTCAGTAACGTTCATGGTTTTAATACCTTTTCCACCACGACCTTTGATTTGATATTCAGAAGCAGGCGTTTGTTTACCATAACCTTTTTCAGAAATAACAAATACTTTGTCGTCTGGATTCAAGACATCGGCACCAACTACATAGTCATGATCTCTTAGACGAATTCCACGAACCCCGGTTGCTGAACGTCCCATTGAACGTACATCAGCGACTTTAAAGCTGACACAGTAACCTAAATGAGTTCCAATAACCATATTTTGATTTTCTGTAACAGTTGAAACTCGCATTAATTCATCTTTGTCTTTCAAATGAATTGCTTTTAGACCATTACTACGGATATTCTTGAATTCATCAACTGAAGTACGCTTTACAGTTCCTTGAACTGTAGTAAAGAATAAGTCTTTATCATCGTAATTTTCATTTTCACTAATAGTAATTACCGCTTGTACTTTTTCAGCATTTTCAATTCCTAACAAGTTAATGATAGGAAGTCCTTTAGCAGAACGTCCATACTCAGGAATTTCATACCCTTTCATACGGTAAACCTTACCTTGATTAGTGAAGAATAACAATGTGTGATGAGTAGTTGTTGAAACTAGATGTTCAATGAAGTCATCATCATGGACACCCATTCCTTGAACTCCACGGCCACCACGATTTTGACTCTTGAATTCTGAAGTTGCGGTACGTTTGATGTATCCATTATGAGTTAAAGTAATCATAATATCTTCTTCAGCAATTAAGTCTTCATCTTCAATACTTAGGACTTCACCGACACGAAGTTCAGTCTTACGGTCATCACCAAATTTACGTTGAATTTCCATTAATTCATCATAAATAATGTCATTGATTTTTTCACGACTAGCAAGAATTTCTTTATATTCATTGATGTTCTTTAATAACTCATCATGTTCACTTTCAATCTTGCCACGTTCCAATCCAGTTAAACGAACCAAACGCATATCTAAGATAGCTTGTGATTGTTTATCTGATAAATCAAATTCATCCATTAATTGCTTTTTAGCAACGGCAGAAGTTTGTGATTCACGAATGATCGTAATCACACGATCAATATTATCTAATGCTTTAATTAATCCGGCTAAAATATGGGCACGGTTTTCAGCCTTCTTCAATTCATATTGAGTACGACGTTTGATAACACTAACTTGATGTTCTAAGTAATATTGAAGAATTTCTTTTAGGCTAAGAATTCTTGGGGTACCATCAACAATTGCTAGCATGTTAAAGCTAAAGCTAGTTTGCATTAAAGTCATTTTGTATAAATTATTTAATACAACTTGTGCTGAAGCATCGCGTTTAACATCGATAACAATGCGCATACCTTCACGGTCAGATTCATCGTTAACATCAGTGATGCCTTCAATTCTTTTATCACGAACTAAATCAGCGATGCGTTCAATTAACTTAGCTTTATTAGTCATGTAAGGAATTTCAGTCGCAATGATACGTTGTTTTCCATTTTTATTTTCTTCAATATCAGTTTTAGCACGTAAAATAATGCTACCCTTACCAGTTTCGTAAGCTTTTCTGATACCAGATTTACCTAGAACAACCCCTCCAGTTGGAAAGTCTGGTCCAGGAACTGCTTCCATTAAATCGGCAGTTGTCGCATCTGGGTTTTGCATTAAAATATGCAAAGCAGAAATAACTTCACTTAGGTTATGTGGTGGAATATTAGTGGCCATCCCAACAGCGATACCTGAAGCACCATTAACTAGTAAATTAGGGAACCTTGAAGGTAAAACTTCTGGTTCACGTTCACTACCATCAAAGTTATCTTGGAAATCAACAGTATCCTTATTGATATCACGTAGCATTTCCATTCCAATTTTACTTAATTTTGCTTCGGTATAACGCATAGCGGCTGCACCATCACCATCAACAGAACCAAAGTTACCATGCCCATTAACTAATGGATAACGGTAACTAAAGTCTTGTGCCATACGAACCATTGAACCATAAACAGCAGTATCACCGTGGGGATGATACTTACCTAAAGTATCCCCAACAACTCTGGCTGATTTACGGAATGGCTTTTCAGGAGTTAAACCTAATTCACGCATATCATATAAAATTCTTCTATGAACTGGTTTCATTCCATCTCTTACATCAGGTAAGGCACGTGCAACAATAACACTCATTGCATAGTCTAAGAATGATGTTTTCATTTTTTCAGATAAGTCAACATTTTCAATACGATGACTTGTTAGATCTTCATTATTGGCCAATATATTTGCCTCCATTCATGGTCGTTCTAGCAGAATGTTTCATGTGAAACATTTTTATTAAACATCCAAGTTTTCAACGAATGTAGCGTTTTCTTCGATAAATTTACGACGTGGTTCAACTTTGTTACCCATTAACATGTTAAATACATCAGCAGCATTTTCAGCTTCTTTTTCTTCAACACGTTGTAAACGACGATTATCTGGATTCATAGTAGTATCCCATAATTGTTCAGCATCCATTTCACCAAGACCTTTATAACGAGAAATACTTGGCTTAGGAGATGCTGGTAATTCAGCTTTCCAGCGGTCTAATTCTTCATCATTAGCAACATATCTAATCATTTTACCTTGTTGTAAACGATACAAAGGTGGTTGTGCGATATATACATATCCTGCGTCAAGTAATGGACGCATGTAGTTATAGATTAGAGTTAATAGTAGTGCTTGGATATGCGCACCATCAACATCGGCATCAGTCATAATAATTAACTTGTGATATTTAACTTTATTAATATCAAAATCATTACCAAAACCAGTTCCCATTGCAGTGAACATTGATCTAATTTCTTCATTAGCTAGAATCTTGTCCATTGTTGCTTTTTGAACATTTAAAATTTTACCTCTAATAGGTAGAATAGCTTGGGTTAAACGAGAACGACCTTGCTTAGCAGAACCACCAGCAGAGTCCCCTTCGACAATGAATAATTCAGAAATTTCAGGATCTTTACTAGTGTTATTAGCCAATTTACCAGGTAAACTACTAATTTCTAGTCCTGATTTCTTTCTAGTAACTTCACGGGCACGTTTAGCAGCAGCACGGACTCTAGATGCCAATGAACCTTTATCAACAATTTGTTTACCTAACTTAGGATTTTCCATTAAGAATTTAGAGAAATGTTCCGCAAAAATGTGATCAGTTGCAGTTCTGGCATCTGAATTACCTAATTTAGTTTTTGTTTGACCTTCAAATTGAGGATCAGGATGCTTAACACTAATAACGGCAGTTAATCCTTCACGAACATCAGGACCAGTTAAATTAGCGTCTTTTTCTTTTAGTAAATTATTCTTTCTAGCATAGTCATTAACAGCACGAGTTAATGCACGCTTGAAACCCTCTTCGTGGGTTCCACCTTCGATGGTATGAATATTATTGGTAAAAGTTCTAAGTTCACTGTGATAGTCATCTGTATATTGCAAAGCAACTTCAACAGAAATACCATTTTCCTTACCTTCAACATAAATAGGTTCTGGAAAAATAGGTTCCTTATCACTATCAATAAATTCAACGTAATGCTTAATTCCACCTTCATACAAGAAGTCTTCTTCGGTAGGTTCGGCTGGTCGATTGTCACGAAGTGAGATTTTTAAACCTTTATTTAAGAAAGCTAATTCACGAATTCGAGCAGTTAAAGTTTTGACATTATAAGTGGTTGTTTCAGTAAAAATATCTGGATCTGGTGTGAAATGCACCTTAGTTCCATGATTATCAGGATCATCATTACCAATAAATTTCATTGGAGTTTTAACATGACCTCTAGAAAAGTCCATGTAGTACTTCTTACCATCACGAGTAACCGTTACATCTAATTCCGTGGATAAAGCATTGACAACTGATGCACCAACACCATGTAAACCACCGGAAACTTTGTATCCGCCACCACCGAATTTACCTCCGGCATGTAAAATAGTAAAAACAGTTTCTAAGGCTGGTTTTCCAGTTTTCTTTTGAATATCAACTGGAATTCCACGACCATCATCAACAACTGTAATACTATTATCTTTTTCAATCGTTACATGAATTGAGTCGGCAAAACCAGCTAATGCTTCATCGATCCCGTTATCGATAATTTCCCAAACTAAATGGTGCAATCCTTGAACACTAGTTGATCCTATGTACATTCCGGGACGTTTGCGAACGGCTTCTAGACCTTCTAGAACTTGGATTTGACTGGCATTATATTCGTCAGTTTTTATTCTTTGTTCTTCTTTTTCCTTATCAGTCAACTTTATTCCTCCTAAAAAGAAATCACTTTTCTTCCGAAACAGTTCCATTTTCAATATTAAAAATCTTTGGATCTGAAATTAAATCACGTGCGACTCCACTTAGACTGGTCGTTGTCAAAAATGTTTGGACTTTATTCTGAATAGATTTTAATAGATGGGTCTGCCGACTATCATCCAATTCAGATAACACATCATCCAATAATAAGATTGGATACTCATTTGTTTCTTCCTTCATTAAATCAATTTCGGCTAATTTAACCGAAAGCGCTGAAGTTCTTTGTTGACCCTGTGAGCCAAAAGTTGAAACATCTTTTTGATTGATGATGAATTGTAAATCATCACGATGTGGTCCATACAAACTATTACCCTGTCTAATTTCTTTTTCGCGATTCTCTTTGTATAAATGAAGTAATCCTTCATAAATCGTATCAATATCAGTTTGTTGCTTCTTTTTTAAGGCACAAACATATTTAAATTTTAATTTCTCTTTATCTTGGGAAATCTCAGCATGAATATCAGCTGCCCAATTTTCGAGCTTAGCTAATAATTCAAGGCGTTGAAAAATTATCTTAGAACCATAAGCAGCTAGCTGGTCAGATAAAACTTCTAGATACAACTGATCACTAGCTTCTTTTAACTGTAATTTTTTTAGATAGTTATTGCGCTGCTTTAAAATTTTGCGATATTGAGCATTATCATAAAGATAATGATTACTCATTTGTCCAAATTCCATATCCATAAAACGACGTCTAACACTAGGTGCACCCTTTACGATTGATAAATCTTCTGGGGCAAACAAAATCACATTCAATTCTCCGACATAAGATGATAATTTTGCTTGTTCCAAATGATTGACCTTAGCGCGCTTGCCCTTTTTCCCTAAATCAATTTCTAATTTAGTATCACCCAAGTTCTTCGAAACATTACCGTAAATTTGAGCGGCATCTGATTGCCATTCAATTAAATCACGATTATTGCTAGTCCGATGACTACGCGTTAAAGCTAAAACATAGATAGCTTCTAACATGTTGGTCTTTCCCTGAGCATTGTTACCAAGTAGCACATTGATTCCTGGTGAAAAATGCATCTCAACGTCGTCATAATTACGAAAATGACGTAATTTTATTGCTTTTAATTTCATAGAACTGGCCTACTTTTTGCGGATAAAAAATAATCCTACACCCATTACATCAACATTATCACCGTCATATAGTTTTTTACCACGACGGTTTTCAGGTTCACCATTAAGCATCACTTGATTGTCTGGATCCTTAAGATACCACTTTGCTTGTCCACCAGAAGAAACAATATCTTCTTCCTTTAATAATTGACCCAATGTAATGTATTCGGTACTGATGAAAACACTATTCTTCAAAACTTCACCCACCTTTTCTTATATCCATATTATACCCTTTTTAAAGATAAAAGTATAGATAATAAGCCCTTATCAGCCTTTCTAAGCGATTTTATGCATTATTAGAGTAAAGATACTAAATAATATAAAAAATGCCTAAAATAGCAAAAATTTAATTGACAAATAAAAAAGCTTATCAATAAAATTGATAAGCTAATGTAAGAGTTACATAAAAAATTATTTTATAATTCATACAAAATATTTATCTAATTTATATGATTATTGACCAAAACATTAATTTTATTTTTAGATTTAAGAAGTAAAAATGTAAATAATATAAATAAAATATCTAGCATATATAGTGCATAATTATTATCCCAAATGGTATTTAAAATACCAACAGAAAAATCTGTAAAAAAATGTATAAACATAACTAAAAATATATTTTTAGTTCTAATATATATTGCAGAGGCTATAAAACCAAAAGCGGTTGCATTTATTACCTGTACAATTGTATTTGGAAGTGATTGTGCCATAAAGATAAAATTAATAAAGTGCATAAGGCCAAATAAAAAGCTACTAATTAAAACAGACATTAGTATATATATGTAACCTTTTTCTTTAAACTTGTTAATTAAAGCAGTTAATATTAACCCTCTGTTAACATATTCTTCAAATATACCCGGTCCTATAGAAAAACATAGAACATCAGTTAAAGGTTGAGCTAAATCATTGGGGCGAAAAGAATAAAAGTATGCAACAAAAATCAATAAAGTTAAAAAATATGATGAATATTGATCCTTGATTGAAACATTATGAAAACCAAAATTAACTTCTTGTTTTAACCAAAATTTATTAATTAAAAATATTGAAAGTAAAGCAAGAGCATATCTAAATACAACGGATAATATCTCACTATTTCTAAACAATATTTGAGATATAAAAGCAAATAATATTAATATTATTATTTGTAAAAAATAAAAAGATAAAATACTAAAAACAGATTTCTTTTTCAAATTATATAAATCTCCTTTCTTTATTATCATATAAATAATATTCTTAAAAGATATCCTAAAATCTTCATAAACAAGCCTCCAAATATGTATAAAATAAAATTTATATCATGAATGCTGTCGCCATTAACTGTGATGATATTTATCATAAATTCAATATAATTACTAAGATACTATCTGAAAATAATAAAAATATAGAAAAGTAATATTATTGTTCTAACTATATGATGAGTAATGTGTAGATTATTTTGTCCTAATCCATTGAGAATAGCAGATATAATTAAGGAAAAAGATAGTACTGTGGTTAAAACTTTAAATTGACTACTATTAATAGATAGAAATAATAACGAAGATAGACTAAATATGAATACTAAACAATTGATTACAAGCGAACAAATTAATATAAAATTATTATGTTGCCTTATATTAATAATAGAAGCAGATGCAATTAGTAAAGAAAAAAGAGTAAATAAGATAGCAAATATATATTTAATAATCATTTTTAATGCTCCTTTCCAAATAATTTCTAGTTGGTGCATCATACAAAAGTGGCTATCAAAGCTTAAGATTTTATCTTTCTACTTTGATAGCCATTTTAATCTTTATTTTATAAATATTTAAGTTCTTTAGGTGTATGAGTAAATGGTTTACAGCCATCTTCAGTTACATGCACACAATCTTCAATTCTTACACCAGCAAATCCAGGAACATAAATTCCAGGTTCAATTGAGAAACACATGCCAGGTTTTAATTCCATCTTGTTTCCTTCCATAATAGATGGAAATTCATGTTCTGACATTCCCATGCCATGACCAAGACGGTGAATAAAGTATTTACCGTAACCTGCTTTATCAATAATATCACGAGCAACTTTATCAACTGATTCGGCAGTTACACCAGGTTTTACATAGTTCATTGCAGTTAATTGAGCATCTAAACAAACGTTGTAAATATCTTTTTGTTTATCTGACAATTCACCAACAGCAACGGTTCTGGATGAATCTGAAATATAGCCTTGGTGAACAGTTCCTAAATCAAATAGCACCATTTCGTTATTTTTAATTACGTTATCACTAGTAGCACCATGTGGTTCAGCTGCATGGGCACCTGCTTGAACTAAGGTGTCAAAACTCATTTCCATCACACCCTTTTGTTTCAAGGCATATTCTAATTCAGCCATCACTGCTGATTCTGGTTTGCCAGCTTTAACAGCAGCAAATCCTTTTGCAAAAGCAAAATCAGCTTCACGACCAGCAGCATCTAATTTTTCAATTTCATCTGCAGATTTAATTAAACGCATTCCACTCATGAAATCAGTAACATCTTTATCAAAAGATACATCTGACAATTGAGAATTTAGAGCATTTAAACGACTGATAGTTAAATTATCCATTTCTAAACCAGCATGTTTAGGGTTGGCTACTCGTTCTTTGATATGTTCAGCAATCATTTGCCAAGGATTTTCATGATCTAAGTATCCATATACTTCATATGGAAAACCAGTATCCTTAATTGCTTCTACTTCAAGTGCAGGTGCAAACATGAATGGTTCCTTATCAGGAAATACCACCAATGCTAAAACTCTTTCTACCGGGTCACTGAAAAATCCAGTTAAATATTGAATGGTCTTAGGATCACTCAAATATGTAAAATCTAATTCATTCTTGTAAGTCCAATTTTGAACTGTGTCTAACTTAGTCATTAAAAATCCCTCCTATTGTTATTGAATATTCTAGTCCATTTATTGGATAATTAAAACACCATTATTAGAAAATGATGAGATTATTAATTCATTTTAGGTCTACGATTGATACAATAAATAATAATTGCGGCAATTCTTAATCCCAAAGATAGGTATCCTAAAATGATAATTAATGGGCCATTAAATAAACCAACATTTTCACTTTGAATATGATATTCTGAAATATAAAGAACTTTATTAATAACTTCTGGTAAAGAAACATAAAAATAAATGACTCCAATAATACTAACTATACTGGATATTAGCATTAAAATAGTCCCCACCTTAGGCATATAAGTTTTTTTATTTAAAATAATAATTGATATTACAATAACAGCAATATCTAAACCACCAAATAAATAATCTACCATACTAACAATGGGAATACATAAAATAATTGCTAATATAAAATTAGCTTTAATCAATCCTGAACCGTCATTTTGATTTTCCATATAAAAACACTCCTTAAAATTATTAATTATAAGTATAACAAAGATTAAAATTATATTATAATTTTGAAAAGAGGCATAAATAATGTATATAGTAATTGGATTCTTTGTGATTTTATTTTTAATACTACTAGGTATTAATTTTATATATTATGAAAGAAAAAATAAAAACAAACGAGAAAATTTATGGACTGCTTTTTGGCACTCAATTATTGATTTATTTTTTTGGATTTAAAAATGTTTCATGTGAAACATTTTGAATTAAAAAAAGATATTTTAACATTTTAAAGTTAAAATATCTTTTTTATTATGGTCGATTAATGCCAACACTTTGTTTGATATAAAGATTTTCATCATCAATTAAACTTTTCACTAGATTAATAATTGCTTGTCTTGAAACATTGTGTCCACCAAAAGGCTCACCCTTTTTAGTAATTTCATAATCATCGCTTCCACCATCAAACCAAACTGGTCTAATCAATGTATAGTTAAGATTGCTATCTTCTATCACATCAGCTGCATTCCGATACCCTTGTAAAAATGGATTCTTAGATAAATTACCATCAGATCTAACCGATGCTGGAATTTCATCATAAATCCCCATTGAAGAAATAAAGATCAATTTTTTAACATGATTTTTTTCAGAAAATTGGACAATCTTTTTTGCCATTGATTCAATGTTTCCACTTAAAGCAGCAAAAATCACATCTTGATTTTTAGTAGCCTTATTTAAATCAGCATCATTTAGAACGTCGCCATTGATAACATCGGCTTGATCATTAGATTTAATTGATCTTGCAAATAATGTTAAATGATAGTTTGAATTGTTTTTTAAATCATCTGTAATTAGACTACCAAGTGAACCAGTAGCACCTAAAACTAAAATATTTTTCATATTAATCACCTCGATGATTATATTACTGTTTAAAGTTAGCTTTAAGTCAACAATTATTCATCAATAAATTCAGCTGATAAAATATTATTTACTGAAATTAACACGCTCTTATATTGTTTTGCTTTCATCACTTTTTGTTCAGTACAAATAATAAATTTTTGATTTTTTAAAAATTGTGCTAAACATTCTTCACGGCTTAAAGTGTTATCAAATTCCAGTCCTTCAATATTATAAACAGTATGTCTTTCACCTGCGTTCATTCCAGCAGTGACAATTATTCTGAGTTTGAATCTAATATCTACATTTTCCATAAAAAATCTCCTTTTAATTATTTATAAGAACATCATACAACATGAAAATCTCTTTATTACATAAAAATATCAAAAATGTTTATAATATGATGTATAGGAGGGATTACTATGAAATTACGTGACTTTATTCAACGAAAAAATAATATGTTTAAAACTAATTATGACAATTATGAACGTGGTAAGGATCGCCAATTATCACAAAATAAAACTTTAGGTGAACTTATTCAAAAACAAATGGATAAAAGAGGCTTATCTGCTATTAATAAAAAAGTCGACATTGACTATAATAAATATTCACTTGATATGAAAGTTTACGAATATATTCGTTGGCAAACGCAAGAAAATGACTATGTTCTTGCTGACGATATTTTCCAAAAATTCTTTAATAAAAATGATAAATATGAAAATGCTAAAGATAAAATTGATGAGTATTTAGCAATCGCCCCACTAATTAAAGCTTTAGATAACTTATATAATTTAAATGTAATTAAAGTTAATAATAGCTCACACCATGTAATTGTTAACGACATTAAATGTCATGCCTATCAACCAATGCTACTACAAGTTGGTGCTGGTTTTGATATTAAATATCAAAATGACTGGTCAGAAATTTTTGGATAATCTTTACGCCTTAAGTTTTCTTTAAGCTTTCACTGTTATATTAATAACAATCCAAAAAGGAAGAAGGTAATTCCATGAAGAATAATGAAAATTATAGATACAAAACTGTTTTTAGAATTAATCGAACTTGGCAAGCCGCTTCCTTAAAGTGGATTTGAAAGTAAGAAGACTTTCAACTTAAATTGCATATAAAACTTCCCCTACTATAAATGAGTATAAAATGCCCAGCTGAAAAGCTGGGTATTTTTTTATTCATCTAATTGCACAATCGGAATATTAAATCCCTTTAATTGATCAATCTGCATTCTTTCATGATAAAGTTCCGCGGTATCATCAAAAAACTTATATAGTGCTTTGGCAATATAAGCAGCTTTATTATTAATTTTAGGATTAGTCCTAGTTTGAACAATTAAATTACGCATTGTTTTGAATAAATCATTTTGCATATAAAAATTAGTTTCAAAACTTAATGCATTTTTAGCTTTACTATAATCATGCTTAATTGCACGGGTTAGTGAGGCTTTTTTGGTCTTAAAGATTAATTGAGCGTACTGGTATAGACAGCTAGCATTATCTGAATATTTAACTAAGGTATTAATTAATTCTTGATCAAAATAGGCATTATTTTTCAGGCCATCGACGATATTTTGCATTAAATCAAACTGGCTAATTTTAACCTCTGGTGTAACAGCTGTTTCAGATATTATTTGTTTAGAGTTAGTTTGATTAGGAGTTATTTTTTCAACTTTACTATGTTTATTATCTAAACTATCGTCATGAAAGCTTGGTAAAAAGAATCTAGTTGCACCGTTAAAAACTTTCTTTTTAACAATATAACCCAATTTAGCTAATTTTTTATAGGCATTAATAACCGTATTACGACCGACACCTAAATCTTTAATCATTTCTTCCACGGTATAAATTACATAGTAGGAATTTACTTTTTTATCAAAAAATTCACGGCGCTTAATGGAAGATTGCATCCGGTCATATAAGTAGGCATAAGCTAATCTTGCATCGTTGTTTAAACGGTCATCTTTGCGGAGTTCTACATCAAATTTTATAAATTGTTTCATTATTATCCATCCTTTTGGATAGAAAAAGAGGGCACAAGTAATAAACTTGCACCCTCATATATGTATTAGATATATTGAAACGAATCCCTAGCTCTTATATAATGACTAAGGAGCGTTAAAAGGTTAACAAGTACCATCCTTACTTTGTTAGCTGGTCGATAATTACTGGTAATAATTTTCGATCAACGCTCTTTTTCTATGTTTTATTTTTTGTATGTTTATAAGTATAGCGGTTTTGCATTAGGGTGTAAATAAGAAGATGGTTTATTAAACTAATCGTCACTTATCTTTTACATTGTATTATTTATAATGTTTTCATGTATAATATTAATTTGTAAAGAAGTTAATGGACGGTGGCTGTCTTTTTCCTGAAGAGGTGATTTCTATGGAATCATGGAATAGTCTACAGAAAGGTTTCACAGTCAATGAGTGTTTTTCAAGCACTTAGCTTAATGTTTGGCATGTTTATTTTAGCATTGCTAACATACATCAATAATAAGCATAAATAAAAAGCCGTCCCATTATATAACTTTGGCGAGTTATGGGATAGCTTAAACAGTTGTTCGTAACTTATGTCACCGTCTTTTAAACGGCTTTACTAGGAAGTCCTGTTAGAGCAGGACTTCTTTTTATTTACAGACATATTATATAATATGTCCTTCATTTTGTCATTTAATTAACAGCAAAATGAATTCGTTACATAATGTACTATTAATCATATATAATTAATCATTATTTTTGCTCATTTTATAAACTTCAATTGCCCATTTTCTAGCTTCTTTATGGCTAACAATTGGCTTTGGATAATTTAATTCATGATCTTCTAAGTAACCATCTTTAGTTGGTTCATGGATAAATTTAGTTGGAACATCCGCTAATTCTGGTACATATTTTTTAATGAATAATCCTTTTGAATCAAATCTTTTAGATTGTGTTGTTGGATTAAAAATTCTGAAGTAAGGAACACTATCTGTTCCGGTCGAAGCGGCCCATTGCCAACCACCAATGTTGCTAGCAGAATCATAGTCAATTAGACGTTCGTGAAAATATTGTTCCCCCCAACGCCAATCAATCAATAAGTCTTTCGTCAAAAATGAAGCCACTATCATTCGCAATCGGTTGTGCATCCAACCAGTTTGATTTAATTGACGCATTGCTGCATCAACAATTGGAAAACCAGTTAAACCATTTTTCCAAGCTTCAAATTGTTCTTTATTATTGGACCATTTTATATTTTGAAAATCCGACTTAATCGAAACCTTATTTTGGTTAGGATGACTAGCATAAATCATATTGTAAAAATCTCGCCAACATAACTCATTCATGAAAGTAGTTCTTCCATCACTGTCAGGTTGTTCTAACAAGGCTTGCCAAATCATCCTAATTGAAATTTCACCAGTTCTAAGAAATCTGGATAAGCGACTGGTTCCCTCAACAGAAGGAAAATCACGTTGCTTATCATAATCAGACAATCCATCATTAATAAAATCACTTAAAACTTTCTTAGCATAAGCAGTTCCAAATGACATGTTTTTAGTAATTGAGTTGCTATCGATTAATCCAGTTAATTTTTCTTCATCTTTTGGGAAATAATTTTGATTAATAAATTGGTTACTATCAATATAACATTCAACCGGAGATGGCTTTTTAAGTGTCATCCATTTTTTAAAATAAGGTGTAAACATCTTATAAAGATTTCCATCAGGCTTTTTAACTTCATTAATTCCATGTAAATTATAGTCTAAATATGAATGTGCATTAACTTTTAAATTCGTTTCAAAATAGCTAATCATATCTTTATCACGTTTACCACCATAACCACGTTCATCCAAATTAAAATAGATACAATTTAGGTCTGGTATTTTATTCTTTAGTTCAGCAAAACATTTCTTAACATCACCATAAATGATATTTAGATTAATTCCTTTGCTATCTAAAAATTTTTTAAAATTTAACAAACTAGCAAAAAAGGCATCTTGATTTACAGTTGGTATATCAGAAAGTTGCTCAGGATTGATATTAAAAATTGGTAAAATTTTATTGTTATTTTTGATTGCGTTATACAAAGCAGTATTATCTTCTAGTCGAAAATCTCGACGAAACCACATTACAGCAGTCATTAAAATCACGCTTTCTATTGGTCTTACTGATTAGTATAGTACAACGAAATTTTAATTAGAAATATTTGTATTTAATAAATATTATGCAATCATACTTATTTATGATGTGTACTTTTACAAAGAAACTAATGGGAATATAATTGATTAAAGTAAGATTATAAAAATAGTTTGGAGAATTTATAATGAATAAAACAATGAAAAAAATCACAGTTTCATCATTGACTTTATTATTATCAACTTCAATTTTAGGAATTAGTGTTAATGCTCAAAATAAGCAAAATAATAAAGATCAATATCCAAAAACCCCTAAAGAAAAAATAACATTTTTAAAATCATTGAGCGAAAGATTAGCTAAAGATGGTTACACTTACAAGCCATATAAGGTTAATTACAATGATAAAAATGATTCAGTGGAAGTTTTGCAAAGTAAAAGAAAAACCGATTACAAGGTTAAAGGCGTCTGGTCATACAGTGGTGCCACTTTTTCAGAAGGTGTTAAATTAGTTTCTAAAAAAGGTAAAGAAATTACTGTAAGTATGATCGATGGATTTTACAATAAAAATGCCAATATTAAATCTTTAAAGAATATCATTAAATTAGAAACCTCAATTATGAAATCGCAAAATAAAAGACTAATCAAAAAAGATTTTATTAAATTGGAAAAAATGATTAGTTATATAAACTCAGCTAAAGATAAAAAGATCGCTAAACAATCATATGAACAACTAAAAAGCTATGTAAAAGACAATAGTAATGGTGTACCATCATTACTAGTTGGACAAATATAATAAAAAGATTAGATGTTAAATCTAGTCTTTTATTTTTTATAAGAGGTGTTTTATGAAGAAAATAAAAAATAATAAAAGATTAATGAATGCTTTATCTGACGTACTATTCTTAATGCCAATATTTATTATCTTTATATTCATAGTTAAAGGTCTGATTGATGTGATTACTATTCATAGTTATAAATTTATCGATTATTGCTTGTTATTTATAAAAGGTACAATTGGTTCCTTTGTATTTTTCTATATATTTCAATTTTTTTCAAAAAAAGATAAAAATAAAAACAATTAAGATTATTTATGGTTCATATGTTTAATTGAAACCATAAAGGCTATATAATCTAGGTATAAATAAAAATAATAAATCTACGGAGGTGTTAAATATATAAAATAAAAAGTATTTTATATATTACATATGAAAATTAAGAATCTTTTATTAACAATTTTAGCTATATGCTTATTAACATTTACGTTTGGTGTCGCTAATAATAGTGCCCATGCAATGTCTGCTAGTGATGCTAATGCTAATAATACTGTTTACGATGTTTCAGAACATCAAGGTGTTTTCACAGACCAACAAGTTCAACAATTAAAGTCAGAAGTTCCTTTCATGATTTTAAGAGTTCAACAAGGTAGTGCTTATTCTGACCATACATTTCAACAAAATCGTGATTTGATGAATAAATATAATATTCCATACGGAGTATATTCGTACAGTCAATATGAAAATCCATCAGATGCTGCTGATGAAGCTCGTACGCTTTATAATCGTGCTCCAAACGCTAGATTTTATGTAAATGATTATGAAGATCAAACAGTAACATCTGGTGGCACTAATGAATCAACTGAAGCATGGATTAATGCTTTAAGACCATTGGTTGGTCAACGTAAAATCCTGTTTTATTCATATGCCTATTTTATGGAAGCTCATGCAGCTGAAGCAATTAGCTCATATGATGGCTATTGGCTTCCAAATTATAACGACACCGAACCTGCAAGAGAACATGTCTTATGGCAATTTACTAGTAGCTTTTATTCAAACGCTTTAGGCCAAAATATCGACGCTAGTTTATTAAATTCTAAAGATGCAAGCTGGTTTGTTGGAAATTCTGCTAGTTCTAATTATGTACAACCAACAAATAATACAAATACTGATCAAAGTAGTAATAACCAATCTAATAACACAAATAATAATGATCAGCAAAATAATAACCAGTCAAATAATCAACAAAGTAATCAACAATCAAATAACCAAACTACTAATTCACAAAATAATAATAATCAACAAAATCAACAAAATAGTGATCAAAATAACTCTTCAAATAATACAGACAATAATGACAATCAACCAGAACAACAACCAAGAAACACTAGTTATGTTCAACAATCAAAGAATATGCTGATTAAAGCTGGTTATGACTATCAAATTTATAATCATGTTCCTGGTGATAATAAGTTCACTGATAATACTTACGCAAAAGCTAGTGTTAGTGATTACACTCGTAAGTCCGTGTACGTTAACTCCATTGCTACTGTAAATGGAAAAACTTACTATCGTTTATACTACAAAGGTAAATCAATCGGCTGGGTTAATACTAAAGCATTGATTCCTAATGTAAAATACTCAACTTACTATCGTACTAAGACTATGAAAAGTAATCCTAAGGTAAACTTTAATAATCACATTAGTAATAGTGGTTTTTCCAATGTTAAAGTAACTGCAAATGGTCATAAATATGCTAATAAAAAATTACAAGTTACTCGTCGAGCAATTAAAGATGGCTGGAACAGCTACTATTACCAAGCATTTTATCGTGGCAAATTAGTTGGTTGGATTTATCAAAGTGCCTTTAAATAATGAAATAAGAAAGATGGTAATACTATGAAAAATCATAAATCAAATTTTGCACCATTCTTGGTAATTTATATCGTATTGTTATCTGAACATCCTTTTGGAAACAGTATTATCGCAAAATTATTTTATATTGGTTTTACCGTATTCTTCATATTTATTGCTACAAAAAGCATTGTCGACAGAAAAGATTAATCAACTATGAAATAATTAGCTTTTAACATAAATAAAGTAAAACCGCCTAGTTTTAAACTAGGCGGTTTTTTAATATAAAATTATTTAGTTATTTTAAGATGATCATTAGAAGGAAGCTGGTAAATACTATCATCCTCGACTATTTTGTTATAATGTCTAACTACTTTTTTCATTGTGTATTTGCCAAGTAATATATTATTTTTAAAAGCTTTAAATGTGAAAATGTGTTTTAAATTTGATAATGGTTTAAATGTAATATTATGATGATTTTTCTTATACACATCTTTCAAAAATATACTGCATGCATCTTTGTAAGAACTTAAGTGTCTATACTTTAAATAAGTAGTTTTACTATTATTATAAACAGCTATACTATTTGATTTTTCATAAGAAACCCGATAATTTATTGGTGCATTATTTTTATTAAAATAATATATTGAATAACCATTTTTAATTTTGCCATTAGGCTTATAGTGAGATTCATAGATATTAGAATGCTTCATTTTCGTAATTACGTGATATGCATCTGAATAACTTTTAATTTTGTGATCATTATAGTTTTTCATAACTGTCAAATATGAATAATTATTACCATTACTTTTAGCATTTACTTTATTGATATTGATAATCAAAATTAATAAACATAAAGAAAATAATATATAAGATATTTTTTTAATCACAATAAAGCACCTCTACTATATTTTTCTATAAATAAATACTATTAAAATTTACTAACCTGTATAATCACTAGCATTGACTTGCCATTTAAAATTATTATTTACTGAATTAAAACTATATCCTTCTGATAATGCAGGTATCCATGTATTTATTTGATTCGAAAAAATTGAATTTTTACTAAATATTACTTTATTAGATGCATCATTATCTTGTGGTGTGATTAATGAAATCATGACATTATTTTTATTAGTGCTATTTTCACCAACCTTGATAATACTATTATATTTTTCAAAAGCCGTATCTTTTTCATGCCAGCTCCAAGGCAAACTGACCTTTTTAGGAACATAATAAGTTCTATTATTGTACTTTATGATAAAAATATTTTTATTATACTTTTTAATTTTTATTGGATTTTTACTAAATAAACCAATCATTTTTCGATTCTTTTTTAAATCAGATCGATTATTTCCAATATATTTATTAGCTTTGGAATAATACTTATCATCATTTTTTAAGCTTGCTAATGAATTATATAAAGGAATTGAAGTATTACGTTTTACATCTGGAGTATAGTCAAGTCCTGTGTTATCCCAATTGTTCATTTTATTGGCAAATGTGGGATTTATAAAACCATTCTCCCATTTTTTGTAAGAAAAGTTGTCACTATCGACTTTTTTATAAGGTTTGGCAGTATAAAAATTTATTTGTTGTAAAATTTGCTTATGATATTCCGATAACAATAAACTAAAACTATTATGTTTTTCTAAATATTTTACAAAATTTTGTTCATTTATCCCGTAACTAACCCCTGCTTGATTAACTATATATTCAATTCTTTTAGGTGAACATTTATATTTGCTTAAATAATTTTGCAAATATGAAATTTTATTATTTATAAATGTTTTAACATCAGGATTATCATAGTTACTTCTTGCTATAACTTTTAATCCCTGAATATTATAAGCTACACCATAGCCATCAAAATAATTTTTATTACTACTTAGTGTATAAATAAAATCTTCATCCTTAAACTGACTTGTTTTTGCTTGTGCTGATACAGATGATTGAATTGACAATACAAGTAACATTGTAACTATTATTAATTTTATAATTTTTTTCATAGAGTGCTCCTTTTGATTCTATGTAAATCAATATCTAATTATATAAATAATAAAACAAATTTGAAAAATTAGGGAACAAAAATTAAAAATAATGTATTTTTTGCTGTCATTTAATTTATCTAGATATAAATTTTTAAATGCATATACACATATAATAAAAATAAGAAAAATGATAGACAAAAACAAATTAATATTATTTGGATCAAATAATGCAATAAAATTTGCAAATAATAAAAAACAAAAGATATTACCTATGTTTTTTGCACTAAAAGATTTATTGAAACAACTTTTCATAAATATCTCCTAACTAGTAATATGATTAATTAACATGAACAAAAATGGCAGTATTAAGCTATAAATAAAGATGTAGTTCATGTTTTTATTGACCTTTACAATATCTTTATTCAATTTTATTTTGTTTCTATTTGAAAAATACCTTATAAATAATAATATAATAGCTATAATGCTCATCATATGATATTCTTTTTGTCCAGAAATTACGATAAATAAAGATATTATTACAGATATAATTGCTGTTATTATTACTAAATTTAATTTATTTAATAAGTGTTTTTCACTCATAATTTAACACCTCAAATAATATAATTTATTTTTTAATCTTTGACTTAAGCCTAAAATAAGAAATAACACCTACAGATAAAGCTCCGATAATCCAGTTTATATTTCGCTTAGGAGAAATGATTAACTGAATTAAAGATAAATGATCAGTATTATTAGAAAAATCAATAAAAAGTGTTAATAATCGCTCTAAAACAAAAAAGATAAATGCACCCAAAATACTTTTTCTTTTGGCTTTTTTTAATTTTAATAAGTAATCTTTTTCATCATAAGCATCTATTTGATCCAATTTTAATCTGTATATACTAAAGTATATGTAAGACATTATAATAAATAACATTAATGCATTTGAAAAAAATACTATTAGTAATGTATTCTGTAGATTTAAAGATAAAAATAGCGGTACCATTAATGCCATTATTTCCAACCAAAAATATACTATTAGAATCATAAAAGCATTATTACCAATTCTGTTTATTTCTGATATCTTATACTCATCAATATCACCATTAATATGATATAAATATTTTATAAATTTTATGTAAAAAGATTCTTTTTGATTGTTCATAAATTACACCTTCCAAAATAATGTATTTAAATCAGAGCCTAAGGCTTCAGCAATACTTACACATAGCTTTAAAGAAGGATTGTATTGACCCTTCTCAATCAGGCTTAAAGTTTGTCTTGAAATTCCCACTTTTAAAGCTAAGTCCTTTTGTTGAAGGTCTTTAGAAACTCTGATGAGTTTTACCTTATTATTCATAATTCACGCTCCTGATCAGGTAACATATAAATTACTTAAGTAACTTATATGTTACTTATAATTTTATAAAAGTCAAATTAATATATTAAATTGACCATAATAAAACAGCTATTTCTTTGATGAAATAGCTGTTTTATTAGATTTTTAAAAAATAGAAATTTTAGTATAACCTTTAATATATTCATCAGAATGGTGAATATTGAATAAACTTCTTAATCTGCGATTATTATTAATTCCTAATTTATAAAAATAACTCATAATTTTATGATTTTTCATATACTCATAACTATTATTTTCTCGAAATGCTTTTTGTAAACCTTTGTAGTAATCATTTTTCATAAATATAACTCCTTTAATTATTCATTATTATACCATTAGGGTATAAAGTATAAGGATAATCAACTCCTGTGTAACCTTCCATTTTTAGCTTGTTATTAGTCGTCATAACAATAAATGCATCGTCTTGTTTACCAGCTCCCCAAACAATATTTTTATTTGGTTTAGTAAAAACAGTATGTCTTAAATAATTATTTGCTTGTTTATTATTTTTAATATTTACATTATTAGTATCATACAATCTAAAATATATATTTTGATGTTGCTTACCTTGAACTAAAGTAAATTTTTGTAGTTTACCATATCTAAAATTTTTATAAGGTTTGATTGTAAAATATCCATGATTATCAGTTTTTGTAGTTTTACCAACTGAACTATTTATCACAGATAGTTTACTAGAATGACCAGTTATGTAAGTTTTAGATACTTTATTTATTTTCAAAGCTGGCTTATCAGAAGCATTTGCTTGATTAGTATTAACAAAAATCATAGCAAATGAAACAAAGAATGCAGAAAATAAAAACAATAATTTTTTATTCATAAAATAACTCCTTAATTTTAAAATTTTACATTATTAATAAAACCATTTACTAATCCGTAAATCATTGGAATTATAATTCCCAAGGCAATCATAATGAATCCAATTTTTTGTAATTTATTTAATTTAGACAATAAATTTTTCCAGTCAGATATAAAAAATCCTAAGCCTACTAAGGTTACACAATAACCAATAATATAAACCATTTTAAACATCTCCTTAAATGAACTTATGTTTGAAGTCAATAATTAAATGAGATAGAAGCAATGACAAAGATATTATGCATATAAATTTTCCAAAAATATATCCAATGTTAAACTCAAGGCTACTACTAAATTCAATATTGAATACCAACAAGTAGTATAAAATGGCATTTATAAGCATAATAAATAATGCTAAATCATTGATATCATTTTTTCTTTTTGGTAAAAATTTATTGATCATTTTTAAATTCAAAATACATACTATAATCATTGATAAAGTAATGATTGGTAAATGAATTCCATTAACATTAAATAATTCTATGTAACCGAAAATTATTAAAATTAAACTAATATATTTTAAAATGCTTTTTAATTTTTTAATTTTCACCCCACCTAACGATACTATACCTTTTTATTAATTGTATCAGACTAATTGAATAAATTGACATATTAATAGAAAAAGACGTCTACAATTTGCAGACGTCTTTTAATCTTTAAATTATTTAATTTTTAAAGTTAGTGCATTCAAAGCAACAATCACAGTGCTTAGTGACATTACAATAGCTCCAACCATTGGATCTAACATAATACCAGCAAACCCTAAAATACCGGCTGCTAATGGTAGAGCTAAAATATTATAACCAGCTCCCCACCATAGATTTTGAATCATTTTGCGGTGAGAATTTTTAGCCAATTTAACTAAGCTAACAATATCATTAGGGTCACTATTAACCAAGACTACATCAGCTGAATCAATGGCAACGTCAGTACCAGAACCAATTGCGATACCAATATCTGATTGAGTCAAACTAGGTGCATCGTTAATTCCATCACCGATAAAAATTGTTTTACCTTGTTTTTGATAACTTAATACATTTTTTTGCTTATCTTCTGGTAATAATTGTGCTTTAAATTCACTAATACCCAATAATGAAGCTACTTTTGCAGCAGCATCTTTATTATCACCAGTTAACATCACTGGCGTAATATTTTGGCTTAGAAGATATTGCACCATTGCTTTGGAACCTTTTTTAATGGAGTCACCTTCAGCAATAAAACCAATTGCTACATTATCTTTAATGACATAACTTACGGAGTTACCATCATTTAAATAATTTTGGGTATCTTGAGCAGTGTATTTAATATTATTAGCATCCAAATATGCTGCTGAAACAACTGCAAAATCATTGTTGTTTAAAGTCCCTTTTACTCCGTAACCAGTGATTTGAGTATCATTTATAACTTCATATAAAGATAAACCTTTTTGTTTAGCAATTTCAGCAATTCCATTAGCTAGTGGATGATTAGAGTTTTGTTCAACACTTGCTGCAATTTTGACAATTTCATCATCTGAATAATTTTGATCTAAACTAACGTATCCATTAACTTTGAATTTACCTTCAGTTAAAGTTCCAGTTTTATCCATTAATGCATATTTAATGTCATTGATACCGTCCAATGCATTTTTATTTCTAATCAATAGTCCATTCGTTGCAGCTAAAGAAGTTGTTCTAGAAGTAATTAGTGGCACTGCTAATCCTAAAGCATGGGGACATGCAATAATCAAAACAGTTACTGTTACTGGAATTGCAAAGCTAACTCCTCGAACAAATGACCATGCAACAAAAGCAATAATTGCAACTACTAACGCTGCATAGAACAAATAACTAGCAACTTGATTGGCAGCAGTTTCAGTTTTTGATTTAGAAGATTGTGCTTCTTGAACCATGTTTTTAACTTTTGATAAATAACCACTACTACCGGTTCCAGAAATTTTAACTTTAATGGTTCCATCACCATTTATTGAGCCACCGATAACGTCATTATTGGTTTGTTTATTAACACTTCTGGATTCACCAGTAACTAGTGATTCATTTACTGAAGTACTACCATCATAAATTTTTCCATCAGCGGGAATTTGTTCACCTGATTTAATTAAAATTGAGTTACCAACAGCAAGTTTATTTGTTGATACATCTTTAATATCACCATTTTCAGAGATTAAATGCGCACTATCTGGTAATAATTTAGATAACTTATTAATAGCTGAACCGGCGTTCATAATTGAATTCATTTCAATTCGATGACCTAACAACATAATCACAATCAAAGTGGATAATTCCCAGAAAAAGTCATTAACTTTAGGCGTGATGTTCAATATATCATTAGCAACAACTGAATAAACACTGTATACATAAGCGACTGAAATTCCTAAAGTAATTAATGACATCATTTCAGGTTTCTTATTCTTAATTTCACCTTTGGCACCACTGAAAAATGGTGTTGAACAGTAGAAGAATAAAATACTACCTAAAATTAAAACAATAAAATTAGAACCTGGAAAAGTTAATTGAAATGGCAATTGCATGCCCATCATTGGAGACATTAAAATAATTGGAATTGTTAAAATTAATGAAATCCAAAATTTCTTTTTCATATCTCCCATATCCATCATGTGACCACCATGATTCATCATTTGGCTGTGATCCATTCCATTCATATCATGATCCATATGATGCATGTCATGGTCCATATGATGCATGTCATGGTCCATATTCATATTTCCCATATCATGGTGTTCGTGGTTCATATTTTTCATATCGTGACCTTCATGGCCCATGTTCATATGATCCATATTATGATCTTGATGTTCATGATTCATACTTTTCATATCATCTTTATTATGCTTCATTAGATTTACCTCCTAAACATTTACATTCAACTTTATCCGGTGCACCAGCTTTTTTTTGTTCTAGTGTTTTGATTAAACCATCAATATCATTCTTACTTAATTCGATATTATTAATTAAATAATCAAGCGTTGATCCATATTGCATACAACAAATTTCTTTAAATAAATGCATGATACTCATCTTGTAAGCTTCATCTTCATCAACTAAACAGTAATAAAAATTTTTATTACCTTCTTTTTTAACTCCAATAATTTTTTTATTTTTTAGTCTAGTAATTAAAGTTTTTATCGTTGACTCACTCCAATTATTTTTTTTAGTAAGTAAATCAATGATTGTTTTACTTTTTGCATTTCCAAGCGTCCATAGAATCCGCATAACTTCCCATTCAGCATTGGATATCGATTGCACTTTATTATTCACAAATAACACCTCGAATATTTAAATATTTATACTAAGTTTACATTTGTAGACTTGAAAGTCAAATAAAAAGTTTTATCATAACAATTAACTACATAGAATGGAAGGCGATACAGTGAGCCAACAGTATGTATTAAAAAAATTAAAATGGACTCGATTTATTCAATTCATGTCTTCAATTATTGTTATTATGTTTTCTTATTTTTATATTCATCACACTTACTTTTTTGCAATTTTTGCATTATTTCTTTTACCAATGCTTTTTATAGATAATAAGAAATATAAAAACAAAATTAAAAATAATAAAAGTAATTTAGTTATTAACAAACGTTTTAATTATGTAATTATATACAGTTTGACTGCTATGCTGATATATATCATTGTTAGCTTTGTTATTAATAAATTATATTAAGGAGTTTTTATGAACGTTTATATGGATAGAACAATCATAAATTTCATTTTAAAATTAATGCTATCCTTATTGATGGTAGCAATTTGTCTATGGAATTTAAAAAGAATTAAAAATGACAATGACAAAATAAAGAAATACTTGTGGATTGCGATATTAGTGATTAGTTTCGGCTATGTTGTATTTTCCTTTAAGGGAATTTTATATTAAAAAAGAGATGCAAAGTTTTGAAGATATTAGTAATACAAGGACACCCCGACAAAAATTCATTTACTCATGCAAATGCTATTAATTATTATAATTACGCAAAAAAATTAGGTAACGAAGTTAATTTTATTGATTTAAGTGAAAACAAATTTGATCCATTTTTAAGATATGGATATAGAAAACATATGGAAAATGAAAGTTATATAACTAATGTCCAAAACTTAATAAAAATATCAGATCATATTGCGTTCTTTTTTCCAATTTGGTGGGCATCAGAGCCATCTATTTTAAAAGGATTAATTGATAGAACATTTACACCTAGATTTGCATATACCTATAACAAGAGTAAAGGTACTCATAAAAAGTTATTAAGTGGAAAAACCGCAGATATTTTTACCTCTAGTCATGGACCTAGTTTTTTCTATAAGCTTTATGGAAAAGTATTTTCTAAATGGAAACATTTAATTTTGGGATATTGTGGAATAAAAGTGAATAATTGCTATGATTTAGGAAAAATGGAAAACACAAAAGATACTCTAGATCGAAGAAAAAATTATATTAAAAAATGTTCTAAGACATTAGAATAAATTTTTATTCGTGATTATTGAATGTTAATCAAATAAAAAGTGCTCAGTTAGAATTATTCTAGCTGAGCACTTTTTATTAATGGGGGTATATATTTTACAATCTATTTTTAATTTATTTATTAGTTATCCACTTTAGGGAAGCGGCTTTCCAATCGCGACTAACTCGCAAGTTAAATTTATATTTATGATTTTTATTTACTTCATTTTTGATCATTGTAATGCCTTCTTCCTTTTTGGATTGTTATTAATATAACAGGCATTTCTTAAATGAAACTTAAGAGAGTTCTAATTAAATATCATTTTCGCAAAAAACGATACAATAATACAAATTAATCTTGGGATTCCATCGAAAGCTATTTCAAATAATCCATCTATTATGCAATTAGTAAATTTTTTAGTTTTCTTCATAGGAAAAACCTCCCCAGATCATTTTATCTAAAAATTAACTTAGAAAAGAACGATATTAATCCCATTGTTCCTTGTAAAATCACTTCAAAAAAAGTTCTAGGTGAATTTTCACTAAATTTGTTATTTTTCTTCATAAGAAAAACCTCCCTAGTTATTCATATATAAGTTAAATCGATTATATTACGAATTAATTTATAAGCAATGCCTAAGCATATTTTTATTACTTGAATTAAAATATTCATTAAATTCAAATAAATAAAAGGGGTAATTAAATATGAATTTTAAATTTAAACCTGGAACATTTTATTTAATAAAACATGATAAATTGGCGGCTGAAGTAACTTTTACTGTAAATGAAAAAATTATTTCAATTAATCACACCCTTGTGGATAAGTCTTTACGTGGACAGGGAATTGCCAGAAAATTAATGTTACAAATTATTAGTTATGCACAAGAAAATAATTATTTGATTAATCCAGTATGTTCATATTCAGTAAAATTCTTTGAACATACAGATAAATATAATGATCTATTAGTATAAAGGAGGAGTTAATTATGAATCTAAAAATTAAAAAAATTCAGAAATCAGAACTTGAAAAATTCTGGGAAGTTGCTTACAAAAATAAAAATGCTGAATGGACTAAATTTAATGGTCCTTATTTTAAAGACAAATTACCAGAAAAAAAGGAATTCATTGACGGTGATGCATCCAAAAAACATTTAAATAATGATATGTATAAGGCAATCTGGGTAAATGATAAAATAGTTGGATCCGTATCCGCATATTATGAGGATTGTCCACTAAATCAATGGTTAGACGTCGGTATCTGTATTTATAGTCAGGATAATTGGCATCAAGGGATTGGCAAAAAAGCTTTAAAAATGTGGATTGATGAAATGTTCAGATTATTTGATTTACCTCATATTGGTCTAACAACTTGGTCCGGTAATCAAAATATGATGCATCTAGCTGAATCCATTGGTCTAAAACAAGAAGCAGTAATTCCAAAGGTTAGATACTGGGAAAATCAATATTTTGATTCTGTAAAATATGGAATTTTAAGAAGTGATTGGCAAAACGTTTAGATCTTAATCTAAGCGTTTTTTATTTAAAATAATTAATAGTATATTATTAATCAAAGAGGTGATAATTTGTTCAAACTAAAAACATATACATCGGTAATTTTATATTCGGTTATCATGTTTATAATTTTCGTGATGGCAACTGTCGTTTCACAAAACTTACTAATCGAAACTAATCTGCCCATCACGTTAAGTTCATACTTACAATACATCATTATTATGCTTATTCTTGTAATTTCAAATGTCATGTTAACTAAAGTTCCGATATTTTTTACATCTAAAATTCCATTTAAGAAGAAAATCATTCCGTATGTATTACTAATTATATTTATTGTTTATTCGATGAGGCCCACAATGACCCATGCTTTATCCTTTGATGAATACTTATTTAACAGTATTGCATACGTCTTTGGAACTGCAATAACTCAAGAATATTTATTTAGTGGTGTTATTTTAAATGCCCTAATTCGAAATTTAAAAAAATTTAGTCGTTCTGGAATAATCATGCAAATTATTTTAACAAGTTTACTTTTTGCTGCATATTATATTGTGCAGGCTGTTAGGGTTGAATCTTATGAACAGGTGATTTATGCATTTAGTTTTGGTTTAGTTGTAACATCACTGTACATGGCGACTGGTAGTATCGTTCCAAGCATTATTTTGCACTTCATCTTTGATTTCGTAAGTTATATTTTCCCAGATAATGCGATTAATCCAACATTAACAGCTTTAGGATGCTTAGTCGCAAGTATTATTTTATTAATACCATTGTTAAAAGATAAATATATTGATCCAAGGCTATATAATTATATCGGTAAAAATTAATTTCAGCTTTGAAAACAAATTTTCTCTATGTATAATAATCTATTGATATATTATATAAATATTAATTAATGAACATGGAGAATTACATGCAGATTAACGGAACAAATAACATTCCAGATTATGTTTTGAGTAACACAATTCTTGGGCTAATTATTATGAGAGTAACTTTTTTGATTTTAATTATTTTATTTAAAAAGAAAAAAATTAATTTAAAAAATATTTCAATAACCGCATTATTTTTATCATACTTATTCTTAATGTTAAAAATAACAATTTTTCCAATTAATATATTTTTTCCATCTAATAAAATTTATGAAAATGGCTTAGGACAAATTTTAGATATTAATTTTAATCTTTTAGCAATTGGCAATTATAATTTGATTGATTTTATTGGAAATTTATTTATATTATTTCCATTAGCTATCTTCGCAGCAATTGTTTTACCGCAAAAATTTGGTGAAATGAAACCAAACTTAATTTTGGGATTTAGCGTAGCATTTATGTTTGAGGTAATTGATATAATATTTAATTATTTTTATATGAGTAACAAAATATTTGATGTCGACAACTTAATATTGAATTTTATTGGTTATGTTTTTGGATATTTATTTTATAAAACAATAATTTTTCGTAATAATAAAATAAAAAGGTTTACTTAGAAAAAAATTCTAAGTAAACCTTTTCTATTTGAATGAACCTTGGTAGAACCAACCTAAATACTTACCCTTGTAATAACATTTATAGTAATAACTTTTCCAGCCATTTTTCTTAGCTTTTTGCGTTACCGTTAATTTTTTATTAGCATATTCAGAACCGCGAGCAGTCATATTAATATTTTTAAAATGACTGTTCATAACATGATTATAAAAGTTGTTGGAAGGATTACTTTTGACATTTTTAGTTCCATTCGCTTTTGAATAACTAATGTGTGGACCTAATGCATCACTGCTAATCCAGCCCAAATATTTACCTTCATAATAGCAACGATAAAATACTTTTCCACCAACTACTGCTTTACAGTCTGTAGTTACCGTTTTAGCACGATTATTACTTCCGCGACTTGTTATTTTTAAATAGTTCATATACTTGTTATCGCTAACAACGTGGTTATAAAAATCTTCATTAAATGAACTTTTAGTCATTAAAGTTTGATTATCACGATAATATTTAGTATGTAAAACTACTGTCGGATTACCAATGAACCAACTACTTTTCTTCGATGTTAATAAACTAGAATCAATATATTTACCAAGTGCTGGTGAATAATAATGATCAGTGTATTGCCATAAAACATTTTCACGTTCAGGCTCATTTGACTGGTATGCTGCTAACCAATAACCGTCATATGAACTAATTGCCTCAGCCGCATAATTTAACATAAAATTTTGGTATGAATAGAACAGAATTTTTTTATTACCCACTAATGATCTTAATTCATTTAACCAAGCTAAAGTAGCATCGTTAGTATCGCCAGATTTCACCGTTTGGTCCTCATAGTCATTTACATAGAATTTAGCATTAGGAGCTCGATTATAAAGCACTCTTGCTTCGTTTTTAGCATCACTAACACTTTCATATTGACTAAAAGAATAAACTCCATATGGGACATGATATTGGTCTAATAAATTCTTATTATGTTGAAAAGTTCGATCTGAATATTCACTTCCATATTGAACCCTTAGAATCACAAATGGCACTTCATTTTTCAATTGTTGAACTTGTGCACTGGTAAAATTACCTTGCCATTCAGATAAATCATAAACATTTTTCTGGTCAGCATTTGCACTTAAATTTATACATAAAAAAGATATAAAAATAACGGCAAGTGACATAATTAAATACTTAAATCTATAAAATCTCAAAATAATTATCCTCCATCTACAATTATTAATTCTACATGGACAATATTTCAGAAATAATATATTTAAATTACAATTATCAATCAAATTATCACAAAATATTTACAAACTGAATATTTAATATAAAAAAATTTGTGAAAAATATAATTATTAGCTATTAAGTTAAGCATATTTTTTCACAAGCTTAATAAGTGAAATTTAACTTAAAGCGTGGTAAATTATATCTTGTAAAATATAAATAATTAAATAATGAATTTGGAGGTACAAGTATGACAGTAAAAATTGGTATTAACGGTTTTGGTCGTATTGGTCGTTTAGCATTCAAAAGAATTCATGAATTAAAATCTGATGGTATCGAAGTAGCAGCTATTAATGATTTAACTACTCCTTCAATGCTAGCTTATCTATTAAAATATGATTCAACACATGGTAAGTTCCCAGGTGAAGTTTCATCAACTGACACAGGTATCGTCGTTGATGGTCACGAAATTCCAGTTTATGCTGAAAAAGATGCCGCTAACCTTCCATGGGTTAAGAATGATGGCGTTGATTTCGTACTAGAATGTACTGGATTCTACACTTCAAAAGAAAAAGCACAAGCTCATTTGGATGCCGGTGCAAAACGTGTTCTAATCTCAGCTCCAGCTGGTGATATGAAGACAGTTGTTCCTGGTGTTAACTTGGACACATTGAACTCAGATGATCAAATCGTTTCAGCTGGTTCATGTACAACAGGTAGTATTGCAGCTACTGCATACTTCTTGAACAAAGACTTTGGTATTAAAGTTGGATCAATGACAACTATCCATGCCTTTACTTCTACTCAAGCTATCTTAGATGGTCCTCGTGGTAAGAAGTTTAGAAATAACCGTACTGCTTCAGTAAACACTATTCCTCACTCAACTGGTGCTGCTAAAGCTATCGGTTTAGTTGTTCCTGAATTACAAGGTAAATTAGATGGTGTTGCACAACGTGTTGGTATTATTGATGGTTCACTAACTGAATTGACTGCCATTGTTGATAAAAAGAATGTTACTGCTGACGAAATCAATGAAAAGATGAAGGGTCATGCGGATGAAACATTCGGTTACAATGATGAACCAATTGTATCAAGTGATATCATTGGTGATACTCACGGATCTGTATTTGATGCTACTCAAACTAATGTTTCAACTGTTGGTGACAACCAATTAGTTAAAGTTTGGAACTGGTACGATAACGAATGGGGCTTTACTTGCAACATGGTTCGTACTTTATTGAAGTTCTCACAACTATAAAAACAATCAACAAGCCTGGGAAAATTCCCAAGCTTTTTTTATTATATTATCCACAACATCTGTGGATAATTGGAAAATTTTAACCGATTTAAGACATTTTATTTATATCTTAGATAAATTATCCACAAATGATGTGAATAACTTTAAAACTTAATTTTTTGGATAAAAAAGAGTACTGATTTTAGTATCAGTACTCTTTTATTTTTTAGAATGTACGAACAGGTGTTATTAGTTCAATAAAGTTTTCTTGATCTTCAGAAGGAACCAATGTAAATGGTCTGAGTGGTGAAGTAAATGAAATGTTAATCATAGTTTGTCCAAATGCACGTAATGCATCTTTCATGTAATCAGGATTAAATGAAATTTCTAAATCTTTTCCATCAATTTCTTTGGTATCAAGTTCTTCTTCAACATTACCAACATCAGGAGAATTTCCTGAAACTGTTACTTTCTTATCATATGCATTAATTGTTAATTTAACAACATTATTTCTAGATTCATGTGAAAGTAATGAAGCTCTTTCAATTGAACCCAGCAATTCACGTGCATCAAATTGGACATTAGTTTCTGATTCTTTAGGGATCAAACGAGAAGTATCTGGGTAAGCTCCTTCAAGTAATCTTGAATAGAAATAAGTGTTACCAATTGTAAATAATACTTGGTTTTCTGATATCTTCATTTTTACATTTTCATTATCATCTGAAATCATTTTTGATAATTCAGATAAACTGCTTCCCGGAATGATTACATCATATTCACCATTATTATCTGGTAATGCAACTTTTCTTTGACTTAAACGGTGTGAATCTGTAGCAACTGCAAATAATATTTGATCTTTTAAAACAAAATGCACACCTGTAAGAATAGGGCGGCTTTCTTGTTTTGAAACAGCAATAACAGTTTGGTTAATAATTTCTTTAAATACATTTCCAGATAAAGAAATTTCATTTTCATTATCAATTTCTGGTAAATGTGGATAATCGTTAGCATCTAAACCGTTAATTGTAAATGATGAAGAACCTGAAGTTATTTCGGTTTGAAATCCATTACTAACTGATAAACTCATTTTATCTGTGGGTAATTTTTTTACAATTCCACTAAAGAATCTTGCTGGTAATACAATTTCTCCAGTTTCTTCAATGTTTAATTCATTATCTTCATCACTAGCTAGAATTTGGGTTTCAATTGAAACATCTGCATTACTACCAGTTAAGATGATTTCATTATCAGTTACTTTTAATTTTAACCCAGTAAGTATAGGAATTGTTGTTTTAGATGATATTGCTCTTGATACAGTATTTAGTTCTTGAATAAATGCTGATCTTTTTATTGAAAATTTCATTTTCATTTTCCCCCTGTTATTAATATTAATTAATATATAGTAATACAGTAGTAGTAGGGCCTGTGGATATGTGTATAACTCATCTAATCCCTTTCTACTATTAGCTTTGTGCCTGTGGATAAAATGTGGATAACTCTTGATATTATCCACAACTTTCAAAATTACCTTTTTAGTTCTTCCGTTAATTCATCGATTTTATTTTGTAAATTAACATTACTTTTTATTTCATCTGAAATTTTATCATATGCGTGAATAACAGTTGTATGATCTTTTCCACCAAAAGCATTTCCAATTTTAGGTAATGAATTATTAGTCATTGTTCTTGATAAATACATTGCGATTTGTCTAGGAATAACAATTTTTTGGATTCTTTTTTTACCCTTTAAATCATCAACTGATAAGTTAAAGTACATAGAAACAGTTTGCAATATTTTATCAATATTTACTTCAAATTTCTTTTCACCTTTATTTAGACCCTTTAGTGCTTCTGATACAAGATCGGTTGTAATTTTAACATTTTTAAACTTAGCAAATGCTTGAACTCTTGATAAAGCTCCCTCTAATTCACGTACATTAGAATCAATCTGTCCAGCAATATAATTTAAAGTATCAATTGGTACATCAATATTATCAGCTTCAGCTTTAGTTTTTAAAATAGCGATTCTAGTTTCCAAGTCTGGTGGAGTTATATCTACAGACAACCCCCATGCAAATCTAGATACCAGTCTATCTTGTAATTTGGAAATCTCATTTGGTAATCGATCAGATGTTAATACAATTTGTTTACGGTTTTCATATAAATCATTAAAGGTGTGGAAGAATTCTTCTTGCGTTCCATCTTTATCTGCAAAAAATTGAATATCATCTACTAATAATACGTCAACGTTTCTGTATTCTTGACGGAAAGACTCTGTCTTATGTCTTTGAATAGCGTTAATAAAGTCGTTAGTAAATGATTCACTTGTAATGTATTTAATGTTAGCAGATGGATTATCTTTAATGATTTTATTACCGATTGCATGCATTAAGTGAGTTTTACCTAATCCTACACCTCCGTAAAGTAGTAGGGGATTATACATTCGACCGGGATCTTCAGATACAACTAATGCTGCTGCATGTGCCATTTGATTACCTTTACCAATAACAAAAGATTCAAATGTATAGTTTGGATTCAAATGTGTATTACTAATTGATTCATCATCATTTAAATCTATATTATTGACTTTTGATGAATCTTCCTTGTTTTTTAATTCATCTTCAAGAACAAATTTTGGTGCAATGTCCTTTTTAGTAATTTTATAAGCATACTCGACTAATTGATCGGCTAATTTATCTTTCCAGTAATCTCTATGAAGAGGGGAGGGGAGTTCTAATGTTAATTGGTTATGCTCTAAACTAATGGGTTTCACTGTTTCAATCCATGTTGAATAAGTCGTTGTTGATACGTTATTCGCAAAATCTTCACAGATTTGTTCCCATAATGAATCTTTATTCATTAATTGATGTCCTCCCAACAAAATTCTTAAATAATTTTACCATTCTTATAAAAAGTTTTCCACAGATAATCACAACTAATTTAAAATGTTCCACAGGGTGTGCATAAAGTTTTCCACAAGGTGTGCATAACCTTAAATAATTTAAAAAAATAAAAGTTATTAACATGTAAATGTGGATAAAAAATAAAATATATTAACTGATATAATAACGTTTGTAATTATTTATGCACAGTCTGTGGATAAAGTTAATAACACCCTGTGAATTTGTGGATAAAATGTGGATAACCCTGTGGATTAATATTTTTTAATCCACAAAGAAATTAACAAAATGTGCATGAAACAAATTAAAATGTGGTTAAATTTAAAGCGTAGAGATAGCTATAAATTAAAGATAGATGTTTCATGATTTTATATTTTGTGGTATTATGTTTAAGAAATGTATTTAGCATGGAAAAGAAACATTTAAATAAGCAAGGAGGGTTAGTAATGAAAAGAACTTACCAACCAAAGAGACGTAAGCATGCTCGTGTACACGGTTTCCGTAAACGTATGAGCACAAACAACGGTCGTAAAATTTTAGCTAATCGCCGTAGAAAAGGCAGAAAGTCATTATCTGCCTAGTATACTAAAGACCACTGACCAATTAATCAGTGGTCTTTTTCATTATATTGATAGAAGATTAACGGAGATGGATTATGCGTAAATCATATCGTGTCAAAAAAGAAGCAGAATTCCAAAAGGTTTTTGAACAACATGATTCAGTAGCCAATCGAACTTTTGTTGTCTATCAAATGGACAAACCTGATCAAAAACATTTTCGTGTTGGAATTTCTGTGGGAAAGAAAATTGGTAACGCTGTACACAGAAACTGGGTAAAAAGAAGAATTAGACAAACTTTGCTAGAGTTAAAGCCTGATTTAAAACAAGATGTTGATTTCTTAGTGATTGCTCGTCCACGTGCTGATGGACTTTCAATGGAAGAAGTTAAGAAGAACCTGGTTCATGTTTTGAAGTTAGCAAATTTACTTGATGAGGGAGAAAATTAAATGAAAAAGTTCAAAAAATATTTTTCATTAGCTTCCATATTAGGTCTAGTATTCTTTTTAAGTGCATGTAGTAATAAACCTATTACTTCCCACAGTACTGGATTATGGGATGGAGTAATTGTTCTTAACTTCTCTAGAGCAATTATTTGGTTGTCAAAATTCTTTGGTAATAATTATGGAATGGGAATTATCATTTTTACCATTATCGTAAGAATCATTATCCTACCTTTGATGGTTTATCAAACTAGGAGTATGAAGAAAACTCAAGAAATACAACCTGAGTTAAAGAAATTACAAAAGAAGTATTCATCTAAGGATACTGAAACAATGCAAAAATTGCGTACTGAACAACAAAAATTATATTCAGAAGCAGGTGTGAATCCAGTTGCTGGGTGTTTGCCTTTAATTGTTCAATTACCAATTTTATGGGCCTTATACCAAGGAATTTGGCGTACTGATATTTTGAAGTCCGGCCATTTCTTATGGTTGCAATTAGGACATAAAGATCCTTACTTTATTATGCCGATTTTAGCGGCCCTATTTACTTTTATTAGTTCATGGTTAGCAACTAAATCACAACCTGAACAAAATGGAATGACTAAGTCAATGACTTATGGAATGCCATTAATTATTTTCTTCATGGCATTAAACATTCCAGCCGCTATTTCCATTTATTGGGTAGTAACTAATTTATTCCAAGCCGGACAAACTTTAGTGCTACAAAATCCTTGGAAGATGCAAAGAGAACGTGAAGAAAAACAATCTGCTGAAAGACAGCATAAAAATGCGATTAATAAAGCAATTAGAAAAGCTAAACGTTCTCGTCGTAAATAGAACTTAAAAGGACTGACAAAATTGTCAGTCCTTTTTATTTATAAATAAATTACATATATATCAAATACAGGTATCTTTACAACTAAAAATTATGATAGTATATAACAATATGATTAAAAATAAAGGGAGCAACATAATGTCAACATTTACTGCGAAAACAGTCGATGATGCGATTGAACAAGGACTATCAAAATTAAACCTTAAAAAAAATAACGCCCAAATAAATATCGTTCAAAAAAGCCGCAAGGGGTTTTTTGGAATTGGACGTAAAAATGCAATTGTTGAAATTGATGAAATTACCCAAAATAAACCTGTTGATAATAAAACAGAAGATAAACCAAAAGAAAATAAAATAGTTAAAAGACCTAAAAATAGAAAAGACATTAATGAAGAAGCACTGAAAGATTTGGTTAGCTACCTAGAACCGATTGTTAAGGAACTAGGAATTCAAGCTGAATTAGAACCTAAGTTAGTTAATCGTAAATTTGCAGAAATAAATTTTGTAACTAATCAAGAAGGTATCTTAATTGGGAAACACGGTTTAACCATTAATGCTTTACAAGATTTATCACAAATTTACTTAAATCACTTGGGCTTTAGTCGCCTATCGATTCAGTTAGATACTGCTGATTATCGTCATCGTCGCGTTGAGACTTTGAAAAAATTAGCTGAAAAGACTGCACGTGAAGCGGTTGCTAGTGGTCAGCCGGTATATTTAGATCCAATGCCATCATTTGAAAGAAAAGTTATTCACAGCGAGTTAGAAAATAGTCCACATGTGGAAACAATTTCCTCTGGACGTGAGCCATATCGCTCTGTGGTAATTGAACCACAAATTATTTAATCCAAAAAATTGACAAATAATACTAAAATTCTTATTATTATAGATAATAGTTACATTTAGACTTAGATGAAGTAGTCAAAGTGCTTTATCCATGCTTATTTATTATGGCGTGGAGTGGGCACTTTTTTTGTGCTCATAACTACGCTGGATTTAGTAGAAAGGAAGAATAACATGGCAACAACAACCGACTTTGATACAATTGCTGCAATTTCAACTCCACCTGGTGAAGGTGGTATTTCAATCATCAGAATTAGTGGAGAAGAAGCTTTGAAAGTAATTTCTAAACTTTATCGTGGAAAAGATTTGAATAGCGTTGCTTCTCATACTATTAATTATGGACATATTTTTGATCCAGAAACCAAAGAAGATATCGATGAGGTAATGGTTTCGGTTATGTTAGCTCCAAAAACTTACACTTGTGAAGATGTTATTGAAATTAATTGTCATGGTGGAATTGTTGCTACTAATACAATCCTACAATTAGTATTAAGCTATGGTGCCCGAATGGCTGAACCTGGTGAATTTACTAAACGTGCCTTCTTAAATGGACGAATTGATTTATCACAATCTGAAGCAGTTATGGATATTATTGATGCAAAAACCAATCGTTCAATGAAAGCAGCTGAAGGTCAATTAGATGGTAATTTATCAAGACTAATTAGATCACTAAGACAACAAATTTTGGATGTTTTAGCTAATGTTGAGGTTAACATTGATTATCCAGAATATGATGATGCTGAAGTTGTTACTTCGAATCTATTAATGAAAAACGCCAAAGATATTAAAGAAAAAGTGAATAAATTACTAGAAACATCCAAACAAGGGCAAGTATTACGCGATGGTTTAGCTACTTCAATTGTAGGGCGCCCTAATGTTGGTAAGTCTAGTATTTTAAATCATTTATTACATCAAGATAAAGCGATTGTCACGGACGTACCAGGAACTACTCGTGATGTTTTGGAAGAATATGTTAATGTTCGTGGCGTTCCTTTGAAATTAGTGGACACTGCCGGAATTAGAAAAACTGAAGATAAAGTAGAAAAAATTGGGGTTGAACGTTCTAGAAAAGCGATTCAAAGTTCTGATTTGGTTCTACTAGTTTTAAATTCTTCTGAAGAGTTATCAGATGAAGATAAGCAATTAATTGAATTAACCAATGATGCAAAAAGAATTGTTATTTTAAATAAGACTGATTTACCACAAAAAATTGATACAGATGTATTGAATCAATTGATTGGAAAAGAAAATATTATTACAACATCAGCAATTAAAGATGACGGGACTGAACCATTGGAAGAAATGATTGCCCATTTATTCTTTAATGAAGGAATTCAAAGCTCACAGGCTGATGTGATGGTCACAAACGCTCGTCATGTTAGTTTATTGCATAAATCTAAAGAATCATTAAATAATGTTATTAATGGCTTGGATGATGGGATGCCAGTTGATTTAGTTCAAATGGATATGCGAGATTGTTGGGAATCACTAGGTGAAATTACTGGTGATAGCTATAATGGTGAACTATTAGATCAATTATTCAGCCAATTCTGTTTAGGTAAATAAAATCGAATGTTTCATGTGAAACATTTACGTTTATGGAGGAAAAATTAATGAGTGAAATCGTAAGCGAAGAAAACATCCAATACGATGCTGGTAACTACGATGTAATTGTTGTTGGTGCTGGTCATGCTGGTAGTGAAGCTGCTTTAGCTGCTGCCAGAATGGGTAATAAAACGATGTTAATCACAATTAATGTTGATATGGTTGCTTTCATGCCTTGTAATCCATCACTAGGAGGCCCGGCTAAGGGAACGGTTGTCCGTGAAATTGATGCTCTTGGTGGTGAAATGGGGCACAACATCGATAAAACATACATTCAAATGAGAATGTTAAATACTGGTAAAGGTCCTGCTGTCCGTGCCTTACGTGCACAAGCTGACAAGCACGCCTACCATCGTGCAATGAAAAAAACAATTGAAGAAGAACCTAACCTAACTTTACGTCAAGGAATTGTTGATTCTTTAATTGTTGAAGATGGTGTATGTAAGGGTGTTGTTACCTATACTGGTGCCAAATATCATGCCAAAACGGTGGTTGTTTGTGCTGGTACCGCTGCCCGCGGCCGTATTATTATTGGTGAATTAAGATATTCATCAGGTCCTAATAACTCACAACCAGCTTTAAAATTATCTAAAAACTTAGAAGATTTAGGTTTTGATTTAAAACGTTTTAAGACAGGTACTCCCCCACGTGTTAATGGTCGTACAATTGATTTTGATGAAACTGAAGAACAACCTGGTGATCCAGAAGTAAATCATTTTAGTTATGAAACGCCTGATGAAGATTACATTCCAGTAAAAGATCAATTATCTTGTTGGTTAACTTATACTAACGAAACAACTCACCAAATTATTCGCGATAACCTTGATCGTGCACCAATGTTCACTGGTGTAATTGAAGGAGTTGGCCCTAGATATTGTCCATCAATTGAAGACAAAATTGTTCGTTTTGCTGATAAAAATCGCCATCAAGTTTTCTTGGAACCTGAAGGTCGCGATACTAATGAGTACTATTGTGATAGCTTATCCACTTCACTTCCTGAAGAAGTGCAACAAAAGATGCTACATTCAGTTGCTGGTTTAAAACATGCTGAAATGATGCGTCCCGGCTATGCAATTGAATATGATGTGGTAGCTCCTTATCAACTAAAACCAACATTTGAAACTAAGATTGTTAAAAACTTGTATACTGCTGGTCAAACTAATGGGACTTCTGGTTATGAAGAAGCAGCTGGACAGGGCTTATATGCTGGAATCAATGCTGCACTACGAGCTCAAGGTAAAGATCAATTTACTTTGAAACGTGATGAAGCTTATATTGGAGTATTAGTTGATGACTTAGTAACTAAGGGAACCAATGAACCTTATCGTTTATTAACAAGTCGTGCTGAATATCGTTTGCTATTGAGAAATGATAATGCTGATTTTCGTCTAACTGAAAAAGGTCATGATTTAGGACTTATCTCAGATGAAAGATACAATAAATTTTTAGACAAGAAAAAAGCAGTTATGGATGAATTGTCACGCTTAGATAAGATTAGAATTAAACCTAGCGATGAAGTTAACAACTTTGTTGCTGAATATGGTGACAAACCATTGAAGGATGGGATTTTGGCATCAGTATTCTTACGTCGCCCATATGTTACTTATAATGTTCTATTGAAATTTATTGAACCAGCACCTCAACCATTAGGTCGTCGTGTAATTGAACAAGTTGAAATTAGAACTAAGTATGCCGGCTACATTAAAAAGGCTGAACAAAACGTTGCTCGAATGAAAAAAATGGAAGCTAAAAAAATTCCAGAAAATATTGATTACGAAGCAATTGATAGTTTAGCAACCGAAGCCCGTCAAAAATTAGAAAAGATTAGACCACAAACTGTAGCCCAAGCTTCTAGAATTTCAGGAGTAAATCCTTCAGATGTTGCCATTTTGGGTGTTTACATTCAACAAGGTCACATTGCTAAAATAAATAAATAATTATAAAAAGAGCTAAGCATAATTTAATGCTTAGCTCTTTTTAGTAAAAAACTTTTATCAATTTAGTTATAATTGAAAATAAAGTGTCGAAAAGAGGAATTATCAATGAAAGAAATCGAAAAAGCAGATAACGGTGAATGGTATTGCTATTCTGATAGTGAAATTGTTAGTCGTAAGTTACATGCGGCAAGAGCTTGTGAGGAATTTAATGCTTTAGCACCTACCGACGATGAAATTAGAACTGCTAAAATAAAATCTATTATTGGATCTTGTGGCGATGGATTTGGAATTCAAGCACCGATTCATTTTGATTATGGTAAGAACATTCGCTTGGGGAATGATTTTGCCAGTAATTATAATTTAACAGTTTTAGGTATGGGTAAAGTTACAATTGGAAACCACGTTATGATTGGTTCTAACGTTGATATTTATACTGTTAATCATCCAATGGATCCAGAGGGTAGAAGAAAACACTTAGCAAAAGCTTTTCCCGTGACAATTGGTAATGATGTTTGGATTGGTGGTCACGTTACCATTACCCCAGGCATTACGATTGGTAACAATGTTGTGATTGCTGCTGGTGCAGTGGTTAGTAAGGATGTTCCAGACAATAGTTTAATTGCTGGAGTTCCTGGAAAAGTTATTCGTGAATTATAATGATAAAAAAGCATTGATATTTAATATCAATGCTTTTATTTATACATCAAATGAGTTCAATGACTTAATAAATTCGGGATCTGAATAATTAACAAATAAACTCGTGTTTAAATCTAATTCTTCAATTGCTTTAATTTCATCATTATTTAATTCGAAATTCCAAATTTCTAGATTTTGTTTCATTCTTTCGATGTGGACTGATTTTGGAATGATAACCACACCGCTTTGTACTAAGAATCTTAATGCAACTTGAGCAGCTGATTTATCATGATTTTCACCAATTTTAGTCAAAGTCTCATTATTGAATAAATTATTCTTACCTTCTGCTAATGGTCCCCAAGATTCAATTTGGGTGCCTTGTTCTTCCATATATTTTCTTGTCAATTTTTGTTGATTAAAAACATGTGTTTCAATTTGGTTGATTGCAGGTTTTATTTCAACATTCGAAACTAAATCAATATATCTTGATGCATCGAAATTAGATACACCAATAGCTCTAATCTTACCATCTTTGTATAGTTTTTCTAATGCTCGATAAGCTCCATAATAGTCACTTAATGGTTGGTGTAAAATGACCAAATCTAAATAATCTGTCTTTAATTTTTTCATTGAATCTTTAATTGAATTTAAAGCATTTTGATAGCCAAAATTACTAATCCAAACCTTAGTAGTTAAAAAGATATCTTTTCGATCAACGTCGCTTTCTTCGATGGCATCGCCAACTGCTGCTTCATTTTGATAGGCTTGGGCAGTATCTAAAGCACGATATCCAACGCTTAGTGCATCTTTGACGGCTTGTTTACATTCATTGTAATCAGGAATTTGGAAAACACCAAAACCTTCTTGTGGCATTAAAATATCGTTATTTAGTTTTACGTTCTTAATATTAGTCATAAATAACTCCTCCTTAATTTAAACAAGGTTTATAATAGACCTTAAAGTTAGGTTTAAGTCAAATAATATTTTAAATAAATGATACAATATTTATATACTAAAAAGGAGACCTAAAAAATGCAAAATAAATATGTAAAAGAGATATTTAGTACTGTAATTTATATCTTAATTATTGCAGTAATATATTTCGTTATTCAACATTTCTTTGCAATGGTTACCATTGATGGTGATTCAATGGATCCTAATTTGCACAATAAAGAAAGAGTTTATGTTACTAAGCAATCAAAAATTAGAAAAAATAGCGTTATTGTTTTTGATGCACATGGTGAAGATCCTTCTAGAACCGTTAAAACTGACTATGTTAAGCGAGTAATAGGGATGCCTGGTGATAAAATTGTGTTTAAGGATCATCAATTATACGTTAATGACAAAGCTATTAAACAAAATTATATTAATAAACAACAGCAGCAACAAGGTTCTGAATATAAACTAGGTAGTGATGTTTTAAAAGATTGGGATATTCCAACATTATCTAAAACTAGATGGGTTTATAATAAGACGGCCACAGTTGTTCCTAAAGGCGAATATTTTGTGATGGGTGATAATCGAGCAATTTCTAATGACAGTCGTTATTGGGGCTTTGTTAAACAAGATAAGATATTGGGTGTAGTTCATACATTCCCATTTACAACTAATTCAACAGCTAGCCATAATATTAATGACTTAGCCGAATAGTAAAAAACACGTTGAAATAATTCAACGTGTTTTTATTTATGACTTTTTTTGTAAATATATATAATATTTAAACACTTAAAATAGTGATACAATGTTATTATAATTATGAGGAGTATTAATTATGAATAGATTTGTAAAAGAAACTTTTAGTATTTTAATCTATGTAGTGATTGGGGTAATATTATTTTTCATTCTGAATCATTTTGTTACTACCGCTAATGTAGATGGTGATTCAATGTATCCAAACCTAGAAAATAAAGAAAAAATTATGGTTTTCCGCCAAGCACAAGTTAAACGTAATAGTGTAATTATTTTTAATGCACATGGTGAAGATCCAACTGCTACGCAAGACATTAACTATGTTAAAAGAGTTGTTGGAATGCCTGGGGATAAGGTAGCATTTAAAGATGACCAATTGTATATTAATGACAAACCTGTTAAACAGGATTACATCAGTAAAGAACAGCAACAACAAGGTTCTGAATATAATTATAATGGGGAAAATCTTAAAAACTGGGATATTTCTAAACTAGCTAAAACTAAGTGGACTTATAATAAGACTGCTACAGTTGTTCCTAAGGGAAAATATTTTGTGATGGGTGATAATCGAGCAATTTCTAATGATAGTCGTTATTGGGGATTTGTTGATCAAGATAAAATTCTTGGAGTTGCCCATACATTTCCATGGTCGACTAACTCAACTTCTCGTCACAACATTAATGATTTATCTAAGTAATGATAAAAACCACTTTGCAACTAAGCAAAGTGGTTTTTTATTATAATATTTTTATTGCGAGCTTCATACACTTTTTTTAGTTGATTAGTAGGAACATAGCCATCAACTTTTTGTATATAGCAATAATGATTACCATTAAATCTAATATGACGACCCAATGAAAATTTACCTAGTCGCTTATAATTGTGAAAATGAATCATACGATTGCCACGATTGTTAAAAACAAACTTATAGACATTCGTATAGTCATTACGGTTAGTATACATATTATTAGCTGATGCCGATGATTCATTCATAATCATTCCAACAGCTACGATAGAAAATAAGGATAAGACAAATAATAGTCTCTTCATTTTAAAAGTATTCCCCCAAAAAAATCTATAAAACATAACTAACTATAATTTACCAGTAATCTTAAAAATATCAATTCCTTTTTATAAATTTAATCTAAACTTAATGAAACAAAGTTTTCCACATGTTGACAACCAATTTAACAACTCATATAATTTAAAACAATAAAAATTAGAAAATAATTAGAATTAAATGAGGTGTTATAATTTGTCAGATAATAAAAAAATTCTAAAAGATGAAAGCCAATCATTATCAAATGCAGCAAGAATTAAATATTTTGATTTGGTAATTGAATCAGGAAAAGGTGCCATCTTGACTGATGTTGATGGGAAAAAATACATAGATTTATTAGCAAGCGCCTCCGCAACTAATACTGGACATTCACATCCACATATTGTTGATGCAATTACTAAGCAAGCTCAAAAATTACTGCAATATACACCGGCTTATTTTGCTAATGTTCCAGCTGCTAAATTATCAAAAAGATTAACTGATTTATCACCAATTGAAGGACCAGTTAAACTGGCTTGGGGTAATTCTGGTTCAGATGCTAATGATGCTTTAATTAAATTTGCTCGCGGTTATACAGGTCGTTCGAATGTCGTTAGTTTTACCGGAGCATATCATGGTTCCACTTATGGATCAATGAGTGCTTCTGCTGTGAGTTTGAATATGAGTCGTAAAATGGGACCACTAATGGATGGCTTTTACAAAGTACCATTTCCAAGTCCATGGTATCGTCGTAATTATGAAAATGAAGATGAATTCATCGATCGGATGTTTGATGAATTTAAATTACCTTTTGAAACCTATGTTCCGGCTGATGAAGTTGCTGTCATTTTGGTTGAGCCAATTCAAGGTGATGGTGGGATTGTTAAAGCACCCACCAAGTACTTAGAAAAGGTTTATCAATTTGCGCATGAACATGGCATTTTGTTTGCCGTGGATGAAGTAAATCAAGGGATGGGCCGGACCGGTAAATGGTGGTCAATTCAAAACTTTCCAGGACTTGAACCTGATTTAATGTCAGTTGGGAAATCATTGGCTTCAGGGTTACCTTTGAGTGCAGTTATTGGTAAAAAAGAAATTATGGATTCACTATCTGCTCCAGCTAATGTTTATACAACAGCTGGGAACCCTGTCACAACGGCAGCTTCTTTAGCTACTCTCGATGTGATTGAAGATGAACATTTATTACAACGTAGTCATGATTTAGGGCTAGAAGCTAAGAAATTTTTTGATGAAATGCATGCTAAATTTGATTTTGTCGGTGACGTGAGGATGTATGGTTTAGATGGTGGGATTGATATTGTTAATCCCAAAAACCAAAAAGCTGATACAGATATCGCAACAAAACTCATTTATAGAATGTTCGAACTAGGTGTTGTTATGATTACCGTCAGGGGAAATATTTTACGCTTTCAACCACCTTTGGTCATTACGAAAGAAGAACTTCATCAGGCGTTTGATATTATGGAACAGGCTATGCAAGATGAAGAAGCTGGTAAAATTGCATTTGATGCTAAAATTGGTTGGAGTGCAGATTAGTTTCAAAAATTTTTTCGTGTGATAACCTATAAATTAAAGAAAATAATTGGAGGTCTATTTATGGCTGATTCAAAACTAACTAAACAAGATTTTGATGCAATGCGAGAACAATATGCTAAATATCCTCGCGCAAAAGTAATCCAAAGATCAATCATGCAAAATGGAATTAATAATACTGCGAAAGATAATACTGTTAAAGGAAAGTTAAATCGGACATTCTCAGTTGAAGTGAATACTGGTAAAGTTTCTGATCAAAAACATTCCGGACGTTGCTGGTTATTTGCTTTATTAAATAATTTAAAACATGATTTCGCTAAAAGATATGATGTAAAAGATTTTGAATTATCACAAAGTTATTTATTCTTTTGGGATAAAGTTGAACGTGCTAATATCTTTTTTGATAACATGATTGCGACTGCAAGTAAGCCTGTTGATGACCGTGAAGTTCGCACTTATTTGGATGGACCAGGTAGTGACGGTGGTGAATGGGCCATGGCAGTTGCTTTGGTTCAAAAGTATGGTGTGATGCCTACTTCTGCTTTTCCAGAAAGCAAAGTTACTAATGATACTTCTAACTTGAATGATGTACTTAATTTAACAATGCGTCGTGACGGGAAAATTTTACGTGACATGGTTAATTCAGGTGCTTCTGATGAAGATATCGCTAATAAACGTGATGAAATGTTGAAAGAAATCTTTAGAATTGCTGGTTATGCATGTGGTGTTCCACATGAAACATTTGACTTTGAATACCGTGATGACAATAAAAAATACCATATTGATAAAGGGATTACACCTAAAGAATTTTTTGATAAATACTTTGAAGTTAACTTAGATGATTATGTAGTTATTGAAAACGCACCTAACAAGGAATTTAATAAAAATTATATTAATCCAGCTTCTGACAACGTAGTTGGTGGTAAACATGTTGGATTTTTAAACATGCCAATGGATGTTTTGAAAGAAACTGCAATTTCCCAATTAAAAGATGGCGAAACAATTTGGTTTGCTAATGATGTAACTGCTCAATCAGATCGTAAAGCTGGTATTTTAGATGCTAACTTATATCACTATGATCAACTATTTGATATTGATATGGATATGACAAAGGGGCAAAAATATGCTCATCTAGATAGTCTTTCAAATCATGCTATGACCTTAACGGGTGTAGATTTAGTCGATGGAAAACCCACTCAATGGAAAGTTGAAAATTCATGGGGTGAAAAAGTTGGTGAAAAAGGTTACTTTGTGATGGCAGATAATTGGATGGATGCTTACGTCGACGAAGTAATTGTTAATAAGAAGTACTTAACTGATGAACAACGTCAATTACTAGACCAAGAACCAGTTGTACTAAAACCTTGGGAATAATGATAGGAGCGTGTAATTAATGAATGATTCAAAATTAAGTATGGATTATTTAAACAGTTTAAGAAAAGATTATCAAAGTAATCCAGAAAACGAAATGTTAGAACGAGCTGTTACACAAAATGGGATCAATAATGTTGCTCGCGATGCCGACAGCAAAATTAGAATGAATCCCGTTTTTTCAGTTGAAGTTGAAACGGGTAAGGTTTCTAATCAAAAACAATCTGGTCGTTGCTGGATGTTTGCTTTATTAAATACTTTAAAACATGAATTTGGTAAAAAGTATGGTGTTAAAGATTTTGAAATGTCCCAAAATTATTTATTTTTCTGGGATAAAATTGAACGTGCCAATATCTTTTATGACAACATTATTGCTACGGCAGGGAAACCAGTAGATGACCGAACGGTTGAATTTTATTTAGCCGGTCCTGGTACTGATGGTGGTCAATGGGCCATGGCAGTATCACTAGTTCAAAAATATGGTGTGATGCCTAAGAGCGAATTTCCAGAATCTGCAGTTTCAGAAAATACAAATGATTTAAATACTGTTTTAAATTACAAGTTACGCCAAGATGCAATGAAACTAAGAAATATGATTAATGACGGCGTTAGTGATGAAGATATTAAAGAAGCACGTAACCAAATGTTATCTGAAGTTTATCGAATTACTGCTTATTCATTAGGTGTTCCACGTGAAACATTTGATTTTGAATACCGTGATGATAAGAAAAAATACCATATTGATCGTGATTTAACACCCAAAGCATTCTTTGATAAATACTTCTCAGATGTTGATCTAGATGATTATGTTGTTTTAAGTAATTCACCTGATAAAGATTATGAAAAAGTATATAGTATGAGTGCTCAAGATAACGTGGTTGGCGGTCGTAATATTGAATTCTTAAACTTACCAATGGATGACTTGAAACAAGCATCAATTTCGCAATTGAAAGATGGCCAAGCTGTTTGGATTTCAAATGATATTGCTCAACAATCCGAACGTAAAGCGGGTTATTTAGATTCTAATTTATATCGTTATGCTGATTTATTTAACATTGACTTATCAATGAATAAGAAAGATCGTTTTGAATATCATGATGCCGAAGTTTCACATGCAACTGCTCTAACTGGTGTGGATTTAGTTGATGATAAGCCACGTCGTTGGAAGATGGAAAACTCATGGGGGGCCAAAAACGGTTTTGATGGTTATTACACCATGGACGATAGCTGGATGAATGACTATGTATATGAAATTGTTGTAAACAAGAAATATCTATCAGAAAAACAAAAAGCAATGTTGAACCAAGCTCCAATTGAATTGAAACCTTGGGATTCATTAGAATAAATTTGTATAAAAAATAAGTTGCCATTTGGCAGCTTATTTTTTGTTATTTTTTATCTTTTTTTGAATGATGTTTTTTAGCATGACTATTTTTGTGAGAATGTTTTTTATTATTGGTAGTCTTATGATTTGAAGTTTTATTATTGTTGTTTTTCACTGGTGCGGCAACTCCATCGTAATTAGCGGCCCAGTTTTTAATGTCATTACTTAAACTAGAAGCTAAATCAGAAAAATTATTGGGTGTTGCAGCATGGTAATATGATGATAGTTCCATTTTTGTCTTAGTATCAAAACGATTATAGAAGTGATGATATAAATCTTTGACGGCGTTAAGTCCACTTAAACTAGCGTTTCCGTATGCACTATTTAGTAATGCTGGAAAACTATTATAATAATTAGTGTATGCAAGCATTCCAGAATTTTTCATTGCTTCTACATTGCTATTATCAAAATTATAAGTACTTCCAAGATGAGATGCGGCTTTTGTTGCAGCATTCATATCAGAGTTAAACTGTTTATTACTTAGTTTCATTGAATATGCATGTGCATTCATTGCTCCATTTTCATTTAGTGAACTAACTAATGAAAAGCTAGTGCCAATCATTGCAGCACAAGCAGTCATTGTGATGGCTTTTTTAAAATTCATATAATTATCCTCCGAAATATGTATTACAATTAAATTATATCACCAAAAGTCATAACTTAAAGATATAAATTAAAATTAAATTAAAAAATACTTGCATTTCTCAGAATATCATTATATGATATTCAACAATTAAACAAGACGTTGAACAGGAATTTTAATTAATCGATATTCTACAGAAAGCTTAGGGTAGTGAGACTAAGTAATATCATTATTAAATCGTACCTGAGAGTCATTTTTCGAAATGAGTAGAAAAAATCGTTAGCCTGCGTTAACAGCTGAAGTTTTATAACTTCTTGAGCTAGTATTTGTGAAAATACTAGAAATTGAGGTGGCACCACGATTTATTCGTCCTCTTGGATTTATTCCAAGAGGACTTTTTTATCCAATTAAATATATAAAAGCATCGACAGAAATTTTATTTATCCAATTATTTACAGAAAATTTAGCAGTGATGAGAGCTAAAGATAATGATAATTAAATCGTATCTGTAAGCTGAATTTTGAACTAAGTAAAAATTACGTTAGCTGCGTTAACGCTTGAAGTTTTTATAACTTCTTAAGTTAGTATTTGTGAAAATACTAAAAATTGAGGTGGCACCGCGTTTAGACGTCCTCTTGGATTATATCCAAGTGGGCGTTTTTTATTTTATTAAGAAAGGATTGTTTCACATGAAACATTTTAAATTTATTGCAATTATATTTATTTTTTTTGTTGGAATATTAGGTATTTTAGGTACTGAAAATGTGCATGCTGCTAGCACTAATGATAACTATTTAGCAAATATTAAGAAGAAGGGTGCATTGGTCATGGGGACTTCTCCAGATTATCCGCCATATGAATTTTTGGCTAACCAAAATGGTCAAAATAAAATAGAAGGTGCTGATATCCAATTGGGACAGCAAATTGCTAAAAACATGGGCGTGAAATTACAAGTTAAATCTATGGGATTTGATTCGTTATTGGTCGGTTTACAAACTAATAAAGTAGATATGGTAATTGCTGGACTAAATAAAACTCCACAAAGAGCCAAAAGTGTTAGCTTTTCCAATAGCTACTATAGATCAGGAACCGGACTAATTATTAATAAAAATGATAAAAATAAAATTAAAAGTTATCATGATTTAAAAAATAAATCAGTAGGTGCACAAGTTGGTTCGGTTCAATATGATTCGATGAAAAAACTACCTGATGTTACAACTAAGGGAATGGAAAATGCTAATGATTTAATCATGGCTTTAAAGACAAATAAAATTGCAGCTGTTGCGATGGATCAATCAGTTGCCCAAGCCTATGCTAATCACAATAGTGGAATTATGACTATTTCATCCGGATTACATTCAGGTGATTCTGATAATAACATTGCTTTTGCTAAAGGTGCGGATTCATTAGTTAATTCGGCCAATAAAACTATTAGTAACTTACAAAAAAATAATCAATATACTAAAAATTTTATACCGGCAGCAATTAATAAAATGCCTGATAATAAAAATCAATCAACGGCTAACTCGATGTGGCAATACAAAGATTTCTTTATTGAAGGAATTAAAAATACAATTTTAATCTCAGTAATTGCAGTTATCTTTGGTATTATTCTAGGTGTTATTTTTGCACTAATGAGATTAAGCAATAATTGGTTACTACATGCAATTGCTGTTTGTTATATTGAATTTATCAGAGGGACTCCTCAGCTAGTTCAAATCATGTTCGTTTACTTTGGTTTAGGCGCAATTGTGAATGTCCCAGCTTTGACTGCTGGAATTATTGCAATTTCAATTAACTCTGGAGCCTATGTCGCAGAAATTATTAGAGGTGGAATTACCTCAATTTCAACTGGTCAAAATGAAGCAGCGTTATCCTTAGGATTATCTAGTAAACAGTCAATGAGATACATCGTCTTACCACAAGCTTTTAAAAATATTTGGCCAGCACTTGGTAACGAGTTAGTGACTTTGATTAAAGATAGTTCATTAGCATCAGTAATTGGCGTTGGTGAATTGATGTATCAAATGAGAGCCGTTCAAGCAGATAGTTATAAAGGAGTCGCTCCCATCGCAATTATTATGGTAATCTACTTTGTTATTACATTTACCATTTCTAGAATTATGAAATACTTTGAAGGGAAGTTTAGCCATGGAACCAATGATTAAAATTGAAAATTTAACCAAAAAATTTAAAGATAATGTCATTTTTAGTAATTTAGATGCTGAAGTTCATAAGGGTGATGTAATTTCATTGTTAGGGCCTTCTGGTGCTGGTAAGAGTACTTTCCTGCGTTGTATTAATATGTTGGGGGAACCAACTTCTGGAAAAATTATTTTGAATGGGGAGGACTTAGTAACGAGCTCACCTAAAGAATTAACTAAGTTAAGAACTAAAATTGGAATGGTATTTCAAGGATTCAACTTATTCGAAAATAAAACGATTTTGGATAATATTACTTTAGCACCAATTAAAGTTAAAGGAATGACCAAAGAAGCGGCTGAAAATAAAGCGCATGACCTACTTAAAACAGTCGGTTTAGATAATAAAGCGGCTGCTTATCCAGCTAGTTTATCTGGTGGCCAATCTCAACGGGTGGCAATTGTTAGGGCATTGGCTATGGATCCTGAAGTAATTCTTTTCGATGAACCGACTTCAGCATTAGATCCTGAAAAAGTTGGAGAAGTTCTGAATGTAATGAAAGAACTTGCGCAACAAGACATGACAATGATTATTGTTACCCACGAAATGGAATTTGCGAAAAATGTATCAAATCAAATTTGGTTTATGGATGACGGTAAAATTCAAGAACAACAAACACCTGAAGGATTTTTTGAACATCCAAAAACTGATAATGCAAAAAGATTTTTAAGTAAAATGATATAAATAAAAAAGACTGGATTATTAGAATCTAGTCTTTTTTAGTCATCTTGTCCTCTTTTGGCATAATAATTTTTAAGTTTCTTACTAATAAATGATAGAACATTTAAAAAAATAACTGCCAATAAAAAGGTCATCGTAACTGATATCAAAATAATGACATCATTTTCACGATATTTATGAAAGCTTAATTGCGGAAAATATTTTCGATAGCTCATTGTTGCAATTCCAAAAATGATTGGAATAATAAATGTGGTTAGTGTTTTAGAATAACTTAATCGGTATAAAGTTTTATTAATAATATTATTTAATAAAAAGATTGCAATTGGTAAATTAGATGATATTAAAAAGAATAAAATAACTTTTCGATCTGTAAAATTTTCATATGTGGCAAAAGATGCTATCCCAAAAATAATTCCAAATAAAACAATTCCAGTGGATAAGATAAACCATAATCGAAGATAGTTATCAATATCTTCACGACGCCTTTGTTTATATCCATAATCTTGGATTTTATGTTTGGTTTCTTCATAAAGCTCATGTGGTAAATAATCTTCAGCCACATATAAAGCCTGACTTTCATTTAAATTACCATTTTTATACATTTTAAATAAGTAATCTTGAAAATTAATTAACTCTAATTGGCTTACGTTACCTGTGTTTAATCCTTTTAAATATTGGCGAACATAAGGCCTTACAAGTCTTTTTGCGGTAAATTCATCGTAATTAATAATATCACCTTCCTTCTAAATAATTAATATATCAAAAATAATTCAATAAAGCAGTTATCGATTACTTTTTGATTTTTAAAATTGATGTACAATATAATTATAGACTTATAATTCTTTATTTAAGAGGAGAAATGTTTAATATGTATTTATGGATTCATTTAGTATTTGCAATTATTTTGGTTATATTAATCTCGTTATCTGTATTCAAACAAAATAACTTCAAAATTTACATGATGATTAGTCGAGTAACCTATCTTGTGTTTTTAATTACGGGGATAGTTTTATTTTTTAAAGCATATAGTCGTGACCCATTATTGGCTATTTTGAAAGTTTTGGCAGCATTATTGTTCATTGGAATGCTAGAAATGACTTTTGCTGAAAAAACAAAGGGCCGTTTGACTAAATGGATGGTAATTAGCTTATTCATTGCATTAATTTTATTATTTATAATTGGTCTAATTACAGCTGGTGGTCGTCCTTTTATTTAACAAAATAAAGAGCATCCAAATTAATGGATGCTCTTTTTTATTTATTCAAAATCTTGTAATGCTAATTCTGTATATGTTAAACGAGCAAAAGTATCATCAGTTGATACACCAGCACGTGTAAACATGTTAGCAAATAACACAAACTTAGGTGTTTCTTGGTATTCTCCACATAATTCAATTAATCTTCTTAATTGAGTTGTACGATTTTCTAAATCATCAATGTGATTTAGTTCAAGATCATTCTTAGCAGCATCATAAATAATCTTATATGCCTCAGTATTAGTTAATAAATCAAGGCCTTTTACTTGTTTCATGAAGTCATCAAATTGTTCAGTAGATAATTGTTTTCTAACATCATCTAAATCTACAATTTCATCACTATAATCTTGTGCCCATTCATTTAAAATAGGTCTTAATTTTATATCTGACATCTTTTTAAAATCCTCTCCTAAATCAAATAGCAATCATTTTATATATTATATAACATAAATATATTAATGTTATGCTTTTAGTTTTATTCTGAAATGTCATAAAAATTATTATCTATGAAAATAATTTAAATAGTATTATCTCACATATGTGTAATTAAATGCAAAATTAGTATTTTAATATCTAAACAAATTAAATTTGAAAAAAATTTTAGATACTCTAAATTACTAACATTAAAGCTTTTTAAATGAATTACTTATCCAATCATTAATTTAATTTTCTGAAATATGTTTGACAAAAATGATAAAAGGATTAGAATTCTAATTGTTGGCAAATAAATATATATAAAAGCGTTGAAATAGAAAGAGTAATTTTTACATGAATTTCTAGAGAGATTCCGTTTGGTGCAAGGAATTAAGGAGTGTAAGGATGAAAATCATCTATTAGCTGCCAGGCAAATTAAGTAGTCTGGGCTGGGAATTCCCATTATTGAATCTGCAAATCAACAGGTTTGTTTGAGTGATATCGTTTTGCCATATTATAAATGAATTTAAAAACGGTATAACAAAAGGTGGTACCGCGCGCAAGCGCCCTTTATTTCGTGTATGCGAAATATGGGGCGCTTTTTTTATACATAAATTTTAGGGAGATGATTTTATGAAACACAATATTATGATTTTTAAAAATGCGAATCGTAAATAGTTATGAAATTTATAAAATTAGGCTTCCGGTGAAGATTGAACTAAGATAAAAAGCTTCTTCATCGGAAAAGTCCTAATACTTGGGGGATTTAAAATGAAGAAAGCAAAATTATCAGTATTAGCATTAACTGCAATGTCAGCATTAGGTTTAGCTGCTTGTGGTAATCAAAATAATAGTTCGGCACCAAAAAATGAAGTTAATATGTCAGAACCAACGAATTTATTAACTTTGGATCAATCAAAATTAGTTGATCAAGTTAGTGATGTTACTTTAAACAATTCTAATCAAGGACTACTAGTAATGACGAAAGATAGTAAGGTAGTTCCTGGGGTTGCCAAGAGTTATCACGTTTCTAAAGATGGAAAAACATATACTTTTAACTTAAGACATTCAAAATGGAGTAATGGAACTGCAGTTACGGCTAAAGACTTTGTCTATGGATTCCAAAGAAGTGTTAATCCAAAGACAGCAGCTGCTTACCAATACTTATTTGATAATGTACATAATGCTGGGGCAGTCTCAAAAGGAAAAATGCCAGTTTCCAGTTTAGGAGTTAAGGCTGAAGGCGATTATAAATTTGTTGTGAATTTAGACAAACCACAAACTTACTTCAAATATGTAGCTACCATGCCACCAACCTATCCACAAAGTCAGGCTGAAGTTAACAAATATGGCCAAGGATATGCAACTAATAGTGATAAGCAATTGTACAATGGAGCATTTCAAGTTAAAGGCTGGAATGGTACTAACGATAATTGGCAATTAGTTAAAAACCCATATTACTGGGATAAAAATAATACTAAATTGTCAAAGATGAACTTTAGTGTTGCCAAAGATTCACAAACTGCTTTAGATCAATATCAAAGTGGTAAATTAGATGAAATGCAATTAAGTGGAAAAAGCCAAGTATCCAGTTTCAAAGGTAATTCTGAATATCATGCTAGAAAAGAAGCCGGAACATTTTATTTAGAAATGAATCAAAAGAAAGTTCCAGCACTAAAAAATGTGAATGTTAGAAAAGCACTATCATTGGCAATTAATCGTAACGAATTAACTAATAATGTTTTAGGAAATGGTTCGGTTCCTGCAAAAGGATTTGTCGCATCTGATATGGCCAAATATCAAGGTAAAGACTTTACCGACGATGGATATGTTTCATCAGCAGTTCAAAATAATTTGAAAGAAGCTAAACAATTATTTGCTAAAGGAATGAAACAAGTTGGCCAAGATAAATTAACACTTTCAATTTTATCTGATGATACTTCTGATTCTAAGACCATGACTGAATTTCTACAAAGTGAATTACAAAAATTACCAGGCTTAACAATTAACGATGTCAATGTTCCCGCCAAAGTTGCTACTTCAAGAACTGAAAAGGGTGATTTTGACGTAACTGTGGGTGCATGGATTGCTGATTTTCCAGATCCAGTTAGTTTTATGAGCTTAATGACGACTAACAATGGCTACAATCATGGTGGTTGGAGCAACTCACAATATGACAGTCTAATGCAAAAGGCTACTACAGCTGATGCTAATAATTATGGTAAACGTTGGAATGATATGGTGAAAGCACAAAAGGTTATGTTAAATGATCAAGCAGTTGTTCCACTATACCAATTGGTAAGTCCACAAGTTTTGAAGAACCGGGTTCAAGGAGTTAACTACTACCCAAGTGGTGGAAACTATGACTTTAGATATGTTCATACTAATAACTAGACATTAAAATATTTTATTTAAAGGAGATGATTTTATGAAACATGACATTATGGTTTTAAAAAATGCGAATCGTAACTAGTCAGAAAATTTATAAAAGTCGATCTCCAATGAAAAAGTTAGCATGATAACTGGTTTCTTCATTGGATGATCGCTACATATTATTGGGGGATTATAAGATGAATAAATCAGTATTATCAGTAATGGCTTTAACAGCATTATCAAGTTTAGGATTAGCTGCTTGTGGAAACCAAGCTAATGGAAGTAATCTATCAAGTGGTGCCAAAACTAAAACATTGAAATGGATGGAGAAGGGTAATATTAGAACTTTAGATCCATCGACTATTGTTGAATCAACCAGTGCTGAAACTTTAGCTAATGCTGATCAAGGGCTATTAGTTAATCCAAAGAGTAATGAACTCGATGGTGGAGTTGCCAAAAATTATCATGTTTCTAAAGATGGGAAAACATATACCTTTAATTTAAGACATGAAAAATGGAGTAACGGTGATCCAGTCACTGCCAAAGACTTTGTTTATGGATTCCAAAGAAGTGCTGATCCTAAAACTGCTTCTCAAGATTCATATATCTTAGATCACATTGCTAATTATGATGCAGTAAGTAAGGGTAAAGCGCCTTCGACTTCACTAGGAGTATCTGCACCTAATGATTACACTTTTGTTGTTAACTTAAGTAAGCCACAAACTTATTTCAAATATCTAACAACCGGTTCAATTATGTATCCACAAAATCAAAAAGTCGTTGAAAAGTATGGTAAATCTTACGGAACTAAATCTGCTAATCAAGTCTATAATGGACCATACACTGTTGAAAATTGGAACGGTACTAACGATAATTGGAGCTTAAAGAAGAATAATAATTATTGGGATTCTAAAAGCGTAAAACTAAATAAGGTTGATTTTCATGTTGTAAAAGATGGAGAAACTGGAATGAATGAATATCAAACCGGCATGTTAGACCAATTAAGCTTGAATAGTAAGCAACAAGTTAATAATTACAATAATTCTCCTGAGTTACATAAGTTAAACACTGCTAACTCAGATTATGTCGAATTAAATCAACAAAGAGTACCAGCTTTTAAGAATCTAAAATTAAGACAAGCACTTTCTTATGCACTAGATCGTAATCAATTAGTCAATGATGTTTTAGGTGATGGTTCCAAACCACTAAAGAGTTTCGTTGCTAGCGGTTTAGCTTCATATAAAGGCCAAGATTTTGCTAAAGTTGCTCAAGTTAAAAGTGCTAGTGCTTATGATATGAATAAAGCCAAAGAATTATGGCAACAAGGATTAAAAGAAGTCGGTAAAAGTAGTCTAGATTTGAAATTAACAGCTGATGATAGTGATACTGCCAAATCAGTTAGTGAATATATGCAAAGTCAATGGATTAAATTACCAGGACTAAAAGTGACCAATGTTGCATTACCTAGCCAACAAAGAGTTTCTAGATTACTATCACAAAACTTTGATATGTGTCTAACTGGTTGGAATCCTGGAATCCCAGATCCATCAGCTACTTTAGATACTAGAGAATCTACTAATTCAATGAACTTTAGTAAATGGAAAAACAATAAATTTGATGCTTTAATGAACGATGCTGAAAATACTAATTCTAATAATGAAAGTAAACGTTGGGATGATATGGTACAAGCTGGTAAGTTAGCTGATAAAGATGTTTCAGCCGTTAACTTATACCAGAATGCAACACCAACATTAGTTAAGACCAATGTCCACGGACTTAGATATAATTCAACTGGTGATAGTTGGGACTTTGCTAAAGCATATGTTAGTGATAAATAAATTTGAGCTTTGCAAACGCTTTTTATTCAATAATAATTTATAATTATATTAATTTATTTGTTAGAGGTGTTTCATATGAATAAGCGCATTGAAAAATTTAAACAGTTAATGCATCGAAATAATATTCACAATTTTATTATTACTAATCCATTTAACTTAAATTACTTTGCTAATTTTCATGGATTAGATGGTGATGGTTGCATGGTTATTACTGATAATGAACAAGTTTTAATCACTGATTCTAGATACGAATTAGAGATGCAAGACAAATTGCCAAATGACGTTAAATTAAAAATTACGCGTGATTATTATGGAACAGCTGCCACATATTTAAAAAATACTGCTTATGAAATTGGCTTTGAAGATTCACTTAGCTTTCAAATTTATCAAACCTTAAATAAATTGCTTCCTAATCGATTAGTTTCTAAAACTAATTTAGTGGAAATATTAAGAGATACTAAGGATGAAAACGAAATTAGTATTTTAGAACATTCCGCTAAATTAGCTAGCCAGGCCTATGAAGCAATGTTGCAATATGTGCATGCCGGGCTTACTGAACGAGAGGTTTCATTATTCTTGTATGATTTCATGCTAAGACATGGAGCGCAAAAGCCTAGCTTTGATACGATTGTAGCAAGTGGTTATCGTTCAGCATTACCACATGGGGATGCAACTGATAAAAAAATTGAAAATGGAGAACTTGTAACTGTAGATTTTGGTTTCTATTATCAAGATTATACTTCTGATATGACCAGAACTTTTGCAGTTGGTGATCCAGGACAAGAACTAAAAGATGCTTATCAAGTAGTTTTAGATGCCCAAAATAAAATGATTGATGCAATGACAGATTCAGCTGATGGAAAAGAAGTTGATGCAGCAGCTCGTGATTACATCACTGATAAGGGTTATGGAGAATATTTTGGTCATGGGAGTGGTCATAGTATTGGATTAGATATTCACGAAACGCCAATCTTAGGTTCTAATACTAAAGATAAAATATATGAAAATTACGTAATGACTGCTGAACCTGGAATTTATTTACCGGGTAAAGGCGGGATTCGAATTGAAGATGATGTGTTAGTTCAAAAGAATGGACATAAGGTTTTGACGACTGCCCCTAAAGAAATCATCATTCTATAAAAATATAGCCTGCTAATGCTTAAATGCACTAGCGGGTATTTTTATTTTCTAATATACTTGGTAATGAAATATGTTTTTGGAGTGAGTTATCATAAAATTTATATCATGGATTTTAATGGGTCTTGTAGGGTCATTTAGGAGTCTAATTTACGTAGGATCATTTTTAGTAATACTATATATGTTTCTAGATATGACCAGCGACTTCGTTAACTTAGTACATTTATTCATTGGAATTGTAATCGTTATAGCGATTCTTATTTGGATGTTGATTCATCATTTAAATAAGTATTATAAATAAACTAATCTAGTTTGATGATTGGAATACTAAAATCTTTTACTTTATGCATATTCAATCTATCGTGATAAATTTCCACGGTATCATCAAAAAACTTATATAGTGATTTGGCAATATAAGCTGATTTATTATGAATTTTAGGATTAGTCCTAGTTTGAACAATTAAATTACGCATCGTTTTAACTAAATCATTTTGCATATAGCAGTTAGTTTCAAAACTTAATGCATTTTTAGCCTTACTATAGCCATGCTTAATAGCACGCTTTAGTGAGGCTTTTTTAGTCTTAAAAATTAATTGAGCATAATGATATAAACAGCTAGCATTCTCTGAGTACTTCACCAAAGTATTAATTAATTCCTGGTCAAAATAAGCCTTATTTTTAAGACCATCCACAATATTTTGCATTAAATCGAACTGACTAATTTTAACTGCTTGTGTAACATCTGTTTTAGATGTTGTTTGTTTAAAGTTATTTTGATTAGGAGTTACTTTTTCAACTCTATGTGGTTTACTATTTAAATTATCATGCTGAGAATTGGGTAAAAAGAAACGGGTCGCGCCATTAAAAACTTTCTTCTTAATTACGTAACCGAATTCAGCTAACTTTTTATATACATTAATTACCGTATTGCGACCAACACCTAAATCTTTAATCATTTCATCCACGGTATAAATTACATAATAATCATTTACTTTTTTATCAAAAAATTCACGACGCTTAATTGACGAACACATGCGATCATAAATATAAGCATAAGCAAGGCGTGCATCATTGTTTAAACGATCATCATTACGGAGTTCTACATCAAATTTTATAAATTGTTTCATTTTTATCTATCCTTTTTTAGATAGAAAAAGAGGGCACAAGTAATAAACTTGTCCCCTCATATATGTATTGAATATATTGAAACGAATCCCTAGCTCTTATATAATAACTAAGGAGCGTTAAAAGGTTAACAAGTAGTCTGCTTACTTTGTTAGCTGGTCGATAATTACTACCAATAATTGTCGATCAACGCTCTTTTTCTATGGCTTTATTTGTATGTTTTTAAGTATAGCGGTTTTGAATTTATTTGTAAATTATAATTATATCTATATACTTATATATGTGTATTGTTATTTTAAATATTTAGGAGTTTAAATTGCAGAATTTTAGGAGAATTATCATATTAGTAGTTTTTATTATATTAATTATCTTATCTATATACTTTACCAGACAAGCCCAATATTATTATGTAGGTAAATATCAGCCTTATGTTGCATCTAAAACCACAATGTTGCGTTGGCAAAATGAAATTGAACATAATAATCATATTATCAAAGACAAAAAATATCAGATAATGAATTAAAAAATATTCATCATAGGATTAAAATAGATCAATTACAGATTAAAAATAATTATAATAATAAAAGATCTGCCAAAAAATTTATTTTTGTAAGATTAGTTTTTTTAGTTGTTGCAGCATGTTTATCAATAATTATATGTTTTATATTTATACCATTAATTTTTAAATAAAGTAATTTTAAAGTATAAAAGCACTCTCGATAATTTTATCGAAAGTGCTTTTAATTATTTACCATAGATTTCTTTATCAGTTTTTTCTTGATATTCTTGTTCTGAATGGCAAACATTATAATAAATATTTGTGTATGCTTCATTAAAAGCTTCCAAATATGTTTTGCCATCTTGTGGATCTAAACTAGCATGATTGAAAAATTCTTTAGTAAGTTCTAGAGCAATTTCTTTATTGTTCATAAATTATTCCCCCTAATTAATATTAGATAAATTATAACAAAAGATGCTTTCAAATATTAAGGAAAAGCTTTTATATAATTTTTGTGGGGGCATTTAATTATAATCTCCTACATTATATTTCTAGAATAATTTAATCACTGCGACACCAATTATCATAATAACTAGTCCAGTATATTGTCTTATTCCAACTGCTTTTTTGGGTGAACCTAATAGACCAAATTTATCAACTTGCACACTACCAACGAGATTACCAAGTAGGGTTAATACAACGGTAGTTCCTGCGCCAATAACTGGACTTAATGCAGCATTAGTTAGTACGTAAATTGTACCTAATGCGCCACCTAGCCATATCCACCAAGGATTACCTTTACCAAAACCTTTAGTAATTCCAGGATATCCTTTTCCAGTTATTCCGGCGATAATTATTAAAATAATTACACCAATTAGAAATGATATAAATGATGCATGAATTGATGAATGTAAAACAACACCTAAGTGACCATTAATTGGCGCTTGTGATGCTTGAAACATCCCAGCAATAATCCCTAAAATTTGCCATGGTAATTTACTACGTTCAGAATTACCTGAACTATCATTTTTTTGTAGAACGACCATCAAGATTCCAGCTATTAAGACCACAATTCCTATTAATCTTAAAAGAGTGAATGCATGGAATGGGGCACTAAATAAACCAAAGCTATCAATTAACATCCCCATTAAGATTTGCCCAGTAATAGGCATAATCACTGTTTGCACAGCTCCCAAATATGGAAAAATAATGATGTTAGTTGTTAAACCAATTACCCCTAATAATCCACCAAACCAGATCCAAATGGGTTGGTTCAAAAATAATTGCGGTGAAAAGAATAATGATTGCCCACTTAAAATTGTGGCGATTAATAAGACAATTGTTCCAACTGAGAATGATAGCATGGATGCTAAATAGGGTGATCCACCCACGTGATTTTTAAGATTGGTATTGACTGACGTTTGAATAGGTAAGACTAATCCGGCAATGATACCTAATATATATAACAAATTTGTAACTCCCTTCATAAATTTTTTGAATATATTAACAATATCATTTTTTATTTGTTCTATGTTCATTATTGCTTAAAAACCACTATTATCAGACTTGCAACCATAAGTTGCGTGACATTTTATTGTCTAATATAGTAACTTATTGATGTAAAGGAGGGCTTAAATGAATCTAAATCAGAAAATAAAACAAGGTCGCCAGAAAATGAACTTAACTCAACAAGAATTGGCCGATCGACTTCATGTTACTAGACAAGCATTATCTAAATGGGAAAATGACCAAAGTTATCCAAATTTAGATATTTTAGTTGAGATGAGTAAAGTTCTACATATTTCTTTAAATGAATTATTAGGTGAACAAGATAAAGTTGTTGCACAGATTAGTAATGACGTTAGGAAGAAACGCAGATATTTTAAATTATTGGTTAGTATCTTCGTATTGATAACATTATTGATACTATCTTCAGGAATTTTTATTTATGGTAGGATTCATCAAATTGATCGAATTGATGAATTTAATCCATTTTTACCAACTAGATATGGATATGCGGTTTTACCTGATAAAGTACCAACTAAAAAAATAAAAGAATTTATTAATTATGGAAATGGTAAAAAAGGTTATGAAATGAGGGATGATCCTCAACCAGTAGACGCGTTTGTGACTTCTGATCCTTTTGGAGAAGGTCAATGGTTAAAATTTTCAGTTGGTGACTACAATAAAAATCAAAGATGGGCACTTTTAAGATATAAAGGTTCTTATGTATCTGCAGCTAGACCGATATCTAAAAATAATATTCCCAATAATATTAAAGATATCATTGGAAATCGTTACTTTAAATATGATAAAAAGAATGGTGGTAACAGATATAATGTTCACATTATGAACTTTTAAAATTTAAAAATCTGTATTTGTGTTAATATTTATTTAACAAATTAAAAATGTTCATTAATTTAGATAAATCTACATTTGTATCTTATGTTAATTTACTGACAAGATGAACTATATATTATATACTATAGCTGTAAATAAAAAGAAGCCCTGCTCAAACAGGACTTCCAAATAAAGCCGTTTAAAAGACGGTGACATAAGTTACGAACAACTACTTAAAGCTATCCCATAACCGGTCAAAGTTATATAATGGGACGGCTTTTTATTTATGCTTATTGATGTATGTTAGCAATGCTAAAATAAACATGCCAAACATCAACATTAAGCTAAGAGCTTGAAAAACGCTCATTGACTGTGAAACCTTTCTGTAGATTATTCCATGCTTCCATAGAAATCACCTCTTTAGGAAAAAAGACAGTCACCATCCATTAACTTCTCTACTAAAAGAATTATACATTAAATTTAATATTATATATATCGTTGATACAAAAAAAGAATGACATCGATTGAACATCGAAATCATTCCATAAAAAATCATTTAACTTTGAGTAGTCTTTTTACTATACATATTTACGATTAATCACTGCACAATCAGCATTTACTGGCATATGTTCTTTTGATAAAACAATTACTTCACCAGCAAAACCAATCGTGGTAATTGCTAAATCATTATAGGTATGATTGTACTTTTCTTCATTAATAAATAAAGTGTCAATCTTACCAGCAATTGCATCAGAAATAATTTCATTTAAATCATTTGAAACCGTATTATTAGCAGCTGCTTTTTTATAGTTGAAGTGATTATTATGAATTCCTTCAGCATAAAATTGTGTATTTATATCTTTTACAACTTTATCCAAATGATCTTCACTAATTTTTTCACCAACAGTCTTATAATTGATATTTTTCAAGACCTTATTTTGCTTAGCAATTTCAAAGTATAAGTTACTATTTTCTTCATTTGCAACTAAAACAGTAGGAACATAATCATCATCGCTAAATTGCTTTGTTAAATATTCATCAACTAGTTGATAAAATTTCTTTTGGTCATCATTAATTAAAATTGAAATAGGCTTATTCACCAATTTAATTTCAGTGATTTTATTATTGTCGATTCGATAAATTTTAAAATTATTTTTTTCTAAAATTAATATCCGATAGTGTAATTCAGATTGGATTTCTTTTACTAATGGTAATATTTCCATCGTGTCATCTAAAATGACTTTAGTATTAATCGGCTGGGTTAAGGTAAATGAATGAACTGCCTTAACACTAATGAATAAAGCAAATCCACTACCATTGTTAATATGTTTATCTTTTTCAAAGTTAAATTTTTTTAATTTACGTTCATATTTTGACCATAAATTTTCATCATATTTGTTATTAAATTTAGTTTTTATATTTTTTATTAGGTTGAAATATTCTTCTTTATTAGTAATTTCATCAAAAGAAACATAAACAGAAATAAATGGACCAATTTCATAGTCTAAAGTTAACATGTTTCTTAGTTCAATTGTGGACGTCAATTTTACACACCCCTTAATTTTGTATATTAATAGTATATCACGATAGATAATTATAAAAATATAATATGCTATAATATCCTTATAATTATATGAGAAAGAAGACTTCAAATGGACGTAATGACGTTTATTGATTTTGTCATTTTAGCCAACGAAATATTAGCATTAATTACTGTTTTCAGAGAAGAAAGAGAAATTTCTGCCACATGGGCATGGTTGTTAGTTTTATCATTTCTACCGGTGATTGGATTTATTATCTATGCCTTTGTTGGTAGAAAGTTGCCCAAAAAACGTTTATTTCGTTTTCAAGATCGCGATATTAAGAAGATTTATCGAGTATTAGAAAATCGAATTAGATTACATAGCAATCCTAAAAAAATTAAGGCCGATGAGGTATCCTATTCGGCCAAGAATTTAGTTAAACTGTTTAAAAATAGCGGTATCTCTGATTTATCAAGACGTAATCATGTGAAAATATTTATTGATGGCAATAGCTTATTTAATAAAATGATAAGTGATATTGAAAAAGCAAAATCATCTATTAATATCGAATTTTATACTTTTTATAATGATGAAATTGGAAAACAAGTTTTGAATACATTGATAAAAAAAGCCAAGCAGGGCATTCACATTCATGTTATTTATGATAGTTGGGGATCCATGGGGACAACCCGTCGATTTTTCCAACCATTAGTGGATGTTGGTGGCATAGCAGAACCATTTTTACATACTCATTCTGCAATTACCGACTTTAGAATTAACTTTCGTGATCACCGTAAAATTGTGGTGATTGATGGACAAATTGGTTATGTTGGTGGTTTTAATATTGGTGATCAATACTTAAACCGCAAAAAGAAATTTGGTAATTGGCGTGATACTCATCTGAGAATTATTGGTAATTCTGTTTATAATCTACAAGCTCAGTTTATTTTAGATTGGAATGTTACAGATATTCATCGGCCGATAGATGAAGAAAAAGATAAAGAATTTTATTTCCCAGCGACTTATCAAGAGGGCAGTACTAATATTCAAATTGTATCTAGTGGTCCAGACACTAATCTACAACAAATTAAGCTTGGCTATATTAAGCTAATTCAGACTGCTAAAAATTATTGTTGGATTCAAACACCATATCTAATTCCTGACGATAGCACTACCGATGCTTTAAAAAGTGCCGCAATGTCAGGTGTTGATGTTCGGATAATGCTTCCTTGTAAGCCAGATCATCCCTTTGTTTACCGTGCAACTCAATATTATGCTAAGCAATTAGCTAAGTACGGGGTCAAAATTTATTTTTATCAAAAGGGTTTCTTACATGCCAAAACCATTGTTGTTGATGGAAAAGTTTCATCGGTTGGCTCAGCTAATTTTGATTTTCGTAGTTTCAAATTAAACTTTGAAATTAATGCTTTTTTGTATGATGAAGCCATTAGTCAACAATTAAGATCACTTTATATTAAAGATATTCGGGATAGTACTTTAGAAACAGTTGAAACGATGGATAAGCAATCTTCATGGATGAAATTTAAACAGGTCTTTAGTCGGTTGTTTTCACCAATTTTATAGTGAAAAAGGAATCTTTTTTAAGATTCCTTTTTGTGTTTATAAGAATATTAATTAGTTTTTCCAATTCCATGGATCTTGATGCCATTTTTTCAAGGAATTTAATTCTTCTGCTGAGATTAGATTATCTTCTTTAGCTTGTTCAATAATAGCAGGGTAGCTAGTTAAAGTATCAAAGTCTAAATGAGCTTCTTCAAAGTTTTCAAAGCTATCTGGCAAACCGTAAGTAAAGATAGCAGCGACACCAACTACATTGATTTTATTATCAGTTAAGTATTTTGCAGCATTTAACACACTTTTACCAGTCGATAATAAGTCATCAATTAAAACTACTTTGGAATGTTCATCGACAACACCTTCCATTTGTTTGCCTTGACCATGATCTTTGGGTTTTGAACGAACATAAATCATTGGTAGGTCTAATTTTTCTGCTACTAAAGCGGCGTGTGGAATTCCTGCGGTAGCAACTCCGCCGATTACATTTGCTTCTGGAAATTTATTTTGAATTAATTTAGCGAGGCCTTCAGCAATATGATCACGTACATTTGGATAGCTAATTGTAATACGATTATCAGTATAGATGGGGGCTTTAATACCAGAAGCCCAAGTGTATGGTTCATTTGGTGATAGTGAAACCGCCTTAATTTTTAGTAAGTCGGTTGCGATTTGTTTGCTGATTTCTGTAGTCATATTATTTACCTCCGTTAATTTGTGAATAAATCATTTTGTAAGTTTCAACTGGATTATCTGATTGTGTAATGCTTCTTCCAACCACAATACCGTTACTGCCTAAATCATGAGCTTTTGCTGGTGTGACCACTCTTTTCTGATCATCTTTAGAATTGTTTTTTAATCTAATGCCAGGATTAATGCATAGCAATTTATCACTTACTTTTTCATGGATGAATTTATCTTCTAAGGCTGAAGATATCACACCATCAGCACCACTTTGATAGGCAATATTAGCTAAATGAGCGACTGACTCCTGCATACTATGATTTATTTGTTCTTCAATTTGAAGTTGGCTTTCAGAAGTAGAAGTTAATTGGGTGACTGCCAATAATTTTGGAGCTTCGTGATTACTTTCTTCAGCACCTTTTTTTAAACCATCTTTAGCGGCTTGAATCATTTTACCGCCACCCAGAGCGTGAATAGTAGTATATTGGATATCTAATTGTGCTAATTGGAATGCTGCTTGTTCAGCAGTATGTGGAATGTCATGTAATTTTAAATCCAAAAAGATATTAATATTTTGATTTCTTAATTTTTTAATAATTGCAGGACCTTCACGATAAAATAGTTCCATTCCGATCTTAACTGATAGATTTTTAATCCCGTTAAAAGGTTTTAAAAATTCAAATGTTTTTTCTGCATTTGGAAAATCTAGCGCTATAAAAACTGGTTTCATTCATTACCCTCCAAATAAAAAAGTCGTCTAATCAAAGAGACTAGACGACGATAGGGTACATTTATTCCGTTCATCGATTTGCTAGCCTCTCGGGACTAATTTAAAATCATTTATTGCTACCTACTATACTCTAAAATTACGATAATGCAAAATCAAAAAATAAATTTGCATTAAAATAAAATTTAGTGCATAATTTTTTAAGAATATAAATATCTTAGTCATAGGTATTTCAAAAAAATAATGAATGTCTGCGAGCATTCGTTTTGGAGGAATTGAATATGGAAAATACGCAGAAGAACCACGCTTTAACGTCAAATAATCAAAAATGGGTAATTGCATCAACCTCGATTGGGCAAATGCTAGAAAGTATGGATATATCATTTATCTCTTTCACATTAACCTCAATTATGGCTAGTTTACATATTTCTTCAGCTGCTGCTGGAATGTTGTCGACGGTTACCACTTTTGGAACGTTATTGGGTGGTATTTTATTTGGACTTTTAGCTGACCGCTTTGGTCGTGTTAAGATTCTTACCTACACAATTTTCATTTTCGCTTTCGCCACTGCTGGAGTTGTTCTTGCAAAAGATTTTACAACTTTACTAATTCTTAGATTCTTAGTTGGATTAGGTGCTGGTGGTGAGTACGGAGCTGGAGTTGCGATGATCTGTGAAAGCTTCGGTAAAAAGCAATTAGGTCAAAAAGTTTCAATCTCAACGATTGGTGGTCAATTAGGTTCAATTGTTGCGGCATTACTAGCAGCCTTTATGGTACCAATGTTTGGATGGCGTGCATTATTCTTAGTCGGAATTATCCCAATTTTCTTCGCTTTCGTCATTAGAAGACACTTAAAAGAAAGCCCCGAATTTATTTCCGCAATGGAAAACAATAAGAAACGCCCTAAAGTTTCAATGAAAAAATTATTTGCTACTCCTAAGATTGCTTATCAAACAATGGCTTTAGGTGTGATGGTAATTGTGCAAATTGCCGGATACTACGGATTAATTAACTGGTTACCATCAATTATGCAAAAACAATTAGGTTTAAGTGTTTCAGGTTCATCATTATGGATGATCGTTACAATTACTGGAATGAGTGCAGGAATGTTAACCTTTGGAACCATTCTAGATAAATTAGGACCTCGTAAGGCCTTTGGAATTTTCTTACTATTTGCAGCAGTTGCAGTTTATGGACTCACCATTGCGGTTAATGGCTTTACTTTACTACTAGCTTCAACCGTTGTTGGATTCTTTTCTAACGGAATGTACGGCGGTTATGGTGCAATTATTAGTCGACTATATCCAACTGAAGTTCGTTCAACTGCTAACAACGTTATTATGGGATTTGGTAGAGCAGTTGGTGGTTTCTCACCATTCGTAATTGGATTATTGATGGAAAGTCATTCACTATTTATGATTATGGGAATTCTATCATGCCTGTACATCTTCAGTTTCATTACAATGATGTCAATTCCAGCTTTAAAGAAATTAGCTAAATAAAATAAGAATCCACTTTGAAATTTCAAAGTGGATTCTTTTATTTTTCGTTTTGTAGTTTAGAATGATGGATACCATAAACAAAGTATACGATAAATCCAATTACAATCCATATACCAACCGAAATCTTAGTGATATCAGGAAGCATGATAATAAAGAAAATACTAAATGCTCCTGCTAGAATAGGTAAAACTGGATAGAATGGCATTTTGAACCCATTATTTTGAATATCTTTACGATGACGCAGTTTAATAACACCAAATGATATAAATGTGAATGCGATTAGTGTACCAGCATTAATTAATGATGCTAGTTGGGTTAATGGAACTAGGCCAGCAAAGATAGCTTGCACGATTGCTGCAATTATAATTGCGTTACTTGGAACTGCATGCTTTTTGGATACTTTGCCTATTCTTTTAGGAAGCAATCCGTCACGACCCAAAGCATAAACTAATCTAGAACCACCAATAAACATTGTAACCATTGCGGTAAAAATTCCAATTAATGCACCCACAGTTATCAATTTATTCCATGCGGTCAAATTAATTATTTGTAGGGCAAATGCAGCTGGATCATCAACATTTAACTGTTTGTAGTTAACAATTCCGGTTAATACTAATGAAAAAGACACGTATAGGACTACCGCAATAATAACGGTACCAATAATTCCACGAACAACGTTTTTTCCTGGATTGATAGTTTCGGCTGAATTAGCAGCTAAAGCATCAAAACCAATAAAAGCAAAGAAAACAGTTGCAGCAGCGGTACAAATTCCACCCATGCCAAATGGCACACTATGAAATTCTTTTGGATAAAATGGAACGTAGTTATTAGCCTTAACATAGAATATACCTACAAGGATAAACATAATGATAATAGCAACTTTAATTACTACCGCCCAATTTTCAATTCTTTTCGATAATTCGGTTCCTTGTAAAATAATTGCAGTAATTATTAACACAATTGCGACGGCAGTAATATTAATTACGCCACCTTCCATTGGGCTACTTTGTAATGCTTTTGGTAAATTAAGCCCCATAGCACTTAAAATATTATTATTGAAGTAAGCAGCAAAACCAGTTGCTTCAGCAGAAACTGCCAAGAAATATTCTAGAATTAGCGCCCAACCTAAAATCCAACCAGTCATTTCTCCATATATAATGGAACCAAATGAATAGGCTGATCCAGCAATAGGCATTGCAGAAGAAAATTCAGCATAGGCCATTCCCACCATTCCAGAAACAATTGCTGCTAATAAAAATGCAATTGCAACTGCCGGCCCAGCATGACTAGCCGCTTCGTGACCAGGTAAAATAAAAATTCCGGTCCCAATAACCGCTCCAATGCCTAATCCGATGAGATCCCTAGCGTTAAGGTTTTTGGATAATCGTTGATCAGCCTTTATATAAGTATGGACTGATTCTTTTTTAAAAACGTTCATATATTTTCACTTCCTAATTTTTTCTATATTATTAATATAAAATATTATTATTAATAAGTGAAATTAATATTTTTTGTGTTAACATTAGTAAAGGTGATGTGTCATTAATAAATTATTAGTATTAAAAGCAATTTTAGATAACAATAGTTTTACAAAAGCAGCTAATCAACTGGGATATACTCAATCTTCAGTGAGTCAGATGATTAGATCTTTAGAATCTGAATATGATATGCAGATTTTAAAGCGTTCGCGTACAGGCATTGAACTAACAGTGCAGGGGAAAACTTTATATCCATATATTCATGAAACTATTCGTCAATATCAGTCGTTGCAAGAAACGGCTCATGCAATCCATGGGCTTAAAACCGGAACGGTCAAGTTAGGCGCGATTACTAGTGTTAGTTGCTATTGGCTTCCGGACTTATTTAAACGGTTCAAAGAAGAATATCCTGGAATTGATTTTGTCTTAAAACAAGGTGATTATGGCACCTTACTAAGGTGGGTAAAAACTGGCGAAGTAGATTTTGCGATTATGACTGCTGATTACGGTGAAGGATTGGACAAAATCTTGATTCGTAATACTGAGATGAAAGCATTTGTGCCAAAAAATCATTCACTAGCTAAACTAAGTACTATTCCATTAGCCAAATTATCTGATGATCCATTTATTTTGGTTCAAGGTGGTGGGTATAGTGAGCCACTCAAAGCTTTTAAACAAATTGGAATCAACGAACCCAATGTAAAATATCAAATTCAAGATGATTATACGATTATGGCAATGGTAGAAGCCGGTTTGGGAGTTAGCATTTTATCTGAATTAGTTGCTAAAAGGACCGATTTCGATATTGTTTGTCGACCAGTAAATCCTAAGGTAACGCGTCCGGTTTCAGTAGTTTGTCAGGATAAAAAGACAATGCCAATTGCTAGTAAATATTTTGTAGAATTTTTGATCGAAAATAAAAATAAATTACAATAAAGAAAGGCATCTAGAATGAAAAAATTCTAGATGCCTTTGTTTTATTTATTAAAATATTGATTAATTGCTGAGCTAACTTGATCTGCAACTTTTTGTTGATAACCATTGTTACGAATATATTGAACATCATTAGTACTATCCATGAAGCCCATTTCTAGTAAAATTGCAGGCTGCGTATTCTCACGAAGAACATAATAATTACCAATTGAAACGCCACGGCTGTGTAATGGCAAATTAAAATTATCATTAACTTTATTGGCAATTTGATTAGCATTATCATGATATTTATAAATACCAAAACCAGAAGCATTTCCATCGCCATTGGCAGAATCAAAATGGAAACTAACAAATAAATCGGCTTTTAGATTGTTTGATAGTCTAGTTCTCTGCCCCAAACTAACATATTTGTCGCTATTCCTAGTCATTACAACATTAGCATTTAATTTTTGTAATTGATTTGCGACTTTATCAGCCATTTTTAAAGTATAAGTTTTTTCCATATATTGTTGATTTTGTGATAATGTTCCAGAATCAGAACCTCCATGACCGGGATCAATTACAATGGTTGCTTCAGCCATTTTATTACTCTTACTAGGATCATAACTGCTTTTATCTAATAGCCATGATGCAACCCAACCTTTTTGACCGTTGTATTTTACATACCACCAGTTATTATTACTAGTTTTCATAACATTTAAATGTTGTCCATGTGGGACTTGGCTAATTATTTTAGATTGATCATTATGATCTTGTCTTAAATTTATTTTAACAGCGTTCACTTTGGGTAACGATATCAATCTTGCCAGCTCAATTATTAATATAATTAACAATAAAGCTGCTATAATTCCTCTAATTAACCAAATTCTGAACGGAGCGTTTTTAAAATCTATCCAGATTTTTTGAATCATTTAATTTACCTCGATTGCAATTTTTATCTAACGTTAAGTTAGGAACTTTTTAATCTTTATATGTTAAAATTATGTAGCAATTACTAATAATTATCAATGAATAATATTTGAAATTATAAGGAGTAATTAATATTTAACATGTTTTAATTGAATTTTATTACTTATCAAAAGTGGATGCTTTCACAATAATAAAAAGCGGAGATGATATAACATGCAAGTAGATAAGCAACCGCTGCTTTCGATTAACAATTTAAATGTAGCTGTTAAAGAACGGAATTTAATTCATAATTTATCATTTGAAATTTATCCACAAACACTCACTTGTATTACAGGCGAAAATGGTGTGGGAAAAACGACGATGGTTAAAGCAATTTTAAAAAACTTTAACAAGAATGATTCAGTAAGAGCCACGATTAAACGTAGTCAATTGCAGTATGTTCCACAGTTTAGAAATATCGATAATGATTATCCATTAACTGTTCGTGATTTTATTGGATTGGGCTTGCAAAAGTCAATAAGACCATGGTTAAGCAAAAAAGAAAAACAAGTTATTCAAAAAATTATAAAGATGACTAATTTACAAGAATTAGCAAAAACACCATTGGGAAAGTGTTCTGGTGGTGAACAGCAACGAGTATTTTTAGCGCAAGCATTGGTATCAGATCCGAAGCTTTTAATTTTGGATGAGAGTACTGCCAGTTTAGATAAAGAAGCTAAATTTTTATTGTTGGACGTAGTTAAGGAAGTTATTAAACAGACTGGAACTGCAGTGATTTTCATTACCCATGATCCCATCTTAGTTAAAACATATGGTGATTTTGATTTAAATATATCTAATCATCATGGAATGCTTTCTGCTCTAAAGGGGGTAAAATGATGTTAGATATGTTTAGTTATCCATTTATGCAATATGCATTTATCGCTAGTTTTTTCATATCTGTTATATGTGGAATGATGGGAGTATTTGTTGTTGCTAGAAGGACTGCTTTCTTTACTCATACACTTTCAGAGATAAGTTTCTCAGGAGCTTCATTTGGAGTTTTTCTAGGGACTAATCCAATTATTGGAATGCTAATTTTTACAGTTTTAAGTTCATTAATGATTGGAACGGTTGGCTCCAAAGTGAGTCGGCGTGAATCATCGATTAGTGTTTTTTCGGTATTATTTATCGGACTTGGAATATTATTTCTTTCATTAGCTAATAGTCAGTCTAGCTATGCTACTAATATTTTATTTGGTAGTATTGTGGGAATAAGTTTAAGTAATGTAACAACTTTAGTTGCATTAAGTGTACTAATTATTGTATTAATTACTTTAATTTATCGAAAGCTAAAATATAATTCTTTTGACGATATTGGTGCTAATTTTAATTCTAGATCTAATACTTTTGTTTCAATTGTATTTTTGATATTGTTAGCATGTACAGTTAGTGTAACAGCTCAAATTGTGGGTTCATTGCTAATCTTTGCATTACTAACAATTCCAGCTGCATCTGCTAAATACTTTGCTCATAGTATCTGGGGAATGACAGCTTTATCATTCTTATTTTCTTTGATTGGGACATGGGTCGGATTATATTTAAGCTTTATCACTAATCTATCCGTTAGTTTCTTTATTGCATTAATCGAAACCATTATTTACGTTATTGCAGTTTTTTACGATAAAGTAACAAGAATTTAACTTAAACTTTAAACAAATTGTTAAGTTCATTTGTTATACTGTTTCTAATAAATAGTTTTACAAGGAGATGCTAATTTTTATATGAAAGCATGGAAAAAAATCGTGCCAGCAGTTGCTGTTTTAGGATTAGTTTTGACAGCTTGTGGCCAAGGTAATAGTAATAAGTCATCAGATAGTAGTTCAAAAGAACAATCTACAAAAATGAGTGATTCTTCAAGTAGCTCATCTAATGACAGTTCTAGCAATTCGAGTTCTGATAAATCATCAAGTAATGAATCATCGAGTAATTCAAGCTCATCAAATGGTTCTATGAGCTCTAGTAAGGCTAATTCAGACAATAGTGGATTAGGTAATGAAAAACTACCTAGATCTAGCTCAGAAAAATCACAAATGAATGGTAACAATAGCAATTACAATGTTAAATATTCTTCTGATGGTGCAACATTTAACAAAAAGACTTACAATAATTCAAGTGAAGCTAGTCAAAATGTTGACTATCAAAGTAGTGATAGTACTAAAGGACTACCTTCAGTGGACTTAGGTTACAATGTTAAAGGTCATGAAGATCGTGGTGCTGGTCAAGCATATGTAAGTACCAATTTTGGTAATTGGTCATTAGTATCACATGGTAATACTCAAAATGGTGGCGATTCAGCATTATCAAATGCTAAAGCCGCTACTCAATTTATTCAAAGTAATGCTTTACCAATTCCTCAAGGAAAAGGTTCAATTAAACTAGAAAATGATTCTCAAAGCTCAGTTACTTGGCAAGAAGGCAATGTTGTTTATACAGTTAAAGCTCCAAATGTAAATTCAGCTTTAAAGATGGCAACATCAATTAAATAATAAAACCTAATGGCTTAGAAACTTGTTTGGTTTCTAGGTCATTTTTTGATAAAATTTTAGCTAGTCTATAAAAGGAAAGTTATTATGATTATAAATAAAAAAGCAATAAAATTTATGCTTGTCATTGTATTATTATTTTGTGTATTCTTTTTTTGTAGTAAAACAGTAAATGCTGATAATAAAAGTGATTCACCAGTTGCTTATGATATTTCGCAGTATCAGGGCTATTTAACCGATAATCAGGCTAAACAACTAAAAAAAGAAATAAAGTTTGTTATTTTAAGAGTTCAAGATGGTAGTTATATGGATGTTAAATTTCAAAATAATGTTAAGCTAATGAATCGTTATAATATAAAATATGGGGTTTATAGTTATAGTGAATATACAAACTCTTATCAAGCTAGAATTGAAGCACGCAGATTACATCATAATGCTTTGGGAGCGCTTTTTTATGTAAACGACTATGAACTTCAAATGAACAAAAATTCTGATGAAGCAACCTCTTCATGGGCACATGAAATGCGTAAAATAAGTGGTGGCAAACCGGTTGTTCTATATGGTTCTAGAAGTAAAATCGATGGTTTCGATAATAAGACTTTAAAAGACTATAATAATATCTGGCTAGCTTCTTACTCTAAGTATATGCCTAATCCTTCGTATCACTATGATTTGTGGCAATTTACCGATAAATATCCAAGTGTTTCTTTAAATCAGCGCTTAGATGCTAATATGGTTCCTTATAATGGTAATATTAATAATCTTTTGTATCAAAAACATAAACAGGGGTCTAAAGTTCACTTAGAAAATTATTATCATCAAAAGAACATGAGTTATTTTAAGGTCATTAATAAAAAGGGGATTCCACTTTACGTTAACGGAAAGTATCTGAGAACTGCTAAGTATGGTGAAGTATTAGCTATTAAGTCATTCGATATTAAAAATAATCGTGTTATGGCAAAAGGAAATTTAGCGACTTATACTTCTCGAAAAACTTCAGTTGCTATTTATCAATAATAAAAGGGAGTTTTTATATGAAGCAAAATTTAATTAAGAAAGCTTTAGTTAGTATCGTTTTAATTGGTGGTTTATTATTAACCGGTAATTCCATAGCATCGGCGAATGTAAATCATAATTCTCATTCTAGTGATATCAAAACTTATCATAGATCAATTAAATTAAATAACGAAAAAGTATCGATAAATAATAAAGGAACACTTTATACTAATAAGCATCATATCAATTTAAATAAACTGATTGATTCGAATAACTATGCAGCAACTGTTTCTAAAAAATCAATGACTACGAAATTCTATAAAGTTACTAAAAATCAAAAACGTCATTTTAGCCAATCGGTAAAATATTATGTAAATATTTATGGTAAAGGTTTTAATGAAAAGGGTTGGTTAAGTAGTAAATATGTTCATTTTAATAAATCTGATGAAATGAAAAATACACCCCTATATGCCACTCATCCTTAAAAAGATATAAAAAAATAGAACCCCCTTATGGGAGTTCTATTTTTTATATTCTTTCAAATGTTATTTAACGATTTGGCAGAATTCAATTTTTTCGTGGTTAGGACCTTGAATATTGAAGAAACGAATACCATTATCCCAGAATGAAGGGATTGATTGGATTTCGTCATCTAAAACATTGAAGCCTTGTTCTTTAGCGGCAGCAAATGCTTTATCAACATCAGTACAGTTCATAGAAATATGGTTAATAGCACCATTTTCCATGGCAACTGGATCGCCTTCCCATGTTTCAACAGTTAAGTTACCGTATCTCATGAAGGCACAACGATTTTCACCATTGTGGAATGCTCCAGCTTGGTCAAATCCTAATGATTTGTAGAATTCAATTGTCTTGTCTAAATCTTTTGAAGGGATTCCAACGTGTTGTAATCCGTCAAAGTAATCGTTTAAAGCCATAATGTCATCCTCCAAATAAATTAGTCAGAAACTTTAACTACACATTTACCTTTAAGGTCTGAAGTACCATCTAGAACGCCTTCAACATCTTCTAAGCTGATAACGTTATCGATGATGTCAGCAACATTAACACCTTTGCTTTGTAGTAATGCAATAGCATCTTCAAATGAGTTAGGGTTAATGAATGCACCCTTAATAGTTAATTGTTTTTGGAATACTTCGTAAGTGTTCATTTGGAATTTTTGGTCAGGAGCACCAACACCAAACATTAATACTTGAGCACCCTTAACAGTTGCTTCAACAGCTTGTTCTTGAGTAGCAGGTTGACCAACAGCTTCGATAACAACATCGTATTCTGCAGGAATCTTTTCCTTAGTAGTGTTGATAACTTTGTCAGCACCAGTCTTTTCTTTTTCAGCAGCTAATTTGTCATCGTGACGACCAGTTAAAGTAACTGATTTAACACCGTATGATTTTAGCATTTGAGCAAAGATTAGACCCATGAAACCATCACCAATAACTAAAGCGTTTTGGTAAGGCTTAATGTCTAATAAATCCATACCATGAACGGCACATGAAATAGGTTCACATGTAGCAGCTGATTTTAAATCAACATTTTCAGGTAATTTGTATACAACTTGTGTAGGAGCAGTGAAGTATTCTTCTAGTCCACCGTTTCTAGTAACACCAACGGCTGATAGGTTTTCACATAATTCTGGACGAGCTGTACGACAGTACTTACATTTACCACAGTAGATGTTAGGGTCAACAGTTACACGGTCACCAACTTTGTAGTCAGTAACGTCTGATCCAACAGCTGAGATAACACCTGAGTTTTCGTGACCTAAAACGATTGGGGGAACAGCTGGAGCTGAACCTGGAAGTCCATTGTATAATGCGTAGTCAGTACCACAAATACCAGCATACTTAGCGTTTACAACAACTTCGTTAGCCTTTGGTTCAGGTTTTTCAGTATTTTGAATTTCTAATTGTTTCTTACCAGTTAAAACTAATGCTTTCATAATTCAAGATCCTTTCATATTGAATTTCAAGTTTATTAATTTCTTGTGCAAAATGATTAATTAATCATTTCACAATCTTACAACTATTATGATAACTCATTTTTCAAAAAAAGAAAGCATTTTGTGGCAAATTTATTGAAAAAATCTTATAAAAAAAGGAATGATTGTTATGAAAACTTACTATGAAAGGGTTTACAAGAATCATTCCTGGCTAAAAAATATTTTATTTTATTTTGTGCGCAATTACACTTTCTTTAGTAATTCGTCTGCTAAAGCGAAATTACCATAAGTTGCTGAACCGTTATCTACAATCGATGGTATTGCAATATAATCATCAATATTATCGATGTTTATATATCCATTTAGTAAATTTTCAAATTCAGCGCGAACTTTATTGAGAAATGTTTCACTAACTACGCCACCACCAAATATTAATTTGGAAGGACGAAATGCGAGAGTCGCTTGTAACGCCGCTTGAGCAACATAATAAGCCATAATATCCCATACATGATTGTCTAATGGAACATCTTTTCCTTTTTTATTTAAACGGGCTTCAAAAGTAGGGCCAGCGACTAATCCTTCCAAGCAATCTCCATGATAGGGGCAAATGCCGGCAAAATTTTGATCGTCAGGATGACGTTTTAACTTGATATGCCCTAATTCTGGATGTCCCATGTCACCAACAAATTGACCATTAATGATAATTCCTGCACCAACACCAGTTCCAATCGTGTAATAAACCATTGAATTAAGATTAACATCATGTTTTGCTAGATTGATATATTCTCCATACACAGATCCGTTTACGTCAGTGGTCCAATAAATGGGTACATCTAATGATTTTTTAATAGTTCCCAAAAAGTTAACATTAGACCAACCTTCTTTTGGTGTATCTGTAATATAACCAAATTTTGAAGATTGTTTTCTGACCTCAATAGGACCAAATGATGCAATACTTAATGCTGCTAAATCTTTAAACTTTTTAAAAAAATTAATTGTTTTAGTTAATGTTTCATCGGGCGTGGTAGTTTTTATAATTTCGCTATCTACAATTTGGTAGTCATTATTTCCAACTGCACATACAAATTTTGTGCCACCGGCCTCGATACTTCCAAGTAACATAAAATTACTCCTTATGGGTATCTAATTATTTATACTTACATTAATAATAAATTTTAAATGATTAAATGTCAAAATAAAAAATAAATTGGTATAGTAGCAAAAGGCATTCTCATTATTGTATGATAATATTAAAATAAATTTATTTAAAAGAAGGCTTAAAATTATGCTTATTAGAAAATTGATCTATATTGCTTTCTTTAGCTTTATCGGTGGATCTATTAGGGGATATCTTACTTTTGTTGCTGGTAATAATCATTTTATAGCAACCATTTTTATCAATATTATTGGATCATTCTTATTAGCACTATTAACCTCAGTTGTGGTTAAATTATTAGATGCATCGGAAGATTTAGTTGATGGATTAAGTGTAGGCTTAATTGGTGGCTTTACAACATTTTCAACCTTTTCTTTTGAAAGTATTACCTTATTAATGAATCACCAAATTGGTCTAGGTATTTTATATATAATTATTAGTTTAATTGGCGGTTTGTTATTTGGTATGCTTGGAGCAAATCTAGGGAAACAATATATGGAAAAGAGGCATCAATAATGTTATATAACGTTTTAATTGTTGGTCTAGGTGCCTCAATCGGTTCACTTTTAAGATTTTTAGTTACCAAAATACTGAATGAACTTTTTCATAAAATTTCTTTACCAATTTCAACTTTGTTTATTAATGTTTCAGGGTCTTTTTTATTAGGATTAGTTAATCATCAACTACCTAAAAATATGTTTACAACGATTTTATTTATTGCAATCTTAGGTGGCTATACAACTTTTTCTACCTATATTGATGAAACTATTCAGTTGCGTAATAAAAGACAAGTTCTATCATTGATTTATTATTTATTAACGGCTATTTTAGGTGTCTTAGCTGCTTTATTGGGATATGTAATCTAAAAGAGGATTGATAGGAACTGAAGTTATAATATTGAACAGATAAATAAAAGCACTTTCGATAAAAGTATTATTTTAATTTGGTAAAATAATATAATTCGGAGGTGTTTTTTGTATGACTAATAATAAATATTCATATGAAACTAAACTAGAAGCCGTTCGGCTTCTTAATGAAGGTATTCCTGGTAGAAAGATTTGTAAAATACTTGGTTTAAAGAGTGACGGCTTAATTTATACATGGCGGAAATATGTAAGAAATGGTGATTATTATCGTTTGAATCAAAAGCCTGGCAAACAATATAAATATAATAAAGGCAATTTAGAACTACCTAGTGATGTCAGAAAAGATATGGAAATTAAACAAATGAAGGAAGAACTTGAAGTTATAAAAAAATATTTAATCATGGAAGGGCTGTGGTAAATCAAGCTACTATTAAATTAATCGATACTTTCACATCCAAAATACCTTTAGTTAGGATTTGTCAGTATCTCAATATATCTAGAAGTACCTATTACTATCATAAAACACATGCAGCTCATTTTAATTTAAGTCAGATTGAACAGGAGATTCAACAACTATGTATAAAAACAAAGTTTTTATATGGTTATCGTAAAATTCATGCACTAATTAATAAGCACTTAAAATGCAGTGTTAGTAAAGTTCAAAGAATTATGGCTAAATACAATTGGGGGTGTCGTATTAAACGTAAAAGATCTCATCGACCTGGTAATCCGTTCAAACAATTTGATAATATAATCAATCGTGATTGGAACATTAGTTTACCAAATCGTAAATTAACCACTGATATCACTTATATTCCTTGCGGAAATAAAATGTTGTACCTCTCTACAATTATGGATAGTTTTAATTCGGAAATTATTGCTCATAAAATTTCTAATCATCCAAATACCCAATTGGCATTAGATACACTAAATCAATTAGGCTATTTAAGTGGTGCTATCATTCATAGTGATCAGGGTTCTACTTATACTTCGCGTGAATTTTTTGAATTAGCACGCAAAAAAGGCGCCATCAGAAGTATGTCCCGTAAAGGGACGCCAGCTGATAACGCCATCATTGAATCATTTCACTCAAGCCTAAAGACTGAAATGATATACACACAAGCTAAACCAAAAGGTTTAGCAGATACCATTAGGTGTGTGAATAATTATATCAAATTTTGGAATAATACACGAATATTAACAAAATTAGGCAACCAATCACCTGTAGAGTACAGGAAATCAGTTGCCCAATTAAATAATTAGAAAGCTGCTTTTATTTATTTGTTCAAAATAATAGTTGCAGTTCCATAATGAAAATATCAATCCTCTTTTATTAAATATAGAGAACTTTATTTTACTACTTTCGCCCCTAAAGTATTTTTAAAATGATTTAACGCAAAATGTTGTCCTTCATCAGTCAATCCGGCAACACCACTTTCATGAACTACAATCTTATAATTAAGATTATAAGCATCAATGGCAGTGTGCAATACACAGATATCAGTACATACGCCGACTAAATGTAGAGTATCAATATGGCGTTCGCGTAATCTTAAATCTAGATCAGTTCCCGCAAAAGCACTGTATCTAGTTTTGTCATACATATAAATTTTGGCATTATCTTTGTGCTCATCATACCAATCTTGTAACTTACCATAAAACTGACGTCCCCAAGTGTTAGCTAAGTTATGGGAAGGGAAGAGTTTAGTTTCGGGATGATATGGATCATTTTTGTGATGTAAATCAGTTGGTAAAATCACCCAATCATCATTTTTAACGAAATCATCGGCTAAATTTACAATGTTTTTTTCTAAATGTTGCCCAGGTTTACCAACTGTCAGGGCACCCTTATCAGCGACAAAATCATTTGTATAATCGATTATTAATAATGCTTGTTTACTCATATAAAAACCTCACTTTAATAAAAAAGACTTTCCATAATTTTACTACTTATAGAAAGTCTTTTTAACTTAATTATTCATTTAATAACCAGAAGAAAATGATAAATATAATACATAATGCATACATAAATGCGTTAACTTCTTTGCCACGTTTAGCAGCAATCATTGCTAGTGGGTAAGTAATAAATCCTAAAGCAATTCCATCTGAAATACTGTATGAAAGAGGCATCCCCAAAACAATCAAGAATGATGGTGCAGCCAATTCAAATCTTTCCCAATGAATATCTTTAAGCGATCTTGCCATTAAAATACCAATTGTAATCAATGCTGGAGCTGTAACTTGGTCAGTGATTACACCTAACATAGGTGAGAAGAATGTACCTAGAATGAATAAAATTCCAGTAATAATTACTGTGAATCCAGAACGACCACCAACAGCAATTCCAGCGGATGATTCAACGAAAGCTCCCATAGGAGAAGTTCCTAATAATGAACCACCTAACATCGTAGTTGAATCAGCAGCTAAAGCACGACCAATTCTTGGAATCTTGTTGTCTTTGATAAAACCAGCTTGTTGAGCTAAACCAACTAAAGTTCCAGCAGTATCGAAAAATGATACTAACAAGAAAGTAAATACTACAATCCATAGTTGCAGTGTATTAATTTGTGTTACATGTGAAACACCTGCTAAGAAAACTGGTTTAATACTAGGAATACTTGAAACAATGTGACTAGGAACTGGGATTAAGCCAGTTATCATTCCAAGAATTGCAGTTGCAACCATACTAATAAAGATGGCACCAGGAACGTTGGCGCTCATCAAAACAATTACGACGATTAAACCGAAAATAGTAATCCAAGTTGTACCAGTATGGAATGAACCTAGAGTAACTAATGTACTTTTATCAGCAACAATTAATCCACCTTGATTCAAACCTAAGAAGGCAATAAATAAACCAATTCCACCAGCAATTGCACTTTTTAGATCAGTAGGAATTGCATCGATAATTTTTTCTCTTAATTTAAAAGCAGTTAAAATAATAAAAATAATAGCAGCGATAAAAGTTCCAGCTAAAGCAGTTTCCCACGGAACTTTCATTCCGATACAAACGGAATAGGCGAAGAAAGCGTTCATTCCTAAACTAGTTGATAAAGCAATCGGATAATTTGCGATAATTCCCATTAAGAAACAACCAAGGGCAGTGGCTAAAGCAGTAGAAGTAAATACCGCTCCTTTATCCATTCCGGCAGCTCCCAAAACGTTCGGATTTAAAAAGATAATATAAACCATCGAAACGAAAGTGGTAATTCCAGCTAAAGTTTCACGTTTATAATTGGTTCCTAATTCGTCAAATTTAAAAAATTTAGCGATTTGATTAACCATTATGTAATCTCTCCCTTTATAGTTCGTGTTTTTGTTTTAACGTTTATTAATTTTAGCACATTTTCATAATTTGTCCACCATTTCCGAACTATCAATTTAATTAAATAAAAAATGACATACAAATTGTATGTCATTTTTAGTGATTAATATTATAATGGTAATCGTTTTACATTGAAGTTGATTGAAATGATTTTTGTTTCATCATTATCATCAAGAATATTAAATACATCAAATTTAGCACCTAAATTACCTAGATAACCGATAAACTGTTCAATATCAGAAGGTCTGCCTCCACTACCGTTTAGTATAAAATCATTATGGTCGTTAAATGAAAATGAAATATATTCATCATTGCTTTCATCAATTGATAAAGAATTCTTTTTTCTATTAAAATAAAAATATGCAGCTTTAACTTGTTCAGCCAGATCATTAATTTTTATTTTGGTAACTGATTCCAAGATTGCGATATCTGGAATGATATTATTCATATTTGATCTCCTACAAAATACTTATCCCTTAAAAGGATTTTCTTTAAATAAATTACTGTAAAAAATAATCTTTTTAATACTTTGCTTCAATTTGTTTTCATAGAATTCTTTTGATGGAGCATCTTCTAAGAAGTTACCATTTTCATCAAAATTCTTTTGGACATTACCAATAGCGACATTTTGTGGAACGACAAATGCATTTAGTCTAGTTAAAACTTCATTTAATTCAAGTCCACCAAATTGACCACCACGAGCATTGTTAGAATAAGTCATGGTTAAGACAGCTTTGCCTGACATTTGAAATGATAAATAATCAATAGCATTTTTAATTACAGCAGGAAAAGAATGGTTGTATTCTGGAGTCAAAAAGATATAACCATCGGCATCTGCCATATCATCTAACCATTTTTGCTCATTATCTGGCAATGAGCGGTTTTTATTATTCATTGGTGGTAATGCTTCATAGAAAAATGGTAATTCATATTGGCCGATTTCAATGAAATTTAGTTGAGCATTAATTTCCTTTTCATACTCAGATTGATTGTTTTTTAAATAATTAAATAAATGTCTACCAATTGAAGATTTTCTTGAGCTTCCTAAAATAATGTTAATTTTTGTCATAATTATACCTCCGAAATTTTTTTATTTTTGTAAAAATTGACGATAGAAATAACTAATGCAAACAGTATTAAAATAGTTCCAATAATGTATACATATTGTTGTCCTACCATATAGGTTAACTTCTTATTTCCATCAAAGTTAGTTATATGTTTATTTGCTAAATTACTCATAAATATAAATAGTAACGATGTTGCCAATGCATTACCGGTTACCATCCCAATATTTCTTGATAATGAATTCATACTGCCAGCAATTCCCAATTCTTTTTGCGAAATAGAACTCATGATCATTGAATTGTTAGGAGATTGGAAAATAGAATTTCCTAATCCTAGTAGTCCAATCGCAAATAAATAAATTTTAATATTTGTACTTAGATTACTAAAAATCAAAAAGAATTGTGTGATGAAGATAACTGCTAAACCAATAATTGTTAAATTTAGTTCAACAATCTTATCTGACAGTTTTCCTGAGATTGGTGAAGTAATAATTTGAGTTAATGGTAAAAGCATCATCATTAGTCCCGCAGATCCGGCACTAAAGTTTCGGGCATTTTCTAAATAGAAAGGGGTTAGTACCATATAAAAATTATTGGTAATGAAAATAATCGTGGCAGTTAATAATCCAATCGAAAAATTTCTATTTTTAAATAATGCCAAATTAATTAACGGATTTTCTTTTTTGCGTTCTACTAATATTAAACCAACAAATAAAATAATTGATAAAAATAGAATTAAATATAAATAAATATTAGTGTAACCAATTTGTTGTCCAGCATAGATGTAAATGAATATTCCAAGAATTGATGCCATTGATAAAAAGATGCCAAAATTGTCCGACTTTGTTTTATGTTTGATTAAACTATTTGGTAACAACTTAATGGACATTATTATCATAATTACACCAATTGGAACATTAATCCAAAATATATATTGCCATGATAGATATTGTAGAATAATACCGCCAACTCCAGGGCCTGCAATCATGCCTAAAGCAACAAATGAACCAATCCAACCTAATGCTTGTCCACGTTCTTCTTTAGGAAAGACTTCAGTTATAATTCCATTATTAGTACTCATAGTCATAGCAGCACCCACAGCTTGAATTACTCTTGATACTAGTAAAAAGATAATTTGATTACTCATCCCACATAATAGTGAACCCACGGAAAAAACAATTACACCAATTTTAAAAATTTTATTTTTTCCTAATTTATCACTCAATTTGCCAAATGGTAATAACAGAATACAGATAGTTATTAGATAAGAAGAAACTATCAATTCTGAAACGCTCATATTAATTGATAATGATTTATTAATAACTGGAAGAGCAATGTTGACAACACTAGCATCCAGATCGGTCATAAACGTTACAATTCCAATACAAAATAATATCCACCATCTTTTGGAAGACATTTTTTTAGCCATATAAAACACTCCCTTTAGATATTTATTCACGTGAATATAAAAATATTGTAACACTTAATATGATATAATCAAGATATATATTCAAATGAATAAAAGAAGGGTAATTATGCAATTAGATGAAAATGTAAATAATATAATGTCTTCAATTGGTAAACTATTAAATGAAGATTCAAGAAATGATAATGAAAAAGTGTGGATGGAAAATCAGCTAAGTGCTGATGGTGATGCATATCCAATTTTAAAAAAACTAAAAACTAGTGATATTCATTTAATATCATTAATTGGCAAATATGAACCAATTTCTGTTAAAAAATTACCTAATTTATCAGGTATTTCACAACCAACGATTTCACGAACAATCAAAAGATTTGCTGAAACTAAAATAGTAGATCGATATTACAAGGCTTCTAATAATAAAGAAACTTTTGTTAATTTAACTTCTACTGGACAAAAGTTATTTGATGTTCATGATGCTTTAGAAAAGCATATTTATACAAATCTTAAGAATATAATTGATGAATATTCTGGTGATGATATTAATAAATTTGTTGAAATTTTAAGCAAAATAACTAATTCAAATATCTAAAAAAGCAAAGGCTACAAAATAACCTTTGCTTTAGAAAAATGCTTTGATAAATAGATAAATTGATAGCAGAATCGCAAAAATTCCGACACCATTTTTCATAATTTTAGTAGGGATATATCTGACAATTTTAGGGCCAATAAAGCCACCAATGAACAAGCCAATTGCTAAAATAATTATTTCATGCCAATAAATATTAGCCACCAAAATAAAAATAATTGATGCAACAAGATTAGAAGATAGCGTTGCAACGTTTCTTGTCGCATTATAAACATTATATGAACTATCGGTAATTCTGGATAAGACGGCAATCATGATAACTCCAGCGCCGGCACCAAAATAACCCACATAAATGCCCACTAGCCCTAAAATCAAGTATTCCCAAAATGTACTGTTACCTTTTTTCTTACCTTGAGCTGGTTGTCTTTTTGGTATCAAAATTGAACAAGCAGCAAAGAAAATTAAAAACGGAATAATTTTTGAAAATGCAGCATTAGAACTATGCAATAATAAAATGGAACCAACTAATCCACCAAGTGCATTTAATAAGATCACTGGGTAAATTTCATGCCAATGTCCTTTTAATTCTTTCAACGAGGATAAAGTTGAGCTAATACCGCTTGATATTAGGGCAACGGTATTGGATGCATTAGCTAATACTGGTGGAATGCCCACTGAAATTAAAGCTGGATATGATATTAATGATGCCATGCCGATAATACTGTTAATAATGCCGGAAATTATACCAATTAAAATTAAAAATATAATCGTACCCAAAGTCATAAAGACCACTTCCTAAATATTTATCTTAATATAAAAGACCAAATTCATAAGAATCTGGTCTTTTTTAGTGGTTTATAAAAAATTATAAGTTTTGAAATGCTTCATCAATTTGCTTGTAATCATCGTCACTAATAGTAGTGTTTAGTGCCTTAGCATTACTTGATACTTGTTCTGGCTTTTTAGCACCAGGAATTACAACAGTAATATCTGGGTTCTTCATGTACCATGCAAGAATTAATTCTGCCATTGTAACGTCATGTTTTTCAGCTAATGGTTTTAGGCCGTTAACAGCATCTACAATTGATTCAAAACGTGAACCTTCAAAGTCGGGATTACCATGTCTAATATCATCGTCTGGGAATGTAACTGCCTTTGAATATTTTCCAGTTAACAAACCAGATGCTAGAGGGAAGAATGGTACGAATGAAATGTTATTTTCTCTTAAGTAAGGGAACATGTCTTTTTCAGCATCACGATGCAACAAACTGTATTGATCTTCTACAACATCAACTAAGCCATCTTTGTTAGCTTCTTTAATTTGATCTAATGAGAAGTTAGAAACTCCGATAGCTTTGATCTTTCCTTCTTTTTTCATTTCATTTAATGCAGCCACTGCTTCATCTTTAGGAGTGCTGTCATCTGGGAAATGAATATAGAAAATATCAATGTAGTCAGTTTGTAGACGTTTTAGAGCATCATTAACAGCTTTTTTCAAAAATTCAGGGCTGTTATTGATGGTTACTTCATCACCGCTAGTATCTTGTGCAGCTTTATCAGCAATTACGAATTTACTACGATCATAACCTTGAATAGCTTGACCAATTAATTCTTCAGAATGCCCCATCCCATATGCAAATGCAGTATCTAATAGGGTAATTCCAGAATCCAAAGCAGTTTTAACGATTTTAATACCTGTTTCATCTTTTAAGTTTGGGAATAAGTTAATACCACCAACCGCGTTGGTACCTAAACCAAGTGCAGTTGATTCAACTGATGATTTACCAATTTTAACCATGTGAAAATTCCTCCTCTAAATTAATTAACATTATAATTATGAACTAAAAGTAAGTTATTTTAAAGTATTTAGTAATTCCTTCCAATATTAATTTTTGTTACACTTGAATTGATATAAAGTAGGGGTGATTAGATATGAAGAAAATTTTAATTTTAGGTGGTCAAAAACCAGTCGCTAAAAAAGTTATGTCATTATTTAAGAATAATCATGATTACGAACTTACACATTTAGATGATGTTCAATTTGATAATGAAGGTTCTTATGTTGATGTGGTTAAAGATGTTAATATTATTTATTCATTTTTAGGACCTACAGATGTTGATTTAGCTTTTGAAGCACTCTTTTCAGCCCTTGATGAAGCTAAGCCACCATTAAAACAGTTCGTGATGTTATCAACTGCTGGGATTGATAATGAACTAGTTGACGATGTTACATATGAAAATGTTGATAGTAAAAAAGAATATTTAAATGAACAACGCTACGCCGTGAAATTAGTTGATGAATATGAAATTCCATATACGATTTTGCGTCCGGTTAAAATGACTGATGAACAACATGGTAAATTGTCAGTTATTGATGAAGGACAAAAAATGAATTATGGTAAAGTTTCTTTTGATAACGTCGCTGATGTGGCTTACAATGTGGTTGAGAAGCAAGAATTTATCAATCAATCCATTGGATTGATTGAGGAATAATTGAGGTGGATATATTATGGCATTAGAATTAAGTAAAGAACAATTGTCACAAATTAAGCAACAATTATCAGCAACTAGGGAACAATCACATTTAGTAATTTTTAAAACTACTGATCCTCAGGGTGGCTTTATGCATATGATTACCGATTACAACACTTTTGAAAACTTGAAACAAGCTCGTTCAAATATGCAAATGGAAGTGGTTCGAGATATCATCCCAATTACTGATAGCTTAGCATATTGGGCAGTGGCTCAAGATACTGCTGGTCATATGGATCCAAAAGATCCTAATATGCAAAAAGTGGCATTAGATATTGAAGAATATACTAATGAAGTTTTAAAGGAAAATAAGTTACCTGAAAATAAATTATCAGAAGATGAATAATCTTTAATTATGGTCATGTTTTTGGAATGTTTCATGTGAAACATTTTTAAAATATGGCTTTTTTATTTTACTCAATTTTTTAAAATGGTCTGCGTATTATATAATAAGGAATATTATATCTAAAAATAAAAAGGGGTAATTTGATGACGCTGCAATTTATTTTAGGAACTGCTAGTTATGATCACGAAGCTGTTATCATTGATCAATTAAAACAATCAATTGATGACAAGCCAAATGATCAATATTTTTATTTAGTACCTAACCATATTAAGTTTGAATCTGAAGTGCAAGCTTTGAAAAAATTGAATGTTGATAATAAAAGTATTTACGCTGAAAGTAAATTTCAAACTTTTTCCATTACCCGTTTGGTTTGGTATTACATGAAGAACCATCCAGATTATCAACGGACCCGCTTAAGCGAGTCAGGGATTAACATGTTAATTTATCAAATTATTTTGGATCATCAAGATGAGTTAACTGTTTTTCGTGGTGAAAGTGGACAACCGGGTTTTATTCAAAAAATTTCACAACAAATTGCTGAAATGCAAGCTGGTCAAATTACTGCTGACGATTTAAATAATATCTATGAAAACAATGGAAACTTAAAATCCAGTTTACACGATAAGATGCATGATTTCACGATTATTTACCGTGCTTTTGAACAACAAACAGCAGGAAAATATTTGTATAAATCAGATGTATTGAACTTATTCTGTAATTACTTAATGGAAGGCAGTCTTGATTTATCAAATGCTCATTTTTATTTCAATGGCTTTAACCAGTTTACAGCGCAAGAAGGTCGATTAGTTGAAATATTAATTCAGCAGGCCAAAAGTGTCACCATTTCATTAAATTTAGATCGTAAGTATTCTAATCAATTACCTGAAAATCCTAATTTGTTCTATCAACCGGCTAAGTTATACCAACGATTTTATAATTTAGCACGTGAAAATGGTATTCATATTTTAATGGATAAAATGGCCAAACAACAACGAGTTAATAATGATTTGTTAAAGTTAGACCAATATTGGCAACAATCTACTAAGTTGGGGAAAATATATGCTGCTCAATTAGATGATAATAAGTCGATTCAAGCTTTTCGAGCTGACAACGCCTTTTCTGAAGTCGAAAATATTGCGACTAAGATTCGTCAAATGGTTGCTGAACAAGGCTATCGATATTCAGATTTCTTAGTAATGACCAGACATTTGGATCATTATCAGAATGTTTTAAAACCAATTTTTGATTTAGAAGACATCCCTTCATTTAATGATGTCAGTCGTTCGATGGAAGATCATCCGTTAGTTGAATTAATTAACTCGTTATTTAACATTGATCCCGTCAATAGTAAACGCAGCTATCAGTATGCTGATGTTATGCGATTGTTAAAGACAGAGTTGTTAATTCCTAAAGATGAAAATGGCGAATACATTTCTATTGAAGATTACCGTCGAGCAGTTGCTTTGACTGAAAATTTAGTACTTAAAAATGGTTACGAAGGTCATCGTTGGTTGCAAGAAGATGATTGGAAGTATGCTTGGCTTTCGGAAAGTGATTTTGGGGTAAAAGCAGATCGCTTTTCCGATATTGAAAAGCAGATTAATCTAATTCGTCATTTTATTAAAGATAATTTACCACCGTTTTTTAAACGGATTAAACATGCCAAAACTGGAATCCAAGCTGCTCAAGTTCTATACCAATTTCTAGTGAAAATGGGCGTTGATGACCAATTAAAAATTTGGCGTAAAACATCAATTGATGATGGAAAATTAGTCGAAGCTGCACAACCAGAACAAGTTTGGCAAACATTTTGTAATTTATTAGATGATTTTGTATCAATCTTAGGTGATCGTGAATTCAAATTAGATGACTTTTTATTGTTATTACAAAGTGGTTTTGAAGGTGCTAATTATTCTCAAATTCCTTCGACCTTAGACCAAGTTGCGATTTCTGAAAGTGGAATTGTGCAAATGAATAATCGTAAAGTTGTCTTTATGATGGGATCTACTGATGATGTGATGCCTGATAAAATTACAAATGAAGCCTTATTTAGTGATGCTGATCGCGACGACCTAGCGGATAATTTTTCTGATGGGCAATATTTGCGTGAAACGTCTGAAAAACAAATGGCTAATGATCCATTCTTGAATTATTTGGCTTTCTTAACCGGTAGTGACAAATTAATCTTTTCATATAGTTTAAAGGAAGATACTGATAGTGCCGTTAATGTTTCGCCATATGTAAATAGAATTGTGGAACATTTTAATATTCCAATGGTGCACTTAAATAGTATGCCAGCAGCTAGCGAATCTAATGTCCAATCATTTATTGGAAATAAGCGTTCAACTTTACGTCATTTAGTGCAAGCTAGTCAAAATAGTAAAGCAGTAAATGCTCAATTAGCGCCAGTATGGCACTATATTTATAATCAACTATGTAAAGATAGTGATTTAGCGGCTTTAACGAATAAATTGCTTGGTGGTTTGGAATATAATAATACACCAACCAAATTAACTGAAAATATTATTACTGGGTTATATGGTGATGAAATTCATACTTCTATTTCAAAATTGGAACAATTTTACAGTAATCCATATGAGTACTTCTTGAAGTATGGATTGAATTTAAAAGAACGCGATGTTTTTGATCTATCACCAGCTAGTACTGGTCAGTTCTATCATGAAGCATTAGATAAATTAATGCGGATTGTGAATGAAGAGCATGTGGACTTGTCTTCATTGGATAAACAAGCAATGGATGAGTTGGTAGATACAGTTACCGGTAAAATGCTGGATGATCCGAATGATATGCAATACACAATTTTGCAAAGTTCTAGTCGAATGAATTATATTAAATCGCAATTGATTAAAACAATTAAACACACGATTGAAACAATGCAAAAGCAAAGTCAATTTACACCAATGCGACCACGTAAAACTGAGATTTCATTTGGCCAAGTTGGGCATAAAAATGATCTAAAATCATTAAACTTCGATATTCCAGCAAGTGATGAAATTTCAACACCTAAGTTGATTAATGTCCGTGGTCGAATTGACCGAATTGATTATATGAATGTTGATGGTCATGATTATCTAGGGATTGTTGATTATAAGTCGAGTGAACGTAAACTAGATTTCGGTCGCGTTTATGATGGAACTTCAATGCAAATGATGACTTATATTGATGTATTAGCACATAATTTAGGAATCTTTGATGAAGAGGATAAAGCTGAACTAGCCGGAGCCGTGTATATGCATATCTTTAATCCTAAATATTCTAAGAGTGATTTACGAAAAACTTTTGCTGATGCAATGTTAAGTAAACAAAAATATCAAGGAATTTTAGTTGATAATGGAGACTTATTGAACAAGATTGATAAAAATATTGCTGATGACAAATATGGAACTTCCAAAGTATTTCCAATTCAAAAGAAAAAAGATGGTAGTTATTACAAGAGTAGTCCCATCGTCCAACCAGAAGATTTAGACTTACTATTGAAACACAATGAAGACCTAATTACTAATGCTGGTAAGAAAATCTTTTCTGGAAATATTGATATGAAACCAGCTCGTTTTGATCAAAATCAAGATGCGATGCAGTACACACCATATCGCTCAATTATGCAATTTGATCCACTGTTAAAGGAAAATAATTATCGTGATGTTGAGAATTATAATTTGAATAGCATTTTGAAAAAATTAAGGGGTGACAATCAATAATGGAATATACAAAGCCACAACATGAAGCTGTTTACGGTCATTTTGATCAAGATGTTTTAGTTTCTGCTTCAGCTGGTTCCGGGAAGACACGCGTTTTAGTCGATCGCGTAATTAATAAGTTATTAAATGATCACATTAATATTGATGAAATGTTGATTTTAACATTTACTAATGCTGCTGCTAAAGAGATGCGTGACCGGATTCAAACAGCTTTACGTGATCAGTTAAATAATGCTGATGATAATGATGTTAAAGCTTTTTTGATTAAACAATTACGTCGTTTACCAGTTTCAGATATTTCAACATTGGATGCTTTTTGTCAGAAAATTGTGCAAAATTATTACTATATTATTAACTTAGACCCTAACTTTCGTTTATTAGCTGATCAAACTGAGAGTCAAATGTTAAAAGAACAAGTTTGGGAAAATGTCCGTGAAGATTTATATGCTAATGATAAAGATGGTAGTTTTGCACAATTAACTGAAAATTTTTCTGATGATCGTTCTGATGATGGGTTAACTAATCTAGTATTTAAAACTTATGATTATGCCAATGTTAATCAAGATCCTGTTGATTGGTTAAAAAAGACGCCTGCTATTTATGATATTGACAGTGGTTCAATTACAGCTAGTGATTTTTACCAAAAGCACTTATTATCCATTATTAAAAATGAAGTTCAGCAACAAAAATTATCTTTTGCAGCTGCCAAAAACATTGCTGAGGATAATAGCTTAGGTAAGATTGTTGCAGTGGTTCAAAATGATATCGATAATATGGATAATTTAATCGAATTACTATCTAGTGCTAGCTGGGATAAACTACAAACTGCTTTCAATGATGTTAAATTTAAAACTTTTCCTAGAAAATCAAAGGATGAGGATAAAGCAACTCACGATCGAGTAAAAAATATTCGTGATGGTGCTAAAAAAGCATTTCAAAAATTACCCAATAAATATTTTGCTTTAAATGAAGCTGATAATTTAAAAATCATGACTGCTTCCAAACAATTAGTCGATAAATTAGTTCGAGTAGTATTAACTTTTAGCGATAGTTACCAACAAGCCAAGTTAAAACGCCATGCTTTAGAATTTATTGATGTTGAACATTATGCTTACGATATTTTAAGTGGACAAGATGATAAATCAAAAGGAATTCGTGAAATCCTGCAGAATCAATATAATGAGATTATGATTGATGAATACCAAGATAATAATCAACTGCAAGATGCAATTGTTAAACAAATTGCCAAAACAGATTCCAGTAACATGTTTATGGTGGGGGATGTTAAGCAATCCATTTATCGTTTCCGTCTAGCAGATCCTTCATTATTTATTCATCGAATGGAAGACCCAGCTGAAGGAACAATCGTTTTACCAGATAATTTTCGTTCGGCTAAGAATATTGATGATTTTATTAATTTAATTTTCACACAAATTATGGATAAACAAGTTGGTGAAATTGACTATACAGGTGATGCAAAGTTAAAAGCAGGTGCCAAGTATCCTGATGATTTAAAGTCTAACGTTGAAGTATTGATGTATGAGAGTACCGATGATGATCAAGAAGCGGTAGATGAACAATTCCAGATTCAAGATAGTGCACATGGACAAATTGAAATTGTTGCTCAAAAGATTGATGAAATGATTAGCAAACAAATGCCAATTTATGATCGTCGCAAACAAGTAATGCGCTCAGTGGAGTATTCAGATATTGCAATCATCTCTTCAACCAGAAATAATAATTTAGTTCTGTCTGATATTTTTGGTGGTCATAATATTCCATTAATTGTTAATGGAGCACAGAGTTACTTTAAGACAACTGAAATTCAAATTATGATGGCGTTATTAAGTATTATTGATAATCCCTATCAAGATATCCCATTGGTTGCAGTCTTACGCTCACCAATTGTTGGTTTAAATGAAAATCAATTGGCATACTTAAGAATAAATGCTAAAACTGGTGACTATTTTAATGCTGTTTTGAAATTTATGTATGACTATTCAAACATGCAACAAACAGAATTTGGTGATCAAGTTTTTGCTAAAGTGAAAACTTTTTTGGATCAATTAACTGAATTTCGTGATATTGCACAACAACATGAAATTGTGGATTTAATTTGGCACATTTATCAGAGCACTGGGTTCTTAGATTATGTTGGTGGAATGCCAGCAGGTAAGCAACGCCAAGCCAACTTGCATGCTTTATATGAACGAGCTTTCGATTATGAAAGAACGAGTTTTAAAGGTTTATTCCAATTTGTTCGTTTTGTTCGTCGGATGCAAGAGCGAAATGAAGATTTAGACGAAGCTAATGCTGATGAAAATACAAATGCAGTTTCGGTCATGACAATTCATGGAAGTAAGGGACTAGAATTCCCGGTGGTTTTCTTATTAGATGCTTCACATGGTTTCAACCAACAAGATAGTAAAAAGCCATACGTTTTAAATGATAAGTTAGGTTTAGGCATCACCTATCTTGATTCTAAATATCGAGTTAAGGAAGATACTTTACAACGCCAAGTAGTTAATCAAATGGAAAACCAAGGTTTGTTGGCTGAAGAAATGCGAAAGTTGTATGTAGCTTTAACAAGAGCGGAACAACAATTATTCATCGTGGGTGCTACTAAAAGTGGTAATGATCAGACTAAAATTATTGATAATTGGAATAAATCTGCACATGATGAGAATGTTTTATTAGATAATTCGTTGCGAAGTGGAGCTAAAAGTTATCTAGATTGGATTGGACCAGCATTAGTTCGTCATCCACGTTTCCGTAATAAATTTGGCGACGACACAATGTATCGGGGCCTTGATAATGACGAAACTAACTTTGATGTTAGTTTTTATAATCAAAATGATTTATCCAAAAATATTATCAGTGGTGATCAATCAATTAACCGTGATTGGTTAGAACATTTTGCCAAGATTGCGAAAGATAAACCAGTTCCAAAAGATATTAATGTTGATGATATTGATCAAATTATGAACTTTGTTTATCCTAATACAGTTGCAACACAAACAACTGCATATCAATCAGTTTCAGAAATTAAACGATTATTTGAAGATCCGGATAATATTACTTTAGGTAACTATGATAAAGATTGGCAAGAAAATAAACAAAGTAGTCGGTATGTAAATAGTGATTTTAATAAGCCTAAATTTATGCAATCAGTCAGCCAGCCTAGTCCAGCTGATGTTGGAACAGCCACTCATTTAATTTTACAAGAATTAGATTTGAGTCATCTTCCCCAAAATAATGAAGTTCAAACTTTGATTGAACGATTAGTGACTGATCAAGTATTAACTAAAGAAGTGGCTTCTAAAATAGATGTAGATGAAGTTATTAAATTGTTTGATACTGATTTAGGTGAAACTATTTTGGAAAACTATGATCATTTATCTCGCGAAGCATCTTTTTCAATGTTGATGGATGCTAATTTAGTTTTTAAAGGCTTTGATGAAAAAAATGACGAAAAGATTTTAATTCATGGAATTATTGATGGTTACTTAGAATTCGAAGATCATATTTTACTTTTTGATTATAAAACTGATTATATTGGTCAAAGAAATACTGAACAACAAGTAAATAAAATAATTGAAAAATATCGGGGCCAAATTAATCTATATGCGACAGCTTTAGAAAAAATTACTAATAAACCAGTTACTGATAAATATCTATATTTATTATCGATTAATAGCGCCGAAAAAATTGATTAGATTAATCTCAGAAAGATTGAATATACTTTGTGAAATTTGGTACAATGTACTTGTTTAAAGGATGTTAAGATTTTCTTAAGGAGGATGTTCTTAATGGTTCAAGTAGATGAAATGATTAATAAATTGGTAACAAAAGCAGATGCTGCTTTAAAAACAATGATGGATTTTGATCAAGCTAAAGTAAATAAAATTGTCGATGCAATGGTTCAAGCGGGATTGGAACACAGCCAAGAATTAGCTGACATGGCATATGAAGAAACTGGTCGTGGGGTTGCTCACGATAAGGCAATTAAAAATATCTTTGCGTCTGGTCAAGTTGGTCATCGCATTGAAAACCATAAAACAGTTGGCATTGTTAATAAAGATAATGAAAGAAAGACAGTTACGGTTGCTGAACCCTTAGGGATTTTAGCTGGAATTACTCCAGTTACAAATCCAACTTCAACAACTTTATTCAAAGCAATTATTGCGATGAAGACTAGAAATCCAATTATCTTTAGTTTCCACCCTCAAGCAATGAAATGTTCGTCTAAAGCTGCTCAAGTGGTTTTAGATGCTGCAATTGCTGCTGGTGCTCCTGAAGGCAGTATTCAATGGATTACTGAACCAAGTATTGAAGCTACTAATCAACTAATCAATAATGATGGGGTTGCTACGACTTTAGCCACTGGTGGTCCTGCCATGGTTAAAGCTGCATATTCTACTGGAAAGCCAGCTTTAGGTGTTGGCCCCGGTAATGGTCCATTATATATTGAAAAATCAGCTGATTTGGATTCTGCTGCTGATGATATTTTGGCATCCAAGACTTTCGATAATGGGATGATTTGTGCAACTGAAAACAGTCTAGTTATCGACAATGCTATTTATGATGACTTAAAAGGGAAGTTAACTGACAAAGGGGTTTACTTTGTTAAAGCATCTGACCAAGCTAAATTAGCCAAAACCATGTTCAACGAAAAAACTGGTGGCGTAAATGGCCCCATTGCAGGTCGTCCAGCTACTAAAATTGCTGAAATGGCTGGAATTGAAGTTCCATCTGATACTAAAGTTTTAGCTGCTGAATTAACTGGCATTGGAAAAGATCACTTATTATCAGGCGAAAAATTATCACCAGTTGTTTCAGTTTATAAAGCTACAGACCATAAAGATGCGTTCAGCATTGTTGAACAATTATTGAACTATGGTGGTCTAGGTCACACCGCTGCCATCCGTACTACTGATGATGATTTAGTAACTGAATTTGGTTTAACCATGAAAGCATGTCGGATTCTAGTTAATACACCATGTGGAATTGGTGGTGTTGGTGATATTGTTAATGGAATGGATCCATCACTTACTTTAGGAACTGGTTCATGGGGTTATAATTCAATTTCCCATAATGTAACTGATTCTGATTTATTAAATTACAAAACAATTGCTTACCCACTAGAAAATAAAAACTTTGAACAACTAGTTGCTAAGTATATGAAATAAGCTAATTAAAAAGCTCGTTAGGAAATTTATTCCTAGCGAGCTTTTTTATTATTGATTAATTTTAAACCAATTATTACTTTCGTTATTTACACTGTAAATATATGAAACTTCTGTTTTATTATTATTTGAAGGTTTGTATTTTGCATTTTTAATAATCCATGGATATGATACATCAGCCATTTTGCGCATCTTATTTGATAAATAAACGGTACTACCTTTTTTAAGGACACCATCTTTTTTATCTGATGACTTATAGTGAGGGACAACTATTTTATTTTGGTAGACAGTTGTATTTTTAGTAACGGTTACTTTACGATACTTTGCCCAGTATTTGGAACTAGCATTTGGCATCACTTTTGCTTTGGATGAGTTAATATTAGCGCTAGCAATGTTTGGACTGAATAGACCAATTCCGCTTAATAAAATTGCTGATACTAACACTGTCTTTTTAATTGATTTCATAAAATTATCTCCAGCTATTATTTTTAACTTTAACTATAGCAAGATTTAAAATTTTTACAACAAATTAAATTACTTTTTCTTTAGCTGGTGTGATAGCTTCTAATCAAATACTCAAGAGGGCCTCTTCACCTTTTCTAAAGACATCGACATATTTTCCAATATTATCTTTTCTATCGTTTAAATAATTTTTATTCTCATGACCTGATTTTTTAATTATTTCGGATAAATTTTGAGTTAGTTGATTAAGTTCGTCTTTATTTAAAATTTTGTCCAATGCAATTGAGTTTTCTTCTTCTTCAATATATTTAAATATTTTGTGTTGAATTTTTTCATCTGTGATCCAATAATCACATCTAATAATGTTATTGATGAAAATTTCTTTTTTATAATTATCTTCAGTTTTAACTTCTTTTTTTACTTTATTTTCATATTGATGCATTTTAATAATGCTATTTTTGGCATTTAATAGCACTTCTTTGATTAAACTATTAATTCAATTTATCAATGAGCTTTTTAACATTATTTTTTTATTAATCCTGCTATACTGTTCAACGTTAAAATAAAATTAACTACTGAAGGGAAGCATAATTATGACCCAAAAATATGATGTAATGTTCTTAGGTAGTGGCCATGCAACTTGGCATGGTGCTTTAAAACTAGCCAAAAAAGGTAAAAAAGTTGCCTTAATCGAAGGTGACAAGATTTTTGGAACTTGTACTAACTATGGATGTAACGCTAAATTCCTATTAGACCGTCCGGCTCACGTTCTTAACCAAGTGGAAAATAGTGTTGCTTTAAAAGGTGACGTTAAAATTGATTGGAAAGAATTAATGGATCATAAACATAAAATGTTAGATTCAGATCCTGAACACAAAGCTGTTCGTGAATCATTCCCTAAATTAGGGGTTGATATCATTGATGGTTGGGGATCAATTGAAGATGCTCATCATATTAAAGTTGGCGATGATAGTTATGAAACTGACTATATTGTGATTGGAACTGGTTTACATCCATCAAAATTAGACATTAAAGGTAAAGAATACTTAAAAGAAAGTCGTGATTTCTTAAGTATGCCTGAAATGCCAAAACACATTACATTTATTGGAACTGGAATTATTACTTATGAATTTGCTGATTTAGCACATGCTGCTGGTGCAGAAGTTGAAGTAATTGGTCATTCTGATAAACCATTACGTAACTTTGACCCAGAATATGTAGCAAAACTTACTAAGCAAATGCAAAATAAAGGCATCAAATTTGATTTTAACCAAAATGTTGAATCTGTCGATAAGACTGCTGATGGTTTTGTTCTAAAAACTAAAGAAGGCTTAGAAGTTAATACTGATTATGTGCTAGATGCAACTGGTCGTGTTGCTAATTATGAAGGCTTAGGTTTAGATAAATTAGGGATTGAAGCTAGTCCTAAAGGAATTAAGGTTAATGATCATTTGAGAACTAGTGTTGATAATATCTTTGTTAGTGGTGATGCAATTGCTAAGGCACAACCTAAGTTAACACCTACTGCTACTTATGAATCTAATTATATTGCTAAAGATATTTTAAATGATGATAATCCAGCAATTAAGTATCCACCAATTGCTGAAGCTTTATTCTCATTACCACGTTTAGCTCAAGTTGGTGTAAAACCTAAAGATGTTAAAGATAACGATGATTACGAAATTAAAAATCTTAAGTATGGAATGTTAGTCTTTGAACCATTAGATGATAATACTTCTGAAGCTAAGGTTGTTTTGAATAAGGAAAATCAAATTGTTGGAGCAACAATTTTTGGTGCTCAATCCGTTCAAATCGCGAATGCGTTATCAATTATTATTAATAACAAGATGACCCCAGAAGAAGTTGATGATTCAGCAATCATGGCTTTCCCAGATGAAGTTTATGGTTTAATTCAATTACTTACAGGTGGAATTCCAGGTTAATATAAAACAAAAAATAGTGATGATAAATTCATCACTATTTTTTTACATAATTATTTAATTTGTGTTTTTCTAAGCCCATCAAGTAATTCACTATAGGTAACGCTATTTGGTAATTTAACAAAATCATTGTAATTAAATTGGACTTTATCACCCACTAGATGTTCATAATCTTTTAAGTCCAAGATTAAATCTGCTTTTTCCATTTCTTCTAATTTTTTATCTTGTTCAGGATGCTTTTTAGCAAATGCAATATATTCTTTCTTGCCACTATTTAATAAGTTGAAATCTCGAGCTGCCATCATGTGTGCATCTAAAAGAATACTGCATAGTAATAGTCCATCTTGAGTAGGATTATTTCTGTGACCTTCTTTGATTAATTTGATAATGCTACTTCTTGAAGCTTTTTTATCAGGGACTTGGATCGCAATTTCTGAAATTATACTGATTAATCCATCCAATTTATTGTTGGCTTTATCGATGTACTTATCGACATTAGGTTGGTCACTAGTTACAACATAATCTAAGAAATCTTGGACACGATAATTAAGCTCTTTATAAGTTACCGGATTAGGAAGACCATTTTTAATTAAACTATCAATAGTAAATTGCACACTAATTCCGCCATCTTTGTTAGGACTTTTGGTCATGTTACCGAATTTGTCTAAATCAATTAGTTCTTTGCTATCTTTTAAATTATCTAAATCATTTGTAAAATCTTTTGGTAATTTTAAAGATTTATTATTTTGAAGTGATAATAATTTATTTGCCATTTCACCGACAGAAATTAGATGAAATTGGTCTTTAATTTTAGAATATTCACTTGATAATAGATTATCTTTAGGAATGTTAATTCTTAAATCGTTAATAATATATTCCTTGATACTTTGCATGCTAACAGCTTTGTCTGGATATGTCTTTGCTATTTTTGATACTAAAGCCAAAATATTATAATTAAACAAATCAATCCACTCCTTTTAAATATATTAATTATTCACTTACATTGTAGTTCAAGTTATTTTTAATCGATAATTATTTGTTCCTTGCAAAAAAATTTTTTATTCTTTATAATTACTTCTTGCTAATGCACTTACTGTAAGTGTAAATTTTATTAGGAGACGAAATATAATGTTTATTTAATGAAAGAGAGAATATCAAGAAGCGTATTATTAGCAATTGTTGCCGTAGGAGTTATGACTTTTAGTGGGGTGACCGTTGAAACCTCGATGAACATAACTTTTCCTACTTTAATTTCCGAGTTCCATATTGGTCTGAATGTTGTTCAATGGATCACGACCATTTATTTATTGGTGTTATCGAGTGTAATACCACTATCTAAATTTTTGAAGAGTCGTTTTAAGACCAGTCATTTATTTATTTTTTCCAATGTATTATTCATAATTGGATTACTTGTCGATGCCTTTGCACCAAGCTTTGTTTTTATCCTGTTAGGTCGGGTGATTCAAGGTGTTGGAACGGGAATTGCATTACCACTGATGTTTAATATTATTTTGGAAAATGTCCCTAAAAGTCGTTTAGGATTCATGATGGGATTTGGTTCCCTGATTACTGCTGCTGCTTCGGCAGTAGGTCCGACCTTTGGAGGAATTATTGTTAATACGCTTGGTTGGCGTTATATTTTTATAATTTTAATTCCAGTTTTAGTTATGTCTTTAATATTGGGGATTATTGCAGTACCTAAGTTAGTTCAGAATGAGTTAAGTAATGATAAATTTGATATTGTCAGTTTTATCTTAATTGTTTTAACCTTTGCCGGACTAATTGTTGGTATCAGTAATATTAGTAGTAGGCCATTATTAGATTTTTATGTACTACTACCAATATTGATTGGAATTATTGCTTTAACTGTATTTGTTAAAATGCAGAATCGTAAACAAAATCCAATTCTTCGAATGAATATTTTGAAGAATGGATCTTATTCTAAATATGTAGTTGCGTTTTTCATTAACCAACTAATTATTTTGGGACTATCATTTGTAGTTCCTAACTATGTTCAAATTATTAATCATAGTAGTTCCAGTATTGCTGGACTGATTTTATTACCAGGTGCTGTGATGGGGGCGATTATTTCTCCATTCTCAGGAAGCCTTTTAGATCGTTTTGGTGCCAAGAAACCAATTCTATCAGGAGTTGCTGCGATTATTGTTTCTTTAGTTTACCTAACTATCAATTCATATAGTTTAACTGATATTATATTAACAGTTTTTTATACCGTTATTATGATTGGGATTGGTTTATCATATGGTAATATCATGACTAAAGGACTTGATTATCTATCACCTGAGATTAAAGCCGATGGAAATGCCATTTTAACGACAGTTCAACAATTTGCTGGAGCAATTGGAACAGTGATTGTATCCACAATTGTTACTAAAGTTACTGCTGTAAATCCAGCTAATCCAATTATGGGTTACACTTTTGCGCTAGTCTTTCTAGCCGTAATTAGTGTGATTGAATTTGTTGTGGTATTTTCCACAAAAGAATCTAAATAGTAAAAAAAGGAGAACACTTTTTAGTGTTCTCCTTTTTTAGTAACTACTTGTGATGGACCATTCTTTTGTATAGATTACGCTAAAATAGCTGATCTTTATATTTAGTTCTTTTAATTTGTAATTCATAAAAACATTTGTTATATTATGTTTATAGATTATAATGATTATAAAATAAAAACAATTATAAAAAGACTTGAAGGGTAGGTTATAAGTTTATGAAAGTTATTGTTTTAGGTTCCTCACATGGTGGTTATGAAGCGGTACGTCAAATTTTATTGGATAAACCAGATACTGAAATTCAATGGTATGAAAAAGGTGATTTCATTTCTTTTCTATCTTGTGGGATGCAATTATATCTTGAAGGAGTAGTTAAACACGTTAATGATGTTAGCTATGCGAAGCCAGATCAAATGCATAAAGAAGGCGTTGATGTTTTTGTACAACAAGAAATTAATTCAATTGATCCTGCAAATCACTCTGTTCATGTCTTAAATCACAATGATGGTTCTGAACGTGATGAACATTATGACAAGTTAATTATTAGTCCCGGTGCTAATCCAGCAACTCTTGGTGTTAAGGGTGAAGACTTACAAAACATTTATAAAATGCGTGGTCGTGACTGGGCAATTAAATTAAAAGAAAAAACTGTTGATCATAATGTAAAAAATGTCGCAGTTATTGGTTCAGGTTATATTGGGATTGAAGCTGCAGAAGTATTTGCTAAAGCAGGAATGCACGTTTCAATTGTTGAACATAACGAACGCTTATTGGGTGCATATTTAGATAAAGAATTTACTGATACTTTAACCAATGTCATGAAAGACCATAATGTCGACTTTTATGGAAACCAAGGTGTTACAGAATATCGTGGTGAAGATGGTAAAGTTAATACAGTTGTCACTGCGAAAGGCAATGAAATTCCAGCTGATTTAGTGATTGAAGCTGCTGGGATTCGTCCTAATACAGAATGGCTAAATGACGTAATTGATTTAGATGACCATGGTTTCATCAAAAATAATGAATATATGCAAACCAGCGAACCTGATATTTATGCAATTGGAGATGCAACTCTAGTTCCATTTGCCCCAACTGGTGAAAAAGCAGTTATTGCGTTAGCAACTAACGCTCGTCGTGAAGGTCGTACAGCTGCAATGAATGCACTAGGTCAAGAACATAAGATGGTTCCAGTTTCTGGATCCAGCGCATTATCTGTCTTTGATTACAAGTTTGCTTCTACTGGAATTAAAGAAGGCACTGCATCACGTTTTGATGTTAAAACACAATCAACAACAGTAACTGATACTTTTAGACCTGCATTTGTCCCAGACGATGCTGGTAATGCGAAAGTATTATTCAAATTAACTTATAACCCTGATACTCATGAAATCTTGGGTGGTCAAGTCATGTCTAAACAAGATGCTACTCAAAACATGAATACTATTTCATTGGCAATTCAAGCTCACATGAAAGTTGAAGACCTAGCTTATGCTGATTTCTTCTTCCAACCAGGCTTTGATCGTCCATGGAATATTATGAATGTGGCTGCCCAACAAGCATTAAAAGATTTAAAATAATATGTTATTATACTTTTATAGAGAATTTGGTAATTAATTTAAATTTTTAAAGACGCTCATTTTCTGAGCGTCTTTTTTACATAATAATTTTTCTATAAGGGAGTTTTAAAAATTGTGCGATAAAATAGATCTAATTAATTGGCAACCCGATAGCAATCATCAAGCTAAAATTATCGATCAGGTTGTCGAATCTACTTTAATTGATAATGTTAATTCATTTAATAAGTTTTCTCAAAATGAAAATATAAACTTAATTAAGTTATTGCTATTTGCGTATTATAAAGATATATTTAGCAGTCGCCAAATTAATGAATTAGTGAAGGAAGATTTACCATCTCTTTGGCTAACGCATGGATGGATTCCTTCGTATAAAACAATTTGTTATTTTCGAACTTTGGATGAGACCGATGATTTAATCAACCAGTGTATGAAGTCTTTGGATATAAATTTATATAGTAATCATTTTTTGAAAGTTACAGTGGTTAATGATAATAAATGTATAATTACTAAGCACAAGTATTCATTTGTTTGGCGTGGAAAAATGATTTATTTTGATAAGTTAAATTTTCAAGAGATAATTAGTTTACTTCACGATTTAAATGATGCTAAATATAATAATTTGATTCCTAAAAATTCAGAAGTATTTTCAGATAATCTAGATGAAATTATTATTCATTTAGAAAATTGTTTAGATGACATAAAAAAATCTTCCGAAAAATTTAGATGATGTAAATTGTAAAATTAAAATAATAATTTAATAAAAAATAAAATTCTATCAATTATAAAAAAGAAAGCAGGATTCATTTATGTTGAAAAATAAAAAATCAATCATTTTCTTATTAATTGCAATGTTGTTTATTCCAATGACACTAACTGTAATGAATAGCCAAGATGCAAGTGCTAATACCACATATAATCGTTATCAATTAAACGATAAAAAGTTAGGTATTATGATGACTTTTAAATATTTGTATTCACCTAAAATGGTTAAAGAATATTCCAAAATGGGTGTAATGGCATATGATAATAGTAAGCATACCACTATGCTTAAAGGTTACTCATATGTGACTGGTCAAGGTGATCCTACTAGCTTTATCTACTATAAACATAATGGGAATACCGCTTATTATAAATATTGGTACGTCGGACCTAAGCAAGATGTTGCGCATGGCCATTTCATCAAGCAACGTCATGTTTCAATTAAATATTTAGTAAATAAGTATTATCATACTAAATCACAAAGAAATACTGTTAACTACTATGCAAGTAAACTAAAAAATGATAATTATTAATTATATGATTGGGATGTTAAAATCCTTAACTTCATGCATATCAAGACGATCATGATAATCTAAAACGACATCATCAAAAAACTTATATAACGCTTGGGCAATATAAGCAGATTTATTATGAATTTTATGATTAGTGCGAGTTTGGATAATTAAATTTCGCATCGTTTTAACTAAATTACTTTGCATATAACAGTTTGTTTCAAAATGTAAGGCTTTACGGGCTTCACTGTAGCCGTGTTTAATGGCACGCTTAAGTGAAGCTTTTTTAGTTTTAAAAATAAGTTGTGCATATTGATACAAACAATGCGCATTTTCAGAATATTTCACTAACGTATTAATTAAGTCCGGCTCAAAGGCTGCTTTAGCTTTTAAACCATCCACCACATTCTGCATTAAATCAAATTCACTAATGTTAACCGGTTTATTTTGGTGATGAATATTAGCTTCTGCTGTAACAGCTGTCTTAGATGTTATTTGTTTAGAGTTAGTTTGATTAGAGTTGCTAGAATCAACTTGGGTAGGTTTAGAATCTGCACTATCATCATGAAAATGGGGTAAAAAGAATCTGGTGGCGCCATTGAATACTTTTTTCTTAATCACATATCCTAACTTAGCTAGTTTTTTGTAGACGTTAATTACTGTATTGCGACCAACACCTAAGTCTTTAATCATTTCTTCAACGGTATAAATTACATAGTATGCATTTACTTTTTTATCAAAAAATTCACGGCGCTTGATTGAAGATTGCATGCGGTCGTATAAGTATGCATATGCCAAGCGAGTATCATTGTTTAAACGGTCATCATTACGTAAATCAATATCAAATTTAATAAATTGTTTCATCAGTATCCATCCTTTTTGGACAGAAAAAGAGGGCACAAGTAATAAACTTGTCCCCTCATATATGTAAGATATATTGAAACGAATCCCTAGCTCTTATATAATAACTAAGGAGCGTTAAAGGTTAACAAGTAGTCCGATTACTTTGTTAGCTGGTCGATAATTATTGGTAGTAATTGTCGATCAACGCTCTTTTTCTATGTTTTATTTTTGTATGTTTATAAGTATAGCGGTTTTTTGGTGGGGTGTAAATAAGAAAAATGTTTATTACCCTAATCATCATTTAGCTTAATACTTATTTTAGCATTGTTAAATTATATCAATATGCATAAATAAAAAGCCATCCCATTATATAACTTTGACAGGTTATGGGATAGCTTTAAGTAGTTAACTATAATTATGCCACCGTCTTTTAAACGGCTTTACTAAGAAGTTCTGTTAAAGCAGGGCTTCTTGTTATTTACAGGTGTACTATATATAACATGTTGATTGGTGTCAGTTAGAGTGTATGAAAAATCCTGTAAATTTTAGATAAAATCTACAGGATTCAAATTACTAAATATATTATTTTACGTTCTTATATGCTTTAGCTAAACCAGCTTTGTCACCCTGAGATAAATTGGATGGTAAATTTGGACGATTCTTATACAACATACTATCCCAATATTTGTTTTGCTTTAAACCAACTGTTAATAAAATTCCTTGGATAGGAGTAAACTCTGTATCTCCCATTAATAACCGATTTTTATTAAATGTTAACGAACCTTTTGTAATAACATGCTTTTTATTTAAATTTGTTGTCCAAGAATAGCTGTATTTTATATTGCTATTTTTAAGAATTAGATTAGCTTTTTGTTTATTAGTTTCTATGAATTTTAATGTACCATTATTTCTAATCTTTTTAATTGCTGACTTCCAAATATTTCTATCTTTTTTAGAATTAGATTGGATATAATATTTAATTGTTCTAGTATTAAAATGTCCATAGTTAGGAGATACATAGGTATCTGGTAATGTACCTTTTGCAAAATCATCAGAGATAATATTTTTTTCATTAGTAGTTTTAACTTTTGCATTAGGAATGTTTGAGCCTAAATTTGATGTAACTTTAGATACACCATTCTTAATATGAGAATCTTTTGTATATGGATTAATTCCACCGCCACTACTTAAAATATCTTCAACAAATTTACCATGCCATAGTACGAAAGTTACTTTTTTAACCGGAGTACTATATCCTTTAAACGTTGGTGCCTTAACAGTTATTTTTTGTCCTTCTTTGGCTTTTAGTAATACTGTTTGTGCTTGATCTTTATCTTTATTTGTATTTTCATTTTCTAATGTGTAATAATATGTAGCTGGCTTTGTTTTTAGAGATGATGCATTTGCATTATTTGTAAAAATCATAGTACCTAAAATACTAAATAATAATATTACTAATATTTCTAAAACAATTGATTTATAATTTTTTGAGACAAAATCTTTCATGTAAAAACTCCTTTAGTTATATTTTTTTATAGTTCTATGAACATTTTCAGTATTCCAATCATTAGCACCTGATCCATTATTACTGCCAGAATAATGTGGAATATAAATTACTTTGTGTCCTTCAACTTCTATTGGATCGTAATTATCATTGTGCATTATGATTCCATATTTTTCTTTATTATATTTTTTAAATGCATGAAATGATTTGCCTCCAATAGATAATATTTTTGCATCTTTATTAATCTTTAGTTTATCCATTTTATCAAGTAAATCTTCAACATCTGAAACATCTGCATCTACTTGATCACTATGACTATTAAATTCTGAATTTAAATCAGTCATAAATGCACCCCAGAAACTAGTTCCATATAATGCGGCAGCTAATCTATAATCATTGCTGTTTTTATTCCAATGAAAAGCTAACAAAGAATTATCGTCAATTTTATTTCCCTCTTTACCAGGATTTTGACCAACTATAACTCTATCTAGATTAATATCATTCATCCAAGATTCTTCAAAATACTTTTCTTTATATGATTCTTTAAATAGTTTTTCTCTATTTGAATCTAAATTATCAGTGCTTTTTGGAGTGCTCCAAATTGCAATGCTATCGTATCTTGTGAAATCCACTTTTTTCATTTGATTACTCCTTCCATAATTAATATGATACTTAATTTATAATAACATTAATTTAAGTTTATGCTATCATTGAATTCTATTGATTAAGAAGAATACATATGAAATTTATCGATAAAATTTCTGTAAATGGATTATCAATGATGACTTTATCATTGTTTCAACAATTTACTAGTGTAAATTATAATTATGTAATAATTGCTAAGTCTAAGCATAATAAATATCATCTTATAATAAAGAATATGAAACAGAAGAACAGCAAAAAATGAATTATTTAGAGAAGAAGAGAATAGTGGCTTTAGTTATAATATTAAAAGCCTTTCGGATGGGACATATACTGTATATGATAATAATAATCCTAATGGTAAAACCTTTGCTTTGTAATTTAGAATACTAAATAAAAATACTCGTTGGAAGTTAATCTTCACCAACGAGTATTTTTGTTTAACATACTTCTAAAATATTTACTTAGCTTTTAATCTAATAAATAATGGCTAAAGTTATTTAAAACTTTAGCCAAAGATATGTAATGGCATATAAATGCCCAATTATAAAAAAGATATAAACTCAGAATCAATAAGATTCTTTGTTTGATTTTAACTTAGTATGTTAAATCAATAATGTTTAAAAGTTGGTAGCTAACCAACAGCCTTTATTATATTACTTATTTCAATTTTGTCAACACTTCTAATAAATTTGACTTTATACAACTATAAAATTAAAATTATATTTGTTTCTTTAATAGATTAAAAGTAAGTAAATAGAAAAATAAAAGGAGAATGTAATGAAAAATTATCATATTGGATTAGATATAGGAACATCATCAGTGGGCTTTGCTGCTAAGTATGATGATGGCAGCTTCGTTCATAAAAAAGGTAAAAATATTATCGGTGCTCGTTTGTTTAATGAAGGACAAACCGCAGAAGAACGTCGAACACACAGAACTGCTAGAAGAAGATACAATCGTAGAAGATGGCGCTTGAACTTATTAAATCAAATCTTCAAGGAACCCTTAGATGAAGTTGATGCCGACTTCTTAAAAAGACTTAAACAATCTAGTTTGTCCAATCAGGATGAAAATAAAAAATATTTTGGTAAGTTATTATTCCCAAAAGATGAGAATAAACGTTTTCATACAAACAATATTCAAGAAGATAAACGTGGGAACGATACTATTTTTCACTTACGAAATCGATTAATGAAATCGGATGAAAAAGCTGATATTAGAGAAATTTATTTAGCTTTTCATTCAATGGTAAAAAATCGCGGGAATTTTTTGGATACTACGCCAGCTTCTTCTTTTGAAGCATCAGATATGCATTTAGTTGATGTATTACATAATATTAATAATCTTTACGAGCAAATAAACCTTACTTTTAGCCTTAATGATTTAAATGCTGAAAAGATTGAATCAATTTTACTAGATAATAATATTCGTAATTTTGATAAGAAAAAAACACTAATTAATTTATTACAAAACAAAGTTAGTAATAAAGAAGATAAAGCTATCATTACTGAAATTGTGAAATTAATTTTAGGATACAATAGTAAAAAAATTAATTTAATTTTAGGTGCTGAAGAACTAGAAAGTAATGAATTATGCTTATCTAAAGCTAATAGTGATGATCAAATTACTGCTATTTTTTCCGAAGTTAATGAAGTCCAACAAAATATTATTAATGAAATTAAGACCTTGTATTCAAGGGCAAAGTTAAATCAAATTATCCCTAATGGGAAGACTTATTCTGAATCGATGGTTGATAAGTATAATTTGCATCATGATCAACTAAGAAGTCTCAAGTTGAATATTTTAGATAATTTAGACTTTGATAAAAATAGGAAAATTAATCTTAAAATAGCCTATGCTGCATACATTGGCAATTTAGACGAGGAAAACTTTTCATCTAATGCTTTAGATAATTTTCTTGATACTATTTCGAACAAAGATGGCAAAGATGCGATAAAAAAGGTATTAAAAAATCATAAAAAGAAAATCACTCAAAGTTCCTTATTTTCAATTTTTCATGATTTACTTGGTAATCCTGAGTTAACTGAGACTTTAAGTGAGATGTTATCCAATACTCCAATATCTTTGAAAGATTTTGAAAATAAAACTAAAGAATTAATTAAAAATGATAGTTATTCTGAAGTTCAAACAGCGATTAAGGCATTAAAAAAAGGTAAAAAGAAAGATGACCTTATTTCCGAAAATGATATTCAAAATATTTTAGACAATAATCCACTAAAAGAATTGTTTAGCAATAAAACTATTAAAGAAGAAATTGTTAGTATTAGTAAAGCCATTCAAGCGGGAAATTATTTACCTAAACTTAGAACTTCTGATAATGCTAGTATTCCACATCAAATTAATCAAAATGAAATGGACCAAATTATTGATAAACAAAAGAAATTTTATCCTTGGTTAGCTGAATTAAATCCTAATTCAAATCGTAAAAATGTTGCAAAATATAAGTTGGATGAACTAATTGCATTTAGAATTCCATATTATGTTGGACCAATGATTACTGCTGATGATCAGAAAAAAAGTTCTGATGCTAATTTTGCATGGATGAAAAGAAAAAGCAGTGGCGTGATTACGCCATGGAACTTTGAAGATAAGGTAGATGTAAAATCTACTGCTACTGAATTCATTAAGCGAATGACGGTTAAAGATACTTATTTAATCAATGAAGATGTATTGCCAGATAATAGTTTGTTATATCAAGAATTTAAAGTATTAAATGAACTAAATATTGTAAAAGCTGACGGTAAACGCTTAACCGTAAAACAAAAGCAATCAGTCTTTAATGATTTATTCAAAAAACAAAAAAGTGTTACCGCGAAGAAACTAAGTAATTATTTAGCAGATGACTATATTAAGGCACCTGAAATAACTGGATTATCAGATAAAGACAAGTTTAATAACAATTATGGTTCATACATTGATATGAAAAAAATATTTGGCGATAAAATTGATGATTTAAGTTTGCGTGATGATTTTGAAAAAATTATTGAGTGGTCCACCATTTTTGAAGATCGCGATATTTTAAGGTTACAACTTAAAGATATTAGTTGGTTAAATGACAATCAAGTTAATCAATTAGTTAGCAAACGTTATAGTGGTTGGGGTCGATTATCAAAGAAGTTGTTAACTGGTTTATTAAATAAAAATGGTGAAAGAGTTATGGATATTTTATGGAATAATTCTGTAAACTTTATGCAAGCAATAAATGACCCAGATATTAAAAATCAAATTGCAGAAATTAATTCTAAACAGGTTAATAATTTAGGAATGGAAACAATTCTAGATAATGCCTATACTTCACCACAAAATAAAAAATCCATTAGACAAACAATGAAAGTTGTCGATGATATTCAACGAGCAATGAAAGGCCAAGCACCATCATCTATCTCCATTGAATTTACAAGGAAACCGGATTCTAATTCAGATATTAAAAAGAGTCGTGGCAATCAAATGGATAAAATATACAAAAAACTATCCAAAGATATTTCAAAACAATTAAAGAATGAATTAAAAAGTAATAAAAAGAATTTATCTGATAAGTTGTATCTTTATTTCATGCAAAAGGGAATTGATATCTACACTGGGAACCCCATTGATATTGATAGTGTAATCAATTGTGATATTGATCATATTATTCCTCAAAGCTTTATTAAAGATGATTCACTAGACAATAAGGTGCTTACTAATCATCAAACCAATGATATGAAGGGTGATAAAACACCATTAGATGGTTTATCATCAATTAACATTATTAATCGAGTTGAATATTGGCGAGAACTATTGGAACAAGATCTTATTGGTATTCGTAAGTTCCGTAATTTAACTACTCGATTAGACTCAATTAGTAAATATACTAAAAAGGGTTTTGTAAACCGTCAATTGGTCGAAACTAGTCAAGTCATCAAGTTAGTAGCTAATATTCTAAATGATAAATATAAAAACGATGATACCAATATTATTGAAGTTAAGGCCTATATGAATACCCAATTAAGAGATACATTTGAACTATTTAAATCAAGAGAATTAAATGACTATCATCACGGTGTGGATGCTTATTTAACCACATTTGTGGGAACTTATTTGTATAATCGCTATCCTAAACTAAGACATTATTTTGTCTATGGTGATTTTAAAAAGTTCGATGATTCTGAAATTATCAATCATCTAAAAACATTTAGTTTCTTGCATGATATTACTAACCCAAGCAAAGAACATGAAAATAAAATTTTTGATAAAAATAGCGGCGAAATTATATTAAATCGTAAAGAAGCAATTAAAATAATCAAAAATATTTATGAGTATAAGTTTATGTTGGTTACTCAAGAAGTTTCTACCAGAAAAAATGCTTTATATAATCAGAGTGTTTATCCTGCTAAATTAGCAAATAATAAATTTACTTCAATTAAAAAAGATAAACCAACTAACTTATATGGTGGTCATACTGGGAATAATAATGCTTATATGGCAATGGTGAAAATTACTAGCAACAATGAAAACGAATATAAGCTAGTCGGAGTTCCAATTAGATGTTTGTCTGATTTGAATAGAGCTAAAAAAGATAGCTTATCTTCTTATCAAAATACATTACATGAAATGATTAGTGAACAATTGCCTAATAAAAAATTTACAGTTGTTTTAGATAAAGTTATGTATCGTCAATTAATTGTGGATGGTGATGAAAAATATACAGTTGGAAGTGCTACCTACAAGTATAATGCTAAGCAATTAGTTATATCGTCTGAATCAGTTAAGATTCTTAAAGACGAAAAATTGCGGAATGATTTATCATCTGAAGAATTTAGCAAAAAGCTTGATTATGTATACAATGATATCTTAAAACAAGTTAATAAATATTTACCATTGTATGATATTAACTCATTTAGAAAGAAACTCAATGAGGGCTTTGACAAGTTTAAAAATATTAGTGATAATTTTGCAAAAATTAATATTTTAAATGATATTTTAGAGGGACTTCATGATAACCCTACTAGAAAAAATCTTAAGATAATAGGTATGAATACTGATCTCGGTATGATAAATAATGGTGTTAAATTATCTGAGAACGCTATGATTATTTATCAATCACCAACCGGATTATTTGAACGAAAAGTTAGAATTAAAGACTTATAAGATTATAAAAATGGCCGATTCTAATTTGAATCGGCCATTTTTTAGAAAGAAAGTGTAAATTTATGGGATGGCGGAACGTAATTATTTCTCAACATGCTAAATTATCTTATTCAGCTAACAATATGATTGTCCAAACATTTGAAGGAATGCATCAGATACCCATAGCTGATATTTATATATTAATTGTTGAAAGTAACCAAGCAGTGATAACAACTGAATTAATAAGTCAATTGAATAATACTGATGTAAAGATTGTCTTTTCAGATAATAACCACGAACCATGCTGTGAAACAGTAAATTATTATCCTAATAATCGTTCTCTTGATAAATTAGAAAAACAATATAATTGGCCAAGTAGTCGTGTAAATGTTCTATGGACAAAGATTATTAATAATAAAATTATTAATCAAATTAATGTTTTAAGAATTTATAATCATGATACTAAATCTTTAGAAAATGAATTAGGTAAGTTAGAACTTGGTGATACTAGTAATCGAGAAGCAGTGGTTGCTAGGAAATACTTTATGTTGCTATTTGATAAGAAGTTTACTCGTCGTGATTTTTCACCAATGAATGCGGCTTTAAATTATGGATATTCCATTTTATTGTCTACCTTTAATCGTTCGATTGTATTGAATGGTTATTTAACTGAAATTGGAATCCACCATCATAGTGATGAAAATAATTTTAATTTAGGTTCAGATTTAATGGAACCTTTTAGACCCATTGTTGATTATTGGTTAGCTAATAAAAACTTTTATAAATTAACTCCAGATATCAAGTTCAGTTTAGTAGAGCTATTAAATGTTGAAATTATTTATAATGGAAAAACGATGCTTTTAAATAACGCAATAGATAAATACACAAGTGATTGTCTTAAATATTTAACTACAGGTAAATCCATTAAGATGGAGGTTGAATTGATTAATGAGGTACCGAATAATGCGCTTAATAGTAATGTTTGATTTACCAACTGAAACTAGTAAAGATAGAAGAAATTATCGTAACTTTAGAAAAAAGTTAATTAACGAGGGATTTATGATGCTGCAATATTCTGTTTATGAGCGGGTGTGTGTTAACCGAAAGTCAGCTAAGTTTTTAGAAAAAAGAGTCGCAGCGATGGCACCTATTAAGGGATTGATTCAAAGCTTTATGATTACTGAAAAGCAGTATGATGATATTCATTTTATTACTGGTAAACCAATTGATGACATCCGTAACTCATCAGAAAGGACAATCATTTTATGATATTTAGTTACAGGACACATAAAAAAATAACTATCCAAAAAGGTAATGCTGTTGTCATTGGGACTAATAATCAATCTGTTTATCTTGATCTTATTAACGGATTGAATGGTGATATGGATTTAGTTAATTTTTTCGATAAAGATTATAATATGCTAGATAATAGTAAAAATATTGATTGGGTAGGTGATTTACTTGAGTCAATTGATGTTAACCAAAAGTATAAAAATAAATTGATTAATAACATTTCCAATCATTTAAACGAGAAAGAAATTAATTCAGTTCATGAAGCTAACAGAAAATTATTTAATACTATTCAAAGTCATTTATTTATGTATGATTTACCAATAGAAGTGGAATACGATAATGACTTAAAAAGAATTTTTAAATACTCCAAAATTCATTTTGATAATTTTTCTATTAATAATCCTTATGATAAAATAAAGATATTAATAAAATTACATCTAGAACTAAAAGATTCGTCAGTTTTGGCGGTTACTAATGTAGCTCATTATTTAACCCCGGAACAAATTGGTGGAATTGCAGATTTATGTAAGAGTGCTTCAATTCCATTAATAATGATCGAATTTACTGACTTGCAATCCAAAGATACTTATAAACATTGTAATTTTGCATATATAGACCAAGATTTCGTTGACTGGTATTAATAAGTCATAAGTAATATGAAATAATTATGAGAAATTAACGGTTTTAGAAGTATGTTAAATCAATAATGTTTAAATCAAGTTACGCCGTCTTATAGTCGTATGGTCTGTTTTAGAAGTATGTTAAATCAATAATGTTTAAATCCGATCAGCTTGTACTTGCTCAAAGTAATCTGTTTTAGAAGTATGTTAAATCAATAATGTTTAAATCTAGTAACAGCTGAGTCATATTCAGCAACTAGTTTTAGAAGTATGTTAAATCAATAATGTTTAAATCACAGTTTTATAAAAATCCCAGAACCTTCCTGTTTTAGAAGTATGTTAAATCAATAATGTTTAAATCATATTTAGAACAAGGCGTGGCTACACCAGAGTTTTAGAAGTATGTTAAATCAATAATGTTTAAATCTTACACTTTTTTGTTTTTTATCGTGATAAGGTTTTAGAAGTATGTTAAATCAATAATGTTTAAATCCATTATCCAGCTAACAAATTGCCGGTAGGTGTTTTAGAAGTATGTTAAATCAATAATGTTTAAATCGCATAGGTTAGGTAAGGTTAGGTTAGGTAAGTTTTAGAAGTATGTTAAATCAATAATGTTTAAATCCTATAACCAGTTTTATTTAGCAAACCGTTAGTTTTAGAAGTATGTTAAATCAATAATGTTTAAATCCTACCAAAGTAACTGCTAAACAATTGTTAGGTTTTAGAAGTATGTTAAATCAATAATGTTTAAATCCTACCAAAGTAACTGCTAAACAATTGTTAGGTTTTAGAAGTATGTTAAATCAATAATGTTTAAATCTCCAGTAGGCATTCCATTATATTCTTGTGCGTTTTAGAAGTATGTTAAATCAATAATGTTTAAATCAGTACTAGACCCAGCAATGACTGTTAGCAAGTTTTAGAAGTATGTTAAATCAATAATGTTTAAATCTTTATTTAAGAAGCCATCATGGTATTTAACGTTTTAGAAGTATGTTAAATCAATAATGTTTAAATCTTATGAAGTTTTATAAAGATGTTGATAGCAGTTTTAGAAGTATGTTAAATCAATAATGTTTAAGTTGAGACTACTATAATCACTCCCGCGACTGCGGTTTTAGAAGCGTGTTAAATCAATAATGTTCCACAAAAAAGGAGCTGAACATTCAGCTCCTTTTCCTGTCTTATCGACCAATTTTACTCATGTAATTATACTCAGTGTAATTGTATGAATAGTCATGTTTAATCTTTGTTCGATTATAGATATTGAATCCTAACGAATCTTTATATGTTTTTAAGACGCGTCTACCATGAATCTTACGATGTGATAGCCAGTATGCTTTAGCATCCCCCATCGTGAAACTTCTATAAAATGTATAATTGGTTCCACCAAATCCATGTTGCTTACCATATTTACTACTACCTTTTTTATGCTTAATAACGTACATATAACTCTTATTATTCTTAGCATAAAGTCTTTTTTGGTTGAAATAGACTGAGTATTTATAGATATGCATATGATCAAATTTCTTTGTATGTTTATTCCATGCATACCAATTTCCTCTTAATTCAGTTGGGGTTTGATGATGACCTTTGTATTTAGCCTGAGCTGAATTTACATTAATGCCAAAAAATAATAATAGAGCAAACAAGATTGATATATTTAATTTTAAAATTGATTTTTTATGCGAAATCATAAGTTTCCTCCTAGCAATGTATTCATATTTAATAATAGTCCCAGCTTGTCATAAAGGCAATTAATCCTATTAGCACATCCTTTTCATTATAAAAAACAATGTTAAAATAACTATGTTAGATATTTTTTAAAAGATAGGGGTAATTAATATGATGGATAGCATGTTTAACAAGTTTAAAAATATGATTAAAAAAGAAGAAAACAAAGAAGATACCAAAATTAATAAAGATTCAGTTAGAGATATTAAAGCCACTAAGATGGCTAACCAATATCGTCACATTCAAGAAAACAATATGTTGAGACATCAAGCTAGCAAACATAACCATGTTTACAGTGAGCTTAACAAGAATAGAATGTACAAAATTGCGCTTAGAGATTCTTTACCTAAGAGCATGAAACAAATTAATAGTGCACATAATAATTAATTTAAATTATTAAAAGTCACCTTTATTAATTTAAGGGTGACTTTATTTATTAGTTTAGTTATTGTTTCAGTAATCTTTAATCTTCAAACTAAAAAATAGAGACAAAATTAATTGTCTCCATTTTTGGTTATTGAATTTTTTTATACATAATCCACATTTGTTGCATTTTGGCTTGAAGTTCTTTTTTGCTAACATTATGAATATCAAAGGCATCAAATGAGTACACATTATTCATAATTTCGCTTTTGTTAATGATATTATCTTCAAGCATATTTATATTGATAGTGTTTTCTTTTAATGTTTTAAATTCAATATCAGTATCATATAAAAATTCATTAATAACATTGTTGGCATTAGCTAAGTCTTTTTCATCAAGGTTATTGATGACGTTATTATCTAAGTCACATTTATCATCATCTATCACACTAGCGATATTCACAATTAATGAATCTAACAAATCATGATAGTTAAGGTAATCAAATGTTGATAACTTATCATTTAATTTTCTAGTTTCAGCAACATCAATTTTTGAATCTTTACTAGGCTTTTTACTAACCTTAATTTTACTAGTATATTCTTCCACTGAAATTTCTGGCAACTGTTTTAGTTCTTCCAATGCTTTAGCAAATTTATCTTGTAGGCCAAGTTCTTCAGCGTGTTTAATTAATTGCAAGTTTTTATTCATTATTTTTCAACCCTTATTTTCTTATTGAATATAATCATATAACTAATTAAAAGTGGAATGCAAATCTATAATTATATTTATAATGCTGAATGTTTGAAATTTTTATAAATTGGATATACATTGTTCTATACGATTAAATATTTAAGGAGTGTTAAAAATGATTGTTGTAAACGTTAGAATGAAAATTAACCCCGATAAACGTGCTGAATATTTGGGCTTTATTAAAGATTTAGTTAGCAAGTCTTTGAATGATAAAGGTAATTTATCATATGCACATTATCAAGATACTGCTAATGAAGACCAATATTTAATTTTGGAACATTGGGATAGCCAAGAAGATTTAGATGCGCATTTACAAACTAAACATTTAATTAATTTCCAAGAACATATTGGCGACTATGTTACTGAAGAACCAGAACTATTATTTTTGAAAAAATAATATTAAAATGTATATTCTTTCTAGCAGTTCTTTTCATTCCTAAAGATGTTTTTGATTTATATTGATTTGTAATACCACTTACAATATAATTATATTTAAAATTTTATTTATTCATCTTGATGATTGAGGGGATGTGCAGACACATGGGAGGATTTAAAACCTTATTTAATATTTGGTATATAAGCGTTTTATTTATCTGTATTATTGGCCTAATTCAATTAATTATTAGCTCTTTCTATTATGAAAGTATTTGGCAATGTGCTTTAATTACATGGGTTATAATAGGAATTGGAATTTTTTTAAAGAATAGTAAATTAAAATAAAAAGATGCTGCTAATCATATTTGATTTTAGTAGCATCTTTTTTTGTTATTTTTGTATATTCTTCAAATAATTGCTAGACAATATTTTCATTGTATCTTCCCAATTAAAATCAGTTTTTCCACAAACCTTATTGATGAATTCTAGTTGTGATGTTTCAATTTCTTCAATCATTTTAGATCCGTCATCAGTCAAATAAACTGCTGTTTTACGTTTATCTGACTTGGCAGTTGCTGTGAAAACCAAATTACGTTCTCTTAAATCACGGCAAGCAACGTTTAGTGCTTGTTTGGATATACCGATAATTTGTAGCAATTGCTTAATTGTTATTTCTGGAATCGTATCGATTGCAAATAACATTTTTTGTTGATTGGGAGTTAAGTTATATTCATCTAAATTAGCGATATTATTGATTCCTTGGAAGGCATAATAAAATACCATTAATTTTTCTTTATCAAGCAAATTAATCACTCCTGTTTTAGTCAGTTAAGTTGACTTATTGTTAATTAATGATATTATAACATAAAAGGTCAATTAAATTGACCACTCGTTATTAATTTTATGAGGTGAAATTATGGAAAATAAAATGACCGGATCACAATCGTTAATTCAAAGTATGATTAATCAAGGAATCAAATATGTATTTGGAATTCCTGGAGCTAAAGTTGATCAATTATTTGAAGACTTAAAAGATTGTTCTGATCCGAAAGCACCTAAGCTTATTATTGCTCGTCATGAACAAAATGCTGCTTTTATAGCGGCTGCTATTGGTCGTTTGACTGATACTCCTGGAGTTGTCGCAGTTACATCTGGCCCTGGAGTATCAAATCTTGCAACTGGTTTAATCACTGCTACTTCTGAAGGTGATCCTATTATTGCAATTGGGGGTCAGGTAAAGCGTGATGATGTGCTTAGATTAACTCATCAAAGTATCCCCAGTGCAGCTTTAATGAGTAGTGTCACTAAAAAGAGTGTTGAAGTTGAAGATTCAAATAATATTTCGGAAACTTTTTCGAATGCGTTTATCACAGCACAATCACCTAAAAAGGGCGCCGCTTTTATTTCATTACCACAAGATATTTTGGGTGAAACCACTGATCGTAAGCCAATTCAAAAGTTACCGGTATTGAATAATGGTAGTGTTGATAAATCACAAATGAAGGAAATTGCTAAACTAATTACGCATGCCAAAAAACCAGTTTTCTTAGCAGGAATGCGTGCATCGACCGAAGGTAATAGTGAAGCATTACACCGTTTACTTAAAAAGTTCTCGATTCCAGTTGTTGAAACTTATCAAGGTGCTGGAGTTATTTCACGTGATTTAGTTGATAATTATTATGGTCGAGTAGGTTTATTCGATAATCAAATTGGTGACACAATTCTAAAAGAAAGTGACTTGGTTATTGCGATTGGTTATGATCCAGTTGAATATGAGGCACGAAACTGGAATGTTAATGATGCTGATATTATTAATATTGATACGGTTTCACCAGAAATAACAGCTGACTATCAACCTAATATTATTGTTAATGCTGATATTGGTGAGAGTATTGATGCTTTGAATGAATTTTTACCTAATAACTTATCATTAGATGATGATGTTCAAGAGCATTTGAGTAGTCTAAAAGATTATTTTGAAAATAAAACTGAAATGAACTATGAAACGACTGAAAATGGCTTACATCCATTATCGATAATTCAATCGATTCAAAATTTTGTAAATGATGATATGACGGTCACTGTTGATGTTGGTAGTCATTATATTTGGATGGGGCGTTACTTTAAGACTTATAAGCCTCGTCATTTATTGTTCAGTAATGGAATGCAAACTTTAGGCGTTTCATTACCATGGGCAATTGGTGCAGCCTTAACAAGACCAGATCAACCTGTTATATCAATATCTGGTGACGGTGGATTCTTATTCTCTGGTCAGGAATTAGAAACAGCAGTCCGTTTGAACTTGAATATTATTCAAATCATTTGGGTAGATGGTTATTACGACATGGTTAAGTTCCAAGAAGTAGCTAAGTATGGCCATGATGCTGGGGTTAAACTTGGTTATGTCGACTATGTAAAATACGCTGATAGTTTTGGTGCAACTGGTTATCGTGTGAAAGATGTTGATGAATTGGATGCTACTTTGAAACAATCACAACAAGTCGATGGACCCGTAGTGATTGAAGTTCCAGTTGAATATAAAGATAATATCAAATTAAAAACTAAAATCATTCCAAATGAATTAAATTAATTGAGGTGTTATTGATGAGATGTGGTTGGGTTGATGACAATGAATTAATGAAACAATATCATGATAACGAATGGGGACGTCCATGTCACAATGACCGTAGTTTATTTGAATTATTATCATTAGAAATGATGCAAGCAGGGCTTAGTTGGAAAACAGTATTAAATAAACGAGTTAATTTTAAAAATGCTTTTGCTAACTTTAGTATTAATGAAGTAAAAAATATGACTGACCAAGTTGATACTTTAATGCAGGATAAGGGAATTATTCGAAATCAACTTAAAATTAAAGCCGTTATTAACAATGCTCAGGTAATTGCTGGTCTGCCAGTTTCATTTGATGAATATATTTGGAAATTTGTTGATAATAAAACGATTAAACATAATTATAAATCATATAAAGATATTCCAAGTTATGATGAATTAGCTGATAAAATAAGTAAGCAGATGAAAAGTGATGGCTTTAAGTTCGTCGGTCCAGTTACGATTTATTCATTTATGCAAGCTGCTGGTTTGGTGAATGATCATGAAACTAGGTGCTTTATTTATTCTCAAATATAACGTATAATAAATTATATAGGAGTGATATTTAAATAATATGTGGAATATATTTTCTATTTTACTAATTATATTTGTTGTATATTGTGTCGTTAAAGAATTCAGAGAACGTCAAGAAATTACTGATTTTTTAAATGATAAGTCGAATGTTTTGAAGGTTAATGCGATCATTCAAAACCATACTGATGATAAGATGGCTGTTGATAAAATTAAAGATGACTTTAATTTAAACAATGCCGTTGCTACCGATATATTTGCCTTTGTGCAAAAGATGAATTAATTTTAAATGATAGCTCAAGCCATGTTGCTTGGGCTATTTTTGTTTGTGAATTATAATTTTAATACCGAGGTGTAGTTTATGATATGGATTATATTAATTTTACTAGTGATTTTAATTGCAATCTTAGGCATTATTAAAGAGTTTAGAGAACGTCGAGTTTTAAGACTTTTTTTAAATGATGTTAATAAAGTCGATGCCGCAAAAAAATTAATATCTAGTAGTGCAGATGACAAAGAAGCAATTGAAAAATTGAAAGATGAATTTAATTTGAGTGAAACTTTAGCTACAACTATTTATATGGATGTTAATAAAATTGCATAATTTAAAAAAATCGCTTATTGTTTGTAAGCGATTTTTTAGTAATATTTAATTTAAAAGGATAATTTTAATTTTATAATTTATAAAGGCTGATTTATTAGTATTTATAATTAAAAATAAATAATAAAAATTTTCATATAACAAAAGCCCATTATAACAAGCATTCAATTAGCTTTTTTCAAAGTGTATACTAATTAATGAAGAATTGGGTTGATATATTTTTGCAAATTACAATTACATAAAACATAAATATCCTCAATTATAAAATGTTTTTTTGGAGGATTTATTTATGAAAATATTTAGAATTAATATAATATTGTTCGCCTTTTTTATATTACTTTTTTTAAGTGATAGTATTAGTGCAAATGCCTCAAACACAAGCTTTTCTGCTACTCCTGTATTATCAGGTGATAATTCAAATAAGGATCAAAACTCTTATTTTGATATTAATTCACAACCGTCGCAAAATCATCAATTAAAGGTAAAAATTACTAATACTGGTGATAGTGTGATTAAAATTCATGCAAAAGTTAACACGGCGTTGACTAGTGATGGAATTGAAGTTAGTTATGCATCTAATGATGTTAATAAGTTTGACGCTAGCATGAAGTATCCATTAAGCAAACTTACTACTAATGGTGATAAGCATGATGTTTCAGTTCCAGCAAAATCTGATGTTATAATTAATTTTAACGTTGAATCACCAGCAAGTAATTTTAATGGAACTATTTTAGGAAGTTTGACTTTTACTAGTGATCCTGAAAGTAGTGGTAACAAAGGCAATGTTAAGATTAACAATGCTTATTCTTACGTTATTCCAGTTGTTATTAATCAGGGTACTAAGGCTAAACCACATCTTAATGTTTCTAATGCTGATGGTAAAGTCATTAATGGTGTTAATACTTTCTATGCCCATTTTAAAAATGATCAGCCCGTTTTAATGACGGGGGTAGAAGTCGATAACTCCGTTTATACTAAAGAAAGCTACAGTAATCGCGATAAACCATTATATTCAACTAAGAAGAAAAATGGTTCGATTGCCCCTAATACCAATTTTAATGCGGTTATCCCAACTAATAAATCATTTAAAGCAGGCGATTACGTTTTTGTAAGTAAAGTCTACTGGGGGAATCATTTTTGGCGTTATGTTAATCACTTCCATATAAGTATTTCTAAAGCATACGAAGATAATAAAACTGCTACCAATTCCAATAACAATGACATATGGATTTGGATTATGGGTGTAATTATTGCAATCTTATTATTAATAATTGCAGCAATGGCAATCATATATATCCATAATAAGAAAAGAAAGTAGTTTGGAATAAAAACGTTCGATATATTATATCGGGCGTTTTTTAATATATTAATTTTATTTTTTTGTTAGCATTTTATTATTATACTTTCAAAAATATTATTGAAATTTTATATTACTTATTTTTGCTTATCGAAGCCTTTATAATCATTATTAAATTGGATTTTAGTCTAAAAATATTTCTAATGTTACATAATTTTGCCTTTGAATGAAATATAAGTGATGTTTAAAAGTAATATACTGAATTTATACATATCTTAATTGACTTATTTTCGAATAGGTATCTTAAACAATCTCAATTATCATATATAACAATTTTAATTGGAGGATTTTTATGAATTTAAATAAAATTATAACTTTATCTGCTTTTTCACTATGTTCTCTGGGTTTGGCGATGATTGGTGTTAGTGCACATGCTGATAGCAGTGTTGCCAACAACAATCCTAATAGTTCAGTTGATAATAATGTTACAACTGGACCATTAACTTTAAATCATATTAATGGTTTAAAAGCTAGTGACTTAAACTTAAATAGTAATAATGGTAATATTAATGCACCAATGGCATTATCTGATTCCAGTGTAACGGCTAATTTTAACAATTTTACTGGAACTGATAATTTCAATAAGTGGTCATTAAGCTTGAGCGGAAGCCAATTAACTAATCAAGCCAATAAGAAGACTACGAATGCTACTATTGACCTAGGCAATGGTAAGACTGTCAATTTAGATAGTAAATCTTCAACTGATGTTTTTAATAATACTGGTGTTGCAGAAGGATCAGATAAGAACTTAACAATTTCCAATAATCCAAAGATCATAATTAATGATAAATCCTTACCCCAAGATCCTAATACTACTAACAGTTATAGTACTACTTTGAATTGGAATCTTAGTGCAGGTACACCTTTAAGTAATGGTAAATAATTAAAACACAAAAATCGCCCGATATTAATAATACCGGGCGATTTTTTATACATATTTTTAATTAAACATCTAACACTTTAGATAAGAATGTTTGTAGACGTGGATCTTTTGGACTACCAAATATTTGATCAGGGGTACCTGATTCTAGGATTTTACCTTGGTCGACGAATACTACACGATCAGCGACTTCTTTAGCAAAGCCCATTTCATGGGTAACAACAACCATTGTCATACCTTCTTTAGCAAGGTCTTTCATTACCTGTAGCACATCTCCAACCATTTCTGGATCAAGGGCAGAAGTAGGTTCATCGAATAACATAATATCGGGGTTCATTGCCAAAGCACGCGCAATTGCGACACGTTGTTGTTGACCACCTGATAGTGATTCAACTGATGAATCAAATTTGTTTTCTAGACCAACTGTTTTTAGTAATTTTTTGGCTTGCTTTTCAGCATCATCTTTATTTAATTTACCTAATTCAGTAGGTGCTAACATAATGTTTTTGCCTACTGTTAGATTATGGAATAAGTTGAAATGTTGGAATACCATCCCAATTTGTTCACGCACTTTATCCAAGTCGACACCTTTTTTAGCGATATCGACACCATTTACGACGACTGAACCAGAAGTAGGTTCTTCAAGTTTATTAAGTGTTCGAAGCAAAGTACTCTTACCGGAACCAGAAGGACCAATAATTACAACGACTTCATTTTTATTAACAGTTAAATCGACACCCTTTAACACATGATTATCACCATATTGTTTGTGTAGATCAGTTACTTTTATTTTACTCAAAGTTTAGTCCTCCTTTGACCCCAGTTAGAAAGCCAAGTTAGTAGGGTAATAATAATTAGATAAATAATTGCGACCATTGCCCAAACTTTGAAACCTTCTAAGTTTCTAGCGATAATAATTTTACCGGTTTGAGTCAGTTCGATAATTCCAATTACTGAAAGAATTGAAGTATCTTTCAATGTAATAATGAATTGATTAATGAATGAAGGAACAATTAATTTAATCCCTTGTGGAAGCACAACTTTACGCATTGATTTACCGAATGGTAATCCTAAACTACGAGCAGCTTCCATTTGACCTTTTTCGACGGATTGAATTCCACCTTTAACGAAAGCAGCGATATAAGCACCTTCATCTAGCATTAAGGTGATAACTCCGGCAGTGAATGCCGGAATCTTAGTTCCAATTAAAGTAGGAATTCCAGTGTAAATAAATAGTGCCAACACAATTAATGGAAGACCTCTAAATACATATATGAAAGTAGTGGATAATCCCTGGAAAAATTTATTAGGAATAACTCCAAATAATCCAAAAATAACTCCAATAATGGTAGCAAAGATAATTGAAACAATAGTTAACCACATTGTTTGTAAGAAACCTTGCCATAGGAAAGTTTTATTTTGTTTCAAAATTCCCATGAATGAATGATCATCTACAGCACTTTTCTTAGCATTCAAATATTTGTTAACAATTTTTTGGTATTCACCAGATTTTTTGATATTAGCTAAACCAGCATTGAATTTTTTCAATAGTTCTTGGTTTTGACCTTTTTTAACCGCAAATCCATATGTACCTTTGTTAGCAGGCTTAGTAACGATTTTTAGTTTAGTTCCTTGCTTAATTGCATATTGCATAACTGGATTATCTTCAAAACATGCTGCAGAGTTACCAATCATAACATCTTCATACATGTTATTAGAATCATCAAAGGTTACAGTCTTAAAACCGTATTTCTTTTCAATTGATTGAGCATACTGTGCACCAGCAGTTCCAGTTTTAACGGCAACTTTTTTACCTTTTAATTGATTTAGTGATGTAACACCATTTTTATCTGAAGTGGCCATAACTACACCAGAATCAAAATAAGGATTTGAAAAATCAAAAGTAGCTTTACGTTCGGGAGTTACTGACATCCCAGCAATCATTCCATCGGTTTGGCCAGATTGGATTGATTGAACCGCAGCATTAAATCCTAGTGGCTTAATATCTACATTAAATTGTTGGTTTTTTGCAATGGCTCTCAGTAAATCCATGTCAATTCCAACATATTTGTTATTGTCATTCGCATATTCAAATGGAGGGAAGGTAACATCCGTACCAATTTCATATGTTTTTTCAGCAGCATGCGTCTTAGCAGGGGCTGCAAATAAAGCGAATGCGACAATAAAACTGCATGCCATTGTTAATAAACAACGGACAGCTAATGAATGTCGTTTCATTTATATAATCCCCTTTTCTTAAACATATACAGTTATATGTAATGTTTTGTGACATTGTATATTAAGTATAATAACAGAGTTTTTTATAAAAGTATATTTATAAAAGTTAAAAATGGAAAAAAGATGAAATCAGTGTTATTTAAAGTCACATTGCTTTGATCAAAATCTTTGATTAAATTTTCATCTACAAATACTATTAAAACAACGTTTATACATTATTTTTATTCTTTTGGTCAAAAAAGGTCAGCTTTTTACTTGTATTATGTAAAATAGATGCTATAGTATATTTGTAATGAAGAAAAGGAATGAACAAAAAAGTTCCTGACTTCATTAAATAAAAATAATTTATATAGAAAAGCGAGGGATGTACTATGGCTAGAAATCCATTCGATCCATTCAATGATGATTTTGACAAAATTTTCAATCAATTCTTAGGTGATACAGGTAATTCACGTTCTGAACGTCGTTATATGGTTAACGGTCAGGAAGTCACCCCAGAGCAATTAGAACAATTAAGACAATCTGGTCAATTACAAAATGGTCAGATGAATCCACAACAAAAACAAAATGGTGGTAAAAGTATTCTTGGTAAGTTAGGTCGTAACTTAACGAAGGAAGCTCGTGATGGTAAGTTGGATCCAGTAATTGGAAGAGATAAAGAAATCCAAGAAGCTGCTGAAGTCTTATCTAGAAGAAGCAAGAACAACCCAGTACTTGTTGGTGATGCTGGAGTTGGTAAAACTGCTGTTGTTGAGGGCTTAGCTGAAGCAATTGCTAAGGGTGATGTTCCAGCTTCAATCAAGAATAAGGAAATTATTAGTATTGATATTTCTGGACTTGAAGCTGGTACTCAATACCGTGGTAGTTTTGAAGAAAATATTCAAAACTTAATCAAAGAAGTTAAAGCAAGAAAGAATGTTATTCTATTCTTTGATGAAATTCATCAAATCTTGGGTGCAGGTAATGCCGGTGATGAAAGTGGTTCTAAAGGTTTAGCTGATATTATTAAGCCAGCTTTATCTCGTGGTGAATTCACTGTTATTGGTGCTACAACCCAAGATGAATATAGAAACACAATTATGAAAGATGCCGCATTATCACGTCGTTTCAACGAAGTTAAAATTAATGCTCCATCTGAAAAAACTACTTTAGAGATCTTAAAGGGCATTCGTCCATTATATGAAGAACATCATAATGTAGTTTTACCAGATGATGTTTTGAAAGCTGCTGTAGATTATTCTGTTCAATATATTCCACAACGTAGTTTACCTGATAAGGCAATTGATTTAGTTGATATGACCGCTGCTCATCTTGCAGCTAAACATCCAGTTTTAGATCAGAAACAATTAGAAGACCAAATTAAAACTGAAAAGAAAGCACAAGAAGATGCAGCTGCCAAAGAAGATTACGAAACTGCTTTAAAGCATAAAAATGAAATTGACAAGTTACAAAAACAAGCTGATTCTAATAAGAAAGATGCTGAAAAAGTTACCGCTAATATTAATGACGTTGCTAACGCCGTTGAAAGATTAACTGGAGTTCCAGTATCTAAGATGAGTGGTAATGATATTGAACGCTTGAAGAATATGGGTAAACGCTTGCAAGGTAAAGTTATTGGTCAAGACGAAGCTGTAAATGCAGTTGCTCGTGCTATTCGTCGTAACCGTGCTGGCTTTGATGAAGGTAATCGTCCAATTGGTTCATTCTTATTCGTTGGACCTACTGGTGTTGGAAAGACTGAACTTGCTAAACAATTAGCTTTGGATATGTTCGGCAATAAGGAAAATATCATTAGATTAGACATGTCCGAATACTCCGATCAAACAGCCGTATCTAAGTTAATTGGTGCATCTGCTGGTTACGTTGGATATAATGACAATAACAATACTTTAACTGAAAAAGTTCGTCGTAACCCTTACTCAATTGTCTTATTAGATGAAATTGAAAAAGCTAACCCACAAGTATTAACATTATTGCTACAAGTATTAGATGATGGTCGTTTAACTGATGGTCAAGGAAACGTTGTTAACTTTAAGAATACTGTAGTTATCGCCACTTCTAATGCTGGGTTTGGTAATGAAAGTATTACTGGTGATGATGATAAAGATAAGAAGTTAATGGATCGTTTAGCTCCATACTTCCGTCCAGAGTTCTTGAATAGATTTAATGCAATTGTTGAATTCTCTCACTTGTCTAAAGACAATTTGAAAGAAATCGTTAACTTGCTGTTATCTGATGTCAACAAGACTTTATCTAAGAAAGATATGGATGTGAAAGTATCTGAACCAGTTAAGGAACACTTAATTGATGAAGGATATGATGAAGCAATGGGTGCACGTCCATTACGTCGAGTTGTTGAACAAGAAATCAGAGATAAAATTACTGATTTCTACTTGGATCATGCAGATATTAAGCACTTGGATGCTGATATGAAAGATGATCAGGTAGTAATTAGTGCTGATAAAGTAGCTGCATAATATGTAGTGAATTTAAAATAGATCTACTCCTTTCAAGTAGGTCTATTTTTTTATGGGCTTTTTTAGTATCCTTTAGATAATAAATTATATTGAGGAGAACTTTTGCATTTGAAAATATTATTAACAATTTTACTAGGATTATTTTTATGTATAACTATTTTTTACTTTATATTTTTAATAAAAAAACAAGAATTTAATTACATTTTTGACATTGTAACTGGATTCTTATTAACTGTTATGTTTTTTATAGTTGGTTTCAGTATTGCAGCCGCTTTTGATGTCAATGGGTTCTTACATCCGTTTATATTATCTTTTATTTCTATTACTATTGCTAATATCATTATATGGATTAGAGAACGTTTATTTTTACGCCATTTTGCATGGATGTTAGTGGGATTAATATGTGCGGCTGGTTTTATTTATATGTTCGTTTTAGGAATTTATCCAATAATTAGTAAGGGGTAAAAGTATGGATGAAGTGTTATTTAATGGATATATTATTGATTATAATTCTCAAGATTCTTATTGTGTTAAAGATAAGCAAAGTCTTTTATTTTTGAATAGAGACAATAAAAGTGAAGTTATGATCCATTTTAGTATAAAGGAAAATAGTCTGATAATTCGACCAAGAAATGGTGTTACTTTTCAAAAAAATTCCAAAAACCATTATAGAATTATCAAAAATAAATAGGAGAAATCTTTCAATGAATGATAAATATCAATTAGGCAATTTTTATATTCATTACAATAATGAATCCACACCATGTATTTTTGACAATAAAACCAATACACTCATTTTTTTAAATGAAGATTATGATACTAGCATCTTAAAAATTTATGTTAAAAATAATTATTTAAATTTTAATATTAAGAATAGTTTTGGAATTGATTTATCGATTGAACAAATTTCAGTGACTGAATATAAAATTATTAATAACGAGGTTTAATTATGATAAGTGTTAAATTAAAACAATATGAATTTTGGTATGATGAAGATGAGATGTATTGTTTTTTTGATAATGATAATTGTCGAATTGCCTTTATTACTCCCAATGAAATTAATCTAGTAATTGATTTTTTTGATGGAATATTGACTTTTCATCCAGATAAGTCGGTAAATATTATTGAAATTAAAAACAATGTTTACCAAATCAAGTCTTTTTATTAGAAGAGGAATGTAATGAAAAAAATAAATATTAATCAATATACTTTTTATTATGAAAATACAATGATTTATTTTTACGATCAGCGTTATAATAATATCCTTTTTATGAATCGTTTAAATGATGATAATGAGTCAATTAATGAATATGACGGTCCTCAACTAATTATTCAATTTACAGATGAAAGTGTATTTTTTAAACCCATTTGGAATGTTAACATTGAACAAATTAATGAATATAAGTATATAATCACTAAAAAATTTAACTAAACTGTAATGGTAGTGTTATTATAATATTAGATTTATTTAATTTTATAAAGTTAGAGGTTTTATTTATGTTTAAAAGTAGAAAGTTTTTATTTTTATTGGGTAGCTTTGCTTTACTAACGGGTGCCACTACAACAATGGCAAGTGCTAGTTCAACAATTCATCAAAAAGGGAACGCTTTAACTGGGGCAGTTTCTAAAAAAGTTGTTAATAACAAAAATTACGCTACCATTCCTGCTTATAGCTATACTTCTAGTAAGGACTATATTAGCAGCAGTACTTATCAAACTAAGCCAGATACATATAAGTTTAAGGCCGGTAATTTTAAACGTAATGCTCAAACATTTATGTATTTACCAGTGAGTCATAACTATAGTGGAGATATTGCTAATCCACAAAGTGCTGTCCAAAGTCCTGATGGTCATTACGTATATGTAATGTATTCTTTAGGAAATAACAGTATTATTAGATATGATTTGTGGAAATTACATGATTTAGGGGTTAATACTGATCATATGGATTCATTAAGAAGGGGTATTAATACCAATCCTCAAATCAAAGCGGCAATTAAATATGGTAGTAAATTTAGTGTAGGTCATGGACAATCATTATCGTATAATCCTAAAAATAATAAATTATATTTCTTCGATATGTTATTAACTACTAATAAACCAACTTTAGTTGAAATTAATCCTGATACTTTGAAAGTTACCAAAAAGATTAGTTTTAAATTAAATAATAATGACAGTATCAATAATGAATTGACTTTTGATAAGCATGGTAATTTTTATACTTATATTAAACACATGAATAAAGGCAAAGTAGCTGGTGGAATTACCATTTATAAGGGTCAATTGAAGGGTAATCGTGTTCACATGGAATCTATTCAACAAGGCTTAGCGCATGCACCAGGTGATCATACACAAGGGATGGGATATAATCCTAAGAGTAATCGTCTATACTTTGTTTCTGATGGTGCAATTACTTCAGTCCCAGTTAATAAATTAGGTCATTTAAAGCCTAATGATGTTAGAACTACTAAGTGGGATGTTACTCGTGAATTTGAAGGAATCTCATTTACTAAGAGTGGTCGCGGATTAATTCTAATGAATCGTGGCGCAGAATTAGTTGAAGTTAAAGATTTCTAATGCAATCGTTACACAAAAGTAATAAACAAAAAGGGAAGCTGATATAACAGCTTCCCTTTTTTATTTATAAGTTATTATTAATTTTATGTAGTTGTAATTTTATTTTCAGAAGCGTATTGTTTGCAATTGTTGTTAAAAAATGCTAGTAATTCTTGACCTTCTACAAATACAATAATTGAATGTTTCAATAAATTCTTTGAATTGTTTTAAACAGATTGCTTAATTACTATTTAAACTTTTAGGAGAATTTATATGAAAAAATTGTTAATTGTATTTTTGGGATTGTTTTGTTTATCTTCATTATCATTTTTTAATGATAATACATCAGCACTTGCTGCTAAAAATAAAAAAGTGAAACAACATAAAGTTAAAAAAAATGTGAAAAAGAAAACAAAATCAGTAATCAAAAATGCCAATGAAGAAGTTGGCAAAAAGGTATCATTAGGTAGTGATGAAAATTTTAACTACTACAGGATTTTGCAGGATGATGATAATGTAAAATTCATTAGTGAAGTTAATGCTAAATACCCTAATAAACATAATTTACCTTTTATTAAAGATTATCGTACAGGTTTACCTATTAAACAAAAACTTAATAATGACGGAACCGTTCATATCAACTACAGTGGGAATAGTGAATTATCCGATAACTTTAAAAATGCCATTGAAACTTGGAATGACTTAAATGTTATTAAATTTAAGGTAGTTAGTTCTTCAGAACACGCTAATGTTAATGTTCACGGTAATTATTCATTAGCTGACGATTTCAGTAGGTCCGATTATACTCAAGGTCGACTTGGGGATGCTGATAATTATGTTGACTATAATTCTGATGTCAGTCTTAAGGATGGGACTAAGATGAAATATATTTCTAAAACCAATGTTACTTTATATTCAAGTTTACTAAACTCTTCATCTAATAATCAAGATCATGTTATGATTCACGAAATTGGTCATGCCTTAGGTTTCGATGATTTATCATCTGATGCTGATCGTGGATTAATAATGTATGAAACTTCAGCTTTAGGATCAGTTTTATTAAACAAACTTGATAGTTGTGAAAAAACATCATTAAAATATTTTTATCAAGCTTAAAAAGCATGCCAATCAAATTGGCATGCTTTATTTGTTATTTATATATTTATTATGAATTATTTTACTAAAATATAATGTTATTCCAACAAGGAAAGGCAATATATAATAAGTAACTCGATAAATTATTAACCAAGTGAGTGCTTGATTAACGTTCAAACCATTGGCACTCATTCCAGCAATCATAATTGAATCAAAACTACCAAGACCACCAGGAATAAAACTAATAATTCCTATCATTCCTGCAACAGCAACTAATGAATATATTGATGGAATGCTAAAATTATATCCTAAGAACAAACCGATTGATACAAAAAATGATAAACAACAAATCCATTCAAATAATGAACCAGTTAATAATAAGATTGTATCATGAGTACTTAAAGATTTTGCACGGAAGAAAACCAAAGTAACTAGGTAAATGATAAATCCAATTAATACTAACCAGTAAAATAGATTTAATTTAATATCGAAGAAGAAATGTAATCCAATCACGATAATGGCGTTAATTGATAGCCCGGTTAAAGTGAATAAAGCAATTTGAGATACCTGGACGACAGTTTGTTTTACATCTTTTACTTTACCAAATAAATAAGTTCTTAAACTACCACCAATAATTCCACCACCACCGGCTAAATTAGTGACAGTATTAATAACATAGCTATTAACCAAAATTGTGGATGTTTTAAAATGTTTGTGGCTTTGTTTAACATACTCATAATCATAAATTGCCATAGGAATTATAGATATTAGTCCTAAAACAATCAACATAATAATCTTAGTAGGGGTCAAATTACTAAATGATTGCATAACTTGATGCCAATGAACTTCTTTTCTAATTGAATTAAATGCAACCAAAATTAAAATAACAATTACTGTTACATAGATACTTTTAATTGCACGACTATGTTTATTAAAAAAATCATTCGCTTTTTTACTAATGTTCATTAAACTTTTCAACTCTTTTCTAAATTAATAAATTTACGTCCATTATACATTAAATTTATTATCTGCACGGCTTTGACTTATTAATTACATTATTGTTCAATTAAGATGATTGGGGTTGAAGATATTATGAAGTACAATAAGATAATATTAATCATATTAACTATTCTGATTGCTTTCATTGGGACAATTGCTTTACTACATCATCCAAAAAATCAAAAGGTTAAAAGGACTGAACCAATTACATATAAAAAACTAATTACCAGTAATCATTACTATGGTCAGAAATATTATTTGAAAAATATTCATGTTAATCAGCAATATATTAAAAATGGTAGAAAAGAAGCGAGTGTTTCCGATGATGATAATCACCTATATTTTTTGATATTAAAAGATAAAAATTTACCACAAAAAAATTTATCAATTAAGGGTACAATTGATAAATATAGAATTCTTAAAACCAATCTGGGGTATAAATATCGTTATCCAGTGTTGGTAGTTAATTAATATAAGACGAAAAAAGACGCTGAAAAAATCAGCGTCTTTTTTGACCATCTTAGAGTATATTCATACTTATTAGTATTCAGGATCCCACTTAGTGTTTTCGATAGCTGTATCAACATTTTCAACTTTTTCACGAGTTAAATTACGTTTGACAGCACTATCAGCAACGGCCTTAGCAACAGTAGTTGAAAATTGATCCAACTTAGAAACTGGAGGTAAGACGGCAGCACCTGGTTTGTCGGTATCGACAATACCACCAAGTGAGTGGGCAGCTGCGGAAATCATTTCATCGTCTAGAACAGTTGCAGTAGAAGCAATTGCACCTAAACCTAAACCAGGATAAACTAATGCATTATTAGCTTGACCAATTTGGTAAGTGGTGCCATTGTATTCAACATCCTTAACTGGAATTCCAGTACCGATTAATGCTTTACCATCAGTCCATTTTAATAAGTCTTCAGCCTTTGCTTCAGCCAACTTAGTTGGGTTTGAAATAGGGAAGATGATTGGACGTTCAGTATTTGCAGCCATTTCTTTAATAATATTTTCGGTGAAACTGCCTGGTTGAGTAGAAGTACCAACTAGAATAGTTGGGTGAACTGCTTTAACAACAGCTTCAAGGTTTGTTAATTCATCGGGGTTTTCAAATTCATCACGTTTATGTGCAAATGGTTTTTGTTGAGGAGTTAAAGTATCATCATCATCAAATAGTAGACCTTGCTTATCTACTAGATAGAAATGTTTCTTAGCTTCTTTAGGATCCATTCCTTGTTGAATGAACTCATCGTAGACACGAAAAACGATACCAGTTCCAGCAGTTCCGGCACCAAATGATAGATAAACTTGATCAGTCATTTTTTCACCGGAAATATTTAATGCCCCTAAAATACCAGCTAATACGATGATACCAGTACCTTGAATATCATCATTGAAAACTGTGTATTTATCTTTGTAGCGATCTAGAATTTCAGCAGCATTTCCACGACCGAAATCTTCAAAGTGTAGATACATTTCAGGGAACATTTCCTCTGCATCTTCAACAAAAGTATCAACAAATTTATGGTATTTTTCACCATAAACTCGTTCATGACGATTACCTAAGTACATAGGATCGTCTAGAAGTTCTTTGTTATTGGTACCTGCATCTAGAACTACTGGTAGTACTTGACTAGGATCAATTCCAGCAGCAGCGGTATAAACCATTAGTTTACCTACTGCAATATCAACACCATTAGTAGCCCAGTCACCAATTCCTAAAATACCTTCAGCATCAGTCACAACGATTAAGCGAATGTCACGACCTTCAGCAGCATTTTTCAATGATGTTTTAATAGTATCTAAATCATCATCAATTGATAAGAATGTTGCATTTTGTGGTTGCACAAATAGTTCACTGTAGTTTTCAATAGTTTCAGCAATTGTTGGATCATAAACAATTGGCATAAATTCTACAACGTGTTGTGAAAATAGTTTGTAGAATAAGACGCGATTTTCATTAAAAATTTGCATTAAGAAAACACGTTTTTCTAAATCAGATGGTTTTGATTGAAATTGTGCATATGTTTGATCGACTTGTTCTTGTAAAGTTTGTACATATGGAGGAAGTAATCCTTCTAAACCTAAAGCTTTACGTTCATCTTTAGTAAATGCAGTACCTTTGTTTTTGAATGGGTTGTTTAAAATATTGTATCCCATAGTCATAGTACATACCTCTTTCCTTAATTGAATAACTAGATAATAATACATAGTTTTTTGATAGTCAAAAGTTAGTGTTATAATAAATATAATTTATATGTAAAAATAAAAAACCATTATATCAGTACTTAAAGGTGGTCATTATGAATACTAGAGATCTTGAATATTTTATAAGCTTAACAGAATTAAAAGTTTTTTCGAAAGTTGCAGAAGAATTTAATGTCAGTCAACCAACAATTACATTTGCCTTAAAACGTTTAGAACAAGAAATGGATTCTAACCTAATTATTCGTCATCGAACCCATGGTGATTTAATTGTTACAGATAGTGGAAAGCAACTATTAAAACATGCGCGAGCAATTATTCGTCATTTTGAAGTGGCTAAACAAAATATTGCTAATTTAAAATCTAATAAGATTGCAATTGGTCTACCACCAATTATCGAAACCAAGTACTTTCCTAAAATTGCCCAAAACTTAAAAGCAGAAAATTTATTGAATAATATTACTACTTTTGAATATGGCTCAGAAACTACTTTAGACTCGCTAAAAAATGGTGAGTTAGATTTAGCGTTACTAGGTTCAATTAATCCATTGGAAGATGCTCGAATTGAAACTGAAGAAATTGATCAAATTCCTTTTTATGTTTATGTTTCAAAAAATCATCATTTAGCTAATCAAGAATCTGTGAATTTTTCTGATTTAAGACATGAAGACTTTATTTTATTTAAGCAAGGATTTGTGCAAAATGAATCATTTCGTCAATTAACTAAAAAGAATGGGATGCATCCCAATATTATTTTACGTTCTAATGAAACTAACAATATTATGAATTTAATTTCGAATAATGTAGGAATCGGTTTCTTTAATTCATTTGTTAGTTATCCAAAGAATGTTGTTCGATTAAAAGTAGACGATGAAAATATGCCTAAGTTTGTGACAAGTTTGGTTTATCTAAAGTCACATTATTTTAATGAACTTCAACAAAAAGTTCTTAACAATATTCGTCATTCTTTAAAATAAAAAGGGACTGTGACATAAGTCTCTAAAAAATAACGCTCGTTGGAATTTAATTTTTCCAACGAGCGTTATTTATGTATAATAAAAAACGATATCGAACCAACCGATATCGTTTAAATAAATCTCCTTGAAAGGAAACTTAAAACTAATGAGTACTAATTATATTTTAAATATTCAAAATTGGCAACCTAAAAATAATCATCAAGTAAAAATTATCAATCAAATTGTTGAAATGATTGGTTTAGAAGAAAAATACATATTTGGTAGGCCACGAAAATACGACCTACGGTCACTATTAAAGTTAACCTTGTTTGCTTATTCTAAAGGGATTTTTAGTAGTCGCCAAATTAGTGAGCTGGCAGAAGAAAATTTACCTGCACGTTGGTTAACTAAAAATTCATTTCCTTCATACAGAACAGTCTGTCGATTTAGGATTTCAGATGAAGCAGAAAATTTAATTAGTAAATGCATGAATCAATTAACTAAATATCTAAGAAAAAATAATTATATTGATGATGTAAGTTTTATTGATGGAACTAAAATACTAGCGAATGCTAATAAGTATTCTTTTGTTTGGCGTAAAAATATAATCAGATTCGATAAATTAAATCGCGAAGCGATTATAAAATTACTACATGACATGAATGATGTTAAATATGTGGGTGAACTCCCAGATGACTCTGATATTTCAACAAGTGAGTTAGATGAAATCATCATCCATTTAGAAAATTGTTTAGCAGATTTAAATGATCAAATTAAACAGAATAAAAAACTATCACCTAATCCCCATAAACAAAAGCGTCGTAAGTTAAAAGCCATTAAAAGAAAACTTCGTTTTCGTAAATGCAAACAAATAGAATATCAAAAAAGTAATAAAATATTTTCCAATCGTAATAGTTATTCTAAGACTGATCATGATGCTACTTTTATGCGTATTAAGGAAGACCCCATGTTAAATGGACAACTTAAACCTGCTTATAATTTACAAATTGCCACTAGTGGACAATTCATAACTAATTTTGACATTTATCAAAATCCCACTGATACTCGTACTTTAATTCCGTTCTTAAATAAACAAATTAAGAATAATAGTTTAGGTAAATATATTGTTGCCGATGCTGGTTATGGATCTGAAAGTAATTATCGTTTTATAGAAGACAAACTAACTAATAACATTCCTTTAATTCCCTATGGAACAATGTTAAAAGAACAAAGTCGTAAATGGAAAAGTGATGACCGTAAGGTCATGAATTGGTATTACAATGCACAAGATGACTATTACCTAGATCCTAATGGCGTTCGATTTAATTTTAATGCCTATTGTAAAAGAACTGATAAGCATCAATTTACTCGCGACTTTAAAGAATATGAAGCTGAAAAATACGATATTAATCAAAATATAAACTCTAATGCATTAACCAAATCTGGCAATAACAGAAAAATTAGAATTAATTATGCATGGGAATATTTTAAAAATAAACAAAAAGAATTGCTTTTGGCACCGAAAACAAATGATATCTACGAAAAAAGAAAAATAGATGTAGAATCAGTTTTTGGTAGACTAAAGGCTTCTTTGCGTTTTAATCGATTCTCCGTTAGGGGAATCGAAAGGGTCAAAAGAGAAACTGGATTTGCTATGATGGCATTAAATATAAGAAAACTAATGACGAGAGTCATTAATTTTATACTGTTATATACAAAAACAGGATTTACGTTAAATTTCAAACGTAAATCCTGTTTTTTAGGAGACTTATGTCACAGACCCTTTTTATTATTATCCTTTAGATATATCTGAGATAACTTTGTTGTTTGGTAATTTAATTCCAGCTGCTTTAATTGCTTCTAGATATAATTGTAGAAATTCAAATTGAACATCGAAACGAGCTTCATCAGTTGTTGGAATAAATTCCTTAACGGCAATAGTTCCGTCTCCCATATCAACGGTTCCTAATAGTTGAGGATCATCAATAATCCCTTCAGTTTTAGGAACGTATTGGTCATTAACATCTTTAATAATATTCATAACTTTGGTGATTGGAGTATCTGGATTGACCCGAATATTAATTTCTGCTTTCATTCTTTCCTTTGACATATTGCAAATACTTGTAATATTACGATTAGGAATGAAGTTTAAAGCATCATTATTACTTCTGATTTTAGTGGTTCTTAATCCCAATTCAGAAACGGTGCCAGTTACGTCACCAATAGTTACATAATCACCAATATTGATTTGTTTTTCAAATAAAATGAAAAATCCATTAATAACATCACTAGCTAAACCTTGAGCACCTAGCCCAATAGCTACTGAAAATAATCCAGCACCAGCTAATAAGGTTCCAATTGGAACACCAATAATAGTTAATGAAGAGTATATCCAGAAAAATACTAACATATACATGTATGCGTTCATTGATAGGGAATGAAGTGTTTTCATTCGATTAGACGAAATATTACTATTTTGTTTGTTAGCATAATTACTGAATAAATGGTTAATAATAGCTTTACCAACAGATCTAAGAATTAAGAAGAAAATTGAAATTAAAACTAAATCAATTACGATATTAGTAATATTATGCAAAATTTCTTCCCATTTAAAACTCTCTATGTATTTAGTGAAAATACTAGGGTTATCTGCTTCTTGTGCAATCATATTTTAACCTCCTTGAATATTTATTTATATTTAATAATAACATTGATATAAGCTATTATGATAGTAAATAGACTGCTGTAAAATATAATAGAAGATGATAAACTAAAAGTAAGTATTTTATAAACTTACATAAATGAGGTATAGATATGCATAAAAGGAAACTAAGTGTTCAAAGTGTTGTAGCAATTGGTATTGGTACAGCTATTTTATTTTTATTGAAAAGATATGTTTCAATTCCTTCTGGAATTCCTAACACCAATATTGATACCTCATATGGTTTCTTAGGCTTTATAGCAATTATGTTTGGACCGATTGTTGGATTCTTTGTTGGCTTTTTTGGTCATTCATTATCAGATTTAACTCAATTTGGAGCACCATGGTGGACTTGGGTTTTTACAACCGGATTTATCGGCTTTGCAATTGGATTATTAAAAAAATATATCGTATTAGCCGATGGAAAAATTGGCTTAAAAAAATTAATTATCTACAATATTTATCAAATTCTTATTAATGTGATTGGCTGGGTATTAATTGCGCCAACTGGGGATGTTTTAATTTATTCTGAACCTAGTAATAAAGTATATCTTCAGGGAATTATTTCAGCAATCACTAATAGTATTTCAACCGGTGTAATTGGGACGATTTTATTAGTAATGTATGCATCCACTAAAGTCGAAAAAGGTAGTTTAAAAAAGGAATAGTTTATGACAAAAACAATGATTGAATTTAAAAATGTAACTTTTCGTTATAATGCTCAAGCTGAACACACTTTAAAAAATATTAATTTAAAAATTAATGAAGGCGAAAAAGTCTTAATTATTGGACCTTCCGGTTCTGGTAAATCTACACTAGGAAACTTGATTAATGGTATTATTCCAGAAAACTATCGTGGTGATTTATTTGGACAAATTATTATCGATGGTCAAGATACTAAAGATATGTCGATATTTGATACTTCATTAAAAGTTGGGACACTACTACAAAATTCTAATGATCAGTTTGTGGGGCTAACGGTAGCTGAAGACATTGCATTTGGTATGGAGAATGATTGTGTCGATAATCCAACCATGCATGCTCGAGTAAAAAAATGGGCTAACCATTTATCAATTAATAATTTATTAAAGCAAGCGCCTAATAGTTTATCTGGTGGTCAAAAGCAACGAACTGGACTGGCAGGCTTATTAGTTGATGATGCTCCTATATTGTTGTTAGATGAACCGTTAGCGGCGTTAGATCCAATTGCTGGTCATGAATCTATTCAGTTATTGCAGTCACTACATAAAGATCTGGATAAAACAATTATCATTATCGAACATCGTTTAGAGGAATCTTTAACTTCAGATGTTGATAAAATAATTTTGATGGATGACGGTAATATTGTTGGAACTTACCAACCTTCCGAATTATTGCAAAAAAACATTTTAAATCATTATGGCATTAGAGAGCCACTTTATATCGAGGCACTTAAAGAATTAGAAATTGATTTGTCTTCACTTGATAATATTGCTTCAGTCGATAAAATTAATGGACCCAATTTGAAAAATCAACTTAAAAAATTTAATGGGAAACATTTATCATCAACTAATAATGATGATGGTAAAACAATTTTATCAATTAATAACTTAGATTTTTCCTATGGCAATAAAGTTATTTTTAAAAATATTAATTTAGATATCAAACAAGGTGACATGGTGTCATTAGTTGGTAAAAATGGGGTAGGGAAAACAACATTAAGCCAACTAATTGTTGGATTCTTAAAACCCAATGGTGGTTCAATTACCTTTAATGATGAAAATTTATTAAATAAATCGATTAAAGAACGTGCCGATGAAATTGGTTATATTATGCAAGATCCTGATAAAATGATCAGTAAAGTCATGATTTATGATGAAGTTGCTCTAGGATTAAAACTGAGAAACTTTTCTAAAAACGAAATTAACAAAAAAGTTACCCAAGCACTAAAAATATGTAATTTATATCCATTCCGTAATTGGCCAATTTCAGCGTTAAGTTATGGACAAAAGAAACGTTTAACAATTGCTAGTATGTTAGTTTTATCACCCAAGTTACTGATTTTAGATGAACCAACTGCTGGTCAAGATTATTATCATTATACTGAAATTATGAAATTCTTAAGTGAATTGAACCGCAAACATAATTTAACAATGATATTTATTACTCATGATATGCATTTAATGGCCGAATATTCTAATCGAACTCTAGTAATTGGTGATCAAAAAGTATTAATGGATGGAACTCCTGAACAAGTTTTAGAAGATGAAAAATTACTTCTTAAAGCCAATCTTAAACGCACTAGTTTAAATGTTTTAGCTAAAAGATTCGGAATTAGTTATCGTGAATTTTCAAACTACTTAATTAATAAGGAGCAAAATAGTCATCATGAATAATAACTTATTTGGATATGATCATAATAATACTTGGATTCATCAGTTGACTGGGACTAGTAAGTTAATATTTTTCATTTTAGTATCAATAATCGCAATGATTAGTTATGATTATCGATTTATTATCCTAATCCTAATACTATCTATTGTGACTTTTCGACAATCACAAATTAAATGGGCACAGATCAAATTGGTCGTTAAACTAATTTGTATATTTGCGCTTTTAAATCTAGTGATGGTATTTGTCTTTTCACCCAATCATGGTGCATCGTTGTATGGAACACGACATGTATTGTTGAACTTAGGTTACTTCACAATTACTCAAGAACAGTTATTTTATGAATTTAATTTAGGGCTGAAATATTTAGTGACTGTACCAATTTCATTAATCTTTTTAATTACTACTAACCCAAGTGAGTTTTCCGCTAGTTTGAATAAAATTGGCTTATCTTACCGAATTAGTTATTCCTTATCTTTATCGCTAAGATACATTCCAGATATTCAAAATAACTTTAAAGAAATTAGCTTGGCACAACAGGCGCGTGGCTATGAAATGTCTAAAAAAGGTAGATTATTTAGTCGACTAAAAGGAACCACGCAAATTTTAGTTCCATTAATTTTGTCGAGCTTAGATAAAATTCAGACAATTAGTCAGGCAATGGAATTACGTAGGTTCGGTAAAAATAAACAGCGAACTTGGTATATGAATCGAAAATTTGGTAAAAATGATTATTTAACATTATTATGTTCAATTATTATTTTGGCTTTAGGTATTGTATTTATGAAACTAGATGGTAGTAGATTTTATAATCCATTTGTATAATCAAAGGTAGTGTATTTAATGGCCAAATATGAATTAAAGCGTCAAAAAACGCAATCTAAAATAATTAATAATACAATTAAAATTGCTAAAATAAAGGGTTTAGAACGTGTCACAGTTAGTGATATTATTAAATCCTCTAATATTAATCGAAGTACTTTTTATCGTCACTTTGAAGATAAATATCAATTAATAGATGTCATAGAAAAATCAATAATTGATAAAATAAATTCTGAATATAAAATATTTGAAAATGATAATTTTGGTAATTTAAAAGAACATAATACTGGAACTGAAGTTATAATATTGAACAGATAAATAAAAGCACTTTCGATAAAAGTATTATTTTAATTTGGTAAAATAATATAATTCGGAGGTGTTTTTTGTATGACTAATAATAAATATTCATATGAAACTAAACTAGAAGCCGTTCGGCTTCTTAATGAAGGTGTTCCTGGTAGAAAGATTTGTAAAATACTTGGTTTAAAGAGTGATGGCTTAATTTATACATGGCGGAAATATGTAAGAAATGGTGATTATTATCGTTTGAATCAAAAGCCTGGCAAACAATATAAATATAATAAAGGCAATTTAGCACTACCTAGTGATGTCAGAAAAGATATGAAAATTAAACAGATGAAGGAAGAACTTGAAGTTATAAAAAAATATTTAATCATGGAAGGGCTGTGGTAAATCGAGCTACGATTAATTTAATCGATACTTTCACATCTAAAATACCTTTAGTTAGGATTTGTCAGTATCTTAATATATCTAGAAGTACCTATTATTATCATAAAACACATGCAGATCATTTTACTTTGAGTCAGATTGAACAAGAGATTCAACAGCTATGTATAAAAACGAAGTTTTTATATGGTTATCGTAAAATTCATGCCTTAGTTAATAAAAATTTGAAATGCAGTGTTAGTAAGGTGCAAAGAATTATGGCGAAGTATGGTTGGGGTTGTCGTATTAAACGTAAAAGATCTCATCGACCTGGGAATCCATTTAAACAATTCGAAAATATAATCAATCGTGACTGGCAAATTAGTTTACCAAAACGTAAATTAACTACTGATATAACTTATATTCCTTGCGGAAATAAAATGTTGTATCTCTCTACAATTATGGATAGTTTTAATTCTGAAATTATCGCTCATAAAATCTCTAATCATCCAAACACCCAATTGGCGTTAGATACATTAAATCAATTAGGTTATTTAGATGGCGCTATTATCCATAGTGATCAAGGCTCAACTTATACTTCACGTGAATTCTTTGAATTAGCACGTAAAAAAGGCGCCACCAGAAGTATGTCCCGTAAAGGAACTCCAGCTGATAACGCCATCATAGAATCATTTCACTCAAGCCTAAAGACTGAAATGATATACACACGAGCTAAACCCAAAGGTTTAGCAGACACCATTAAGTGTGTGAATAATTATATCAAATTTTGGAATAATACACGAATATTAACAAAATTAGGCAACCAATCACCTGTAAAATACAGGAAATCAGTTGCCCAATTAAACAATTAGAATAGAAAGCTGCTTTTATTTATTTGTTCAAAATAATGGTTGCAGTTCCTACTAATGATCTTTTTATTATTAATATTTTAAGAGTTATTAATGATAATCATGATCTATTATCTTTATTATTGAGTGAGAAGGGTGATTTCAGTTTTAACTATCAATTAGTAGAACTTTTTAAATCCATTTTTACTAGATCATTAAATAAAAGTGATAAAGATCTTGAAAAGAAAAAAGAAAAAATCTTTTCTTTTCAGATAGCAGTTCAAGCAATTGGCATTATTACTTTTTGGGTTCACCACTTTGATGAATATACGCAACAAGATATTTATGAATTTATTACTAAAGATAGTCTTTCTGACATATAAAAAAATGCTACACGTTTACGTGTAGCATTTTTTTAATATTATTTTATTCAGCGCTTAAACTTTCAATTGGATCTAATTTAGCACCTTTATTTGCAGGTAAGATTGATGCTAACAAGTTGATGATGATTGAAATAACAATTCCAAAAATGGCATTGCCGGGTGTAATTTGAATAATTGAATATCCGATTGCACCATTAACGGCAGAGTTAATACCAAATTGTAATAGGTAACCAACAACCACTGATAGGATTGATGAGAATAATCCTAACATAATAGCTTGGGATACAAATAACATTCTGATATTACCTTTAGTTGCACCTAGTGCTCTTAAGATACCAATTTCTTTAGTACGTTCAGAAACACTAATATAAAGAACAACAATAATCATAATTGCTGATACTAATAATGAAATTCCAGCAATTGCTGCTAATACATATACAGCTAGATTAATGTAGGTATTTAATGTTGAAATAATTGAACCAGCTCCAGAAACACTATAAGCTTTTTTGCCATTTACTTTCATATTATTAATTCGATCTTGCACAGGAGTAACGTTACTTACGCCACCACTTATTTTTGCATCAATGAAAGTAGTAGTCATTTTAATTTTGTTGTCTGCTAATGCATTCTTCACCGTATTGTAAGTTGTAATTACTAATGGTGATTGTGAATCATAAACTCCAGCAATTTTAAATGTTTTGGTAACTGGGAATGGACGACCATCTTTTTGTGCAGTAAATGTTGTTTGAACCTTTTTACCAACTAAAGAACGATAATTTTTCTTATTTAAACTTTGAGCTGTTTCTTTATTAATTAAAACTTCGTTATCTTTAGGTGTAGTTCCAGCTTTTATGTTGCTGCTATTAATGGTTGAATTACTGGTGTTCATAATTTGGCTTTGAGCTGATTTTTTACCATATTTAAATTGAATACCATTTGTTGAATAACCTTTTTCAGCAGATGATACACCCTTAGTATCTTTAACTCTTTGAATATCACTATCTGTAAATGAAGAACGATTATTTGAATCTTTGTGTTGTACTTGAACACTATTTGGATTTACTTGTGAATAAATTTCATGATTAATATAACCACGAACTCCATTACCTAATCCCAACATGAAAATAACTGAGAAAATTCCAATTAAACTACCAAATATAATTAGCATGTTTCTTGTTTTATTATATTTTAAATTGTCCCAAGTCATCTTTAAAGTGGAGCTAAATGATAATGATTTTGATTCTAAAGTTTCATCTTGTTGTTCTTTAAATTTATCACGTAATTGCTTATCTTGATCGATTTTACCATCAGTCATGTGAACGATTCTAGTTCCATATTCAGCTACTTTATCAGAATGAGTAACGGTTAGAACTAACTTACCTTCTTTAGCAATGTTTTCCAAAATTTGTAAAATTTCGGTAGTATTTTGTGGATCAAGAGCTCCAGTAGGTTCATCAGCAATCAACATTTCTGGATCGCCAGCTAATGCACGTGCAATGGATACACGTTGCTTTTGACCACCGGATAGTTGGTTAGGGTATTTATGCATATGTTCCTTCAAACCAACTTTAGTTAGTAATTCCTCAGCTCGTTTACGTTGATCTGACTTTGATAGTGTGGTCATTTCTAGTGGAACTAATACGTTGTCTAAGAGCGTTAAGTGACTAATTAAATTAAAGCTTTGAAAGATAAAACCAATGGTATTACGACGATATTCATCTAATTGTTTATCGGTATCGTGTTTTAATGAGCTGCCATTTAATAAGACATCACCAGAATATTTACTATCTAGACCACCAATAATATTCATTAATGTTGATTTACCACCACCAGATTCACCTAAAATAGAAACCATTTCGCCTTTATTAAATGAAACGTTGATTCCTTTTAATACTTTAAATTCATCTTTACCTAAGTAATAAGATTTTTGGATATTTTTTAATTCTAAGAAAGACATTGTTTCAAAGCTCCCCTCTTTTTTGATTATTGTACACACTATTATATTTATAATTCAAAGATATACAATCACCAAAATAAATAAAAGTGTTGCATTTTCGTTTATTCTTGACAAAAAATGACCAATGGTCAATAATGTAAAAAACAAAATAAAAAGGTGATAAGTGAAATGAATGCTAGAACCATAAATCAAAAACAACAAAAAGCAGAATTAATTTCTAAAGTTGCCTTAGAAATGTTTAAAAAACAACCATTTGCTGATATTTCAATGAATGAAATTGCCAAAAAGGCCAATGTAGCTAAGGGAACATTGTTTAATTACTATAAAACTAAAGAAAATATTTTTATGCATTTATTGTTGGTGGGGTATCAACAATTTTTTCAAGAATTAACAATTAAATTAGAAGAGCAAAAACCAAGCACAGCTACTGAAATGAAAACTTTTCTGTTAAATTCGACTGAAAATTTAATTAAGCATCATTTTACTTTAATTAAATTAAATGCTCTACGGGGGCCTATTTTAGAAAATAAAGCTTCTCGTGAACAAACAATTGAAGGGCGAAAAAAACTTTATATAATCCATGAAAGGCTATCTGAATTGATTCATATTTATTTTCCACAAATATCTGTTAGTCAAGCGAATAAAATATTTATCATTCAAAGTAGTATCATCAGTGGTTTAATTAATTTATCAAATTTAGATTCTTTTAATGATGAAAAAGTTATAAATAATTTAGCCGATTTTCAAGTGGATGTAGATGTCGATGCAATTGAAACTTTTGCTTTTTATTTAGATGGATTATTTAATAAGGAGATATAAAAATGAAACAATCAAATATCAGAAATTTTTCGATTATTGCACATATTGATCATGGGAAATCTACATTATCAGATCAAATTATGAAAATGACCGATACAATCAAACCAAGGCATGAAGAAACGCAAATTTTGGATGATATGAATGTCGAAAAAGAACATGGTGTAACGGTGAGATCAAGGACAGTCCGTAATTTATACCATGCTAATGATGGACAATCTTACGAGCTAAACTTAATTGATACTCCTGGGCATGTCGACTTTTCATACGAAGTTTCAAAAAGTTTATCAGCTAGTGATGGGGTGATTTTATTAGTTGATGCGACCCAAGGAGTTCAAGCGCAAACAGTAGCTAATTATCAAATTGCAAAGGCTAACAATTTACCGATAATTCCTGTGATTAATAAAGTTGATAATCAAAATGCTCAAATAGAATCAACGGAACAACAAATATATGAATTAGACGATGAATTTTTAACTCAAGATATAATAAAAATATCAGCTAAAACTGGAATGAATGTTGATAAAGTTTTAGAAGCGATTGTTAATGAAGTTCCTGCTCCAAATGGAGACGAAAATAATCCACTAAAAGCTTTAATTTTTGATTCACATTATGATTCATACAAAGGAATCATTGCTTATGTAAGAATTTACGATGGTAAATTATTTGCCAATCAACAATTAGAATTAATGTCTGATCATTCGGTTTTTGAAAATAATGAAATAGGTATTTTTACACCTGATTTAAAACCTGATCGAAGTCTATCCGCTGGTGATATTGGTTATATTGTTACTGGAATGAAAGATCCAAAGGCCATTCGCGTGGGAGATACGATCACTGATAAAAATAATCCTACTAAGACGCCAATTCCTGGATATAAACCTGTTCAATCGGTTGTTTTTGCTGGAATTTATCCGCAAAATTCAGATTTTGATGATTTGAAAATGGCTTTAGAAAAGTTATCATTAAATGATTCATCTTTGAATTATCAAGAAGAGACGTCGGAATCATTGGGACAAGGTTTTCGTTGTGGATTTTTAGGGATGTTTCATTTACAAATTATCCGTGAACGATTGATAAGTGATTTTGGAGTGTCTGTAATTATTACCAATCCTAATGTTAAATATCATGTTTATATTAAAAAGGATAATGAACTAAAGGTGGTTAATAATCCTTCTAAAATGCCAGACTTTGCACTTATTGATTTAATTGAAGAGCCATTTGATAAAGTTACAATTACAATTCCTTCTGACTCAGTCAATAAAGTGATGGATTTGGTTAACCAAAGTCGAGGAATTTTAATAAATATGGATAATCAGGGGAAATTAGTTGAACTGTCTTATAATCTTCCAATTTCTGAAATTGCTTATAATTTTTTCAATAAACTAAAATCTGTATCGCATGGATACGCTACCTTTGACGCTGAATTTAATGACTATGAAGTTTCCGATATTGTAAAAATTAGTATTGATGTTAACTATGCTCCAGTTGATGCTTTAACATTTATCACTCATCGAAACAATGCTGATTCATTGGCACAAAATTTAGTGCATAAATTAAAATATGTAATGCCTAAACAACTATATCCAATTCCAGTCCAAGCTTTTGTTGAAGGTAGAGTAATTGCACGTATCGATGTTCCACCTTTAAGAAAAAATGCTGCAGTAAGTGGTGATAAAAAGAATGTTTCTAAAAAGCAAGCATTATTACGTCGACAAAATATAAACAAACGAAAAAGTGCAAATGCTAATATTACGTTGCCACAAAAGGTTTTTGATGCTGTTTTAGGAATTTAACGAAGTAATTCTAACCAAATTGTTATATTTTGTAATGTTGTCATATTGTTATTGCAATATTTCCCCTTTATAATACAAATTAGTATTGATATTAGAGATATAAAAAATAGGGGTGAATTTATTTGATTAAGAAAAAGTCAATATTTTTAATGTTGGCAACCATTTTTGCATTACTTTTTTGCGCAAGTTTGGCTAATAACAATAATAAAGCACATGCAGACAGTAATCGAGTTTATGATTTGTCTGAATGGCAAGGTAATTTTACTGCTAATAAAGTGAAAAAACTGAAAAATGAAGTTCCATTTGTTATTCTAAGAGTTCAATATGGTAGTTCTTATCATGATAAAACTTTCAATAATAATCGTAAGTTACTAGAAAAATATGGTGTTCCATATGGTGTTTATTCATTTAGTAGATATTCTGGTGTTAGCCAAGCTAAGTCTGAAGCTAAACAGTTATATCGTTTGGCACCCAATGCTAAATTTTATGTAAACGATTATGAAATGTCTTCTGTGACTCATGGTAGTTCAAATAATGCTACTAAGGCGTGGGTACAAGCATTGCGTCCATTAGTTGGTAGTAAGAAAATCCTTTTCTATTCATATCAACATTTTATGCTTCAAAATGCTTCTCAAGCACTAAAATATTATGATGGTTATTGGGTAGCTGCTTATCAAAGTAAGAAACCTTCCGTAAACAGTGTTATGTGGCAATATACTGATCGTCATTACTCCAGTGCTTTAGGAAAAAGAATCGATGCTAGTTTACTAGGTAAAGGAAAAGATTGGTTCATTGGTAACGTTGAATTACCAGTTGCCAATAAATCTGATAATAGTTCTAACAGTAATGATAGTGCGTCTAGTACGCTAGTGCCTGACAGTCAAAAAAAAAGTAAACCTGTAAAAACACAAGGTGGCGTAAATTACTACAATACCAACGTAAAGCTCACTGTTAAAGATAATGCAAACTTTAATTTTTATAACCATTTAGGTGAAGATAAAACTTATAAATCTAGAAAACGACTTCACTTAGTAAAAGATTATAAAGCTGCAACCCTTTATGCTAATAAAAAGGGTGTTACTAAAAACGGTGATGTATATTACCGCGTTACTCGTCATGGTAAGAGTATGGGATGGATTAAATCTAATTCAGTCCAAAATTACATTGATTATGCAAATACTAATGAAGAAAAGACAATTAAGTCTGATGCAAGTGGTGAATTTAATGAACATGTTAAGGGCAGCCATTTTGCTAAAAATGAAGTTTTAAGTAATGTCAGTGATTTAGCTGGCAAACAAGTTCAAATTGTAAAATCAGCGAAAAAAGTAGGCTGGAATACTCATTATTACCTTGTAAAATATGATGGTAAGATAATGGGCTGGGCTTATCAATCTATATTTGAATAATAAAAAATCACCAAGCAATTAAGCTTGGTGATTTTTTACTTTAAATTATGGATTAATTAATTTATGAAATTGTGAATTCAAAAAATAAGGGGGTGTCATATATTCCCTAACTGCTCCAGCTGGACTCGAACCAGCAACCTTCGCATTAACAGTGCGCCGTTCTACCATTGAACCATGGAGCAAAAATTATAAATTAAATTAATATATTTTGGGAAATAATCCCAACTGCTCCAGCTGGACTCGAACCAGCAACCTTCGCATTAACAGTGCGCCGTTCTACCATTGAACCATGGAGCAAAAATTATAAATTAAATTAATATATTTTGGGAAATAATCCCAACTGCTCCAGCTGGACTCGAACCAGCAACCTTCGCATTAACAGTGCGCCGTTCTACCATTGAACCATGGAGCAAAAATTATAAATTAAATTAATATATTTTGGGAAATAATCCCAACTGCTCCAGCTGGACTCGAACCAGCAACCTTCGCATTAACAGTGCGCCGTTCTACCAATTGAACCATGGAGCAAAAATTATAAATTAAATTAATTATCAGGAAATTGGTTTCCTTATTTATTTATAATACTACGTTTTAATTTAATTGCAAGTTAAATCTCATTAAATTTTAATAAAAATAAAAAAGAACGATAAAATCGTTCTTTTTTATTCAAACATTTGATCTAAATCCTTAACAAATATGGGGGTCCAACCATATCTGTATCCAGCACATGTTGGGTGAACATCATCTGCCATAAAATATGGATTATTATGGTTCATTATTTTTATTGCTTTACTATTCCAGATATCGATAATTGCAAAATGCCATTTTTTTTGTAATTTAAATAATTGATTTCTTAAAAATTCATATCCAGGATCCGGTTTTCTTAAACAAGTATAGAACACCATCGGACAAGCCCAATTTTCTTGTACATATTTTACTATGTATTCAATCGCACCGATAGTAGTATTAATATCAAATTCGTCAAGGTTATATGAGTTGCTTATTTCACCAATATGTTTATTTTTTCTTTGATCATTAGTTGATAACTGACAAGCAAATATATCAATTTTTTCGTTTGGATTTAAGTTTGATTTCATTCTTGATACGTAAGAATTATCTTCTTGCCCAGCCAAAGTAGTACCACTAACAGATTCCTTAATTGTATTTACTCCATGTTCGATATTTAAGAAATCTACAAATGACTTACCTTTAGATGCTAAACCATCTGTTATAGAAGAACCTAAAAAAACCATTTTTTTACCATTGATATTACTATCTACAAAAAATTCTTTGGACGGCATATATGTGTCACTATTCGCTTTTCTTAATTTCATTGCTTTTCTGGAAAGTTTAAATAGGATGGCACTGGCAAATGTAAAAATTGCAGTTTTAATAAAACTGTTCTTCATAACTATCTCCTTTTTTTAATCATTTTTTATCATTAATTAGATTTTACTAAGAAAATATTATGACTACAATTGATGTAATGATTTTTTAACAACATTGCAAAGTGTTGTTTAAATACACATACTTTTTATTTCATTTATGTAACATTAATGCTAATAATCATCTTTTTGGCTTACCTAAATTATTTTTATTTATGCATAAATGATATGGTATCATATAATAATAAAATTATTTATTAATAATAACAGGAGGCTTTAATATGCCAAATGATTTTTCATCCATTATTGTGATGGGTTCACAAAATATTTTTGTTCAAATTATAGATATTAAACATTCAAAATTAATAGAAGATACCCATTATGATATTGATTTGGGGGAAGATGTTTTTTCAGATCGAATTATTGAAGGGCAAACAGTTAACGAAATTGTTGATTCATTAAATGTAGTTCGAAATTTATTAAATGATTACCAAATTAACGATTATAAATTCTTTGCTACAAATGCTTTTCATGAAGCACGTAATTCGGAATTGGTTAAAGACCAACTTGAACAAAGAACTGGATTTAATATTAATTGGATTAGTCAAAGTCAAGAATCTTTATATCGGAATATTGCGACTAATTTTTATTTAACAGATTTTAAAAAAATAACACAAAATAATACATTATTAATGGATATTAGCTCCGGCAATATTGAATTGATGGGCTATCAAAATAGTAAATTTACTTATTCTAAAACATTAAATTTAGGCCCATTAAGAGTTTATGAGGTCATGAGTGATTTTAAAGCTGATATTTATAATTTTAATGAAGTTTTACATGACTACATCGATGGACAATTATTTGAATTTGTAAGAGGCTTGCCAGACATTGGATCTACTCAAAACGTTATTTTATTAGGTTCATCAACGGCCATTCTAAAAGCTTTGTTAGGAAATTATGAAATCACCAGTAAGTTAACAATGAAGGATTTAGATGATTTGTATCATAAGATGCGTCATGTAAATGACCAAGAATTGATTAATTTATATAATATTGACGAAAATTCTTTGCACCAGGTAATTCCACTGGTAACTTTAATCCATGAATTACTTGAGAGCTTGGATGTAAAAAATATTTGGGTGTCTAATTTGAAGTTTATTGATGGTCTTACATGTGAAAAATTAGAAAATAGTGCAGACGACAATAAAATTGAAAAAATGATGAATAATCAAATTATCACTTCAGCTAGAAACATGGCTAAACAATATAATGTTGAACCTAAACACCAAATGTTTGTTGAAGATTTATCATTAAAATTATTCGATGAATTAAAAGATGTTCATGGTCTAAATGGTAGACAGCGTTTGTTACTACAATTAGCTTCAATTGTTGATGATGTGGGTTCATTTATTAATAATTATAATCACTATGCTCATTCTGAATATATAATTAAGAATTCTGAAATACTTGGATTGTCTAATATCGAATTAATAATGGTAGCAATGATTTCGCGTTACCATAGTCATAGAGCAACCTCATCAATGTTTAAAATGTTAGATGATCTTAGTATTGAACATCGAATGACAGTTATTAAATTATCAGCATTACTAAGAATCTCTGATGCATTAGATGCTAGTCGATTACAAAAGATTAGAACTATTGATATTAAAATAGTGAATACTACCGAATTAATGATTTATGTAACGACTGCAGACGAATTGACCTTAGAAAAATTAAATTTAGCACGTAAAGGTGCATTCTTTGAATCGGTCTTCGGCATTAAACCTATATTGAAGGGAGAAATTAGACAATGAATTTAACAAAACCAGAATATTTCAATAGTCGGGAATTAACTTGGGTTGATTTTGACAGTCGAGTACTTGAAGAAGCTAATGATAAAAGCAATCCATTATTAGAAAGACTGAGATTTTTAGGAATTACCCAAAGTAACTTAGATGAATTCTTTAATATTAGAGTTGCTTCTCTTCATAAATTAACATCTGTTAATTATGAAGGTACTGACTCAGCAGGGTTAACGGCGGCTCAACAATTAAGTGGTATTTCTAAAAAAGTTCATGATTTAGTTCGTAATCAATATTCCATTCTTTTTGGTAAATTATTACCTAAACTATCACGTGAAAATATTAATATTTTAAATATTAACCAAATTAATGATAGACAAAAAAACTTTTTAGATGATTATTTTCATCAAGAACTATATCCAGTTTTAACACCATTGGCAGTGGATTCTTCTAGACCATTTCCATTTTTAGCAAACAATACTTTAAATATTGGACTAATGATTACTAAAAATGATGATGCCCATAAGGAATCTTTTGCAACTGTTCAGGTTCCTGATACTTGTCCTCGCGTTATTAAACTACCAGGTGCCGATAACGATTTTATCTTATTAGAAGAAGTCATAAAATACTTTATGAATGAACTATTTGTGGGTTATAAAGCCCATGACATGGCTTGCTTTAGAATTACTCGTGATATGGATGTTGAAGCAGATGAAGATACTTCTGATCTGATGAAAGAAATTAAACATGATTTAAGAAAACGTGAATTCGGACCAGTTATGCGTTTAGAAATTGAAGCTGGGATGAGTAATCAAATTTTAAATCTATTGCTAAAGGAATATAAATTAAATAAAGAGGGACTATACGTTGTTGATGGGCCGATTAATTTGAACTTTGTGGGTAAATTAATCAAGCAAGTTTATGGTCACAAAGATTTATTATTTGATAAATTTACACCATATTATCCCAAAGCTCTACGTAATCAAACAATGTTTGAAGCTATTTCTAAAAGTGATATTTTTGTAAGTCATCCCTACGATTCATTCCAACCAGTAATGAATTTTATTCAACAAGCTGCGCATGATAAAAAAACTTTAGCAATTAAAATGACAATTTATCGGGTGTCTGCTAATTCACCAATTATTAAGGCTTTGAAAGAAGCTGCTCAAAATGGTAAGCAAGTGACAGTTTTAGTTGAATTAAAAGCTCGTTTTGATGAAGCGAATAATTTGCACTGGGCAGATGAATTAGAACGAGTTGGTTGTCATGTTATCTATGGACTAGTTGGATTAAAAGTCCATTGTAAATTGGCACTAGTTGTTCGAAAAGAAGAAAGTGGAATTAAGCGTTATATGCATATGGGTACTGGTAATTATAACGATGTAACTGCCAAGCTATATACTGATATGGGAATCTTCACATGTAATCAAGAAATGGGAGTGGATGCTACAAACATCTTTAATATGTTGTCTGGATTTTCACAACCTCCATATTTTCATAAATTATCAATTTCACCTGATGGCATTCGCGATTATTTAATGCACATGGCTGATAAAGAAATCGAAAATGTTAAGATGGGAAAGAAAGGTTTAATTCAAATGCAAATGAATTCACTTTCTGACACCTTAATTATAAAAAAACTTTATGAAGCAAGCGCTGCGGGTGTTAAAATTCATTTAATTGTTAGAGGAATTTGTAATTTACGTGTTGGAATTCCAGGAATATCAGAAAATATTACAGTGCATTCAATTGTTGGACAATTATTGGAACATCGTCGTTTTTATTATTTCTATGCTGATGGTGATGAAAAAGTATTTCTTTCTAGTGCTGATTTAATGACTAGAAATTTAAGTCGTCGTGTTGAATTGATGTTTCCAATTTTGAATGATAATATCAGAAAGCATTTAATTAATATTTATAAAATTTTATGGAATGACAATGTTAAAACTAGATTATTATATCCTGATAATACATGGGGGCATTTGAGAAATAATAAGAAGTTATTAAATTCACAAAGATATTTAATTGACAACCGTAAAAAAGTTGCCGATGATTTATTGAATGATTTGTTTCCTAAAAAGCATCGAAGTAAAATAAAAAATAAGTTCACACCAATGCGTAGTAAAAATGAAAGGAAGCTTTAATTTTGGAACATTTAGCGGTTATTGATTTAGGATCTAATTCAGTGCGCTTAGCGGTTACTGAAATTCAAAATGATGGTTCTTTTAAAAATATTATTGAAAGAAAAGAACCAGTAAGATTATCAGAAAACATGGGTTCAGAAAAAATATTAAAAAAGCCAGCTATTGAAAGAACAATTAGCACTTTAAAATCATTCAAAGAAGATTTTAAAGATTTAGAAAATGTTCACTTAAAAGCGGTTGCAACTGCAGCTACTAGAATGGCTAAAAATCAAAAAGATTTTTTAGATGAAGTAATGGAAAAAACTGGAATTGAATTAGAAGTTATTACTGGAACTACTGAGGCTTATTATGATTACTTAGGTGTCATAAACTCTTTACCAGTAGTGAACGGAATTATTATGGATACAGGTGGAGCTAGTACTGAATTAGTTTTAGTACAGAATCGTCGTGCCATGAATTTGATTAGTTTACCATTTGGATCTGTCACTTTATCTGAAGGAAGAATTAATCCAGATGTAGTTAGTGCTGGCGAATTATTTAGATTATCCGATTATCTAAATAATATCTTTAATGATATTTGGTGGCTATCTCGTGCAACTAATTTACCAATTATTGGTTTAGGTGGATCCAATCGTACTTTAGCTAAGATTAAGCGACGTCGCGATGCAGATCGTAAATACTGGGATGATATTCATGGGTTTCATTTATCAAACCAAGAAGCTAAGGATATTTTCTTAAAATTATTAAACTCTGACCTAGCAGATCGTAAAATGATTCCTGGAGTTTCCAAAGAACGTGCTGATATTATTGTGGGTGGACTTTGTCCGGCAATGGAAATGATGAAACGTTTAAACTCTGACCGAATGATATTTGGCAAACAAGGCTTGAGATATGGAGTTCTTTATGAACATCTAAATAGCTTAAAATCAGAAGGAAAAATTAGTAAATAAAAAACGGCCAAAAGGAACTGAAGTTATAATATTGAACAGATAAATAAAAGCACTTTCGATAAAAGTATTATTTTAATTTGGTAAAATAATATAATTCGGAGGTGTTTTTTGTATGACTAATAATAAATATTCATATGAAACTAAACTAGAAGCCGTTCGGCTTCTTAATGAAGGTATTCCTGGTAGAAAGATTTGTAAAATACTTGGTTTAAAGAGTGACGGCTTAATTTATACATGGCGGAAATATGTAAGAAATGGTGATTATTATCGTTTGAATCAAAAGCCTGGCAAACAATATAAATATAATAAAGGCAATTTAGAACTACCTAGTGATGTCAGAAAAGATATGGAAATTAAACAAATGAAGGAAGAACTTGAAGTTATAAAAAAATATTTAATCATGGAAGGGCTGTGGTAAATCAAGCTACTATTAAATTAATCGATACTTTCACATCCAAAATACCTTTAGTTAGGATTTGTCAGTATCTCAATATATCTAGAAGTACCTATTACTATCATAAAACACATGCAGCTCATTTTAATTTAAGTCAGATTGAACAGGAGATTCAACAACTATGTATAAAAACAAAGTTTTTATATGGTTATCGTAAAATTCATGCACTAATTAATAAGCACTTAAAATGCAGTGTTAGTAAAGTTCAAAGAATTATGGCTAAATACAATTGGGGGTGTCGTATTAAACGTAAAAGATCTCATCGACCTGGTAATCCGTTCAAACAATTTGATAATATAATCAATCGTGATTGGAACATTAGTTTACCAAATCGTAAATTAACCACTGATATCACTTATATTCCTTGCGGAAATAAAATGTTGTACCTCTCTACAATTATGGATAGTTTTAATTCGGAAATTATTGCTCATAAAATTTCTAATCATCCAAATACCCAATTGGCATTAGATACACTAAATCAATTAGGCTATTTAAGTGGTGCTATCATTCATAGTGATCAGGGTTCTACTTATACTTCGCGTGAATTTTTTGAATTAGCACGCAAAAAAGGCGCCATCAGAAGTATGTCCCGTAAAGGGACGCCAGCTGATAACGCCATCATTGAATCATTTCACTCAAGCCTAAAGACTGAAATGATATACACACAAGCTAAACCAAAAGGTTTAGCAGATACCATTAGGTGTGTGAATAATTATATCAAATTTTGGAATAATACACGAATATTAACAAAATTAGGCAACCAATCACCTGTAGAGTACAGGAAATCAGTTGCCCAATTAAATAATTAGAAAGCTGCTTTTATTTATTTGTTCAAAATAATAGTTGCAGTTCCAAAATGGCCGTTTTTTTATTTTTCATGTTGTTCTTTAACGTGTTCAGCAATATTATGGTAAAAGCGTTTTTCTAGTTCAGATTTACCCGAACTTTTGAAGGCTTGCCAGCTACCAACTAAATCAATACTAAAAAGAATAATTTTATTAGGAATTAAAAATTCTTTATCTAAAGTTTCTTTCAAATCTTTTGCAATTTCTTTAGTTCGATCTAAAACTTCGAATTCATTTTCATCAATAAATGAAGACTCAAATTCTTTTTGATATTTATTTAAAAAGTTACTCATAACATCATTTAATTCTTGATTATATTTTTCAATAAATTGTCTTTTTCCATCTTTATATGTGTGATATTGTTCATCAGCTAGGAAAGATAACTTAAACCATTCTGTGTTTCCATCTCTGGATTCAATATAGGTTAAGTCGGGATCATTAAATTCATTGAACATTTCTTTGATTAGTGCAATTGCCATATTGTTCGAACCTCTTAACTTAAAATCTCATATATAATATACCTATATTATATACTAATATTTTAAAGCTTTTACTTCAAACTATGATTTTTTTGAATGTTTAGAACTTGCCTATATTGATTATTCATCCATTCAAGATAAGTTTTATCATTGTCAGGCTTAGTTTCAGTTACTTTAACGATTGGTACATTATTTTGTTTTGCCAATTCAGCTAGGTTAGTAACAATTTTACTATTAACCTGTTTATTTACTACGAAAAATGCTAATTTATGATCCTTTATATCATTTTGTAATTGACGAATGTCTTTGGGAGCAGGATCGTTATCTTTTTCAATAGCTGATTCGAAATTTTTGTCTGCTATTTTGTATCCAAATTTTTCTAACGAATAATCAAAGACAGGTTCTGAAACCGCAACTGGTTTATTGGTTTTTGATTTTTTAATATCTTTAATGGTATTATCAATTGGTTTTAGTTTATTAACATATTCTTGAGCATTTTGTTCAAAAGCTTTTTTATTTTCTGGTTGCAACTTACTAAATTGTTTTGCTAGATCATAGGCCAAAGCTTTCATTGTGTCAGTATTATACCAAATATGTGGATTATCACCATCACGTTTTCCCATTAGGGCACCGACGTTGATATTTTTAATATTTGAATTATTACTAGTTAAACTTTCAGCCCAGCTGTCATAACCTAAACCGTTATATACCATGATGTTGGTTTTTGATACATTTTTAGCATCACTACTTTTAGGCTCAAAGTCATGAGGGTCCACATTAGGGTTGTTGATAATTGAATTAACAGTTCCGTGATTACCTAATACATCTTTAGCGACTTCACCATAGAAGTTCAATGATGTTGTGACATTAATACTTTTTTTAGGGTTATTACTCTGGCTATTACACCCGGTTAAAATAAAAATAATACTACCCAAAAAGATTAAAAAACTAATTTTTTTAAATTTATGCATACTATCCTCCAAAAATACAAAATACCTTTATTTGTTATATATCATTTATATTTATATAACAAATAAAGGTATATGTCAATTGATAATGTTTAATCATTAATATGCGTTTTTAAAGTGTCTAGCATTTGTAAAACATGTTGATCGCTTATTTGATAAATTCTTTCTTGACCGTCTTTAATACTAAAGACTAAGTTAGCATCTGCTAATATTTTTAGATGTCTAGAGATGTTAGGTTGAGATATATTAAAAATATTAATTAAATTTGAAACATTACTGTTTTTATTTTCTGCTAAATAATATAAAACTTTAATTCTAATTGAGTTATCTAAAGCTTTTGTAATCATATGTAATTTTTCTTCGTTAATATTCATTGTTTCCTCCAGGAAATTAATTATATAAAATTATACATTTATAATAATCCAAAAAGCAATCTTATATTATTTTATTGTTTTCCAAGACGTTCAATTTTAGCACTAAGTTTTTCTTCACGATCGTCAGATGCCCGATACATAACCTGTGCATATCCAGCAAGAATTACCACTATTGATAGAACACTAAATAGTGGTAAGGTTAAATGCCAACCAAATGCATCAAATAAAGTTTTTATCGAAACAATCGAGTCTAACATACATGCAAAGGATATATATGCCCATGCAGTTGATTGATTAGAAATATCGTAATATTTTTTAAAACGTTTAGCATCTTCAATGGAATTATCACCACTTTGCACAATTTTTTTTAAACGATTTCTTTCGAGCATAATTTTTAATGGTGGAATCATCCATAAACCAGTTCTAATGGCACGAAACTTACGTGATGAATTTTCAGCTTTATGAATTTCATTAATTTGAGCTGACATATCCAAAACACCTTGAAATAAGCAAAAAACAAACATTATATATCCAGCTAAAAAGCTAATAATTGCGTAAATCATAGGGACCTCCTTGTTTTTATTTATGATAATATTATTGTAACATTATGTAGCTAAAAAACTATTATTTGCAAAATTTAAAAATAGATTTATCATAGAAATTAAATGATTAGTTTAGGGGGTGTTATCTAATGAAAAGTTTAGTTTTTGGTCATCGCGGTTTCCCAGACAAATATCCTGAAAATTCATTACAGGGGTTTCGATATGCTATTAATCATCATATTGATGGAATTGAATTTGATGTCCACTTAACTAAAGATAATATACCGGTCATAATTCATGATGAAAAAATCAATCGAACTACTGATGGACGTGGATTTGTTAAGGACTATACAATAAATGAATTGAGACAGTTTTCTTTAGATAACTATGAACCGATTCCTAAACTAAGTGAGCTTTTAGATTTAGTTGAATATAAGGACATTTATATTAATCTTGAATTTAAGACAAATAAAATTCATTATCGTGGAATTGAAGCAATTGTCATTAAGATGATGAGTGAATATCATTTATGTCATCCGGTTATTTATTCATCTTTTAATCTAGATTCGATTAAAGTTGCTCAAAATTTAGACAGTAAACAAAAATTTTGCTTTTTAAGTGTTAGAAAAGTAAAGCATCCCGAAAAGTTTATGAATGATAATCATCTAGATTCATTACACTTGAAATTTTTTCAAGATGGTATTGAGAATAGAGAAAAAATTTTCACTGTCAATCATCCATTAAGACTAAGATTTCTATTTAGAAAGAATATTTTTGGAGTGTTTACTAATAATTTTGAGCGAACCAATAAAATTAGAAATGAAATACAAAATTAATCAATATTGTTCCCAAACTTTTTATTAAGTGGTAAAATATTGCTATTATTTTCATGGAGGCTATAAAATGGCACTTACAACTGCTGAAATGTATTTTTTGATTACTAGTAAATCAAAAGATAGTAGAGTAATGTTGAAGAACATTCGCTCACGCGCTTATTTGGTTGATAGCTGTTTAATTGATTTAGCAGCTGCCGGAGTTATTACAATTGGCACAGATAACAAGATTCAGATTGGTAATGGGTTACCACATCAATTATACTTTTTGAATTCATTCATGGATTTAATTGAAAGAAATAAAGAAGAAGATATCGATACTGTTATCGCTAAATTACTACAGAATTTTAGTGTAATGAAACACACTTATATGGCACTAGGCGAACAATTTGCTGAATATGGACATGTTGTAGAAAAGAAAAAGGGACTTATCCATAAAGTTAGGACTTTTGTTCCTAAACACCAAACTAATCAAGAAATAATCGATGAAATATCTAATCAAATGCTAGGAACATCTCCAATGTCAGTTAATGTATTTTGCTTAACTGAGATTTTAAATGTTAGTCGCCAGTTGAAGTTATGCTTCCGTAATCGTGAACGTCGTGCGATTATCAGTCGAATGAATAGACTTGAAGATCACGATGAGTATTTAAACATTCAAAATCTTATTCGTGATTTTGGTGATCATATGCAAAAGGTTACTAATTTAGTTGCTAAAGAAGCTCCTGCTTCTTATAATGCCAAATCACAAACAATCGTTTAAAAAAGATAAGCCAGATGGCTTATCTTTTTTTACTCAATCGCAATTAAATTAACTTTATTAGTTCCTTTAATAACTGAAATTTTAGATAATAAATCATCAACTGAAATATTCATATGATTAATATCCAATGAGATAACAACATTTGCCATATTGTTAATTGGAATATTTTGATTGATTGTCAGAATATTAGCATCAGCTTCTGAAATGTCATTGAGAACCTCTGATAAGATGCCACTTTTGTGATTTAAAAGAAATGAAATGACTGCTTTTCTCTGGTAATTTTTGTTTTCAGATTCATATACAAAATCTTTATATTTGTAATAACTAGCACGACTAATTCCAACCTTTTTAACTGCATCGCTAACGTTTTTTATAGCACCTTGATTTAATAAATTACGTGCTTTAATCACTTTTTCAAAAGTATCAGGTAGTAATGAATTATCTACAATATAATATTTATTGATTATCTTCGCCTCGCTTTACTTAACTTAAGTGTTTTTATTCTATCACTATTAATAATCAAAATAAAAAGGCAACTATCGTGTGATAGTTGCCTTTAGATATTTAAATTTTAGTACCAATGGTGTGCTTGCCAGAAGTTTTTAGCGTTTGTCCAAGTACCATAACGATTTTTAACGTAACGGTTAGCAGTTAATTCTTGGTTTTTCTTTGAATGGTCACCATGTAAGTATCCAATACTTAATTGGAATTTACCATAACAAACACCATTTCTTGCGTAATATCTGTTTGTTGATTCATGAAATGAAATCCAACGTCTAGCTGATACTTGGTTCTTTGATAGACCCTTTTCAGCAACTGTTTGCCAGTTAGTAGCAGCTTGAGCATTGTTTTGATTGTTAGTTGCTAGGTTAAATGCAAATAATAATGCAAAAGTACCTAACGCGATGATTGTATATTTTACGATTGATTTCTTAATGCTATTCAAAATAAATTTCTCCTTGTTTTAAATATCGATTTTATTTTTTTACGTTCGTTCTTATCTATATTTGTAACTATACCCGTTAAATGTATCAACAATATTATTGAATAATTACAGTTATATTATTTAATATTACAACGCTGACATATTTCACTTATTCTATGTATAAAAAAAGCCTGATATATTTTATATCAGACTTTTTGATTCAATTAATTATGAATTATTTTGTAATTTCATCCATGTCTAATCCCAATGCTTTAGCAACACGAGTACCATAATCATGATCAGCTTTATAGAACATCCGAGTTTCACGAACTTTATTATCATGGCTCTTAATTGTACCTAAAGTATTCTTTAAGGTTTCAATTAGACGATCTTTTTCATCATCGGAGTATACATTGTATAAAGCTCCAACTTGTGAATATGGATCATCATCGTAAGTCTTATAGTTACCAGCCTTACCTTCAACATCATATTGATGAATTTTAGCTGAATTATCTTCAACGGGGCCATTTTCACCATTTGGTTCATAATTGACGTCACCGTTTTGACTTTGCGCCATAAAGCCATCACGAGCATAGTTATGAACTTCGTTTCTTGGACGATTAATAGGTAACTTCTCATAGTTAGCACCCAAACGGTATCTTTCAGCATCTTTATATGCGAATAGACGGCCTTGTAGTAATTTATCCATTGATGGTTCAATACCTGGTACCAAGTTTGAAGGAGCATAAGCTGCTTCTTCAACATCATCAAAATAGTTAGTAGGATTTTCGTTTAGTGTGAATTCACCAATTTCTTGTAGTGGGTAATCTTTGTGTGAAACAGTCTTAGTAACATCAAAGATATCGTATTTGTAATTTAAACCTTCTTCGTAAGGAATGATTTGAACACAAACTTTCCACTTTGGATAATCTCCTTTTTTAATACGATCGTATAAGTCTTGAATTAGATAGTCAGGATTTTCTGAAGCAGTCTTAACAGCTTGTTTTTCAGTCATGTTTTTGACACCTTGTTCTGAGATAAAGTGATATTTAACCCAGCAAGGTTTGCCTTCTGCATTTACCCATTTGAAAGTATGTGAACCATAACCATTCATTGTTGCATAACTGGCAGGATTACCACGGTCACCCATTAGGTATGTAACTTGATGTAGTGATTCAGGTGAATGTGACCAGAAATCCCATTGCATATCTTGTGATCTCAAATGAGTAGCAGGATCACGTTTTTGTGAATGAATGAAGTCAGGGAATTTTAATGGATCATTAACAAAGAAAATAGGGGTATTGTTACCAACAATATCGTAGTTTCCTTCCTTAGTGTAAAATTTCATCGAAAATCCACGAACATCACGAAGTGTATCAGGATATCCTAATTCACCAGCAACTTCAGAGAATCTAATTGATAGTGGAGTCTCTTTACCTTCACCGTTAAATAAGTCAGCTTTAGTGTATTTACTCATATCACGAGTTAATGTGAATACACCTTTAGCACCAGCACCCTTAGCATGAACAACACGTTCAGGGATACGTTCACGGTTGAAATGAGCTAATTTTTCAACTAGTTGATAATCTTGTAATAAAACAGGGCCACGATTGCCAGCAGTTAATGAATGATTATTATCTGCCCAAGCTTGACCTTCATCTGTAGTTAATTTATCAGACATAGAAAAATTCCTCCTTAGATTTATTATTCAAATCAATATTAATATAATTTAAAATTTAAATATAATAAGTTGCTCAAAAATTATTGACAATTTTATTTTTATGATTAGAATATTAAATAGATTAATGAGTGAGTATTCACTCATTGAAAAGGGGAGAAATATAATGAAAAATGTTATTTTGCTAGAAAATGTAAAAAAATCATTTGGTAATCAACAAGTTTTGCGTGGCGTTAATTTACATGTTGAACCAGGCAAAATTGTTGGTCTAATTGGGCCCTCTGGGTCAGGAAAGTCCACTGTTATTAAAACTACTTTAGGAATGGAAGTTTCTGATGCTGGTTCCGCCGAAGTCTTTGGTAGAAAGTTACCTAATCGTAAATTGTTGAGCGATATTGGATATATGGCACAGTCAGATGCTTTATATACATCATTATCAGGTTACACTAACTTAGACTTTTTTGCTTCAATGAAAGGAATTAAAAAGCAGAATCGTAAATCAGAAATTAATCGGGTTGCTAAAGTTGTTAATTTAGAAAATGATTTGAGTAAACCAGTAGGTGGTTATTCTGGAGGAATGATGCGAAGATTATCATTAGCAATTGCATTGTTAGATAATCCACAATTGTTAGTTCTAGATGAACCCACTGTTGGAATTGATCCAGCATTGAGACTACAAATTTGGGATGAACTAAGAAAATTATCATCTAACGGTTCTAGTATTTTGATTACAACTCATGTTATGGATGAAGCTGAAAAAGTTGATGAAGTTGCTCTGTTACTTGAGGGAAAAGTGATGGATTATGATACCCCAACTGAGCTAAAAGCTAAGTATAATGTTAAATCAGTTGAGGATGCATTCTTGAAAGCAGAAGGTGAACTATAATGAGTAGAATAAATGAAATTGGTATCAGACTATTTAAAGAATTATTAAAAGACAAAAGAACGCTAGCAATGATATTTTTAGCTCCTATTTTAATTATGTGGTTAATGAGTTTAGTGTTTAATTCTAATAATTCCACAAATGTTAACTTAGGAACCATTGGGGTTAATGGTGGGATTAGAACTGAACTTAAAGATGTTAAAAATGTAAAGGTTCATAATTATGATAATGTTAATGCAGCTAAAAAAGCGATGAAAAATGGTAAAGTGGATGCTTATATCCATCAAAATAGTAATCGACTAGATGTAACTTATTCTAATACTGATTCTAGTAAAACTAGTTTAGCTAAAATGGGATTGCAAAGTAGTGTTACTAGTAATACGATGAAGAACTTATCTAATAAGGTAAAACAACTATCAATTACTAATCAGAAATTACAAATGAGTCAAACTAGTGTTCCTTCCAATGCACAAAGAACACAATCATCAGCCCTAAAAGTGCACAATCATTATGTTTATGGAGATTCTAATACAAATTATTTCAGTACACTTGTACCAATTTTAATGGCATTCTTTGTATTCTTATTTGTCTTTCTTATTTCAGGAATGGCATTGTTAAAAGAAAGAACTACGGGGACATTAGATCGTGTTTTAGCTACTCCTGTCAAAAGATCAGAAATTATTTTAGGATATTTGGAAGCATACGGAGTTTTATCAATATTACAAACAATAGTGATTGTCTTAGTTACTGTTTGGTTATTGAATATTGAAATTATTGGTAGTATCTTTAGTGTTATTGTGATTAATGTTTTGGTTGCTCTAGTTGCTTTAACTGCTGGATTATTAGTATCAACTTTAGCAAAATCTGAATTCCAAATGGTACAATTTATTCCAGTAGTTGCAGTTCCACAAATTTTCTTCTCAGGAATTATTCCATTTGATTCATTGCCTAACTGGTTAAATGTAGTGTCACATATTTTACCATTAAGATATGCTACTGATGCTCAATCTGCTATTGTATTTAGTGGTAAAGGACTATCAGATGTTTGGGTAGATATTATTGTACTAATAGTTTTTGCAATAGTGCTAACAATTCTAAATGTGATGGGACTAAAACGTTATAGAAAAGTATAAAGGGGATTTTTATATGCAGCTTACGGATATTAATACCTTATTATCAAAAAGTTTAGATGAAGAGTCTTTAACTGATAAACAAAAATCGGTATTACAGGCTAGTATTAAATTATTTGCTGAAAAAGGTTATGCTGAAACTAAAACTGCTGATATTGCAAAGAAAGCAGGAGTAGCAGAAGGAACCGTTTATAAACATTTTAAGACCAAAGAAAATATTTTGAACGCTATATTGATACCTTTTATTCAAGGTGTTGTACCCAAAGTTGCTAGTGAATTCTCTGCAGAAGTAAATCAAGTTCATTTTGATAGTTTAAAGGATTTTTTAAACTATATTATTCGTGATCGTTTAAACTTTGCTGTTAAAAATCAATTTATCGCAAAAGTATTTTTGCAAGAGATAATACAAAAGAAAAAATTGGCAGTAGAGTTATTAACTATTGTAAAGAGTAGATTATCAAAAAGTATTACCCCTGTTTTGGAAAATTTAAAATCTAAAAATGAGTTGGTTGATATATCAACTGAAAAATTTCTACAATATTTATTTTCTATATTAATGGGATATATGGTACCTTTTATTATTAAAAATGATTATCAAAATTTAAACATTAATAAAATAACTGAGGATGCAACTAATTTTTTGATGAATGGGATGCATCCATAAAAAGACAGAGATTTAATCTCTGCCTTTTTTGCTTTTTACGATTATAAAAATTACTGGTATAATCAAAATGATATATTCAAGTACGATTAATTACGAACTATAATGTTGATTATATTTTAATAGTTTGTGAAATAAATTTAAGTGTTATTTCACAAACTATTATTAATAATAACTAAACAAATTAATTATAGTTATTATAGAACTTTAAATTTGTATAAAAGTTGGTATAACGGCTTTTATATCTATAATTCATAGCTTTTACCTTATTACCCACAGACCTGTGGATAACTCTGTGGATAAAAAAGTTACACATAAAAAATTATACATTGAAATGTTAATTTGACAATGATTATAAGTTGTTACACAAAAAATAAGTACTAATCAGCTTGTGGATAACTCTGTGGAAAAGATTGACATTTTTAATATCATATCGGTTGTGTTTTTATGATATTTTAAACACAAAATATGGTGTAAATATTTTTTGAAAGGAAAATTTCACAAATGAATATTAAGCTAGTTGTTGTCGGAAAATTAAAAGAAAAGTACTTTAAAGCTGGAATTGCTGAGTATGCAAAGCGTTTATCACGTTTTTGTAAATTTCGGATTATTGAGGTTCCAGATGAGAAAGCGCCGGAATCCCTTAGCCAGTCTCAAATGGATAATGTGATGGAAAAAGAAGGTAGTCGTATCTTATCAAAAATATCTGATCGAGAATATGTATATGCATTGGCTATTTTGGGTAATGAACGAACATCAGAAGACTTTGCTAAAGAATTAGATAAACTTACTACATATGGTAACTCTGATATAACTTTTGTGATTGGCGGATCATTGGGACTTTCTTCTGATGTATTGAAACGTGCAGATACACAAATTTCTTTTGGTAAATTTACTCTGCCACATCAACTAATGCGTTTGGTTTTGACTGAACAAGTTTATCGGGCATTTATGATTAATGAAGGTAGTCCTTATCATAAATGATGAAGTTATTATAATACAGAAGGCAAAAATAATAGAACAAACAAAAAATCCCAGCATCTTTTAATTTTAGATGCTGGAATTTTTTTATTTACTTATATCTTGTTGGGTTATTATAAATGCTCATTTCTTTTTCTGACATTTTCCAAGTTACATTTGGTAATTTGTTTACCAAGAAAACTTTGGATCCCTTATTATCAGCAGTAATATATCCAGTATTGGAATAAACTTTGACTTTCATACTAGCATTGGGATGGGTTTGGGATAATTCATAAGTATAAGATAACTTTGAACCACTAGGCAATTTGGCACTTTTATTGTTTCCACCAACATATCCAGCCTTATCTCCAAAATCATCTGACATATACTTGATTAAATCCTTATTTTGAGTATTTAAAACCATTTGACCATTTTCATCATAAGCTTTTACAAAGTTTTTTCGTTGGGCTTTATCTTGAGCACTTGTATAGTGAAAATATCCAACAACACCAACGACAACTAATATTAGGAAAATTAATTTTTTCATTTATGACCAACCTTATTTCGACAGTATTTTATTATATATGGGAACGTTAACCAAAGACAAGCTAGATATGGAATGACTTTTCCATATGACAAAGCATGGGGAACATTTGAATTCATCAATCGTAAAACCATAGCAATTACATTAAAGGCAAATACGATAACTAAGTATATATTAAAATATTTAATATTATTTTTTATTTTAATTTTATTATTCAGATTTCTGAAAACGCTTAATACTGATATTATTAACATAATTATTGAAAATAAACACACTAATACAATAATTGATGAAAGAATACTTATTGTTATATGTTTTTCTTTAATTAATCCACTATTTGTCATGAATGAAATCAAATTTTCATTATCGATCCCCATTAATTTATATCCAAAATACATTAAACATGAAAAAAATACAATTAGAAAACTAATCGAAAATATTACAACTAATATGTATAAAATTATTTTGAATATTTTAATAATTGTTTTCAAGTTTATTCTTCCTCTTTTATATTTTTGTTACTTAAGTAAGTTATTAATAAAATACTAAGCCAAATAAAGATGCCTAGTGGAATTAAATTACCGTTAGGAAGTGCTAGTGGGACTTCTTTATAAGAATTTCTAATGTACATTGCTAAGCAATTTAATAAAATTAAAATGGCAAACGAGCAATTAAATTTAACTTTGCTTAATACATCAACGGTTTTTATTTCAGCTTTTTTCAGAATTTCAATCATATATGAATCCGTAAAGACACACATCATTAAAATTGATGAAATAATAATGGCTGAAATAATATTTATTGAAATGTTATTATCGACAATTAATCCAGCAGTTTTTAAAAAATTATAAACTATTCCACTTAGAATATGTCCAGTTAAAATTTGGAAACAGAAGTATGCTAAATATGCAAAAAATACAGTAAAAAATAAAATATATGCCGGAATAATTAATATGTATCCCATATTTTTTAAAATGTTATTTAAAAATTTCATTATTGTCAGTTTCCCTCAATTAAACAATATATATACTATAATTGTAATTCATTATTCATATACATAACAATAAAAAAGGATGTTAGAATAATCCAACATCCTTAAAATTTAAAATTATTTTGCATATTCATCGCCATCTGCATAATACACTTTCTTGGCCAATGAAATATTACCAATGATTGATAATTTATTACTAGAATTTGAAGGTAAACTGATATAACCTTCTAAGTTACCATCATCGCCAACTTTAATATAATTATTTATTAATTTTTTAAATTCATTTTTAATTTTTTGAATTTCAATTTTATTAATAATGTCACCACCAATGATTATTTTTTGTGGTCGTATTAATAAAGTTGATTGAACAACCGATTGAGCAATGTAGTATGCGATAATGTCCCAAATCGGCTTAAACATTGAAATTTCTTTATAGCTTTTATTAAATCTCGCCTGAAATGCTGGTTCAGAAACTAAACCTTCTAAGCAATCACCTTGATAAGGGCATGTTCCGGGAAAAGTTTGATCTTTGGGATGCCTTTTAGGACAGATGTGTCCAATTTCAGGACTACCTTTATATCCGACTAATTCACCATCATTAACGATACCAGCACCCACACCTTTACTAATAGTAATGTAAACCAATGATAAAACTGGTTTATTTTCTAAAATAGAAGTGATGTATTCACCGTATGCAGTACTATTAACATCAGTAGTGAAGGACATTGGAACTTTTAGATATTTTTTTAAGGTTCCTAGGACATTAACATTTGACCAGTTTTTCCTAGATGAATCTTTAATATAACCGTATTGCGGAGAATAGGTACGCATTTCCAGTGGACCAAAAGATGAAATTCCGATCGCTTTTATATCATTGATTTTTTTAAAATATTCAACAATCTGTTTGAAGTTTTCCTTTGGAGTGGTTAATGGAAATTCGACTTTATCTTTAATATTGATGTGACCATCACTTACAGCACATGTGATTTCATCATCACGAAATTCAATGCTACCTAATAACATGGGCAATCCCTCTTTTCATAATAAAAGCCATTAAATATTATTTAACAATTTAAAATTACCACTTTATGAAACCGTTTACAATAAATTTGAATGTTTTTTGTTGTAAACGGTTTCATAAAGTGCTATCTTTATTTTTGTAGAGAACATAATTCTATAAATTGATAGATTGCAAACGATGATTTGTGATTAATACGAGGTGATTTTAATGTTATTTGGAAGTATTGAAGCTGGCGGCACTAAATTCGTGTGTGCAATTGGCGATGAAAATTTCAACATTAAAGATAGTATTCATATTCCAACAACCACTCCTGAAGAAACTTTAGGTAAGTGTGTGGAATATTTTAAGCAATTCGATGACATAAAAGCCATTGGGATCGCATCGTTTGGGCCAATTGAATTAAGATTAGATAATCCTAAATATGGATATATTACTGATACCCCCAAACCACATTGGTCTAATACCAACTTTTTAGGAACTATGAAAAAATATTTTGATATTCCAATGTATTGGACAACTGATGTTAATGGCTCTGCTTATGGTGAATACATTACTTCAATTAAAAATCACAAACCAATTCATTCATTAGTTTATTACACAATTGGGACTGGAGTTGGAGCTGGTATCGTTGATAATGGTCATTTCCTAGGCCACGTCGGTCATCCTGAAGCTGGGCATGTTCGCTTAAAACGTGCTGAAGGTGATAAAGCATTTAAAGGTATTTGCCCATATCATGGTGACTGTCTAGAAGGACTAGCCTCCGGGCCAACTTTTAATGCTCGGACTGGTAAAAATGGTAAAGATGTGCCATTATCAGATCCCTCATGGGATTATGTTGCATATTATGTTGCGCAAGCTTCAATTCAAGCCACTTTATTTATTCGTCCTGAACGTATTATTTTCGGTGGTGGGGTTGTTAGCGAAGCTTTCTTAGATATGGTAAGAACACACTTCAAAGCAATGTTTAATGATTATTTGGATGTTGGTGATTTAAAAGAATATATTCAAATGCCTAAAGTTGAACATAATGGTTCGGCAACTGTTGGTAATTTTTCACTAGCGTTAAAACAGTATTATAAAGAAAATATTGTTAAAATCTAATTGAGGTGAGCATAATGACAAACATAAAATTTGATACATCCGCATTAAAAAGCTTTGTAAAAACTAATGAATTAAATGAAATCAAACCAATGTTAAATACTGCTCGTGATGAGTTAGTAAATGGTACTGGTGTTGAAAATAAAATGCGTCAGTGGATGACACTTCCTACTGACTATGATCAAGACGAATTTACTCGAATTAAAAAAGCTGCTAAAAAGATTCAATCAGATTCTAAAGTTTTAGTTGTGATTGGAATTGGTGGTTCTTACTTGGGTGCTAAAATGGCGCTTGATTTTCTTCATGATAACTTTTATGAATCTATGTCAGAAGATGAACGTGAATACCCACAAGTTGTATTTGCCGGAAATTCTATTAGTGGGTCCTATGTTAATGATTTAATCAAGTTTCTTGGTAATAAAGACTTTTCAGTTAATGTTATTTCTAAATCTGGAACAACAACCGAACCTTCAATTGCCTTTCGAATTTTCAGAGAATTATTAGTGAAAAAATATGGTCAAGCTGAAGCTAACAAACGTATCTATGTAACTACTGATGCTAAAAATGGTGCTTTAAGACAAGAAGTTAACGAAAATGGTTATGAATCATTTATCATCCCAGATGGAATTGGTGGTCGTTACTCAGTTCTTTCAGCAGTTGGCTTGTTGCCAATCGCAACTTCCGGTGCTGATATTGATGAATTGATGAAGGGTGCAGCTGATGCCCAAGAGCATTACATGAATACTTCTTTAGAAGATAATGGGGCACTTCAATATGCGGCTTATCGTAACATTCTTTATCGTAAGGGCTATACCAATGAAATTCTTGAAAACTATGAACCTAATCTACGGTTCTTAGCTGAATGGTGGAAACAATTAGCTGGTGAAACTGAAGGTAAAGATGAAAAGGGAATTTATCCTAGTTCCGCTAACTTCTCAACTGATTTGCATTCATTAGGTCAGTACATTCAACAAGGGATGCGTAATTTAATGGAAACAGTTGTTAAAATTGATCAACATAAATCAGATATTGATGTTCCAGTTACTGGTGATAATAATGATGGGATTCAATATTTGGAAGGTAGAACCATGAATTATGTTAATGATAAGGCTTTCCAAAGTGTTATTATTGCACATACTAATGGTGGCGTTCCTAATATGGTAGTTAGTTTGAAAGATCAAACTGAGTACAGTTTAGGTGAATTAATTTACTTCTTTGAATTTGCAATTGCAGTTTCTGGATATTTAAATGGAATTAATCCTTTTAACCAACCTGGAGTAGAAGACTACAAGAGTAATATGTTCGCATTATTAGGTAAACCTGGATATGAAGATTTAAAAAAGAAAATTGAAAAAGATATGTAATTAAAAAAGCAATAAAAAGACTTATAATTTTCTAAATCTTTTTATTGCTTTTTTTAATATATTATATTATTTTCAATTTTATTTATTACTTTTTTATAGAATAATTTTTTAGATATATCATCAAATGTTAAATTCCAATTATAGTATGATTCTTTAAATAAAATTTTCGTAGTGTTGCTATATTTTGCTTTTTTTAAAGTGTTTTTAAAATTATCAATAAAACATTGACGTTCTTCTTGTTTAAAACCAGGATATTTTGAAAAATCATTTGAAAAGTAAAACCACTCAGAATCAAACCATAGTTCTTTTAAACTTCCTTTTAATTTATAATTTAATATTGTACTTTTTATTGTTCTATATAAAACGTTTTTAACAGTTATATAGTTTTTAAATACACTTTTATTTTTATTATCATAAATATAATAAGCAATTGTAGACATAATGAAATATGAATTTTTGTTTGATTTAATAAATGATATTAATTTATAACTGTTTAAATATAAATTATATTTAATGAAAAATTTAGATATAGTTATAAAATCATATCCTTGGGTTATATCAAACCAATTAAAAGATATTAATTTAGATATAAAAATAAATATTGGAACTATAAAATCCTTTTCATAATTTTGTAAGTTATTATTTTTAATTCCTTCTTTTATCTGATTTATTATTTTGATTACTAAGAAATAAGATTTGTATAAGGTTTTTTGTGTAAAAGAAATCTTTATTAAATCAGTTATGCCTCTTAGTACCTTATTAATTGTTTTCAAATAATTTGCAATATTATTATTTGTAGGCTTCATAATAATTATGCCTGATAAGGATTCTAAAAAATAATTTATTATTTTTGTTTTATCTTTTGGATTATTTGAAGATATTTCAATAATTTGTTCAAATAGTAAATTCCAATCATTATTAGTTCCTCTAAAATCTTTTTCATCGATATTCTTTTTTTGTGCATTTATGTATTTATTTCTTTTAAATGTATCTATGGCAATTTTTACTTTAGTAATTGGAGATACTGAAATGGATGTAGTTAATGAAAATTTCTTTATCTTATTTTCATTTAAATCAAGATTATATTTTGCTAATTTTGATTTTATCGTTTGAATTATTTTGTTTATTACATCATCACTATTATAAAATATAAATGTATCATCAATAAATCTAAAAATTTTATATTCTTTGTTATTTTTTATATTATCATTATAAAGATCCTTTTCTACTTCTCTATCTATTTGACATAAAATTAATTCTGCAATTATCCTACTAAATTCGGGTCCAATAATTATACCATTAGTTTCATCATAATTTATTCTTCTAATTATTTTATCTACATTATTTTCAAATGAATTTATATTTTTATTAATTTTTGCAATCTTTTTAGAACCAAAAAGAGCCCAAGACAAGGAATGTGTATATATTGAAGGGAAAAAATTTTGTATATCTATTTTTTGCATATGTAAAAAATTTTCTTGAGAATTAATGAATTCAGATGATTTAAATAGTTCACTTATAGAATTACATTTAGAAAATGAAAAGTAATTTCTATATTGCTTAATTAATTCCTCTGAGGATATTAAATTACGTGATTTTGGTATAAATGAATCTTTTAATTCTTTAATCTTCTTTTTTTTGGCTTTTAACTCATCAATTTGATTTTTATTTCTATTAACTGGTTTTCTTACACTAAAATTAGATTTTTCAGTTGATAATAAAATCATTCGTTCATATTTTATTACAAAAAATAAAACTTGCAATTGAGCTAATGGATGGATTAATCCTATATTTCTAATTTTATCTGTTCTAGCATCTACCTTAAATTTAAGGGGGATGCTTTGTTGAACTAAAGGAATTGTACCATCTTTTACATCTAATACCTTTTTATTATAATTTTCTGTTAAATAATTGTTTACATCTTTTTCTGTTATATTTTTATATAGTTGTTTATTTGAAAATGGTATTGGTAATTCTTCTGGAAGAACATCTGTTCTCAAAAAATAATTATTAGACATTATAAAATCTCCTGAATGCATTAAGTTTATGTTATTATCATATTAGGTCATTATTTTTCTTAGGCTAAATTATATTTTCTTTATTTATTGGATAAAATAATTTTATATTATTCATTTATAAAATATTAATTTATGAAATTTCATTTGTAAAATGTAATAGCCACACAATAGATATTTATACTTATAATATCATATTAAGATTATTTTCTATCTTAATCATATTTAAATTAAAAAAATTTATATATGTAAGAAAAATTTTTGGCCTATACATATTGAATTAATTATTATCATTTTATAAATGGAGATAATTTATGAAAAAAAAATATTATTATAAAAAACAAAACTTAAATGGCAGAGAAATATATATATATAATGATGAATTAATGAATTCTTACAAGAAATTATCTAATTATTTAAGAAGAATATGGTCTATTAAAACAAAATCTAGACAGAATATAATAAAAGATATTAAAGAATGTCTGTCAAATGGTAATAGAATTATAATGGATAATGATAATTGCCTTACTTTTAGTAATGAACGTCCTACATTAATTATAAGAGGAGATATTCATCATTTTTTTTCTAGTGTTAATAAGCGTATTATATATAAAAAAATGATGACAAAAGATTGTTTGTCTATTGAAAAAGTAAACCTTATCAAGAATATTATTTTTGATAAGAATATAAAAGGATTGCCTCAGGGGAATCCTTTGTCTTCTTCACTTAGTGAAATTTATTTAATGGAATTTGATAATTTTATTAATTTAAAATTTGAGCCAATTATTTATGAAAGATTTGTTGATGATTTCATTATTGTTTTATCAGGAAATGAATTTGATTTTAATAGTATTAAAAAAGATATTTCAGACAAATTGAAAAAATTAAACCTGTATTTATCAGATAAAAAATTTTCTATAACTAAAATTAGTGAACCAATTTTAAAAAAATTAAAACAAAGTAGTATTCAAAACAATTATCATCTTTTTGATTTTTTAGGATATGAATTTTCATTACTTTCAGTACCTAAAAATATAATAATACAAAATTCAAATTCTCAATGTAAAAAAGGGGAAAAGCTTTTAATAGTTAACATCAGTATAAGTAATGTTAAGTTAAAAAAATATAAATCTAAAATAAATAAATATTTTTTGGATTATAAAAAAAATAAAAGATCCAATAGTTTTTGGATATTAAAATACAGAGTTGAAAATATTTTTTGCGGGGTAATAACCTTGGATAGTAAAAGTAATATACAGAAGATTGGGTTACCTTATGGCTATTCTGAAGTTAATAATTACAATAAATATTTTCAATTATATGGTGAATTGGTCTTTTTGTGTAAAAAATATAAACTTAATAATTTTAAACGTTATGAAATTATGAAAGATCTTCATCAATATTCAGATATTAAAGAATATAATTTTAATATTAAAAATCGCATCATTAATTATAATTCAATGAATGTAAAAATATTATTTAATATATTAAGTAATATTTCATTAAAATACTTTAGAAAAAAAAGCTTAAACAAAAAATCTTATAATAAAAAATATATAATTAAGAAAATATTTTCAATAATTTACGGAAATAAATAGATTTATTATATTTAGTTTTAATGTCTACGATTCGATTTCTAGTTTAGTATGTAAAATTATAGAAAATATATTAAGAGGTCATTTTAAAATGCAAATAAAACGATTATTAATTAATGCTTTTACATTAATATTGTTGATGCTACCAACAATGTCAGTATCAGCAAATCAAAAAAGTAAAATTATGAAAAGCGATATTCCAGCAATGATGAATTCATATTGGAGTAACTGGCGGCATGTTCAACTAACTGCTCCGATGAAAGTTGACTGGATTCAAGATTATAAAAGACAATCTGACCAAACTTGGCAAAGAAAAGTTATTAAAAGCCAAACTTTAAAGGCTGGCAGTAAGGTCTATGTGACTGCATTATTTAACACCTTTACGGTTTTAACTAATAAACCTGAAAGTAATAGTACCGATATGCACCATCAAACAGCAATGTATGCAAAAATTCACGGAGTTCCCAAACTTCAGTTGCTTAATGATAATAAATACAATTTACCGGTTAAAGAAGTACATTATAAACAAGCCAAAATAACAGATTTTAATAACAAAATTTGGTATCGTGGACAATTTGACAATAGTTATGGCAGTAACATGTTTAACAATTCGGTTCTATTATTTCCAACATTAAAAGCACTTAATAAATATGATACTGCGGATGGTAATTTAGGTGACTATGAAGATGCTGATCCAGAACCTAACGAACTAAAAAAGCTTACTGATGATTTAAATAAAGCTAAAAAAAGTGCATTAGAAATTTCCAGTAAGAGTAAAAAAATTATTTATGTTAAAAAAATCTACAACAATTATCAAGCTAAAATTGGTAATAGTAATAAAGTCTACTACTTATATATTATTTCTATGATGAGACCATATAACACTAGTAAATCAGGTGCTACTATTCAATCTAACTTTGATCCTTCAAATTATAGTAAAATATTAACACCGAAGAATTCCCGTATATATTTATATAAAGGTATGAAGTGGATTGGCTCGACCAATAAATGGTATTACAATGGTAACCACTGGATTAAGAACAATAAAATACTTGGTTAGATGATAAATGACACGCTTAAATTTAAGCGTGTTTTTTAATTTGTAGACTTTCACTTAATATGCTTTAATATAAGATATTGCTTAATTCATAAATACATAAAACTTAGGAGAACGCTTATTAATGAACAAAAATATTAAAACTGCTTTTATGCTTTTGCTGACCGTTTTGGGACTAGCTGCAATTAATTGGAATACTCCAACTAGTGCCAAAACAATTGATAATCAATATGCCAAACACAACGAATTTTATAAAGTTGACCATAAAAATATTTCCAATATTGATGGTTATTTAACTGCTGAAACTTGGTTTCGTCCTAAATATATTTTAAATAATGGAAAACACTGGACTAATTCCAAGAAAAATGATCGTCGCCCTTTATTAATGTTTTGGTGGCCAAACAAATCAACGAAACGACAATACATACATTTTATGCAAAAACATTTTGATGAAATTAAAATAAATCATGATTTAAATAAAACGACTAACCAAATTCAACGTGTAATTGAAAAAAGAATTGCTAAAGAACATTCTACTGATTGGTTAAAGACTTTGATGCATAAATTTATCAAATCACAACGCCAATTTAATATTAAAAGTGAACAACCAGCTGTTTCTAGTTATAGTAATGCTGATGGTTTTCAAGGTGGATTTTTCTTATATGGAAACAATAAGCATTTGAAAAATAACACTAATTCTAAATATCGTTTAATTAATCGTAATGGTAGTAATGTTGATGGAAGTAATAAGGATACCAACTTACAAGAATTTTTATTAGCTAATGATGTTGATAATTCCAACCCAATTGTGCAATCGGAACAACTTAACTGGATGTATTATTTAACCCATTTTGGCCAAATTACTAAACATGGCAGTGATGCTAATTTCGATAGTATCAGAATTGATGCTTTAGATAATATTGATGCTGATTTAACTGATATTTACGCTAAATATGCTCGCGATATATATCACACCAATAAAAATGACGCGAAAGCTAATCAACATTTGTCAATTGTTGAAGGCTGGGATGACAATGATGCACGCTATTTAAAAGGTCGTGGAACTAATTATCTAAGCTTAGATATTCGTTATGCAATGTACTCTAGTCCATTAACTGCCAAAAATCATAATGGTTCTGATTTAAGTTCATTAATTCGTGATCATTATGTTGATCGTTCGCGTAATTATGGCAATCAATCAGTTGCGCCGAACTACACCTTCTCACGTTCACATGATAATGGACCCCAGGATGCATTAACGCAAATTGCTTTAAAGGATACCAAAGGTAAAGTTAATTTAATGCGTAATCCTAATTTATCAGTTGTTAAAAAGGCACTTAGCATCTATAAAAAAGACATGTGGAGTACTAATAAAGAATATACTCCATATAATTTGGCTAGTAATTATGCTTTAATGCTAACTAACAAGGACACGGTCCCAAGGATTTATTATGGTGATTTGTATTTTGATGGTGACAATTACATGCAAACTAAGACGCCATTTTATGATTCAATTAGTCAACTTTTAACCAATCGAGTTAAATATGTTGCTGGTGGACAAAAAATGGATTTACAAAAGGTTCATGTAAAAACTGGTGAGGATAAGGTATTAACTTCAGTTCGTTTTGGTAAAGGCGCTAATAATCCTAAACAAAAAGGCAATTCCCTAACACGTAGTTCTGGCATTGGGGTAGTCGTTTCAAATAATCCTAATTTAGCATTGAAGAATGATGACAAAGTTATTTTAGATATGGGGAAAGCACATTCCAACCAAACTTATCGTCCATTAATGCAATCAACTCAAAATGGTATTAGTACTTACGATGATTCATCAGCTACTCAATTTACTAAGCAAACTAACGATGCGGGGCAATTAATTTTAAATGCTAATGATATTAAAGGTTATCGTAATCCAGAAGTCTATGGTTATATGTCAGTTTGGGTACCTAAAGGCACTTTTAGTAACCAAGATGTCCGAACTAAACCTAGCCAAAAACATAACGCTAACGGTAAAACACTCCATAGTAATCCAGCGTTAGATTCTAATGTTATCTATGAAGGCTTTTCTAATTTCCAGACCAACCCTAATTCAACTACCCCTAAAGATCAATATACTAATGCAATTATTGCAAAGAACGCAGATTTATTTAATAGGTGGGGAATTACCTCTTTTGAATTGGCACCACAATATCGCTCAACTAATGATGATAGTTTTATTGATGCAGTTATTAAAAATGGCTATGCTTTTAATGATAAGTATGATTTAGGGTTCAATAAACCAACTAAATATGGAACCGCTGACCAGTTAGCAACTACCATTAAAGCTTTGCATCGTAATAATATTCAAGTGATGGCTGATTTTGTTCCTAATCAAATTTATTCGTTACCATGGAAACAAGTTGTTGATGTTACAAGGACAAATGGATTTGGAGTTCCATTGCCTAACACTAAAATCAAAAATATTTTATACGCGGCCAATAGTTTAGGTAGTGGAAAAGATTATCAGCATAAGTATGGTGGCCGTTATCTTAAAATGTTGAAACACCGTTTTCCTAATTTGTTTAAGTACCGCCAAGTTTCTAATCATGCTAAATTAACTGATCAATATCGCTTAAGAACTTGGTCAGCTAAATATTTCAACGGAACCAATCTTCAAGGAAATGGGATTGGTTATGTTTTAAAAGATAATCAATCTAAAAAATATCTTAATCTTCATAATAAAAAACAGTTAAATCAAATGTTTAAATAAAATTAGCGACCTAAAAATAATTAGGTCGCTTTTTTAGTGCTTTTATTAGCATCATACAAATATATCTTATACAATATATATATTAATAGCTTAATGCTATCAAAAAGTATATAATTAGATTTAAATGAGAAAAACATTAGAAATAAACTTAGGAGGGCATTATGGAAAAAATTACAAGATTATATAGTAAATTTCAACCAGAACACTATGACATTTATGTAGATGTTAACCGTGAAGAAAAAACAATTACTGGTAAAACTACTATCCAAGGTAATGCTTCAGAAAAGCAAATCGCTGTGCACCAAAAAGGGTTAAAAGTTAGTTCAGTTAAGTCATCAAATAATAATTTAAATTATGATGTTGATGATGACAATGACATGATTAATATTGAATTACCTGAAGCTGGTGCAGTTGAATTTTCAATTGAATATCAAGCTAAATTAACTGATTCAATGATGGGTATTTATCCTTCATATTATGAAGTTAATGGTGAAAAGAAAGAGTTAGTTGGAACTCAATTTGAAACTAATTTTGCTCGCCAAGCTTTTCCATGTGTCGATGAACCAGAAGCTAAGGCTAAGTTTAATTTAGCAATCAAATTTGATGAAAAACCAGGCGAAACCGCAATTGCGAACATGCCTGAAACTAAAGTTGAAGATGGCGTCCATTACTTTGACGAAACGGTTCGCATGTCTACTTATCTAGTTGCATTTGCCTTTGGTGATATGCAAAGTAAGATGACTGAAACCAAGAGTGGTGTTAAAGTCGGCGTTTTTGCTACTAAAGCACATAAAGCTAATGAGTTGGACTTTGCTTTAGATATTGCAAAACGTGCTATTGAATTTTATGAAGACTTTTATCAAACACCATACCCACTACCACATTCATGGCAATTAGCATTACCTGATTTCTCAGCTGGTGCAATGGAAAATTGGGGACTTGTAACTTATCGTGAAGCTTTGTTATTAATTGATCCAGACAATACTTCATTATCAACGAAACAATTAGTTGCAACTGTTGTTACTCATGAACTAGCTCATCAATGGTTTGGTGATTTAGTAACTATGAGATGGTGGGATGATTTATGGTTAAACGAAAGTTTTGCCAACATGATGGAATATGTATCAGTTGATGCATTAGAACCTGACTGGAAAATTTGGGAAACTTTCCAAACTTCAGAAGCACCAGCAGCATTGCAACGTGATGCAATCGATGGTGTTCAATCAGTCCACGTTGAAGTTAATCATCCTGCAGAAATTGATGCATTATTTGATCCAGCTATTGTTTACGCTAAAGGTGCTAGAATGCTAGTAATGGTTAGAGCATTAATTGGTGATGACGCATTAAGGACTGGATTAAAGAACTACTTTGCTGCGCATAAGTATAATAATGCCGCTGGAAAAGACTTGTGGGATGCTTTAGGCGCTGCTTCAGGAATTGATTTAGCTAAAATTATGAATTCATGGTTAGAACAACCAGGTTATCCAGTCGTTTCAGCATCTGTTGAAGATGGTCATTTGAAATTATCTCAAAAACAATTCTTTATTGGTGATGGTGAAGATAAAGGTCGTCAATGGCAAATTCCTTTGAATAGTAATTATGCTGATATGCCAGAAATTTTTAAAGATGCAACTGTTGACTTAGGTAACTATCAAGAATTACGTCAAAGCAACGATAAACCATTCCGTGTCAATGTTGGGAACAACTCACACTTTATCGTTAAATATGATCAAACATTGTTAAATGATATTTTAGATCATGCTGATGAATTAGACTCAATTACTAAGATGCAAATCCTACAAGACTTGCGTTTATTGGCAGAAAGTCGTCATATTTCCTATGCATCAGTCATCCCCGTGTTATCTAAGTTTGCTGACAGTCATTCTAATGTCGTGAATGATGCATTGTACCGCCTTGCATTTAACCTTAAAAAGTTTGTGGATCCAGACTCTGAAGAAGAAGAAAATCTAAAACATTTTATGAATACATTGAGTTCAGACCAAGTTAAACGTTTAGGCTGGACTGCTAAAGCTGGCGAATCTAACGATGACCAATTAACACGTCCAACGGTCTTACAGGCTTCTTTGTATTCAGAAGATGAAGAATCAGTTGAAGCAGCTCATAAAATTTTTGAACAAAATCAAGATAATTTAATTGGATTGCCAGCTGATACACGTGTGTTAGTCTTAGCCAATGAAATTAAAAACTTCAGTGATGTTGATGTCTTTGAAGGATTACTTGATGACTATCGTCATACTTCAGACCCAAGTTACAAATCTGATATTTGTGCAGCATTGACTGCTACTAAAGATCCTAAGTTGCTTGCAATTATAGTTGCTAACTTTGAAGATAGTAAGACAATTAAGCCCCAAGATTTACGTGCTTGGTTTAGAGGTGTACTTGCTAATAATGAAGGACAACAATTCGCATGGGACTGGATTCGTAACGAATGGCAATGGTTAGAAGATACTGTTGGTGGTGATATGGAATTTGCTTCATTTATTACTGTTACTTCAGGTATTTTCCATACTCGTAGTCGCTTCGATGAGTTTAACGAATTCTTTGCTCCTAAGGTTAATAATCCAGGATTAACTCGTGAAATTAAGATGGATACTAAATCTATTGAAACTCGTGTTGAATTAGTTGAGGCAGAAAAGGCTTCAGTTAATGATGCATTAGCTAAATAAAATATAATTTAAAAGGACTGGTCTTATTACCAATCCTTTTTTATTTAACATTGTCATAATCTAAATGTAATAATTTGTAAACGCACTTTCTTCTAAAAGATAGTACTATAGACTTAGTATTGATATATGGAGAGGTGTACAATTTGATGAATTTCAAATGGATTAAAAGAGCGGTCTTAGTGACATTAAGCTTAGTTACTTTAGGAACCACTATGGGTGGGATAAGTGCTAATGCCAGTGCTTATACTGACCAAATGAGTGATAACACTAAAACAGCTAAGGCTGCTTATGCTTTAGATATGAATGATGGACATGTATTCTATCGAAAAAATGCTTATAAACGTTTTCCGGTAGCTTCAACTGCTAAATTAATGACTTTATATTTAGCAATTCAAAAAGCACAAAATACCCGTAATGGTTGGAATCAAAAAATTACAATGCCATCCAATTTAGCTAGTATGAGTCACAACGGGTCTTTAGGTAGTTATAAATTTGTCGCTGGTAAACAATACTCAGTTAGAAATTTATATCGGGCAACTGTAATTGCATCATCTAATAGTGCTGCTATTGCTTTAGGTCAATGGGTTGCAGGTTCTAACACTAATTTTATTAATCAAATGAATCGCCAAGCGCGTGATTGGGGAATTGGTCGTCAAGCAACTTTTGTTTCAGCATCGGGGTTAGAAAACTCTGATTTATATATGTATGGAATTAAATATGGCGGTTATTACTCATATAACAAAGTTAGTGCAAAAGCCCTAGGAGTTATTGCATCGAACGTACTAAAATTATATCCAGATATTGTAAATACTTCTAAAATTTACAAGACTAAACAAAATGGTCAGTGGATGAACAACACTAATGAATTATTACCTGGTGGATTAAGATATTATCCAGAACTTAAAGTTGATGGATTAAAAACTGGTTACACACCATTAGCTGGTAATTGTTTAGTAAGTACTAGTCATTTATCTGGAAAGGATCGAGTAATTATTGTTACTTTAAATGATCGCTTTAGTGCTTATAGCCAATCTAAAATGTATAAAGCAATCTATAAATATTCACCATACTTTAATCAAAGTGTTCGTGATAGTGATAATGCTACTCCAGCCGTAGCTAGATAGTTTTTTGAGAGAGTCGATAATAAATCGTCTCTTTTTTTATAAAAAATATATAAAAACCCTTGAATTAAAATTTAATTAGAATATAATGATAATAATCTTAATTGATGGGAGGAGATAACAATGATTAAAAGTAATAAGGAGAGATTAGATTTATCGATTCGAAAGTTTAATCTTCCAACCGAAATTTATACAAATGATATTAGGAACGTTTTTAATTATTTTATCTCTGATAATCGTTTAGATAAATTGAAGTGTTCCGCAAGCTAATTATTTATTAGTTGATAAAGGAGATGTTTAATATGACAACAAGTTCAGTAAGTAAGTTTTCAGTTTTAAATTATAAGAATTTCTCAGTCAAAGACGAGAAAGGTAGCGTGTTTTATATTAATATCTCTAATCGTCGATTAGACCGACTAAAGCACTAAAAAAATAATTTAGTTTCGGAGATGATAATTATGAAATCTAATAAATTTAATTTAAAAGGTAAGTCTTTAACTGTTATTCAAGTTACTAATGTACGTTTGGATCGACGAAAGCGTTAGTTCGATTTTATTAAATCGTTCAAGTTAGGAGATGCTTAACATGACTACTAAAAAATTAATTGATTTTAAAACAATGAAATATAATATCTTCAATAATGCAAAAGCTGTGACTGGACGTTTAGATAAACGAAAGCCAATGTAAAATTAAATAATTATTGCTTTAATGTGTTACGGAGATGATTAGCATGACCACAATTAAAATTAACCAATTTTCATTTCTAAAATATAAAAGTAGTGTGTTTAATTATATTGATACATCTAAAAATCGTTTAGATCGATTAAAGCGTTGATGATTTTAACTAATCAATCAAGGGAGATGTTATTATGAGTTATACATTGCATTCAACTTCTAAAAAATATAACTTTCCAATTGGGGTCTACAAAGATGGAAAAGGCAGTGTATTTATTAATTCTAATTTAGAAAATAATTACATTGCCAATTCGCAAAAAGTAGATTTACCCCCAACTTAAATGAAAAGAAACCGTTAGTTTAAATACTAACGGTTTCTTTTTTTCTTATATAAATCATTAGGAATTAAATTAAAAAAAGCTTTATTTTTTAATTTTTTTAAAAATAGTTCGTAATTTACATAGACAAAGTGAATAAATGTGTTATTATAAATATATAGATAAGCAAAACACGAACTATAAGGGGAGAGTATTAATGAATTATCTTAAAAAGTTCACTGCACTAAGTTTGATTCTACTTAGTGTGGTTGTACTGGCTGCGTGTGGTAATCAATCTTCAAAAAATTACACACCAAAGAAATTAAATGTCCAATTTGTTCCTTCATCAAACGCGACTGCAATGGAAGCAAAGGCTAAGCCTCTTGAAGGATTACTTTCAAAACAATTAGGAATTCCAGTGAATGTTAGTGTTTCAACTGATTACAATACAATTGTTGAAGCAATGGGTTCCAAAAAAGTTGATGTTGGTTTCTTGCCACCTGATGCTTATACTCTATCTCACAAGCAATACAATACTAAAGTGTTATTACAAGCATTACGTTACAACTATCTTGAACCTAATGATCGCCAAGGAAACAGATTGCAAGACCATTATTATGCTCAAATCTTAGTTCGTAAGGGTAGTGGAATTAAGAGTCTTAAAGATTTAAAAGGTAAGAAAATTGCTGTTCAGGATACAACTTCTGCTGCAGGATGGGTTTATCCAGCAGTTGATATGCTAAAAAATGGTGTGAATATTAATAAAGATAATATCCAAACTGTTCAAGTTAAGGGTCATGATCAAGGAGTACTATCTGTTTATAACAAGAACACAGACGCAGCATTTGTATTCCAAGGTGCTAGAAAGTTAGTTACTAAGGATGCCCCAGATGTCATGAAGAAGGTTGTTCCTATGTACACAACTGCAGGTATTCCTAACGATACAATAACTGTTCGTGGCGATATGAGTGCAAAATGGCAAAAGAAAATTTCTCAAGCCTTTAAGGACATTATCAAGACTAAAAAAGGTCATGATATTATGTCTACAGTTTACGCTCATCAGGGATACAAGAATTCTAAAGACAGTGATTTCAATCAACTTCGTCAATACGAAAAACGTGCCGAAAATTTGAATAAATAAAAATTTAAATATTTAGTTAAAATAATTGCCTGCAAACATTTATATTTTGCAGGCAATTATTGTGGAAAGGAGTTTTTCAACATGCCGGAATCAATAATTTCATTTAAAAATGTTCAAAAAATTTATGGAAAAGGTAACATTGGTTTAAAGGACATTGATTTAGATATTTATAAAGGTGAATTTGTTGCGGTAGTTGGACTATCAGGTGCTGGTAAAAGTACCTTATTAAGAACTATTAATAAAATGCATAATGTAACTGATGGGGATGTCCTAATCGAAGGTCATTCTATCAATAACTATAATGCTAAAGAATTACGTAATTTGCGTAGAAATATTGGAATGATTTTTCAAGGATTTAATTTGGTTAATCAATCAACTGTTCAAAAAAATGTTTTAAATGGTCGCGTTGGTTATTACCCAACATGGAAAAGCTTACTAGGTATGTTTAGTAAAAAAGATAAACAAAAAGCAATTGATGCACTTAAAAGTGTTCATTTATTAGAAAAATTATATGCACGAGTTGACGAATTATCTGGTGGTCAACAGCAACGGGTTGCAATTGCCAGAACTTTAATGCAAGATCCTAAAATTATTTTGGCCGATGAGCCAGTTGCTTCACTAGATCCGGTTACTTCTGAATCAGTGATGAATGATTTAAAGCATTTAAATGAAGATCTTAATATGACTGTAGTAGTCAATCTTCATTCAGTTTCATTAGCAATGAAGTATGCTAATCGAATTATTGGTTTAAGAGGTGGAGAACTAGTTTACGACAAGCCCATTTCTGAAGTAGCAGAAAATGATTTTAAACAAATTTATGCAGAAAAGGCGGAATAAAAATGAACAATACTATTCCTAAAAGAAGTTTTATGCAAAAGTTTCATGTTAAAGGAATTCTTTGGGTAATCAGTTTAATTGTTTTATTATTCTTATCTTCAGCGATGACTGGTGTTAATCTTACCGAATTCTTTAATAATTTAAATCAATTTGCTGATTTATTAGTTAAGATGTCGAATCCTGATTGGCAATACATGAATATTATTATCCAACCAATTATTGAAACCATTCAGATGGCACTCTTAGGAACTACGCTTGGCGCAATTGTTGCAGTTCCATTTTCAGTAATTGCAGCTAGAAATATTGTTAAGAACCCATTTATTCGTGGTATCGTTAGATTAATTCTTAATTTAGTTAGAACCTTTCCTAACTTACTTTTGGCAGCCTTATTTGTTGCTGTTGTTGGAATTGGTCCAACTGCCGGAGTCTTCACACTAGCTATTTTTTCATTTGGGATGGTTTCTAAGTTGTTTTATGAAACCGTTGAAGCAATTGATGATAAGCCATTAGATGCTTTAAAAGCAACCGGTGCTAATAAAATTCAAGTCATTATTTATTCAGTAATCCCTCAAGTATTAAATCGATTTATTGATTACTTCTTATATACATTTGAAATTAATGTGCGTTCTTCAACTGTTCTAGGTTATTTAGGTGCTGGAGGAATTGGTGTATATCTTCAACGCTCACTATCTTCATTTATGTATAACCAAACTTCAGTAATTATTATTACAATTTTAGTTGTGGTGATAGTAATTGATGGAATCAGTAATATTTTGCAGGAGAAATTGAAATGAAAAATCAAACTTTATTTAATCGATTTGGGTATATCTTTTGGATATTTATTATTGGAATAATATATCTTTGGGCTTTTAAGGGTCTTTCATTTACTGGATTACAATCATCAGCAGGTGAAGTTAGTCGTTCTATTTTTAATGGGTTAATTCATCCTGATTGGAAATATGTTTATAACGGTAGTGGTGAAGATTTGTTTACTCAACTTTTACAAACTTTATCAATTGCTTTTTTGGGAACTTTTGTTGCTTCAATTTTAAGTGTACCTTTTTCTTTCTGGGCAGCTAGAAGTGATATGAAGAAAAAAATTCATTTAAGATCAACTAGTGGCAAGGTGATTTTGGTTATTATTAGAACTTTTCCAGAAATTGTTTTAGCAATTATGTTTATTAAAGCTGTTGGACCAGGTTCATTTGCTGGAGTTCTGGCTTTAGGAATTCATTCGATTGGAATGCTAGGAAAATTATTTAGTGAATCAATTGAAAATATGGATAACGGTTCTACTGAAGCAATGTATTCAATGGGGGGGAATAAAATGGATGGCTTATTTTTGGCCACTTTCCCTGCTGTAATGCCATCGTTACTATCTTATACTTTATATCAATTTGAGATTGCAGTGCGTTCAGCTTCAATTCTTGGGATGGTTGGTGCTGGAGGAATTGGAACACCTTTATTATTTGCCATTCAAACAAGAAGTTGGCCTCGTGTTGGAATTATTTTATTAGGTATCATTATTATGGTTACTTTAATTGACTGGTTATCAGGAACCTTAAGAAAGAGGTTAGTTTAAGATGCAAATTAAAATATTATCTACTAGTGATGTTCATGGCTATTTGTTTCCTAATAATTTTCATAGTCATGATGATCACAGTCCTTTTGGATATTTAAAAGCTATTAGTGCAATCAATGATGTTCGTAAAAATGCTAAAGACGATGAGATTGTTATATATATTGAAAATGGAGATTTTATTCAAGGATCGCCATTAACAGATTATCTTTTCCGTACTAATAATGAAAAACATTTAAATCAAAAATTAAATCAATTAGTGAACTATGTTCATCCCAATGCAACTGTATTAGGTAATCATGAATTTAATTATGGAATTTCATACATTCAAAATACTTGGAAAAATAGAACATTTCCGATATTATCAGCTAATTTATTTGGTCATGATTTACAAAAAATATCTGATGGTCCATATCAAATAATTGAACAAAAGGGAGTTAAAATTGCGATTTTAGGTTTAACTACGCAATACGTGCCTAATTGGGAAAAAGCATCTAATTTAGGCGACTTGCAATTTGATTCAGCAGTAAAAACTGCTCAATACTGGGTTCCTAAGTTACATCAAAAAGCAGATATCGTTATTGTGTCATATCATGGTGGTTTTGAATGCGACTTAAAAACTGGTGAACCAACCGAAAAATTAACTGGGGAAAATGAAGGTTATGCATTGGTTAAGCAAGTTGCTGGAATTGATGCTTTAGTAACTGGGCATCAACATCGTGAAATTTCTGATGTTGTTAACAACGTACCAGTTACACAACCAGGATATCGTGGATCTAATGTTGGTAAAATTACTTTGGATTTAGATTCTAATCATCAAGTTATTAAAAGTTTTTCTGAATTGATTAAAACAGCTAATTATGATGTTGATAATCAAGGTAAACTAATAATTTCTGATGTTCAACAAACAGTGGATCAATGGTTAGACAAGCCTTTAGCCCATATTGAGGGTGATTTGAAAATTCATGACTTTATGGATGCTAGATTACATGGTAACGCATACCTAGATTTTATTAATCGAGTCCAAATGGATGCAACGGGTACTGATATTGCTAGTACATCATTATTTAATGATGAAATTACTGGTTTTAATAGTGAGGTAACGATTAGGGATGTCCTAAATAGTTATGTTTTTCCTAACACTTTAGTAATTGAAGAAATTAGTGGTAATGATTTAAAATCTGCATTAGAACATTGCGCTTCATTTTTTGAACTAAATAGTCAAAATGAAGTTATGATTTCTAAGCAATATTTAAGACCTAAGCCCCAACTATTTAATTATGATTATTATTCAGGTATTGATTATACTTTTGACTTAACTAAACCAATTGGGCAACGAGTTGTTAAATTGAATTATCATAATGCAGACATTAGACCAGACCAAAAATTACGATTAACTTTGAACCAATATCGTGGTATTGGTGCTGGAGATTATGAGATGTTTTCTAACAGTAAAGTTGTTAAAAGCTTTTCTAAAGATATGCCTAAGTTAATTATGGAATATCTATCGACTCATAAAAACATTAAGGCCAATAAGCCCGATAATTTAAATATTAAGCAATAAAGCTAATTTTTTGGATTAGCTTTTTTATTTTACAAAATATTAGATAAGGTTTAATATTATATTTAATATAATATTAAAAAATAAATAAAAAGAGGTGTTAATTAATGGCACTAAAAGTTACAACTGAATTACTAGATGGCTGTGTGTTAGGTGTTCTGAGTAAAGATGATTATTACGGATATGCTTTAACTCAGAAGATTCAAGAAAGTATATCAGTTTCCAGTTCAACTATTTATCCAGTGATGCGTCGACTAAAGAAGCAAGAATTAGTTACAGTCTATGATTCACCTTATCAAGGCAGAAACCGTCGATACTATCGAATTACTGATAAGGGTAAAGAAGAATTAAAACTTTTACAGCAAAATTGGCAAAATTTTAAAGAAAATATTAATTATTTAATGGGAGGTAATTCTAATGATTGAATATATAAATGAACTTAAAAAATATTTAACGTCTTTAAATAAAGATGATTTTGATAGTGCCATAACCTACTACAGTGAATTTTTAGAGGATGGTGGATTTATTAACTATGAAGATTGTGTTAGGGAGTTAGGAACTCCTCAACATTTATCTAAAAATATTCTGCAGGAGTTTGGTATAAGATCTCATGCTGACGTTGTTCCAGAAAAGAAACATATTGATTGGTGGGTAATTTTACTCTTAATTTTAGCTTCACCATTTCTTTTAAGTTTTTTAATCATTATTGCAAGCATTATATTCTCAATTGTTGTTACGATTGCTAGTGTATTAATTAGTCTCTTTTTAGGTGGAATTGTTGGTTTTATCGCAGCAGTTATTTATATTTTTGATAATTTACAAATTTCATTGATGCAAATTGGATTATCAATATTTGCATTAGGTTTAGTAATTATAATGTTCCCATCTTGTATGAAATTATTTAAAATTATTTATAAATTAACTATTAATGGTTTTATATCAATCGTTAATAGTGTCTTTCACGTAAATTACAATAAAAAATAAGGAGCTTAATTATGAAAACATATATTAAAATATCATTATTTCTTTTGTTAATTGGATTATTTGTATTTTTTATTGGTTTTGCATTTAATGGTTTTTCAATACCTCAAGCTAATGAAACAGTAAATGGAAAAATAACCCAAAAATATACAAAAAATTTGGATAGTTTTAATGCAGTTGATCTTAATAGTAATGTAAAAGTTAATGTTAAAAGTGGAAATAGTTCAAAAATGTCAGTTGCTTTGAATAAAACACAAAAGGTTAGTTATTCTGTTGATAATGGTGTTTTAAAACTTAATGCTTCAAGTGATGAATGGTATCACAATTTCTTCAGAATCGGTTTTTTGAACGGATTTAATAATGGAAATAAAACTTCAATTACATTATTTGTACCCAAAGGCCATAATTTAAAATATATCAATCAAAGTAAAAAACATGCTGGGATTTCGCTGTCAGACATAAATGTAGAAAAGCCTTTAGAATTAGATTCAGTTAAAGATATATATAATGTCAAAGCACCTAGCATCGATGCAGAGGCTTCAAATAAAGATATGACAATTGAAAATAGTACTTTTGATAATGGTACTAGTGATATTGAGTCCGACAATGGTGCTATTTATGTTAATAATAATCATTTTAAGAAGTTAAGCATTTCTAATGAAAATGGCGATATTATAGCTAAAAATAATAAAATTAATAGTGGATTCAGTGAAATTGAAAATGAAAACGGCGATATTGAATTGGGTAATAATGATTGGTATGCACTAGAATTATCGAATGACAATGGTGATATAACATTCAAACATCAAAATATAATTAATAAATTTAAAGCTGATTCAGAAAATGGCGATGTTAGTGGTGAAGTTGATGCTAAAGACAATGCTAATATTTATACTTATTCCGATGATGGCGATAATAAAGTTGCTCCGGACGTTAGTCATTCTAATTCATCAAAGAAATATAGTTTTACCAATGAAAATGGTGATGTAATTATTAATTAAATTGCTTATCAGTCAAAATCAGAGCTAATCGATTAATACTTTGTTAAAATTTAATTAATGAATATTTGTATTCAGTTATAACAAAGTGAGGTCATTATTATGTATAAAAAATATTGGACTGTAGATAAATTAGATAAGTTGTATAAAGATTGGGATCCAAAGGTATTAGATGAATTAAAAGATAAAATATCAAAATCTGATTGGCGTTTAGGTTATCATATTCAACCTGAAACAGGCCTTTTAAGTGATCCTAATGGCTTTTCATATTTTAATAATCAATGGCATTTATTTTATCAAGCTTTTCCTTATGGAGCGGTTCATGGTTTGAAAAGTTGGTCGCATGTTGTATCTGATGATTTGGTTCATTGGGAAAATGTTCATAAGCCAATGGTTCCAGATCAGTATAATGATATTAAAGGTTGCTTTTCTGGTAGTGCGTATTCAACCAAAGACAAGCTTTTTTTGATGTATACTGGTAATGTTTTTAAAAAAAATAAGTATGATGAATCGGTTAGATATGCATATCAAAATGGTGCATGGATGGACAAGAATAACAATATTAAAAAGCTAGATAAAGCATTAATTGATGGTTCACCTGATGGAATAACTGGACATTTTAGAGATCCACAAGTTATAAAACATGGTAAATATTACTATGCTTTTCTTGGAGCCAGAAGTGTCAATGATAAAGGTCAATTTATAGTTTACAGATCTACCAGTTTAGATAATGGATGGACTTATTATAAACATTTAGATGTAGGTGCGTATAATGATGAGAGACTTGGTTATATGGCAGAATGTCCTAATATAGGTTTTATAGACGGTAAATTAATTTTGGTATTTTGTCCACAAGGCGCTGATCATTCAAAATTTAGATATAGTAATTTTTACCCAACTGCTTATATTATCGCTGATGCTTTGGACTGGGATAATATGAAATTAATTAATCCATCTAAAATGCAACAATTAGATGAAGGCTTTGATTTTTATGCAACTCAATTATTACAAGATCCTAATGGAAGATTGTTAGAAGTTGCGTGGATTGGTGTTCCAGATACAGATTATCTTTCTCCAGGAGAAGGATGGGTTGGTTCATTAAGCATGATTCGTGAATTATCTGTTAAAGATAATAAATTATTTCAAAAACCAGTTGATGAGAACAATCAATTAATAAGTTCAGAAATACCTGTTAATGATGGTATGAATATTTGTAAACAATCAGTAATAAAATTTAATTGTAATAGTGATGGATTATGTAAAATATTTTTAAAGTCTGACAATAGCTATTTAAAAGTTTATTTAGATAATGACAGAAGTTGTGTTAAAATTATTAGAAAAAATTGGGGAGAACAAGAAACATCCCGTGAATGTCCATTAGATATAAATAATTTTGATACTTGTTATTTATATTTAGATAACACAGTCTTTGAACTATTTATAAATAATGGTATGAAAACAATGACTGGTAATTTTTATCATGATGGATTAAATATTAATTTACATTTTAATAATTTGAGTAGCATTAAAATAAACAAAATGATTAGTATTAATAACTAAAATTTTTATTAAAGTGAGGTTTTTATTATGGATACAAAATATTGGACTAAATATAGATTAGATCGTTTATACAAGGATTGGGATCCTAAAGTATTAACTGATTTGAAAGAAAAAATTACTAAATCAAATTGGCGCTTGGGTTACCACATTCAAACTGACACTGGTTTGTTAAATGACCCCAATGGTTTTTCATATTTTAATAATCAGTGGCATTTGTTTTATCAAGCATTTCCATATGGGGGTGTGCATGGATTAAAAAGTTGGACCCATATGGTTTCTGATGATTTAGTTAATTGGAATAATGTTAATAAATCAATGGTTCCAGATCGTTATAATGATCGCCATGGATGCTACTCTGGTAGTGCTATTAATGTTAATGATAAACTATTCTTAATATATACTGGAAATGTATTTGAAGATGATGATGAATACCGTCGTCATCCATATCAAAATGGTGCATGGATGGATAAAGATAATAATATTACTAAGCTATCAGATCCTTTAATTGATGATGCACCTACTGGAATTACTGGTCATTTTAGAGATCCACAAATTCTAAAACATGGTGATTATTACTATGCAATCTTGGGTGCTCAAACAATTGATAATGAAGGTGAAATCTTAACTTATCGTTCTAAAAACGTTGATAAAGGTTGGGAATTCTATAAAAAAATGGATCTAGGTCACGATAATCTAGGTTATATGACAGAATGTCCTAATTTAGGTTTTGTTGATGGAAAAGTAGTATTAATTTTCTGTCCACAAGGTGCTGATGATACTAAGTTTAGTTATGATAATATTCATCCTAATGCTTATATCGTTGCTGATGATTTTGATTGGGAAAACATGAAGTTAATTAATCCATCAGCAATGCATCAAGTTGATGAAGGATTTGATTTTTATGCAACTCAATTATTAAATGCTCCTGATGGTCGTTTATTATCATCAACTTGGATTGGCTTACCTGATACTGAATATCTTTCAGATGATGAAGGTTGGGAAGGTTCATTAACAATGGTTCGTGAGCTCCACATTAAAGATGGCCGATTAATTCAAACTCCTGTAAAAGAAAACGATTCTTTAGTTAAAGAATCAGTTGATGTTTCAGAAGGTATGAAATTAGATAAACAAAGTCTAATTAAATTTGACGTTGAAGATGGCAAAGACAATAGTATGCTGATTGAATCTGATGATAGTTATTTGAAACTATCATTTGATAAAGACTCACATAAGTTAACATTAACTCGTAAAAATGTGGGCGAAGATCCAGAAAACCGTACTATTTTATTAGGCTCATCTAGATTCAATAATTGTTCAGTTTACTTTGATAATACAGTTTTCGAAATGTATATTAATGACGGTCAAAGAACAATGACTGGAACATTCTTCCACGACGGAAAGAACCTAACCCTTAACTGGGATAATTTAGACAATATGAAAGTAAATAGATTAAATAATATTGGAATTAACGAATAATTTTAATCTAAAAAAGACTCCGTATTTTATTAAATGCGGAGTCTTTTTCTATCTTTTATTTGATTCTAAAATATCATTCATAATGTCATAAATACTAATTTTATCCATTTCACTTTCTGCTTGTTTTTGTATTTTATTATAAGCACTATTTAACGTTTTTTGAATATTAGCACCAACAATACATTTTACATTAGTATCAGGATCAACATGAAGTAAATCAGGTTCTTCAATTGCTTTATATACATCCAAGATACTGATTTCTTTAGCTGATCGGCCTAACTTAATATTAACTTTTCCTTGACTACTTTTTAGTAAATTAGCTTTACTTAAGTTAGCCATTAATCGACGAACTAAGCTAGGATTAGACTCAATACTACCAGCAATTGCACGACTGGATAAATCATTATCGATGCTATCTGATATAGATACATAAGTTAGAATATGAATGGCATCACTTAGTTTATGCGAATATTTCACTTTATCACCATTTATATATTATTGTAAAATCTTTTTAAGCGCATCTTCAATTGGAGTTAATTCATGACCTAATACTTCTTGCAAATCGTTAGTATCTTCTTTAAGAGCACCATCTTTGATTAATCTTTGGATTGCGGTTAAAGCATTAGTAACAGCGTCCGGCATTCCAGCTTGTTTAAAACCTTCTTTATATTCTTCTAAACTAACTGATTTTACATCAAATTCATTATTAGAAACTTCTTTTAGTGCATCCGATAATTCTTTGTAATTACGACTTTGACCAGAAAATTCATAAATTTCCTTAGGATTATCTTTTGTTAAGACATTAATAGCACCTTGAGCATATTCTTCTTCTAGTGCCCAACCAACTTTGCCATTATCGGCAGCATATACAAAAGTATTGCCATTATCGGCAGCTTTTAATGTAGCGATTTCATTTTCTAGATACCAGTTATTACGTAAGAATGAACGGTCGATTCCTTGTTCTTTAATGTATATCTCTGTGGCCTTATGATCATTAGCTAGGAAGTTATCGGCTTTGTCAGCATGTGGAAAACTAGTATATGCAATGTACTTAACACCACTAGCTTTAGCTGCATCCACAACATTTTTATGTTGTTGTAAACGAGAAACTTCACCACCGGGTTGTGATGAGATAAATAATAATTTGTCGACATCTTTTAAGGATTTTTGTAATTCGTCTTTATTAGTATAATCACCAGGACGAACTTCAATATCTTCAGGTAATTGTTCACTAGCTTTTTCAACATTTCTGGCTAAAGCAACAATATTTTTATGATCCACAACTTTCATTAAATTATTGATTGCATATTTACCGAATTTACCAGTAACCATTGTGATTGCGTATTTCATGATTAAAGTCTCCTCTTAAACTGTTATTTTTTAATTAACATGTTATAAATAAAGTAACAGGCGGATTGAAAAAATGCAAACAAAAAGAATGCTAACAAGCATTCTAAATTAGTTACGAGCATTAAATTGTCCATCAAATGTTGAATTATCATTACTTTTAATCAGGTTAATCATTCTTTGTTTCGTTAATAGATAGTCTTCACGAAGCCATTCCTGCATTGAAAATGCGTCAATGATCCACCAAATAAAGATGGCTCCTAAGATAGGGAAACCTATTATTATAAAAGCTAATAACCATCCTATTACATCTAAAACTAGCATTAAAACAGCATAATTACGATGTAAATAAAAGCGATGGGCACCTAAATTACCTAAAAACCACCATAGAATCCAAGCTACAATTGGATTAGCTTTGCTAACGTTAGTTTGATTTTCAACCATTTGTTGTTGTTCTGGATTAAGTCTTTGTTCTTCCTTCATTAATTCGGCTTCTAGTTGATCAAAGTCCACTCTATTCATAATATCACCTCTTTAAAAATTATTAACTAAAAAAATTATAACATAGTTAATAATAAGTTTGATTTTGATGTGATAGTCCATTAACATACTTAATGATACATAATTCTTCTTGAAGGAGGCCTTTTTATGGTCGGAATGTTTGAAGCCTATAAGCTTTTTTTTAAAAACTATGTTAAGTTTACTGGTAAAAGTACACGTGCTGAATATTGGTGGGTACAGTTAATGAATTTCCTAATTTCACTTCTATTGGAAATAATTGGGTTTGCATTATTAATTGCTTTTTTTGCATCCAAAACTCATTCAGGAATGAGTTTAATATTTTATGGATTTGCCGTTATTATGTTAGTAGGTTTATATGGATTATCTACTTTGATTCCAAGTATTTCTTTATTGTTTAGACGTTATCGTGATGCAGGGGTATCGCCATGGTGGTTATTATTAACTTCTTTGGTACCAACAATTATAGCTGTTATTTATAATTTCAAAGATGTCACAAGTACAATTATTGTTTTAATATTTGCCTTAGTTAACATTATTATTACAATTTTACCTAGTAAAAATAAATAAATATTTTAATTGCTTTTATTATAAATGTTAATTATGATCTTACTATATTCTAGGAGGGTTAAATATGGTTGGTTTTTTTGAAGCATATGCATTGTTTTTTAAAAAATACTTTCAATTACATGGTAAAAGTACTCGTTCCGAATATTGGTGGGTATTTTTAATTAATATTATTATTCGCTTTATAATTTCGATAATTATTTTTACTATTTACTCTGCAATTACGGGTGCTGATGATTTATTATTTAGTTTATTTTATGTAATTATAGGACTATGTATTTATCAGTTTCTTATTTTTATTCCAAGCATCAACCTTATTATTAGAAGATATCGTGATACGGGTATTTCAGCATGGTGGTTTGTTTTAACTAATATACTGCCATTTTTGATTACAGTTATTATTACTTTTGAAAATAATTTTGCTAGTTATTTGAGCCCAATTGTTTCATTGCTTTTAATTGCTGATTTTGTTATTAAATTATTACCAAGTAAAAAGTAAAGGAGATAAGTAATTGCGCCATTCATATGCTAGTTTTATAAAAAACACCTTTAACTACAAGGGAAGAACTAACCTCAAAGACTTTTTGTTTACTTATTTATTAAATGTTGGAATTTTAATCCTTACAGTTTTATTAGTTATGGTAAGCCATGGTAACAGAATAATTTTGATTCCTGTTTGGATATTTTTGATATACTTAGTAATAGTAATTCTACCGACTCTATCACTTATGGTTAGAAGATATCGTGATGCTGGAATCAATGGATATTATTTCTTACTAATATTTTCTTTATTAGTTATTATTTCTGTTTTTGCAGATCATTTGAGTATATTATCATTTTTAAGAAAAGTATTGGCACTTATAAACTTTGCAATTTTATTGTCACCAACTAAAAAGAGCTAACGATTAATCGTTAGCTCTTTTATTATTTATTAAAGTTATTTTTTAAGATTCCCATGAAGTAACAATCACGAAAATCACCATCAGCAAAGTATTGATCTTTTAAAGTACCTTCAATATTGAAGCCCATTTTTTTATAAACATTAACTGCAGGTGCATTTTCTACATCAACATTTAAATAAATTTTGTGTAGATTTAAAGTATTGAAACCATATTCCATACATGCTTTGAAAGCTTTTTGAGCCAATTTTAAGCCACGAAATTCACTATCAATAATAATCTGAATTTCAGCATTTTGAGATATTAAATCAATATCTACCAATTCAATGATTCCAGCAAATTTTTCATCGTGGGTTATAGCGAAACTACGCGAACTATTATCATCTAAATCATGATTAAATTTTGCTTGTAGTTTTTCCATTGGTAAATATGGTTCTGCAAACCAGAATTTCATATTAAATGGATTATTAAATAATTTATGAACTTTTTTTAAATCTTTGCTTTCAATTGCTCTAAGTTTAAATGACATATGATTAACCTCCAAAATACTTAATGAATTAATTATATTTTATTATTTGTAAAGATACTATTAAAAATATTTATCCTTTTTTACTAAAATAACTAAATAATAGTTGTTTAAGTCATTATGATTACCTATATGAAGGGGACTTTTAACTGCTGAAATTCCCATGTGTGTTTGGACATTGCTACTTAGCATATCGCGATTTTGCCATCCATTATTTTGATCAAAGTAAACTAAATCTTTAAATGCCAAATAACTAAAAGAAGATGGCATATAAGTTTCCTTATTATTCGCATAGTAAATTATTTGATTGTTATTATTTTTGGGTAGAAAATTATTATCAACATTCTGAGCAATTTGATTTGCTTGATATGTTAAATGATGGCTAAATTTAATTTTTGCAAGTCCTTTATTTTTTCGATAGACATTAATTAATTTTCTAAAAGTTGTTGATGCCCTAAAAGAAAATGTTTTATTTTTATCTATATTAATGGCATTATGCCAAATACAACCGATAAATCTTTTATGCTGATAAATTGCTTGATAAATTTTATACTTACCATTTATTTTCACATGAAAAGTTTTTCCAGTAAGAACTTTTTGATAATTATAAATATTGGCAGGTTGAAGAACTTTTTTAAAATCTTTTGTATAAACATTTTCGTTATTATCAGCATAAATAGTTGCAATACTATTCTTATTTTCATTAGTTATTTTATTAATTTTAATAGGATTAGTGCTTGCGTGTACATCACAATTACTTATTATAGATACCATTGCAAATGTAGATAGTAGCATTAAAGCAGTGATTATTTTTTTCATTACGAGGCCTTCTTAACAATAAATTATGCTTTTATTATATACCAATATTGATATTACTAAAATTTATAAACTATTTTTTTTATTAAAAAAGCGCTTTATAAAAATCAGAGGTTCACTTCATGATCGCAATGATTCCGGTGTTCGTGACATTGATGAAAGAATTATTCGTCGAATTAATTTTGCCAAAACGATGCGAGCTGCTGGGATGAGCATTGAGTCATTATTGAAATATATTCAATTATTTGATTCGCAAGAAGATAATCTTGAACAACAAAAAGATTTACTAAAACAACAAGTTGAAATTATGAGAGAAAAACGTGATGATATTCAATATGCAATTGATCATTTGGAATTTAAAATTGAACATTTTGATGATCATATGTTTAAAAGTGAAGAGAAATTAAAAAAATTAGAAAAAAATAATATGTAAAGATACTTAAATTGCAATTGTTGATTGGTTAAATTATATTTTATATAGAGAACAAAATGATTGGGGAAAATCGTGATGGATAATCAAATTAATAATTTATTTACTGATTTTAACCATGCACGTTATTACTTCGGTCATTTAAGTGGCATTCCGAAAATTTTAAGTTGATTTAAATTATATAAAATGGTCACTTTTAGTGACGTTAATTTGAGGAATGTATAATTATGAAAGTTTCAACTTTTAAATTTAATTTAATTAATATTTTGACTTTTTTGATGATTATAATTATGGCTGTGGCATATAAAAAGGGAATTTTTTTAAATATATTTCTATCAATGATCGTATTAATTCTTTTTATAGCTCAGTTATATGTTAAGCCTTCAAAATGTTATGCTGATTTAACTATTAATGAGAAACATTATTACATTATTTTCTATACAATAATATTAATAATTTATTTGATTTTTATTTTAATATAATTATTTAGCGTTATACTGTTGTTATTAATTGAATAAGAAGGTAATCTATTTGCGTATTAATGTTTTACAACATACTCCGAACGAAGGCCCTGGGGCTATTAGAGCATGGGCTGAAGATCATGACCATGATATGTATATTTATCATCCTGCTTTTTTTAATAAGTTACCAACGATTGATGAAACTGATATGTTAGTTATTTTAGGTGGCCCGATGAGTGCTAATGATGATATTGATTGGGTTAAAAAAGAACGCCAATTAATTCATCAAGCAATTGCTAAAAACATTCCAATTTATGGTGCTTGTTTTGGTTCGCAACAAATTGCCAAAGCTTTAGGTTATCGGATATCAGCATCACCAGTTAAAGAAGTGGGCTGGGCACCAGTTTACACACAGACTGATGTAATTGCTGGATTACCTAAAAAGATGACAGCCTTACATTGGCATGGTGAAATGTTTGAAGTACCAAATCAATCACAATTACTTTTTTCTAGTGATTTAATGAAGAATCAAGGTTTTGTGATGAACCATCGAATTATTGGACTTCAATTTCATTTTGAACCAATGCAAACAGATTTAAGGGAAATTGTTATCAATGATGGTGATTATGCTTGTGATAATGCTTTAAATCAGACAGCTGGTGATATTATTAATCATCCAGTTCCCAAAGAAAATAAAAAAATTATGTATCAATTATTGGATTATATTATATCGAAATAATAAAAAACTATCTATTGAAGTGAACCCCTAAAGTGAAACAACACTTTAGGGGTTTTTGTATGACAAAATTTAGTTTTGAGTTAAAGAAAAAAATAGTTAAAGAATATTTTTCAGCAGGAATTGGTTCTACTAGTCTTGCTAAAAAATATAATATTAAAAGCAGAACAACTATTTTAAATTGGATTCATATGTATAATGCCTTCGGCATTAAAGGATTAATTGTCAGGCACCCAATCAAAGTATATTCTGGATATTATAAACGAAAAGTGCTGCATTGGATGCACACTAACCACAGTTCGTATCCAGAAACAGCACTTTTCTTCAACATATCAGCCCCAAGTACCATCTTTGCTTGGGAGCGAAGATTGGAGACTAAAGGCCTAACTGGATTATACACTAATCGTGGCCCTAAAAAAATGAAATCAAATAAAACTAAAATTAAATCACCTAACAAGTCATTAAGAGAAAAAGTTAATTATTATCTAATCAATTATCGTTATGAACAAATAAAACAAGAATGTGGATCTACTATGGATCACATAAAGAAATTGATTACTTTCTTTAAAAGATTTTCTATATCATTCATTTTAAAAAGTATCGGTATAAGTAGAAGTTATTATTATCGACATTTCAAAGAAGATGATAAAGATGATAACTTAAAAAAGATGATCACTAAAATAAAGCATTTTAATCCTAATTATGGGTATCGCCGTTTAACCTTAGCTTTAAGAAATAACAACGTAGTTGTTAATCATAAAAAAGTATTAAGGATAATGAAAACATTAAATTTAACGACCAATCAATATAACAAAAAAAGAAGAAAATATAATTCTTATATTGGACAAGTTGGACATATAGCCAAAAATAGGATTCATAGAAAATTTAAAACTGATCGTCCTTATCAAAAATTAACAACTGACGTCAGTGAATTTAGATATGGTAATCAAGATATAAATCACAGGGTTTATTTATCACCAATTATGGATCTATTTTCTGATGAAATATTAAATTTTTCCATTAGCGAACATCCAAATGTCGACTTTACTATTAAGCCAATGAAAGAATTGATTAAAAAATTACCAAAATTAAGCTATAGAACCACCGTCCATAGTGATCAAGGCTTTCAGTATCAAAATAATAAATGGCAAAAATTATTAAAGAATAATCACATCTTTCAATCCATGTCCCGTAAAGGGACATGTCTAGATAATGCACAAATGGAATCATTCTTTCATATCATGAAAATAGAAATTATGAGTAATCATTATGAAACAAAGTCTTCATTAATTAAAGCGATGAAAAAATGGATTAAATATTATAATAATTATAGAATTAAAACAAAACTAGGAGGTAAAGCTCCGAAAGAATATCGGAAACTTTACCTCCTAGAAAATAAATAGTTGTTTCGATTTAAGGGTTCACATCATATAAATTTATAGATAGTTTTTTTATATATTTAAATATACTGTAATTATTAAAATTAGAATTCCAATTAATACATTAAAAATTTTGTGGTTTAGTAAAATAGCAAAAAACTCACGTAAAATTGCATTGGGGAATGCAATCAATTTAGTTTTAGAACCAATCCCTTTGATATTCAATCCAGCAATTTTTGCATATTTATTAGCACGATAAATGTGGTAATTACTTGATACAAAAATACCATGATCGATTTTAAAATTTTTACGTTCAATTATTTTTTTGGATAATTTGAAGTTAGTCATTGTATTAATGGATTGTTCTTCCGCCGTTATATCATTTTCAATTACACCATGTTTAGTTGCATATTTACACATTGCAAATCCTTCAGGAACTGTTTCATCAGGCCCTTGTCCTCCAGAAAAAATAATTAATGGGTGCTTGTTACTAGTTTCAATTTGTTTCCAATAAATATTGATTGCTTTATCAATTCTAGCGGCTAAAATGGGTCCTACTTTATCACCATGAATTAATCCGGCGCCTAGAACAATTATATAATCTTTATCTAACTTTGGTTTATAATAATTGCAAATTAATACCGAAATAGAAAATGCGATAAAAGCGCTAATTATATAGATTAAGTCAAATTCAGTAATTCTTTCGATAATAATATCAATTGGATCAGGTAATAATTTAAATATAAAATGATTCACTAATGGATAAAAAATCATTCCTAGTCCTAAAGTGAGTGTAATAATATTGGCCAACTGGTGACTTTCTCGGCGCCAAACTACTAAACCATTAATGATTAATACAATTGCATGAATAAAATAAATAGTTGCTAAAATAACAAATAATGAATCAAATATAATAAACAAAATAATATGTATGATTGGAAAGTTTATTTTCAATAGGCAGTAACCAATATTTAAAATTATCAATAAAAATATTAACAGTATAAAGCATCCATTAATTATACTAGTGTGGTTGAACTTATATGAAATCCTAAATAAACCAATTGATATTAAAAGTAACAAGATCAATCCAATAAAAATCATCTGGTTTCCCCCTTAATGCCTAACCTCATTTTAAACCATAAATATAAATAAAATAACTTTTTAAAGCTATTTATTAGTGTTACAATTTTTAAATTATATATAGGAGATGAATATTATATTGGTTTCTAAAACAGTTAACTGGAAGCAAAATTTAAATGTTTTGTGGTTTGGAAACTTTATTGCAGGGATTGGTTTTAGTTGCATCAGTCCGTTTATTGCACTTTTTATCGGTCAGTTAGGTCATTATAATGCGACTGAAACATCGATATATAGTGGAATGGCGTTTGCTGCTCCATTTATTGTTAAAATGATTGTTTCACCATTATGGGGATACTTAGCTGATAAATATGGTCGAAAGCCGATGCTTTTAAGAGCATCATTTGGAATGGCAATTGTCATTGGTTCAATGAGTTTAGTTACGAGTGCTTGGCAGTTAATCGTTTTAAGATTATTACAAGGGGTTTTCTCTGGATACATTAGTAACGCCAATGCATTAGTAGCTGCAGAAACACCTAAAAGTAAAGTTGGCCATGCATCTGGAAAACTATCAACAGGAAATGTTTCTGGAACCCTCATCGGTCCAATGATTGGTGGTTTAATTGCTGATTTATTTGGCTATCGTTATACGTTTACGATTACTGGAATTGCAATGATGATGGCTTTTTTATTGAGTGTTTTCTTTGTTCATGAAAACTTTACTCCAGTTCATCATGAAAAAGGGGAAAAGCAACCACACTTTTTGAATGGTATTCCAACTGCACAAATTTTATTTGGAATGTTTTTAACGACATTGTTTATTCAAGCAACAAATAACTCCATCTCACCAATTCTAAGTTTATATGTAAAACAATTGGATCCCAATTCAAGTAATATTGCTTTAACAGCAGGTGTTATTCAAGCATTGAATGGAGTCGCAATGATTTCGATTGCACCATTTTTTGGAAAATTAGGTGACAAAATTGGTTCACACCAAATCTTGAAATTTGGAATTCTATTTTCAATTTTTACATTCTTTTTAACGACCTTTGCACAAAATATTTGGCAATTAGGGGCATTAAGATTCTTAGTTGGAATTTCGGATGCGGCACTGTTACCAACCGTTCAAGCAATGTTGGCTAAATATAGTCCAAAAGAAAGAATCAGTCAGGTTTTTAGTTGGAATCAGAGCTTTCAAGCAGCGGGAAATGTTTCGGGTCCAATGATTGGATCAGCAGTAGTCTTAATCGGTGGTTATCGTGGTGTTTTTATTGCTACCACTATTTTGGCCGCTATTAATTTATTATTAGTTAGAAAAAATTTAAAATCAACTAAATAAGATGCAAATTAATAATTTGAGGTGATTATATTGAATCCAGTAGATGTTCAAAAAACTTTAAATAATCTTAAAAGAACCCGTTCTCATATGATGAATGCCTTTGATAGTAAAAATGAAAAAAGTAACGTTATTTCGGATATTGATAATTTAACTAATTATTTAAAATCTAATGACCATGAGATTGATTCAAATTATGTGAATCATAAATTAAAAATCATTAAGGGAGAGATTAATTGTTCGATGCATTGTTTTACCAATGCATTAAATTCCTTAAATTAGCACTCATTGTTGAGTGTTTTTATTTTACATAATTTAAAATAGCTAATACAATTCTAAACTAGTTAATAAATTCGAGGGAGTGTTTTATAAATGTCTTTATTATTATCTAAAGCTAACATTGGTGGACTGGATTTGAAAAATCGCGTTGCGATGTCGCCAATGTGTATGTATGAAGTCAAAAATGAAGATGGTATTTTAACCCCATTTCATTTTGCTCATTATGGGATGCGTGCAATTGGTCAAGTTGGCTTAATTATTACCGAATCAACTGCGGTTGATCCTGAAGGTCGTATTACTAAAAATGATTTAGGTTTATGGAATGATGAACAAGCTAATAAATTTAAAGAACTAGTGGATTCTATTCACTATTTAGGTAGTAAAATAGGGGTTCAATTAAATCATGCTGGTCGTAAAGCTAGTGATGCAAAACATCCAGTTGCACCTAGTTCATTTGATTTTAGTGACAATTATCGGATTCCTGAAGAATTAGAAGTTTCACAAATTCATCAAATTGTTAAAAAGTTTGGTCAAGCTGCTAAACGAGCTAATGATGCTGGTGTTGATATGGTCGAAATTCATGGAGCTCATGGCTATTTATTACATCAATTTTTATCTGCGGTTGCTAATAAACGTAATGATGAATATGGGGGTAGTTTAGAAAATCGCTACCGGATTGTACAAGAAGTTATTGATGCTGTTAAAGATAATTATGAAGGACCAGTTTGGATTAGACTATCACTGAGTGATTATGATACTACTGGAACACAAAATACAATGTCAGAATGGCAACAAGTTAGTCGTTGGTTGGAGGCTGATGGCATTAATTTGATTGATGTATCAACTGGTGGATTAACTGATGATGCACCGGATTTCCCCGTTCATGATGGTTATCAAACTAAATTTGCTAGTCAAATTAAACAAGCAGTTAAAATTCCAGTTTCCACAGTTGGATTATTGGATAATCCAGGACTATGTGAATACATTTTGCAAAATAATCAAGCAGATTTAATTATGGAAGGGCGAGCTCTTCTAAGAAATACTAATTGGTTAGCTGATGCTGCAAATGATTTACATGATCATGATTTTAAAGTTTTTAATGACTCTTATAAGCGTGGACAAAAATAAATAAAAGGCACTAGTGATTCAGCTAGTGTCTTTTATTTGTTTAGATATTTTTATATAATTAAAATATAGAGGGTGAAAACTAAATGAATTTAACGGACGAACAAATCAAAATTTATCAAGCGAAGATTAAGGGCGCATGGTATATTAAAAAATTTGCAAAAAATTATAATTATGATTTGAGGAAACCAGAGGATAAAGTAAAAATGTATCAAAGCTTAGACCCTAAGCAAATTAAATTATATTTTGACGATTTAATGGATAATTACGATCATGAATTCATGACCAAATTGTCTAAGATGAGTAATGATGAATTACTTAAAAAATTTCAAGCATTGCAATTTGACAACTATGTTGATATTTAAAAATCTTCACACCATTTTAATAGTGTGAAGATTTATTTTATTTGTTCAATTGACTAGCCATTTTGTTACTTAACTTGTTGTCTTTAAATGTTAAATTATAAGCATTTCCATTTTTATCGGTCTGATAGGTTAAGAATTGAACACCATCTGAAATTTCTTCGGCTAAAGGACTTCCTAATTCATTAATTACATCTTTATAATTACTATTCTTGCTTAGTTTAATAATTTGTTGCTTTTTGACGATTTTAGATGAAGTATTTTGTTGATAACCTTTACTTAAAATCTTGTCTTTATAAACAATAGCGAAAATATATTTAATTTTAGCATCATTACCTAATTGCCAAGTATATTCTTTTGCAGTTTGGTTATTAGTTAATTTAGTATCTGACGTACGTATTGGTTTACCCAAAGATTTCATTACTTTAGCTTTAGAATCTCCACCCTTTAATTGATTGCTAGTTACTTTAATGCCATTATATTTTTGCAAAGAAATACCACTAGTATCAAAAGCACTAGCTAATGATGGAACATTTAAAGGCTTTTTGTTTTCACTCGTTTGTTGTTTTTTACCACAAGCACTTAAAATTAATAAGCAAGTAAATGCAGTAAGCATAATCTTAATAACTTTTTTCATAAATAATATCTCCTATATATTCATTATCTTAATTATAATAAAAAATATTGTTTATTATCAATGATTTGGCGTTATTCTTAAGCTTTTTATTTGTAATTTATAATTATATTTTATAAGATATAATCTAATACAAAGATTTAATTAGGAGGAATTTAATATGAGTAAGATTGCTACTATTGTTACTAGTGGATATGAAGATTCAGAATTAACTTCACCTAAAAAGGCTTTTGAAGAAGCTGGCAACACTGTTGATATTGTTGAAGCTAAAGCAGGTAATGAAATTAAAGGTGAACACGGTGATACTCAAACCGTTGATTTGTCAATTGATGATGTAGATTTTGATAATTATGACGCATTGTTATTACCTGGTGGAAATTCTCCTGAAGTTTTACGTGGGGATGATCGCTATGTAGAATTTGTTAAAAAGTTTTTGATGGCTAATAAGCCAGTATTTGCAATTTGTCATGGACCTCAATTCTTTATTCAAACTGGATTAAGTAGTGAATTAAAATTAACTGCATATACTACAGTTAGATACGATTTATTCTATGCTGGTGCTGAAGTATTAGATCAATCAGTAGTCGTAGACGATAAACACAAGTTAGTAACTAGTCGTACTCCAGATGACTTGGAAGACTTTAATCGTGAAAGCTTAAAATTTTTAAAGTAATTTTATAAAAGGCTTTGCCAATTTTGAGTAAGGTCTTTTTTATTTAAAATTTCATTATATGTACTACAATATATTAGTAAACAAATGAAAAGGAGAATTTTAAAATGGCTAAAACAAATACTTTATATCAATATGGGACTTTGGCTTTATTAGTTCCTGGCTTATTTAAAGGAACATTAAAATTAAGCGATTTATTAAAACATGGTGATACCGGTATCGGAACTGGTGATGGCTTAGATGGTGAATTAGTCATTAAAGACGGTACTCCATATCAGATCGATGGGGAAGGCAATGTTAATAAGCTAGATAGTGACTTTACAGTGCCATTTGCTGATGTTCATTTTGCTGATTATAAGCATCTTTTTGATGTTAATGAAACATTAACACCATCCAAACTGGAAGAAAAAGTTATGGGGATGAAAGATTGGCAAAATACTTTCTTCTCAATTAAATTGCATGGAACTTTTGATCAAATTAAAACTAGATCAGTTTATAAACAATCAAGACCATATCCTAAGTTAGTTGATTGTGCACGTAAGCAACATGAATTTAATGGTGAAAAAGTTACCGGAACAGTTATGGGATACTATTCACCACAACTATTTAATGGATCAGCTGTTGGTGGCTTTCATTTACACTTTATTGCAGATGATTTATCAATGGGTGGCCATTTATTAGACTTCTCAACTGATAATGGTGAAGTTTCAGCTCAAGTATTAGATAATTTAGATCAACAATTACCAGTTAATGATGAAGAATTTATGAAACATGATTTTTCTAATGATGATATAGCTGGAGCAATTGGTGAAGCTGAATAAATAAAAAATAGACAAGATGATTCAAAAATCATCTTGTCTATTTTTTATATTTAAATTTTAGTGGGTACCTAAGTACACCCATCCATTATCTTGTGATGAATAGGTAAAGTATTTAAATTGACCATTACCTAAACTTTGATACCATTGAGAACCATTTTCTGGCTTATAACCAGCTAGGACTACTGCATCAACATTGTTAGGTGCAAATGTTGATTGAATACTCTTACCATTTTGTATAGGATAAGCATTATTTCTAGTAGCAAATCCACCATTACCAACTGATAATGTGAATTCCTGACCGTTAAATCTAATTGATTCAGTATTATTGTCTATTTTTTTAACTTGAACTTTTTGTCCAGCTTTAATTAATACCTTTTTGTTATTACCAACGATACTTGTTGGTAAATATGCACCAATATAGTTATCTTTGCTAATGTTACCTGATTCAACACTTGAATAATTTGATTTAACTACTGGAGCTTTCTTCATCCAACTAGTGTCTTTCTGATTAGTAATCCAAGCACCATTTTGAGAAGTTGCAGGTAGACTATGACCATATAATAACCATTCGTTTTCACCAATTTGTCTTGTGTATACGATTGACCCAGCTTTTAACTTATCACTCTTAATTTGATTATTTTGAATGGTATTATTTTTAACCGCTTTTTCATTGATTGATATATCAGTAGTTAAGCTTACAACTTTAGCTCTATTATCAATTGGCTTAGGTGTATACTTACTCATCCATTTAGCATTTGTATCATTAATAATCCAAGCAGTGTTTTTTGAAGAAGCGGGTAAGTTATTACCATAAATTAACCATTCATTTTCACCTAGTTGTCTAGAATATACAATTGATCCCTTTTTCAAATTAGCTTTTTTGACAGTTTTATTTTGAATCGTGTTATTTTTGACTTCTTTAGCGACAATATTAGTTTGTTTAGTAGTTTTTACCAATTTTGGACTATTATCGATCTTCTTAGGTGTATACTTACTCATCCAATTAGTATTTTTATTATTAACAATCCAAGCACCATTCTTTGAATTGCCTGGTAAATTATTGCCATAAACTAGCCATTCATTTTCGCCTAATTGTCTAGTATAAACAATTGATCCTTTTTTTAAGGTTGAACTTTTGATAGTTTTACTTTGAATGGTATTATTCTTAACTTCTTTTTCAATCATAGCTGTATTTTTACTAATTTTAACTAACTTAGGATTATTATTTACTTTCTTAGGAGTATATTTGCTCATCCAATTAGTATTCTTTTGATTAGTAACCCAAATTGAATTTTTACTTCCTTTAATACCTTGTAAAATCCATTGATTGTGATTGTTTTTAATACGACTAACAACCAACACTGTCCCTTTTTTAATATTCATTTTTTTAATAGTTTTATTTTGAATGGTATTATTTTTAACTTGTTTTTCATTTGCAGATACGTTTTTATTAACTTTTATGTATCTATTTTGATTCCAATAATTAGAATTATTTTTAGGCATGCCATTAGCACTAGCTGACATAGCTGGAATTGAAGCTAATGTAATTCCAGTTAAAACTGCAGCTACATTTTTTTTAAAATTCATAAATATCCCTTCCTTATCAACATTTAACTCCATGATAACGTAATTTAATAATGATATCTATTAAGTTATATTATTAATTATGAGCCAATATGTATGAATATATTTTTTTCTATGATAATATATTTAATCAAGTAAGATTATATCTTACCAAATATTTTTAGGGAGCCTTTATAATGAAAATGTCAAAAGTATTTGCTGCAACATCAATGGCTGCATTGTCACTATTCATTTTTACAGGAGTAGGAGCCAACGCCTCATCTACTCATAAAGATAGCATGTCATCAATTCATATGTCTGATAAGAAGAAATCAACACATATGAATATGGATATGACTATGGACGGTTTAAAGATGAATATGAATTCTAAGATGCCAAAGGGTCTTAAAAAAGATACTCATGCTAAATACCATGTAGGTGAAAAGGTAACTCTTAAAGCTAATCATATGGCTGGTATGAAGAATACTAAAGCAACTGTTGCTGGTGTATACAAGACTAAATTATACAAGATTAATTTTAAACCAACTAATGGCGGCAAAGAAGTTAAGAATCATAAATGGGTTGTTGCTAAGGAATTAAGTGCTAAGGGTGCACTTAAATCTGGTGAAAATATTACGGTTAAAGCTGATCATATGGTTGGTATGAAAGGTGCTAAAGGTAAGATAGTTTCAGTAAACCAAGGACCAGCCTATGCAGTTAACTTTAAAGATAGTAAAACTGGAATGATGATCAATAATCACAAATGGTTAGTTCAATCAGAATTAAAAGCTAGATAAAAGATAAGAAGTGAAGCCTATTATTTAAATATAATAGGCTTTATTTTATTAAACATCTTTAAATATAGATTAAAATGGTCTATATTTGTTAATATTGGATTATAAAAATGATTCGAAAGGATACATATTTGATGAAGAAATTTACAAATTGGATAAAACATTGGTATCGATATAAGACTGATGAACCATATATTATTGCACTTTCATTGATTGCAGCATTTTGTTTATATGGATCCACTACTTTAGACCATAAAAGAGGATTGACTATATATGTTATTTTATTAATATTAATTGCTTTGTGGTCCATTTTTAGAACGGTTACTTTTAAAAAAATTTATATTAATAAATTTATTAATAATCAAAAATTTGATGAAAAATCACAAGGCTTAGATTTGGGAACTGGTACTGGATATGCACTAATCCAGTTAGCTAAAGATAATAATATTGAAAAAGCTTATGGTGTAGAAGATATTTATCAATACAGTATTCAACGTTTAGAAAAAAATGCTGTTTTAGAAAATGTAAAAGATAAAATTGAACTAAAAGATAGTGATATTACCCAAATACCATATCAAGATAGTCAATTTAACGTAGCTACTGCTATTCATGGTCGCGATGATCAATTAAGTAATCATAGTAAAAGCATTTATTTACTAATCACTAATGAATTAAATCGAGTTGTTAAAAGTGGTGGTAAGATTTTTATGTTGAATACTCCTGGAATGATTAAGCGTTATAAAAAAGAATTTGAAAGACAGGGTGATAATGTTCAATGGATGCATGTACGTTTTGAAAAATTCTTTAATTTAAGAGCCATTATTGTAAAAATGAAATAAAAAATCTCAAACTTATTTGTTTGAGATTTTTTTATTATTTATTTTTCTCTATAAACACGAGTTAAAAAGTAGAATGGTAATGCAATAACTAATGCACCAAAACCAAAAATTAATAAATTAACTTGAGTATTAAAGATTAACCATAACGATATTGCCAATGCAATAATTGGAATCGTATAACCTAGAGGTAGTTTAAATGATCTGGGTTGTTTCTTCATGGTTTTTCTAAATACCATTACTGCAATGATGGTTGGAATAAATTGTGCAAAACGAGAAATTGCACTAATTTGTGCCAAGTAAGTAAATGTTCCAGAGTACGCTAAAACTAAAATCAATACAGCGTTAACAATAATAGAAATATATGGAGCGTTTTTCCTATTTTTAGTACTAAAAGCTTTTGGTAAAATACCATTATCAGCCAGAGCTTCAGTTGAACGTGGTGTAATAAATGATGATGCAATGCAAATCCCACCAATTGATAATACCGATCCAGCTACGACGATGTAACTACCAACTTTACCAATCATGGCAGTTAAAGCTGCTTGTAATGGGACTGAAGTTTGCGTTAATTTATGACCTAAAACACCAATACAGACCGTCATAATTAGAATATAAACAATTGTTACAACTGATAATACGACCATAATTGCACGGGGTAAATTCTTTTTGGCATTGCTCATCTCACCAGCTGTAACCACTAATCCTTCAACTCCAGTAAAAATGTAAAACATCGTTAATGTAGCATTGGAAAAATTAAAAGTATGGGTTAGAGACGGAACAAAAAATGGTTGGAAATTACCGGGATGAATAAAGAATAAACCAATTATAATTATCAAAAATATCGGTAATAATTTTCCCACAGTAATAATATTACTTAAAGCAGAAGCTGCTTCAATTCCAGCTAGGTTTAAGATCATTAGCCCAACTGCCATGATTGTTACTATCATGTTTTTAGCTAATGATGAGTTTAAAATAGGGAAAAAACCACCTAAAGCAGTTGCAAATGCTACATACATAGTTGCTTCGGCAATAATTCTAACAGCCCATGCAGCAATTCCCACTTCATATCCAACAAAATTACCAAAGGCGCGTTTTGCATAAATGTAAGCACCACCGGATTCATCGAATAATCCGGAACATTCTGCAAAGCAAAGGCCAATCATAAATGCTAAAAACGCATCAAAAATTAATACTAAAATACTAGCGGGACCAAAGATCTTCATTCCAGCTGATGGTAACAAAAAGATTCCAGAACCAATGATTGCATTTATACCTAAAAGCACAATACTAAAGAAGCTTAATTTCTTTTTTGTATCTGGCATTAATTATCACTTCCTAAATTTGTATGGATACGATTAAAGAAGTCAACAAATAGTTGATTTTCTTCTTCGTATTCGTCCCACATATTCTCAGGATGCCATTGAACACATTGGATGGTTTTATATTCATTTTCCAATCCTTCAATCATTCCGTCATCGGAACGAGCAACAATATTTAATCCAGGAGCCGGGTCTTTTGCTGCCTCGTGATGAAATGAATTAACAAAAGCTCGACTACCAAAGGTATTTGCTAATGCTGAATTTTTATCAATGTTAATATGGTGAATAGGGGCATAACCAATTGCTCTTTGCGAATGTTGTAGCATATGCATGCCATCTTTAGGTTTAAATTGGGTATCGATATCTTGATATAAATTTCCGCCTAAAGCGACATTCACAATTTGTAGTCCACGGCAAATTGCTAAAATTGGTTTATGCATTTGGACAGCTTTTTTGACCAAGGCTAATTCAAATTCATCACGTGGTTCATATGTAGCACCGATTTCTTTGATTGGTTCTTCACCATAATATTTTGGTAAAACGTCTGGACCACCAGTTAAAATAACTCCATCAACTGTTTCTAATAAATCAGCTGCCATTTCTGGCTTAGCAACTGGAAAAACAATTGGAGTAATGTTATTAGCCAAAAGGCAACTCATCAGAGTTCTTTGGGCAAAGTGGCCTTCACGTTGTCTGAAAGTTTGGTTTTGGCTTAAAATAATGTCTGCGGTAACGCCAATTCTCATTTAAAATCATTCCTTTATAAAAATATTATACAATCAATATTTTAACCATTTTTTGCTTAAAGGTATAGTTAATGGGCTTGATGATTGATAATTTGTGAATTGATTGATAACATTAATGGTTGCTAACTGGATAGAACACTTTAAAAGTTGTAAAATTATGAAATATAATAAACGAGTATGAAATAGGGGAATTGTATGGATCTTCGATTATGGAAACAAAGACCTGAGTTAGAAAAAAGGTTGAAAGCAATAGAACAAATTATGAAACAGCAAGTTCAAATTGACGATGATGATTTTAAAAAGAGTATCAATGATCTAATTAACGGTAGCGGTAAAATGCTGCGTGCTGCTTTCTTAATGTTATTTACTGAATTTGGCACTAAAAAGGATGAGGACAATTATTTCGAAAAAGTTGCTGCTTCAGTAGAATTAATCCACCTAGCGTCTTTAGTTCATGATGATGTTATTGACAAATCAGATTTACGACGTGGGGTTAAAAGTTTAAATTATAATTTTGGCGAACGGACATCGATTTACCTAGGTGATTATTTATTCGTTAAGTATTTTAATTTAGTATTAGATACATTGCCTGGTAAAGCTGAAATAAAATACAACATTACAGGTATTGAAGGAATAGTTAATGGTGAATTACGCCAAAATGAAACTAAATTTGATTTAAATCGAAGTGAACAACAATATTTAGCAGCTGTTCAAGGTAAAACAGCTGAATTATTCAAAATTGCTGCCGGTAATGGTGCCATCATTGCTGAAGCTGATGAACAAACAATCAAATTTTCCGAACAAATTGGTTCAGAATTTGGAATTGCATTTCAACTTCGAGATGATTTAATTGATTTTGAAGACAATAAAGAAGATGCTGGTAAGCCAATTTTGAATGATATTTTAGATGGTATTTATACATTACCAGTTATTTATGCAATGCAAACTAATTATAAAGATGAACTAACTTCGATTCTAAACAAAAAAGACCAGCTCAAGCGAGCTGATCTAATTCGAGTTAAAGCAATTGTAAAAGAAAGTGGATCATTAGATAAAACGCATGCCAAGATGGATGCTTACAATCAATCAATTGAAAATATGATTGAACAACTACCAAATAATAATGCTAGAAAAGTATTAGCTAAATTGGTAACAAAACTGTTTAATTAATTTTCAATTCCTTGATCCATTTGATAAAGTTTTCGGTATTTTTCATTATTTTTATATAACTCAGCTGGGGAGCCATCCATTTGGATGGTTCCTTTTTGTAAGAAAATAACTTCATCCATTTTTGATAGTCCTTGCAAATGATGAGTTACCCAAATAATGGTTTTATCTTTTAATACTTTATTTAAAGTTTTTATTAAATTATTTTCTGTAATGGGATCTAAACCAACGGTTGGTTCGTCCAACAATACAATCGGATTGTTTTGTAGCAAAATTCTAGCAATTGCCAAGCGTTGTCTTTGTCCACCAGATAATTTGATTCCACTTTCATCAATATCAGTGTCATATTGATTAGGTAGACTTTCAATGTAATCTGATAATTCAACATCAGATAAAGCTTTTTTGGCTTGCTCAAAACTAGCTTGTTCATTTCCAATCATGACATTATTAATGATTGTTGTATCGAACAAGAATGGTTGTTGGTCCAGAACGCTAAAAATATCTGATCGATTATTTTGCAAGTCGCTAACTTTAGTATTATTAATCTTGATTTCTCCTTTGTTGGGGTTAATGCTACCGATTAATAATTGAAGTAAAGTTGTTTTTCCAACACCACTAGGACCAATTATGGCTAATTTTTGGCCTTTTTTAAGATTAATAGAAACGTTTTGTAGAATTTCAGAATTGTCGTCATCATATTTAAATGAAACATTGTTCATACTAATACGATTAATTTTATTTTCATCAAATTCGGCTTTAGTTTCTTTTTCTTCAGTATCTAATTGATTGGAAAGATTATTCAAGCGACTTACTGATTCTTTATATATTGGCCAATTTTCCATTGCTTGAGACACGGGGATAAATGTATCTAAAAGTGGGAAAACGCCTAATACAAATGCTGCAATATAATTGGACATTGACTGGCTATCATTTAAGTAGATATTTCCCCAAATGATAGAACCTAAAATAATAATACCGATCATTCCACGTAAAAATAAGTCACGATTCCATTCAAAATGATCCACCTTATTTCTTGATTGAGCTAACTTATCATCATTTTTAGTACCTTCATTAACAAAGTCATTTTTACGTCCAGATATCATCCAGTCGGTGACACCAAGGGTTGCATCGGTTAAATTTTGATAGTTATCAGCAACCAAATCTTTTTCATATTTTTTAGCTTTACCAAAAATAATAACTGAGATAACAGGAACTACTAATAAGATGATTGCAAAGCAGATAAACATAAAGATGGCATAGGGCCAACTAATAATTCCCAACAAAATAATTAGTAAGGTTCCAGTAATATAAGAAGTAATTATCGGAAAAATGGTTTTAAGATATAAATCTTCCAAATGCTCTAAATCATCGGATAATACTCCTAGTAAATTACCTAATTTAAAACGTTCACCGACAAAATCGGCACCTTTTTCCAAAGTTACATATAATCTTTGACGCAAAGAAGATACAACTCTTAATACCCAATTATGTGAGGTTAATTGTTCAAGATACTGGAAGACTGGTCTTCCAGTGCCAAATGCTTGTGCCAAAATAACAGGAACATAAACAATTAAAATGTTATAAGGCCTTGTCGCTGAACGACTGATTAAATATCCAGCAACAAACATCAATCCTATTGAACAGATAATTGTTAAAATTCCTAAACTAAAAGCTGTGAACAATAATTTTTTGTCTTTTTTTAAATATGGTTTAATCCATGTATCTTTATTAAAAAAATTACGCATTATTATGTTCACCTCGAATTTCATTAACTAATTGTTTATATTTACCATCTTTTTGAAGTAATTCTTTTGGATTACCTTGTTCAACTAATTTACCATTTTCCATCACTAAAGTGTAATCCATTTCATTCATCCAATGTAGACGATGTGTAGCAAAAATAATTAAGTGATTATTAAAAATTGGTAACATAGTTTGTTTTAATTCATATTCGGTTTCGATATCTAAATGAGCAGTGGGTTCATCAAGTAATATGATTTCACGTTGATCGTCTAATAATACACGTGCTAAAGCAATTCTTTGGGCTTGTCCACCAGAAACGCCACGACCACCGCGACCAATAACAGTATCAATTCCATCTTTTAATGACTCGATAAAGCTTTCTAGTCCAGCACTTTGAGCTGCATTTTTAATATCTTCTGGACTAGCATCTGGTCTATAAAAAGCAATATTTTCCGCAATTGACCCTGAAAATAGGTATGGATTTTGTGGAATATAACTAAGGTGCTTTTGCCAATTGAATTGAGCCAAACTATCAGTTTTTTCACCATTAATTTTGAAAATACTATTTTCATCAGGTTGTAACCAACCACCAAGTAAATTTAGCATAGTTGATTTACCTGATCCAGATTGCCCAACAATTCCAACTTTTAAATTACCAGTAAACTTAAATGCAATATCATTAACACCTTTGTTGTCTTTTTCATCATAATTAAATGATAACTTTTCGGCGCTGAATGTTGATGTTGTTTGCCAATGATTAAATTTATTTAATTCTTTTTTAGCTTTAGGTGATGGAGTTTCTAAGATTTCATTTAAATGATCTAAGGCATTTTTACCATCTAAAGTTGCATGATAATCATTTCCGTAATCTCTTAGTGGTAAGAAGTAATCGGGTGCTGTGATTAATGCAAATAATGCCGGGAACAACAATACTGAACCATTAATTAAACGAACCCCTAAAATAACGGCAACAATTGCGATTGAGATAGTTGTCATAAAATCTAATGTAAAAGTTGATAATAAAGCTATTTTCAGAACTTCCATGGTTGATTTACGATAATTTTCTGAAACTCTAAAAATATTTTTACCATAAATTTTACTCAAACCAAATAATTTTAAGGTTTTTAATCCCCGTAACGTATTTATAAAATTATTAGACATTTTAGAAAAGTTAACATATTGTTGGTCTGATTTTTTACGGGCAGCAATTCCCAAAATAATCATAAAGTAAATGATAATTGGAAATACTAATAACAATACTAATCCAGACAATGCATTTACAAAAAAGACAGCAACTAAAATAATCCATGGGATAATTGCTAAGTTTAATGTTTTTAGGATAATTATGTTTAAATAATTTTTTATTTTGTCGATACCTTCAAGTGAAAGAGTGATTAATTGTCCAGAACCTAATTTAGCAATTGATTGTGGACCTAATTCGAAAGTCTTTTGTAGCAATTCTTTTTTGAAATCACTACTAGCTTGATCGGCAAAATTATCGTTAATTTGATTTTCAATTCTAGTAATCAAATATCTAATTATGAAAGCAATAAAAAAGAACAGCATTGGATAAATCGATGCTGTTACTTTTTTAAGCATCCATGCATTAACCAAAGCGCTGGATAAAAACCATGCTTCGGCAATAATTGCTAATGCCTGAATGACTGCTAATATGCTAATTTTAATAATTAGTTTTTTGATACCGGGAATTGTCATTAGTTTTTTATTGAACATATGAAGATTCCTCCCGATATAGAATCCTAATAGGCACCTTTATCGGTGTTTTCGAATTCTGATAAATCATGACGTTTCCATTGAATTACATAACTCCAAATGAAGTAAGTAGTTAAAATTGGTAGTAAGATACATAGAACGATTGTAACTACGGTTAGAGTAAATGGAGAAGAAGAAACGTTTTTAATTAATAATGAGTTAACTGGGTTTTGTGCAATTAGTACATGAGGGAATAATCCGACAAATACTAATATTACAACAAATGCAATGGTTAGAGAGTTGGCAATGTAAGCTTGAACTTCTTTACGCATTCCAGTTGATAAGTGTCCCCAAGCAGTTGTAAATACAATTAGTACTAATAAGATTAAAGTACTAAATAAATGATCTTTAAAGAAATCAGTTTGGAAGAACAATGCAATTGCGAATAATACTTCAACTGGATAAGCAGCCCAATAGAGGTTAGCAGCTAAACTAGAAGCACGATATCTCATGATTCCATTTGCATGTAATGTAAAGAAATGAAGTCCTTGGAATAAACACAATGCAGTAACTGCAAGTCCACCTAATACTGAAAGTGGGTTAACAACGTTAAATAAACTAACGAAGACATTTCCATGACTATCCATTGGTACTGGTTGAATCATAGCAGTAAATAACATTCCAAGTAAGAATGGTGCAGTAGTACTACTAATTGCGGTAACCCACATCCAAGCATTTTTACCCTTAGGGGTTTCAGCAACATTATTAAATTCGAATGCTACCCCTCTAAAGATTAATGATACTAGTACTAAAAATAATAATATATAAAAGCCAGAAAATAGACTAGCATACCAAAATGGCATCGTTGCAAACATAGAACCACCAGCAGCAATTAAGAAAACTTCGTTACCATCCCAGTGAGGACTAATTGAACGAACAATCATATTACTTTCAGCAGGACGAAATGCAAGCAATTTAGATGCCATTCCAGCACCAAAATCAGCTCCATCTAGGACTAAAAACATGATGAACAGTAAACAAATTACTGCATACCATAAAAATTGTAAGAAACTCATTTGTTAAAGGCCTCCTTAGAAAATGGATCATCATTATCGTAATCGATAGTTTTATCGATACTTTCAGGACCTTTGTATAGTGATTTCTTAGCATAGAAGACCATGCAACTAGCAAGTGTTACGAATAATAAGAAGTATACAACAATAGTAAAGATTACTGAAGTGGTACTTGTACTTGGTGAAACGGCATCTTTGATTGGTAGTAGTCCATAAACAACCCATGGATTACGACCAAGTTCAGTAAATAACCAACCACCAGTATTAATAACAAATGGCGCGAATGTAGCTAAGAATAAAATAAATGTTAGCCATTTTTGTTTAACAATTGAATTTTTCTTTCTTCTTGAGAACCATAGACCTAACAATGCAATAAAGGTTAAACCACCAAAACCAGCAGCCATTAATCTAAATGCAAAGAATAGAACGTTAACATTAAGTGAATAGTCCATATCTTTTCCAAATTTACCATCATATTGCTTGTGAAGAGCTCGGTTGGCTTCATCCATCCCAGCAACAGAACCACTAAATTTGTGATAAGAAAGGAAACTTAACATATATGGAATTTCAATTTTTCCATATTCTTTATGTGATTTAGTGTTAGTTAGTTGGAACACTGACCAAGGGGCTGGATTTTCAGTATGATTATAAATACCTTCAGAAGCAGCAAACTTCATGGGTTGATCTTTAATTAAGTAACCTGATTGCAAGTCACCAGATGTAACTGCACCCAGACAACCAACAATTCCTAACACTAATCCTAGACGCATTGATTTTCTGAAGAAAGCAACCGATTGCTTACGGAAAATCATCCAAGCAGAAGTACCAGCAACCACAAATGAACCAGTAACAATACAACTTGAGATAACGTGAGGAAATTCATACCATAATTGTTCGTTAGTAAGTAGGGCTTTAAAACTAGTCATTTCAACGTGACCAGAGGAAGCTAACTTGTAACCAACAGGATGTTGCATGAATGAGTTAGCAGTTAAAATCCAGAAAGCAGAAGCTGTGGAAGCTAAAAATACTAACCAAATCATTAAAGCATGCCAAGCGGGTTTGAATTTATCCCAAGTGAACATCCAAACTCCTAAAAACGTAGATTCCAAGAAGAATGCTAGTAATGCTTCGATTGCAAGTGGAGCACCAAAAATATCTCCCATGAATCTTGCGTATTGTGACCAATTCATTCCAAATTGAAATTCTTGAATAATACCAGTAACCACACCTACGGCGAAAGCAATTAAGAAAATTCTTCCCCAAAACTTTGTCATAGTTTGATAAATTTTGTTCTTAGTGATTGCATACATTGTTTCCATAATACAAACAGACAAACCAATTCCAATTGACATTGGAATAAAGAAATAATGGAAAATGGTTGTCATTGCAAATTGAAAACGAGCAAACGGTAGAACGTTTAATGCAAAATCAAACATTATTTTACCTTCCTCCTTAATTTTGAATTGCTGCCTTAACTCCAGCAATTTCGAACGCAGTATTCATTCTAACAAGATGTTTTAGTAATGAAACTGAATGTCCTTTAATCTTAATTGTTTTCTTACCCATAGGTAATTCAGCAATTCCCATTGTAGGACCTAAGGAACATACGGTTCCTAATGACTTATAACTAAATGGAACTTTTTTGCTGTTATTTAGACGAGCTTTTAAATTTTCTACAGCAATAGAAGCTTCTTGAATTGAAATTTGTCCAGTTGTTGGGTATGGACGATTAGTATCTTTATCCATAACAGCTGAAACATCTCCAATTAAATATTCATCAGGATAAGCATCTAAAGCCATTGTGTCATTAACAACTACTCGGTTACGTTTTTGATCATAACCAGCTTCTTTAATGACAGTGTTTCCTTTAACTCCAGTTGTCCAGAAAGTAGTTTTAGCGGGAACAAATTTATTATCCTCACCATAATAAACACCATCAGCAGTGATTTCTTTGGCTTTGGCATCGTTACCCAGAATAAAGTCAACACCTTTATCATGTAAGTAATCCAAAGCAAAATGGACTAGTTTTTCATCAAACATTGGAATGCAATTAGGAGCGATACAAGTGATTGTAAAGTCATTTACATCACAATCACATTCCTTAGCCCATGTTGGTAACATGTAAGCAAGTTCACCCAGCAATTCAATTCCAGTAAATCCACCACCAATTACTGCAAATGAAAGATAGCTTTTATCTTTTGATTTACGATATTCTTTTAGGTTGTCATTTACTTTATTGATATTTTGGATACTGCTTTTCATATTCCAAATTTGTAGACCGTATTTATCAGCACCAGGTGTACCAAAAGTTTCAGATTCAAAACCTAATGCATTAAATAGGTAATCAAATTTAATTCTACCGTTATTTTCTAAGGACACGGTTTTATTATCGTGGTCAATATTATTGACTGTATCTTCTATAAAGTTAACTTTGGAACTGATACAGTTACTAATTTTCATCATGATTTCTTCTGGTTTGCTAGTACCAGCAGAAACAGTATGTAGAGCTGTTGCGTCATAATGATAATCATTATTATTAACCAAGGTAATGTTAATATCTAACTTGCTTTTGGCAAGTAATCTGCAGGCACGAAGACCAGCAAATCCTCCACCTAATACAAGGACTTCTTTCATGTTATCCCCTTCTTTGTATTAATTTTTAACTCCATCATTACATTATATGATAAATAGGCCCCATTTGTATAATAATAGTTGTATAATTTATAATATTATTGAAACTTTTTTATAGGAGATGATTAACATTAAGGAATATTTAAATTTAATTGTACTTGGTCCTTTGTTGACCACCATTTTCGCTTTTATTTTGGGAATAACTTTTGTTTTGGGTAATTTTGGCTCAATCAACATTTGGCATTCTTTGTTATTCTTGATAATTGCTTTGCTTATGCATATGTTTACTAATGTTACTGATAACTTAGAGGACTATAAAAAAGCAGTTAAGCATAGTGCGCATGGCTTTATTGAAAATACTAGAGTGAAAGGACTTTCCATTACCAAAGCTACTCGTCTAGATATTGCTTTAGGAATATTAATTGCGATTTTAGGAATCTATTTAGTTTTTATTACTACATATTGGTTATTATTAATTGGTCTTTGGGGATTCGGAGTTGCATTTTTCTATTCTGCTGGAAAACACTCATTATCAACAACTCGTTTTGGTGATTTAGCTTCTGGTGTCACGATGGGAATTGGGATTACCTTTGCTTGTATTTTGATTAATGTACCATTAAGCGAAATTAATCTTAGATTATTGTTAATCGCAATTGTGTCATCAGGCTTAACTATTTTTTCAATTACTAATATGGTTTTAGCTAACAATATTTGTGATGAAGAAGATGATATTAATCTTCATCGAATTACCATTGTTGCTAGAATTGGTAAAGAAAATGCTCTAAAACTTTATGCTTTTTATTATGTATTAATGTATGTAAGTATTGTAGTATCGGTTATTTTCCAATGGTTACCATGGACCATGTTATTAGTCCTAATTAGTATTCCAAAAGTTTGGTCCAATACTAAAATATTTTTTGGTAAACAGGTTAAAACTGAAACTTTTGGTTTAACGGTTCAAAATATTAACTGGTTCTTAACATTAAATGCAATTGCATTAGTTGTTTATGCAGCTATTTTATATCTTTAATAAATATTAGGGTATTCATATTTTATGAATACTCTTTTTATATACATAAATGAACCACTCGTATTATAAAAATAACGACTTATCGTATTATTCGATACACCCCATTTGATTACTGGTAATCTATTCACAATTAATCAAAAGGGTGGCCTTAATTATGGAACTTTTAAAAGTTGATAACTTAACTAAAAAATTTAAAAATAAAATCGCCGTTAATAATGTTAATTTAAGTGTTCAAAAAGGACAATTAGTTGCTTTACTTGGTCATAATGGAGCTGGTAAGTCCACGACGATTTCAATGTTGATTGGTTTAATGAAACCAACCAATGGTGAAATTAAACTTGCGGGTTTTTCACCCAATGATGCTAAGTATCGTCAAAAGTTGGGGGTTGTATTCCAAAATAGTGTCCTAGATGATGATTTAACGGTAGAGAAAAACATCGATATTAGAGCTCATATGTATAAAAACTTGGATATCCATTTTAAAAATAAATTGATTGATGATTTTGAATTAAAAAACATTATCCATCAAAAATATAAAACCTTATCTGGTGGCCAACGTAGAAGGGTAGATATTGTTAGATCTTTATTAAATAAACCGGAAATCTTATTTTTAGATGAGCCATCAACTGGCTTAGATATTCAAACTAGAAATAAAATTTGGGAGGTGCTAAATAATCTTCGCAAGTCCATGAACTTAACAATTATCCTCACAACTCACTATTTAGAAGAAGCTGAAGATGCTGATTTTGTTTATGTTATGGATAAAGGAAATATTGTCGCTAATGATACGGTTAATGATCTAAAAATTAAATATACGAAAGATAAGTTAACCTTATATTCAAATAATGTACATGCTTTAAAACAACATTTAGACATTGATGTTGCTGAGGAAACTTTTGAATCGCTTACAATCAATATTAATGATCATAATGATGCAATTAATATTTTATCTAAAATTAAAGATTTCATTACTACTTTTGAATATAAACGTGGCAGTATGGATGATATCTTTATTGCCCTAACTGGAAAGGAGATTCAATAATGATTAGTTTGGTCAAAAGAAATTTATTATTATATTTTAACAATCGTCAAAGGGTTTTCTTCTCTTTAATGGGAGCAATTATTTCATTTATCTTATATATTTTATTTTTAAAAAATGGTATTCAATCTGATTTAAAATCAATTCATGAAGGAACTAAATTGCTAGACTACTGGTTGATTGGTGGAACCGTCACAGTGACTGCAATTACTACGACACAAAGTGCTTTGAATCAAAAAATTGTGGATAAAGAAAATCGTCGAATTGATGATTTATTATTAACTAATGCCTCTAAATTACAAATTAATATTGGATATGTCGCAACTTCAGTTGTAATTGGGACCTTAATGCAAGTCATTGTTTTCTTCTTATTATCAATTTATTTTAACTTTTCCGATGGATTATTAATCAATTTTGCTTCAATTATTCCCATAATTTTAATCGCAATGCTTAGTAGCTTAGTTTGGACGATGGTAAATATGGTTATTGATTTATTTTTTGATAATCAAGCATCTATCTCGGGGGTTAACTCAATTGTAGGAACCTGTGCAGGATTTTTTGCAGGTGTGTATATGCCATTAGGTTCCTTGCCTAAAGCTGGTCAAAAAATTATTGAATTTATTCCAGCAGCATATAATTCATCTTTATACCGTAATCTTTTGATGAAGGATCAATTAAATGATAGCTTCAGTGGTTTACCATCAAAGGTATTATCAAGTTTTAAAGATACAATGGGATTAAAAGTGAATGGTGTTACGACACAATTAGGCAATGTTTTTGCCTTATGTATCTTCATTTTAGTTTTAATTATTTTATTTTTATTAATATCACAATTTAAAAATAATCGTTCTTAATTTTATTATGTTAAGGTTATAAGTAAAGAGGGGGGACACTTTATGAATATTGATTTTCACCAAGATGAAACATTAGCAGAAAATGATATTAAAGTCTTGGTCAGTGCAAATAAATTATCTCCCCAAGTCATCAATCTTTTAAATCAACTTAATGAATTAAATGATTCAATTAATGAAAATAAAGTTTTACCGGTTTCAACTGATGATCGAGTAGTGATGTTACCTTTTGATAACATTATTGGGATTGAAGTTTATGGCAATGAATTAACTATTTACTCGATTGAACAAGAATACACTACTAATGGTAAGTTGAAATCAGTTTTGAATAACTTAAAACCATATCATTTCATTCAAATTAGTCGTTCAGCGATTATTAATTTAGACCATTTAAAATCTATGGAAACCGCATTTTCAGGAAGTATGACTGCTTTCTTAACCAATGATTTAAAGCTAAATGTTAGTCGGAAATATTTACCAGAATTAAAACGCAGTTTGAAGATGTGAGGTGTTCAAGATGAAAATTGTGAAAAGACTTGTTCGAGAATTTATAGTTGGAATGTTGTTTGGATCGTTGATTTATATGTTAACTGATTTTTATGAGGGGGATTTAAAATATAGAATCATATATCTTTCTATTTGTGGTCTAATTGGGTTATTAACAGAGTTAATTAATTCTGATAAATTAAAGGTTACTTATGCCATCATTTTACATTTTATTGGTACTTTTACTTTGGTATCTTTATTAAATATAGTAACTGGCCAATTGGACACGTTTAGAATGCCTTATTTGGCTCAATATATCACTGCTTTTTTGATTATATATGTAATTATTTGGCTAATGGTTCTTAGTACATTTAAAAATACAACTTCAAAAATTAACAATGCAATTAAGAAAAGAAATAAACACTAAATGAAAAATAACTTATTATGATATTATTGTCATAATAAGTTATTTTTGTAAGGAGTGATTTATAAATGCATGATTCAAATTTTTGGTCATTTGATAAATTATTCAACCGAATTTGTATCTTTATTTTATTATTTTTAATGATTATAGCAGGATTTCAATATATTCCAATTGCTTTTTTAGCTCATACTAATAGCCTAAGTTCAGTGATTATATTATCAGTAGTCTTTTTTCTATTGTATTTTGCAATGATTTGGGTATCTCGTTATTGTTATACTAAGCATAGTATTAATAATTTAAAACAAAAAATCACTTTAAGTAATGTAAAATTAGTTGTGATTTGTTATATTTTATCGCAGCTTCTTGAAGAGATTTTATTTTTTTTAAGTAAGTTATTGTATCATCAATCGACGAGCGGTAATCAACAAAATTTGGAAAATATGGTTTCTACTAATCATGCAACGGCTATTCTAATGCTTTTTGGAATTGTTATATTAAGTCCGATTTTAGAAGAATTAGTTTTTCGCGGCTATTTTATGGATGCTTTATTTCCCACACGTTTTAAATGGTTACCCATTATTTTAAGTGGTTTAATTTTTGGCCTGGCTCATACAACTAATTTTAATGTTTTCTTTATTTTAATTTATAGTCAAATTGGGATGTTTTTAGCTTATGTTTATAAAAAAACTAACAATTTAAAAGTATCAATCGCCTTACATATGCTCAACAATATAATATCGGCAATTTTAATGCTTAAACTATTATTTTAGGAAGTGACTAGATGTTAGTTAAAAAAATTAGTTCAAAATGGCAATGGACGATGATTCCATTGTTATTGATTTTAGAAACACTATTAGATGGTCTTATATTACCATTGATATATGCTGGCGGTTATCGATTATTAACACATGCAAGTTTAGTTGAGAATCACTATATGTTATATCTCAATATCTATAAAATTTTATCTATTTTTGTGATCTTAATACTGAACTACTTGTTGTTCAGACAGACTTTTTATTTAAAACCTTCGAAAGAAGAAGCTGGTTGGAAAATATTTATATTCTGTTGTTTATTAATTATCTTAATAACTTGTACTTCTAAACATTATTGGACTGCTTTAGATGTTGGTATTATTGCGGCAATTCCTGAAGAGCTAATGTTTCGCGGTGTTATTATGGGCTGGGTACTAGAAAAAATTACGAAATTTAAGCAAACCTATGTCAATGTATCAATTGCTTTAACGGTTGCCGCTATTATTTTTGGCTGTTTCCATTATATTAATTTAGCTCAACAATCATTTGGTTTTACAACGCTACAAGTTCTAAATGCTATCGGAGTTGGGATGATTCTAGGGGCTATTTATATTAAGTCTGGTAGTCTTTTGATTCCAATGGCAACCCATTTTATTTATGACTTTGTAGTTACACTTGCCAAAGGGATGCCAGAAAGTAATTATACAGCCGTTGGTGGTAAAGAAATTATTTTTGAATTTATAATTTTAGCAATTTACGCTGCGATTGCAATATCACTTGTTTGTTTCCATTTTGAAAATAATTTACTATTGCAGAAAATTGAAAATAAATCACAAAAAGTCGACTAAATTTTTAGCCGACTTTTTTCTATCGATCAATATTTGTCATATCACGTGCAACTACCCATTTGTTAAATTCTTCTTCTGTAACACCACTAGCTAATGCTGCTACTTTTAAAGTTGTGCTATTTTTTTTCGCTTTTTGGGCAATCTTAGCACTGCGCTCATAACCAATATGTGGACTTAATGCAGTGACCAGCATTAATGAATTCTTTAATAGTTCATTCATCCGATCTTGATTAATAGTCATCCCATTTACTAGTTTGTCAGTGAATGATTCAACTGATTCACGTAATAAATTAGCACTTTCTAAAAATTTAGTAATGATTAATGGTTTATAAACATTCATTTCAAAATTTCCCTGACTGTTAGCAAAATTAATGGTTGTGTCATTGCCCATTACTTCAGCACCGACCATGGTTAAAGCTTCAATCTGAGTAGGGTTAACTTTTCCTGGCATAATTGAAGAACCTGGTTCATTACTTGGAATATTTAATTCGTCATAGCCAGCACGAGGACCGGATGCCAAGAAACGAATGTCGTTACCGACTTTAATTAAATCAGTCGCTAAGGTTTTTAAAATTCCATGAACCATTGTAATACCAGTATGGTTAGCTAATCCTTGGAACTTATTAGGTGCAACTTTAAATTGTTCGTTTAATTGTTTACTGATTTGTTTAACCATATCTGAGTCAAAATGATTAGGCGTATTTAATCCAGTCCCCACAGCAGTTCCACCAATTGGTAATTCTAATAATGTTTTTTTATTTTCTTCTAAGAAGTCAATATCATGTTGGATTGCTGACTTCCAGCCACTTATTTCTTGGCCAAAAGTAATGGGGGTGGCATCCTGCAAATGAGTTCGCCCAATCTTAACAACAGTTTTGTATGCAATTTCTTTTTCGTTTAATTTTTGGACCAATGTTTTTAATGTTGGTAATAACTGATTAATTGCATCATTTGCTGCAATCATCATGGCAGTTGGGAAAGTATCATTTGAACTTTGTGACTTATTAACATCATCATTTGGATGAATTTTAACAGCTGAATTTAATTCTTCTGCTAGATGTGAAATTACTTCATTCACATTCATATTAGTTTGAGTTCCACTACCAGTTTGATAAACATGAAGGGGAAATTCATTACGATAATTTCCATTCAAAATTGTATCAATTGTGTTTACGATTGAATTAGCTTTATCCTGATCAAGATTGCCATCTTTTGAATTTACCACCGCGGCGGCTTTTTTTATTTGCAAAAGAGCATGAATAATTGGCATCGGCATGAGTTTACCAAATTTAAAATTATTTCGACTACGTTGAGTTTGAGGCCCAAAGAGTGCATCTTTGGGAACTTTTACTTCACCTAAAGAGTCTTTTTCAATTCGATAATCCATTTAATCAAGTCCTTTTATATAAGATAATTTCATTATATTATGATATATTGCTAAATACTATTAAAACTTAATCTGAAGTCTGATAACATTATGGTATATCTTTAAACTATGAGGGTGAAAAATTGAAAATACATTTACATAATTTTTTATTAGGATTTATTCCAATAATATTATTTTTAGTTATTCTAGCAGCGTGGCAGGTTAGTTTTATTGTCTGCTTAATTGTAACCGTTATTTTATTGGCTTTGACGTATTTTTTATTAAAATCTGCACGGAATAAGCAATTGAATTTTTACGATAGTGAAAAAATGTTCTATCGTTCTCATAAGATTTTATGTATTGCGATTAACTTTGCATTCTACTTGTTACTTATTTATTTGTTGATTAGAGTCTTTAATGTTGTAAATCCTTTAATTTATTTGTTTATTGTTTTATCATTTACCAACTTTACTTACTCATTAGAAGAAAAATAGGAGCTTATTATGAAAATTAATTGGAAATCATTTATAAACGGAATCATTTTAGTTTTACCAGCATTTTTGATTGCTGGAATTGTTGAAGTGTTTATTGGTTGGTTACTTAGTTTAATAGCAATTATTGCTTATTTTGTGGCACTATATTTTTATTGCAAAAATCATCCATATAGTAAAATTGCGCAAATGTTTTACTATGGATTTGGAATGCGACCTAATGCATATGCCAGAACTCATCCAACAGCTTCTTTATTAATCTTAGTTGGACTGTTATTTGTTATGAACATATTATTTAGTGTTCTTCATCTGGGAAGTTTAGTGTTTACTTTATGTTATGTAGTTATTTTGGAATTATTTTATTCATTGGAGAGTAAGTAGGGGTGTTTAATGAAAATTGACTGGAAAACTTTTTCGTACTTTATTTTTTTGATGGTAGTTCCACTAAGTATATTTATTATTTTATATTATAGCTTTTTAAGTATGTATAGTTCTTTGTGGTTACTAGCTATTGTTATTATCTATGAAATTATTATGAATTATGCAACTAAGGGAAGTATTAAATTTGACAAATTCAATCAATATTTTTTTAAAAATATTAATGCTATTGGAAGTCGTAATTGGAAAATTAAATTAATTTACTATATTCCATTAATATTATTATCAACTTCTTTGTTTATTTATTTTCTAAATATTAATCTAAGTGTATCTTTTTACATTATGGTTTTTGTTACAATATGTATTATATTCTCACTATATAGATTCTTTTTGCAATGTACCAAATTCAATTTTGAAGATTAAAATATTCAATTTAAAATTTAATCAAATTTTTCTAAAGCTAAATTAGAGCCCGTCTTATCTAGTCCAGAAGGCTCTAATTTTATTTTGATTGGATTGCAAAAATATTTCTACATGGTAGTATATATAGTGTTGTTTTTTGAGAGAACACTATGTATTAACACAATATATAGATGAATCCTAGGTATGTTCTCCTCAAAATTCTTAACCGAATTTGAAAATATTGAGGAGAAATTATACATTGTCTAATTATTTTAAATTTTTAGCCCATCAACTAAAGGGATGGCCAAAACAAAACTACTACTTATTTTTCTTTAGTTTAGGTTGCCAAGTGATGACATTGGTAAATGCACCAATTACATGGCTTTCAATCTTAACTTTTATTGGAACTACTTTAGGAGTTCTATGTGTGCTTGCAATAAATGCAGCTAAATCTGTAAATGGTATTTTAGGTATTTTATCCGGAATTTGTTTTATTATTGTTGGATTTACTGCAAAGAATTATTTAAGTATTGGTGAACAGATTGCTTACATATTGACACTTGATATTCCAGTATTATTAAGTAAGAACTGGAATGTTAACATGGTTTCTAAGATTCGTAAGTTTACCGCTAAAAGCTGGTTTATCTCAATTGCATTTACAGCTGTTGTTTTCGTAGTTTCTGGATTTGCCATTCAAACATTAACCGATGATGGTCGTCCATTCTATGATGCATTTAGTTTTGCGGTTTGTTTAACTGCTGGAATCATTTGCTTCATGCGTTACAACAATCAATACTTCTGGTGGTTAGCATCAGGACTTGCTCAATTAGTATTATGGTTCATTACTTACAAAGAAGGATCAGCTACTTTGGCAATGTTTGTTAATAGTGCTGTTTATGTTGCTAATGACGTCTTAGCTTTCACCGTTTCTCCTTGGTTTAATGAAAAGGAAAAACAACGTTTGATGAAAGAAGAAAAAGCTTACGCTGATAAATTTGAAGTTGATTAATATTTAATATCGAAAAGTTGGATTTTTAATCCAGCTTTTTTATTTTTTAATTAGCGATTATGTTAATATTATTGATAGATAATTTAGAGGGATGGATAAAGTATGAAAATTAAACGATTAGTCGTTAGTTCTTTATTTTTAGCATTACTCCTAACAGGTTGTGGTTCTAAAAAAGAAGAAAACCAAAGTACAGTAAAAGACAACAATATTAATATTGAAAGCAAGAATGATAACACAGTTGATCAGAAACTAGATCAGCTAGAATACAAATCTGGCGATCAATCTTATATTGAAATTAATAATAATAAATCCAATTTAAAAACAACTGATTGGAAATATAATCATGTTGTTTATGCTGATTTAGACAATTTGAATCGGACTTCTACTGGTAACATTGCTTACTTAGAACATCGTAATTTAGCTAGTGGTAGCCTAAGAAGCTCACAAACTGTTCAACCAACAGCTTGGCATCAAAAATTTGTTGATGGTTCAGCTATAATTAATCGTGGCCATGAAATTGCCTATAGTATTTCTGGAGGCATTAGTTTAGATGGTAGTTACAAACCTGGTTTAAAATCTGGTGACCAGAACAACATTAAGAATTTATTTACGCAAAGTGCCTTTAGTAATCAAAAAGTACAAACTATTTACGAAACTAAAGTTCGAGATGCTTTAAAAGAGGGGAAGAAAGTTATTTATAAAGTTACCCCAATTTTTAAAGGAAATAATTTAATGGCGAGTGGAGTTCACATGCAAGCACTTTCTACTGATGAAACTTTGAACTTCAATATTTATTTATATAATGTTCAACCAGGAGTTAAATTTGATTACGCTACAGGTAGATCTAAAATTGATAAAAGTATGACGGTTCCAACACCTCAAGGTGCACCTAACTTTAGTAATAACAACCGTTCTTATAAGAATAATCATCATTATGCCCGTAACTATGGTAGTTATAATACGCATAATTACCATCGTAGTTATCATCATTACAATCGATAAAACACAAAAAGCCGATTCTTTCGAATCGACTTTTTATTTTTCAATATTGGTTTCAATTAAAATCTCTAATCTCGAATCATCTAAAGTAAAATCATCATTTTTATCAAAAGTTTGTTCAAAACCGGCATCTTTAATACCCCAAACTTTAGTTTTTTCAATATTATCTTTAGTTACTGTATCGTTGAAATAATCCTTCGCTACCGCTAACATAAATACTTTAATTGTTTCAGTATCATATGAAACATTAGTTTTATAATCATCAAAAATAGTTTCTTGATAATCAAAATCATCAGATGTTCTTAACTGTTCATCTTTGATTTCTAATGGACTTTTACCTGTTAGTAATAGATAAGCAATTGTTCCGGTATCATTATTAACTAGTTTGTAAAAATTAAATGATAATTCTGGTGGGACGTTAATTCCACAAACATCATAGATTTCAGCACCTTGATTAATTAAGGTATAATTTTCATCGATAAATAATGATAGATTATTTTTTACTTCAAATAATGGTAGGTTTGCTGGTAAAAACTCTTCAAAGGGAGCTTGCTTAAAGCCATGATTAGAATTAAAGTCACGAATTTTATTTAATTTTTTAACAGTCTGATCAGTTGGAAATAGCTGAACACTATCATTGTATTTATTTTCAATTTTATCAAAACTCATTTTAACAAAGGTTCCAATTGGACTGGTTAACATTGTGTGGGATAAAGCTTGTCCAATGATAAAGTCAGTTGCAAAAATAGGTAGATCTTTTTCATCTTGATTATTAATTTCTTCTAAAGCTTTTTTAGTTGAATTATATAATTTATCATTTTCATCAATATTATCAATGACCTTATTCAAATATAAATTAGCTTCGTAGATGTTACCATTATTAAATAGGATTTTTCCTAGATAGTAGTTGGCTTCAACATCATCTGGTGCGTAAATTAATGATTGTTTAAATAAATGGACACCAGTTGGATCAAGTTGAGTACCATATTTAGTAAATAGCATCCCTAATTTAGTTAAAATTTCATTACGATCAGGAATATCTCCATTTATTTCTTCATTTGTTTTTAAGTTAGCAGGGTAAATTGCAATTGCATTACTATAAAATTCAATTGCTTGTTTTTGATTGTCATTGTCATAATTTTGATTGCCAAAGTTAATAAATTGGGTAATTTGTTGGGTTTTGGCCTTCCCCAATTTGATAGCTTCCATCTGTAACAACTCCTGATGTAAATTATATATCTTATGATATAACGATTTAAATTATAAAAAAAGGATAAATTAATTTTGCAAATTGTAGACGTTGTTCCTGATATTGCCAAGAATTAATGAAATACTTGAAATGACTCCACATACATAAGGGAACTTAGTTTCTGGATTTAATATCCATAAAATCATAATCATTATAATTGATGTAATTGATAAAATTGCATCAAACTTGGTATTTTGAATGAAGAAAGCTGCTACAATTTGAATAATTAATAATATAACAGTAATTACACCTATAATATCATAAATAACAAAGTTAAGAGGTAACTGACTAATTGGCTCGATAGGAATAATATCAAGCCCAATAATGGTTCCAGCTAATAATCCTAAAATAACACTAATTGTTCTAAAAATAATTGAAATATATTTATACATATTTTATGCCTTCTTTAATTAAATCCTTAACTCAAAAATAGTCTAAAAAAGGATTTTTTTCAAATTTTTAGTTAAATATTTCTTTACTATTATATTACAATCAATTAATATGCTCTTATAAAGAGTTTATAGGGGGGAGATTTACGAAGTATTTTAAAAGAATATTTTATCTATTAATTCCTATTTTTTCATTAATTTTATTAATGGGTAAATTAAATGCAAATGCTGAATCGACCAATCCAACACCTAATTCGGAGTATGTGATTGAAGATTATGCTAATATTTTATCTGATAATACTAAACAAATTATTCTAAATCAGGATAAAAAATATCAACAAACGGAAACGAAACCACAAATTGTTGTAATGACGGTAAAGTCAACTGGAGATTTATCTATTGCAGATTATGCTGATAAACTTTTGGAAAATGATCGCTGGAAATTTGGTAAAAAAGGCCTGGATAATGGAACTTTAATTTTATTTGCCCAAAATGGGGGTAAAAATAATGTTAGAATTAGTACAGGTTATGGAGTTGAAGGAATCTTACCTGATGGTAAAACTAATCAAATTCTACAAAATAATAAGTCTTTATTGAAGTCTAGCAATTCTTCAGAAGTTGACAATGGACTTCAACAGACTTTTCAAGATGTTGCTTCAATTGTCAGTAAAGAATACGCTAACAAATCAGTAAAAGACGCCAAGGCAACCATGCAAGCTAACCAACGTAAAAAGTATACTACTTGGGTATTATTATTTATTTTATTAGGAATAGTTGGTGTAATTATCTACTATCTGAAGAAGAATAATAATGATGACAATAACCATCATAATCATTACGGTGGTGGCTCTGGAGGCGGCGATAATGGTTTCTGGACTGGTGCATTAATCGGTAGTTTACTAGGATCTGGTGGTTCTAGGTCTAGCGGTAGTGATTTTGGTAGCTTTGGTGGTGGCGACTCTGGTGGCTTTAGTGATTCCGGAGGCGGCGGAGACTTCGGTGGTGGAGGATCCGATATTTAATAATTTGTAAAGAATAAGGAGAATATAAAAAATGATTGAAAACAAACCATTTTATAAACGTGGCTGGTTTATTACACTAGTCGTAGTTGGTGTTGTACTAATTGGAATGATTGGTGGTTTTATTAAATCTTCCAATAGCATGTCAACCAGTGAACAAGGCGTAGAGGAACAATTGGCACAAGTTCAAACCGTTTTACAACGTCGTGCTGACTTAATTCCTAACTTAATGAATGCTGTAAAGGGCCAACAAAAACAAGAAAAACAAGTTTATGGTGACATTAGTAAGGCTAGAACTGAATACTATAATTCAAAATCTAAGTATAACAATGCTAACAATAGTTCTGACAAAGTTAATGCTTTAAGTGGGCAAGATCGTGCTTTAAATGTCATGGTTGGTTCAATTCGTGAAGCATATCCAAAATTAGAATCTAATAGTAATATGCAAACTTTGATGGTACAACTAGAAGGGAGTGAAAACCGCATTAGTGTGGAACGTAATCGTTATAATAAGACTGCTCGTGAATATAACAATAAACTAGTTAAATTCCCTGGTTCATTAGTTGCAAGTATTACTAACCACAAGAAGGCTAATTACTTCCAAGCTGATGAAAGTGCCCAAAAAGCTCCATCAGTTAACTTCTAATATGAAAGGCCAAAAAGAAATTACTAAGTTTAGTAATTTCTTTTTTCATTTAAGATAATTTTAAGTTTTCATTGTTATATTAATGACAATCAATTAAGAAAGAAGGTTATATGACTATGCTAAGACAACAGATTTTAATGGATCCAACAAGTTTGAATGAAAATAATACAATTATGATTGGTCGTTATGAATTGAAATTAAAGGGTGGTCATATTTGGAAACCAAAAACTTTCAAATGGTTAAATCCATAATTGATTAGAAAACAAGATATTTCATATATACAATCCCCCATAAAAAATAAGCAACTCAATTAACTTTGAGTTGCTTATTTTTTACTTTTTATATTTATAAATGATTAATCCAATGATTGCACCAACAATTCCGGGAAGAATCCAGTCCATTTTAATATTTGCAAATGGTAAAATACCTTGTTCAATTTTAATTAATGATTGAATAACGGTTAAATTACTAATCATCGGTGGCATTGAAACTAACATATCAAAGAATGCAGGTATCGTTATAAAAATAATGGTCGTTATATAAACAATTTTATTTCTTTTAAATAATGGGGAAAAAATTGATAATAAAATTAATGTAATTGCGAATGGATATAATAACATTAATACTGGCGTTGACCAGGTAACAATTAAGTTTAATCCAGCATTAGCAACCACAAATGAAATAATACAATTTAGCCCTAACCATTGATGATAACTGAATTTTGGAAAATGTTGATGAAAATCTTGTGCAAAAGCTGAGGCCAAACCAACTGCAGTGGTAATACAAGTTAAAGTCATTAAAGTGGCCAGTAAAGCATGTCCAGTTGAACCTAAATAATGTCCCATAAATTGATTAAAAGTAGTTCCACCATTATCATTACTAATCTTAAATAAATTTAGTGAAGTTGCACCGATCCAAATTAATACAATATAAATAATTCCAACTAATGATTCTGAAATGAAGCCGGCTTTTGCAGTTGCGTTGGCATTTGATTTAGGATTTGTTTTGCCTAAGACATTAACTGCACTAACAACGGCAACTCCAAAGGCTAATCCAGCTAAAGCATCCATTGTATTATAACCTTCCAAAAATCCATTGAAGAATGATGCATGTTGATAAGTAGATGAGATTGATTGACTAGCGGCATTGCCCATTGGATGTAAAAAGGCTAATAAAAATGCAATAAATAGTAGTGCTAAAAATAATGGATTTAAAATTTTTCCTAAACTATCTAAAATGCTGGTTGTTTTGTATGCTAATAAGAATGTTGCAATAAAGAAAATACCAGTAAAAATAATCATTGCTAATTGAACGTATTGGTCAGGGATGAATGGTTTAATTCCAACGGTAAAGTTAACGCTTGCGGTTCTAGGCGTAGCAAATAATGGGCCCAAAGTTGCGTGAACCATCACCAAGAATATAATTGCAAAACCAGTACCTAATGGTTTTGCGATATCAAAAACCCCTTTTGAACGGGTAATACTAATTGCTAAAACTGATAGTAATGGCAAAATCACCCCAGATATTAGAAACCCAGCTGCCGCAGGAATCCAATTAGCACCAGCTAATTGACCTAAATGAATTGGAAAAATTAAGTTACCTGCACCAAAAAATAGGGCAAATAACATTGATCCTACAACTAAATATTGTTTGATGGACAATGGTTTATTATTGAGATCTTTAATTTCATCTTGCATGTTTTCTCCTCCAAATTATATTGTAAATAAGTTACTTGCGATTTTTTATTTACTCACTTTCATAACCATCATCTCCAATCTTTTTAAAAACAATAAAAAAAGCACCCTTAGTATAAAAAACTAAGGGTGCTTTAGACACACGGTACCACCTTGATTGCTAAAAATAGCCACTTCACGTACTAACATACGCTAACACTTTAATGGGTGTACCCAATATACGTTACTCTCAACGATTTCGGTATATAGCTCAAAAGATACTTTCATAACTTAATTTATATCTCTTTTCAGAATACTGAGACTCTCTAAATAAAATCAAATTATTACTTTGCTTTATCATTGCCTTTAATTTACTTGAATATTTAATATATAGAAATATATCAGTAAAATTTTTAAAAGTCAATTCTTTTAATAATTTTAAGTATTTTCTAATATGATAAATATGTAATTATACTAGTTTTAAGCATTAATATTAGAATGAATTTCTAACATTGATAAAATAGTGTTATTATAATTAGTGCAATCTTATATTTAAATTATTATTGGAGGAGTTATTTTATGAAAAAATGCCCTAAATGTGGAGCATCTGTTGATTCAAATTCTAAGTTTTGTACTAATTGTGGATATTCATTTATTAATGATCAAAATAATCAAATGAATAATCAATCAAAACAAAACAATACACAGGACAACATTAATCAAAATGTTGAGAGTATGAAAAAATACTCAAATGGTTACTTTAGTTGGTTTATGAAAACCATTAAAAAACCTAGTGAAGAAGTTAAGGAAAGTCATACATATTACGGACTAACTTCATTTATTGTTTCAGCTATTTTAATTGCATTTACCATGTATCATAGCTTTATGACTATCTCTTCACTTTTAGGAGACACTTTTGGTTCTGTTTTAGGTAATAACATTAGTGATAATGTTAGTTATTTCGACTGTTTGATAACTGTATTAATCTTGATTATTGTTTGGATTTTAATCGGTTTTCTTGCTAAAAAGTTCTCATCTAAAAATAAAATTGGCTTTTTTGAATATCTTAATAAGCTATCTAATGTTACTAACTACATAATTATTATAGATTTACTTCTATCTATACTAGTTTTAGTTTCATCAAGTTATTTAGCTTATGCCTTAGTTTTCTTATTTATTACACTAATTATTCCTGTTGCATATAATATTGGCTTATCATTAATTCTGTTCGAACATTCTAACAGTAAAATTGATGAAATTTATATGGTATTAGGAACGATTATTGCCGACTTATTGGCGGTTTTAATTATTTTTAAACTATTTAGTTAAGATTAAGAGAGGATCTTTCCATGCCTAAGAAATTATTTTGTCCCAATTGTGGACATCCCATTCAAGCATCTGATGAATTTTGTCAAAACTGTGGTTTTAATTTAAAAAACATTGATACAAATAATGACACAGTTAATAATAATTCATCACAAAATGATGCTAATCAATCAAATAATAGTCAGTTTAATAATCAAAACGCTATTCAAAGAAAATCACCACAACACAAGATGAAGCATCCTAAATTGAAGCTTTCTATCATTGCAATTTTGGTAATCGTCTTAGGTGGTGGTTACCTATTTGGCCAAAATTATTATTCTAAAAGTGCTACGATGAATCGAATTGTTGATGGAATGCAAGATCAAAATGATGTTACTAAATACTTCTATACTAATGATCCTAGTTACACAATGAATAGTGATTCATTAACACCATTATCTAATTACTTTAATGACAATAAAGAAAAATTGTTTGAATTTAAGTCTCAGCTAATGGATGGTGGTGAAACTAGTGGTGACAAGTTTGAATATAAACAAAATGGCCATCAATTTTTAATTTTTCCTCGTTACCAAATTAAGGCCAAGACAGTTTATCCAACTGTTTACACTAATCGTGATAATGCCAAAATTGAATTAGATGGTAAACATATTCTTACTTCTAATAGTAGTGATTATCAAAAGAAGATTGGCCCTATTTTTCCAGGTCAATATGAATTAAAAGCAACCGGTCAAGTTAATGGTAAGAAAATTTCTAATGATGGTAAATATTACTTAAGTGATAATGCTGATTCGGTAAACTTAGTATTAAAAACGATCAAATTTAAGGTGTCAGCTGCACCTAAATCAGTTATTTACATTAATGGTAAACGTCAAGGAACTGTTGACGATAGCGGGAACTATGCTGTTCCAGAAATGCCATATTCATCTAATATGGTTGTAACTGCTAAATACGGTAATATTGATTCTAATCCAACTAAGGTAACTTCAGATGATAATGAGTCCACCGTTGATGTTACTTATCCAGGTAGTGTATCTAAAGATGATACTCAAAACTTATTAGACGATGTATCTAATAATTTACAAAATATTGTTAGTGATGGTGATGCTGACGATTTAGATGATGATTTTGTTGGTGGATCAGACAATAATTCATACAATCAACTTTACGATTGGGGTAAAACTCAACATAAAAATGATGATATTAATAGTGTTGATTTGACCAACGATATTCAATCTATTACACCAGGTCATGATGGAACCTCAATTATTAATTACAATGTTAAGTATGTTTTCTACAGTGATGATTCAACAAATACGGAAGTATTCAGATGGACCGCTACTGTTAAAAAAGATGGCGATAATTTGAAGATTGTTAAAACTGCCTCAGATAATAAACCTATTTCACAACACAAAGAAGAAGATTAATACAAAAAAATGGTGTTACCCACATAATTGGATAACGCCATTTTTATTATTGTTCATTATTTAATTGATCTAAATTAATTTCATTTTTACCTACCAAGTCAACGTGACTTTGTTTTGATACATAATCAGGAATTGGTGATTTAGTTTTTACGCTAGTATAGAATTTGAAATGATTAAATTTAGGGGCATTACTAGTAATCATGGTTTTGTAAGTTTGACCATTATAGATTACCTTAGCAGGCCAGTAAGTATTAATTTTGTATACTGATCTAATAAAGATGGCATTGGTTTTGCCGTAACGTTCCATATTCAAGGGTGGCATTCCAGCAACTGGATCGCTAGGATGATCAGCCATAAACATACTATTTTGAATAATCATCTTAGCATTTTGTCCTTTATACCAATTTCCTAAATAGTCACGAGTGATTGGCTTATAAATCGGATGCTTATTCACATCATCACCATTTTGATCAGCGACATTATCATAAGTATCGTCATTTTTTTGTACTTTGTGATTTTGTTTTGCTTTTTGATAGCTATCATTTTCAGCAATTCGTTTCATTAAGTTATCGGAAGAAACTGGTAGGGTGTCAGCTTTATCAGTGTTATTATCTGATAAGTTATTGAATGCGACACCACCGCCAATTGCGATAAGTAGCACAGCAACTGAACCAATAATTGTCTTTTGAAATTTCATTAAATAAATTCCTTTCGATTAATCTAGTAAACATAATCTTAACATGAATCTTTTATAACACAGATTTTATTACATTATAAATATAAATCCTCACTTTGTAAATTTTTAATATATTTGGGACCGCTTAAAATACATTAAGATTTCTTGATTTCAAGAATTATTCTAGACTTTTGTAAATATTTAACTTCATACTTATCGGTTAAATCGGCTAAAAAAGGTCCTAGCTGGTCACTTTTCGGAGATAATGCATCCAAATATTTTAGATATGTTTTCTTTTCGTCATCATTTGCAATTTTTTTAAAATATCCCCAAACATGTTGATAAGCAGTCACCAACGTAGCTCTAGTTGGAGTGATATTTTCTAAATCAATCACAATTTGTTCATATTTATGTTCTTTTTCTTTCGTCCATTGATTATTTTTAGCTAAATTTCGAATTTCATTATAAGCTTGTTGAGAACGTGCCATTACCCAATATTTGTTGTATGCCCAATCACTTTGCCATGACAAATGAAATCACCTCTATATTTTCTTCTTATTTTATGGCATTCATTTAAAAATGCAAGTTTTAATTTATTGATAAATTTTAGCTAAACCTATTGCTTATTTAATTAAAACTTTTATAATTTGAAATAATTCAGTGTAGGAGGTGTGAAGATGAAAGTTACAATCAAGCTAGATGGCATGTTAGCTGATCAGGTTAAAAAATCAGCTAATACTGCGCATACTAGTGTTGAAGAATACATAACTAATTTGCTACAGGATACTTTAAAAACGGGTAACTTTGAGCAGCGTCAATTTGTTGGTAAACGTGTTGATGGTAAGAATGTCAATGGCAATAATCATCTCGTAATGATGGATGGAATTTATTATCGCTATGATTTAATTAATGAAAAAGAACTCAATCAAAATGCTTCATATGAAGTTATTGGTAATAATGGAAATATTTTATATTTAAAAAAAGTTAAGGAAGAAGGAATTTAATTATGCCATTTGGAATTAAAGTTGTTAGACAAAACTATGAAGGACTAGTTGAAAATTGGGGTAAATATCGTAAAACAATTCACTCAGGATTACATTTTTACATTCCATTTGTTCAAAAAATCAGAAGTGTTAGTTTAGCAATGCAACCTAAGTTGTTACCTCGCTATTCAATCATCACGAAAGATAATGCTGAAGTATCCGCCAGTGTAACTTTAAATTATCACGTTACTAACTCGGTTAAATATCAATACGAAAATACGGATTCAGTTGAATCAATGTCGCAATTAGTTCGCGGTCATTTAAGAGATATTATTGGTCGTATGGAATTAAATGAAGTGTTAGGTTCAACCGCTAAGATTAACCAAGATTTAGCTGAAGCAATCGGTGATTTGACCAATACTTATGGAGTTAATGTTGATCGAATTAATATTGATGAATTAACTCCATCAGCAGCTATTCAAGAAGCAATGGATAAGCAGTTAACTGCTGATCGTGAGCGTCAAGCTGAGATTTCTAAGGCACAAGGTGATGCTCAATCCATCCAATTAAGAACGAAAGCACAAAATGAAGCTTTGATTGCCACTGCTAATGCCAATGCCAAAGCTACTAAATTAAAGGCAGATGCTGAAAAATATCGAATCGATACAGTTCAAGATGGATTGAAAAATGCTGATGAAAAATACTTTGAAAATCAATCAATTAATGCATTTGGTGAGGTTGCTAAATCCGATAGCAATTTAATTGTGGCACCAATGAACAAAGCTAATGAATATGGTCAAATTGCTACTTTAAAGAAAATCCTTAAAGATGGCGATAAAAAATAGTCTTAAAAAAGTCATTTTATAATGGCTTTTTTATTTGTTTATAATATAAGGTTAACTTTTTACATGAAAAATATTAATATATAATATTGGGGGTGTAAAAATTAATAATAAAATTTTACAAAAGACGCCGGTAATCTTAATGGTTATCATATTTTTTATGACTTTTTTTAATCCAATAATTGCGAATGCTGATTTTAAGACATCAATGTCTAATCATGCTAGGGCTGCAGCAGCAATGGATTTAAATAATCATAAATTTCTTTATACAAAAAATGCTAGTAAACGTTATGCAATTGCTTCAACTACCAAATTAATGACCTTATATTTGGCAATTAATAAAGTACAGCATGAACATAATGGCTGGAATCAACGGGTAAAAATTTCTAATAACTTGAGTCGTATGAGCAAAAGTTCTGACTTAGGAAACGTTCGATTAGTTGCGGGAAGAAAGTATACCGTTAAGACTTTGTATCGTGCCAGTTTAATTGCTTCATCAAATGCATCGGCCATTACTTTAGGTAAATGGGTGAGTGGTTCGAATAATAAATTTATTCATTTAATGAATTATCAAGCTAAACAATGGCATCTTCAAAACCAAGCTCATTTTGTTTCGGCATCAGGTTTAGAAAATAATGACTTATATCGATATGGAATTCGCTATGGTAAATATCGTGATTATAATCGAGTAAGTGCTAGAGCAATTACCAATATCGCAGCTAAGTTATTAGATTTATATCCTAATATTGTTAATGATGCTAAGCATCGGATTGCTTATATGGGTAGCCAAAAAATGAAAAATGAGAACGAATTGTTAAAGGGTGGCTATAGTTATGATCATGCATTGCATGTTGATGGCTTAAAAACGGGTTACACACCTTTAGCTGGTTATTGTTTAGTAAGTACTAGTAAATTACATAATCGTGATCGTATTATTGTAACAACTTTACACGATAATAGTGGATCAAGAGATCAAGCTAAAATGATTAAAAGTATTAATTCAAGTATAGGAGAATAATTTTTAATGAAGAATAATGTTCTTAAGTGGATATCATTAGCCACGGCAGTATCAGGTTTATATTTAGGCATAAATAATATTTCTGCACATGCGGATGATAATGCTCAAACAACTCAACAAAGTACTTATAATGAAGCCAAAACTTTATATCGCACTAAATTTCATTTTTATAAAGAACCTAATTCGAAATATCGATTAAGTTCTGCTAAGTATGATAAAGGTAAGAAGTTCAAATTAACTCGTATTGCGCAAAGCAGTGGTGGAATTACCTACGTTAAGACTAACAAGGGCTGGATTAATCAGAATGCTTTTACTCAGTATGTAACTGGCTTTGGTAATATGGACTACTCAATGAAAGTAGTGAAAGACGATGCAGCACTTTATAACAAGCCTTATGAAACTGCTGGGGCTAAAAAAATTGGTTCCACTAGTTCATTAGGTATCTTTAACCAAGAAGTTAAAGTGAATGGCCGTGCTGAAACTAATTTACGTAAAGGGTATTATCGTTTTAATTATAATGGTAGAAACTATTATATTAGGGGTAAATATTTAGAATTTAATTTGGCTGGACTAAGTGGTTCGAATAAAAAAATTGAAACTGCTTTTAAAGCCGGTTATAAGCTTTATGGCAAATCACCTTATGCATGGGGAAAAGGTCGTACAGTATCAAGTGTACGTATGCACCAATTTGATTGCTCTTCATTTGTTCATTATATGTATTCCAAAGCTGGGGTTCGCTTAGGTGCAATGTCAAGTGCATCAACATATACTTTAAAAAACATGGGAAGCCATGTTAATTATAAGCATATGAAACGTGGTGATATTTTCTTCTTTGATGACAAATCAGAAGGGAAATTCTGTCATGTTGCCTTTTATTTAGGTAATGGTTTATTTATTCATGATTCTCCTTCCGCTGATACTGGTGGTGTCGGGATTTCATCATTAAATGATCCACATTGGAGCTCACGTTTTAATCATTATGTTAGAAGAGTTGTATATTAATAAAAAGTGGTGATTTGTATGTTTCCATGTAAAATTGACGATGAGATTGAATTATCATTACCTGATATTGATCATGATGCGAAAGCTTTGTTTAATTTAATTGATCAAGACCGGAATCGAATTATGAAATGGTTGCCTTGGGTTAAACATATGCAGACGGTTAAAGATGAACAAATCTTTTTATCTAATTCATTAATAGATTATCAAAATAATAAATCCTTAATAGTAGTTATTAAATATCACGGAGATATTGCTGGTACTATCAGTTTTAATGGCTTTGATGAAAACCGTCATACCGCGGATATTGGATATTGGTTAGGCAAAGATTTTACGGGTTATGGAATTATTCATCGTTGTGTAATCGGGATGTTAGATATTGGATTTAATCATTATGATTTAAACAAAATCATTATTAATGCAGCGGTTGAAAATAATGCTAGTAACAATGTTGCTAAAAAATGTAATTTTCATTTAGATGGTGTCTTAAGAGAAAACGAATTATTATTAGATGGCTTTCATGATGAAAATACTTGGTCATTACTATTAAAAGAAAAAATTCATAATGATTTTCATTCAAATAAAATTTAAGGTAAAATTACTTTCAAAAGGGTGGTCTTATGAAAAGTAAGTTAAAAATGTCAATTAAGGGTTGGCTATTTGCAGTAATCTTTTTTGTGTTTGCTGTATATGCCGGCTTTATTCAATATCACTATGATGGAATCAAAGATATTGATGTTACGTTCTTGTTTACTAATCTAGGTGATTATATTTGGTCTTTAATTTCTTTAATAATTATTGTCATATTATATGTAGCTTTTAGTTTAGTTCCATCGCGTAAATTAACTTTATTACCTAATATATTCATGCTCATGACAGCAGGACAAATTTTAGTGCAAGCATACTATACATTACCAAGACTAAATATTATCGGTTTAGTTGTGGAATTAATATTTACAATTACTCATTTAATGCTTGCTTATTATTTGACTAAGATTAGTTTTGATGTGATTGATAATGATAACGATAAAAAAGGTTATTTTAATAATTGGTTTAATCAACTTAAGAAAAGTTTGATGCAGAATTATCGGGAATTAACTATATTTATGATTTTATATATTTTAATTCGTTCGATTACTGTAATATCGGTGACAATTAAATAGTAAAAGAGCTCAAAATTACTAAAATTTGAGCTCTTTTTTTTTAAGCAAAATCTTTGATAGTTATATTAGTTTAGAATTATTATTTACTTGTAGAAAATAATTATGTACATATTAATTATTGTTGAAATAATTCTGGATGGGGATGCTTTAAATGCAATACAACAAAAAACAATTTCGTAAATCCAATGACAAAAAGATTATGAAAAAGGTTAAGAAGCACTGGGTTGTTGCTTCAATTGCATCATTTGCATTCTTTGGTGCATCAGTTTTCGCTAGTAGTAGTATGAATGTTAAGGCTGATGATAAAGATTCTAATAATGTTATTCAATATGAACCTAATAATAATCAAAATTCTAATAATACTGAAAATATTTCATCAAAGAATCAAAATGGTGACCAAAGTAATTCTAATGAAGTAACTTTCAATCCTAGACAAAGGCAACCAATTTCTAGTGCCCAGTTACAACAAAGCAATCTTACTTCTATGCAAGGTGCTCAGACTAATCCATCTACTCAAAATAAAGTTTATACTAATGCTGTTCAACAAAATCAAAGTACAAGTAACAATGATAAAGGTATAAAAGATTGGCAAAATGGTGTTAAAGATAATACTAATACCAGCTCCGATTATAATAATGCTTATAATTCCGCTAGTCAGGGATTTAAGGACTCAATGAATAGTGATAAGAATATTGTTCAAAGCCAGAATAAAAATAATACGAATAATCCTGCGTCAAACAATAATAAGATCAATTCAAATTATCAATCTGGAGTAAATCAATATAATAATTATCGAGATGTTATGAATTCTGGAGCTTCAGATGCCTATAATGGTAAAGGTGATAATTCATCATTACAAACTGATACTTCAAGTAAAAATTATTATGAAGCTGCCTATAATGGTGCTAATAATGCTAAATCTGATTACAATAATGTGACACAAAATGAAGGAACTAGTAATCAAGATTACACAAATTATCAACAATGGTTAGCAGATAATAATAAAAGTCAAAATGATACTCCACAACAAAATCGAGATAATGTTAAATCTTATAGTGATTACCTAAACGATAAATTCAATTCCAAGGGTAATGTTAGTGTTCATACTAGCAATTCTGCAGTTGTCCAGGTTGCTAAACCTGATGATAATGCAATTGTTAGTCAACAAAATCAATATAATCAACAACAAAATTATAATAATAATTCAGGTTATGCACTAGCTTATCAATATGGAATTAATTACTTTTTAGCTAATAAAGGTGCTGAAGATGCTAAAGCTGGTAAATGGAATGGAACTAATGGTTCAAATACCATGAAGTCATTCTATCAACCTAGTTCAGGTTCAACTAATCCATATGATCAAGCTTATTTAGGTGCTCAAGCAGCCGTAAATAAACAAATTAGTCAAACACAATCCGGAACAAATACGACTGTTAATAATTATTCAGGAACCAATAATTCGGCATATTATCAAAGTGGATATAATGATGCTGCTAACCAAACTCAAAACGGAACGGTTTATATTGGTAATGCCGTTCAAATGGATAACGTGTTCAAAAATGATATGGCTAACGTTAATTCATTGAAACTAGTTAACGATATTGCTTATATGAATTATGACAAGTTTGCATTAACAGCTGTTAAAAATATTAATTCTACTAATTTAGATATCGATGGTCAAAATCATATGTTAGATCAAACTGATACTAATTATACTTTTTGGCCCAATAATCCTAACACTAAATTGAATATCCATAATTTTCAGACTATTTATGGTGCCAGTTATTATGGACCATTTGCTTTTGATAACACTGGTAATGATAATAACGCAAACACCTATTCTATAACTTACTCTAATATTAATTATATTGGGTCTAAGTTGGTTTCTTCATATTATAGTGATGTATACGTTAACGGAAGTGTTAATCAAGATGATGTTGATACTTATACTTCACCATTCAATTCAATGGCAACTCAAACTGATAATATCTATGGTAATGGTGGTAACTATCAACCAGGAGTGCAAATTAATAATATGATTTTAGGAGCTGGTGCTAAGTATTTCGTAAATACTGCTCAACAAACTGGTGGAACAACTCTTCAAATTAGGGGTAATTTAACATTAGGCCAAAATTCTACAATGACTCTAATGCCTACTGGTGCTGCTCAAGGTCAAAATAGTCCAGATAATGTTAATAATTATGGTATTGATATTCAAAATGCTGATTCATCACTTAATGTCAATAAAGGTGCTACTCTAAATGTTTATCCCGAAACCAAATATGGTCAATATGTTTCAGGTATTCATAGCAATGGTAATATTAATATTAATGGCGGAACCATTAATGCAGAAGCATATGGGGAGTTTGCCAATGGAAAAAATGTATTAATTTATTCAAATGGTTCTATTGATGTTCTTAATGGTGGTAATTTGAATGTTAAAGTTGCTGGAACAAACAATAACTCAGCTGGTTTAATTAATAATAATTCTGTTATGAATATTAACAGTGGTGGAACTTTAACTGTTGATGGTAGTAACACTAATGGAGTTGTTAACCTAATTAATGGGAATCAACTTAATGTATATGATGTTGGCAATAGGAATGTTAATCTATTAAGAAATTCTAATAATAATAGTTCATTCTCTACTGCTGGTATTAATGGGTACACTGTTCGTGCCTATACTGATCCCGCTAAACCTAATGATACTTGGTATTATGACTTCAATATGGATTCAAGCGGAAATTATACTGGTACTGACCAAAATGGTAAGAAAACGACTGGAAATATCAATACTCAGTCACTATATATAGCTGCGGTTCCATCGGCATATTTTGTTGGACCAATCTATGTAACCAAAAATTTAAGTGGTAATACCGTAATTAATGGTTACGCTAGAGTTGCTCAATATAGTTCAACTGCTGGTCCTGTATATATTCAATATGTTGCCGGTAACTCTGATGGACAAAGCATTCCCCAATATACAGATATGCAAACTATTGGGAATCCATCTATTGGTAATAGTTTCTCTAGTCTTGATAAGGATAAGTACAATCAACAAGTTCAAATTAATGGTAAAAATGATTTAATCCCTATTAGCTTTACTTTACCCGCTGGTAGCCCATCTTATAACACTTATGGAGTTAGACTTCGTTATGGTGTTAGTGGTGTCAATGAAGTGATAGCTAATAATAAGTATACTTCTAGTGTTGAAGGTCGTAATCAAACCAGCGATGGTAATTTAAGTGAGAATAATTCGGTACTATCAGCTGGATCTATTGATAGCTCCAACCAAGGAACTGATAATGCATTAGATGATTTATCTAATCAAACTAGTGATAAAAGTTCTACTATGTATCAAAAAGATCCTGATTACACTAATGCTTATGATAGTGTAACTGCCGGCTATAATTTGTATGGCAAGAATCCTAATCTAGGATTAAACGATCAATCGAATGTAAATTCTATTTTGCAAAATCTACAAGCTAGCAATTATGATGTCGTTAATGGATCATTCAATAATATTGCCGATCCAAGTTCATTTATTAAAGGTTATGCTAGAGCTAAAGCCGATGCTCAAGGATACATTGATGGTGCTAATGCATTTGATAAAAATGGTTACAATCAAGCAGACAATAGTCAAACTAATAGTTATAAAAATAACTATAATCAAGCTTTCACATTTGCAATGAATGGTTTTCAAAATGCACTTGATGGCAATAAGAATCTACCAAATCCTAATGCCGGTGATAACGATCCAGAAAACATTGCTTACAATGCGGGCTACAATGAAGAAACTAATGCCATGAATGGTTCTAAGTTAGCTGCACAAAATCAAAATGCTAGTGTTAACGGCCAAGCAAATTCATATCAAGCTGGTTTCAATGCTTATAATCAAGCTTTGAATGATTATAATACAAAACATCAAGCTAGTGATGTTAGTTCACAACCACCTTTGTATCAAAAGATGTATAACTATCAATTTAATGGTATTTGCAATGATGTTGCTAAGGGTGTTCAGGATGCACAAAATAATCCTAATCAAGGGGATGCCTACAATGGTAGTCCTGCTCAAAAGCAAGCATATGCAGCCACAGTCGCTGGTAATAATGCCCAAGCTAATAATTCACCTAAGCCAAGCGATTTTGATAAGCAGTCACCTATTTATCAAAATGCTTATAATAATGCTTACAATCAAGCCCAACAGGCACAAAAAAATGGTGCAGCTTTAACTCCGGGACAACAAGCTGCTATTAACAATAATAATAATAATAATCAAAATGCTAGTTCTGATGCTGCGCAAGCTAATCCAGCTAATGATAGTAAATATCAAGGTAATTCCAATGCTGATATGACCTATCAAGGTGCTAAAGATGGCTATGCTAATGGCGGTAATGGTAGTATGGATACTACAAAAACTAGCAACCAAAATTATGTAAATGCCTTTAATGTAGCTCAAGCAAAAGCTAAAACAGCTGCTTCAAATGGTGCTAATCAATTCTTAAGCGGGCAAAATAATAAACCAACTGAAAGTACGCCGGCAGAACAATCAGCTGATCAATATGGTTATCAACAAGCTCAAAAGGGTTACAATGCTAATCCAGTTGATCAATCTAATACTGATCCATCATATCGAGCTGGTGTCAAAGCCGCCCAAGATAAAAATACTGGAGCTCAATATGCTCAACAACATCCTACCCAAGGAATTAACTATCAAGGTCAAAATCAAAATCAAATCGATGCCTATAATGCTACCGTTGATGGGAGTAAAGCCGGAGCAAGTGGAATTACTAAACCTGATTTAAGCAAACAATCACGAGTATATCAAGATGCATATAATAGTGCTTATCAACATGCTAATGATATTGCTAACCGTGCTGCTGCAGGTCAATTAAACGAAAATAATCTTATTACTCCACTTGACCGTAATTCATTTGCACAAGGGACTTCAGATGCTCAAAATGGTTATAATATCGCCTTAGAAAATAATCCAACCACAAATGACAGTAAATATAATGGTACTTCTAATATTGATAAAGCCTATCAAGGTGCCCGTGATGGATTTACTGATGGGACAACGCCTAATAGTTCACCTAAAAGTAATGATCCTGTATACCTAAATGAATATAATAGAGCAAAAAATGATGCAGCTAAAGCAGCTAATACTGGTGCCCAAGAATTTGCTCAAGGTAATGATAAAGGCTCCAGTAGTACTTCGTCATCAAATGATGCTTTAAGTGCTGCCCAAAATAAAGGCTTTGAGCAGGCTCAAACAGGATATAGAAATCAAATTGCTAATGATGTAGATGGGAATAATAAAAATGTTAACTATGCACAAGGAGTTCAAGCTGCAAAGGATGTACAAAGTGGACAAGAATTAGCCAAAACAGATTTGTCAACTGGATTAGAACATCCAAGTAGTATTGCTCAATCACAATCATTTAATGGAAGTAAAGATGGGACTATGGATGGTGCTTCAGGTAAACCAATGAATCCTAAAGAAAACAATGATTTCTATAATAGTTCTTATCAAAAGGCTTACAAAAATGCTCAATATTTAGCACAACAGGGTGCCGAAGGTAATCCTGTTGACCAAAATAAATTAAATAACGATAAAATGGCTAGTGAAGCTTACTCACAAGGTGTTAATGACTATAATAATGCTTATCAACAAGCGTTAAGCCAAAATACACCTGATAATGATGGTCAACATACTGGTGATAGTAATTATGATCAAGCTTATAATGGTTCAATTGACGGATTTAAAGCAGGTAACAATCCTAAGAGTCAACCAACTAGCAGTAATCCTGTTTACATGCGTGCTTATAATCAAGCACAACAAAATGCTAGTCGTGCCGTTACAGATGGAATTAACGAGTTTAAAGCTGGTAAATCCCAAACTGAAGTAAGTGATAAAAACGATCCAGTATCAGAAGCACAAAACACTGCCTTTAACCAAGCTAAAGCTGGATATAATGCCAATCCTGTAGATTCTACTAATAAGAATCCAGGTTATTTAGCAGGGATTCAAATGGCTAAAGATAAGAATCAAGGTATTAGCGATGCACAAAATGCTAATCAACCTGATCCTAACTATCAAGGTAGTGATGAGCAAAAACAAGCTTACAATGCTACCTTTGCTGGAATCAAAGCTGCCATGAATGGTCAAGCTCAACCTGATTTGAGTAATCAACCTAAGGTATATCAAGATGCATATAATCAAGCTTATCAACAAGCCAAAGCAAATGCTGATAAGATTGCTCAAGGTAATACTCCAACTGATTTAACACCTGCCCAAAAGCAAGCTAATGCTGATGCTCAACAAGCAATTACTAATGCTGCTAATGCTGCAAATGATAATAATCCAGCTAATGATGCTAAATACGCTGGTAATACTAATGCTGATCAAGCATATCAAGGTGCTAAAGCTGGTCTTGCTAACGGTGGAACTGGAAAGATGGATCCTAGCAAAGCAAACAATCCATACTATAAAAATGCATTTGATAACGCCCAAAGACAAGCTCAACAAGCTGCTCAAAATGGAGCTAACCAATATGTAAATGGTGAAACTAATAATCCAACGGAATCAAATAATGCTGGAAAGGCAGCTGATAACTATGGTTATCAACAAGCTCAAAAAGGTTACCAAGCTCAAATGAATGGAACTGCTGATAGTCAAAATAATGATCCATCATATCAAGCTGGTATTAAAATGGCTAATGCTGCCAATCAAGGAGCTAGTGATGCTAATAATGCTTCTCAACCAGATGCTTCATATAATGGTAGTCCTGCTCAAAAGCAAGCTTACCAAGCTACCTTTGATGGAACGCAAGCCGCTATGAATGGTCAACCAATTCCAAGTGATTTGAATAAGCAATCACAGGCATATCAAGATGCTTACAACAAGGCATATAATGATACTGATCAAAAAGCTAAGGCCAATGCTACTGATATTATTGACGATAAAATTCCTGCTGATTTGTCTAACGCTCAACAACAAGCTGCTCATCAAGCATCCAAAGTAATGAATGATGCCATTAAAGCTGCTGATGCTAATAATCCAGATAATGATGCACAATATTCAGGCAATACTAATGCTGACAAAGCCTATCAAGGTGCTAAAGATGGTTATGCTAATAATGGTAATAATACGATTGACCCTACCAAAGCTAAAGATCCATATTATAAGAGCGCCTATGACAAAGCTAATAATGATGCTAGACAAGCAGCACAAGCTGGATTAAATGAATTTAGAAATGGTCGTGAAAATAGCAGTTCTCAAGGTCGTAATGATGCAATAAATAATGCTCATAATGATGGCTATAATTCAGCTCAAGATGGCTATAATGAACAAAGAAAGAACCAAGTTGATCCATCAAATAACGACCCATCATATCAAGCTGGAGTTCAAATGGCAATTGATGAAGCCAATGGTGCTAATGATGCCCAAAATTCAGAACATCCTAAAAAAGATTACCAAGGTAGTTATGATCAAAAACAAGCTTATCAAGCTACTTATGATGGGATTGCTGCGGGTGCTAATTCTGCACCAAAGCCATCTGACTTAAATACTAAATCTCGTACTTATCAAGATGCTTACAATGCAGCTTATAATCAAGCCCAAGCCTCAGCTAATGCTTTAGCAAATGGTGGTCCTAATACAAATTTGAGTCCAGCTGAAAAGACAGTAATTACTGATGCTAATACTAATGTTGATCAAGCTAAAAAGGCTGCAAATGAAAATAACCCATCTAATGATGACAAATATAACGGTAATACTAATTCTGATATGGCATATCAAGGAATAAAAGATGGCTATGCTAATGGTGGTAACAATCAAATCAACCCTAATAAAGCTAACAATCCATTTTATCGTAATGCCTTTAATGATGCTCAGCAAAAAGCAAAAGCAGCCGTTCAGAATGGTTTGAATCAATTTACAAATGGTGATTCAAATACTCCTAATGAAGGAACTCCTGCTGAACAAGCAGCTAGTCGTAACGCATATAACGATGCTCAAAATATGTATCAACAAACTATGAATGGTGCTAATAACATTGACCATAATAATTTAACTCCAGCTCAAAAGGCGGGCTATGATAAAGCTAAGAATGTATTGAGTGGATTAAGTGATAATATTAATGGTAAGCAACCTGAAAATAATGATAAAAATTATATGAATGGTTACAACACTGCTAAAACAGCAATGGATAATGCTATTAATGATGCTCGTAATGGTAAACATACTTCGAACGTACCTAGTGGCTTGAACCCAGATATTTATAATAATATCTATAAAGAAGCTCAAGCTGCATATAATGATGGTATTAGTGGCAAAGCTTCCAATCCAAATACTAATAATGCTATTGATAAGAGTGTATACAGTCATGCATACAAGATGGGACAAAACGATATTGTAATTCCATCATCTAATAATGACCTGCATGCTAACACTGTCAATAAACCAAATATTAATCATAATAAAGCTAATAAAGGTTTTAATACTCAAGACTTTTACCTTGGTGAAATGAATGCATTGAGAAATATTAAAAATGCTAAAGTATCATCATCTAGCTATAATGATGGTTACCGTAATGGTTTACTTGGCTTATCTGGAATGAGAGATGCAGCTAATAAATCATTAATGAAGAAGTTTAGTAATAAACAAGATAAAGCTTCCTATGACGATGGATACAGTGGTTACAAGCATGGGATTGCTGCTGCAAAACGTACGATGAAGGCCAACAAACGTTTAAGCAAACATGATTTAGCTGGTAAAAATGCAATTTATGTTCATGCATTTAAGCAAGGGATGAAAGTTGAACAACGTCATCAACATAACTTAGGTATTAAGCGTGGAATTGAAAAGGCTAAATCAATGCATGCTGTGCCTACTAATTTGAACATTACTCATTCATTAACCTATGCAAAATCATACATGAGTGCATATAAACGTGAAATGAAACGTAAGATGCCTAAATACGTTTACAATGTTAGAAAGATTTTCACCCACAGTAATGTGAAGTTCACAAGGTCTGATCGTATTAAGGAATATGTAAGAAAGCCAAGATATGACTCTAATATCTTTAAAGTTGTGGGTATTGAATACTACAAGAATGGAACACCAAGATATCGTGTTCGTGGTGGTGGTATTGTATCCAAGAGTGGTACTGGTGTAATTGCTGCCGATAATAGTGTTGTAAATGTATATTATCAACATAATTTTAAACAAATTAGAGTGATTAAACCAAAGGGTGCATTGGTTCATACTGGGAAGAAATTCAGTAAGAATAATGTCGCTCGAAGAGCATATCATGGTGAAATCTTTAACGTTGATAAAGTTGTTAACTACAAAGGATTGACCAGATTCTATATTGGTCATGGAGAATATGTAACAGCTAATAAGACTTATGTTGGAAAAGTTAAATAGCGTTATGCTGTAAAAAATAAAATAAGAGCGGATATATTTAACAAATTATAAATGTATCCGCTTTCATTTTGTAATATCCTTGAAATACTTTTTTCATTTGTACTACACTTATGAATGTAACAAAAATTAAGAGTTAAAATAATTTACTAATTTTTTTAATAATGGTAAATTTCTAAATATATAATTTATATAATTAAATATATTTTAATATTTAATAATCATTTATAGAACAGGAGTGTCGTTAGTTGCAATATAATAAGAAGCAATTTAATAAAGTAAATGATAAGAAAATAATGAAAAAAGTAAAGAAGCAATGGGTCGTTGTATCCATGGCTTCTTTAGCAGTCTTAGGTGGATTCGCTGTAAGTGGAACTCTATCAATGACTCAACCAAGTTCAGTGGTTGCACATGCTGATGATGGAACATCAGATTCAACAGTTCAATCAAAGCAACAAGAAGAACCACAAGGTGAAACTGATCAACAAAAAGCATCAGATGCTACTAAGAAGGATGCAAGTAGTGCTAATAATAAAGCATCTACAAATGTTGATAACAAAAAAGGTGATGCACCATATACCCCAGATCATGAAAACGTAGCTGTTAATAGTAGTGGTAAATCATCTACGCTACCTAATGGCTCTAATGCCGGTAGTGGTAGCACTACTCAGCCACAAACTAGTAATAACACCCAAGGTCCTAATCAAGGTGCCAAAAATTATGAAGGTGCTTCATCAAATTCAACGGATAATGATGGTAACCAAAAAGACTATGATAAAACTAAAGATGGTTTTAATGATAAATTGAATAACCAAAATCAAGACAAATCTAACAGTGATAAACAAGATAATACTGGTAAAAAAGATTCATACGATTATGGTGCACAATTAGCAAATGACAATAAGACTATTATTGATCAAGGTGCCCAAGATGCCATTAATGGTAAGGTTAAGGATGATCAATATAAGGATAATAACTATTATAATTCTTCATACGATGGATCCAATCAGGCTAAAGCTGACTATAATAATTCTATTAATAATCAAGGTACTAGTGATAAGGATTACACATCTTATGATAATTCTGTTTCAGATAGCCAGAACAATTCTAAAAAAGATGGTGGTGCAAATACTAACTCCTCATCAAATATTAGTAATGATGACCATTCTGGTGGTGCAGATAATCCAAGTGATGCAAGTAATAGTGCAAAGAACTATGATAGTGATTTAAAGAAGCAATTTAATGGTACAGATGCTAATGGAAAAAGTACTAATTCAAGTGTCCAAAATAATGATGTGCGTGTTCCTAGTGATAGCAATGTTAGTGCAACTACACCTCAAAATACTAAATTAGAGGGAATAAACGCTGATACTTATGCTTATGGATATAATTATTTCTTAGCTAATCAAGCTGCTATTGATTATGAATCTGGTAAATGGAAGGGTACTAAAGCTAGTGACAATAATGGATCTAATGAAAGCAATTCTCAAAATGATCCTACTCATGATTATTATATGGATAGCCAACCAGATACTAAAAGTGCATATTATAAGGGGTATCAAGGTGCTAAAACTGCTGCTGAAAGCCAGTGGACAGGGAATCAAGCTTCAACTAAATTAAGTAATACAAATGGTAACATTAGTGATGTCAGCTTATCTGAAAATCAATTTTATAAAATTGGTTATAATAACGTAAAAAATGAAATTAATGATAATAGTACTGCATTTGTTTCTAATGGATATCAATTAGATAACTTATTAAGTAACAATCAAGTTAAGAGTAATGTAAAAATTATAAATGATATTGATTATAGTAATGTTAATGGAATTGCTTCAAATAATGCCAACTATACTACTGTTGATAAACAAATAACTCCTTCAGGCGTTATTAATGTTAATATTGATGGTCAAAATCATATTGCTGATTTTAAAAATATGCAATATCGTTTCAATCCTAGTGATACTAATTCACAAAGTAGTCTTAGCATGAATAATTTTAAGACTATTTATGGTAATGGTTACTATGGACCTGTATCTTTTCAAACAACAAATTCTACAATTAATTATAAAAATATTAACTATGTAGGAGTTCAACTTATTAGTGCTAGAACCACTAAAGTTAATTTTGCTGGTAAGAATAATGTTATGTTAGTAGACTCCTATCACTCACCATTTACTACTAATGTTGTTGTAAATACTCCTCAACAAAATATTGAGGCAAGTAATATGACATTATTACCAGGTGCTAGTTACTATGGTGATACTAACTTCCAAAACTTGGGCGGATCTGATCTTGTTCAAGTATTTAATGGTGGAACATTAACTCTTGGAAGAAATTCAAATATGACATTACTTACTGGCGGTAAGAGTATTAACAACAGTAGTAGTGGATACAATTCAGGTGTTTATATAGATAATAGTGACTCTACTATGAATTTGAATAAAGAGTCTAACTTAAATGTTATTTATAATAAAGATTATAATTTTGGTGGAAACTACGGTTCTGGTATTTATAACAATGGTAATATTAACTCTAATGGTGGTAACATTAACATTGAATTTAGTGGTGATAGTTATGGAAACAATCCACTCATAATTAATAAAGGTAAAATCAATGTTACTAATAATGGATTAATGCAGATTAAATTATCAAATGCTAATGGAAGTTATAGTAGTGGATTGCTAAATGCCTCGACTGGTAATCAATTTAACATTGCTAGTGGTAATTTGATTATTGATGGAAGTCAAAATAATCAAAATCCTATTACATTATTAAATGGATCTATTAGTGTTAATGATCCTGGTAATAAAGGAATTCTTCTAAAAACTAATGAAAATGGTCAATTAGTATCTAGCGGAACAATGAATACTAGTACTGTTGCCGTCGATGATAATCGAAATAATAAACAACTTTATTATCAATACAATGTAAATGCTAATGGCACAATTACAGGTATTAGTGGTAATGGTAAGACATATAATGGTAGCACTAAAGGTAAAAATGAAGTATCAATTTATAGAGCACCATCAGTTTCTGTTTCTGGTCCAGTGAATGCTAAATATAATGATGATGGTACTGTTACTATTACAGGGAATTTAGTTGTTGATAGAGCAGAAGAACTAGATAAAAACGATAATGGCATTTACTTAAGAAGTAAAGCTGATAGTAATGAAACTAATAATACAATTCAACAAAGGGATTTTGATGATAATACTAAATACAATAATGTAATTCCAAACATTTCTAATGGTACATTAGTTCCATTTACTCAAACTGTTAATGGTTTAAGTGGTAAGCCTGATAATGTTTCAACAACTATTAAATATGGTATACAAGGTATCACTATCAATTTACATGATAAAGACGATAATTATAGTAAAGAAACAATTGATGCTCAATCATATAGTAACAATCCCGGAGAAAATGGCGGAGTTTCTCCTGATGGTAGTAGACCAATTCAAATTTTAAATTCTGACAACTCATATGCTCGTCGAGGAATTAAAGATGCTATTAATGACAAAGATTTTAATAGTTCAAATTATAAGAATAATGATCTTTATAACGATAATGATTTGTATGCTAATAGTTATAATAGTGCTATAGCAGGTTATGAAGCTTATGTTAAGAAACCTGATAATAATATTAGTGATAATTATAATACAACAGATGACAATAGTTATAAGATAGCTAAAGATAAGCAAGCTACTGAAGCTTTTGATCAAGGTTATCAAGCTGCCCAAAGTAATGCTGGTACTAATGACTATATAGCTGGTCAATCTAAGGATAAATCTAATTACAATGGTAATAGTTCTTCTTATAAATCTGGTTATGATGAAGCAAGTAACGGTTATAAAGATGGTGCTGAAGCCAAAAATGCAGTTGCAGATGCAAGTAATGGTTATACTAAGGGATATGTTGCTGGTAAAGGAACTAGTGATTACCTAAGTGGCAAGGATAAAAACTCATCTTCAGTTGATCAAACGCAAAATAATAATGTTAACCAAGACATTTATAATAATGCATACGATTCAACTAAAAATGGTTATAATAATACAAAAGATAATCAAAATACAGCTTACAATTATGGAAAAAACATGCTTAATGGTATGAAAGCTGCTAATGGTAATAAAGGTTTTAATGAACCTAGCGATAAAGATAGCAGTGATTATCAAGCTTATAATGATGGTAAGAATGCATATAATGGTATGAACGATGCGTTAACGGGCCAAAATAAAGGTAAGAATGAAGACTATAAGAGTAATAACGATGAATATAATTCAGCATATGAAGCTGCACAAAAGGGATTAACAGATAGTTCAAATAATCCAGAAAAATATACTAATCCTTCACCACAATATTCAGCATACGAAGCTGGACAAGCTGCTAGAAAAGGTTCTACCGATGCTCAAGCAGATTCGTATAGTAATAGACCTAGTGAAGATTCATTTGCACAAAAAGCTTATGATAATGCTAAAGGAAACTTTAACGCTGGTGCTGGTAGAAGTAATGGTGCATCTACACCTGATACTAACAGTCAAGCCTATAAAGATGGTTTAGCTGCTCAAGCCGGACAACAAGCTGCTACTAAGGGAGATAAAAATGGTAGTTATCCTAATAATTCTGATGGTAGCACTTATAACGATACTCAAAGAACAGCCTATGATAATGCTAAGAAAGCATACAATAAGGGCTTAACTGGTGATAATACAACTGGTGATGCTAAAGCTGACCAAGCAGCAAATAATGCCGGAATGTCAGCTAAAGATGGTATTGATGATGCATTTTCAAATGGAAATCCTTCAAATGACGATAAACAAAAAGGTCCAGACACAAATTCTTATGATGCTGCTAAACGAGCTGCCGAAGATGGAATGAACGGTCAAGCAAAATCTAATCTGGATAAGCAACAACAAAATGCTTATGATAATGGTAAAGCTATGTATGATGGGATGCAGGCTGCTAAACAAGATAATACAAATGGGTTAAATCATGGAGAATTAAAACAGGATAAATCATCTGCATATTCAAATTCATATACTGAAGGATCATCTCAACATTCAAATTATGATAAAGCTTATACTGCATATAAGGATGGATTAGCAAAAATTGTTGATGGTAAAAATGAAAATAATGATAGACCTGGTCAAAATCCAATAAGTGATGGCAATCAAAATCCTAATGAATCAACGGTTCCTTACCAAATAGCTAAAGATTCAGAAACTACTGATAATGCTATTCATGATGCTATTTATCATACAAATACTTATAGACCTTCCAATAATGACAAAAATCAACTAACTGTTTATAATCAAGCTCAAGATGCCTACAATGCTGGTTTAACTCAACAATCTAATCAATCATCTGTTGATCATAATCAAGGATATGCTTACAACGTTGGTAAAGATGCTTTAAAGGGTATTCAAGATGCTGAAAATGGCCAACAAAACGAGCCAGGTAATCCAAATGATCAAAAAGATTCACAAGATAAAAATACAACTTATAACAAAGAAGCTTATGATCAAGCTCAAAATGACTTTAAAGATGGCAATAAAGAAAGAAATAAATTATCATCTTCTAATGATCATAATACGGTCGATACAAGCGCATCATTAGCATACCAAACTGGTCAAAAGTATGAAGCTACAAAATCAGGTATAGATAAATATGTTAATAATGAAGATGGACCTACTCTTAAAAATAATGATTATAGTAAGACGTTAAATAATGGCTATAATGCCTATAAAGCTGGATATGAAGGTAGTAATAATGGACAACCTACCGAAACCATAAAATCTGATCCAAGTCAAATGGATGCCTATAATCAAGGCCGTGCTGCTCAAGCTGCGGTCAAAGATGCAAGTTCAGGTAAATTTGGTAATGATGGGTCTAATAGACCTTTAGATTCAACCCAACCTAACTCATCCAAGAATTCATCTGCTGATAGTATGTACAACAGTGATGATTATAAACCTAGTGGTGCTGACTGGACTACAAATCAACAAACTGCTTATGATAATGCTTATGAAGCTTATTTAGATGGTAAGAAGAGTCCTAATTCTGGTTCTGCCCCTAATGGTCAAAAAGTTGCATATAATAAAGGGCAAGGTGATGGTCAGTTACCAGAAGCAATTAATGATGCTATTAATGGTAAAACTGGTAACGGTGATAATGATTATAGTAATAACATAAAGAACTTTAATTATTCTTTAGAAAATTCTAATAAGGATTCTAATTCTGATGACATTCATAAAGCTGTGGATATTGTTAACAAAGCAATTAGTGATGCAAAAACTACTGGTAACATGTCAGATGGCAATCTTTCACCTGATCAAAAGAATTATTATGATAATGCCTTTAATGCATATCAATATGGATTTGGCAAAAATAGTTCTGATTCATCAATTACAACAGATAATGAAAAAAACAACAGTATTCCTTACCAAATTGGCTTAGCGGCAAGAAAGGGAATCCAAGACACTAAAGATGTTAATGGTAAAACATCTTACGATAAAAATGGTGCTAATCAAGTAGAAAAAGATGCTTATACTTATGCTCAATCAGCATATAAATCCGGTTTAACTGGTAATCCACAACCTAATAATTCCACTCAAGCCTTCAATGAAGGTCAATCTGATAAGTCTGGTATTGATGCAGCAATTAGAGGTGATTCTGAACCAAAGGACGATTCAACTGAAGTATCCAAAGTAGCATACGATGCTACAAAAGCCGGATTGAATAATCAAAATAATGCCCAAAATAATTATGCCAATAATGCTGGTAAAGCATATCAATCTGGTTTAAGCGATGCTCAATCAACAGATAATCCTGACAATTCAGGTAAAGATCTTAATAAAGACCATCAAAGTGAATACAATCAAGCTAAGAAAGATTATCAAGATGGTCTAAGTGCACAATCAGGTAATGTAAACAGTAATGGTTATGGCGAAGGATTAAATGATCGTGCCGTTAAGCAAGGTGTTAAGGATGCATCTAATGGGGTTGCTAAAGAAGATGGTTCTTCTTATACTCCAGTTAAGCAAGTTGATGGCAAAGACATTAATAATGTAGATAATCAAATAAATGCATATAAGAATGCGGTTAATGGATTTGACTACGGTTACGGTAATAAGAGTATCGATAAAGATAATTCAGCATATCAATCTGGTGAAAAAGCTGGTAAAGATGCTAAACAAGCCGTTAAAGACCAACAATCTGAAACAAAATCTACAGATGCAAAGTCTGATTCATATAATCAAGCTCAACAAAATTATCAAGATGGATTTAATAATCCTAAAGCTAATGGAGACGATTTAAAGAAATTTAATAGTCAATCTGATGCATTTAAACAAGGTCAAAATGATAAAAATGCAATTGATTCTGCATTAAATGGTAAAGAAGATCATTCTGATTCACCAGCATATAAAGCTGCTAAAGCTGGTTTAGCTGGTAACGAATCATATGATAACAATTATCAAGCCGCTCATGATATTGGACAAGCTGCAAATCAAGGAATTAATGATTCATTGAATGGAACTCCTGGTAAAACCCAATATGTCAATGAAAAAGATAAAACTGATGCCTACAATAATGCCGAACATAACTTTGATATGGGATTAGCTGATAAAACAGATGATAAAACTTCTGAGTCTTCTGATGCTTATAAAGCAGGTCAGGCTGCTAAAGATGGTTATAAAGATGCTGAAGCTAATAAGGGTGATTTTAATAAAACTTCAAATGTTGATAATTACAATGGTAATCCATTTGCCAAAGATTCTTATGACAATGCTCAAGCTGCCTACAAAGCTGGTTTAGCCGGTAATGATTCTAATGCTGATGCTAAGAAGAACAGTGTTGCTAACAAGGCTGGTTTAGATGCTAAGCAAGGAATTGCGGATGCTATTAAGGGTCAAACTGACCCAACAGCTGTTCAATCAGAAGATTATAATAATGCCTTTAATGCAGCTAAAGCTGGTAACAATGTAGATAATGCTAATAAATCAGCTGCTGATGCTAAAAAAGATGATCAAAGCACCGCATACCAAGCTGGACAAGCTGCTCAAAAGGGAATTGCGGATGTTCAAACTGGTACTGGCAGTGCTGATCAATACAAGGATAACTCTGCAGCCCAATCAGCATATTCTGATGCTAAGCAAGCCTACAATGATGGCTTGAATGGTGGTGACAGTAAGCAAGCATCTAAGGATAATCCTACTGCTAATGCTGCTGGACAAGCTGCTCGTCAAGGTATGATTGATGCTCAAAGTGGTAATGGTAAGAATAATCCATATACAGATAATCCTCAAAAAGATGCTTATAATAAGGCAAAACAAGCATTTGATAAGGGATTAAATGGTAATGATGATGCTGATAATCCAGTTGCTAATGAAGCAGGTAAAGCTGCTCGTCAAGCTGCTGCTGATGCTCAAGTTGGTAAGAATGATGCAAGTCCATATAATAATAATTCCAATGCTCATGATGCATATCAAAGAGCGATGAATGCATATAATGATGGATTCAATAGTGATAAAGATAACGCCTCAGCTACTAAGGCTAATGACATTGGTAAAGCTGCTCGTCAAGGTATGAATGATGCTGAAAATGGTAAGGATAATTCTGATAGCTACAACAGTAATCCAGACGCCAAAGCTGCATATGATAATGCTAAGAAGGCCTACCAAGCTGGTATTAATGGTGACACTACTAGTGCTGACGCTAAAGGTAATCCAGCCGTTAATAAAGCAGGTTATGCTAACTTTGTTCCATTTAGCCCTAAGACTGAGAATGATAACAATAACAGTCCTAAACCTAATGCTTATCAAGAAGCTCAAAATGCTGCTAAGCAAAAGAATTCAAACGAAAAAGCAGCTGCTAAAGATGCGGTAAATGCACTTATTAATGGTAAATCTAAATTTACTAATAGCATTAATTTAGCTAATAAGTCTCCTGAATACCGTAAAGCATTTAAGAAGGCTTATGATCAATCTAAAGCTGGATTTGATGCTGGTAAAAAGGGTCATTATAGTGGTTCATATGATTCTTCTTATCAAGAAGGTTATAAAGCAGGTAAGAAACAATTCGTTAAGAATACTAATGATGGAAAGCAAGCTGGAAAGCAAGCTGCTTCCAAATTAACTAAGTTGCCTAGCTTTAAGAACAAATCTCAAGCATATGCAGATGCTTACAAAGAAGCATTTAAGAAAGAAGTTAAATATAATACTCCTCATTATGTATACAACTTGAAGAAAGTTTACAGTCATAACAATCCTAGCATGACTCGTAAGACCAGAGAAAATAAGTATGCTAAGACTGCAATGTACAAACGTGAAACATTCAAAATTACTGGATACAAGATTAATGATAAGGGTCAATTAGTTTACAAGACTTCTAAGGGTTGGATTAGTGCTGATAAGAAATCATTTAATGATGTGTACTATCGTCATGATAATCAAAATACTAATTCTGCTAGAAAATCAACACAAAAAATTCGTGTAATTAAACCTCAAGGTACTTATATTTATAATAGTAAGAACTTTAATAAGAAAACTGCTGTTAAGAATATGAGAAAAGGAACCACACTTGAAGTTAAAAGTGTTGAACAATTGGGTCATATTACTAGATTCTATCTTGGTAATGGTCAATATATTTCCAGTAATAAGACAATTGTTGAAAAAATTAATAAGAAATAATTATTAATAAATAAAGGATATATCGCTAATTAAAACGATATATCCTTTTTTCTTAAAATTTAATGAGCAAAATGTTATTACTTTAATTTTATATTGTGTTATCATTAATAAAACATGTATTTTATGGAGCTACGAAAACCGTCACTGCGGCTTTTGTAGCTTTTTTACTTTTTTAAAAATAATTGGAAAAATATGAGCAAATCATTACACTTTTTAATGCTTATGGTGTTAAATTATAGACGTAATAAAGATATTAATTCATTTATAGAACAGGAGATGTCGTTAAATTGCAATATAACAAAAATCAATTTAATAAAATAAATGACAAAAAAATTATGAAAAAAGTTAAGAAACAATGGGTCGTTGTATCTGTTGCTTCTTTAGCAGTTTTAGGTGGGTTTGCAGTAAGTGGAACTCTACATATGACTCAACCAACTAGTTCAGTAGTTGCACATGCGGATAATACATCCAGTGCAGGAACCTCAAATGCATCCAGTGGAGGCACTTCAACAACATCCAGTGCAGGAACCTCAAATGCATCCAGTGGAGGCACTTCAACAACATCCAGTGCAGGAACCTCAAATGCATCCAGTGGAGGCACTTCAACAACATCCAGTGCAGGAACCTCAAATGCATCCAGTGGAGGCACTTCAACAACATCCAGTGCAGGAACCTCAAATGCATCTAGTGGAGGCACTTCAACAACATCCAGTGCAGGAACCTCAAATGCATCTAGTGGAGGCACTTCAACAACATCCAGTGCAGGAACCTCAAATGCATCTAGTGGAGGCACTTCAAATGCATCAGTTATGAAACATAATAATGATGTTATGGGATTAGCTAATAGAAGTAACTCTACTGATAGTAGTTCACAACTAAATAATGATCAAAAAACACAATCTGACAATGGTGCTAAAGCTTATTGGAATGACATTCATCAAAATGACATTAATAATGATTACAAACAAGATGTAAAAGGCGCTGACACTAATTCATCATATTACCAAGATGGATACAACGGTGCCGCAGCTGCATGGAAAGTTTACAATGATGCTAATAGTCAAAATGGAACTCAAAATGTAACTACTTATAATAAAAATAATGCACAAAATGGAAATAATCCTAATAGTGTTGATCCAACATTAAATAGTGGAAGCAATAGTGTTGATAGCTCCAAATCAGCTGTTATTCCTTATGATCCAACTTCTCAAAGTAATAAGGGTGAAGATCAAAAGAATATGCCTAAAACAGAAAACGAGCAAGCTACTATCTATGACAATGGTGCTGCTAAAACAGGATCTAAAACAGTTAATATTACAAGCGGATCAGCATTTAACCAAGGAGTTACTCAATTCTTAGCACTTCAAGGTACTTATGATGCTGAAACTGGTCGTTGGAATGGTAAAAATGTTAACGATGCATATTCTCCAAAAGCTGATTTAGGTAACTCATATGATCAATCATATCGTGGTGCTCAAGATGCTATTGCAAAACAATTTAATAGCTCTAATAATTTAACTTATACTAGCTTAGGTGATACAGGCCAAGGCATTTTTAATCCAACTGCTCAATCAACAGATACTAATTATCAAGCAGGATTTAATGATGTTGTTAAAAAAGTTCAAAATGGAACCTCATTTGTTTCCAACGCTGAACAAATTGATAGTGCATTAACAGGTACTTTAAGTAGTGTTGGAACTGTAAATCCACCTTTGACTAATACTGTTACATCAAAAGGTGACGTTAAGAATATTAAGTTTTTGAAGGATATTGATTATTCTAGTGCTGCTGGTGTAGGAGTATCAAATGGTGAAACTAATGTTACACTTCAATATACTAAGAATGGTCAATCAATGACTTTTGATGGTCAAAATCATATTACTGATTTTCATGGAATTTCATACTTAGTAACTCCTTATAGCAGTGATAAAACATCATCATTTAGTTTTAATAATTTTAATGCTGCTTATGGTTCAAACTTTTATGGCCCATTTAAAATTCAAACAGGAACTGCCCAAGTAAATTATTCAAACGTTACTTATGTTGGTCCTCAATTAATGAGTAGTTCAGGTGTTAATGCTAACGTGGATGTTTATGGTAATTTGAATGTCTTTTCTGTTGGTAATTATACAAGTCCTTTCCAGAATAATGTTATCACTGAAGGTTCTAATAGTGCTGATAATGTTACTGGTGGTGTTGGTAAGTCAGTATTTGGTGATAATCAAGAAAACTTTGAAGCTAATAACTTAAGATTACACAGCGGTGCTAATTATTATGGCTCAACTACTGGTGGTACTGTCCTTAACTTAACTGGTAATGTGGTTTTAGATAGTGGTTCTAATATGCAATTAGTACCTATGAGAACTACTCAAGGACAAGCTTCTGGTGGTGATAGTTCAAATGGTGTTTACTTAAGAAATAGTCTTACATCCAATGGTACTATTTATGTAAATAAAGGCGCAAATTTGAATATTATTCCTAAAGCTGGTCCTAATGCTTCTGGATTAGCTCAAGGTATTTATCTTTCAACTGCTCAAAACCAAATTACTGTCGATGGTGGTACTTTAAGTGTTGACTTAAATGGAACTCCTGGTGTCACTAACGCTAACTATAATGCTGGTTCAATTACAGTTGCAAATGATGGTAATTTTAATGTTACTGGAGAAAATTTAGGTAACTTTAGTGGATATTTATTAAATGTTTTAGCAAACTTGAATATTAATAATCGTGGTAACTTTAATATTGTTACTGATGGTACTGGAAACAGTCCAACATTACTATATAACTATGGTCAATTTAATGTTGATAATCCTGGCAAGAGTGTTTATCTACAAATTAAGCCTTTAACCAATCAAGATGGTAGTTACAAACAAGATGGATCAGGTTACTTGTTTACTAATCAAATTAACGCTTACTCAGTAAGTTATGCATTGGGTTATAAGCCAGGTAGTACACAAGTAAATTCTGGTAATGATCAATACTACTATAAACTAACCGTTCCTAATACTAATGGAAGTAAAATTCAATACGTACCATTAGAATCAGATGGTAAACCAGGTTCACCAGTTCCCAGTTCCGACAGTGCTTATGGTGCAAAATATATATCATTAAATGCTACTCCTAATGCCAACTTTGATGGACATATCAATGTTCAAAATCAAACTAATGGTAATAGCGATTTGAATGGTAATTTAATCTTAACTAATCTACCTTCTAAACAAGATAATGGTGGGAACAATGGTCATGTTAATATAACTATTCAAAATAAAATTGATGAGAAAACTAATACAATTGGTTCACCTGATAGTATGGTTCTAGTTGGATCCAATGGATCACAACAAAATTTAACTTATGTAAGACAATCTGATGGATCATATAATGTAAAAATTCCACAAATAGACAAAACTGATAACAATACTTATCGGATTGCTTTCACATATCAACTTGATAGTTCTCAAGTGCCAAGTAAAGATGGAGATTCATTAAGTGCTACTGCTAAATACTTTGTTACTGGACAAACTCAAACAATTGCATATAAGCAAAATCCAAATGATAATGGTTTGACTACTAATTCTGTAAACCCTACAAGCGATTATAAACCAGTTACATTGCCCGACAATGGTAGTGTTGTTAATTTGAATAATTCTACTAGCAAAGCACCAATTACTGCTGAATCAGCAGCAAATGATGGTATTCGTGATGGTGTCTATGATGCTGCTGCAAGTAACACAAAAAATGCAGAAGCTACTGAGGCCTATGAAAATAATTATGCTGATGGTAAAGATGGATCCCAATTTAAAAATAATTATGTAAATGCATACAACAATGCATATGATGGTTATAAGCAAGGAACTGATGATTTATCAAACGGTAATTACAATGTAAATCAACCTAATGAAAATCATACAGGAATGCCTAATGATGATCCTGCTAAATCCCAATATAAAGATGGATATAATCAAGTTGGCAAAGATTTAAGCTCTGGATTTAATAATAATATTGGTAGTAATCCTGATACAGCTGCAAATAGCAATAATTCTACAAACTCAATTTATAATAAGGGTATGAATGAAGCCCAAGGAGTTAAGGATACTATTAATAATAATTATGATACTGGAAAGAACAGTTCTCCTGATTATTCCGCAGCACATTCTAGCTTTAACAACGGTTATAATTCTCAAATGAAAAGTCCTAACGTTACAGCTAATACTAAACCATCTGATTTAGCCAATAATTATGGTGTGCAAATGGCTAATGGAATGCAAGATGCCCAAAATGGTAATACTAATAATCAACCTCAACCTAAAGATTCATCAGGAAATCTTGATACTAATAATACTGATTACAAAGCTTACCAAGATGGTAAAAATGCATACAATGGTATTAATGATGCCTTAACTGGTCAAAGTCAAGGTACTAATAATACTGATCCTAATAAGTCTAACGATGCTAGTGATTCATATAATGCTACTTATAAAGCAACACAAGCTGGATTATCTGGTGATACAAGTGTTCAATACGAAAATCCATCTCCACAATGGTCTGCATATAATGCTGGATTAGCTGCTAAACAAGGTGCTTTAGATGCCCAAGCTGGTAATGATAAATCATCTGATAGTTATAGTGGAAATCCATTTAATGGCTCCGATTCATTTGCCAAGAAAGCTTATGATACAGCTAAAGGTAACTTTAATGCTGGAGCTGGAAGAAAAGACACATCAGGCGCAGATTCTTATGAAGGTAAAGCATATAATGCCGCCAAGAATAATCCTAATAATAGTCAAGCATATTTAGATGGACAAGCTGCTAAAGCCGGTCAATCTGATGCAGCAAATGGTCAAAATGGAAAGAATGCTACTGATCCTCAAAATAGTAGTTATAACAAGCTTAATGAACAACAAAAAGCTGCATATGATAGAGCTAATAAATCATATAATAATGGATTAAATGGTTCTGGAGAACCTACTGATGGTCAAAATGATAAAGCATCTTATAATGCTGGAAATTCTGCAAATCAAGCTATTAAGGATGCTTATACTGGGAAGAGTACCCCATCTCAAACACCATCAGATCAATCTTCATATGACGCTGCCAAAAAAGCTGCCCAAGATGGTATGAATGGTCAACCAGCATCTAATAATGATAAAAATCAAATGAATGCATATAATGCTGGGCAAGCTGCATATAATGGGATGCAAGCTGCTAAGCAGGATGGTGACACCAATCATGATTCTACAGATTCCCAAGGTCATCAAAATAGTGCATACTCAAAGGGATATCCTACAAATGGTACTCAAGCACAAAAGGATGCATATAATCAAGCTTATACAGCATATAAAAATGGAAAAAACTCTCAAAATAAAGACAATGCTGCTGGTGATGCTGATTCTAATAATAACCAATCCGTAATTAATCAAGCAGGAAAAGATGCTAATGCTTCACAAGAAGGTATCGATGCTGCTAAAGCTGGTAAATCACTCGACGATTTGAAAAAATCAAATAATTCTGATGCTGCTAAGAATGCATACAATGCTTACAAGGGTGGATTTAATCAACAACCAAATTCATCATCAGTAAGTGATCCTAATTCTGGTGATGCCTACAACCAAGGTAAAGCAGCACAACAGGCGGTTCAAGATGCATCTGCTAGTGGATCTTCTGCTACACCGGGTACACCTGCTAACAGTTCAAATTGGACTCAACAACAAAAAGATGCATATAACCAAGCGTATAAAGCATATAAAGCAGGTACTAGTCCAGATAATGCCGGAAAAGATGCTAATTCAGCATCAACCAATGCAAGTGATGCTCAAGCTAACGTATTAGCATATCAAGCAGGACAAACCAGTGCAGCTACTCAAGCAGGAATTACTGATGCAGCTTCTGGTAAGAGTGATAACGCTCATAATTATCCACAATCTAAAGATAGAGATAGTAATCCTCAAGCTACAACACAATTATACGATGCTTATACAAATGCTAAAAAAGCTTATAATGGTGGATTTAATGGTACAACTACATCCGATGATAATAATTCTTCTCGAGAAGATGCTTTAAACAATAACCAAGGTGATGCTTACAATCAAGGTCGTGCCGCTCAAGCTGCTGTACAAGATGCACAAAGTGGTAAGTATTCAGATGTAAATTCTGCTGAATCTTCAAATGACAGTAGCTACAATAGTAGTTCATATAAACCAAGTGGTAATGACTGGACATCTAACCAACACAAAGTTTATGAAGCTGCATATCAAGCATACCTAGATGGTAAAGCTAACCCAAGTGGTACAGCTACTGATAATGGTTCCGTTGATTACAAGCAAAATCAAGCTTATCAAGCTGGTCAAAATGTAGCGGTTGTTCCACAAGCTATTAAAGATGCTATAAATGGTAATAATAATAGTTCTAATTATAAAGGTCAGACTACTAAACAAAATACTTACACAGATGCACAAGCATCATTTAGTTCTGGATTTAACAATCCATCAGCTACCTATGATCCATCCAAAGATGGTAATCAAGATGCTTATCAATCTGGCCAAGCTGCATATCAAGCTATTGTAGATTCTTCATCAGGTAAAGATAAGTCAAGTGATTCATCAGTTTATAATGGTTACTCCCAACAACAAAAAGATGCTTATGATTTGGCACAAAAAGATTACAGCGCTGGTATGACACAAAAAACTGATGGATCTTATGTAAATACTAGTGATTCATCTAAGAGCGCTGCTTATGCTGCTGGTTCTGCCGCTCGTGATGGTATTAATGCTAGTGAAAATGGAACTACTGATAAAAGACCTAGTGCTCAAGGATTAAATCAAACATCTTATGATAATGCTCAAAAGGCATTTAATAAGGGACTATCTGGTGACCAAACAAGTTCCGATGCTAAGTTGAATCCTACAGCAAATCAAGCTGGAGCAGATTACAAGCAAGGTATTACTGATGGTATTTCAGGTAATAATCAGATGAATAGCAACTCTGATTATACTAACGCTTATAAGGCATCTAAGGCCGGTAATGATCCAGCTAATGCTTCTAAATCAGCTTCTGATGTAGGACAAGGTAACCAGAATGTTGCATATCAAGCCGGTCAAGCTGCTCAACAAGGTTTGAATGATGCACAAAATGATCCTACTAAGACATCTAATGATCATGGATATAATTCATCAACTCAAAAAGATGCCTATGAACAAGCACAAAAGGATTACCGTGATGGATTAAACGGTAGCAAATCAAATGATCCTAATAGTAGTGCTTATAAAGCTGGATTAAATGATCAAGCTACAAATCAAGGAATTGCTGATGCAACTTCTGGTAAATTTACATCAGGAACAACTCCAGATGATTATAAGTATAATAATGATCAAAAATCAGCATATCAAAAAGCTGGTAATGACTTTAATGACGGATTTAACGCTGGTCAATCTACAAATGGTACTTCAGATTCACATCAATCTAAAGCTTATCAAGATGGTCAAGCTGCAAACCAAGGTATTAAAGATAAGCAATCGGGTAGTGAACCACAAGGTGATAATGCTAAAAATGTTTCATATCAACAAGCACAGAATGATTATCAAGCTGGTTTAGATGGTACTGGTATTGGTAAAGACAAAGATGGAAAGGTCACTAATTCATATCCAAATGCTAATAGTGATGCCTACAAGCAAGGTCAAGCTGCAAAGAAAGCTATCCAAGATGCATTAGATGGTCAAAAGACCCCTACTGATGGTGCTAATAGCGATGTATTTAATGCCACTAAAGCAGGTATGAATGACAATTCATATAGTCCTAACAATTATTCGTCACAAAAAGGTGCATACAATATTGGATCTGCTGCACAAAAAGCTATTGATAATGCTTCAAACAATGGTGACTTTTCTGAAAATGGTGATCAACAAGGATTTGGAAGTGATGCTTCTAAAATTAATGCTTATAATCAAGCTAAAAAGAACTTTAATGCTGGTATGAATGGTAATTATGGTGATGGCATTGATAATCAAAGTAATGCTTATGATGCAGGTCAAGCTGCCAAAAAGGGTATTGATAATGCTGCTAATAACACACAAAATATTTCAAAGGATTACAATGGTAATGAAATTAACGCATACAAAAATGCCCAGTCTGCCTACAATGATGGATTAAACGGCGATTCTACAAGCGATTCTGCTAAAAAGAATACTGTTGCCAACCAAGCTGGTATGGATGCTAAGCAAGGAATTGCTGATGCTATTAAAGGTCAATCTAATCCAACTTCTGGTCAATCGGATGCTTATAATAAAGCATTCGCTGCTGCTAAAGCTGGTAATACTCCTGGTGCAAGTGCTGATGCAACTGGTGATAATGCTGGTCAAAATAATGCATATCAAGCTGGTCGTGCTGCCCAACAAGCAATTAGTGATGGTAAGACAGGCAAGGATAATTCCGGTCAATTCGATAACAATACCCCAACTGCTAAACAAGCATATGCCGATTCTAAACAAGCATATAATGATGGTTTAAGTGGTAATAGCAGTAATGCTGATAATACTAACCCATCATCATACAATGCTGGTATGGATGCTAAGGCTGGTATTGCTGATGCCATCGCTGGTAAAAAATCTGATTCAAGTAAAGCTAAAAATGCAGCTGATTACAATAATGCATATGAAGCCGCTAAAGCTGGTAAAAATAATTCAGGAATGCCTGCATCGGGTCAACCAGGTGCTGATCAAAATCAAGCATATCAAGCTGGACAAGCAGCAGATCAAGGAACTACTGATGCTCAAACTGGAGCTGACAATTCTGGCCAATACAGTAATAATCCATCAGCACAAATTGCTTATAATACTGCTAAGCAATCATTTAATGATGGTTTAAATGATAAAACTAATACTTCATCTGCAAATGATAATCCTGATGCCAATAAAGCTGGACAAGCAGCAAGACAAGCTGTTATTGATGGTCAAACCGGAGCTAATAGTTCATATCCAAATGATCCAGAAAAGACCGCTTATAACAATGCCAAGCAAGCATACAATGATGGTTTGAATGGTAAGACCAATAATTCAAATCCATATGCTAATGAAGCTGGTAAAGCAGCTGCACAAGGAGCTACTGATGGTCAAACTGGAGCTAATAATGCTAGTCAATACAGTAATAATCCTGCTGCAGAAAATGCATATAATATAGCTAAAAATGCATATAATGATGGATTAAATGGTAAAGATAACAGCGATAATCCAGTGGCAAATGAAACTGGTAAAGCAGCTCGTCAAGGAATTACTGACGCTAAAGATGGCAAAGATAATTCTAAGATGTATCCAAATGATCCAGAAAAGACCGCATATGAAGATGCTAAAAATGCATATAATGCTGGTTTAAATGGTGATACTGATAGTGATGTTGCTAAGAAGAACACAGCTGCTAACAAAGCTGGTTATGATAATTTTATTCCATTTGGTGGTGGCGGTGTTAATAACACTGACAATAATTCATCAAATGGTAATAATGGAAATAATGGTAACAACCAAAATGGCAATAATAATGGTTCAAATAATAATCATAATAATATTGCTAATAATCCAGCTGGTAAAAATGCCGGTATTAAGGCTGCCCTTAATGGCAAGTCATACAAAGCTAATACCAAAGGGTTAGCTAATAAGTCAGCTGCATATCAAAATGCATTTAATGATGCTTATAATAAAGCTAAGGCTGGTTATGCTGCTGGTGCTAATGGTAAGAAGGTCAATACAAATGATGCTTCTTATAAAGCTGGATATGAAGCTGGACATAAGCAATTTACAACTGCAACTAAGGCTGGTGAAAACGCTGGAAATGTAAGAAGAGATTTACCTAACTTTAAGCATGAATCTAAGGCTTACATTAATGCTTATAAGAAAGCATACGAAGCTCAAATCAAGAAGACTATGCCACGTTATGTATATAATTTGAAGAAGATTTATCGTCATAGTTCACCAGTCTTAGATCGTAAGACTAGAGGAACTAAATACGCTAAGACCGTATTGTACGAACGTCACGTATTTAAGGTTGAAGGATATAAGATTAACGATAAAGGTCAAGTAGTTTACAAAGTTAACGGTGGTTGGATTCCAGCTAACGGTAAGTCAGTTGCTGATGTATACTATCGTCACAATGATCAAGAACAATTTAGCAATGACAATAAAGCTAAGTTCGTTAAAGTTAATAAGAGAATTCGTGTAATTAAGCCTAAAGGAACTTACACATATAACAGTAAACAATTCAATAAGAAGACTGCTGTAAAGAATATGCGTAAGGGATCAGTTCTAAAAGTTAAGGGAATTGAAAAACTAGGTCGCATTACCAGATTCTATCTAGGCGATGGTCGCTATATTTCAAGTAACAAGACAATTGTTAAGGAAATTAGATAACTAATTATCTATCTTTTATAAAAAGTCCCAATCTAAATTAATTAGGTTGGGACTTTTTTACATATTTAGTAAGCTAATGATTATATTTTATTTACCATTAGGTGTTAAATTGTAATCGTAAAGTTTTTTATTTAATGGTTCTTCAGCTTATAGAAATGGAGATGTTTTTTATGCAATATAACAAAAATAAATTCAATAAAGTTAATGATAAAAAACTGCTTAAGAAGGTGAAAAAAGAGTGGGTAGTCGTATCCATTGCCTCTCTATCCGTCATTAGTGGATTTGCTATTTCTGGATCTTTACCTTTGAGTAAAACCTCTAATAATGTTTATGCTGATACATTAGTTAATGAAAAGAATTCTAATCAATTAGATACTTCCCAAAATAATGAAAATAGTGATCCTGGAAAGGATACTCATGATACAAGTTCTGTTAAAAAAACGCAATCAATAACAGCTCCTTCAAGTGAAAGGGATAATCAAACACTTAAAGTAAGTGATGCATCCGGTGCTGGCAACTTAAATGAAGATAAGATGACAATGTCAGCAAGTTCTAATAACTTTGATGATTCTAAGGTTGCACCTTCATCAAGTAATAATCAAGTAGGTGATTCTAAATTAACCGAAACGGCCAAAGCTGGTTCTCAAAGTTATAGTAATGGTGAATCTAAGCCATCTACTAATGACAATGACCAGCAGGCTCAGTATGATGCTGCTTCTAATGGCTTTAATGATAAATTAAAACAAGGCAACACAACCAATGATAGTCAAGCTAATACTGCTCAACCAGATGCTTATCAACAAGGGCAAAATTTAGCTGATCAATATAAAAATGAAATGAATCAGGGTGCTCAAGATTATATAAATAATAAGAAAACTGATTATACTGATCAGACTCAACAAAATTACTATAATGCATCATATAGTGGTGCCCAAACAGCTTCTAACGCTTATAATCAGTCTACTTCAAATCAAGGAACTAATGGCAATTATGATTCATATAATAAGGCTAGTGGCCAGTCATATACTGATTATTCATCTAAGAATACGGCCAAATTAAATAGTCAGAATAATTCGAGTGTAAGATTAAATGGATCAAGTGTGAATGTTCCTTCATCAGATTCACAAATAATTAATGATGATAAGAAAAATGACAATAGTGTAGCCCAAAATTATGCTGGTCAAGGTGTCTATAATGATGCTTTTAGGTATGGAATTAATTACTTCTTAGCTAATCAGGGTGCTAATGATGCTAAGTCTGGTAAATGGCAAGGAACTAATTATAATCAAAATTCATCTAATTATGGAAATACGGCTAAAATTACTAAAGACTTCTATGATAGTAATATTAATGGTGGTACATATGATTCCGCTAAATCTGATGCATACTACCAAGCATATGAAGGTGCTAAGCGTGGAATTGCCAATCAATTTAAGGCTGACAATACTTATAATACCGGCTTTATAGGCAGTAATTCTAATTCAACTAATAATGATTATACTAATGCTTATAATAGTGTAGTTAATGACAATAAAAATGGAATTGTTTATGTAAGAAATGCTCAACAAATGAACTATGTTGTTACCGGAGTCACTTCTGGAACTGGTGTAAATAATAGTTTAAATATGCTTTATAACAATAATTCTTCGATTAATAAACCTTTAATTAATACTATTAATTTAGTAAATGATGTTAATTTACAGGACGTTACTACTGGTAATTCCGGGTCTGGCGGAACTAATCCTTATACAAATACCAATTTAACAATTAATGGTCAAAATCATATTGCTGATTTTTATGGAATGCAATATTGTTTACAATATCAAGGAAGCAATAGTTATAATTTTAATATTAAAAATTTCCAAACTGTTTATGGTATAAACTATTATGGACCATTTGCAGCTAGTTCTGGATCAATCTATTTTGATAACTTTAATTATGTTGGTCCTCAAATGTTACAATCAACAAATAATAATGTTTACATTAATGGCAATGTCAATGCTTATCAAAATTTAGGTAGTTCTAACACTTATAATTCACCATTTCAGCAGAATGCAAAAATGGATGGTAGTGGTAATCAACAAATACTTGCTATTAATAATTTGACTTTAGGAGAAAATTCCAACTTTTTTGGTGATGTATCAAATAATACAGGAGGAACTAATGTTCAATTGAACGGGAACCTTACTTTAGGTGTGGATTCTAATATGAACCTAATTTCTAGAGGTTCTGGTGGTGATGGAGCTGCTAATAATGGTAATGCGGGAGTTTATTTAACATCTTCAAGCTCTAAATTAAATGTTAATAAAGGATCTAATCTAAATATAGATACTCAAAAAGCTGGTAGTACTTATGGATCTGCTATATATTCTAGTGGTGGTCAGATTAATGTAAATAATGCTAATATTAATATTACTTTAAATGGTAACAATACGAATTCACTACCTGTTTATTTTGCTGGTGGTAATGTTTTAGTTCAAAATGGTGGTGCCATTAATGTTATCGCTAATGGTGTTAATAATTCTTCAGGAATTTTATATAATTCCGGTGGCAAGATTAATATTGTTAATGGTGGTAACTTAACAATGGATGCTACTAATTCTACTAATAGTGCATTGATTTATGGTAATGTTAGCGTTAATAACCCTGGATTATCTGGAGTTAACTTAAAAGTTAACAATGATGGTTCAACTATTTTAGAATCAGGAGCATCCATTACTGCTAATACCATTAACGTTAATGATGTTAATTACTATATGTATAATCTTAACGGAAATGGTAACAATAATCTTACTACTATTGACCAAACAAATAATAACAATAATGGAGTTGTTCCAACCTCATTTAAAGGCGATAGTTTATTAATTAGTAGGGTTCCAGCCGCCTACTTTGTCGGTCCAGTTAATGTTTCTTACGATTCACAAAGTAAACAAACAACAATTACAGGCAATGCTAAAATATCTGGAACCTATAACAATGGTGATAAAACTATATATATTAAGTATTCTGACAATAATAATACTGATATTAGTAATCCTACAATTTCACAGACAACTAATAATAACAATGGTGACACAACTAAATTTAATCAGTCGATGGAAGTTGAGGATAATGGTCAATTAATTCCATTTAAATTTATTTATAATACAAATATTTCACCAACTAGTGTAACAGTATTATTGAAATATGGTGTTAGTGGAATTAATTTAAAATACAATACTGCTAATAACCCTAGCACACCTAATGTCTCAACTACTCCTGGTGGTTATGCTATGAATGTTTTAAATTATTCTGATGATGCAAATAAAAATTTAACATCTAATTTAACCCAAGTATCAACTGGAAATGAAGGCGATGTTAATAATGGTGCTTCAGATGCAATGATTATTAATTCTGGTGGTAACACAGTTAAGCCTAATCCAACTACTATGAGTAATAATAATGATTATTCTAATGGTTATAATTCTGCTGCAGCAGGTTATCAAGCTTTTGTTGATCAGTTAAGTAATAATAGTGTTGATCCCACTACTTTAAATTATCAGAATAATGAGAGTTATAAAAATGATTACGCTAATAGTGGTTATGCTGATCAATTTGAGCAAGGTTTCAATCGGGCTCAACAAGATTACCAAACTGGAATTAATGATGTTAAGAAATCAATTGCCAATGGGCAAATTACGCATACTGATAGTACCGCAACAACTAGCAATGGTGATACTTTAAGTCAGATTAATAATGATAGTTATCAAACTGCTTTTAGAACATTTAATAATGGTTATGAATATGGAATTAATGGATCATCTTCGGACGGCTTAAATAATCAACAAATGATTGGATTTAATTATGGTAAAAATGTTTTAGTTGGTGCCAGTGCTGATTCATTACCTACTGATACTACTGACCCTAATTATCAGGCTCAAAAAGATGGTTATCAATCTGCACAACAAGCTAGAAAAGACTATTATAATAATAGTAATCCACAAACACAAAACATTACCAAACCTAGTGATATTAAAGTATTATCATCAGATAATATTCCTAATATTCAAGTATATCAATCAGCTTACTATGGTGCACATTTAGCTGGAACAGGTAGTAATCGTCCAACTGACGATTTAATAGCACAAAATTCTTATGATGCAGCTAAAGGTAAAGCATCATATTTAAATGGTGATGAGCAACCAACAACTGCTAATAACAGTCAATCTTTTGTAAATGGCTATAATGATATTAAACAAGGTTATAGCGATGTAATTGCTAATGGATCAAATACTAAAGAAAAAGATACGCCATCAGCTGAATATGATTATGGATATCAAATCGCTATTAATAGTCAAACTGGTTATAATAAGGCAGCTGATTTGGGCAATCCGCTCCCTAACTCGACTTTGGCTGGAATTAGTGGAAATGATAAATCTGCATATAAAGGTTATGCAGATGCAGTTCAAAAAATAAAATCTGGTAATTTTAGTAACAGTCTTAACAATCATATTGCAAAGGGAAGTAATAATGATTATTATGTCTTAGCTTATGATAAAGCCATTGATATTGCTATATTAGCAAACAATGCTGGTAAAAATGCATTTATGTCTGGTGGCAATTCAACTACTACTGACGGTAGTAAAACCGAACAGAATGTTTATACTAATGCTTATAATAAGTCTAAAGATGGCTTCCAAGATCAATTAAATAATCCGAACGCTTCCAATAATAGTAATGATGTCAACTATAGAGATGGTGTTACTCTAGCGAATAATGGAATGGACGGTTATACTCAAGCTATGAACGATTACCATAATAATCCTAATGCTTATAGTTATAGTCCTAATGCATCACTAAATAGTTCTAACCAATCTGCTTATAAAGCAACAATTGCTGGACTACAATCAGCTAATAATCAAAACGATGATAATCGTGGTAAACGTCCTACCGATTATTCTTCTGCATTTTATGATGCAGCTCAAGCATCTGAAAGTGGTAGGATTCAAGCAATATCAAGTTCGAAAAAGAATAATTTAAGTAATATCAATAATAGTGATTCAAATGCAAATAAATATGTGATGCCAAGATTATATACCAATAGTTATAACGCATTTATAAATGGTTATAGTTATGGACAAAATAATCCAACTGATAATAGCCAATCAAAGGATACCAATCCAATCAATGCGGATGCTTATAATCAAGGTAAAACCGCCGGTCAACAATCTCAAGGTGCTAGTGATTATCTAAACAATAAGCAACCAACAAATGGTGGAACTACTCAATATAGTAATGGTTATCAATATGCCAAAGATGGTTATCAAGCTGGAATTACTGGTCAACCAGTTACTGGAATCACAGATGCAGAAAAAAACTCGGCTGAGTATCAAAGAGCTCAAGCAGCTGGTCATAATGCTAAGAATTATTATCAAAGTGGAGTTAATAAAGCACAAAGTACAACTAATCCACAAAGTAATTCTTCCGATACACCAACTAACGCTGTAGGTAAAGATGCCTATAATGGTGCCGCTGATGCCATTAATGCAGTTAAAAGAGCTGATACTGATGGTACTGGTGTTAATAATGTGCCTGCTTTAGATAATAAAAACAGTAGTAATAGTATTGTTTATAACAACGCTTATAATGAAGCCTTGGCAGAAGCCCAAAAGGCAAACCAAGCTGGTCAAAATAAGGCTTTAAATAATGGGAAAGATACTAGTTATGATTCTAATGTAGCTAATGATGATATCTATAATAATGCCCAAGCTAAAACCAAGACCGGATATAGTGAAGGTATAAATGGTGAAGATACATCAAAAGTACCAAGTAATTCCAATGAAGCAGCTGGGGTAGATGCAGGTAAAGCCATTCAAAGCTCATATAATCAAGCTGTAAGTGATTATAATGATGCAGCAGATAAGAAAGATGCACCAGATACTACTAGCAAAACTGGAATTAATGCAGATATATATAATAATGCCATTCAAGGATTAAAAGATGCTGACGGTAATGGAAATGATCCAGCTGTTAAGACCAACAAGGACAATCAAAATCCAATTTATGGTTTAGCTAATTCACAAGAGTTAGCTAAGCAAGTAGCATCGAATGTTATTAATAATAATGCCAATAATAGTAAATTGAATACTATTGATAACAATAATACTGATGCCAAGAATTCTTTAAATCCAGATGCTTATAAAGCAATTTATAATGCCATGATTAATGGTTATAATGATGGGCAAAGTAATCCAACTGATAATAGTAAAGTTTCCGGTGATAATCAAAATAATGTTGATGCCTATGAAAAAGGCCGCGATGCTGGCCAAAGGTCACAAGCGGTAGCTGATTTGTTAGCTGGTAAAGCAAGTGTTAAAAATGCCACTGATACTTACAATGAAGCTTATCAATATGCAAAAGATGGTTATCAAGCTGGAATTACTGGTCAACCGGTTAATGGAATCACTGATGCAGAAAAGAATTCGGCTGAGTATCAAAGAGCTCAAGAAACTGGTAAAAATGCTAAGAATGATTATCAAAATGGAATTCAACAAGCGCAAGATAATGCTAATCCAAATGTTAATGATTCCAATGCTCCTAAAGATAATGATAATTCAAAGGCTGCCTATAATGCTGTTGCTCAAGCTTTGCAAGATGCTAAACAAGCTAATGTATCCGGTAAAGGATTAGACAGTGTTAATGATTTAGGTAATGATTATAATTGTAATCCTGTTTATCGAGTTGCTTATAATCAAGCTTTAAATAATATTAAAGCGGCTAATAAACAAGCTAATAGTGATTTTAATGCTGGAAAGGTATTAAATGAAAATAACGTAACACCTGCTAATAATATGACGAAGGCTTTCTATTCAGACGTTTATAATAATATTCAAAAGGGTTACCAAGAAGGATTAAGCAATCCTGGTATGACCGAACCAATTGACTCAAATGAACAAAATGGATTTAATAAAGGTAAGGCTGATTCTAGAGGTTATGTTGATGCCATTAATGACTTTAATAATGGGACTAGATATGATAATTCTAATCCTGCCAAAGGTGAAACTGAGCCTAGTGCAAAGGCATCTTACCAAGAGACAATGAAGGCGTTAACTGATGCTCAAAATGGTAAAAACGATAATGTCAATAATACTTCAGTCTACTCAATTGCTAATGGTCAAGGATTGGGTGCTCATAATGGCTTAGCTGCTGTTAAACAAAATGGTGGTAGTGTTCCTAATCCAATCATAGTTCCAAGCACACCTAGCGGAATTAACACGACAGCTTATCAAGATGCATATAAAGGTTCATATGATGGTTACAACAATAAATTTGATAGTAGCCAAATTAATAATATGCCTTATGTTAATGCCTTTAAACAAGCTGCTCAACAAAAGGGTGCTGATGATTATGTAGCTGGTAAGGTTACTGATGATCCCACTAATGAAGCTAACACTAAGTCTGAAAAGGAATATGATGCCAACTATGCCAATGGAGTTAGGGATGCTCAAGCTGCCTATGCTGGTGATGGTAATGGCAACAAAAACAGTAATCATAACAGTAACGCTTATCAAACCGGAGCTAATGCTTTAATTGATGCTGATAAGGGTTATGATGCTGCTAAAACGAATGCTGATATTCCTGATTCCGATGATACTAATGTATATAACGCTTATTGGGGTGCTCAATCAGGTGCTAATACTGGGGATAAAGTACCAGCAAATGTTAATACCAATTCAGTAGCATATCAGACTGGTAAAAATAAAGCTCAATCAGATTCTTCACAAGGTGCTAACCAATATCTTAGTGATAAAATTGATGGCAAATCTGATTTAACACCTGAGGGTAATAACAATTTATATAATCAAGGTTACAATAATCAGAAGGCCTTTGAAGATGGTTTAAATAATACAGTTGGATCTGATGCATCTAAATATCCTGGAAATGATGGTGTTAAGTCAGCATATCAAAATGGAATCAATGCTTCTTCAGGTTATAAAAAAGGTTATCAAGAAGCGCAGGTTGGTAACGATAAACCTTCTGCTGATGCTAGTGTTGATTCATATAATGGTTCCAAAGCAGGTTATAACGATGCTAAAAATAGTTCTGGATTTCACCCAGATGGTAATTTAACCCAAAAGTCAGCTTATGCTAAGGCTTATGAAGAAGCTATTCAACAGATGAATGCCGGTGCTAGAGAAGTAATAGTCGATGGTAATAAACAACCTAATGACAACAATCAAAATCATCAGGCCTTTAACCAAGGATATGATAATCAAAAAGCTTACTCTGCTGGAGTTAATGATAAAGTCGATCACTCTAATCAATATTCTGGACCATCATTAGTTGCATACCAGAATGGTCAAAAAGCTAAGGAAGCTATTATTGGTGCTGGTTCAGATGCAATTTCAGGTAAACAAAATACTAATCGTGAAGTTGATCCTGATTCATATGATGGTGCCAAGTCAGGATATATTGATGGATTAAATGGTAATAATTACAATAATATTTCGACTAAGCCGGCATCTTATCAGCAAGCATATAATAATGCTTATAATGATATTCAAACGGATCGTGCTAATGGTGCTAAAGAATTATTCAAACAAGTTAGCGGACTTAACGTTGAAAATAATAGCAATGTTAATGGTGCTAAATTACCATTTGATAAGCCACAAAATATTCATGAACAAGCTCAAAATAATGGATTTGTTGAACAACAAGGATATATTTCCGGAATTAATGGTGGTTCTACAAAAGATAATCCATATACAGACAATCCTTATAAGGATATTTATAACCAAGGTTTGCAACGTTCTGAAATTACCAAGACTGGTTATCAAGCTGCTCAAGCCAACGGCAATCCAAGTGTAAATGATTCACCTATTAAAAATTCTAATGGGAAAGAAATAACCGATAATAATGCGCTAGAGGGTTATAAAGCTGTAGCACAAGCATATCAAGATGTTAAAGCCAATAAACCACAATCTAACAATACTAACCAGAGTATTGAATATCAGATGGCTTATGATCATGCTTATAATATGTATAATGGAGTCAAAGCTAAAGGGGTTAGCGACTTTACAAAGGATCCAAGTGCACAAGTTAATAATCCATATGATAAAGCTGATACTCAAACAGCTAAAAACTTATATAATCAAAGTAATGAAGCTGCTCGTGATGGTTACAATTCAGTTATGAATCCTAGTCAAGATAAAGCTAGTGATAAAAATAATGTTGATTATATTGCTGGACAGAAATTAGCTAATAGTTTATTAGATGGGATTAAAGCTGCAGCTAATAGTGACAAAAATGCACCTAGTGATAATGTTGCTAAAGCAGGTTATGATGCTGCTAATGCTGCTATTAAGAATGGTGTAAATGATGCCAAAAAGAGCAATAGTAAAAATAAAGTGGATCCCGCTAAAGTAGTAGTGCCTACTGATATTCCTTCTGATGCTCGTCAGGCTTATTTGAATGCTTATGAGGGTGCATATAATGGTTATATCAGTGGATATAATAATGGACTTCAAAATCCTAATGAATCACAAGATAGCCAATATAATAGTTTACCTGTTTATAAAGCTATTTATGATGCTACCTTTAAACAAGGAAAGAGTGATATTCCTGCACCAGCTACTTCTGGTAGTATTGAGATTCCAATTGATAATTCTGGTCACCAATTTGTTAAGCCAAATAAAAGTGCCAATAACAATCAAAAAACAATTAGTGCTACACAAAAAGCTGGGGAACTAGCTGGTTATAAAGATGGTCTAATGCGTAAATTTAATGCTAAAGCATTAAAGAAATATTCATCTGAATATGTTAAAGCTTATAATAATGCATTTAGAAAAGCATTTCAGAAGCATATGCCAAGGTATATTTATAATCTTAAAGGAATGTATTTGCACAATTCGAAAGGATTTAATAAGAATACTCGTGTTAAGGGGTATTCAAGAGTTACAAGAGCTTTGGCTCATGTCTTTAGGGTTTTAGGCATATCTTATTCTAAGAATGGGTTACCAAGATATCGTGTTTCCGGTGGTTACATCACTGCAAATTATAAGTATATTGCAGATGCATATTATCGTGGTAATAAGGTAAATGAACGAGTTCGTGTAATTAAACCTAAGGGAACTCATGTTTACAGTAGTAAGCAATTTAATAAACATACAATTGTTAAAAAGATTCCTAAGAATTCAATTATTAGAGTTCAAAAAGTTGAAAAATTAGGTTATATTACTAGATTTTACATTGGCAATGGTCAATATATTTCAAGCAATAAGACAATTGTTAAAAAATTAGGTGAATAACTTAATTCATAAATTGCAAAAAGCCAATTAAGATTTATATCTTAACTGGCTTTTTTGTGCTTAATATTTTACATTTTTAACAATAAGAACTACACTATAATTGTATTAATAATTAGCAATAAAGAGGTAATAGAATTATGGAAATGACTGAACGTCAATTAATTCAAGAAATTTTAAATACAGTTGATGTAATTTATAGTTTTGATAATGTCGATGAAGACAATAAAGAATACACTCTACTTATTCACCGTCAAGATGGCGATAGACGTGAATTAAGCATTATTAATAATGAAATGAAGAAATACTTTAAGGAAGCTGATTTCAGTTATGATGAAACCATCAACCCTAAAGATACTGATACCGAAATTAAAGTAGATATTGCTAGACATCATTTAGTTGATACTACTAATGCTGACTAATTTATAAATTAAAGCAGGATGATTTTTTTAATCATCCTGCTTTTTTATTTGTTAATAAAAAAAGACATAAAACAGTAAAAAACTATTTTATGTCTCAATTTATTATTTTTTAAGATACCCTGACTTATCCAACAATTTAGCTGAACGGTCATCAGCGGGCTTATATCCATTTTTTAATAAATGTTTAATGTACATTCTGTTATATAGTAATCCCCAGATAACACTACCAATTAAGTATGCAAAGGTGAAAGTTGCACTGGGATCTACGCCTAAAACAAGGCGTAAAAACATATTAACTGCCATCCATAAAATTGCATCAACACCTAAGATACATAAAAAGTTATACATATCTGATCTTAGAATTGATGGTAACCAATGAAAAAGTAGGGCAGAAATTGAAAAACCAACTTTACCAATACGTAGATTTTTAGAGTTACCTTTCTTCAAAACAATTACATTAGAAGGTAGGGGAATCATTCCATTGCCAAACGGATTTTGCATGTTATGACCTACTTTCTTTTTTAATTAATAAGACAAGATTAACACTTATTAAAGATAAATTCTAATTATTACTTTTTAGTGAATTTTACAACTGCTTCACAACGAGGTGTTTGTGGCATCATATCGATTGGTTGAATAAAATCAACATTGTATTTACGTGTTAATTGAACTAAATCAGCTGCCATCGTTGAAGGGTTACATGATACATATACAAATTTTTCAGGGGCACTCTTTAAAATGGCCTTGATTAATTTGTCATCTAATCCAGTACGTGGTGGATCCACGATAATCGCATCGGGTTTGAAACCTTCAGCTAACCATTCAGGTAGTAAGTCTTCAGCTTTACCGACTTCATAATGGGCATTGCGAATCTTATTGATAATTGCATTATGGTTAGCATCCTCAACAGCTTCTGCAATGGTATCCATTCCACGAACTTCTTTGGCTTTTTTAGCTAATGGTAAACCGATGGTTCCAACTCCAGAGTAGGCATCCACAATATTTTCATTACCAGTTAATTCTAAAGCTGAAATTGCAACTTCATATAGACGTGGCATCATAATCGAGTTTAATTGTAAGAAAGCACGCGCTGATAGTTCAAAACTAAGGCGCTTAATTTTTTCAACAATAAAACTATTTCCAGCCAGTTTAATTGTTTCATTGCCCCAGATTAAGGAAGTTTTACCAGGATTAACGTTTTGCATTACGGAAGTTACTTGAGGCAATTCTTTCATGATCTTTTTCAACATGAAGCCTTTTTTAACAAACTTAGGCGTGTTAGTAACAAAGACGACTTGGACATCATCAGTATTTAAAGCAGCACGCACAACCACGGTTTTGATAATTCCAGAGCCGTTTTCTTCATTAAAGACTGGAATTTCCAATTCTTTAATAAATTCAACAATTTTACGCATTACTTCCATAGTTGCTGGATATTGTACAGAACAAGTTTCTAAATCTACAACTTCATGGGTTCCGGCTTTGAATAAACCAGCGACCACTTTACCATCTTTTTCACGAACGGGGAATTGTGCTTTGTTACGATATTCGTAAGGGTCTTCCATCCCCATCGTGGCATTAACTTTATAACCTTTATAACCAATTGGTTGGAATTTTTCTAATGCTTGATAAATTAAATCACGCTTGAAACGTAATTGAGCAGGGTAAGATAGGTTTTCTAGTTCAAAGCCACCAACTTCACCGGCATAGCTATCACGTGGTTCTACTCGGTCAGGAGACTCTTTATTCCATTTGACTGCTTTAGCTTTAATGTATTTATCGAAAACATCAGTAACTTCAGCAACCACTTTTTCGCCTGGAAAGGCATCAGTACAAAAGACTAATTTATGTTGATAAAAGCCAATTCCTTCACCGTTAATACCCATTCTTTTAATAGTCATCTTAAATTGTTGACCAATTTCGACGGAGACATCGTCAAACTTATGACGATTATTTCTTTTATTATATTTCATATAGTTTTCCTTTTCTAAATCCAGTAGTAATGTTTAAGTATAATTATATCATGCTAAAAACTAAAATAAAAAATACCATTAAAAACTTGATATTTAATGAATAAAAGTTTTAAATTGAAGGTATTAGGTTACAGATTACATAGGGGGATATGTATGAAAAAAATTACAAAACTTGCTTTGACCGCAGTCGCAGCATTGTCCTTAGGTGGATTAGCTGCGCCAGCTGCGCATGCGGATTCTAATTTCTTTATTCACAGTTGGGATGAAAGTAAAACACCAATTCCACAGACTAGTGCTGGCAATGTACTTCAAGACTATAACGATTCAGACTTACAAATGATGAACAACAAATTACCAAAATTCAAGCCAGTTTGGGGTAAATATAAGCACGTTAAGAGTACTGATAAACCATATGTTTACAGTAATACTGATGAATCTAATACCGCCAATGATTTCACGACTAAATGGTTCTTACCACAAGGTTTCAATATTTCACAATCAGAACATGGTAACTATCAAGGGATCGTGATGGCTAATAATAGTATTTACTTACTTGAATCGATGGGATCAGGTGTAAATCAAGGTGCTATTATTCGTTTTAAATTGGATGCTTTGGAAAATATGGGTCTAATGCAATCAGGCAATGAAAATGTTTTATTGAATGTTTTCAATTACTTTAATCCATATACTGACCAAGGTCGTCAAAATAACCAGGAATTTGTTGATTACTTGAATGCAACTTCAGATGCTCGTGATGATATGAAGGCTAGCGGACAAAAGATTAATAAGATTCAAACTGCTATTCAAAATATGAAGACCAACTTGGCGAAAGCACAAGCTGATAATCAAAAATTACAAGATGACTATAATAGTAAATTTGGAACAACTGGTCAATCTAACGATAATAGAAACAACAAGAAGCTAACAAAACAACAAAAAGCAGCCAAAGACAAAGAAACTAAGAAACAACAAGCTCAACAAAAAGCTGCTAAGAAACAACTAGATAAGAGCATTAAAAAATATAATGCATTAGTTCAAAAGACCAATGATCAAATTAAGACTGATCAAACAACTTCTAACCAACTAAATGCTCAAATTGTTGAGGATCAACAATCAATTCAAGAAGCGCAAAATGGGAATCCATTACTAGGCCAATATGAATCAATTACTGATTCAGTTCAATCAACACCATTAATTAATAGTGGTCATGGTCAAACGATGGCTTATAATTCAGCTAATAATCATTTGTACTTAGCTCAAGATGATAAGACTAGCGATTATAATGATAATGATGATAACCAAATCACTGAAATTGATGCTGACACAATGGAACCAGTCCATCAATATAACTTTAAGTTACAACATGAAGGCAAGAGTTTTGGCCTTCATACCTTAGCTTTTGATAAGCAAGGTCGTGCTTACTTTGGTATTCAAGCGGGTCCTAGTGGAACTAAGAACCGTAAAGCTTACAGTCTATACATTGGTAACTTAAGCGACGGTAACATTAGTTTCCGTCCTGCTAAACAAGTTATCCATTGGGCTGGTAGTTGGAACCAAGGAGTAACTTATAATCCTAAGAATGATCGTTTGTACCTAGTATCAAATGACATTATTACTTCATTACCAGTGGATAAATTAAATGCTGGTACTTTGACTGGTAAAGATATGAAATATACAACTTTTAATTCACATCGTGAATTTGAAGGTTTAAGTTTCGATGAAAATGGCTATGGTTACTTATTAGCACTATGGCGTTCAGAAATTATGAAGACAACTTATCCATTAGAATAAGATATTAAATTAATAAAATTAAAGCCTTACAATAGATATTATCTATCGTAAGGCTTTTTTGTTTAAACTACTTAACTACATATTTTTGCCATATTTTCCACACATTTTCCTGTGAAAAACGTTTAGCATTCTCGTAAGCAGCTTCGTTCATTTTTATTTGTTGATTCTGGTCATTAAAGTAATTGGTTATGCCACTAGCTAATGCATTCATATCACCATCAGGGACAATTAAACCGCTATGATGATTATTAATTAAATAAGCGGGTCCATAATTAATGTTATATGCAATCGCTGGAACTCCATGTGCTTGACCTTCGACTATTGACAATGGTCCAGCTTCAAATCTTGATGATACAATCATTAATTGTGCATTATTATAAACTTCATCAATATTTCGTGTATATCCCATGAATTTAACAACGCTTTGCAAATTTAAACTATTAACCAAATTTTTTAACATTTTTTCTTCTTTATAATTATCACGTGAATCACCATATCCATAGATATCTAAAGTTAAATTAGAATTTTTTTGATAAGCCATGTTAAATGCCTTAATCGTATCGTCAAGTCTTTTTTCATAAAAAAGTCTAGCAACCGCAATAATTTTACCTTGTTCACGTTGACCAATATCGATATGCTTTGTTTTCAATAACCTATTAGGAATGCTTCCAGCTGGAATTGCTTCGATTGGGACTTTTGTTTTCAAACGTTTTTTCATATCATTTTTTTGTTGTTCAGATGTTACAATTACTAAATCAGTCCGACTTAATAATTCGTTATTCTTAATTGACGGATACGTTAACGGTGAATTCATAGGATCCCAATAATCACGGAAATGAATACTATGAAAATGCTCAATCTTTTTGGCATTAGTTTTCATATCAATCATTGGAACATTAGTAATATTGCTGCGGTCAGAAATAAAAGTGGATGGTTCCTTACCATCAATAGTATTTACATCATCTAACATCATTGTAAATAATTGATTCATATTCATTAATGAGTAATCAGCACCATTAAAATTAATTAATTGTAAATTGGTTGCCACAAGATTATTGGGGCTTTTTTCATATGATACTTCATAATAATTAGAGCCATCAGGACGATGGAATTGTTCATATACTAGATGACCATCAGCAGTATCAAAAAATTTAGTGAGACTATTAAAACCACGATAATCATAAAAATCTTGCTTAGTAGTGTGATTATCAGCATTAAAATATTCAACACTGTCTAATTGCTTTTCATTTTGAAAAAGATAAATTCGCATAACCTTACGTTCATGATCAAAGACTTCATAACCATCCTTAACGGGATTCATTGTGTAAATATCCGGAATTTTCAATGATTCCACTGTTACAATTCGAGGCCGATAGTGAGTGGTCCCAGCAAAATAATCAAACATATTCAAATAGTCTGAATCTTTCAGACCATATAATGAAAGGGTGGAATGGGCTAAACGATCAAAGTTACGCGTAATAATTTTGGCTTTTACACCAAAATTTTTAAATAAATTTAACCTTTTTACTTCAGCATGTTCAATTCCGGAACCATTAACTGGTAATGATTCATTCAAAAAATAGTACATAAATTGCTCCTAAATAATTTATTGATTCAATATCATCTTAATATGGGGAGTTTGATGGAAAGTATAGACACTACCGACAGGATGAAAACCAAACTTTTCATAAAATAGTTCTTTATCTTCCTGTGCATCAATCTCAATAGTGTGATTATGATCGAAGTGTTCATCAATTTCTTCTAATATTTTTTGAACCAATTGCTTACCTAAGCCCTTACCACGAGCTTCTTTCGTGGTTAAGACTCGGCCAAAAGTAGTTTTATCAGTATCATAAAAAATCCGAGCATAGGCTAGTAAATGACCATCTTCTTCGGCCCAGATATGTAAGGCTTTTTTATCAACTTTATCAACTTCTTGATAAGGCCTTTTTTGTTCGACCACAAAGGTTTTTGTACGGGCGTTATATATTTCCCATAATTCGTCACGTGTTAATTTTTGAAATGTTTTTTCATGCCATTGCATAATAATACCTCCTTATTTATAATTCAATTCTACTATTTTGTAGCTAAATGCAAAGAAAATACTATTTTATTTAGTAATAAAATTAAAAACATGCAGCAATATTATGATTATTAGCCAAGTCTAAGATATTCATGTTGTTTTCATGTATAATATTTGAGTAGAGAAGTTAAGGCGGTGGCTACGCCAAGGAAGTGGTGCGTATGGTTTTATAACTGTATTATTCATTGATCCTAGCGAAAGGAGTAGCCAAAGTGTCTGTCGCAGACGCTTTACAACTAATGTTGATGTTTGGCACGTTTATCGTCGCGCTCATCGCATTAGTTGTTGAGATTGTAAAAAACAATCAAAAAAAATAACCGCCTTAGCTCTGGCAAGCTAGCGGTTATTATCATTATATAAAATTCGATAGTAGCCACCGTCTTAAACGGCTCTACTTAGGAGTCCTGTATCCGCAGGGCTCCTTTTTCTTTATATTCACAGTATATAATAACTATAAATAAAAATGCAAAGGAAACCCCACTTTTTTGTTAATAAAATAAAAAATATGCAGTACTTATGTTTTTAAAATACAAAACAAAAATTTTAATTAAAATTAGCCAAAGCCTGATCCAACAATACATTGGAGCCTTTTTCAAACAGGGCTCTTTTTCTTTACATTCACCTTATATGATAATTTTATGCCAAAAAAGTAGAAAGTTCTTTTACATTTACCACCTAAACACACAAAAAATACCCCTTTTTTAGCCAAAAAATGCCAAAATCGAAAATATGCAGCAATTCTGCCTAAATCTGCAGCAGTGAAATGTGCAAAATTGCTTGTTATCTTTATATTTGTTCAAAGGCCTTTGGACCAATTAGATGACAAGGATTGGTGCAATATGAACGATTGTAAGGACTTAAAATCAGGATTCGACTACCTAATGACAGGTGATCATCAGGTCATAATATATGGAGTGTTGAAACGATTGAATATTCCGAGGTACACACCTCAATATGATGATTTGATGCAAGAAGGCTTCATTATATTTGCTAAAAAGTACCGTCAATATAATGGAGAAGATGATGATAAAAAACGCTTAGCCTATCTCTATCAAGGTGTCTACTGGCATCTATTAGATCAACTTAGAAAAGCCAGCCGTGAAACGCAAAAAATGGAATTCATGGCGGATGATACCCAAGATAGTTGGGAAAACCAAATCATCGATGAATATGAATTTGAAAATGAATATTCAGGTAATCAACTATTAAAACAATTATGGAATATGAGTAATAAAACTGAAAAAATTGTTATTTATTATCGTTACTTTGAACGAATTTATAATACTGCAGAAATTTCTCGATTAACTGGTATTGCTGAAAGCACGCTTAAAAAATGGCGAAAGCGACTGCAAGAAAAAATAATAATTTTAGAAAATCGCAAAAAAGTGTGACGATTTCGCGACTAACTTCGTTACTAGTAGATGTAAGGGTTGGCGCTAACGACTTACCAATAAAATGAAATGAGGATGGAAAGTATGAATAAAACTTGGGATAAAACAAAGGTAGTCTATAACATGGTCACAAAGGATGCAGAAAAGGTCGTAAAACGCTCCTTCACTAACATCATTGAAAATGTGACCGATGATCAAATTGCTGAATTTGGCTCAATTTTAAAAACTTTAACCACTGATAATTTAGAAAACGTTGAATTAGTTGAACAAACAAAATACTACGCTTAATTAATGGAGGAAATATAAATGAGAAAATTAGAATTAGTATTCAAAAGTGAAGAACAAAAGGTTAAGACACTCCGCTTGAACTATGTAAGTGGTACCTTAGACAATAATGCATTGATTAGTGACATGAATCGAATTGCGGCATTGAAGATTTTCCAGGTTAATGGGATGAACCAATACCAAATTCCGCTTGCGGCTCGTTATGTTGATACCAAGACTGACGAAATCTTCGACACTCGTAACGAAGACAAAAAACAAAAATAATTAATTAAAATCTAACATCAATACTACAAAAGGCGGTTGTCATTAATTTGACGGCCGCCTTTTTGTCTATTCTAAACTATTATTCGGATAAGTCTGTTCAATAAATTCACGAATACAACGGACCATTTTTTGTGCTGCCGGTGTTTTCATCTGCACGGCATTCATCACTAAGAAGATTGAACGATAATAGGCCTTATCGAATGGATAGGCACTCACATTACCATTAATATTTTCCAATGCTAACTTCGGTAAAATCCCCATACCAAGTCCTGCATCCACCATCGCAATAATTGATTGATCATCAATACTAAACTGAATCGAATTAGTTTTAACTTGATACTTATCCAATACTTCCTTGGTATCACCATCATAATCAGATTTTTGCAGAATAAAATGTTCGTTCTTAATATCTTCAATCGTAATTGAATGACCATTTTTGGGGATAAATGATTTCGGGGTAACACAATAAATCTGATCCTTAACTAATAATACCCGGACTAACTTCTCATTAATCGGCTGACAAGTGAAGCCTAAATCAATGTTTCCTTGATGAGCTTGAGCCGTAATGTTATTAAAACTGCTTTGTGTAACTTCAATTTTAATATCTGGATATAACTCATTAAATTGATGGACAATGCTGGGAATCCAGTTGATACAGACACTACTAAAAGCACCCATCTTAACGGTTCCAGAAGTTAATCCTTTAATGTTAGCTGCTTCTTGCATCAAGCGATTCTCATTATTTAAGATCTCTTGAATCGTTGGTAGAATTAACTTCCCAGCTTCCGTCAACTTCACGCCCGCTCGGTTCCTAATTAAGAGTGAAAAGCCTAGCTTCTTTTCCAACTTATCAATGGAATGTGAGATCGCCGAAGGGGTGACTTCTAATAATTGGGCAGCATGATGAAAGCTACCTTCGTTCATAACGGTGACTAATGCACGGTAAGCAAAAGAAATCATTATTAATCTTCCTTCCTATAAATATCATTAAAAAGATTGTACATGTTTTGGGATGATTATGCTTATTTTTTGACAAGCATTCATACACGTTTTATATTGATGGTGTAAATGATGTTTGCATATTTATCGATTGACATTAATAAACATTGCAAGTTTTTATCAATTATATTACAAAGCTTATTAGGTTATTGATAATTTAGTAAATGTTATTTATACTAATCTGTAATGAGTTCAAATCAGCATGAATAAGTATTATTTAATTAATGGATAAAAATATTTGTTTTTTATTCTTGATATGTTATACTTTTTTATGCTTAATGAATTACATAAAATTATATTGGAGGAATATATAATGCAATCTAATCTAAAGAAATCATTATATTTAGGTCTAGCTGCTTTAAGTTTTGCTTCAGTTGCTAGCGTTACTGCTACTGCTTCAAACGCAAACGCTGCTTCAAAAAAAGCTGCTGCTAAAAAAGTAACTTACAAAACTACTAACAGAAACTTAGACCAATCAGTTGTATTTGCTTCAACTGGTAAGAACGCTGTTTACTCAAAACCAGGTACTGTTAAAGGTGCTAAGGTTGTAGCTACTAAGGCTGACATGGGTTCAAAAGCTAACTCAAAGAGTGTTAACGACAACTTCATGGCATACCAAGAAGCTGTTACTTCAAAGGGTGTTCACTACTACAAGGTAGTTTCATTCGATAAGAAGGTACGTGGATACGTATACGTTGGTGGTGTTAACAAGGTTGACGGTAAGACTTCAACTGCTACACCATCAAACACTACTGGTTACTTAAAGAGCAATCGTGTATTCAATGTTGCTTACGGTTCACAATTTGGCGCTAAGCTAAAGAACTTTAACGGCATTGACTTCTCAACTCACAAGTTCACTGTTAACGATGCAGTTCAAGTACGTAATGGTGCTAAGTACTACAACGTTACTGACCAAAGCAACGCTATGGTTAATGGTTGGGTTAACGCTGATTACTTCTCAAACGATGCTACTGACGCTGTAAACCAAGCACAAAACAACTCAAAAGCTGTTAAGTTAACTTTCTATAATGTAGATAACAGTGGTATTGTTATGTCATCTAAGTCAGTTCAACCAAATGGTGGTTTCTATGATATTTCTAAAGATCTAAACACTCCTATTACAAGTTACAGTAAGGGTGAAGTTCTAGATGCTATCAATGCTTCTCTAGTAGGTACTGGTTACACTGCTACTGGTGTATACAACAATGTTACTAACCCTAACCAACCAGTTAGAAAAGGTGATAGCTTAAACGTTCAAGTTAGACAAAGTGCTAAATTGAATGCTAAGTTCACACCTTACGGTCTTACTTCAGGTTCAAATGGTTCTGTAAACAGTACACCACTTGATGTAAGTAAGTTTGCTGGTATTTCAGACTCACAATTCAGAGACTTAGTTTCTGCACAAAATGATACTGTATCATTTGATAAGATGGTAAGCGAATTCTTTGATAACGGTAAAGTTTGGAATGTTGTTAAGGGTGATGATGGTAACACTTACACATTTGATAAGACTGCTACTATGAGAGCTTTCAATGATAAGTTAAACCAATTCAACAACAATAGTAACTATTACAACAATGAACAAAGCAACAATAATAGCTCATACCGTGATAGAGCTTATACATTTGAAACTGCATTTAACAATGGCTCATTACCTGTATACTACACTAAAGACACTTCAAACAACACTTCAAGTGTATTTAATGCAAGCCACAACGATTCTACAGGCCGTGTAATTGTTAATGCATTTGGTTCAAATCAAACTCCTCAAAAGGATAGCTTAGTTGCTTCTGTTTTGAAGAGCGCTAATACTGCCAAAGATAATGGTCAATCTGTAGCAGATTTTGCTTCACAATATGCAAAGGCTAATACTAATGATGCTTTAAACAACGCATTTGTTGTTAACCCTGTTAGTGATTCTGATAAGAACATCAACTCATATGCATTTGGTCTTCTTAAACAAGAAATTGCTAAGCAAAACCTTACAAACTACAATACTGGAAAAGATAGTAAACCATCACAAGTTTCAGAAATTCAATCAATTCTTGATGCTAGATTAGACAAGAACAACTTTACTCTTCTTGATAAACAAAGCGAAGATAATGAAACTGTAGGAACTGATTTCGAAACATTAGGTCATATGTTATCTAATAATGCTTCAGCAGCTAATATTGCTACTGCATTTAAAAATGCTAAGACATTGAACGATAATACTAAGGGTCTATATGTACAATCAGTTCAAGGATTATTGCAAGATGCTGTAGCTGCTTCTGATGGTACTAACCAACAAGGTAATGTTAAATTCCAAGGTAACGGTTCTGATTTAACTGTTGCTAAAATTAACGCTTTGTTAAGTGAAGTTAAATAATCTTTAATATAGATTATAAAAAAGAATGGATATATTCCATTCTTTTTTTTTACATAAATTTAGTGCTATAATTATTATGGTTTAAACATATAGAGGAGTGTCATTATGAAGATTAATTTTAAGAAGTCATTATATCTAGGTATGGCAGCATTATCATTTGCTACCATTGCTGGAGTTTCAACGAATGCTAGTTCAGCTAATGCTTCTACTAAGCATACTGTTAAGTCAACACCTGCATTTACTACTACTAAGTGGGCTTTAGATCAAAGTCTTACATACCAAGCAACTGGTAGTGCTGGTATCTATTCACGTCCTGCTGGCGTTGCTGGTGCCCAACAAGTTGCTAGTGCTGACAGTATTTCTGGTAAGCAATTCATGGCTTACCAAGAAGCAACCACTCAATCTGGTGCTAAGTACTACAAGGTAGTATCTTTTGACCGCAATATCCGCGGTTATATTGCTGCTGATGGTATTAACCAAGTTAATACTTTAATGCAAGCTGACAAGCCTGCTAACGTTCAAGGTTATATTCACACTAATTTCATGTTTAGAGATGCTTATGCTTCTCGTTTTAGTGCTCGTTTCAGAATTATGGAAAACAACAAGTATGATTACCGTGGTGATCCATTTACTGTTATCGATGCAATGCAAGTAGTTAATGGTAACAAGTACTACTGGGTAACCGATAATTTCCATTCTAATATTAATGGTTGGGTAAATGCTAAGTATTTCACTAATCAACCAGTAACTAGTTACCAAAAACTAGCTATTAGTCAACGTTTACACGCTGAAAACAAATAATATAATTAATTACTAGATAATTTAATAATTATCTAGTGATTTTTTTATTAAAACTTAAGCCAATATTATGGCATCTTGATGAGTAAATGTTATAATCATGGGTATATTCATAATAATTATTTAAGGGGATTTTTTACATGCAATTAAAGCTTAAGAAATCAATTTACTTAGGTCTTGCTGCTTTAACATTTGCTTCAGTTGCTGGTGCTTCTACTGCCTCAGCTACTACTGCAAATGCTGCTAAAAAAGCAACTACAACTAAAGTAACTAAGAAAAAGACTAAAAAAACTACTAAGAAGGTCGCTAAAAAGACTGTTAAAAAAGCTGCTCCAGTAACTTTCAACGTTACTAAGTCATTAGACCAAGGCGTTGTATATCGTGCTACTGGTAGCAATGCAATCTACACTAAGCCAAACGGTGTTAAAGGTGCTCAAATCGCTGTCACTAAGGATAATATGGCTTCTAAGGCCAACTCAACAGCCACTGGTGACTTATTCATGGCATACCAACAAGTTAAGACTTCAAAGGGTGTTCACTATTACAAAGTAGTATCATTTGATAAGAAAGTCCGTGGTTATGTATATGCTAAGGGCATTGCTGAAGTAAATCCTAACAGCCAAGCTTCATTACCTAACAACACCACTGGTTACTTAAACAGCAATCGTATCTTTAACTTCCCATACGGTTCTAAGTTTGGTGCTAAGGTCCAAAACTTTAACGGTATTGACTTTAGTAAGGATAAGTTCACAGTTAGTGATGCAATGACTGTTTCAGATGGTAATGTTTACTACAAAGTTGCTGATCAAAACAACTCACTAATTAATGGTTGGGTAAATGCTAACTACTTTACTAATGAAACTCCAAAGTCAATTATTGATGCGCAAAACTATGCTAATGGTGTTCATGTAACTTACGTAAATAACAGTACTTACCAAACTCTTAACACTGAAACTTTAAATCCTGCTAATATGAGAAATGATGGTACTTACAATACCCAAGATATTGTGAACTCTATTAATAATTCATTATATGGTAAGGGTTACGCTAATGTAACTGCTAATAACATTAATGATAATTCACAAAATAGCCAAAGTTTAGCCGGTTCAGTTGTTGTTAAGAAGGGTGATAATCTAACTGTATTAGTTAGTTCACGTGCTCAACTAAACTATGGTATTTATGGTGTTAATAACAAAGGTTCATATAACCAATCAACTACTAGCGTTAATACTAGTGACTTGAATCCTATTAACATTTCTAATACCGACAGAAATAGCTTATTCTCCGGTGATGCTAATGGTAACTTTGATTATGTAAACTTCGAAATGAATTTACTAAATCCAGGTAAAGCAATTAATAAGTTAACTAGCAAAGATGGTAAGTACACTTACACATTTGATGCTGCGATGACTCAAACTCATTCTGCTAACCCTGCATTATTTGCTGACGATAAAGGTACTATTAATGCTGCTGCTAAAGTTAGTGATATTAATGCTCAAAACAACGGTCGTGGTTTAAACCTTGTATATGACATTACTAACAATAATACTGGTCAAACTGTAAATGCTAGCGATGTTAACATTTTCGGTTAATCAACCTAATTTTAAAAGACATGGATAAATTCCATGTCTTTTTTTGTATGTGATATAATAGTATTAGTAAGATTTAGGAGGAAACAATAGTAATTAAGTATATAAAAGTGGATAAATGTATACTTTTGTTATATGTTATTCTTAACCAAATAAGAAAGAAATGGTTAAGTATGTCGCCAAAGGAATTTGGAAAACGCATTGGCAAAATCGTCAAGACATTACAACGTTGGGATAATTCAGGCAAGTTAATTGCTCATCTTACTCCTACTAATCGTAGTTGCTATACAGAATCTCAATATAATCAACTGATGGGCATAAATCAAAAAAACTAATAAAGTTAATGTGATATATGCTCGGGTTTCTACTGCCAACCAGAAAGATGATTTAGAGAACCAAACAGACTTTTTGCAAACTTATTGCAATGCTAAAGGTGTTATTATTTCTGAAGTCATCACTGATATTGGTAGTGGATTGAATTACCATCGCAAAAAATGGAACAGATTATTAGACAACGTCATAGCTGGGAATATTGAAAATATCTATATTGCCTATCCAGATAGATTCATAAGATTTGGTTTTGACTGGTTTGAACAATTTTGTAATAAATTTGGCACAAAAATTGTAGTTGTTAATAATAAGAAACTTAGTCCCGAACAAGAGTTAACTGAAGATTTAATTAACATTATTCATATTTTTAGTTGTCGTTCTTATGGTTTGAGAAAGTATCGAAAGGGTTTACAAGATGATAAAAACTCAAAAAATTAAGATACACCCAAATAGTCATATGACAAAAGTTGTTAATGATTTGTTCAATTATAGGCGATATGTTTGGAATCAAGCACTTGGTGTATGGAACGAAATATACGATGGTTCTCTTATTTTAAACAGCAAAAAATTAAGACCTAATGGCACTAAGGTACGCAATGAATTAGTTTTAAATAAAGCTGATTGGCAATTTAAACGTTTTTCTAGAGTATTACAGCAAACAGTTTCTCAATTAGAGCAATCATGGAAAAACTATTTTAATCTTAAAATGTCTAGTCATATGAAACCAAAATTTAAAAGCAAAAAGAACTATAAACCTACATTTACAACAGATCGAGCAAGAATTATAAAGGGTAAATTGGTAATAGATAAACCTAACGAAGTAGATAAAGCAGAATGGTACCCAATTAAATTGTCTGAGTCTATTAGGTTTACTGGAACTTTAAAACTATGTACAGTAACTAAATTGTCAGACGGCATATATGCTTCACTATCATTTGATACTGATGATAACAAACAATTTTCTAATACTGATAAAATCGCCGGAATTGATGTTAATGTTAAGCATTTTGATTACAACGATGGAAAGAAAATTAATATTTATCCTCAAAAACTAGAAAGATATTATCAAAGAGTTACTTATTATCAACGGCTATTAGCTAAAAAACGTTTAGTTAACCCTAACAATTTTAAAACTAAAAGATATCAGAAAGTGAAAACCAAGCTTAGACTGAATTACCTTAAAGTTTCAAGATTGCAAAATGAAATCCTACAGAAATTCACTACCGAAGTCATGGAACAATATTCAGAAATTCATATTGAGGATTTAAACGTTCGTGCAATGATCATGAGTAATAAAATGGGTAAAAATCTACATCGTTCTCTATTTGGGCGATTAAGAGAAATTTTAACTTACAAGTGTGAATGGTATAACCGTAGGTTAGTTGTTGTAAACAGACTATATCCATCAACACAGATTTGTAGCAATTGTGGCTTTAGAAAAACCAGTGAAACTTATGGTGGTAAGCAAAAATTAAATGGTGATTCAATTCATCATATTCACCAAAAATATTATTGTTATAAGTGCGGAGCCATTTTAGATAGAGATGAAAACGCAGTCAATAATTTAATTAATTACAATGAAAAAACAATGAGTTTACTTGAAAGTTAAACTCAAATTGCTGGGTAGGCTTTACCCAGAAATAATGTCGCAAGAGTTAATCAATGTGGTAAGGCACTTGTTGCCAAATCAGAATATTAATGTAGACTGCGATGACTAAAAGTACAATAGGCAAAATCTAACAATGTCTATGTTTGTATGTACTTTGGAAAGCAGGCATATTAATGAATGAATTTATTAAAAAATCATTATATGTAGGATTAGCAGCTATATCTTTTGGATCAATTATGAGCTTGAATGCTAATGCTAAGAGTAAAGCTAATAAACAAGTTGTTACTACTAAAAACAAAAATGTTAAAAAAACGAATCAACATACTAAAAAGTATAATAAAACCACGGTGGATTATACTGATTTAAAACTGCCTGAAGACAAGGCGTATGTTAAGGCAACTGGAATTGTCACAATGTTCAACAAGCCTGGCAAGTTGGGGAACGCTAAAGTGGTTGCTTCAAAGACTGTCATGAAGCAACTAGCTGCTTCGACTTCACCTAAGGATGTTTTTTATGTTTATGGCATGGCTAAGACTAATACTGGTCTTTATTATGCTCATGTTGTGACCTTAGGTGGCAAATATCGTGGTTGGATTTATGTTGGTAAGACCGACTTTTCCAATGACTTAACTAATATTGATAAGGGTACTGGGATGACGGTTACTAGACCGCTTCAATATGCGAAGATGCCTAAGAACAAAACTGGTTATCGGGTTAATACTGATCTATGGACCACACCTAACTACAGTCGAATTAATTCCAAGGCTTTAGGTTTTAATCAAAAAGAATATGCTAAAGATACTTTTAGAATTGAGAGTGCTGTTTCTAACACCCAAGGTTGGGTTTATTACTATGTTGTTGATGAACAACATCCTAAGATTAACGGCTGGGCTTTTCATAGCTATGTAAAGCCAGCTAATAATCCTGCTAAAAAAGCTAATGCTAAGCAAAAGCAGCCTGCCAAGAAAACAACTAAGAAACAAGCTGTTAAGAAGCAGACTAAACAAAAACAAGTCGATAAGCAATCATCAGATGTTGATCAAAAGTCTACTTCCAATAACCAACCAGCAAAGCCAAGTAATAATGATAATAACAATGTTAATTTGATTCCAACATCTAATACTAATAACTATACTTTGAAGTTTATTGATCAATCAACCGCCCAACCAATTAGTCAACAAAGCATTGCGGTCAGTGATTTAATGAATGCGAATGGTGGTTCGGCTACTTTGAACGCTAACAGTGTGGCTAAGTACTTACCAAGCGGCTATGGTTTCTATCAATATGGCAATGCAATTTCTTATGATGGAACTATTTCCAGCGGTGGCCAAGCCATTATTTATGTTGCGAAGAATCCCACTGTTAAAAATGTGAAGTTAAATTTACGTTACTTTGACAGCAATGGGAATGCATTACCAGTTAATATGAATATGAATGGAAATAATAGTATTGCTAGTGCCCAACAAGCACTTGTTAACATGAACATAATGCAAGGAACCATTTTAACTACTTCTCAAGTAGAACAAGTATTAACTAACTATGGTCTATCAATTGTGCCAACTGACAATGGATCAGCTAGTCTAGCTTATACTGATGCTGGTTTAGTGAAGGGTGATAATTTAGTGGTTAATGTTTATTATCGTTAATATAAAAACACTTTCTCGATTGGGAAAGTGTTTTTTAGTTAATTCTGTGTAGTTCATCTATTTTAAGTCTCATCCATTCAGACAATGTTAAAAATGATTAATTATTCTATGATAAAATATATTTTAGTGGAGAAATTGAATGTGGTGGTAAATCTTAATATAAGAGATGGTTGTTATGGTGTAATAAATCATAATCCAAAATCTTATGAAAGGATTTACAGTTTTGTCGATTATTGCATTGATTTGTGCAATTGCTGGTTTATTAAAAGCTTTAGCATATTGCATAAATTCAATAACAAAATTGATTTCTGTAATTAAACAGAACAAAAAGACAAAATAAAAAAGCCGTATCCTCAACTTTGGCGGGTTGAATATGGCTTTCTTATTTCATAATTAACATGCCACCGCTTTTAACGGATCTACATAGAAGTCCTGGTTACACAGGGCTTCTTTTTAACTAAATTTATTCTATAATAGATTTCCTTGTTTTTCAACAATAAGGAATATTGCATCTGCCAATCTGTATGCAAAGATTTCGCCTAATTACTATGAAGTACTTAATATGCCTATTGATAAAAACTCAACTTATAATTCTTGGCAAGAAACCAATTATTTATTATACAATGTTCATAATCGTGAAGCACTTAATGAATCTTTGAACCAATTAAGCAATGGCAAAAGTCATGTTCTTACTCCAGAGGAATTTAAAGCTACTAAAACTCATAAATAAATCATTATTAAAATTCACTTATTAATTTAAGTGGATTTTTTAATTTTCTATGGCTATTTTAAGAATTTGTACTAACATTGATGTTAGTTTGATTAATTACATACAGGAGGTTAGTTATAATTTATGCAAAATATAAAAAAACTAACTAGTAAAATATTTTCTTACAAGATTACGCCACTGATTATTTTCATCATTATGGCGTTATTAATGGTCAGTCGCCAAATTTGGACGCACACGCTCTTTTTTGGTGCCGATTCACTATTTCACTTCAATCGCTTTTATGATACTGCTATGCAGCTAAAATCAGGCCATTTTAGTTATTTTCAAACTAATTATGGTTTCATGCAAAGTGGCCGAATTCTAAGTGCACTTTATGGACCGATTATTGCCTATTTAGGCGGTGCGATTTTATTGCTATGTGGCACTTGGTTTAAATTTCAAATTGTATTGAATTTATTGGTATTAGTAACGGCTGGATTAACAATGTATCGTTTGAACATTCATAATCATGTGAGTCGCGGTTATGCAATGATTATTGCAGTTATTTATATGTATTCATCCCAAATTGTGCAATGGGTGACCAGTCAACAATTCACGGCTTTTGGTGCCGCTTTGTTACCACTTTTAATATTAAGTGGGACGCGGGCATTGCGTGAACATGATGTTTCGGTTATTGGGTTAGCTTTGAGTATGTCATTATTAATCCAAACGCATTTAATGAGCAGTATGATTGGTGCAATTGGAATTTTACCTTTATTTATTGTTGGTCTAGTAACCGCTACTGATAAATGGAAACTAGTCCGCCATACTTTGTATGCAGCCGGTTTAACAATTCTTTTAACCATTAATATTTGGTATAACCTGATCGTTATTTCTGCACAGAACAAACTACTGTCAGTTTATCCAGTTCATTATCTGCGCACCTATGGCTTTAATTTTGATTTATATTCAATCACTAATATTTTTAAACCTACTGAAGTGATTTTATTTTTATTTGTTATTGGTTTTGTGATTTATCGTTGGAAAAAGCTAGAATTAATTACTAAGACACTAACTGTTACTGGCTTAGGTTTTATGATTGTTTCATCTAGTCATTTTCCATGGGGACTTTTGCAACGCTTTATTCCGAGCTTAACTTATACACTCCAATTTCCTAAACGTTTTTTGGTATTGCCATTTATCATGATTTTACTTGCTTTAGGGATGATTATGACTTTTGAGAGTCAAACTAATCAAGCATTCTTTCAAAAAGAAAAATGGTGGCGACTAATCATGGTGGTAGTCATTATTTTTGGTAGTTTGGGACTAGATTTCTATTCGATGAATGAACGTATTTATCGTTATGATCGAACTGCTGAAGGTCATAATGAAAGTAATTATCATGACAGCTCACTTTACTATTATTTTGGCAAACACCATCGTAATGTTCGATCTGACATTGACAGTCCACATCTTGGTCACTTAATTAATGATTATCTAAAAGCTTCACCAGATTATTTACCAGTTAAGCAGTCGATTAAGGGTTTTAATGAATATAATGCTTTTAATCCATATGACCTGGATTATCATCAATATATTGGTAAGAATCAAGTAACGCATTTTAAACATCGGGTCTGGCCAAATGGTAGTTTATCAGTGGCTTGGCATAGTCCTCAGCAAAAGTGGACCCAAGTTCCATTAGTTAAATATGCTAATACCAAGGTTACGTTGAACGGGAATGTATTAAAGAAAGTTCATACAACGAACTTAGGTGCGATTGTTGTGCACGCGAAGGCTGGCCATAACCGTGTTACCATTAAATATCAAACTAGTTTTATGACAAGATTAATGATGGTTATTTGCATGTTAAGTTGGTTAGCTTTACTGTTTTATTTCATTATAAGCAAAATTGTAACTAAAATTTAACTGAATTTGGGTTTAAAAAGCCTTGTTATAAACATATAATTAAACTATTACATTTTTAAATTGAGGTTATTATTTTATGGATGCTTTTAAAAGGTTTGTCCAGCGTTGCTGGCAATCTAGATTTGCGCCGTTTGTATTGCTTTTATTAGCAGCATTCGCATTGATGAGTAAACAAATATTTACGCATTCAGTGCTATTAGGTGCAGATTCGATTTTCCATTTTAATCGTTTTTATGATACTGCCATGCAGATTCAAACCGGAAAATTAAGTTATTTCCAAGGCAACTTTGGCTTTGATCAAACGGGTCGTGTGATTAATTCGATTTATGGACCACTAGTTGCTTATCTTAGTGGGGCGTTATTAATTCTTTGTCGTAACTGGTATGTTTTTCAATCAGTTCAATCGATTATCTTTTTGTTGATTGCTGGTCTATCAATGTACTTGTTATGTATTAAGAATAATGTTGCCCGTGGATATGCGATTGCTGTGGGGATTTTATACATGTATTCATCCCAATTAATGGGCTGGGTGACCACCCAGCAATTTGCTGGAGTGGGCGCGATGTTGGTTCCCTTACTAGTTTTAACCGGAACTGAAGCTATCAAGAAGAAGCGCGTTGCAATTATTTATTTAGCATTAGCGATGACATTACTGATTCAAACCCATTTAATGAGTACAGTAATTGCATTTATTGCGGTCATTCCGCTATTTTTGACTGCTTTAATTATTACACCACATAAATTCAAGATGTTATTTAATACATTATCAGCTACTGCTTTGACCTTGTTATTAACAGCGAATGTCTGGGGGAGTGCACTAGAATTATTTAGCACTAATTACTTAATGCCAGTCTTTCCAGTTAGTGATATGCGTCAATATGCCTTTCGTTTTGATCACTATTCTTGGTTTAGTTTAGTGAAACCAGTTGAGATGGTTGTTTTCTTATTTGTAATTTATTATTTTATTCGTCATTTTAAACAATCAGATTTAATCACTCGGTTATTAACGTTTACTGGTGGATTAGCATTATTTGCTTCAACAACACTATTTCCATGGCAATTAGTACAAAATACTTTTCCACAGTTAGCTTATAATTTTCAATTTCCCAAACGGTTATTAGTAATTGCTTTTGTAATGTTATTAGTGGTCTTTGGTAAAATTTTAACTAGTGATGATCATATTTTTACTTTGCAAGCATTGGAACAACCCAAGCTATTACGCTCAGCTTTGCTATTTATGCTAATTGGTTTAAACATGGGGATCAATGGTTACAATATGGATTTTAAAGTCGATAAATCCAATCAAATGGTTAGTGACAATTATCCATGGAACCCAATTGCCCATTCTTATATGTATGTTAAGTATAATCACCATACCGTTAAACAAGACTTCTTTGGCGATAATTGGCAATACTTAATTCAAGACATTAATAAGGCTAGTCCTGATTATTTACCAGTTAAAAGTCATTTGAAGTCAGCTGATTATAATAAGTTACATCCCTACTATACAGCTCATTATCAGCTCATTATTCCTAACTTAGATCATAAGTTTGATAAAAAAGTTAATCAGGATGGTTCTTTAACGGTTACTTGGCATAATGATGGATTTAGTGAAAAAAATATCCAAGTTCCAGTGGTTAAGTATGCGAATACTAAAGTTATTTTAAACGGTAAAGATGCTAGTAAAAATATTAAAACCACTGAAATTGGTGCAATTATTGCTAAGTCCAAACTTGGTAAAAATACCATGACAATTAAATATGTAAGCAGTAAACCATTCAATATTTTAATGATCATTTTTGCCTTTAGTTGGCTATTATTATTAATTTATGTAGTGGCTAAAATCTTGCTTTAGAACTAAAAAAACTATTTTATCTTTTACTGATAAAATAGTTTTTTTATTAATCGTTAATTAATTTATCGATTAAGTCTTTAAGTGGAATAACGGGTTCATTCGATAATTTAGCATCTTGTAAATTAACATTTCCCCATTGATTTAAAGCAATTAGGAGTGTTTTTAAATAATTTTTTAGCTTTTTAGAATCATTTATCTTATTATCAACGTATTTTTCAGTTACAGGGAGACTTATAAATTGATTATCAGCTAATAAAAATTCAGTTTCATTTTTATTTTTAGCAGATTTAAAATAATCTAGATAACTAGGATTAATCCATGAATGATTACAACTACCACGATTATTTTTGGGTAACGCAATTAAAATGGAATTATTGCTAATCAATGGATATGTATTTTTTAAATTCAGACTGTCGCAAAACATTTTAATAATTTGTTGATTAGAAAATTGATTTTGTTTAATGTTCTGATTAATAATCACATTAATTGATATATCAGTTAGATAGAAACCTACATCTTTTTCAATTACTAAAGTGGGGTATTTTTTGCTATGCTCATTAAAATCCAGCAACATGATTATTTTATCCCAATTGGGCTGATGATTTTTGACCTTTCTAATAATGTGTGAGTATCTTAAATCTTTAAAACGAACACATTTACTATTGTTTAAATAGTTAGTTCTTACCGGATCTTTACTGATGCTTGTCAGCACGATAGGGTAGCCTCCTTTAGATTGATAATTATAAAATATATCATAAAAAGCTTAAAAGTGCTATTGCTTTTTTATAAAATTAGCAATTTCATGAGCTAATTGTTGATAGGTCGCAGCTGTGGGATGCACATGGTGATCGTTATACTGAGTTTGATAGTTGTTATTATTAATAAAATTAGGATTATAATTGCGCCAATCTAAGACACTGATGTTGTTATCTTGATAGCACTTTTTCAAACCATTTAATAATTGATTGAATGTGTAATCTGCAAATCTGATTTTATCGGCAGCATTTTGATGATTATCATATCTATTTAATGGTAAGATTGCCCAGATTTTAAGCTGATTATTTTTTGCTAAAATGCTGTTGAGATTATTTTGTAGTTGCTCAATAACATCATGTAGTGAATGATGGTTATGACCATAATCGTTAGTGCCCATCATTAGAATACATTGATCATATTTTTCCCATTTAACTTGATTGACTTCAGTAACTAAATCATCATAGATCGTACCACCATTAATCCCCAAATTATCAACTGGTGTTTTAAGAATTTGACTTAAGTAATTAGGATAGTTTTTTTCGATATCGGAGCATCCATCATATCCACGGGTGACTGAATCTCCTAGTGCTACAATTCTAGATCTTTTTGTCATATTAATCCCTCCGTTATTATTATAGTTGATTATCTTTTGTGTTAAAATGATGGTCCTTGGCAGGGGCACTAAAATGCTTGAAAGATGTTAACTTGTTTGACAAGTTAACATCTTTTTTTATTGACATGATTTATAATTATGATAATATTATTAGTTAAATAAAACTGACAGAGGGGAAGTATGCAATAATGAGTAAAAAGCGAATTGTTATTTTAGATTTAGCTTCTTTAGGGATTGGTGAAGCTCCTGATGCAAATCGCTTTAATTCTGTTGGTGTTGATACATTAGGGCATGTTTGCAAACATGCCAATGACAAGTTACAAATCCCTAATCTTATTAAGCTAGGGCTAGGTAGCATCAGATGGGACAATGAGATTGCTCAAATTCCACAAGTGGCTAATCCTAGTGCCTTTTATGGTAAGATGGTTAATTGCATTAATACTAAGGGTAGTGGTGCTGGTTTACGTGAAATGTTTGATTTCGATACTAGCGTGCGGACTCTATCTACAATGGACTTAATGTCTGAAAAAAATATGAATATTTCAATGATTTCAAGCTTTGCTAGTTACTTAGAAAACCATGATGATGCTTTTTCAATTCAGGTGCCTAATGATAGTAAAGCTTTTGTTGAATTAAGCGCGCAATTAGATGTGCAATTTAATGGCTTGATATATTGTCAGCCCCCTGAATTAAAACGTTTCTCGATGAATCGTGATGTTGCTGGATATGCTGAACAATTGAGTAATTTAGATGCACAAATTCCAGAATTAATTGAAAATCTATCTGAAGATGACCTATTAATTATTACGTCATCTTTTGCCAATGATCCAACGTTAAATGAATCCATTACGCGAGAATACTTACCATTGATTGTTTTTAATCCTTCAAATCAAAATGGTAAATCACTGGGCATCAAACGCAGTAGTGCTGCGTTTGCAAATGCGATTGCTCAGAACTTTGATCTTTCCGATACTGATCGTCAATTAAAACCAAACTTCTTGAATGAAGTACTTTAAAATCTACTTTAACTTGAAGGGAGTGATGCGCAACTAAAATAAGCTAGCGTTGTTAAAATTTATTTTGGAGTAAAGAAAGGATTAGTTCTACATGTATTTGTTAGTTAACATATTAGGAATTTTAGTATTTTTAGGAATCGCATTTATTTTTTCGAAAGATAAAAAGAATATCAAATGGCGTTCAGTCATTACTGTTTTGGTTTTAAACTTAGTGATTGCATTTTGTTTAACTAAGTTTGCTTGGGGTCGTGCTGCTGTGGAAGCAGCTGCTAATTTCTTCGCGGTCTTGGTTCAAGTTGCCTATCAAGGAATTGCATTTGCTTTACCAAGCTGGGTTCATATGAAACAAATGGACTTTGTGACTTCAGCATTACTTCCAATTCTATTGATTGTTCCAGTCTTTGATATTTTAACTTATATTGGAGTTCTACCATTTATCATTAAATGGGTAGGAAAAGGTTTGGCATACATAACAGGCCAACCTAAATTTGAATCATTCTTTGCCGTTGAAATGATGTTTCTAGGTAATACTGAAGCCATTGCGGTTTCAACCTTACAAATTAAACGTATTTCTGCACAAAGAAACGTTGTCATTGCGATGATGTCAATGTCTTGTGTTACTGCATCAATCTTAGGTGCGTATACTCAAATGGTTCCAGGTCAATTTGTTTTAACTGCCGTACCGTTAAACATTTTAAACGCAGTTATCATTAGTAGTATTTTAATGCCAACTAATGTCAGCCCAGAAGAAGATACTATCGCCAAAATGGGCGGTAGTAACAGTGAAAACCAAGAAGCTGCTGAAATTGGTGAAAACGTTGAACGTGAACCATTCTTCTCATTCTTGGGAGATTCAATTTTAGGTGCTGGTAAGTTAATCCTAATTATCGTTGCCAATGTTATTGCATTCGTTGCTTTAGCTGCTCTAATCGATAAAGTTTTAGGTTTAATTAATCCGGCCTTGTCCCTAGAACATATTCTAGGAATCATCATGTTCCCATTTGCTTGGTTAATGGGTTCAGATGTTCACACAGCCTTCCAATTCGCACAATACATGGGAACTAAGCTAGTTACCAACGAATTCGTTGTTATGGGTGGTGTCTCAAGTAAAATTAATACTTTTGCTCCTCACTTCCGTGCTCAATTAACCGTCTTTCTAACATCATTTGCTAACCTTTCTACTGTTGGAATGATTATTGGTGCATTCAAGGGAATCGTTGATAAAAAATCAAACGATGTAATTTCAAGAAACGTTGGATACTTGGTCTTATCAGGAATTCTAGTTTCATTGATGTCTGCAGGAATTGTGGGACTATTCGTTTGGTAATATAATAATATTTTTAAAAGACAGCCTTTTGGCTGCCTTTTTTATTTTATAAATTTTTGTGTTTTCGATATAATACCTAGTGACGAAATCAATGATTTTTCGTTATAATATATAAGTGTACTTTTGCGTATTGTAAAACGAATATTTTTCGTTTAAAGTAGAGATAAACGTGAAACATTTTAAAAGTTTCACATTAGGAGAATCAAAATGAATCCAGAAGAATTTAAAGCACAATTGACTGCTGATGGCATTGAATTATCTAATCATCAGATGGATCAATTTGCTACTTATTATCAAATGCTAGTTGCAACGAATGAACATGTTAATTTAACCACAATCGTTGATGAAGCCGATGTTTATCTTAAACACTTCTATGACTCCATCACACCGGTATTTTATGATAAGTCACTACAGAATGAAACGTTAACGTTATGTGATGTTGGTGCGGGCGCTGGTTTTCCATCATTACCCATGAAAATAGTCTTTCCTAATTTAAAAGTAACAATTGTTGATTCATTGAACAAACGAATTACTTTTTTACAAGATTTGGTTGATCAATTAGGCTTAAAAGACGTGAAATTATATCATGCGCGGGCTGAAGAATTTGGTGGTAAAAAATCCAAGCATCGTGAACAATATGATGTTTCGACTGCGCGTGCAGTGGCTCGCATGAGTGTTTTAGCTGAACTATGCTTACCATTAGTTAAAGTGGGGGGCAAAATGATTGCCTTAAAAGCAGCCCAAGCTGAAACAGAATTAGTAAATGGAAATCAAGCCATTAAGACTTTAGGTGCTAGTGTCATTGATGATGAAGAATTTAATTTACCAGTATCTGATGATCCACGTCACATTATTATTTTAAGTAAAGATAAAAAAACACCTAAACAATATCCAAGAAAAGCTGGAACACCAAATAAAAAACCAATTGGCGAACCAAAAAAATAATTTATAAGGAGGTTTATACATGGGATATGTAATTTCTTTAGCCAACCAAAAGGGTGGCGTTGGTAAAACCACCACTTCCGTCAATTTGGGAGCAGATTTAGCTAGTCAAGGTAAAAAAGTCTTACTAATTGATGCTGATGCTCAAGGAAATGCGACTTCTGGAGTGGGCGTTCAAAAGTCATCAATTAAAAAAGATATTTATGATATTTTAGTTAATGAAGATGATATTACTGATGCTATTTTACCTTCACGTCACAAAGATTTAGATGTTGTTCCTGCAACCATTCAACTATCAGGAGCGGATATTGAGTTAACTCCACAGATGGCTCGGGAAACGCGTCTATTAAATGCTTTAAAACAAGTCAAAGATCAATATGATTACATATTAGTTGATTGTCCACCTTCATTGGGATTGATTACCATTAATGCCTTTACGGCTAGTGATTCAATCTTAATTCCAGTTCAAAGTGAGTACTATGCTTTGGAAGGGTTAAGTCAACTATTGAATACCGTTAAATTAGTTCAAAAACACTTCAATCCTGATTTGAAGATTGAAGGGGTATTATTAACGATGTATGATGCCAGAACTAAATTGGGCCAACAGGTTAATTCAGAAGTGCGTAACTACTTTGGTGAGACCGTTTATCAAACGGTGATTACTAGAAATGTTCGATTATCTGAAGCACCTAGCTATGGCCTACCCATTATTGATTATGATCCTAAGTCCAAGGGATCAGAACTATACATGCAATTAGCGAAGGAAGTGTTAGCAGCTCATGGCGAATAATAAAGGATTAGGTCGCGGGATTGAGGCCTTATTTGCTGATAATGATGTTGATGAAGGCCAAGAGGAAGTTTTAGATTTAACAATTAATAAGCTTTCGCCCAATCCATTTCAACCACGCACCCATTTTGATACCAAAGCATTAAAAGATTTAACTTTATCAATTAAAAAATCCGGTGTTTTTCAACCCATTATCGTTAGAAAAACTGCTGGCAAAAATGATGCTTATGAAATTTTAGCTGGTGAACGTCGCTTTCGTGCTTCACGAATGGCTGATAAGAAGACGATCCCAGCAATTGTTAGGGATGCTTCTGATGAACAAATGATGGAGATTGCTGTTTTAGAAAATCTTCAACGTGAAGATTTGAATCCTATCGAAGAAGCAGAAGCCTATAACACTTTGATGACTAAACTAGAGATCACTCAAGCCGAAGTTTCTAAACGTTTAGGGAAATCACGTCCTTATATTGCGAACTATTTACGTTTATTAGGGTTGCCAACTGAAGTTAAAGATATGTTAACTAAAAATCAGCTTTCAATGGGACAAGCCCGGACTTTACTTTCAGTAAAGAATAAACAAGATTTAATTACCTTAGCCAAACGTGCTTACGGTGAAACTCTAACGGTTCGTCAATTGGAAAAGGCGATTGAAGAGTTATCTTCAACCCCCAAAAAGAAGAAAAAACCTCGTCGTTCAACCAAACAATCACCATTTTTACGTGCTTATGAAGATGAACTACAGGATAAATTTGGAACTAATGTTAATATTTCATCTAGTCGTGCCAAAAAAGGTAGTGGTAAGTTAGAGATTAACTATACTTCCGATGATGATTTAAATCGTATTTTGCAAATCTTAGATATTAATTTAGACTAGTAAAGGGGTATGATTTTATATGTATGCATTAAATGATATTGTCGAAATGAAGAAACAACACCCATGTGGTAAAAATGAATGGCAAATTATTCGAATGGGTGCTGACATCAAAATTGAATGTCAAGGTTGCGGACATGTGGTCATGCTACCTCGCCGTGAATTTGAAAAGAAAATGAAGAAAGTTTTGCAAAAAGCTGATTCTGACAAATAAAATAATTTAGGAGTGAATTGTAAATATGGCATTAACAGCAGGAATTGTCGGTTTACCTAACGTTGGTAAATCAACATTATTTAACGCAATTACAAAAGCAGGGGCAGAAATGGCAAACTATCCATTTGCGACAATTGACCCTAACGTTGGGATGGTTGAAGTGCCTGATAGTCGTTTAGATCGCATTCAAGAAATTATTCCAGCTAAAAAAATTGTTCCAACTACCTTTGAATTTACTGATATCGCCGGAATTGTTAAAGGTGCTAGTAAGGGTGAAGGTCTAGGTAACAAATTCTTGGAAAACATCAGACAAGTCGATGCAATTGTGCATGTTGTCCGTGCTTTTGATGATGATAATATTACCCATGTTACCGGTAAAGTTGATCCAGTTGATGATATTGAAACTATTAATTTGGAATTAAACATTGCCGATTTAGATGCAGTTAACAAGCGTTTGGGTAAAGTTCAACGTGCTGCTAAAAGTAAAGACGAAGATGCTTTAGCTGAATTAGCAGTTTTAAATAAAATTAAGCCGGTTTTAGAAGCTGGAAAAGCTGTTCGTTCAATTGACTTTGATGAAGATGAAGAAAAAATTGTGAAAGGTTTATTTTTACTATCATCAAAGCCAGTTTTATATGTTGCTAATATTTCTGAAGATGATATGGCTAATCCAGAAGGATCAGATTACTTCCAACAAGTAAAGGCTTATGCTGATAAAGAAGGTGCCGGTGCAATCGGTATTGCTGCCGAAAGTGAAGAAGAAATTGCTGAATTAGATGATGATGATAAAGCAACTTTCTTAGAAGCTGAAGGAGTAACTGAACCTGGTTTGAACAAGTTGATCCGTGCTTCATATAACTTATTAGGTCTAGAAACATTCTTTACTGCTGGTGGTAAGGAAACCAAAGCTTGGACTTATCTAAAAGGCACTAAGGCACCTCAAGCTGCTGGAGTGATTCATTCTGATTTTGAACGTGGTTTTATTCGTGCTGAAGTAATGGCTTTTGATGACTTAGATCAATTAGGTAGTGAACAAGCAGTTAAAGATGCTGGTAAATTACGTGTTGAAGGTAAAGATTATGTTATGAATGATGGTGACATCGTTAACTTTAGATTCAACGTTTAAAAATATAGGAGTTTTTATATGACGGAAAAACGAAACGCTCATGTGCAACAAAAACGCCATGAGTCGGATAAAAAAGAACGAACACAATTTGACAACATTGGTTTAACTAAACGTAATGCTGATTACATGTTTCGTTTTAATCGCCAATTAATGGCAACTGATTTGAGTGTTGAACGCAAATCAGAAATTGTTAAACAAATGAAAGATCAATTGTTAGTTGAACAAAAGCATGGGGCAACTGCTAGAAATCTTTATGGTACAGTTGAACAAAGAATTGACTTTATTATGAATCCACCTAAAAAGCCAATCAGTATGATGGATAATTTTTGGCCGAATGCGGTTTATAATATGTTGTTCTTCTACATTATTTTTAACATTTTATATGGTATTACAATGTTAATGTCTAAAAATAGTGCAAATGAACAATCTGTGGGAATTATTTCTATTACAGTGTTATCAATTCTATCCGGAATTTTAATTCCATTGCTAACAAGAATGATGGATTCCAATGTTAAGCATAAGTATAGTGGCTGGACCCGAGTATTATTCCTATTATTAATTATTGTTGCTTGGATTGCAGCATTCGCAATTTCAATGGGAATTCCAAAGGGAATCATTAATCCAGTTGTGCCATTCTATGTCAACTTTATTTTGGCAGTTATTTCAATTGGACTAGCAATTTATGTATATAAAAAATATACGATTACTGTTAACTTTTTTACTCCTGGTATGAAGGCTAATGGTCGTAGATAATACCTTGAAAGCGATAAAGGTCATTTGACCTTTATCGTTTTTTTTTGTATATTAGAAGATAAAAAATAATAAGAGGGGTTATTGATTATGTCTAAGTGGGATACAAAATTTGCAAAAAAAGGAATTACCTTTGACGATGTTTTACTTATTCCAGCCGAAAGTCACGTTTTACCAAATGAGGTTGATACATCTGTTCAACTAGCAGATAATTTAAAATTAAATGTACCATTTTTAAGTGCTAGTATGGATACTGTTACACAATCTGAAATGGCAATTGCCATGGCTCAAGTTGGTGGATTAGGCGTTGTGCATAAAAACATGCTAATTGATGACCAAGCTAAAGAAGTGGCTAAAGTTAAGGCTGTTGAAAATGATGATAAACATCCTAATGCTGCGGTGGATGCTAATAACCATTTATTATGTGCTGCTGCGGTTGGAGTAACATCTGATACTTTTAAACGTGCAGATGCATTATTCCATGCTGGTGTGGATGCAATTATTATTGATACTGCTCATGGTCATTCAGCTGGTGTGATTAGAAAAGTTAAAGAAATTCGTGAACATTATCCCGATAAGACATTAATCGCTGGTAACGTTGCTACTGGTGAAGCTACTAACGACTTATTTGAAGCTGGTGTGGATGTAGTTAAAGTTGGAATTGGTCCTGGATCAATTTGTACTACTCGTGTTGTTGCTGGTGTTGGGGTCCCTCAAATTACTGCAATTTACGATGCTGCTGAAGTAGCAAGAAGATGGCACAAGCCAATTATTGCTGATGGTGGAATTAAGTTCTCAGGTGATGCTGCTAAGGCTTTAGCCGCTGGTGGTAATGCTGTTATGCTAGGTAGCATGTTATCAGGTACTGATGAAGCCCCTGGTGAAGTTTTTGAAGAAGATGGTGTTAAATACAAAGCCTACCGTGGAATGGGTAGTATTGGCGCAATGAAACATGGTTCAGCTGATCGTTACTTCCAAGGTGAAGTCAATGAAGCTAATAAGTTAGTTCCAGAAGGAATTGAAGCTCGTGTTGAATACAAGGGTTCAGCTAAAGATGTTGTCTTCCAAATGGAAGGTGGGATTAGATCGGCTATGGGATATACTGGTGCCAAAGATATTCATAGTATGATTGAAAATGCTCAATTCGTTCAAATTACTAATGCTGGTTTATCAGAATCACATCCACATGATGTGCAAATTACTAAAGCTGCTCCTAATTACAAATAATAATTATTTAAAAGCAAAAGTACTAAAAGTTAATTCTTTTAGTACTTTTTTTGTGCGATTAATTGTTATATTGTTGTAACATACTGCTATAAGCATTATTATAATAATATAAATTACATATCTTGAAAGGAAATTAAATTATGATTCATAAGTTATTAAAAAATATAACATTAGTGATGTTGATTACATTAATGTTAGCGGGAGTATCAAGTCCATCAATGGCTGCAACTAATGGTTCGAATATACATAATCAGAATAATGAACTTACCAATCAAGAAAAGACTAGTCAAAAATTAAATCAGGAAACTAATCATTTATTAAAAAATAATTTACCTTTAAATTTACAAGCCAAATCAGCTTTAGCAATTGATGCTAAAACTGGGCAAATCTTATATGATAAGAATTCTAAGCAATCTTTACCAACTGCATCAATGAGTAAATTATTAAGTATCTATGTAACTTTAAAAGCAATTAAAAATCATCAAATTAACTGGGATACTAAAGTTAAAATAACTCCTGCTCTACATGCTTTGAGTGTTAATCCTGAATATGCCAATGTTGAATTGAGAGAAAATCATACTTATACAATTGAACAATTATATAAAGCAGCCATTTATTCTGAAAATGCTGGTGCGATGGCAATGGGATATGGTGTGGCAGGTAGTACACAAAAATTTGCTTTAGCAATGCGTAAAGCAGCTAAAGATTTAGGAATTAATGATGCCCAGATTTATACTGCTTGTGGCTTAACCAATGGGGAAGTTGGCTCGTTAGGTTTTTCCAATGTTGATGCTAATGCTGAAAATAAACTATCGGCTCGTGATATGGCAGTTATTTCAATGAATATTCTCAAACTATATCCACATATCTTAAAAGATACAGCCGCCAATACCACTAAATTTGAAAATAATACTATGTTGAATTGGAATTGGATGATTAGAGGTCGAAGTGAAGCTTTACCAGATATTAAAGTAGATGGGTTAAAAACAGGGACTTCTGATACTGCGGGCGCTTGTTTTACAGGAACTGCCGTTAAAGATAATCATCGAGTAATTACGGTAGTAATGGGTGTCCATCATGCTGGTCAATATGATCCATCTCGGTTTGTGCAAACGCAAAAACTATTAAAATATGTCTATGCTAAGTATCGTTATGTTTCATTAAATGCTCACCAACCAGTTAGTGAAATGACGGAAGGTCGCAATGAAGGGACTTTAGATGTGCCTAATGGAAAGCAAACAAAAGTTAGTTTAGGCTTTTCTGATCATCAAGATATTTGGCTATCAAACGTTCAACAATTTCAATTGAGTCAAATTACCCCATTAAAAAGCGTTGAATACGATGGTGGACTGAATGCACCAATTACGGCAGGGGATGTTGTAGCTAACGCCAAAGTTATTGGATTGAATTACATTAATAATGAAAATAATTTAAAATTAACAGCTTTGAATGATGATGATAAGGCCAATATTTTTGTTAGAATGTGGCGGAGTATTTTATCTTGGCTTTAAAATTATTAGAGATTAATTTCTATAAATATACAAAATTATAATCAATTTGTACTATAATGGTAGTAAAGTTTATTTTTAATAAATATAACTATTTACCGAGATACTAATCTAAATTACCGAATGTTTTATATACGGGGGAATACTCTTTGACAAAGCAAGTACCAAATCCAAATGAACCACGTTGGTTAACTAACTTAAAGACAGCAATGCCGTTAAATATTAGTTATATACCTATTGGACTAGCATGTGGAATTCTTCTACATGCAGCTGGATTTAATACAATTCTTACTGGTTTAGTTTCATTGTTAGTCTTTTCTGGTGGAGCACAATTTCTAATTGCTTCAATGTTAGTTATTAATTCACCGTTATTATCAATTGTAATTATGTTATTTTTCTTAGAATTAAGATATGCATTGTTAGGTTCAAGTATATCTAAGTATTTACAAGGTCAATCGAATTTATTTACATTCTTATTTGCAGTGTCATTAAATGATGAAACTTATGCTGTCAATTATTTAAAATTGTCGACTGATAAAAAGTTTACACCAAAAGATGCTTTGCAAATTGAACATTATGCGTTAATTGTGTGGACTGTTAGTACAATCATTGGTAGTTTAATTGGCTCAGCTATTCAAATTAATTTAACTGTTGTTCATTTTGCTTTAACTGCATTGTTTATTTATATGATAGTAATGCAAATTAAGTCATTATTAAAAGTATTAATTACATTATTAACGATTGTTTTAGCAATTATCTTTTTGATGCTGATGAAATCAACATTAGGTTTAGTTGTTGCAACATTACTTTCATCCTTTGTTGGTTTTATGGTTGAATCATACATTCGCGCGCATTATAAACATTATCGTAAGAACATATTCTTACATTTGTTTAAGAATCCGGCGGGAACACCTGAAGAAGAAGATGAAGAGAATTTTCAAGAAAATAAGTAGTGTAATAGGAGATATTTTATGGAGTGGAATTCAACACAACATTTTTGGTTAGTAATGTTATGTTTCTTAGTTGCATTAATACCAAGATTTGTTCCCCTTTCTTTTTTTAGAACAAGAAAAATACCTAAATGGTTTAATGAATGGATGTCATATGTACCCATTGCTTTATTCACATCATTAGTGGTTAAAGATCTAGTAATCACATCTTCATATGGTTTATCAGTTAGTGGTAAAGCCCCTGAATTGATTGCTTCATTAATTGTTTTTGTAATTGCTTATTGGACACGTTCAATGGCACTATCTGTTATTTTAGGTTTAGGTTCGGTAATTTTATTAGCTTTAATTATATAAAAAAATAAAGCAGTGATGTTTAGACATCATGAAGTGAACCCCTAAAGTGAAACAACGCTTTAGGGGTTTTTGTATGACAAAATTTAGTTTTGAATTAAAGAAAAAGATAATTAAAGAATATTTTTCAACAGGAATGGGTTCCACTAGTCTTGCTAAAAAATATAATATTAAGAGTAGAACATCTGTGTTAAATTGGATTCATATGTATAATGCCTTCGGCATTAAAGGATTAGTTGTCAGGCAACCAAGCAAAGTATATTCTGGAGATTATAAACGAAAAGTGCTGCATTGGATGCACACTAACCACAGTTCGTATCCAGAAACAGCACTTTTCTTCAACATATCTGCCCCGAGCACAATCCTTGCTTGGGAGCGAAGATTGGAGACTAAAGGCCTAATTGGATTATACACTAATCGTGGCCCTAAAAAAATGAAATCAAATAATATTGAACTTAAATTACTTAATAAATCTTTAAAGGACAAACTTGATTATTATCTAATTAATTATCGTTATGAACAAATAAAACAAGATCATGGATCTATTATTAATCATATAAAGAAATTAATTAATTTGTTTAAAAGATTTTCTATATCATTCATTTTAAAGAGTATTGGTATAAGTAGAAGCTACTATTATCGTCATTTAAAAGAAAATGATAAAGATATTAAATTAAAAAAGATGATTACTCAAATCAAACATTTTAATCCAAACTATGGTTATAGACGTGTAACCTTGGCTTTGATTAATAACAACGTAGTTGTTAACCATAAAAAAGTTTTAAGATTAATGAAAACGTTAAACTTAACAACTAATAGCTATAATAGAAAAAGAAGAAAATATAATTCTTATATTGGCAAAGTTGGACATATAGCTAAAAATAGAATTCACAGAAAATTTAAGACTGATCGTCCATATCAAAAATTAACAACTGATGTCAGTGAATTTAGGTATGGTAATCAAGATATAAATCATAGAGTTTATTTATCACCCATTATGGATTTATTTTCAGATGAAATATTAAAATTTTCTATTAGCGAACATCCAACTGTTGACTTTACTATTAAGCCAATAAAAGCCTTGATTAAGGCATTACCCAATTTGAAATATAGAACTACCATTCATAGCGACCAAGGTTTTCAGTATCAAAATAATAAGTGGCAAAAGCTTTTAAAGGATAATCATATATTTCAATCTATGTCCCGTAAAGGGACATGTCTAGATAATGCACAAATGGAATCATTCTTTCATATCATGAAAATAGAAATTATGAGTAATCATTATGAAACAAAGTCTTCATTAATTAAAGCGATGAAAAAATGGATTAAATATTATAATAATTGTAGAATTAAAACAAAACTAGGAGGTAAAGCTCCGAAAGAATATCGGAAACTTTACCTCCTAGAAAATAAATAGTTGTTTCGATTTAAGGGTTCACATCATCACTGCTTTTTTCATATTTTTATTTATCTTCGTACATATAATCTCTAGTTAGTGGTAATTCTTGTCCAGAAGGACCCTTAGAAATTAAGTATTGCATAACATCAATATTACCAGCTTTAAATGATCCAGCACAAGTCTTAAGATATAAGTCCCACATTCTTAAGAAACGTTCATCGTCACCCATAACTTTTTTGACTTCATCAAGATGTTCATTAAAGTTTTTGTCCCAATTTTCAAGGGTTAATTGATAATGACGACGTAATGATTCTAAATCAAAGATTTGTAATCCATTATTAACAATGTGATCAAGATTTTCAGTCATTCCTGGAACATAGCCACCAGGGAAGATGTACTTATTAATCCAACCGTTGTAAGCGCCACCTTGTTGTCTAGTGATACCATGAATTAATGCAACACCATGTGGTTTTAAGTATTTAGCGACACATGAGAAATATTCATTTAAGTTTTCCTTACCAACATGTTCGAACATTCCGACAGAAGTTATGTAGTCAAATTGTTCATCACCTAATTGACGGTAATCTTGTAAACGAACTTCTGCTTTATCTTCTAGGCCTAATTTCTTAATTTGTGCATTTACATAATCGCATTGTTCTTGACTTAAAGTAACTCCAACGACTTTTAAGTCGTAATGTTTAGCAGCAGCTAACATTAAGGTACCCCAACCACAACCAATATCTAGTAGGGTACGACCAGGTTGTGGATTTAATTTTTTGATGATGTGATGCATTTTTTGTGTTTGTGCATCATATAAGTCATCATCTGGATGCTCAAAGTAGGCACAAGAATAAGTCATGGTTTTATCTAACCAAATCTTGTAAAAATCATTACCAATATCGTAATGACTTTGAATATCCTTCTTACTAGTAGATTCATTATGATTTTGTTTAGGTAAAAAGTTAATAAATTTGTGATCACGAATGAAACTAGTTGATTTTTGGTATGCAGAAACAATTAAATCTTCAACGCTACCGTCAACCTCGATTTTTCCGTCCATATAAGCTTCACCAAGGGCGATAGAAGCATTACTTCTAATTTCCTTAATAGGAATTGGTTCTTTCATAGTAATAACAGCCTTAGGTTCGCCATCACCATATTTTTCAGATTTTCCGTCCCAATAATTTACTTGGATGGGTTCATTAAATCCGTGCTTAAAAAATGTTTTGTAGAATGTTTTTTCAAACATGTGAACAGTCCTTTCTTTCAATAATAATCACATTAAATAATTATACTCTTAAAATGACTGTTTTTGTAAGTAATTAGCCGAATGAAATTTATTAATTTTATAGACCTAGATGTTATAATTAAGTATCTAAATAAAATTTAATAAGCAGGAGGTATGTATGAAAATTTGGGACAAGTTTGTAGCCAATGTTAAATTACGTCGTTGGTTTGTACTAATTTTTTTAATTATTATCCTATATTTAATGCGTAGTATGATTAGTATGTTACTTTTGACGTTTATTTTTTCATTATTAATCACTAAGTGGGTTAATTTTATTAGAAAATATATTAAAATTCCTTCACCCATTTTAGTGATTATCACGTATGTGTTATTTATTGCTGGAATTGTAACAGTTGTAGCGGTTTATTCACCAGTTATTTATGATCAAGCGGTTACTGCATCTAAACATGTGATTGATTTTTATGATGATCCTAATAACATGGAAGGGGCTAGTCAATTCCAAGATTGGATTAGTTCGTTTATCCATCGTTCTAATTTCTTAACTGAAGTTAAGGGTGGATTGGATTTCTTACTTCAATATATTTCTAGCATTGGTCAAATGGGAGTAACTTTCTTATTATCATTAATTTTAAGTTTCTTCTTTACACTAGAAGAAAAATCAATGGCTGAATTTAGTAAACGTTTTCTAACCTCTGAATTTGATTGGTTCTTTCAAGATATTTATTATTTTGCCAAAACATTTACTAAAACTTTCGGTGTTGTGTTAGAAGCTCAATTCTTAATTGCTATTTTTAATACTATCTTTACAACATTAATTATGGCCGCTTTAGGAATGCCACAATTATTTATTTTAGGAATTTTAGTATTCTTCTTGAGTTTAATTCCTGTTGCTGGGGTAATTATTTCATTGATTCCATTATCAATTGTTGGTTATTCAGTTGGTGGTTTTAAATATATTGTCTATTTAGTAATTATGATTGCAGCAGTTCATTTCTTAGAAGCTTATATTTTAAATCCTAAATTAATGTCTTCTAGAACTGAACTACCCATTTTTTACACTTTCTGTGCCTTGATGATTGGTGAAGAAATTTTTGGAGGCTGGGGCCTAATTGTCTCAGTACCAATTCTTACATTTTTCTTAGAAATCATTGGAGTAAAAGGTGATAATAAAAAATCAGCGAAAATAAAGAGAATTATGAAATAAGCTGAAAATTGTTTTAATTTGGTGTAAAATTGATTTGTTAATTATAAACTTGAAAGGGGTTCAATCCTATGTCAAAATTAGTATTAATCCGTCATGGACAAAGTCAATGGAACTTATCCAACAAATTCACTGGTTGGGAAGATGTTGATTTAAGTGACAAAGGTGTTGAAGAAGCTAAAGAAGCTGGTAAATTAGTAAAGGAAGCTGGTCTAGAATTTGATTATGCTTTCACTTCAGTATTAACTCGTGCAATTAAGACATTGCATTACGTTTTAGAAGAATCTGATCAATTATGGATTCCTGAAACTAAGACATGGAGATTAAACGAACGTCATTATGGTAGTCTTCAAGGTTTAAACAAAAAAGAAACTGCTGAAAAGTATGGAGACGAACAAGTTCATATTTGGCGTCGTTCATACGACACTCTACCTCCACTATTAAGTCCAGATGATGAAGGCTCAGCTGTTAACGATCGTCGTTACTCAGACCTAGACCCCAACATTATTCCTGGTGGTGAAAACCTAAAGGTTACATTAGAACGTGTTATGCCTGAATGGGAAGACGAAATTGCTCCTAAGTTATTAGATGGCAAGAACGTTATTATTGCTGCTCATGGTAATTCACTACGTGCTTTAAGTAAATACATTGAAAGAATCTCTGATGATGATATCATGGATCTTGAAATGAAGACTGGTGAACCAGTAGTTTATGATTTCAATGATAAACTAGAAGTACAAAGCAAAACAAAATTAGACAAATAATATATTTGATACTAAAAAAGACAATCGGTTTTTCCGATTGTCTTTTTATTTTATTTAGTTGAATACCAATGTTTAATACTTGGCCAACTGTTACTATTAATAATCATTCGAGGTGTATATTGTAAATCTAAATGATTACCATTACCGTCATTGTAAACAACTCCACCATCTAAAGTCGCAATCCAGCCTAAATGCTGTGTTTGTAGAAAATGATTAGTTCTATGAGTTCCACCACCGTAAGGGTAGGCAAAGGAATCGCCACGAGTTCCCGTATGATTATATAAATCTTGGCGAGATTTTTGGAAATCGCGAGTAAAACGTTCGTAGTTTTGTGGTAAGTTGAAAATTGGAATTAACTTGTGAGTTAAATAATGCATATTATGAGTATGTAATCCAATTGTCATTAAATTACCAGCTTCTTTTTGAGCTTCATGAATTTGATTCCAGGTTGCTAATTGAGTACCTTCACGGTATCTACCAGTGTTTCCAGTAATGATAAAAGTAGTAAATGGGAATTTGTACTTTTTCATAATTGGAATAGCATTATCGATAGTGGTACGGTCAATATCATCAAATGAAAGCACCGCATATTTACCCTTAATAGGCTTATTAGAATTTGTCATTTTAACCATTTCACTACCAGAGATAACTTTAATATGATGGTCATGCAAAAATTTCATTTGGTTAGCAAAATCATTAGAAGGAACATTAAAGTCATGTAATTGTGAGTTAGTTGAAAGTGTTCTTGATACATTTACTCCAAAATTATTTTTTAAAATTCGATGGTAACAAAAAACTAAAATACCATTTTTTTGTTTTTCAGCTGATTTATCAAGTGCATAGTTTTCACTACTACCCTTATCATATTGAATTGCTTTTCTAACTGTAAATGACATTAAAATAACAACAATGACAGCAACAATAGCAACGATGATTTTTCTAGTCCTTCTCGACATTACTATTTAACCTCCGTAAGTGGTGTAATCTAAATATTGAATAAATAGCAGTTAATACTATTAGTGCTACAACTCCAATAATTAATTTAATGTATAGTCCGTAATTTAAGTTTAGTAATAAATAGAAACTTACAAAATCATCACTGTAGTATCCAAATAAAAATGCAAAGTTAACTATTAAAACAAAGAATACATAAAACCATAAAACAGCATATAAACAAAAATGAAAGATGCTACGAAATGGACTAATATTTTTTCTAATCACAAATTTTTCAATTTCATTTTTCATTATTTAACCCCCCGGTCAGGACTGCTCCAAGTTCCTACATTTTCAGGATCCAAGAAGAATGATACTAGGGCACTAATACATGAAATTAAGTTAATCATCCAGTAGTAAACAATATATGCTGGGATTAATAATAAATCACGGAATTGTAAAAATGCCTTCGCTTTTGATCCTAAAAATCCAATACAAAATTGTGTAATACTGATTACAATTAATAGTAGCAATACATCACCGTCTAATTGAACTTCATGAATTAACAATAAATTAAATAAATAAGAAATAGTGCTTAATGCAGTTAAAACCGCCCAAGTGTTACTAATGATTGTTTCATATAGTAATGCTTTACGAGATATATCACTATGAATTAAGAAATCATGATTTTTAACTAAAACTTCCATACCACCACGAGCCCAACGACGACGTTGTTTAATTAAACTTCTAGTATTTTCTGGAACTAAGATCCAACATATCATTGCTGGTTGGTATCTAACTTGCCAATGTTTACGGTACATCCGCCAAGTAATATCAATATCTTCGGTAATAACATCGGTATGCCAACCGCCAACATCTTCAATTGCTTCTCTTCTGAAACCTACCATAACACCTGAAACAGTGTTAATACGTCCATATAAGAATGATTGGGCTTTTTTAATAATATCAATAACACCAATATATTCTAGTAATTGTAGACGACCTAAAATAGTAGTACGGTTTCTTACAACTGGTTTTCCAGCGACGGCACCAAGATTTTTATCAGATGCTAAAGTTTTTACCATTTCAGTAACGGAATTTTCAGCAATTAAAGAATCAGCATCAATTCCCATAATGTATTTACCTTCTGATGCGGCAAATCCTTTGTTCATAGCATTAGCTTTACCCTGATTGACTTCAATTGGAACAATTTTAATTCTGAACTGGTTAGCATATTTCTTTTGTAGTTCATACATTATATCTAAAGTATCATCATCACTTTTATCATCAACTAATACGATTTCAAAGTTTTGATAATCAATTTTTGATATAGAGTCAATTGCTCCTCTTAAAGTATCAGTTTCATTATGTGATGGAACGATAATTGATACTAAATCTTTGCCTGAAATACTGACAAACTTCTCATGTTTACGATATAGACTTTCGAAAATAGAACCAACAATCCAAATTGCAGAAACAATGATTGGATATCCGATTATAAAATCATTGATTATGTCTAAAAATCCCATTTCTATGATTTCCTCCTTAGTATTATTACTAAATAATTAATCATATTTATGTAATATACATAAATTAAGTATAAAGTAATTATTCATAGATATCAAAATAACGTTACTCTACAATAAAATTAAAAACAAGTTTGTAATAAAAAAGAATTCCATTAGGAATTCTTTTTTATTATTTTGGTTTTTATATCATTACCTTCATCTATGAAATAAATATATTGATCTTTCGTTCCATCAACTGGGCCCATATTAATAGCCGGCTTGTTATCAATTAAGGTTAATTCATTAAATCGATTACCGATAACTTTTCTTATAATACTACCAGTTCGGTCAAAAACAGCTGCTTTATCAGCTGCGGCACTTAATGTGTAACCAGAATTTAAAAATGATTTAATTAATTCGACCTTGATAATTGAATGATATGGATAGCGACGATTCTTATTTTTATCTGTGTCAACTGCTTCAATGTATCCTTTTTGTTCCCAGTATCTAATTTTAGATTGAGGGACTTTACACATTTTTGACAAACCACCGATTCCAACTAATAAGTCTAAATCTTTAAAAATTTTGTATAAGCGATTTGAATAATCCTTGACCTCATCGTCATTTAATCTTTCAACCAAATATATCACTTCCTTAAGTTTTATCAATTAATTTTATATAACTTGTAATTATTATATATTATATATAATTAGTGTCAAATAAGTTGACAATGACATCTACAGGTTGTATATTAAATAAAGTTAAAATTATGGCGAATATAATAATTAAGAAAAGGGGTTATATTATGAATGTAGACGCAAACGGCAAAAGTTACAATAAAACAATGCTAATAATTCTACTATTAGTTGGTACATTTTGTACGATTTTAAATCAAACAATTTTATCAACTGCATTTCCTACATTGATGAAGGCTTTTGATATTAACACTTCAACTGTTCAATGGTTAACATCAGGTTTCATGATGGTGAATGGGATTGCAATCCCAGTTAGTGCTTGGCTTTCAAGTCGAGTTAATACTAAATGGCTATACTTAGGAGCGATGATTGTTTTTGAAATAGGAACAATTGTATCTTTCTTTGCCAGTAATTTTGGTATTTTATTAGCTGGAAGATTGATTCAAGCTGCTGGTGTTGGTGTTACTATGCCATTATTACAAACAATTATGTTATCGATTTTCCCACCTGAAAAACGTGGAGCTGCAATGGGATTATCCGGAGTTGTTATTGGGTTAGCTCCTGCAATTGGTCCTACATTATCTGGTTGGATTTTGATTAACTTTACTTGGCGTGACTTATTTGGAATGATTATTCCAATTGTTGCTTTAGTAATCTTATTAGGATTTAAGTTTATGCGTCCAATCTTACCAACTAAGAAATCTAAAATTGATGTACTTTCACTTATTTTATCCACAATTGGATTTGGTAGTGCATTATATGGATTTTCTGAAGTTGGGACTGCTGGTTGGGGAAGCACAACTGTTATCTCAACATTAATTGTTGGTGCTATCTTTATCGCTTTATTCGTATGGCGTCAATTAGTAATGACCAATCCATTTTTAAATATTCGTGTATTTAAAAACGTTAGATTTACAGTTGCTACTGCCATGTCATCTATTACAATGATGGCTCTAGTTGGATTTGAAATGGTTTTACCATTATATCTACAAATTATTCGTGGAATGAATGCTTTTCATTCTGGATTAACCTTATTACTAGGGGCATTAATGATGGGGATTGTCTCACCATTTGCTGGTCAAATATTTGATAAATACGGTGCTAAAAAATTAGTCACAACGGGATTTCTACTGTTAATCATAGGAACCATTCCTTTTACTTTCTTAACTGAAGATGCTTCAGTTACTTACATTGTATTGTTATACGCAGTTAGAACTTTCGGAATGGCAATGGTTATGATGCCAGCTACTACTTATGGTATGAATGCTTTGTCTACTGACATGATTAATCATGGAACTGCTGTTAACAATACGGTAAGACAAGTAGGTTCAGCAATTGCAACTGCAGTATTAGTATCCATTTTATCCAACGTAACAACTAGCAATATGCCTTCAACACACTTGAAGACTTTAGATCCAGTTGCTTACGGTCATTCAGCATTATCAGCTACGCTAAGTGGATACCATGCTGCCTTCTGGGTTGCTGCTATTTTCACAATTCTTGGCTTAATTGTTTCATTTGCAGTTAGTGATAAAAAGGGAGGTAACAAATAATGATTTTAATTATATTAGTTATTTCAGCTTTATGTTTCTTCCTATTTAACAACTTGTTAGTTAAAAATAAGGCGCTTCATTGGACTACAACGATTATCTCTTTTGTTGCCTTAATAATTTCAGTAACTTTTATTACTTTGAATTTCCATGATCATTATGGGATGCATAAAGTGACTGATACTAATGAAACTAAATTAGTATCTAGTAATTCCAAAATGAATATGTTATTAAATCAACCAATTGGTACTTCTGGTAAAGATAAGGTTGTTATTTATCGTACTAATAACAATCAAACTAAACCAAAGACAACATCAACTGATAAGAATACTAACTACATTATTACTGATGCTAATAGTGCTAAGTTAGTTACTAAGACAACTCGTTATGAATATAAATCTAAAACAGCTAAGTTTTGGTTTGATTTAGCACAAAAGCCTACTCGAGTTAAAACAGTTAACTATTTCTATGTACCTAAAGATTGGTTAAACTTAACCGTTAGTCAGGCCAAAGCACTACCTAATATTATGAAGAAACTTCAATCTTCAATTCAAAGTAGTGGTTCTCAAGCTCAAATGAAATCTGCTGCACAAAGTTATGTTCAAGGAAAAATGATGCAAGCAATGCAAAAGAACCCTAAAATGAGTAAAGAAAGTCAAACTAAGCTACAAAAACAATTAGTAAAAGAATTTACTAACCAACAACAAGCTCAAGTAATGCAAAAGATGATGCCACAAATAAAACAAGAATTAAGCAAAGTTAAATAAATGTTGACAATTATTTCAAGGCTGATTATTATAATAAATAATAGAGCTAAGAAGTAGTAACTAGTATTTGAGATTTTTTGAAATCAGAAACTCAGTGGTTATGTAAACTGAGCAAATTTCTTGAAGAAATACACCTATGGAGCTTATTCAATTTTATTGACGGTTCATTGCGTTATTAATGATTTGAGTGATTGCGATTTGCAATAACTTGGGTGGTAACGCGGATTATATTAAAATTTCGTCCCTGACAATGCTTTTTAGCATTGTTGGGGACTTTTTATTTGGAGGAAATTGCTTATGAATATTATTGATGATTTAAAATGGCGTGGCGCTATTAATCAACAAACTGATGCTGAAGGCTTAAATAAAGAAGTAAACGAAAAGAAAATTGGCTTATATGCTGGAATTGATCCTACTGGTGATAGTATGCATGTTGGACATTTAATTCCTTTTATGATTTTAAAAAGATTTCAATTGGCTGGTTACCATCCATATATTATAATTGGTGGCGCAACTGGTTCGATTGGTGATCCTTCCGGTAAAAAATCGGAAAGAACATTACAAACAATGGATCAGGTTAAACATAATGAAGAATGTTTAAATAAACAAATGGAAAATTTATTTGGTCAAGATGGTTCATTCACCATCGTTAATAATTATGATTGGTTATCTAAACTTTCATTATTAGACTTCTTGCGTGAATACGGTAAATTATTTAATGTAAATACAATGTTGAATAAAGAAATTGTTGCTAGTCGCCTAGAAACTGGAATTTCATACACTGAATTTACTTACCAAATTCTTCAAGGAATTGATTTTGAACATTTATACAAGAATCATGATGTTCAATTGCAAATTGGTGGCGCTGACCAATGGGGTAACATTACTGGCGGAATTGATTTAATTCATAAGACACAAGGAGCGGAAGCCAAAGCTTTTGGATTAACTATTCCTTTGATGCTTAAAGCTGATGGAACTAAATTTGGTAAAACTGCTGGCGGTGCTGTTTGGTTAGACCCTGAAAAGACAACACCTTACGAATTTTACCAATTCTGGATTAATACTGATGACCGTGATGTAATTAAATACTTGAAATACTTCACTTTCTTAAATAAGGAAGAAATAGAAGCATTAGAAGATAAAGTAAAAAATGAACCATGGAAACGTGAAGCTCAACGTCGATTAGCAGAAGAAGTTACTGAATTCGTACATGGTAAAGCAGCAGTTGAAGAAGCTGAAAATATTACCCAAGCTTTATTTTCAGGTAACATTAAGGACTTAACAGTTGATGAAGTTGAAACTGGTTTTAAGAATATGCCTTCAATGACTGTTAGTGCTGATAAAAAGAATATTGTTGAATGGTTAGCTGATGATACTGAGATTGAATCATCAAGAAGACAAGCACGTGAAGATGTTAAAAATGGAGCAATTAGAATTAACGGTGACAAAGTTGATGATCTTGATGCTGAAATTGATCCAAGTACTAGCTTTGATGGGAAATTTGTCGTTGTTAGAAGAGGTAAAAAGAAGTATTTCTTGGCTAGAATTAAATAAATTATGATTTATTGAGAATTAATTTAAATTAATTCTCTTTTTTTATTGACGTGAGTGGTTATTCTTGATATTATTATTTTTGTTGTCATTTTGGTAACGAATTTTACAAGTTGTTTAAATATTTATTAAAAAAAGTTGTTGACTTTTACTTGTAAAGATGGCATAATAATTATTGTTGCGTTGCTGATGAAGCAAACGGTAATAAAAAAATAATTATAAAAAGTTGTTGACATTAAGTTTTTAACATGATATAATTAAAAAGCTGCTTCAAGTAAGCAGATAACTAATAAGTAGATCTTTGAAAACTGAACAAGATTGATAATCGATGATGTGTAAGGATTCTTATAATTTAGATTATAAGAAATTAAAACACAGCGAAGTCAATTCGCTTTTAAAAACAATTAATTTGATGAGCTAGAAAAGCTTTTCATCTATAAGATGAGAGTTTGATCCTGGCTCAGGACGAACGCTGGCGGCGTGCCTAATACATGCAAGTCGAACGAGTCCTCCCAATTTGATTTTATGCTTGCATAAAAGATTTTTGGATTCGGGACGAGTGGCGAACTGGTGAGTAACACGTGGGTAACCTGCCCTAAAGCAGGGGATAACATTTGGAAACAAGTGCTAATACCGTATAATTAGTTGGAACCACATGGTTCCAACTTGAAAGATGGCTCTGCTATCACTTTAGGATGGACCCGCGGCGTATTAGCTAGTTGGTGAGATAAAAGCCCACCAAGGCGATGATACGTAGCCGACCTGAGAGGGTAATCGGCCACATTGGGACTGAGACACGGCCCAGACTCCTACGGGAGGCAGCAGTAGGGAATCTTCCACAATGGACGCAAGTCTGATGGAGCAACGCCGCGTGAGTGAAGAAGGGTTTCGGCTCGTAAAACTCTGTTGTTAAAGAAGAACAAGTGTAAGAGTAACTGTTTACGCTTTGACGGTATTTAACCAGAAAGCCACGGCTAACTACGTGCCAGCAGCCGCGGTAATACGTAGGTGGCAAGCGTTGTCCGGATTTATTGGGCGTAAAGCGAGCGCAGGTGGTTTTTTAAGTCTGTTGTGAAAGCCCTCAGCTCAACTGAGGAAGTGCAGCGGAAACTAAAGAACTTGAGTATAGAAGAGGACAGTGGAACTCCATGTGTAGCGGTGAAATGCGTAGATATATGGAAGAACACCAGTGGCGAAGGCGGCTGTCTGGTCTATTACTGACACTGAGGCTCGAAAGCATGGGTAGCGAACAGGATTAGATACCCTGGTAGTCCATGCCGTAAACGATGAATGCTAGGTGTTGGAGGGTTTCCGCCCTTCAGTGCCGCAGCTAACGCATTAAGCATTCCGCCTGGGGAGTACGACCGCAAGGTTGAAACTCAAAGGAATTGACGGGGGCCCGCACAAGTGGTGGAGCATGTGGTTTAATTCGATGCTACGCGAAGAACCTTACCAGGTCTTGACATCTTCTGCCAACCTAAGAGATTAGGTGTTCCCTTCGGGGACAGAATGACAGGTGGTGCATGGTTGTCGTCAGCTCGTGTCGTGAGATGTTGGGTTAAGTCCCGCAACGAGCGCAACCCTTATTATTAGTTGCCAGCATTAAGTTGGGCACTCTAGTGAGACTGCCGGTGATAAACCGGAGGAAGGTGGGGATGACGTCAAATCATCATGCCCCTTATGACCTGGGCTACACACGTGCTACAATGGATGGTACAACGAGTCGCGAAACCGCGAGGTCAAGCTAATCTCTTAAAGCCATTCTCAGTTCGGATTGCAGGCTGCAACTCGCCTGCATGAAGTTGGAATCACTAGTAATCGTGGATCAGCATGCCACGGTGAATACGTTCCCGGGCCTTGTACACACCGCCCGTCACACCATGAGAGTTTGTAACACCCAAAGACGATGGAGTAACCTTCGGGAGCTAGTTGTCTAAGGTGGGACAGATGATTAGGGTGAAGTCGTAACAAGGTAGCCGTAGGAGAACCTGCGGCTGGATCACCTCCTTTCTAAGGATATTACGGAAACTTACATTAGGTTGATCAATCTTATTCAGTTTTGAGAGGTCTACTCTCAAACTTGGTTCTTTGAAAACTAGATATTATTAATTTCTAAAATTAACATTAAAATTTGTATTAAATACAATTTTAACCGAGAACACCGCGTTATTTTGAGTTTTTTAAAAAGTTTTATTCGTATTATACTCAATTAACCAAACATCACGAAGTGATGAACAGGTTAAGTTATGAAGGGCGCATGGTGGATGCCTTGGCACTAGGAGCTGATGAAGGACGGGACTAACACCGATATGCTTCGGGGAGCTGTACGTAAGCTTTGATCCGGAGATTTCCGAATGAGGAAACTCGATAACCTTAATCGGTTATCACCAATTAGTGAATTAATTAGCTAATTTGGCGGCAGACGTGGGGAACTGAAACATCTAAGTACCCACAGGAAGAGAAAGAAATTTCGATTCCCTAAGTAGCGGCGAGCGAACGGGGAACAGCTCAAACCAAAGAGCTTGCTCTTTGGGGTTGTAGGACTGAACATTTGAGTTACCAAGTTAGACAATAGTCGAACTAGCTGGGAAGCTAGGCGATACAGGGTGATAGCCCCGTAGACGAAATTGTTTAACCTCAGTTCAGGATCCTGAGTACAGCGACACACGTGGAACGTCGTTGGAATCCGGGAGGACCATCTCCCAAAGCTAAATACTCCCTAGTGACCGATAGTGAACCAGTACCGTGAGGGAAAGGTGAAAAGCACCCCGGAAGGGGAGTGAAATAGTTCCTGAAACCATGTGCTTACAAACAGTTAGAGCCCGTTAATGGGTGATAGCGTGCCTCTTGTAGAATGAACCGGCGAGTTATGTTAACATGCAAGGTTAAGGTGGATAAGACCGGAGCCGTAGCGAAAGCGAGTCTGAATAGGGCGTTTGAGTATGTTGAGATAGACCCGAAACCAGGTGATCTACCCATGTTCAGGCTGAAAGTGCGGTAAAACGCACCGGAGGGCCGAACTCGTGTACGTTGAAAAGTGCTGAGATGAAATGTGGGTAGCGGTGAAATTCCAAACGAACTTGGAGATAGCTGGTTCTCTCCGAAATAGCTTTAGGGCTAGCCTCGGATTTAGAATCATGGAGGTAGAGCCACTGTTTGGATGAGGGGCCCGTCATGGGTTACTAAATTCAGATAAACTCCGAATACCATTGATTTATATGTCCGGGAGTCAGACGATGAGTGATAAGATCCACCGTCGAAAGGGGAACAGCCCAGACCACCAATTAAGGTCCCTAAATATATGCTGAGTGGAAAAGGATGTGGAGTTGCACAGACAACTAGGATGTTGGCTCAGAAGCAGCCACCATTTAAAGAGTGCGTAATAGCTCACTAGTCGAGTGATTCTGCGCCGAAAATTTACCGGGGCTAAGCATATTACCGAGATTGTGGACATGACGTAGTCATGTGATAGGAGAGCGTTCTAAGGGCAACGAAGTTAGACCGTAAGGACTGATGGAGCGCTTAGAAGTGAGAATGCCGGTATGAGTAGCGAAAGATTAGTGAGAATCTAATCCACCGAATGACTAAGGTTTCCTGGGGAAGGCTCGTCCTCCCAGGGTAAGTCGGGACCTAAGCCGAGGCCTAGAGGCGTAGGCGATGGATAACAGGTTGATATTCCTGTACTAGTTAATTATGTTTGAACGATGGAAGGACGTAGGAGGCTAACTTGTGCGCACTATTGGATGTGCGTTCAAGCAGCAAGTCAGTTGAAGAGTGAAATGCTTTTCAGCGGGTTGACAAGCTGTGATGAGGACCGAATTTAAGTAGGGAAGTAAGCCACGTCACACTACCGAGAAAAGTTTCTAGTGAGTAATTAACTACCCGTACCGCAAACCGACACAGGTAGTCGAGGAGAGTATCCTAAGGTGAGCGAGTGAACTCTCGTTAAGGAACTCGGCAAAATGACCCCGTAACTTCGGGAGAAGGGGTGCTGCACGTAGTGCAGCCGCAGTGAAAAGGCTTAGACGACTGTTTATCAAAAACACAGGTTTCTGCAAAATCGTAAGATGAAGTATAGGGGCTGACGCCTGCCCGGTGCTGGAAGGTTAAGTGGATGAGTTAGCTTCGGCGAAGCTCAGAAACGAAGCCCCAGTAAACGGCGGCCGTAACTATAACGGTCCTAAGGTAGCGAAATTCCTTGTCGGGTAAGTTCCGACCCGCACGAAAGGCGTAACGATCTAAGCACTGTCTCAACGAGAGACTCGGTGAAATTGAGATACCTGTGAAGAAGCAGGTTACCCGCGACAGGACGGAAAGACCCCATGGAGCTTTACTGTAATTTGATATTGGGTGTTGACATAGCTTGTACAGGATAGGTAGGAGCCGTAGAAACCGGAACGCTAGTTTCGGTGGAGGCATTGTTGGGATACTACCCTCGCTGTGCTAACACTCTAACCCGCACCACTTATCGTGGTGGGAGACAGTGTCTGATTGGCAGTTTGACTGGGGCGGTCGCCTCCCAAATAGTAACGGAGGCGCCCAAAGGTTCCCTCAGAATGGTTGGAAATCATTCGCAGAGTGTAAAGGCACAAGGGAGCTTGACTGCGAGACAGACAGGTCGAGCAGGGACGAAAGTCGGGCTTAGTGATCCGGTGGTACCATATGGAAGGGCCATCGCTCAACGGATAAAAGCTACCCTGGGGATAACAGGCTTATCTCCCCCAAGAGTTCACATCGACGGGGAGGTTTGGCACCTCGATGTCGGCTCATCGCATCCTGGGGCTGTAGTTGGTCCCAAGGGTTGGGCTGTTCGCCCATTAAAGCGGTACGCGAGCTGGGTTCAGAACGTCGTGAGACAGTTCGGTCCCTATCCGTCGCGGGCGTAGGAAATTTGAGGGGAGCTATCTCTAGTACGAGAGGACCGAGATGGACATACCGCTGGTGTACCAGTTGTCCCGCCAGGGGCACAGCTGGGTAGCTATGTATGGCTGAGATAAACGCTGAAAGCATCTAAGTGTGAAACCCACCTCAAGATGAAATTTCCCATTCCTTTGTGGAAGTAAGACCCCTAAGAGATGATTAGGTAGATAGGCTAGAAGTGGAAGTGCAGCGATGTATGGAGCGGACTAGTACTAATTGGTCGAGGACTTAACCAAGTAAGGTTGTTCTCATTTAGAAATGATAATATCTAGTTTTGAAAGAACGAAGTTCTTTTAGAAAAATAGTGTGGTGGCGATAGCTAGAAGGATACACCTGTTCCCATGCCGAACACAGTAGTTAAGCTTCTAAACGCCGAGAGTAGTTAGAGGATCGCCTCTTGCAAGGGTAGGAAGTTGCCGCGCTAATATATTAAAATAAAGAGTTCTCGGTTTAATTATCGAGGGCTTTTTATTTACAGTTATGCCGTTTTAGCTCAGAAGGTAGAGCGTTTCCATGGTAAGGAAGAGGTCCCGGGTTCAAATCCCGGAAACGGCTTAAAAAAAGACTGCTATGAAAAAATTCATAGCAGTCTTTTTTATATTTGTCGATTAATCTTTAGTTCATTTATTGGTAATTTAGCATTAGCAATAATTGGTGATACCTTACCAATACTAATTAATGATAAATGGTGCATTGATCTTGTAGCGATTGTATAAAGTGTTCCAACTAATTTTTTGGAATTATAGTTTTCTTTAGAAATATTCCAAGCTATAACTGAATCAAATTCTAATCCTTTAGCTAAATAAATTGGCATAACAACAACACCTTTAGGTAAAGAACGGTCAGCATTATCTAATAATGTTGAATTAATTTGAGTTGTAATATGTTGGTATACAGATTTTGCTTCAACTAAATTTTTAGTAATTACAGCAACTGTGCCTTCTGATGCTAATTCAGTTTTTGCCTTTTTAATTAAATTATCAATAGCATCTTTTTCACTATCTCTAATAATTATTTCTGGTGCTTTTCCTTGACGATTAAACGCTTCAATTTTATTTCCAGTTGGTAATAATGATTTTGCAAAATTAGTTATTTGATAGGTTGAACGATAAGAACGATTAAGTGTAATTAATCTAGATCTTTTAGTAGCAAAAGCATCATTTAGTTTGTTTAATAATGATTCTGGAGATTCCACTTCTTTAAATAAAGCTTGTTCGCTATCACCAATTAGGTTAATTTTTGTTCTCGGAAATGCGTGTTTAATATACACCAATTGAGCAATTGAATAGTCTTGCATTTCATCAACAAATAAATATTGCATTTTTTGATTTTGTCCGCCGCCCATTAATAAATCTCTAAGATATAAAATAGGGGCTGCATTATCTAAATTAATTTTATGCATTTCTAATTGATTATCATAATCAAAAATATTTTCTTTCCAATTATTATCTTTAATATTTTTTTCAAGAGTAACTTGTTTCATAAACTTTTTATATTGAATGTATGGGTTAAAGAAATTTCCATTGTAAATAGCATCGTACATTTTTCTAAAATGTTCAGTTACGATTTGTTTAGCGATAAAATATCTCTCATCATCTTCATCTTGAAAGCTACCTAGCTGGTGTCCAGCAATAAAGTCATGATATTGTTCTGAATTTAATTGGTCTATTTTTGCATCCACCCATGGTTTATAAACTTCTAATTCAATTCTTTTCTTTAGTAGTTTAATCAGCCGATTTTTAGTATTAAGAAACTTATCAGCTGATTTCATTAATTTAGGCTGTTCATTATAAATATTGTTTATAACTTCATTATCAAAAATAACCTGTCCATCTAACATTAAATCATTAAATGCCATATTATTTGGAGCAGTATTTTCAGCATAGTCATAAATTTGTTTCATATATTGATGACTTTCTTTAAAATTTCTAATGGTTGATTGGTTTATACTTAGATTTTTTTCATTCTCATAACGTTCAAATAAACTTTGAACATTTAATCCTTCAAATCGATGGTCGATAAATTCTTGTAAAGTAACTTGTCGCATATTACGTTCACCTAAACTAGGTAAAACATCAGAAATATAATGCGAAAACAAACGATTAGGTGAAAATAAAATGATCTGGTCAGCTTCTAATGAACTACGGCTATGATATAACAAGAATGCAATTCTTTGTAAAATTGCTGAAGTTTTTCCTGAACCGGCCACTCCTTGAACAACTAGCAAATCATTTTTGGTATCACGAATTATATCATTTTGTTCACTTTGAATCGTTGCTACAATATTTTGCATAGTTTCATCATTTTGTTGACCTAGAGCATTTTGTAGCATTTCATCACCAACAGTTTCATTTGTATCAAACATGTTGTCAATTTTACTGTTTTGAATTTGAAATTGTCGTTTCTTTAATAACTCAGTCGTTTGTTTACCAGCAGGAGTAGTATAATTCACTTTGCCCAAAGTTCCGTTATAGTAAATACTAGAAATGGGGGCACGCCAATCATAAATTAAAAAATCATTATTATCATCTACAAAGGATGCTGTACCAATATAAAGTTTTTCACTATCGTTTTCATCATCATCTAAAACATCAATTCGACCAAAATATGGAGAATTGGATAGTTGTTTATACGTTTTTAATTGGTTTTCGATAATTGATTCATTTTGAACCACTGTGTTAACTAAACCCCTTTGTTGTTGCAAATCGGCTGAAGTTTCAATTCGATCATCAACTTCAAAGTAGTTAACTGAAGTATTATTTCCATAATTTTGTTGAACTCTTTTGGTTTCATTATGAGCTTTATTATATTCAAGCTTAGTTTGATCAATTCGATTGCCCAATTTATGGACAACATAATCAACTCTTTTTTGTTCATTTTGAAAATCTTGAGATTCCATTATAGCCTCCCTCAATTTAATATCCGTTACTTATAAATATGCTAAATAATTTTAATGAGATTTTACTAAAATGTCAATGAATATCAATTTTGACATCATTTATTAAATCCAGTAAAATGTAATTGATTATAAGAGAATAGTAGTGATGCCAATAACAGAGAAATCATTAAAGCTGAAATTGATTATGGCTAACGAATTGGGGAAAATGGGTATGCGCCCTTATCGCAAAGCGGCATTTTTGTGCAAGTTAGGTGGTACCACGTGAAGGCGTCCTATTGTTTTATTTAACAATGGGGCGTTTTTTTAGAAGGGATGATAAATATGTCAAAGAAAAAAGTTATTTTAACAGGTGACCGTCCAACCGGTAAATTACACATTGGACATTATGTCGGTTCATTAAAAAACCGTGTTCAATTACAAAATTCAGGTGATTATGATACCAATATTATGATTGCTGATATGCAGGCATTAACAGATAATGCTCGTGATCCAGAAAAAATTAGACATTCATTACTGCAAGTAGCATTAGATTATTTAGCTGTGGGCATTGATCCAGAAAAATCAACTATCATGGTTCAATCTCAAATTCCAGCATTAAATGAACTAACAATGCATTATTTAAATTTAGTGTCAGTTAACCGTTTAAAACGTAATCCAACTGTTAAAAATGAAATTAAACAAAAACAATTTGGTGAAAGTGTTCCCGCTGGCTTCTTTATTTATCCAGTTAGTCAAGCAGCTGATATTACTGCTTTTAAAGCTGACACTATTCCAGTAGGTGAAGATCAAGAACCTATGTTGGAACAAACTAGAGAGATTGTCAGAAGTGTAAATAATCTTTATGGAAAGGATATTTTAGTAGAACCTGAGGGATATTTCCCACCAAAAGGAATGGGTAAAATTCCAGGATTAGATGGAAATGCTAAGATGAGTAAATCATTAAATAACTGTATTTATCTTTCTGATGATGCAGATACAATTCAAAAGAAAGTTATGTCAATGTATACTGATCCTAGTCATATTCATGTTGAAGATCCTGGTAAAGTTGAAGGCAATACTGTGTTCACCTATCTAGATATTTTTGCTGATGATAAGCAAAAGGTTCAAGACCTAAAAGATCAATATACTCATGGTGGTTTAGGTGATGTTAAAATTAAACGTTATTTAAATGATGTTTTACAAGCGGAGCTAAAACCAATTCGTGAACGTCGTGAAGCATTTGCTAAAGATCCACAAGCTGTTTATGATATATTAAAAGCTGGTAGTGAAAAAGCTAATAAAGTTGCTAATAAAACACTTGATGAATTAAGAGATGCTATTGGTATCAACTACTTTAAATAATCAGCATTTAATTACTTTTAATCAGGGTGGATTGGAATGAGAAATTTAGTAATTGTCGATATTGGTTCTAATTCATCAAGAATGTCTGCATATCAGATTGATGCAGATGGTTTTTGTACGGAGATTAAACGTTGTAAAAGTAGTAGTCGCCTTTCAGAGGGGATGGGAATTGATAAATATCTAACGGCTACAGCGATTGATCGAACAATTGAATCTTTACAAGTCTTTAAGAAAGCTTACAGTAATATTCATGACCCTAAAGTAATTACGATTGCAACTGCGGCCGTACGCCAGGCTAAAAATCAAAAATTATTTTTAAAAAAGGTTCGCAAAAAAGTTGGCCTAAATGTTCGCGTCTTATCAGGACACGAAGAAGCTTATTATGATTATTTGGGTGTTGTTAATCGTGTTAAAATGAACGATTATTTAGTTATGGATATTGGCGGTGCTAGTATTGAACTAGTTAGAGTTCGTGGCCAGAAACGCAGGGATATAATTAGTATTCCCGTTGGTGCAGTCAATATATCAGAGCGCTTTAATTTAAGTAACCACGTTTATGCAGCTGATTTATTTAATGCACAGCGTTTCTTGAAAAGTATTTTTCATCGCGTTCCTTGGCTTAAAAAATCATCACATTATCAGATTGTTATGTTAGGTGGTGCTGCTAGAACGTTAGCTAGGATTAATCGTAATCACCAGAGTTTTCAAAATGTCGATCATTTGAATGGTTACTATTTAAACCAACACCGTATCTTAGGTACCTATGAAATGTTGTTACGTAAAAATTTATATGATCGTAAGCATGTTAAAGGATTAGAAAAAGATCGTGCAGATATTATTTTGGGTGGATTATTACCACTAATCACACTTTTAGATGAATTAGATTCCAGAAGAGTCATTTTTTCTGATGGTGGTGTGCGTGAAGGAATTGTTAATGAATATTTAAATAAATATTATCGAAAATACTAAAAAGGTTTTTAATCTGGAATCAAGAGGTTAAAAACCTTTTTTAATTATTAAAGCTTTAATAAATGTTATCATTAAATATAATTAAAATATGTGAGGTGTTTGTTTTGGGCACTTTTAATCATTTTTACCATAAGAGTTATGATGAAAGGATAAATATTATTGGTGATTTTTCTGAATTAAATTCACAAGAATTAAAATCTTTATACGAAAACCACAATGAAAGAAATAATAGTTTAATTGAAAACTACATTACTGATTATTCCTTACCTGAAGGAATTGCGGTTAATTTTTTGATTAATGGTGAAGAAAAAGTTGCACCAATGGTAACTGAAGAGCCTTCTGTGATTGCTGCAGCTAGTAATGGGGCAAGGATGTTTGCCAAAAATGGGGGCCTAAATGCCAAAGTAATTAGTTCGAATTTAACTGGACAAATTATTGTGAAAACTGACAACTTTAACTTGTTATTTGGTTATGTTAATACTCATCGTGATAAAATAATAGCGGTTGCTAATAACGCACACCCATCGATTTTAAAATATGGCGGTGGTGCTAAAGAAGTTAGCGTTAGGCAATTAGATGAAAATTATTGTTCAATTGATTTATTTGTAGATGTTGCTGAAGCAATGGGTGCTAATATTATGAACTCAATGTTAGAAGCATTAGCTAACTTTTTAAAAACGAAAGCTTCAAAAGATATTTTGATGAGCATTTTATCAAATTATTCAATTGATAGTTTAGTAACAGTTTCAGGATCAGTTAAATTTTCTCAACTGGGCAAGGGCAATTTTTCTGGAAAAGAAGTTGCTAATAAAATTGTCGAAGCTTCGCATATTGCACAAATTGATACCTATCGAGCAACTACGCATAATAAGGGAATTATGAATGGTATTGATGCTTTTGTTATGGCGATGGGAAATGATTGGCGTGCTGTTGAGAGTGGTATTCATGCCTATGCCAGTCGAAATGGACACTATCAAGGATTAAGTCATTTTATGATTAAAGAAGATACTTTATATGGTGAGATGACGTTACCACTTTCTTTAGGTTTTATTGGTGGCGCTACTAAGGTTTTACCTAAGGTGAAAATTAACCAAAGAATTGCTAAGGTACATTCTAAAAAAGAATTAATGCAATTTGCAGCAGCTATTGGGCTTGCACAAAATTTAGCTGCTTTAAAAGCATTAGTTACTGAAGGCATTCAAAAAGGACATATGAATTTACAATTAAATTCTTTAGCTATGACGGCTGGATCAACCGATGAAGAATTATTTACGGTGGTTCAATCTTTACGTCAAATGCAAAATCCAAATTTAACAAATGCAAAACAAATTATTCAAAATTTAAGAAAATAAATAACGAAGGTGAAAAGAAAATGGATATTCAATTAAATGATGAAACACAAGGCTTAATTAACGTTGTTAACAAATTTTTCCCAGGTAAAATTGAAGTACAATTTATTGGCCAATTACAGTCAGGATATGTTCGACATGATCAAGCACAAGTTGTTCAAGATGGTAAAAATATTTTTGTTCAAATCTCTGATTTATCTGCTCCTGATTACACAGCTTCACATGAATTATTACATTTATTAATGACTTTGCGTGGTTTTCCACAGTTATTTTTCTCATTAGAAACTGGCAATGAAAAGATTGATGATCAATTACAAGTAATGGGAACTGAGTTGTTTGATATTGTTTCTCACTTTGTTGTTGTTTCAGAACAACGCAAGCATAACTTGATTGATGATGATATTGAAGCCATGTATCTAAAAGGAATTCAAAATACAATTGAACCAGAACCTAAAGAATTGGATAATGCAATGGAACTGCGTTTATTAACTTTAATTGATGCACATGTCTTTTATGGTGATAAATTTGATGAAAAGGTTCGCAATGTCTTACAAAAAGATTATCCGGTTTCATTAAAAGCTGCTGATAAGATTTATCAAATCATTACTGAAAAAGCTACTGACTCACCATTTGGCTTACGTCGCAATGTTGTAAAATTATTTAAGGCTTTTGACGATCAATTGACCAAATGGGGATTGCCAGCACTTCATAATAATGAATATGCTACGATTTCTAGTGTTGTTTCAGAACGTCAATTAAATCTAAACGTCCAACAAATGTTTGAAATTTTCCATTCAGAAATGCATGAAAGTAAAACTCATCGTCGTGCTTACGTTGGTTTTAATAAGAGTGATAATCAAAATTCATTTGTAGTACCAGCACCAACGGGGATGGATGATAGTCCTGCATACTTTAAGAAACTGTATTCATTAAGGGTTAAAGATTTATTTAAAGAATTAAAGATGCCATACATCATTAGAAAATAATTTTGGGAGGCTTTAATAATGGATGAAGAAATTCAATCATTATTTGATAACGCGAAAAACATTGTATTTTTAACTGGAGCTGGAGTATCAACTGCATCAGGTATTCCTGATTATCGATCTAAAAATGGTCTTTATACGACTGATACTACCGGTAAGCCAGCAGAATATTATTTAAGTCACGCTTGTTTAAATAACGAACCAGATACATTTTATACTTTTGTAAAAGAAAATATGTATTATCCAGATGCAAAACCAAATGCGATTCATGAAAAGCAAGCGGAACTAACTCGAAAAAATCGGGCTGCAATTGTGACTCAAAATGTTGATGATTTATATTTGAAAGCTAATACAAAACACCTAATTGAGTTTCATGGCAATTTATACAATGTTTATTGTCAAAAATGTAATCAATCGGTTGATTGGCACGAATACATGCAAAGTCCAATCCATGAAAACTGTGGCGGTACCTTACGACCAGGCATTGTTTTGTATGATGAAGGGCTTAATCAAAGTAACATTCTTAATAGTGTTAACTTGATGGAAAAAGCTGACCTAATTGTGATTGTGGGTACATCGATGCGGGTTTATCCTTTTGCAGGATTGTTGGATTATCGTAATCCTAAAGCAGAAGTTTTAGCAATTAATCAAGAAAAATTAAATTTTAGTTTTCCGTTTAAAATGATTCAAACAGATGCAACTAAATTTTTTGCTGACTTAAAAGTCTAAAAGTGAGATGATTTTATGATAACAATTGGTTTAACAACTTGGTCAGATCATCCAGACTTAATTAATGGTGAACAACGAAAGGTTAAATTAAACGAGTATACAGGTTATTTTCCAACGGTTGAAGTTGATAACCCTTTTTATGGAATTCCTAGAATATCAACCGTTCAGAAATGGCAACATCAAGTTCCTAAAGAATTCCAATTTATCATCAAGGCAAATAAGTTAATGACGAAACATGATTTAAAATCAATGTTGCCAGCTGATAATCAACAACGTTATCAAGCTTTTTTAGATTTTAAATCTGCAATGCAGCCATTAATAGATGGCAATCAATTAAAAACGGTGTTATTTCAATTTCCACCTTATTTTCAACGTAGTAATGATAACATCAACTATTTAATGAAAATTCGTCAGTTATTAGGAAATCAAATCCCAATTACGGTTGAATTTAGAAATCCTAGTTGGACTGACAATGCCGTTTATGAAGACGTAGCTAATTATTTAAAACGATTGAATATTACTTTATCGATTATTGATGAGCCCCATAATGTTAACAATGGAATTCAGTTTAAACCGATTGTTACCAATTCTAAATTAGTGGTTTTAAGACTACATGGTCGCAATGAAGAAGGCTGGTTTAACCAAGATAAAGATTGGCGCAGCCAGCGGACTCTTTATCGTTATGATGATAAGGAACTGAACCAATTTGCTAATGTTGTTAAGCAACTTGAAAAGAAGACTCATGAAGTATGCATTATATTTAATAATAACTCTGGAAAAGATGCTGCTGCGAATGCTTTAAGACTGCAAGAATTATTAAAATTACATTTTAATAACTTAGCGCCCAAGCAGTTGGATTTGTTCTAATGATCAATATTTTTGCATAACTAAATGTGATATACTTATGTATAATATTTATATAAAATAGGGTGAAAGGACGATTAAAATGGCCGATAATAATACATTTTATGTAACAACTCCAATTTATTATCCATCTGGACGTTTACACATCGGTAATTCATACACTACAATTGCATGTGATGCTTTAGCTCGTTATAAACGTTCTGAAGGTTACGATGTTTTCTTCCTAACTGGAACCGATGAACACGGACTAAAAATTGAAGAAAAAGCCGAAAAGTTAAATATGACTCCACAAAAATATGTGGATAAAATGGCTGCACAAATTAAGCAACTTTGGAAAACCCTTGATATTACTAATGACAAATTCATTCGTACAACTGATGAAGATCATGAAAAAGCGGTTCAAAAGATTTTTCAAAAATTATTAGATCAAGGCGATATCTACCTTGGTGAATATGAAGGATGGTATTCAGTATCTGATGAAGAATACTTTACTGAATCTCAATTAGCTGAAGTTTATAAAGATGATCAAGGCAATGTTACCGGTGGTAAAGCACCTTCTGGACATGAAGTACAAAAAGTTCATGAAGAATCATACTTCTTTAAAATGAGTAAGTATGCTGACTGGTTAGTTAATTATTACAAAGAACATCCAGATTTTATTCAGCCTGAGTCAAGAATGAATGAAATGATTAATAACTTCATTAAACCTGGTTTGGAAGATTTAGCGGTTTCTAGAACTTCATTTAAGTGGGGAGTACCAGTTAAATCTGATCCTAAACATGTAGTTTATGTATGGATTGATGCATTAAGTAACTATATTACTGCTTTAGGTTATGGTGGTGATGATGAATCATTGTTTAATAAATTCTGGCCTGCAGATGTTCAAATGGTTGGTAAGGAAATTGTTCGTTTCCACACTATTTACTGGCCCATTGTTTTACATGCACTAGGATTACCAATGCCTAAGCACATTATTGGTCATGGTTGGCTAACAATGAAAGATGGTAAAATGTCTAAATCTAAGGGGAACGTTATTTATCCTGAAACTTTATCTGATAAGTATGGTCTTGATGCAGTTAGATATTACTTACTAAGAGCGGTACCTTTTGGTAATGATGGTGTGTTTACCCCTGAAGAATTTGTTGATCGAATTAATTATGATTTAGCTAATGATTTAGGAAACTTGTTAAATCGTACGGTGTCAATGATTAATAAATATGAAGATGGAATTATTCCTGATTATAAATCAGAAGTAACGCCAGCTGATAAAGGACTAGAAAACATTGCTAATAGTGTTGTTGCTGAGTATAAAGAAAAAATGAATTCAGCTCACTTCTCCGATGCTTTATCAGTAATTTGGAAGTTAGTTTCCCAAACTAACAAGTATATTGATCAAACAACTCCTTGGATCTTAGCTAAACAACAAAACGAAGGGGATGCAGAACAACTATCAGCTGTTATGGCACATTTGGCTGCTAGTTTACGTTTGATTGCATTATTAATTAGCCCAATTATGACAAATGCACCAAAGAAAATCTTTACTCAATTAGGTTTGGATGATCAAGACTTAGATTTAACTGATCCTAAATTGTCAGATTTAGGAACTGGACATAAAGTTGTTGCCAAAGGAACTCCAATTTTCCCACGTTTAGATAAGGAAGAAGAAGTTGCATTTATTAAAGGTCAAATGACTAAGTCTGATAAGAAAAAAGGTCGTGCTGTCAAAGAAGAAGCTAAGCAAAAAGCACAAGCTAAATTGGATGCAGATAAACCATTAGAAGCTAATGATAAGAAAGAAATTCGTTTTGATGCTTTTGAAAAAGTTGAATTAAAAGTGGCTCAAGTCAAAGCAGTTGCTAAAGTTGAAGGCGCTGATAAACTACTTAAATTCACTTTAGATGCTGGTAAAGAAGAAGATACACAGATCCTTTCTGGAATTGCAAAATGGTATCCAGATTACGATAAATTAATTGGTAAAAAAGTAGTCATTGTTTCAAACTTGAAACCTAGAAAAATGCGCGGTGAATTAAGTCAAGGAATGTTATTATCTGTTGAACATAAAGATGGTAATGTTGAGTTGATTACTGTTGGCAATCAATTTGAAAATGGTTCAACCTTAGAATAATGGTTATTTAATAACTAGATAATTGAATAATAGCCATTAATTCAATAAAGAATTAATGGCTATTTTAGTGAAATGGAGTGTAATTAGTATATGAAAATTTTTGATTCGCATACACATTTAAATGATGATGCATTTCGTGATAATGTGGATGCTTACATTGAACATGCGCATCGATTAGGTGTAGATAAAATGGCGATTGTTGGTTCTAATACTGAAATGAATCAAGAAGCCATTGAGTTAGCTCATAAATATGATAATTTGTATGCAATTGTTGGTTGGCATCCTGAAGATTCATTAAAGTATGATGACGAACAAGAGGCCATTTTAAAAGAACAATTAAAAGATGATAAAGTTGTTGCTTTAGGTGAAATTGGTTTAGATTATTTTCAATCGGTAGCACCTAAGAAATGTCAATTTCATGTTTTTAGACGTCAAATTAGAATTGCTAAAGAAATGAATATGCCAATTTCAGTTCATAATCGTGAAGCCTTTGAAGATACTTATAAGATTTTGAGTGAAGAAGGCGTTAATAATGGAATCATTCATAGTTTTAATGGTGATCCAGAATGGTTAAAAAAATTTATTGATTTAGGGATGTACGTTTCTTATTCAGGCGTTGCTAGTTTTAAGAAAACGCATGAAGTTCATGATTCAGTTCGACAAACTCCAATTGATAAAATGCTAGTTGAAACTGATGCACCTTATTTGGCGCCAGAGCCATTGCGTGGTCATCAAAACGAACCAGGATATACTTTGTATACGGTTGAAGCTGTTGCTCGCTTTAGAGATACAACGCCAGATAAGATAGCAGATGCAACTTATAAAAATGCACTTAAAGTGTTTGGATTGGAAAAATAATGAAAAAAATAAAAGAAGTTATTGTTGTTGAGGGAAAAGATGATACAAAAAGAATCAAACGTGCTGTTAATGCAGATACGATTGAAACGCAAGGCTCAGCAATTGAACCGGAAACTTTATCGTTAATAAAAAAAGCATCCAGAAAAAGGGGCGTTATTATTTTTACTGATCCCGATTTTTCTGGAGAACGAATTCGTCGAATTGTTTCTGAAGCAGTTCCTGATGCTAAGCATGCTTTTGTAGCTCGTAAAAAATCAACCCCCACAAAAAGTGATGGTTCCCTTGGTGTAGAACATGCTAGTATTGAAACTATTCGTGAATCCTTAAAAGATGTTTATACATCTGATAATGCTTCGTCAATTGATATTAGTCATGATGATCTTGAGGGAGCACGTTTAATTAATGATGAAAGAGCAAAAATAAGAAGAACTGAATTCTGTAATATTTTAAAAATTGGTTATGTAAATGGTAAACAACTACCTAAACGTTTAAATATGTTTGGTATTTCTAAAAAACAATTTTTAGATGCAGTTAAAAAAATAAAGGAGTAATTATGACAAATAATCCAGATATTGCTAGTCCAGCAAGAACCCAAGCGATTTTGAATCGTTATCATTTATCAGCTAAGAAAAGTTTAGGGCAAAACTTTTTAACTGATTTGAATGTTTTAAACAACATTGTTAAAGCAGCTAATTTAAGTGATAAAGATAATGTAATTGAAATTGGCCCTGGAATTGGTGGGCTAACTGAATATTTAGCGAGAGAAGCTAAGCAGGTTTTGGCTTTTGAAATTGATCAAAATTTATTACCAGTTTTAGATGATACTTTATCAGCATATAATAATGTTAAAATTATTAATCAAGATATTTTACAAGCTAATTTACCTAAGATTATTAATGAGGAATTTAATAATGAAAGACCTATCAAAGTGGTAGCCAACTTACCTTATTACATTACGACGCCCATTATTCTTGATTTATTAAAAGGTAATGCCGATTTCGATGAAATTGTAGTCATGATGCAAAAAGAAGTTGCCCAAAGATTGGTTGCTAAACCTGGTAGTCGTGACTATGGATCGTTATCCGTTATTATTCAATACATGAATAATGTTGATATTGCATTTGAAGTCCTTAGAAAATCATTTATTCCAGCCCCTAAAGTTGATTCTGCAATCGTAACTTTATCCAAAAAAGAATCAATTGATACTGAAGTGTTTGATGTTAAATTGTTTGCTAGTTTTGTTCGCGGTTGTTTCGCTCATCGTCGTAAAACTTTTTGGAATAATATGCAAGGCCTTTTTGGCAAAAATCCTGAAAATAAAGCAAAGGTTCAAGGTGTTTTAGATAAATTTGATATTAATCCGGGGATTAGACCAGAAAAAATTTCGGTAGAACAATATGTTGAAATTGCTAATGAATTTCATTCGATAAAAATGATATAAAATAATTGCTATTTAAAAATTGTTATGATATAATTTGATGTTATTTATAATGTGTGCTATAATCATTGCAGTGAGGTGAATGGTTATGCCAGCAAATTTGAATACAATCAAAGATGAATTGGATAATCGCCTTGGCGAAAAAGTCATGGTGACTGTTCAAGTAGGTAGAAACAAAACTTTAGAACGTCATGGAACGTTATCAGAAACATTTCCTGCAGTATTTATTGTAGACTTAGAAAAAGATGAAAATTTAAAACGAGTATCATACAGTTATACAGATATTTTAACTAAAAATATCGAAGTTGACTTTGATGATAGTAATATTGAAGAAGTATAAAAAGCTAATACATTGTATTAGCTTTTTTTATTTTATGATGTGTTAATAAAGTTTCACTGACTTTTATATTTTATTTTAGTATAATAAATATAAAATAAATGAAGTGAAGCGAGGTGGAAAACCTTGAAAACTGTTGAAAAAGCGAGAGCCAAACTTAATTTAGGCTTAGATACTTTGTTTCGCCACAAAGATGGTAGCCCTGAATGGAATATGTTAATGACTTCGATTGATTTATCAGATTATGTCGAAATTATTTCTGAGCATGGCAATGGAATTAATGTTAAATCAAGTCAGGCCTTTTTGCCGCACGATCAACGTAATTTAGCTTATCAAGCTGCTCTTTTAATGAAACAAACTTTTAAAGTTAAAGCCAAGATTATTATTAATATTAAAAAAAATATTCCAGTAGCCGCAGGATTAGGTGGCGGCTCTTCTGATGCAGCTGCTGTGATTAGAGGGCTAAATAAACTTTGGGATTTAAATTTAACCTTACGAGAAATGGCGGTTATTGGTCTAAAGTTAGATTCTGATGTTCCTTATTGTGTTTATAGTAAAACTGCTCAAGTTACTGGTAAGGGTGAAGTTATTAAGTTACTGCCTAAATTACCGAAAATGTATTTTGTACTAGTAAAACCGCGATTAAGCATATCAACACCTGATATTCTCAATCGCATTAATTATAATCAATTAGAGCATGTTAACGTTAATAACTTAATTTTAGGGGTTCAAAAACACGATTATAATATGATTGCTAATAATATGGGTAATGTTTTAGAACCATTATCTTCAAAAAAACATTCGGATATTCATAAAATAAAAACTAAAATATTGGAATATGGTGCTGATAATGCTCAGATGAGTGGTACAGGACCAAGTATTTTTGGTTTGTGTAAAAATGAAAGACATGCAAAACATGTTTTTAATAGTATTCGAGGCTTTTGTTCAGAGGTTTATATTGTCAGATCAGTTTAAAATTATTATTTTTATGGATGTTTTTAATTTAAATTGACAAAAAAGTGTTTTAAACCCGAACATTATGATAAAATTTACTTATAGTTTTTACTTTTACGAGGTGAAAAAATGAAAGCTAAACGTAGTGTTCGATTAGTTGATATGACTAGATATTTAATGGAAAATCCTAATACGGTTGTTCCATTAACTTTTTTTGCAAATCGTTATGATTCTGCAAAATCTTCAATTAGTGAAGATTTAACAATTTTAAGAAAAACTTTTAAAGACAGTGGAACTGGATTATTAGAAACTATTCCAGGGGCAGCCGGTGGTAGTAAATTTATTCCTAGTATTGAAAAAGATGAGGCACTCTTATTTATTGAAGAATTGCAATCATTTTTAGATGATAACGCTAGAATGTTACCAGGTGGATACGTCTATATGAATGATTTATTAGATCGTCCATCAATTCTAAGACAAATTGGTAGATTAATTGCTACTATGTACAAAGAAGAAAAAATAGATGCAGTACTAACAGTTGCCACTAAGGGAATTCCAATTGCTCAAAGTGTAGCAACGTTATTAAATGTTCCTTTTATAATTGCTCGACACGATTCCAGAATTACTGATGGTTCGACTATTAGTGTTAATTACGTTTCTGGTTCTCAGCGCCGAATTGAAAAAATGGTTTTATCTAAGAGAAGTTTACCAGCTAAATCCAATGTTTTAATCGTTGATGATTTCTTGCGTGGTGGTGGATCTGCTGCGGGACTTTGTAGTTTAATTCATGAATTTGATTCTAAAATAGCTGGAATTTCTTTTATTGCTGAACGTGATTATGATGGTCAACGTAAAATCAATAAAGATCAATATACTTCATTATTTAAAATTGCTACAAATGAAGACCATATTAAGGTAAGTAAGGGCAATTTTGATTGGAAAGTATTTGATAACTTTAGTAAGAAAGGAAATTAGCAATGAGTACTAGAAATACGATTATTTTAGCTGCGGGTAAGGGTACTCGTATGAAATCAGATTTATATAAAGTCTTACACCAAGTTTGCGGAAAAACAATGGTTGACTGTGTTTTAACTCAAGTGGAAAAAATTAACATGGATAATATTGTGACAGTTGTTGGCTATGGTGCAGAAGCTGTTGAGGAACAACTTGGTAAAAGAAGTCAGTATGTTTTACAAAAACAACAATTAGGAACTGGTGATGCTGTTAAAAAAACTTCACCTATTCTAAATGACTTAGAAGGTTCAACAATGGTGGTTAGTGGTGATACTCCATTATTTAAAGCTGATACTTTTAACAAGTTATTTGATTATCATGAAGATAGCAAAGCAGTTGCAACCGTTCTAACTTCTAAAGCACCTAATCCTTTTGGATATGGACGAGTTATTCGTGATTCAGAAGGCAATGTTAATAAGATTGTTGAACAAAAAGATGCTAGTGAAGCTGAAAAGAAGATTGATGAAATTAATACAGGTGTTTATGTTTTTGATAACAAAGCATTATTTGCTGCATTAAACATGGTTAATAATGATAATGCTCAAGGAGAATATTACTTACCTGACGTAATTGGAATTTTCAAGGAACAAGGTAAGAAAATTGGTGCATATCAAATGGATGATTTTAATGAATCAATGGGAGTAAATGATCGTATTGCTTTATCTAATGCCAATAAGGTTATGCAAAGACGTATCAACGAATCACACATGGCTAATGGTGTTAGTTTTGTTAATCCCGATAATACTTATATTGATTTTGACGTTAAAATTGGTCAAGATACATTAATTGAGGCTGGAGTTCAAATTCACGGTGAAACTGAAATTGGTTCACATTGTAAAGTGGGTGCTAACTCAGAAATCCATGATTGTAAAATTCATGATAATGTCAATGTTATTTCATCATACTTACAAGAATCTGAAATGCTGGAAGGATCTGATATTGGACCTTATAGTCATTTAAGACCTAAAGCATTTATTGGCAAGAATGTTCATTTGGGTAACTTTGTTGAAGTTAAAAAAGCTAAAATTGATGAAGGAACTAAGGTAGGTCACTTAACTTATGTTGGAAATGCCCATTTAGGTAAAGATATTAATGTGGGTTGTGGAGTTATTTTTGCAAATTATGATGGCAAAAATAAACATGAAACTAATGTTGGTGACGCATCATTCATTGGTAGTAATGCTAACTTAATCGCTCCTGTTAATATTGAAGACCATTCATTTATTGCAGCTGGTTCAACAATTACTGATAATGTTAAACAATATGATATGGCAATTGCTAGACAACGTCAGACAAATAAAGCTGGTTACTATAAAAAATTACCATATAACGGATAATAAATAGTTATGATACTTTTTTATTTATCATTTCTATAACATTTAAGTGAAAAAAATCGATTTTTAGTGTAAAATGATGTTGAATGTTTTATATTGAAATGACGAGTAATATTATATTTTATTGTTAGGTGGAGGAACTTTATGGCTGAAAAATATTCTGATCCTAAATTAAAGATTTTTGCATTGAATTCAAATATCCCATTGGCTGAAAAAATTGCCAAGCGTGTTGGTGTTGATTTAGGTGAAACATCTGTAGATCGATTTAGTGATGGAGAAATTAGAATTAACATTGAAGAAAGTATTCGTGGAGATAATTGTTATATTATCCAATCTACATCAGCTCCAGTAAATGATAACTTAATGGAACTTATGATTATGATTGATGCTTTAAGACGTGCCAGTGCTAAGACTATCAATGTTGTTATTCCTTACTATGGTTATGCTAGACAAGATCGTAAGGCTCGTTCAAGAGAACCAATTACGGCTAAATTAGTTGCTAACATGTTAGAAACAGCTGGAATTAATCGAGTAGTTGCTTTAGATTTACATGCTGCTCAAATTCAAGGATTCTTTGATGTTCCGGTTGATCATTTAATGGGTGCTCCATTATTAGCTGATCACTTCATGAACAATGGTTGGGATTCTAATGCAGTGGTTGTTTCACCCGATCATGGTGGAGTAGTAAGAGCTCGTGCATTAGCTGAATTTCTAAAATCACCTATTGCAATTATTGATAAACGCCGTCCACAAGCTAATGTGGCGGAAATTATGAATATTATTGGAAACGTTAAGGGTAAATCATGCCTAATGGTTGATGATATGATTGATACAGCTGGAACTATTACTTTAGGTGCGCAAGCTTTAATGGAAGCCGGTGCTAAAGAAGTATATGCTTGTTGTACTCATCCCGTTTTATCAGGTCCTGCAATTGATCGAATTGAAAAGTCACCAATTAAAAAATTAGTTGTTACCGATACAATCCGTCTACCTAAAGAAAAGCAAATTGATAAAATCGAACAAATTTCTGTTGCTCCATTAATTGGCGATGCAATTAAGCGTATTAATGAAGATCGTGCAGTTAGTCCATTGTTTAGCAATCGTTTCAGAATTGACGATAAATAATGAATATAAAGAAATTTAGTTTTATAATTGTCCTTATTAGCATACTTTTAGGAATAATAGTTTATATTTTTAAATATGATACGACTGCTATTAGTAATGTTATGTTTTTGGTGGGATTGTTATTACTAGTTATTGGATTTATCTTTATCCTAGCTAAGGGACACTTATTTACTGGATGGCGCATTTTTCACCGTAATGGTGATAATGAACGTTTTGATAATGAAAAAATTTCGGCTAAAGAAATTGGTCGTAAAAAAAATGAAGCCATTGTTATTAATGACTTCGCTAAATCTTTATTGTTAATTGGAATTACTTGGGTTTTAATTTCAATCGGCATTACTTTATAAATAAGAAAGGGACTGTGACATAAGTCTCTAAAAAATAACGCTCGTTGGAATTTAATTTTTCCAACGAGCGTTATTTATGTATAATAAAAAACGATATCGAACCAACCGATATCGTTTAAATAAATCTCCTTGAAAGGAAACTTAAAACTAATGAGTACTAATTATATTTTAAATATTCAAAATTGGCAACCTAAAAATAATCATCAAGTAAAAATTATCAATCAAATTGTTGAAATGATTGATTTAGAATAAAAATACATATTTGGTAGGCCACGAAAATACGACCTACGGTCACTATTAAAGTTAACCTTGTTTGCCTATTCTAAAGGAATTTTTAGTAGTCGCCAAATTAGTGAGCTGGCAGAAGAAAATTTACCTGCACGTTGGTTAACTAAGAATTCATTTCCTTCATATAGAACAGTCTGTCGATTTAGGATTTCAGATGAAGCAGAAAATTTAATTAGTAAATGCATGAATCAATTAACTAAATATCTAAGAAAAAATAATTATATTGATGATGTAATTTTTATTGATGGAACTAAAATACTAGCAAATGCTAATAAGTATTCTTTTATTTGGCGTAAAAATATAATCAGGTTCGATAAATTAAATCGCGAAGCGATTATAAAATTACTACATGACATGAATGATGTTAAATATGTTGGTGAACTCCCAGATGACTGTGATATTTCAACAAGTGAGTTAGATGAAATCATCATCCATTTAGAAAATTGTTTAGCAGATTTAAATGATCAAATTAAACAGAATAAAAAACTATCACCTAATCCCCATAAACAAAAGCGTCGTAAGTTAAAAGCCATTAAAAGAAAACTTCGTTTTCGTAAATGCAAACAAATAGAATATCAAAAAAGTAATAAAATATTTTCCAATCGTAATAGTTATTCTAAGACTGATCATGATGCTACTTTTATGCGTATTAAGGAAGACCCCATGTTAAATGGACAACTTAAACCTGCTTATAATTTACAAATTGCCACTAGTGGACAATTCATAACTAATTTTGACATTTATCAAAATCCCACTGATACTCGTACTTTAATTCCGTTCTTAAATAAACAAATTAAGAATAATAGTTTAGGTAAATATATTGTTGCCGATGCTGGTTATGGATCTGAAAGTAATTATCGTTTTATAGAAGACAAACTAACTAATAACATTCCTTTAATTCCCTATGGAACAATGTTAAAAGAACAAAGTCGTAAATGGAAAAGTGATGACCGTAAGGTCATGAATTGGTATTATAATTCAAAAGATGATTATTATATTGATCCCAAAGGCATCAGATTTAATTTTAATGGTTATCGTAAAAGAACTGATAAATATAAATTCACTCGTGATTTTAAAGAATATAAAGCTGAAAAGTATGATCTTAATCAAGACATTAATTCATATGCTCTAACTAAGTCTGGTAACACTAGAAAAATCAGCATTAATTATGCATGGGAATATTTTAAAAACAAACAACAAGCATTGCTTTTGGCACCAAAAACAAGTGATATTTACGCAAAAAGAAAGATAGATGTTGAATCGGTTTTTGGTAGACTAAAGGCTTCTTTGCGTTTCAATCGATTCTCCGTTAGGGGAATCGATAAGGTTAAAAAGGAAGCTGGGTTTACTATAATGGCATTAAATATAAGAAAGTTAATGACGAAAGTCATTAATTTTATAAAGTTATATACAAAAATAGGATTTACGTTAAATTTAAAACGTAAATCCTATTTTTGTAGAGACTTATGTCACAGCCCCTTTCTTATTTATTTAGAACAAAATTACGAATAGCATATGCTACACCATTTTCTTTATTGGTTTTGGTTATTTTGTTAGCAACTGTTTTTAGTTCATCAACACCGTTTCCCATTGCAACACCAGTGCCAGCATATTTAATCATTGACATATCATTATTTTGATCACCAATTGCCATAACGTTATCAGCAGTGAGGTTTAAATCTTTTGCTAAACTATCTAGTGCATTTCCTTTAGATGAATTTTTGTTCATAAATTCAATAAAGACAGGGGTACTTTTAACAACTGCAAATCTTTCAAATAATTCATTTGAAATTTTTTCAAATGATGAGTCAATCACACTTGGATCAGCAATTAACATTGCTTTAACTACTTCGATGCTCTTATCAATTTCTTCTGGCTTACGCACTTTAATTGGCATATTTACTAAGTAACTTTCAGCAATGGAATAAGGACTTAAGTCGCGATTAGTAGCGTAAATGCAGTCAGCAGTTTCAATTTGAAAGTTAGTTCCTAATTTATGACTTAATTTTTCTAATTCCAGAAAATCTTCATGGGTAATATTTGTTTTTTCAATAATTTGACCATCAGCATTTTGTACCTGAGAACCATTAAAAGTAATAGCATACTCATCATGACCACTAATATTTAGTTGCTTTAAGTATTTTTTTACACCAGTTAATGGACGACCAGTACATAAAACTACTTTAATACCTTTTTGTCTAGCTTCAGTAATAGCATCAATTGTTTCTTGTGCTAGAACATTTTCCTCATTTAATAATGTACCATCAATGTCAATGGCAATTAGTTTAATATTTTTCATGATAATGTCCTCCAATTATTCAATTAATTGATTATTTTTAATATGTTTTTGAAATTCTTCATAAATTGGTTGAAAAATTTCAATATTTTGTGCTGAATTTAGCATTTCTTTAGGAAAAAAGAATCTTTCGTCACCCAATTGCTTACCAGTTACAGCTGCTACTAAACGTGAGACTTTTGATAACTCTACCATTGATCCATCAGGTCGACGTAATTCAATTTGAGTTGCATGACTTTTCTTTTTAGGATCGTAAGCATCATATGGTAAGTCGAAACAATCATTGGTATCCGTATAGTATTTATGATCAAAACCGGCTTGTTTAATTAGCTTTTGAAGTTTAGTGGTTAAAAATTCTGTATCATCTGTAAATTCTGCTGATTTAAAAGGTCGACGGTTGATAAATCGGTCAGCTAAGTCTGATAAAATGCTGTCTTTTGAATCAATCCAATGAATGAAATAAGTATTTAAAACGCCATCGTCTAATTTTAAATAATCATTAATATCAAAATTATTATTAAAAAATGGCATTAATAAATATGGAGTTTCACTGGAATTAATTGGCATTTTATCTGATAATTCTTTAGCACGCTTCAGTAAATGAGTTAAAATAACTTCCATTGAACGAGAGACGGGATGAAAGTAAACTTGCATATACATTTGAAGACGACTAATTATGTAGTCTTCAACTGCATGCATTCCTGAAACATCAAAACAAATTCCACCGCTGTATGGACGCATTACTCGCAAAATCCTTGTTAAATCAAAATTACCGTAACTAGCGCCAGTATTGTAAGCATCACGTAATAAATAATCCATTCGATCAGCATCACATTGACTGGAAATCATTTGTACCACTTGTTTATTTTTATAACTATGATTAATAACGTCAGCTACTTGTTTAGGAAACTCGGGGGAAATCTTTTTTAAAACTTTGTTTACTTCAGTTTTAGGCGAAGTAATGATTTCTTGAGTAATCGCTTCATGATTAGTATGGAAAATATGCTCGAAAGTATGTGAATAGGCACCATGACCAATATCATGTAGTAATGCTGCACAAAGAGCAACCAATCTTTCTGAGTCATCCCATAGACCATCACCAGATTCCTTCGTAGGATAATTTCTTAGAAAAATATCACAAATTCTTCTGGTGATTTCATAAACACCTAAACTATGGGTAAATCTTGAATGCTCAGCACCATGAAATGTAAAAGATGAAGGTCCTAATTGCTTAACTCTTCTTAGCCTTTGCATTTCTTTTGTGTTAATTAAATCCAAGATAATTTGGTGTTGTACATAAATGTAATTATGAACAGGGTCACGAAAAACTTTTTCGCGTGGTAACAATGCATCTTCAAATTTCAATTATTGTTCCCCCTTAAAATTATATATCTTTGATATTTATTATAACAAAGATTATTATTTAATAATTAAAATTATCATTATGAAAATAATGCATTCCACTTGGATACCAGATATAATTAATTATAATAAGTTTAAATAAAGGGAAGTGAATTGGTTTATGACAGATAATAGTGAAAGTGTAGTTGTTGATCTAACAACCTATATTAAACAAGATGATGAAAGTGAAAAATTCACTTTCCGAGAATTAGGAAGTTTAGTTAATGTAGGAACCAAAACTTATCTAAGATTTAAAGAAACTCAAAAAGGCGAAAAAGTAGCTTCAGTGACGATTAAAATTAGTGATGATCATATTCAATTAACCAGACAAGATTCGATGGGACACCATTCCAGACTTATATTTGCTGATAAAGAACAACATGATACTATTTATCAAACCCCATATGGGCCAATGAATTTATCAGTAGATACTAAAGATTTACTGTATAGTTATAATGAATCTCCACAGTCTGGGGATTTGTTAATTAATTATGAATTATATTCTGGCAAAATGATGGTTGGTGAATATAAAATGCAATTGCATTTTTCGGCCTAAACGAGTATTATGTTATTTAGTATTTTGAAAGGACGTGCACCGATTTGAAACTAGAAGCCTTAGAAGGTAAAGACAAGAAAGAATTATCAATGGTTGAAGTTGCTCATGCTATCTTAGCTGAACATGGGGATGTAATGGCCTTTGCTGACATCGCAAACGAAATCCAAAAATATTTGGGTGATTCTGATGAAGAAATTCGTAAACGATTAGTTCAATTCTATACAGATATGAACGTTGATGGTAGTTTTATTTCTTTAGGTGATAATCTTTGGGGATTAAGAACATGGTATCCATATGAATCAATCGATGAAGCTACTGTTCATCCTGAAGATGAAGATATTGATCGTCCTAGAAATAAAAAACGTCGTAAAGTTAATGCTTTCCTTGCTGATGCTTCTGACGATGATGATGTTATTGATTATGATGATGATGACCCAGAAGATCAAGATGATGAATTTGAAGATGCCGATGAAGGCACTGATGAAACCGATAAATATCATAAAGATTTAGACCAAATTGACGAAGAAAACGATAATGAATCAGAAGATATTCCTGATGGTATCGAAGGAGAATTATCCGAGTTACATGATGAAGATGATGATTCCAAAGATTAATCTAAAATAATTTTACTTTATAATCTTGACTAAAGATATATAACCATGTATTATTGTTTTTGGGCTCCTTACAAAAGTATTTGTGAGGACAATTGATCGATTAAAGTAATCAATGACTCCCTATTCTCTTTGAATAGGGAGTTTTTACGTTTTTTACCCTAATAGATTTTACGAGGAGTTTATACACATGACTAAATATGTTTTTGTTACTGGTGGGGTTGTTTCTTCACTAGGAAAAGGAATTGTTTCTGCATCACTAGGTCGTTTATTAAAAAACCGTGGATTAAACGTTACCATCCAAAAATTTGATCCATACATTAATGTCGACCCAGGGACTATGAGTCCTTACCAACATGGTGAAGTTTTTGTTACCAATGATGGTACAGAAACCGACCTTGACCTTGGACATTATGAACGTTTTATTGATAATGACTTGAATAAGTACTCAAACGTAACTACTGGTAAAATTTATTCAGAAGTTTTACGTAAAGAACGTCGTGGTGACTATTTAGGAGCTACGGTTCAAGTTATTCCTCATATTACAGGAATGATTAAAGAAAAAATTATGCGTGCTGCTAAAGTTACTAATGCTGATATTGTAATTACAGAAATTGGTGGAACTGTAGGAGATATTGAATCACTACCTTTCTTAGAAGCTATTCGTCAAATGAAAGCTGAAGTTGGTGGAGACAATGTTTTCTATATTCACACAACTTTAATTCCATATTTACGTGCTGCTGGTGAAATGAAAACTAAGCCAACTCAACACAGTGTTAAGGAATTACGTGGCTTAGGAATACAACCCAACTTATTAGTTGTTAGAACTGAACAAGATGTTACTGATGATATGAAACGAAAAATTGCATTATTCTGTGATGTTAAGCCAGAAGCTGTTGTTGAATCAAAAGATGCCCCAACACTTTACACGATTCCATTGATGCTACAAGCACAAAATATGGATCAACAGGTATTGGACCACTTTGGTCTAGAAACACCTAAAGCTGATATGACAGAATGGAAAAAACTTGAACATAAAGTTCAAAATCTAAGTAAAGAAATTAATATTACCTTAGTTGGTAAGTACGTTAAGCTAAAAGATGCTTACATTTCAATTACTGAATCATTAAAACACGCTGGATACCCACTAGATGCTAAGGTTAATTTAAAAATGTTGAATTCAGAAAAGGTTAATGAAGATAACGTTAAAGACTTATTAAGTGATGCTGATGGTATTTTAGTTCCTGGTGGATTTGGTGATCGTGGAATTGAAGGTATGATTACTGCTGTTAAGTATGCTCGCGAAAATGACGTACCTTACTTTGGTATTTGTTTAGGAATGCAAATTGCAAGTATTGAATTTGCACGTGATGTTTTAGGTTATAAAGATGCTAATACTACTGAAATTGACCAAGACACACCACACAAGATTATTGACTTGATGGCTGATCAAAGTGATATTGATGGTATGGGTGGAACTCAACGTTTAGGTGCTTATCCATGTAAATTAGTTCCTGGTACTAAAACAGCTGCAGCATATGATAATAAAGCAGAAATTTCCGAACGTCATCGTCATCGTTATGAATATAACAATGAATATCGTCAAGAAATGGAAGATAATGGCTTAGTTATTTCAGGAACTTCACCTGATAATCATTTAGTTGAAGTTATTGAAATTCCAGCAAATAAATTCTTTATTGCTGCCCAATATCATCCAGAATTCTTATCTAGACCAACTAGACCAGAAGGGTTATTTAAATCATTTGTTGAAGCCGCAAATGAACAACATGATATAAATAATAAATAATTATTAAAAAGGGACTGTGACATAAGTCTATACAAAAATAGGATTTACGTTTTAAATTTAACGTAAATCCTATTTTTGTATATAACTTTATAAAATTAATGCCATTATAGTAAACCCAGCTTCCTTTTTAACCTTATCGATTCCCCTAACGGAGAATCGATTGAAACGCAAAGAAGCCTTTAGTCTACCAAAAACCGATTCAACATCTATCTTTCTTTTTGCGTAAATATCACTTGTTTTTGGTGCCAAAAGCAATGCTTGTTGTTTGTTTTTAAAATATTCCCATGCATAATTAATACTGATTTTTCTAGTGTTACCAGACTTAGTTAGAGCATATGAATTAATGTCTTGATTAAGATCATACTTTTCAGCTTTATATTCTTTAAAATCACGAGTGAATTTATATTTATCAGTTCTTTTACGATAACCATTAAAATTAAATCTGATGCCTTTGGGATCAATATAATAATCATCTTTTGAATTATAATACCAATTCATGACCTTACGGTCATCACTTTTCCATTTACGACTTTGTTCTTTTAACATTGTTCCATAGGGAATTAAAGGAATGTTATTAGTTAGTTTGTCTTCTATAAAACGATAATTACTTTCAGATCCATAACCAGCATCGGCAACAATATATTTACCTAAACTATTATTCTTAATTTGTTTATTTAAGAACGGAATTAAAGTACGAGTATCAGTGGGATTTTGATAAATGTCAAAATTAGTTATGAATTGTCCACTAGTGGCAATTTGTAAATTATAAGCAGGTTTAAGTTGTCCATTTAACATGGGGTCTTCCTTAATACGCATAAAAGTAGCATCATGATCAGTCTTAGAATAACTATTACGATTGGAAAATATTTTATTACTTTTTTGATATTCTATTTGTTTGCATTTACGAAAACGAAGTTTTCTTCTAATGGCTTTTAACTTACGACGCTTTTGTTTATGGGGATTAGGTGATAGTTTTTTATTCTGTTTAATTTGATCATTTAAATCTGATAAACAATTTTCTAAATGGATGATGATTTCATCTAACTCACTTGTTGAAATATCAGAGTCATCTGGGAGTTCACCCACATATTTAACATCATTCATGTCATGTAGTAATTTTATAATCGCTTCGCGATTTAATTTATCGAATCTGATTATATTTTTACGCCAAACAAAAGAATACTTATTAGCATTCGCTAGTATTTTAGTTCCATCGATAAAACTTACATCATAAATATAATTATTTTTTCTTAGATATTTAGTTAATTGATTCATGCATTTACTAATTAAATTTTCTGCTTCATCTGAAATCCTAAATCGACAGACTGTTCTGTATGAAGGAAATGAATTTTTAGTTAACCAACGTGCAGGTAAATTTTCTTCTGCCAGCTCACTAATTTGGCGACTACTAAAAATTCCTTTAGAATAGGCAAACAAGGTTAACTTTAATAGTGACCGTAGGTCGTATTTTCGTGGCCTACCAAATATGTATTTTTCTTCTAAAACAATCATTTCAACAATTTGATTGATAATTTTTACTTGATGATTATTTTTAGGTTGCCAATTTTGAATATTTAAAATATAATTAGTACTCATTAGTTTTAAGTTTCCTTTCAAGGAGATTTATTTAAACGATATCGGTTGGTTCGATATCGTTTTTTATTATACATAAATAACGCTCGTTGGAAAAATTAAATTCCAACGAGCGTTATTTTTTTAGAGACTTATGTCACAGTCCCTTTTCTTATTAATAAACGATTAAATATAAGCATAATTTTGCTTAAAGTGTTGTTTTTTTCTAGTTTATTATTTATGATTATTATTGTATTGTTCACTAAGTATGGTGAAATTGTAAGTGAGGAATTTAAATAATGAATAAAATGATAATTAGGGGTGGCCATCGATTATCTGGTGATGTAACAATTGGTGGTGCCAAAAATAGTACAGTGGCGTTAATTCCAGCGGCCATTTTGGCTGATACGCCAGTTCAATTTGATATGGTTCCCAATATTTTGGATGTTCATAATCTAATGTTAATTTTGGAATCCATGAATGTAAAATCAGACTTTGCTGATGGAATTTTAAATGTTGATCCAACCAACATAGTCGAAAATGCTTTACCCAGTAAAGCAATTAAAAGTTTAAGAGCTTCATACTATTTTATGGGAGCGCTTTTAGGAAAATTTGGAAGAGCCAAAGTTACTTTTCCAGGTGGTGATAATATTGGACCACGGCCAATTGATCAACATATTAAAGCTTTTAAAGCCATGGGAGCCAAAGTGATTAATGATGGTGATAAGGTTATTATTAATACTGAAAAAGGTGGACTTCATGGTGCATCTATATTTCTAGATGTCGTTTCAGTAGGTGCAACTATTAACACTATTTTGGCTGCAGTCAAGGCTAATGGGGAAACCATTATTAGAAATGCTGCTAAGGAACCTGAAATAATCGATATTGTGACCTTCCTAAATAATATGGGGGCTAAAATTAGAGGTGCTGGTACCGATGTGATTAGAATTGAAGGAGTTTCAAAGTTAGAAGCTAAGAATACCCATATCATTATCCCTGATCGTATTGAAGCTGGAACTTATTTAGCGATGGCTTCTGCTTATGGAAATGGTGTTAATGTTCATAATGTTATTCCTGAACATTTAGAATCTTTTATTTCTAAATTGCTAGAAATGGGAATTGATTTAAAAATTCATGAAGATAGTATCTATGTTCCCGAAAGTCATCATTTTAATGGGATTGAGATTAAGACAATGCCTTATCCAGGGTTTGCTACGGATCTACAACAACCAATTACTCCATTGTTATTAAAAGCTAATGGCGATAGTACAATTATTGATACAATTTATCCTAAACGAACTAAACATATTAGCGAATTAAATAAAATGGGTGCTAATATTCGTTATAATGACGGAAATGGAAGTATTATTGTTAGTCATACTGATAAACTAACTGGATCTAACATTTCTGCTGGTGAAATTAGAGCTGGTGCATCAGAAATGATCGCTGGATTAATGGCTGAAGGAACAACTGTAATTAGTAATGCTGATAATATTTTACGTGGTTATGATAATATTATTGATAAATTAACAGATTTGAATGCTGATGTAGAAATTATTAACGATGAAAAATAATATTATATTGCTGAAATAGATATTTCGTGTTAGTATAATTAGGTCGACTAATCGATAATCTCTGGATCAGCATATGATACAGGGCAAAGGAGCGATATATAATGAAAAAAGGAATTCATCCAGAATACCGTGAAGTAGTATTCCAAGATACTAGTACTGGTGCTAAGTTTGTTGCTGGTTCAACTATGAACTCAAGCGAAACAATCAAACTAGACGATGGTAACGAATACCCATTAGTACGTCTTGAAATTTCTTCAGATTCTCATCCATTCTACACTGGCCGTGAAAAATTCACCCAAGCAGATGGCGCTGTGGATCGTTTCAACAAGAAATACGGTTTCAAGTAGAGATAATAAAAAAGCAAGTCCACTTTGGACTTGCTTTTTTATTAATTATTTAAAATATATTTAATCCATTCAGGTATCATTTCATTAATTGCTTTAAAAGTTTGTTTAAATTCCCCGGTATACCAAGGATCTGGAATTTCTTTTCCAGCTTTGTTATCAGATACATCCAAAAACAAATGAATTTTTTGCAAATCATCTTTAGGAGCCCAGTGTAATAAATTTTGGATATTTTCCTTATCCATCCCAATAATATAATCATATTTTTTAAAATCAGTTGCTTCAATTTGTCGAGCGTACATATTAGAATAATCTAAATGATTTTGATTTAAAATACTTTGCACCGATGGATGGGGTGGATTACCAATTTCTTCAGTGCTAGTTGCTGCTGATGCAACCTCTAGTTTATCTGATAAATTATTTTTATTGATTAATTGTCTAAAAATAGCTTCAGCCATCGCAGAACGACATACATTTCCATGACATACAAACAATACTTTTTTCAAATTGATGACCTCCAATACATTTTTCATATATTATTTTAACAGGATTAATTAATAATATTAAGTTATAAATTTATAGTCATTCATTCTAAAATAGTTGTACAATAAAAGTGGGAATAATTGAAAGAGTGATTTTAATGCGCAATAATTTTATTTATATTAATGCTAATTTATTACGTAATATGGTGAAAACTTATGGAATTAGTTCAGCTGACTTTGTTAATGGATTAGACAAATTACCAAAAAATATTATTTTATTAAATGATGATCGAATTAACGCAAATAATGTAAATATACATACTAAATTTAGTGTTATTAATGGGCAGGAAGCAATTAAAAATTTTTTGTTAAATAAACAGATTATTAATAAAAAATTTATGGATTTTGAACGTAATTATGATTTAAATTTGTTATTGGATACTGAAATTGCTAGTTTATTGTATTTTGGACATATGGGGATGCCAATAGACAATCCATTTTCTTCTAAATTACAAAATAAATATGTTTATGTATCTAATAAGAATAATTTATTAACAACCTATTATCGTAATTTTGCTGACTTTAACCATATCTTAAATATTGGTATTAAGCGTCATCTAAGAATATTACATAATAGTAGAAGGATGTTCATTCGTCCATTATTATTAAAAAATGTTCCAATCGATATTTTAAAATTTATAATTAAAGTAAGTACTGATGGCATTTTTTTAAGTTTTGACAAAACTAATGAGCATCATCATGAGTATAAAATTCCGTTATTAATAGAAAATAAACCTCAGAGTCATTATATTTTTCACGATAACGATGATATTTATGAAGATACAATCAGAGTTGGATATTTAAAATATAATTTTACTAATTCTAAATGGCAGTTACATATTGATGACGAATCATTACCTAGTGAAATTTATGAAATTTTAAATTAAAAATAATTTTATTTTTCATGTTATACTGTTATTAATTATTTTGACAAAAAGAAGTGTATAGGAGATTAACAATTATGAAAATGTCAGTTGCAGAAATAGCAAGAGCCGTTTCCGCACAAAATGATGTTAGTGAATATGACGATATTGATATTACTAACGTTTCTTTTGATAGTCGAAAATTAGAACCGGGATCGCTATTTGTACCTTTAGTTAGCGAAAATGATGGTCATGATTATGTAGCCGATGCTATTGAAAATGGTGCTAAGGCGGTTTTATGGCAATCAGATCATTTTAATGAGCCATCAGATTTTCCAGTGTTGAAAGTTGATAATACTTTAAGTGCTTTGCAAATCTTAAGTCAATATTATTTGGCTAAAATTAATCCGAGAGTTGTGGCGGTTACTGGAAGTAACGGTAAAACTACAACTAAAGATATGATTGCTTCAATATTATCAACACAATTCAACGTTACCAAAACTCACGATAATTTTAATAATGAAATTGGTGTTCCAATTACTATTCTATCAATGGAACCAAATACTGAAATGCTAGTTATTGAAATGGGAATGGATCGTCCTGGTCAGTTAGACTTATTAAGCCATCTAGTGGAGCCTGATATTGCAATTATTACAATGATTGGAGAGGCTCATATTGAATTTTTTGGGACTCGTGACAAAATTGCTGATGCCAAAATGGAAATTACACACGGTTTAAAAGAAGACGGTGTATTTATCTATAATGGTGACGAGCCATTATTAGTAGATCGTGCTAAAAAATTACCATTTAAGCAATTAACATTTGGTAACAAAGACAACAATGATTTATATTCAACAAGTATTGATAGCGAAGAAAATAAAACTAAATTTACTGTTAATGAATGGGAAGATCAATTTACGATTCCTATTATGGGATCATACAACGTTAATAATGCATTAGCTGCTTTATCAGTTGGAAAATTATATCGTATTCATGAAAGTTATATGATTCAATCTTTAAAAGATTTTACAATTACTGATAATCGTACTGAATGGATCAAAGGGTTAAAACACGAAATGATTCTATCAGATGTCTACAATTCAAATCCAACGGCGGCTAAGTTAGTTTTAAAGGCATTCTCTAAAAGTGAAACCAAGGGTCGCAGAATTGCAGTTTTAGGCGATATGTTGGAACTGGGAGATAAATCTCGTGAAATGCATGAATCGCTTTATGATTCATTAAATCCAAATGAAATTCAAAGTGTTTATTTAATTGGTAATGATATGAAATATTTAGCTGAAAAGCTGAAGGGTAAGTATGAATTACAGTCATTACATTACTTTTTACCTGACCAATTAGACGAATTATTTGGTCAATTAAATGCTGAAATTTATGAAGATGATGAAGTCCTATTGAAAGCTAGTCATGGGATTCATCTAGAAAAAGTTTTAAATAAGCTAACTGAAGATTAACTTAAGTTGATAAATTAGCTTAAAAGGTTTAATATTGATTAGTTACATTTTTTTAATTATCGGAATTTTTATAATCAAGTTGCTACCGAATTTATGAGAACGGATCTTTCTCAAGTTAGCGATGGTATTATATAAAATGTTTCGTTTAGGAGGAAACATATTTGAAGTTTAGAGACTTAGGTCTTTCAGAAGACTTATTAAAAGCAATTGAGGAAAAAGGTTTTAAGGAAGCCACTCCAATTCAAGCTGAAACTATTCCTTTAACATTAAAAGGTGAAGATGTTTTAGGTCAGGCCCAAACTGGGACTGGTAAAACAGCTGCCTTTGCACTACCAATTATTGAACATATTGATTTAGATAATCCTAATGTTCAAGCGTTAGTTATTTCACCTACTCGTGAATTAGCTATTCAAACTAAAAACGAAATTAGTCGTTTTGGCAAGATTAAGGGTGTAAATACTACTGCCGTATATGGTGGTTCAGATATTAGAAGACAAATTAAAGATTTGAAGCGTCACCCACAAGTAATTGTAGGTACTCCAGGTCGTTTATTAGATCACATTAACCGTCACACTTTAAAACTAGTTAATGTTAAAACATTAGTTCTAGATGAAGCTGATGACATGCTAGATATGGGATTCTTAGAAGATATTGAAAGTATCATCAAGAAAGTTCCTAAAGAAAGACAAACACTATTATTTTCTGCTACAATGCCACAATCAATTAAACGTGTTGGGGTTCAATTCATGAAAGAACCCAAACAAGTTAAAATTAAGGCAAAAGAGTTAACTACGGAATTAATCGATCAATATTATATCCGTGTAAAACAGTTCGAAAAATTTGATGTTATGACTAGATTCTTTGATATCCAAGCACCTAAGGTAACGATTGTATTCTGTCGTACTAAACGTCGTGTTGATGAAGTATCTAAGGGATTATTATTAAGAGGTTACCGTGCTGCTGGATTACATGGTGATTTAACTCAAAATCGTCGTTCACAAATTATGCGTGATTTTAAAAACGATAAGGTTGATGTTTTAGTAGCAACTGATGTTGCAGCTCGTGGAATTGATGTTTCAGGAGTTACTCATGTTTATAATTACGATATTCCTCAAGACTCAGAAAGCTATGTTCATAGAATTGGTCGTACTGGACGTGCTGGAAATCATGGAGTATCAATGACTTTCGTTGAACCAAATGAAACTAGCTACTTGAGAGATATTGAAAAGCTAACAAAAGTTAGAATGCTACCATTAAAGCCACCTTCAGCTGATGAAGCTTTGAAAGGTCAATTGGAAGCAGCTACTAAACAAATTGGTTCATTAATCCAAAAAACTAAGGTTGAAAAATTTGCTGGTACTGCTGATAAATTATTAGAAGAATATGATGCAAAAGACCTAGTTGCTGTTTTATTAAGTAAGATGACTAGAAACCAAGTTAAGGTTCATATTTCATCTGAAAGACCACTACCAAGTCGTGGACATGGTAAGAATGGTCGTCGTGGTGGATTCCATCGTGGTGGTGGACGCGGTGGTCGCCGTGGAAACTTTAGAAGAAATAATAATCATCAAAATGGTGGTAATCGTCGTAATGGTGGCCGTCGCAACAATGATCGTCGTTCCGCTGGTCGTCGTCCAAATAAGTCTTTTACTATTAAAAACAAAGATTAATTATGTAAAAAGCTATTGATTTATTTAATAAGTCAATAGCTTTTTTTGGGTCTTAGATATACAATGGAAATACAATTAGTTTTTTACTGGAGGATTGTTCATTATGGTTGTAGCAACGCATCGAAATGCTAAATTAATCATTGATCGAAATGCTTTATACAAAAATATATTATCTGAAAAGCAACATCTAAATAAAGATGATGCGTTATTTATGGTCGTTAAGGCCAATGGTTATGGTCATGGAGCAATCGAAGTTGCGAAAACTGCAGTAAAGGCTGGTGCTAACGGATTTTGTGTTGCTATGTTAGATGAAGCATTAGAATTGCGTCATGCTGGATTTAAGCAACCAATTTTAATTTTAGGGATTAGTCGAGTTGAGGATGTTCAATTAATTGCTAAAGAGAACATTTCAGTTACAGTATCATCATTAGAATGGCTTAAAGATGCACAAAATTTATTAAGATCAACTGATAATACTTTAAAAGTTCATTTGGGATTGGATACGGGAATGGGTAGAATTGGCTTTCAAAATCCTGATGACTTAAAAGCAGCAATTGATTATATAAACAATTGTAAAAATTTGTTTTTTGAAGGGGTTTTTACTCATTTTGCAACTGCTGATGAAAAAGATAAAACATATTTCAATTTTCAGTTAAAAAAATTTAAGGAATTTATGACTGTTGTTAAAGTAAAACCCAGGTATGTGCATGTATCAAATTCAGCTACGAGCTTGTGGCATAGTGAATGTAATGGTAACATGGTAAGATATGGCGTTGCCGGATATGGATTAAATCCTTCCGGTGGAGCAGTAAAGCTTCCGTATGAATTGTATCCTGCACTTTCCTTAACTAGTGAAATTGTTAATTGTAAGCTAGTTAAGTCTGGTAATTCAATTGGTTATGGTGCTACTTATACTACTAATGATAATGAGTGGATTGGGACTGTACCAGTTGGTTATGCAGATGGAGTTATTAGAAAAATGCAAGGATTTAATTTGTTAGTTAATGGATATAAATGTCCAATTGTTGGTCGTGTTTGTATGGACCAGCTAATGATAAAACTTCCCACTCAAATGAAAACGGGCACTAAGGTCACTATTGTTGGTAAAAGTGGTGACCACAAGACAACATTACAGGATATCGCTACGTATTGTGATACAATTCATTATGAGGTTGCTTGTTTATTTACTAATCGTTTGAAACGAGTCTATATTAATTAAACTTAGACATAATTTAGAAAATAGGAGTAATTTATATATGGTATTAAATAATGGGATTTGTTTTAACATTGCAAGAAATTCATCAGTTCAATATGAATTGGATGAACTTTCTAATGGAATTCCAGCTAAATTAGATAACCAAAAAAGTGTTAAAGTTAGTCCAATGCTTGATGACTATTTATTAATTAATTCTATGATTCATGGTTACAAAGAAATGGGGAATATTAACCAGGAGATTTCTCATGAATTTGCCCCATGTGAGTCTGATGCTGAATGTAAGTTTATTAATTTAAAAAAATAATTTTTGGATAGGGGATGTGAAAATGTCAAACGTTGATATCAAACGTGGAGATATTTTTTATGCTGACCTATCACCGGTAGTTGGTTCAGAACAAGGTGGAATGAGGCCAGTATTAATTATTCAGAATAATATTGGTAATCATTATAGTCCTACCGTAATTGTCGCTGCAATCACTGCTAAAATTTCAAAGCCTAAAATGCCCACTCATGTGGGTATCAGTGCTGATAAAACTAAAATTGAAAAAAATTCGGTAGTTTTATTGGAGCAAATTAGGACGATTGATAAACAACGTCTTAATGATCGTGTGGATCATTTGGGCGATAAGTTTATGAAACGTATCGATAAGTCTTTGAAATTGAGTGTTGGGATTCAGTGATTTTAATACATAAATTTAGATAATAAAAAAGATGCGGTTTTTATATACGCATCTTTTTTATTATCTTTCATCATTTAAATCTTCAATTTCAGCCACTCTAAAGGCTTTCCTTTCAAGAGCAGCAGTGATTTTACTTAATAGTTCTTTATTTACATCGGCTGGTAAGGTAAACATTACTCGATGAACTAGTTCACCTTCCTGAGCATCCAAACTAATAACACTTGCAATTGAAGTATATTTAGTAATTATTTTAGACATAGCTTCCAAATCACCACGATCACCAGGAGCCAAAACTGTAATTACATAACTACCAATGTTAACGTTCCATGATTGGGATAACATATCGAGTAATCTAGTATGAGTTAAAATTCCATAAAATTTATTTTCGTTACTTAATACAGCGATATAAGGTAAATCTTTAATTGAGAAAAATACATGGAAGAAAGCTGAATCAACACTAATGAATTTCGTAGCATTTTTTAATAAAGTTGTAACTGGTAAGTTCATATCACCACCACGTGATTTGTGACGATAAATGTGCATCTTATAGATGTTTCCTCTAAAAATAGTGCCAGTTTCGTCTAGAATGGGAATACATCTAAATCCTGATTCTTCAAGAACTGTTAAAGCATCTTTAAGCGATACGTTCTCGTTTACCGTAACTAATCTACTTTTGGGTTTTACTAAAGATTTTAGTAACATAAATAACACTCCTTTAATTATTAGAATATATCTAATATTCTCATTTTAGCATATATTTTTTAATATGTATTAGGGTTTTCGACAAAATAAAAGCCATATTGGATAAATCCAACATGGCTTTTATTTATATTTAACAAATTACTTTAAAGATTCCATACCTTTTTCAGCAGTTTCCTTTAAAGTTTTAGCAGAAGCATCCATCTTAGCTTTTTCTTCATCACTTAGAGGAACTTCAATAACTTGTTTTACACCTGAAGCATTAACAACAGCAGGAGTACCAATGTAAATATCGTTTAAACCATATTCACCATTCATTGGAGCACCAATAGGCAATACTGAGTTTTCATCACGCAAAATGGCACGTGAAATTCTCATTAATGCAGTAGCGACACCATAGAAAGTAGCACCTTTCTTGTTAATGATAGTGTAAGCTTTGTTTCTAGTTTCATCTTCAAGTTTTAGTAAGTCATCTTTGCTTACGCCAGCATCTTTAGCAACGTCTAATAATGGACGTGAACCAACAGTTGCTTCGTCAATTGCAGCAAATTCAGAGTCACCATGTTCACCCATGATGTATGCATTAACATCAGCAGGGTTAACACCGATCTTCTTAGCAACAGCTACTTGGAAACGAGTTGTATCTAGTGAAGTACCAGAACCTACAACTTTTTCCTTTGGCCAACCTGAAAGCTTTTGAACACCGTAAGTTAAAACGTCAACTGGGTTAGCAGCAACTAAGAAAATACCATCAAAACCAGATTTAACAACTTCTGGTACGATTGAAGATAAAATCTTTAGGTTCTTGCCAACTAAGTCAAGACGAGTTTCACCTGGTTTTTGTGGTGCACCAGCAGTGATAACAACTAAGTCAGCATCTGCACAGTCACTGTAATCACCAGCGTAAATGTTCTTAGGAGCAGTAAATACTTGAGCATCTTCTAAATCAAGTGCGTCTCCTTCAATACGATCTCTAATAATATCAACGATGACGAATTCTTCACCGATTCCTTGTTGCATCATAGCAAATGCATATGATGAACCTACGGCACCGTCACCAACTAAAACGACTTTTTGATGTTTCAAAGCCACAATAATCATCCCTTCAAAAACATATTTTAAAGTTACAAGAAAATTATATCATTAAAATTGTATTTAGTAAGGACATAGCCTTAAAAAATCATAATTTATTTGGATGAATTACTGAAACATCAGAATAATCATTGATTATGATATAATTTATAATAATTAACTAAAAATGAGGAGCGCTTAAATATGAAAATGATTGTTGGATTAGGAAATATTGGTCCACAATATGATGGAACTAGACATAATACAGGATTTGAAGTTGTAGATCATTTTGCTGAAAAGCATGGAATTGATTTATCAACTCGTAAAATGGAAGCTAAATTTGGCTCTGGCTTAATTGATGGGGAAAAAGTTATGTTAGTTGAACCACTAACTTTTATGAATGAATCAGGTCGAGCAGTCGGTCCGTTAATGAAATACTTTAAATTAAGTTTAGAAGATTTAGTGGTTGTCTATGATGACATGGATTTGCCAGTTGGTAAAATTCGTTTAAGAACGCATGGTTCAGCGGGTGGTCATAATGGAATTAAAAGTTTAATTGCCCATTTACAAACAGATAAATTTAACCGTGTTAGAGTTGGAACTGGTCATCCTCAACGTGAAAGTGTTGTGGATTATGTACTAGGTCAATTTACTGCCGAACAAAAACCTGATTTTGCTAGAGCTTGTGATAATTCTGTATCTGCATTAGAAGATTTTGTTAATAATGAAGAATTTAGTCGTTTGGAAAATAAATATAATTAAAGTTTAAAAAGGGGGAATTACAATTGGAAATTAATCAATTTTTCTCTCAATTACCACAATATGATTCGATAATTGATGATTTAAAACCCAAACATCGTCAGTTAGTAACCGGATTGTCAGGTTCTGCTAAGATGATGTTAATTGCTACTTTAATGCAGTCAACTAAAAAGACATTTTTAATTGTTACTGATTCTCTATCGAGGGTTTCTGATATTGTAGAAGATTTGCAAAATATTTTACCAGCAAAGGATGTTTTATCATTCCCTGTGGAAGAAGTTCTTGCCGCTGAGATGGCAACCAGTTCACCTGAATATAAAGCTGATCGGGTTCTAGCTTTAGATGCTCTTCAAAGTAATGGACCTAAAATCATTGTTACTTCTGTCTCAGGAGTAAAAAGATATCTACCTGATTCCAAAACCTTTTCTGAATCTAAGCTAAGTATCAAATTGGGAATGGATATTGATCTGGAAAAATTAAGAATAATGTTATATCAAATGGGATATTCACCTGAAAAAATGGTTGCTGCACCAGGTGAATTTTCTATTCGAGGTTCGATTGTTGATATTTATCCACTAAATTCTGAATACCCAGTTAGAATTGACTTCTTTGATACTGAAGTAGATTCACTTCGTTATTTTGATATTTCTAACCAAAGAAGTTTAGAAAATATTGACAATATTAATGTCTTACCTGCAAATGATATGGTAGTTAGTGAAGATGAACGACAAAAAGCAGCCGAATCAATTAATGATAAATTAAAACTTAGAATATCATCGATTGAAAATGCCGAAGATAAAAAACGTCTTTCAAGTACGGTTGAATCAATTATTGATGATATGAAAAAAGGTATTTTTAATAATAATTGGTTATTATATGCTAAAAAGTTATTTAGTAATCCCAGTTCAATATTTGATTATGTTCCTAATGATGGAGTAATTTTATTTGACGATTATAGTCGTTTATTGGATTCAGATCGTCAATTAATGACTGATGAACAAAATTGGGCGGAAGAGAAGCTTGAACATTCTGAACTTCTATCAACTGATAATATTACATTAGATTTTAAGGACCAATTTCGTAAAATTAAACAATCTGAAATATTATTTTCACTATTCCAAAAAGGCTTAGGCAATATTAAGTTAACTCAATTGAATGATATTAAAGTTCGTCCAATGCAAAAGTTCTTTGGTCAAATGCCATTATTAAAAACTGAAATTGATAATTGGTCTAAACAAGGTTCAACAGTAATTATATTGGTTAAAGATAAAAATCGGATGCAAAAAGTAACCCAAACTTTAAATGATTTTGAAATTAAGACATTGCAAAATAGTGCTGATAATATTATTCCACATAAAGTGCAAATAGTTTCAGAACGTTTGAAGAATGGTTTTGAAATTCCACTTAATCAGTTAGTTGTGATTACTGAATCAGAAATGTTTGCTAAAGTCCATAAGAGAAGACCACGACGTCAGACTTTTTCGAATGCGCAAAGAATTAAAAGTTATACTGATTTAAAGGCTGGTGACTATGTTGTTCATGCTAACCATGGAATTGGTCGATATGATGGAATGAAAACAATGGAGGTCGATGGTAAACATCAAGATTATATTACTATCACTTATCGTGATAATGCTCAGTTGTTTATTCCAGTTACACAACTAAATTTAATTCAAAAATATGTATCTTCAGAAGATCGTCATCCAAGAGTAAATAAACTTGGTGGTAGTGAATGGCAGAAAACTAAACGTAAGGTACAAAATAAAATTGAGGATATTGCTGACGATTTGATCGATCTTTATGCTAAAAGATCTTCACAAAAAGGTTTTGCATTTCCGAAAGATGATGAGTATCAAGATCAATTTGAAGCTGCTTTTCCATATGAACCAACACCTGATCAGGTTCGTAGTTCTGAGGAAATTAAGCACGATATGGAGCAACCACAACCAATGGATCGTTTATTAGTTGGGGATGTTGGTTATGGTAAAACTGAAGTTGCCTTGCATGCCGCTTTTAAAGCAGTGGAAGCTGGCAAACAGGTGGCTTTTTTAGTTCCTACAACTGTTTTAGCACATCAGCACTATGAAACTATTTTAAATCGTTTTGAAGGTTTCCCCGTTAATGTTTCAGTTTTATCAAGATTTAGAACTAGGAAACAAGTTAAGGAAACTAAGAATGGATTGTTAGACGGTAGTATCGATATTGTAGTTGGAACCCATCGTCTTTTGTCTAAAGATATTAAGTTTAAAGACCTAGGCTTATTAATGGTTGATGAAGAACAACGTTTCGGAGTTAAACATAAAGAAAAGATTAAGGAATTAAGATCGAATGTGGATGTTTTAACGCTAACAGCAACCCCAATTCCTAGAACATTGAATATGTCAATGATGGGTGTTCGTGATTTATCCGTTATTGAAACCCCACCAGCCAATCGTTATCCAATTCAAACCTATGTAATGGAAGAAAATGCTGGTGCTATTCGAGAGGGAATTAATCGTGAAATGAGTCGTGGTGGTCAAGTCTTTTATATGCATAATCGAGTTGCCGATATTGAAAAAACGGTTAGTCATTTGCAGTCATTAGTACCAGATGCAAGAGTTGGCTATATTCATGGACAAATGACTGAAAATCAGTTGGAAACTGTTTTATATGATTTTGTTAATGGTGAATATGACGTTTTAGTAACGACTACAATTATTGAAACTGGTGTTGATATTCCTAATGCAAATACTTTATTTGTGGAGAATTCTGATCATATGGGATTGTCACAGTTGTACCAAATTCGTGGAAGAATTGGCCGTTCTAATCGAGTTGCTTATGCATACTTTATGTATAAACCTAATAAAGTATTAACCGAAGTTTCTGAAAATCGTCTAGAAGCCATTCGTGATTTTACTGAATTAGGTTCTGGTTTTAAAATTGCGATGCGTGATTTATCGCTACGTGGTGCTGGAAACTTACTAGGAAAACAACAATCTGGATTTGTAGATTCAGTGGGTTATGATATGTACACTGAAATGTTATCAGATGCAGTAGCTAGAAAACGTGGGCGTAAAACTGATGCCAAAATTGAAACTCATATTGATTTAGATGTTGAGGCTTATTTACCAGATGAATATATTCAGGATTCACAACAAAAAATTGAATTATATAAGCGAATTCGTCAAATGAATAATGATGATCAGTATCGAGAATTACAATCTGATATGATTGATCGATTTGGTGATTATCCTAAGGCAGTTGAAAATCTAATGACGATTAGTCGGATTAAGATGTATGCAGGAACTGCTCTTATTCAAAGTATTACTAAAGGAAAGCAACAATTAGTAATTACGCTATCTAAAATGGGAACTGACTTTTATGATAGTAAACAGGTATTAAAATCCATTGCTGCAACTTCATTTCGTTCGATGATTGGGATAGCTGATGGTAAAATGCAAATTACACTCATCGTTCAACCGACGATGAGCGAAGATAAGTGGTTAAACGAATTAATGAAATTTGTTTTAGATTTAGATAAGGAACATACAGGTATTTTAAATAATGAAAAATAGTGAAAATAAATTAGCAGCTCTAATGAAGGGAGCCATGCTTTTATCAATCGCTTCTTTAATTAGTAAAGTTTTAAGTGCTTTTTATCGGGTTCCATTCCAAAATTTAGTTGGTAACTTAGGTTTTTATATTTATCAGCAGGTCTATCCTATTTATGGCATTGGGATGACACTGGCTTTATCAGGATTACCAATTTTCATTTCAAGATTGATTGCTGAGCAAAGTAATGATGAAAATAAAAAAGCTTTATTAAGACAAATTTTAATTTCTTTATCTATTTTTGGGATGATAATTTTTTTAATTTTACAATTAAATTCTTTGAATATTGCTCATTTAATGGGGGATGCAAAACTATCCATTATCATTAGAGCAATTAGTTGGATGTTTTTATTTACGCCATTTTTAGCAAGCCTACGTGGCTATTTTCAAGCTGTTTTATTTATGAAACCCACCGCATATTCTCAAGTGGTTGAACAAATTATAAGAGTTGCTGTGATTTTATTAGCTGCATATATTGGAATGCATAGTGGAATTGATCCGTATACTGTTGGTAAATATTCTATGTTAGCAGTACCAATTGCTGAAATCTTTTCATTAGCTGTTTTATTGATTTATTTTAAAAAATGGATTGGTAACTTACCCAAAATTAAATTGATATCATATTCCAACTTAACTAAGCAGTTATTTTTAGAAGGTGGAACCTTATGTTTATTGGCATCTTTAATGGTATTATTGCAACTTGTTGACTCTTTTACAGTTAGAAAAGGATTAGTTATTTCGGGTTTATCAATGTTTGATTCGCAAGTATCTAAAGGAATATATGATCGTGGTCAAACCTTAGTTCAATTAGGACTAGTCTTTGCAACATCTTTTTCTAGTGCAATTTTACCCTCTTTAAGTCAGGCATATAAAAAAAGTGATCATAAAACTTTTAACAATATTGCAAATGATATTATGCATGTGAGCATTTTCTTAACGGTTGCGATTACGGCAGGAATGATTAGCTTGATGCCATTAATTAATCAGTTGTTGTTTAACAGTCAAACTGAAAGTCATACGATTAGTGTTTATTGTTTAAGTATTCTAATCACAACGATTATTACAATTTATAGTAGTATTTTACAAAGTATAGACCAATTTAAAGTTGCTGCGATTTCAATTGGAGTAGGAATATTATTTAAATTTTTAACAACTGAATTTTTAACAGCCAAAATTGGAATAATGGGGGCTAGTTTTTCAACGATTTTTAGTTTGTTGATTATTTTAATTTTAGAAATCTGTTTTGCTAATTTTAAACTAAAAATGAATAATAAAATGATGTTCACAATTAAATTAATAGTAACTACTGTTATTATGATGGTAGTTGAATTAATTTTATCTGATATGATTTATAATTATTTACCAATGCATAGTCTTAGATTAAAATCATTAGTTTCATTGCTTATTTTGATTCCAATTGGAGCAGCCTTATTTATTTTAATTGCAAAAAAACTTACTATACTAAGTGATGAAGAGTGGAAGTCAGTCCCAATAATAAATAGATTTATTAAAGATTAGGAGGAATTTAATTTATGAGATTAGACAAATTTTTAAAGACAGCCAGAATTATAAAACGCAGAACAGTAGCTAAAAGTATTTCTGATCAAGGTAGAATTCTACTAAACGGCCGTATTGCCAAATCATCCACTGATGTTAAATCTAATGATGAATTAGTAATTAAATTTGGTAACAAAACCTTAACTTTAAAAGTTAATCAACTTTTTGAAACAACTAAGAAAGCTGATGCAGATCGTATGTACACTGTATTAGATGAACAATATGAACGTGATTTTTCTAACGAATAGTATTATTTTTGCTTTTAAGTGTTTATTTTATTTAAAATAATGATTATACTAATATTTATTAGGGAGGTTGCTAGATAATGCCAAATAAAGTACATCATTTGAATAATAATTATGAAAAGATAACTAATTCCAGGCACGCTAAAATAATTAAAATGCGTAAAAAACGTGGGGTTATTTTAGTTTCAATTTTTTTGGTAGTTATTTTGATTCTTAGTTATCAATTGATAAATACTAAGATGCAGTCTAGTAATTTAGCTAGTAAAAAAGCACGTAGTGAAGTTATTTTAAAAAATAGCAGTGAGAAGAATAAAGAATTAAAGCAAAATGTAAAGCAACTCTATAGTAATGATTATTTAGAAAAATTAATTCGTCAAAAATACTATTATACAAAACCAGGTGAAACAGTTTATGGTTTACCAGGTGATGTATCAAGAGATGTCACACAAAATTAAAATGGTATAAAAATACCATTTTTTTTGTACAATAATATCTATAATGGTGCTATACTTAATATACTTACTTTTTTAGGAGGAACAATTTTTTTATGGCAATTGAAGTTGGATCAAAAATTTCCGGCAAAGTATCAGGGATTACTAATTTTGGAGCATTTGTTGACCTAGGCGATCATAAAACCGGGTTAGTTCATATTAGTGAAATTTCTGACAGCTATATCAAAGACATTAAAGATGTTTTAAAAGTTGGCGATGAAGTTCAAGTTAAGGTTTTGAAAATTGGTGATGATGGTAAGATTGCTCTTTCAATAAGAAAGGCAAAACCAGAATCAGAAAGAAAACCTGAACACCATTCTAATAATCATGGTAATTCAAAGCATGAGTTTGGTCACAATAATAACCATCGTCATAATAACGATAACCATAAAAATAAAAAGGCTAGTTTCGATGACTTAATGAATAATTTCATAAAGGATAGTGAAAGTCGACTAGCAACAATTAAGAAGAATACAGAAGGCAAACGTGGTGGCCGTGGCGGTCGTCGTAGCTAAAATTAAAAAATGATTGAGGACATTCATTCCTTAATCATTTTCTTTTTATCCAAATTTTTTAATTATATAAAGGAGAAAAATGATGCAAGATGGTGAGACATTAAGCACACAATTTTTCAATTTAATTACTAATAATGAGTGGTTTAGTCCCTTAGATAAAGTCGTTATAGGAGTTTCAGCAGGAGTTGATTCAATGGTACTTCTATACTTAATGACTCATCTGCCAGACAATGTTAGACCCAAAATTATCGTAGCGCATATTAATCATAAATTGAGATTACAAAGTGAAAAAGAGCAATCTTATATTGAAAGTTTTTGTAAGAATAACGATTTACAATGTGAAATTGGTATTTGGGAACAAAAAAATCATCCAACTAATGGAATTGAGAATTTTGCGCGGCAATATAGATATAGTTTTTTTAAAAAAATTATGACTAAATATTCTGCCAATTATTTATTAACAGCGCATCATTTAAATGATCAATCAGAAACTATTTTAATGAAATTAATTCGTGGTTCATATGTAAAACAAATTAGTGGAATTCAAAGAATTCGTAAATTCAATAATGGCTTTTTACTAAGACCATTGTTGGATTTTAAAAAATCAGAATTAAAGCAGTATGCGATTGAAAAACACATTAAATGGTTTGAGGATTCCACTAATCAAGAGTTAGATGTTCAAAGAAATCGTGTTCGTCATCAAATTATTCCAATGATGGAAAAAGAGAATCCACAAGTCATTAAACATTTGGGTAACTTTTCGAAACAACTGAATCAAATAATTGATACCAATAATGATTTAATTTTTAGGTTATTAGATCAATTAAAATTACCAGATGGTGGCTATAATTTAGAATTATTTAATGGTTATTCAAAAAACGTTAAGTTTAGTATTTTAGAAACAATTTTAAATCCCATAAATAATCCAGCGCTAGCTAATAATAATAATATGTACAATATTATTGAAATCTTATCGGCTGATTCAAAACCACAACTTAAAATTGACTTATCTAATGAATATCAAATTTATAAAAGTTATAATAAATTTGGCCTTTTAAATAAAAATAATAATGTGAATTTATTAAAATCAGATAACTTTGTGGTACCATTAAACCAATGGTTTACTACATTAGATGGAAAATCTGTATTATTTACTGATAAAGAAATAAAATCTGTTGATAAATATTCACGAGTTTCAATATTTTCATTATCTGCAGATGATTTTCCATTAAGTGTTAGACTTACCGATAAAAAGGATAAAATAACTTTAAAAAGCGGTGGACATCAATTCGCTAAGCGAATTTTCATTAATAAGAAGGTTCCTAACGACCTTAGAAAAACTGCTCAAACATTGTTGACCGCTAAGGGTAAGGTCTTATCAATTTTAGGATATAGTGAATCAACTATTTTAAATCACAGTAATAAAAGATATAATTTAATCATTAAGTAAAGCTTTTGGAAGGAGAACATAATGAATAACGACATTCTTAAGACCCTATATAGTGAGCAAGATATTGAAAACGCATGTAAACGACTTGGTGATCAAATAACTACAGATTATCAAGGGAAAAATCCAATAGTTATCGGTGTCTTAAAAGGTGCTATTTTCTTTATGACTGACTTGGTTCGAGATATTGATTTATATATGGATATCGATTTTATTGATGTATCAAGTTATCATGGCGGTACTCATTCAAGTGGTTCAATTGAACTTATGAAGGATATTGATATTGATGTAAAGGGACGCAATATTTTATTTGTTGAAGATATTATTGATACAGGCCGTACTTTAAAATATTTAGAAGATTTATTGGAAGATCGTGGTGCTAAATCGATTAAGGTATGTACACTAATGGATAAACCAGAAGGTCGAGTAGTTGAAGCCAAGGCTGACTATGTTGGACTAGAAGTTCCTAATGAATTCGTAGTAGGGTATGGACTGGACTATGTAGGTAAATATCGTAATTTACCTTATGTAGGAGTTTTAAAACCAGAAGTTTATTCAGACAAATAGATAGTCTATAAAACAAAAAAATGATAATATATATTTTGTGTCTAAGTTTAGATACTAACTAAAAAATATCTTTCTTTATTAGTGATATAATTATCATTAAATAAAATAATTAGAACAGGAGGCAATTAATTGCGTAATAACAATGGAATATTCAAAAACAGTCTGTTCTACATTGTTGCTTTCTTGATTTTGATGGGAGTCTTTTTCTTTGCCACCTCTGACAAAGGACAAACTCAAAACCAAGAAATTCAATCTAGTCAGTTTGTTAAACAATTAAAAGATAATAAGATAAAGGATTTTGCTGTTCAACCTTCTGATGGTGTTTATAACATTTCTGGGAAATACAGAGAAGCACAAGAAAGTACTTCTGATAGCAGTAATCTATTATTTGGTAATTCTAAGAAAACTACTAAAATTTCTTCTTTTAAGACCAATGTATTGAAGAATAATAGTACTATTTCTGAAATTACTAATTATGCTAAAAAGAACAATATTAACATGAATGCAAAAGAAGCGGATACTAATGGTGGATTTTGGACTAACTTGTTAATTTCAATTGTTCCGATGATTATTATCTTGATTTTCTTCTTTATTATGATGAACCAAGCCGGTGGTAAGAACGGTGGTAAAGGTGGCATCATGGGTGTTGGTAAATCTAAAGCTAAGCCTACACATAGTGATGTTAAATTTTCAGATGTTGCTGGTGAAGAAGAAGAAAAACAAGAACTAGTTGAAGTTGTTGAATTCTTAAAGAATCCAAAGAAATACTCCAAACTAGGTGCTAAAATTCCTCATGGTGTTTTATTAGAAGGACCTCCTGGTACTGGTAAAACTTTACTTGCCAAAGCGGTTTCTGGTGAAGCAGCAGTGCCATTCTACTCCATTTCAGGTTCTGACTTCGTTGAAATGTTCGTTGGTGTTGGTGCTAGTCGTGTTCGTGACTTGTTTACTCAAGCTAAAAAAGACAGTCCTGCCATCATTTTCATTGATGAAATTGATGCTGTCGGTAGAAAACGTGGTAACGGTATGGGCGGTGGCCATGATGAAAGAGAACAAACGCTTAATCAATTACTTGTTGAAATGGACGGTTTCTCAGGTAATGATGGTGTTATCGTTATAGCTGCTACTAACCGTGCTGATGTTTTAGATCCCGCTTTAACTAGACCTGGTCGTTTTGATCGTAAGGTCTTGGTTGGTCAACCAGATGTTCGTGGTAGAGAAGCTATTTTGAAAGTTCATGCTAAGAACAAGCCAGTTGCTGATAATGTTGATTTACATGAAATTGCTAAGCAAACTCCTGGATTTGTGGGTGCTGATTTAGCTAACTTGTTAAACGAAGCTGCTTTATTAGCTGCTCGTCGCAATAAGGATAGTATTGGACCTTCTGAATTAGATGAAGCTGAAGATCGTGTAATCGCTGGACCTGCTAAGAAGAATAAAGTTGTTAGCAAGAAAGAACAAAATATCGTTGCTAATCACGAAGCTGGACATACAATTGTTGGATTAGTATTAAATGATGCTCGTGTTGTTCACAAAGTTACGATTGTTCCTCGTGGTCGTGCTGGCGGATATGCAATTATGCTTCCTAGGGAAGACCAACAATTAATGTCTAAGAAGAATGCAATGGAACAACTTGCTGGATTAATGGGTGGTCGTACTGCCGAAGAAATTATCTTTAATTCAGAATCTTCAGGAGCTTCTAATGATTTTGAACAAGCAACTAATTTAGCTCGTGCTATGGTTACACAATATGGTATGAGTGAAAAATTAGGAACTGTTCAGTTAGAAAGTCCTACTCAAGATCCATATGCACGTAATTATTCTGAAAAGACTGCAGCAACTATTGATGAAGAAGTTAGAAACTTTATTAATGAAGCACATGGTGAAGCTCATGATATTATTGAAAGTCATCGTGAACAACATCGTGCGATTGCTGATGCTTTAATCAAATACGAAACACTTGATGAAAAGCAAATCTTAAGCTTATACCGTACAGGTAAAATGCCAGAAGAAAATAATGAAACAAATGAAAATTCATCATTTGAAGAATCAAAAAAAGAATTAGAAAAAAATGATGAAGAAAAAGAAAATAATGATTCAAATAATCAAGAATAATTGATTTAATAAAAACGTGGGTTAAATGCTATAATTTAACTCACGTTTTTTAAATATATTAATATCGAAAGAGGTTATTATAATGACAGACTATTTAACAAAAAGTGTCACTAAAGATGGAATGTTTAGGGCATATGCAATGGAAGCCACAGATTTAGTTAGTGAAGCACAAAAGGATCATAATACTTGGCCTACTTCATCAGCAGCGTTAGGACGAAGCTTAGTTGCCAGTTTATTACTTTCATCTTCTGTATTAAAAGGGAAGGAAAGTATGACGGTTAAAGTAATGGGAGATGGTCCTGCTGGAACAATCGTAGTTGATGCTGACGCTAATGGATATGTTAAAGGTTATATGCATAATCCACATGTTGATATACCTTTAAATTCTCATCATAAATTAGATGTTGGTGGTGCTATTGGTCATAATGGAACACTTCAAGTAATGAAGAGTCAAGGAGGCGATGAGCCTTATACTAGTAATGTTGATTTAGTGTCTGGTGAAATTGGGGATGATTTTACTTACTATTTGGCTCAATCAGAACAAATTCCTTCAGCAGTTGGAGTTTCAGTTTATGTAAATGAAGATGGAACAATTGGTGCAGCTGGAGGGTACTTAATTCAAGTTCTTCCAGGTGCTTCTGATGATGCTATTGCTAATTTGGAAAAACGTTTGAAATCAATTCCAATGATTTCTGAATTATTTTTATCAAAGCAAAAACCTGAAGATATTCTTAAATTAATTTTTGGTGAAGATAATTTAACATTACTACAAAATCTACCGGTTGAATTTAAATGTGATTGCTCAAAAGAAAAATTTGCTAACGAAATTGTGGGAATTGGTGCAAAAGAAATTAAAGCGATGATTGATGAAGATCATGGAGCGAAAGTTGTTTGCAACTTTTGTGAAACTGAATATAATTTTAGTGAAGACAATTTAAAAAAATTAGAAGTAGCAGCTTCATCTAAGATAAAAGGTGATGAAAAATAGTTGATTTTATATTTATATGCTATTATGTTTAGCAAGATAGATATATGATTATTTTATGAGGTGAAATTTATGGAATGGAAAATTGGCGATGTTACAATTCCCAATCAAGTAGTGGTTGCTCCAATGGCAGGAGTAACTAACACTGCTTTTCGAATGATTTGTAAAGAATTTAATGCAGGATTAGTTGTCTGTGAAATGATTTCTGATCGTGGAATTATGTACAATAATCAAAAAACTTTGGATATGATTAATGTTGATGCAAAAGAACATCCAATGAGTATTCAAATTTTTGGTGGAAGTAAAGAAACATTGGTTGAGGGTGCTAAGTTCATTGATCAAAAAACTGAAGCTGATATTATTGATATCAATATGGGATGCCCAGTTAACAAAGTTGTTAAAACTGATGCTGGTTCGAAATGGTTATTGGATCCTAATAAGGTCTATGAAATGGTAAAGGCAGTTACTTCTGCTGTTAATAAACCAGTTACAGTTAAGATGAGAACTGGTTGGGATGAAGACCATATTTATGCTGTACAAAATGCTCTAATGGCTGAAAAAGCTGGAGCATCAGCAGTTGCTATGCATGGAAGAACTAGAAAGCAAATGTACCAAGGTAGTGCTGACTGGGATGTTTTAAAAGCAGTTGCTGATAAATTAACCATTCCATTTATGGGTAATGGTGATGTTACAACTCCGCAAAAGGCGCAAGAAATGCTTGATTATGTTGGCTGTGACGCCGTTATGATTGGGCGTGCTGCCGAAGGTAATCCATTTATGTTGAAACAAACCGCTCATTATTTGGAAACTGGTGAAATTTTACCAGAACCTTCTGTTGAAGAAACTATCCAGACTGCTAAGGAACATTTGCACCGATTAGTAGGCATTAAAGGTGACTTTATTGGTCCCCGTGAGTTTAGAGGACAAGCTGCATACTATTTGAAAGGTTTAAGACATTCCGCAAGAACTAAAGCTGCTTTAAATTCAGCTGATACAGAACAAGAAATGAATGATATCTTCGATAAATTTTTAGAAAAATCACTTAAAAAAACAGTCACCAAAGCATAGTTTTAATTAAAATTAATGGTTTGAAGATAATTTATGGTATTATTATTATAGAAAATAATTTATTCTGATGGAGGTATTACTGTGGCAAAAGAAAAGCAAATGAATGATCAATTGCGAGTTCGTCGCCAAAAGATGAATGAATTACGAGAAGAAGGCATCGATCCATTCGGTAGTCGTTTTGAACGTACTCATTTAGCTAAACAATTACATGAAGAATATAACGATTCAACAAAGGAAGATTTAGAACAGCTAGATAAAAAAGTTGTTATTGCTGGTCGTATGATTGCAAAACGTGGTAAAGGTAAAGTCGGTTTTGCTGATTTACAAGATCGTTCAGGAAAAATTCAACTTTACGTTAGAAAAGATGTTGTTGGTGAAGAAACTTACCATATCTTTAAACGTTCTGATATTGGCGATCATTTAGGCTTTGAAGGTGAAGTTATTAAGACTGACATGGGTGAACTTACTGTTAAAGCTACTCATGTTACTTTCCTAGCTAAAGCATTACGTCCATTACCAGATAAGTATCATGGTCTACAAAACAAAGAACAAAAATATCGTCAAAGATATTTAGACTTGATTGCAAACCGTGATAGTTTTGATCGTTTCCAAAAACGTACTAAAATTATCTCAGCTATTCGTAGCTACTTAGATAATCAAATGGACTGTACAGAAGTTGAAACTCCAGTATTGCATAACCAAGCCGGTGGTGCTAATGCGCGTCCATTTATTACTCATCATAATGCACTAGATATTGATTTATATTTACGCATTGCACTAGAATTACATCTTAAGAGATTAATTGTTGGTGGAATGGAACGAGTATATGAAATCGGCCGTGTGTTCAGAAATGAAGGAATGGATCAAGATCATAACCCAGAATTTACTGAATTAGAATCATACATTGCATATTTTGATTTTCATGATGTAATGGATGAAACTGAGGGTATTTTTAAGTCTGCATCTAAAGTTGTGTCAGACAATGGTATCATTGAATACCAAGGTGACGAAGTAGACTTTAATAAGCCATTTGAACGTTTACACATGGTTGATGCTATTAAAGAATACACTGGCGTTGATTTCTGGAAAGAAATGAGTTTAGAAGATGCTCGTAAATTAGCTGATGAACATCATATTGAATACAAGGATTTCTGGAAAGTTGGACACATTATTAATGAATTCTTTGAAGAATTAGTTCAACCTAAGATTAAAAATCCTACGTTTATTTATGGTCATCCAGTTGAAATTTCACCATTGGCTAAGAAAAATGCTGATGATTCAAGATTTACTGATCGTTTTGAATTATATGTTTCTGGAATGGAATATGCTAACGCGTTCTCTGAACTAAATGATCCAATTGATCAAAAAGCTAGATTTGAAGCCCAAGCAGCAGAAAAAGCTCAAGGTAATGATGAAGCTCAACCTGTAGATTTGGACTATGTTGAAGCTCTAGAATATGGTATGCCTCCTACTGGTGGATTAGGTATTGGAATTGATCGTTTAGTTATGTTGTTAACTAATGCTGAATCAATTAGAGATGTTTTATTATTCCCAACTATGAGACCAGAAGATAATTCTGAAGAATAGTAATATAAAAAATTCTTACAATTAACTGAAATTATAATATTGAGCAGATAAATAAAAGCACTTTTGATAAAATTATTATTTTAATTTTGTAAAATAATATAATTCGGAGGTGCTTTTTTTATGATCGATAACAAACATTCATATGAATCAATAACTAGGTAAAAAGTATAAATATAATAAAATCAATTTATAGTTACCTATTTGATTAAGAAAAGACTTTGGGCTAATAAATGAAATTAGGTAACCAATAGTCTCTGGAATATAGGAAATTATTTGCTCCATTAAACAATTATAAATTTTTTTATTTATTTCTATTGACGTGAGTGTTTATTCTTGATATTATTGTTCCTGTTGTCATTTTGGTAACAAATTTTACAAGTTGTTTAAATATTTATTAAAAAAAGTTGTTGACTTTTACTTGTAAAGATGGCATAATAATTATTGTTGCGTTGCTGATAAAGCAAACGGCAATAAAAAATAATTATAAAAAGTTGTTGACGTTAAGTTGTTAACATGATATAATTAAAAAGCTGCTCAATGAAGCAGATAACTAATAAGTAGATCTTTGAAAACTGAACAAGATTGATAATCGATGATGTGTAAGGATTCTTATAATTTAGATTATAAGAAATTAAAACACAGCGAAGTCAATTCGCTTTTAAAAACAATTAATTTGATGAGCTAGAAAAGCTTTTCATCTATAAGATGAGAGTTTGATCCTGGCTCAGGACGAACGCTGGCGGCGTGCCTAATACATGCAAGTCGAACGAGTCCTCCCAATTTGATTTTATGCTTGCATAAAAGATTTTTGGATTCGGGACGAGTGGCGAACTGGTGAGTAACACGTGGGTAACCTGCCCTAAAGCAGGGGATAACATTTGGAAACAAGTGCTAATACCGTATAATTAGTTGGAACCACATGGTTCCAACTTGAAAGATGGCTCTGCTATCACTTTAGGATGGACCCGCGGCGTATTAGCTAGTTGGTGAGATAAAAGCCCACCAAGGCGATGATACGTAGCCGACCTGAGAGGGTAATCGGCCACATTGGGACTGAGACACGGCCCAGACTCCTACGGGAGGCAGCAGTAGGGAATCTTCCACAATGGACGCAAGTCTGATGGAGCAACGCCGCGTGAGTGAAGAAGGGTTTCGGCTCGTAAAACTCTGTTGTTAAAGAAGAACAAGTGTAAGAGTAACTGTTTACGCTTTGACGGTATTTAACCAGAAAGCCACGGCTAACTACGTGCCAGCAGCCGCGGTAATACGTAGGTGGCAAGCGTTGTCCGGATTTATTGGGCGTAAAGCGAGCGCAGGTGGTTTTTTAAGTCTGTTGTGAAAGCCCTCAGCTCAACTGAGGAAGTGCAGCGGAAACTAAAGAACTTGAGTATAGAAGAGGACAGTGGAACTCCATGTGTAGCGGTGAAATGCGTAGATATATGGAAGAACACCAGTGGCGAAGGCGGCTGTCTGGTCTATTACTGACACTGAGGCTCGAAAGCATGGGTAGCGAACAGGATTAGATACCCTGGTAGTCCATGCCGTAAACGATGAATGCTAGGTGTTGGAGGGTTTCCGCCCTTCAGTGCCGCAGCTAACGCATTAAGCATTCCGCCTGGGGAGTACGACCGCAAGGTTGAAACTCAAAGGAATTGACGGGGGCCCGCACAAGTGGTGGAGCATGTGGTTTAATTCGATGCTACGCGAAGAACCTTACCAGGTCTTGACATCTTCTGCCAACCTAAGAGATTAGGTGTTCCCTTCGGGGACAGAATGACAGGTGGTGCATGGTTGTCGTCAGCTCGTGTCGTGAGATGTTGGGTTAAGTCCCGCAACGAGCGCAACCCTTATTATTAGTTGCCAGCATTAAGTTGGGCACTCTAGTGAGACTGCCGGTGATAAACCGGAGGAAGGTGGGGATGACGTCAAATCATCATGCCCCTTATGACCTGGGCTACACACGTGCTACAATGGATGGTACAACGAGTCGCGAAACCGCGAGGTCAAGCTAATCTCTTAAAGCCATTCTCAGTTCGGATTGCAGGCTGCAACTCGCCTGCATGAAGTTGGAATCACTAGTAATCGTGGATCAGCATGCCACGGTGAATACGTTCCCGGGCCTTGTACACACCGCCCGTCACACCATGAGAGTTTGTAACACCCAAAGACGATGGAGTAACCTTCGGGAGCTAGTTGTCTAAGGTGGGACAGATGATTAGGGTGAAGTCGTAACAAGGTAGCCGTAGGAGAACCTGCGGCTGGATCACCTCCTTTCTAAGGATATTACGGAAACTTACATTAGGTTAATCAATCTTATTCAGTTTTGAGAGGTTTACTCTCAAAAGAAGCTTATGCTTTTTGGGCCTATAGCTCAGTTGGTTGAGAGCGCACGCCTGATAAGCGTGAGGTCGATGGTTCGAGTCCATTTAGGCCCATAGGACTAGTGGATTACCACAAAACCTTATATGGGGAATTAGCTCAGCTGGGAGAGCACCTGCTTTGCAAGCAGGAGGTCAGCGGTTCGATTCCGCTATTCTCCATTGACACGAAAGTGTTGAACTTGGTTCTTTGAAAACTAGATATTATTAATTTCTAAAATTAACATTAAAATTTGTATTAAATACAATTTTAACCGAGAACACCGCGTTATTTTGAGTTTTTTAAAAAGTTTTATTCGTATTATACTCAATTAACCAAACATCACGAAGTGATGAACAGGTTAAGTTATGAAGGGCGCATGGTGGATGCCTTGGCACTAGGAGCTGATGAAGGACGGGACTAACACCGATATGCTTCGGGGAGCTGTACGTAAGCTTTGATCCGGAGATTTCCGAATGAGGAAACTCGATAACCTTAATCGGTTATCACCAATTAGTGAATTAATTAGCTAATTTGGCGGCAGACGTGGGGAACTGAAACATCTAAGTACCCACAGGAAGAGAAAGAAATTTCGATTCCCTAAGTAGCGGCGAGCGAACGGGGAACAGCTCAAACCAAAGAGCTTGCTCTTTGGGGTTGTAGGACTGAACATTTGAGTTACCAAGTTAGACAATAGTCGAACTAGCTGGGAAGCTAGGCGATACAGGGTGATAGCCCCGTAGACGAAATTGTTTAACCTCAGTTCAGGATCCTGAGTACAGCGACACACGTGGAACGTCGTTGGAATCCGGGAGGACCATCTCCCAAAGCTAAATACTCCCTAGTGACCGATAGTGAACCAGTACCGTGAGGGAAAGGTGAAAAGCACCCCGGAAGGGGAGTGAAATAGTTCCTGAAACCATGTGCTTACAAACAGTTAGAGCCCGTTAATGGGTGATAGCGTGCCTCTTGTAGAATGAACCGGCGAGTTATGTTAACATGCAAGGTTAAGGTGGATAAGACCGGAGCCGTAGCGAAAGCGAGTCTGAATAGGGCGTTTGAGTATGTTGAGATAGACCCGAAACCAGGTGATCTACCCATGTTCAGGCTGAAAGTGCGGTAAAACGCACCGGAGGGCCGAACTCGTGTACGTTGAAAAGTGCTGAGATGAAATGTGGGTAGCGGTGAAATTCCAAACGAACTTGGAGATAGCTGGTTCTCTCCGAAATAGCTTTAGGGCTAGCCTCGGATTTAGAATCATGGAGGTAGAGCCACTGTTTGGATGAGGGGCCCGTCATGGGTTACTAAATTCAGATAAACTCCGAATACCATTGATTTATATGTCCGGGAGTCAGACGATGAGTGATAAGATCCACCGTCGAAAGGGGAACAGCCCAGACCACCAATTAAGGTCCCTAAATATATGCTGAGTGGAAAAGGATGTGGAGTTGCACAGACAACTAGGATGTTGGCTCAGAAGCAGCCACCATTTAAAGAGTGCGTAATAGCTCACTAGTCGAGTGATTCTGCGCCGAAAATTTACCGGGGCTAAGCATATTACCGAGATTGTGGACATGACGTAGTCATGTGATAGGAGAGCGTTCTAAGGGCAACGAAGTTAGACCGTAAGGACTGATGGAGCGCTTAGAAGTGAGAATGCCGGTATGAGTAGCGAAAGATTAGTGAGAATCTAATCCACCGAATGACTAAGGTTTCCTGGGGAAGGCTCGTCCTCCCAGGGTAAGTCGGGACCTAAGCCGAGGCCTAGAGGCGTAGGCGATGGATAACAGGTTGATATTCCTGTACTAGTTAATTATGTTTGAACGATGGAAGGACGTAGGAGGCTAACTTGTGCGCACTATTGGATGTGCGTTCAAGCAGCAAGTCAGTTGAAGAGTGAAATGCTTTTTAGCGGGTTGACAAGCTGTGATGAGGACCGAATTTAAGTAGGGAAGTAAGCCATGTCACACTACCGAGAAAAGTTTCTAGTGAGTAATTAACTACCCGTACCGCAAACCGACACAGGTAGTCGAGGAGAGTATCCTAAGGTGAGCGAGTGAACTCTCGTTAAGGAACTCGGCAAAATGACCCCGTAACTTCGGGAGAAGGGGTGCTGCACTACGTGCAGCCGCAGTGAAAAGGCTTAGACGACTGTTTATCAAAAACACAGGTTTCTGCAAAATCGTAAGATGAAGTATAGGGGCTGACGCCTGCCCGGTGCTGGAAGGTTAAGTGGATGAGTTAGCTTCGGCGAAGCTCAGAAACGAAGCCCCAGTAAACGGCGGCCGTAACTATAACGGTCCTAAGGTAGCGAAATTCCTTGTCGGGTAAGTTCCGACCCGCACGAAAGGCGTAACGATCTAAGCACTGTCTCAACGAGAGACTCGGTGAAATTGAGATACCTGTGAAGAAGCAGGTTACCCGCGACAGGACGGAAAGACCCCATGGAGCTTTACTGTAATTTGATATTGGGTGTTGACATAGCTTGTACAGGATAGGTAGGAGCCGTAGAAACCGGAACGCTAGTTTCGGTGGAGGCATTGTTGGGATACTACCCTCGCTGTGCTAACACTCTAACCCGCACCACTTATCGTGGTGGGAGACAGTGTCTGATTGGCAGTTTGACTGGGGCGGTCGCCTCCCAAATAGTAACGGAGGCGCCCAAAGGTTCCCTCAGAATGGTTGGAAATCATTCGCAGAGTGTAAAGGCACAAGGGAGCTTGACTGCGAGACAGACAGGTCGAGCAGGGACGAAAGTCGGGCTTAGTGATCCGGTGGTACCATATGGAAGGGCCATCGCTCAACGGATAAAAGCTACCCTGGGGATAACAGGCTTATCTCCCCCAAGAGTTCACATCGACGGGGAGGTTTGGCACCTCGATGTCGGCTCATCGCATCCTGGGGCTGTAGTTGGTCCCAAGGGTTGGGCTGTTCGCCCATTAAAGCGGTACGCGAGCTGGGTTCAGAACGTCGTGAGACAGTTCGGTCCCTATCCGTCGCGGGCGTAGGAAATTTGAGGGGAGCTATCTCTAGTACGAGAGGACCGAGATGGACATACCGCTGGTGTACCAGTTGTCCCGCCAGGGGCACAGCTGGGTAGCTATGTATGGCTGAGATAAACGCTGAAAGCATCTAAGTGTGAAACCCACCTCAAGATGAAATTTCCCATTCCTTTGTGGAAGTAAGACCCCTAAGAGATGATTAGGTAGATAGGCTAGAAGTGGAAGTGCAGCGATGTATGGAGCGGACTAGTACTAATTGGTCGAGGACTTAACCAAGTAAGGTTGTTCTCATTTAGAAATGATAATATCTAGTTTTGAAAGAACGAAGTTCTTTTAGAAAAATAGTGTGGTGGCGATAGCTAGAAGGATACACCTGTTCCCATGCCGAACACAGTAGTTAAGCTTCTAAACGCCGAGAGTAGTTAGAGGATCGCCTCTTGCAAGGGTAGGAAGTTGCCGCGCTTATTATTCCGAATTAGCTCAGTTGGTAGAGCACCTGACTGTTAATCAGGTTGTCGTCAGTTCGAGTCTGACATTCGGAGTACTGAAAAGTGCTAACTTCTTGGTTAGCACTTTTATATTATTAAAACCATTTTGCCGGCTTAGCTCAGTTGGTAGAGCATCGGTATCGTAAACCGGCGGTCACAGGTTCAAGTCCTGCAGCCGGCATAAAAGCCAAATTGTTTTTACTTTTTGGCTTTTTTATATACTTATATGTAATAAATATATGTTTAGGAGTGGTTATTACTTGAAAAAAAAATATAAATTTTTGGATGAAACTTTTAATAATCAACCTAATGGATTATCAACATTAATTTCTACTGAAACTTTTGAAAGGTTCACATACTATGGTACTAGAGCGACGTTATTATTCTATATGTATTATTCCTTAAAAGAAGGGGGGATTGGTTTAAATCTAGCTAATGCGATTTCCATTTTTTCTATTTTTGGATCATTAGTATATCTTTTTTCAGTATTGGGTGGTTATGTTAGTGATAGACTTTTGGGTAATTATAGAACAGTATCTTTAGGTGCTATTCTAATAATAATTGGTCAATTATTATTATCTTTACCATTATTCAAAATTCCACTATTGTTTATATCTATAATATTTTTAATTTTTGGAACTGGTTTACTTAAAACAACTATATCTTCAATAGTTGGTAACCTTTACGAAAATAAAGAATCTATGATGGATTCGGGATTTACATATTATTTATCGGGTGTAAATTTAGGAGCACTACTTGCTCCCATGATAATTGGATTTATAGGAACTCATATTAATTTTCACTTAGGATTTTTAGTTGGTGCAATATCCATGATTATCGGTTTTATTAATTACAAAGCTAATTCATATAAATATTATAATTCTAAAAATATGTATCCAATTAATCCAATTGAACCCAATGATTTAAAAAACTTATTTATAAGAATAATAATTGGTGTTTTCGGAATAACATTAATAACTATATTAATGTTTGAAATAGGATCTTTTAATATCAATAATATTATTACTATGATTAGTATTTTTATATTAATAGTTCCTATTTTATATTTTATCTTTATGTTTTTTAGCAGAAAAGTAAATGATATTGAAAAATCTAATCTAAGTATATACTCATTTTTCTTTATTTCAGCTACTATTTTTTGGATAATAGAAGAACAGGGACCTACTATTTTTGCAGTTATAGCAAATTTAAATTCAGATAATAATTTTTCACTTAATAAATATATTCTCATAATAATTTTATTTATTATTATGTCTATATTTATATTGTTATTAAGGAGTAGAAAAAATATAAATAAAATTACTATATTTTTTTCTATAGCTTTTATTTTTTTATCTATATTAATATATTGTTTTAAGAGTATTGATATTCATATTCCTTCTTCTTGGTACCAATCTTTAAATCCATTATTTATATTAATATACACTCCGTTATTTGCTAAGCTATGGTCTAAATTTAAATGCTCTGCATTTTTAAAATATTCAATTGGACTTTTCTTTGCAGGGATTGGTTGTTTTATTATGATAATTCCCACCTTGCTAATACCTAGCATCAATATGAAACCTATGTGGCTATTATTGTCTATCGGATTTATTGGTATCGGTGAAATGTTAATATCACCAATAGGAATGTCTTTAACTAATAAATTGATGCCAAAGGCTTTTGGATCACAAATGATGGCTATTTCTTATCTTCCTTATGCTAGTGCTCAAGCTATTAATTCTCAAATATCAAAATATTATATGTTAAATCCTCATATGTATTTTATTATCCTTGGATGTATAGGAATGACAATGAGCTGTATATTCATATTATTTTTAAAAAAATTTAAAAAAATTTAAAAATAATATTGACTATTTATCTAAAATTAGATATCATATTATTTGTTGGTTGATATGAACTAACAGGCATAAATAATTTTAAAAATTTTAAAATTATTTATTGACAATATACGTTAATAAATGATATTATATATATTGTTGATTAATTGATATCTTTCGGAGGGGTAGCGAAGTCTGGCTAAACGCGGCGGACTGTAAATCCGCTCCTTCGGGTTCGGTGGTTCGAATCCACTCCCCTCCATATTATTGGGTTATAGCCAAGCGGTAAGGCATCGGGTTTTGATCCCGTGATGCGCTGGTTCGAATCCAGCTAGCCCAATATTTAATGACTAACTTGTAAAAGTTAGTCATTTTTTTTATGTTATAATAATATTATTATTTAATTTTGGAGTTGATTATTTATGAAGATTGGCTTTATTGGTGTAGGGTCGATGGCTAAGGCTATGATTAGAGGATTTATTAAATCTAATCAGGTTAAGCCACGAGATATTTTTGTTCATAGTAAACATGCTGAGAATTATAAAAATTTTTCTAAAGACTATGATTTAAATGCCATGGACTCTAATGAAGAAGTTATTGATTCTAGTGATTATATTATTTTAGCAATTAATCCTGATGATGTTATTGATGTATTAAAAAATGTAAGAGATTTGTTAGATAATAAAGTACTTATTTCTATTGTTTGGGATTATGATTTACAACGCCTGGAAGAACTTACTAATTATGATTTACCAATTATGCGTATGGTTCCTAATGTCAACGTTGAAGAGAATTCAGGAAGTATCGCTTATAATTACAATAATAATCTGCAAGATAATCAATTAAGCTCTACAATAAATACATTTAAACTCTTAGGTAAAATGATTAAAGTATCGGAAGATAAAATTAATATTGCTGGATCTTTAGTTGGATGTACACCAGCTTATGCTTATTTATTTGTTGAAGCCTTTAGTCAAATAGCTGTTAAATATGGCATTAATAAAAAAGATGCTAATGTAATGTTAACTCAAGCTGTAAAGGGTTCTATGGAAACAATTTCTAAAAGTTCTCTTAGCACTTCAGACCTAATTGATAATGTTTGTTCACCTGGTGGTAGTACCGTAAAAGGACTTTTAGCATTAAAGGAAAATGGCTTTGAAAATGCAATTATGAAATGTTTTGATGCTACCCAGGGTCGCCACTAGGAGGTTTATAATTTTAATGGTTTTACCAATTTATATTCAAATTCATAACAAAATTAGAAAAAAGGTTGAAGATGGTGTATGGAAACTAGGGGAAAAAATTCCTTCTGAAAGGGAACTTTCTGTTAATTTTAATGTTAGTAGAATGACATTACGTCAAGCTATTCAAACTTTAGTAGATGAAGGCATTTTAGAACAAAGAATGGGTTCAGGAACTTTTGTTACTAATGAAAAGATTCAAGAAAAAATGTCTGGAGTCACTAGTTTTACGGATATAATGTTAGCTCAAGGTAAGAAGCCTTCTAGTAAAACTATTTCGTATCACTCTTTGGAACCTTCATTAAGTGAAGTTGAAAAATTAAAAATTAATCAAAATGAAAAAGTTGTTAGAATGGAAAGAATTCGTTATGGCGATGGTTTACCCATTTGTTTTGAAATTGCAACTGTTCCAGAAAAAATTGTTCAAAACCTAAGTAAATATGACGTAACTAATTCTTTTTATGCATCTTTAGAAAAGAAACTAGGTTTAATTCCTAAAGTTTCTAATCAGACAGTTTCTGCAACATTGGCATCTGAAAAAATTTCTGATTATTTAGATATTAAAAAGGGTGATGCTATTTTATTAATGCGACAAACAACAGCATTACAAAATGGAGAACCTTTTGAGTATGTAAGAACTCAATACGTGGGAGAACGTTTTGAATTTTATTTAGATAGTAAAAAGAGTACTTTTGAATAATCATTCATAAGTACTCTTTTTATTTTGTCTTTTAACTAATAGGATAAATTTGGGTAATGCTAACATTCTTTTAAAACGTGATGGTTCTTTTATTAATCGATAAAGCCATTCAATATTATGATCAATCCAAAATTGAGGAGCCCGATTTGTGTGTCCTGATAAAACGTCAAAACTACCGCCTAAGCCAATCCAAAGACTACTTAGTCTATCTTTGTATTTAACAATGAAATTCTCTTGCTTTGGGAAACCAAGAGCTACAAAGACCATGTCTGGTTTTTTATTAAGAATGTCATTAGCAACCACTTCTTCATTTTTAAAATAACCATCCTGAGTACCTTTTACTATTAAATTAGGGTAATCTTTATTTATTATTTTTTTTAAGTCGCTCATTACTTCTGGTTTAGCACCAATGAAATATGCAGACTTATTATTTTTATTCCCCCAATCTAATAAATCTAATAAGATATCATATCCAGTGATTCTTTCAGGCATTTTTTCTCCTAAAATTTTAGCTCCCTTTAAAATTCCAACACCATCAGCTACTAAGTAATCAGCTTTTTTAATTTTTTTACTATATTGTTCATGATCCAATGCATAGGTTACAATTTCAGGATTAGCAGTAACGATAAAAGTGTTTTGATTTTTATCAACTCTTGCTTTGATTGTTTCCATAAATTTTTTAAAAGTGGTATTTAAAAAATTAAATCCCAAAATATTAATTTTATTATTTTTCATTTTTTCCCTTTCTAGGTTAATTAATTATGATTATTTCTTTAATTAATGATAAAATAAAAGACAATAAAAAGCGATATGATTAGGAGGATTTTATTCTATCATGGCAGAAATTTTTGATAATTTAACTTTGCACACTGATGCATATGAAATCAATATGATGCAAACATATTTTCAACAAGGCAAACAAAATCGTCGTAGTGTCTTTGAAGTTTATTTTAGAAAAATGCCTTTTGGTAATGGTTTTGGTATCTTCGCTGGATTAGAACATGTGATTAATTATATAAAAGATATTAATTTCACAGATGAAGATATTGCATTTTTAAGAAAAGACGGTGACTATAGTGAATCTTTCTTAAAATATTTAAGTAATTTTAAATTTCAGGGGACTATTCGTTCGGCAGTTGAAGGCGACTTAGTATTTAATAATGAGCCGATCCTACAAGTTGAAGGTAATGTTTGCGAGTGCCAATTAGTTGAAACTGCAATTCTTAATATTGTTAATTATCAAACTTTAATTGCTACTAAGGCAGCTAGAATTCGTTTGGCCTGTGATAAAGATCCTTTACTAGAATTTGGTAGTCGTCGTGCCCAAGAAACTTCTGCATCATTGTGGGGAGCGAGAGCAGCCTATATTGGTGGATTTGATGCTACTTCTAATGTTTTAGCTGGTAAAGAGTTTGGCATTCCTATTAGTGGAACGCATGCACATTCATTAGTAGAGTTCTTTCAAGATGATTATTTAGCATTTAAAGCTTATGCAGAAAGCCATCATGAATGTGTGTTCTTAGTGGATACTTTTGACACAATCAAAAGTGGAGTTCCTAATGCTATTAGGGTTGCTAAAGAAATGGGCGATAAGATTAATTTTGCCGGTGTTAGAATTGATTCTGGTGATATGGCTTATTTGTCTAAACGTGTTCGTGAAATGTTAGATGATGCTGGCTTTCCTAATGCAAAAATTTATGCATCTAATGATTTGGATGAACAAACGATTACTAGTTTAAAAATGCAAGATGCTAAGATTGACGTCTGGGGAATTGGAACTAAGCTAATTACTTGTTTTGATCAACCAGCCTTGGGTGCAGTTTATAAGATGGTTTCTGCTGAAAATGATGAAGGTAAGATGATTGATACAATTAAATTATCTAATAATGCTGAGAAAGTATCGACACCTGGTAAAAAACAAGTTTGGCGAATTACTGAGAAAAAAGATGGTAAGTCTGAGGGAGACTACATTTCATTTAGTGATGAGGATCCTAGAAAACAACAAAGTATTTACATGTTCCATCCTCAATTTACTTATATTAATAAAACCTTGAATGATTTTGATGCTAAACCGCTATTGAAAACTATTTTTGAAGATGGTGAATTAGTTTATAATCAACCATCGTTAAAATCAATTAAAGAATTCTCTAATAAAGTTTTGTCATCATTATGGCCTGAGTATAAACGTGAATTGAACCCGCAAGAATATCCAGTTGATTTATCATTAAAATGTTGGCAAAATAAAATGGAAATTATTAAAGATGTTCATGAAACAATTAAAAACAAAATTGAAAAAGGAAAAGGTGAACTTTAATGCGTTCAATGCAAAAACAAATTATTGACGACTTAAAAGTAAAGCCATCAATTGATCCTAAACAAGAAATTAGAAATAGTGTTGATTTTTTAAAAGACTATTTAAAGAAATTTTCTTTTTTGAAATCATTAGTATTAGGTATTTCAGGTGGCCAAGATTCCACGCTATCTGGTAAAATTGCTCAGATGGCTATTAGCGAAATCAGAGAAGAAACTGGCAACCAAGATTATCAATTTATCGCAGTTCGCTTGCCATATGGTAAACAAGCTGATGAATCTGATGCTATGGATGCTATTAAATTCATGAATGCTGATAAAGTAGTTAGAGTTGATATTAAAGAAATGGCTGATGCTGCAGTTAATGCAGTTGAAGAAGATGGTCCTAAAATTTCTGATTTTAATAAGGGAAATATCAAAGCTCGCGAAAGAATGATTGCTCAATATGCAATTGCTGGACAATCATCTGGCGCTGTATTAGGAACTGATCATGCCGCTGAAGCAGTTACTGGTTTTTATACTAAATTTGGGGATGGAGCAGCCGATATTACACCACTTTGGCGTCTAGATAAACGTCAAGGTAAGGCAATGTTAGAATATTTAGATGCACCTAAGCATTTGTATGAAAAAACACCAACCGCAGATTTAGAAGATGATCGTCCAGCTTTACCTGATGAAGCTGCTTTAGGCGTTCGATACGATGATATTGATGATTACTTAGAAGGTAAAGAAATTTCTGAAAAGGCTGCTTTGACTATCGAAAATTGGTATAATAGAACAGCCCATAAACGTCATTTACCCATCAATATTTATGATGATTTTTGGAAATAGAGAGGATATTTAGTAATGAAAAAGAATAAAATGGCAATGTATGCTTCAATGTTATCTGATTTAATTTCAGGTACTAATGAAACCGGTGAAAAGATGAGTAAAGATTACGAACCACTAGAAAAAGCTATGGATAAATCAGATTTAAGTGGTATTGATTTGGTTTCAACAAAGAAAACTTTTCAAGATGGAACCAATACCTACAAAACTTACTTAGATAAGTTAAGTTCTGCTGATGTACCAGCTAAGACATTGGGAATGCATTCTAATTTAAAATCAGCTTATGCTAATTATGTAAAAGGTTGCCAAGATATGGTTGATAGTATTAAAGATGATGATATTGATAAAGATTCATTCAATCAAGCTGGTGATTTACAACAAACTAGTATCGAAAAAGTTTTTAAATATGCACAAAAAATTATGATAACTGCTTAGTTAATGGTGGTTGATAATGAAAATTATCAACTGCTTTTTTTTATGAAAATATAAATGCTATAATATTTAATAAATGAACTTATATTGAGGAGTGAGAAGCTTACCTTGAATGTAGAAATTATTAAAGCGGTTGCTAATAATTTAAAAGATTATTCAATCAAGCAAATAAATGCTGTTATAACAATGCTGGACGCTGGTAACACAGTTCCTTTTATTGCTCGATATCGAAAAGAAAAAACTAACAGTTTAGATGAAGTGCAAATTCGATTAATTGAAGATGAGAATATTAGAATTAATCATTTGTTTAATCGTCAAGATGAAGTAATTAAATTAATTGAAGAACAAAATAATTTAACTAAGGAATTATCTAGTAAAATTAGGTCTGCAAATAATTTACAACAAGTAGAGGATTTGTACTTACCATATAAAAAGAAACGTAAAACAAAAGCTGATATCGCCAAAGAACAGGGGTTAGAACCATTAGCTCAAAAGGTTTTATCTTATGATAACTCTTTTGAACAACATTCAGCTGATTTTATTAACGAAGACTTAAATAATAAAAGTGACGTTTTGAATGGTGTGCATGAAATTTTAGCAGAAAAATTTGGCAATATTGCTGAATATCGAGAATGGGTTCGTCAATACACTTTTCAAACTGGTTCTTTGAATAGCAAGAACAAGAAAAATTCGAAAGATGAAGAACAAGTTTATAAAAATTATTATGAATTTGAAGTTCCCATTAAAAAATTAAAAAGTTATCAAGTCCTAGCAATTAATCGTGGTGAAAACGATAAAATTTTGACAGTTAAAGTAGTTGTTAATAAAGACAAAATTCTAAGATATTTATTTAATCAAGTCAATCATAATAAGCGCGGAAAAGCTGTGGAGTTTATTGAGAATAGCATTAAAGATGCTTATAATCGATTTATTGGTCCTGCAATTAATCGTGAAATTAGGAACCAAATAACTTCTACTGCCGATGAGCATGCAATTAAAATTTTTGGTAAAAATTTATATAAGTTATTAATGCAATCGCCCTTAAAAGGTAAGACAGTAATGGGCTTTGACCCTGCATATCGAACAGGTTGTAAGTTAGCAGTTGTCGATAATAACGGTAAATTTCTGGATAAATTAGTAATTTATCCGCATAAACCAGCTAGTAATCATCAACGAGAACAAGCATTAAAATTATTTCTAGATTTTATTAAAAAAAATCATGTTGAAATGATAGCAATTGGTAACGGTACAGCTAGTCGTGAATCTGAACAATTTGTAATTAATGCAATTAAGAAAATACCGTGGGATTTATATTACGTAATTGTTAATGAAGCAGGTGCTTCGGTTTATTCTGCTAGTCAAAACGCACGTGATGAATTTCCTGAATTTAATGTTGAAGAGCGTTCGGCGGTAAGTATTGGCAGAAGATTACAGGATCCGTTAGCTGAATTAATTAAAATTGATCCTAAGTCAGTGGGTGTCGGTCAATATCAACATGATTTGCCTGAAAAGCAACTCGATCAAAGCTTAAATCGAGTTGTCGAAACAGCTGTGAATAACGTTGGTGTTAATGTTAATACTGCTAGTGTAGAATTATTAACCCATATTTCTGGAATGAATCAAAATGTAGCTAAAAAATTAGTTAAATATCGTAATGAAAATGGTCGTTTCAATAATCGTGTCTCTTTATCAAAGGTTCCAAGATTAGGTAAAAAAACTTATGAACAATCAGTTGGCTTTTTGAGAATTATTGATGGTGATAATAAGTTAGATAATACCGATATTCATCCAGAGAGTTATCCAATTGCTGAAAAAATTATCAAATTAACCAATATTGATATTAATAACTTGGGTTCAGACTTTATGCTTGATAAATTAAATCAAATTAATATTAATGAATTTATCAGTGCTAATCATTTTGGAAAAGAAACAGTTTATGATATTTTTAATGGGTTAAAAAAGCCAGGCCGTGATTTTCGTGAAAATATGCCTAAGCCTAAATTAAAACAAGATATTTTAAAAATTGAAGATTTATCAGTAAATATGAAATTACAAGGAACTGTTAGAAATGTGGTTGATTTTGGTGCTTTTGTTGATATTGGTTTAAAACAAGATGGACTAATTCATATTTCTAATATGAGTGATAGTTTTATTTCAGATCCAAATACTATTGTTTCAATTGGTGATGTAGTGACTGTTTGGGTTAAAGACATTGATGTTAATCGTAATCGTATTCAGTTAACAATGATGGATCCAGAAAAGAATTGATTAATATGACTAATAAAGAATTACAATTACTGGTGGAGAAAATATCTATAACTAGTTTTGCTAGACGATTTCTTCACAAAGTTTATTTTAATGCTCGGTTGAAGACTACTGGTGGTCGATATCATATGGATTCACATAATATCGATATTAATCCTAAAATGCTTAGTGAGCATTCATATAAAACCTTAGTGGGTGTTATTAAGCACGAGCTATGTCATTATCATTTGCATTTAGCAGGTTATTCTGGTAAACATAATACAAATGATTTTAAAAATATGTTAAAAGCAGTTGGTGGATTAAAATATGCACCATCACCAGATAAAACTAATCAAATAAAGTATATTTGTACAAAATGTGGTCAAATTTATTTAAGAAAACGTCGAATTGATACTAGACGTTACGTTTGTGGTAAATGCCATGGAAAATTAATTAAGCAAGGGATGATTTAATTGGATAAAAAATTAATTGTTAGAGTGCCTTCAACTTCGTCAAATTTGGGTGCGGGATTTAATTCTTTGGGAATTGCGTTTCATTTATACTATACAGTTATTGTTGAAGAAGAGATGGATGAATGGCAAGTTAACCACGCTTTGGGTGATGACATACCACATGATGAAAATAATTTAATTGTCCAAACGATTTTATCGATCAATTCAAAGATCCATCCACATCAATTAACAGTAATGTCTGATGTTCCTATGGAAAGGGGAATGGGGTCTAGCACCACAGCTGTCGTTGCTGGAATTAAGATTGCGAATGCTTTAGGTGATATGGATTTATCATTAGATCAGCAAATTAATATTGGTTCAAAAATTGAAGGACATCCTGAAAATGTAACTTCAGCAATCCTAGGTGATTTAACAATTTCTACTTTTGATGGTGATATGTGTACTACTGTTAAAGCATCAATGCCTAAAAATATTAATGTTTTGATGTTTATTAAAAATAAAGAATCTACTAAACCGAAGCGACCTTTACCTAAAACAATTAAGTTTAATGATGCGATTCAATCTAGTAGTTTTGCAAATGTTTTTGTTGCGTCAGTTATGAGTAATGAATGGAGCAAAGCTGCCGAAATGATTGAAAGAGATAAGTTTCACGAACATTATCGTGAAAAAGATGTTCCTGAATTAAATATAATTAGAAAATATGCTCATGAAATTGGAATTCGTGGAACTTATATTAGTGGTTGTGGTCCAACAATTGCTACTTTTGGCACCGAATCAGAATTAAATAAGTTAAGGGATGTATTAAATAATCATGAATTGGACGGTAATTTTAGATTATTAAAAATTGATTATGAAGGTGCATCAGTTCGTGGCGAATAAGTTATTTATAATATAATGATATTTGTAAAAACGGCTACAATTTATTATAATAATAGTTGTAGTTGTTTTTTGCGGCTATGGCGGAATTGGCAGACGCGCAAGATTAAGGAT